>SCTK01000001.1 GCA_004298905.1 Burkholderiaceae bacterium | reverse complement strand
AACAGTTTGGACAGAACGGTCGTAATGGCCGCCGTCAACGTCGTTTTACCATGATCCACGTGACCAATCGTCCCCACGTTTACGTGCGGTTTGGTCCGTTCAAATTTGCCTTTTGCCATTTTTCAATCCTTTAAAAAAGAGCGCTCAATGAGTTTGCAATAAGTTGCGTGATTACTTCGTCTTTGCGCTGATGATTGCATCAGCCACGTTCTTGGGTGCTTCGGAGTAGTGCTTGAATTCCATCGTGTAGGTCGCGCGGCCTTGCGTCAACGAACGCAGCGTGGTCGAGTAACCAAACATCTCGGACAGCGGCACTTCGGCCTTGATCGCCTTGCCACCGCCGACCATGTCATCCATGCCCTGCACCATGCCGCGGCGGGACGACAGATCGCCCATCACGGTACCGGCGTAGTCTTCCGGCGTTTCCACTTCCACGGCCATCATCGGTTCGAGCAGAACCGGGCTGGCTTTGCGCATACCATCCTTGAAGGCCATCGAGGCGGCCATACGGAACGCATTTTCGTTCGAGTCCACGTCGTGGTAGGAACCGAAGAACAGTGTGACCTTGACATCAACGACGGGATAACCCGCCATCACGCCCGTGCCCAGCGTTTCCACGCAGCCTTTTTCCACCGCAGGAATGTATTCGCGCGGAACCACACCACCCTTGATGGCGTCGACGAATTCAAAACCCTTGCCCGCCTCCAGCGGCTCGACCTTCAGCACGACGTGACCGTATTGACCACGACCACCGGACTGTTTGACGAATTTGCCTTCGCTCTCTTCGCAGGTTTTGCGAATCGTTTCGCGATAGGCCACTTGCGGTTTGCCGACGTTGGCTTCAACGCCGAATTCGCGCTTCATGCGGTCGACAATAATTTCCAGGTGCAACTCGCCCATCCCGGCAATAATGGTTTGCCCGGACTCTTCATCGGTACGCACACGGAACGATGGATCTTCCGCGGCCAGGCGGCTCAGCGCCATCCCCATTTTTTCCTGATCGGCTTTGGTTTTTGGCTCAACCGCCTGCGCAATCACCGGCTCCGGGAACACCATGCGCACCAGCGTGATTTCTGCCGCCGGATCACACAGGGTTTCACCCGTGGTCACTTCTTTCAAACCGACGCAAGCCGCAATGTCGCCCGCACAAACTTCTTCAATCTCTTCGCGGTTGTTAGCGTGCATCTGCACGATACGGCCGATACGTTCTTTCTTGCCCTTGATCGGGTTATAGACCGTGTCGCCTTTTTTCAGCACACCGGAATACACGCGGATAAAGGTCAGCTGACCCACAAACGGGTCGGTCATCAATTTGAATGCGAGCGCAGAAAACTTCTCGCTGTCATCCGCCTTGCGAGTGGTTTCAGCTTCTTTCGCATCCGTACCCTTGACTGGGGGAATATCCACCGGTGCCGGCATGTAATCAATCACGCCGTCCAGCATCGCCTGCACGCCCTTGTTCTTGAACGCGGAGCCACACATCATCGGTTGAATTTCGCAGGCGATCGTGCGCGTGCGGATACCGAACTTGATCTCTTCCTCGGTCAGCTCACCGCTTTCGAGATACTTGTTCATCAACTCTTCGTTGGCTTCGGCCGCCGATTCCACCAGCTTCTCGCGCCATTCTTTGCAGGTCGCCAGCAACTCGGCCGGGATTTCGCCGTATTCGAATTTCATGCCCTGGCTGGCGTCATCCCACCAGATGGCTTTCATCTTGACCAGATCGACCACGCCCTTGAAGTTTTCTTCGGCGCCGATCGGCACTTGCATCGGCACGGGGTTGGCACGCAGACGGGTTTTCATCTGCTCGTAGACTTTGAAGAAGTTGGCGCCAGTACGATCCATCTTGTTCACAAAGGCCAGACGCGGCACTTTGTACTTGTTGGCCTGACGCCAAACGGTTTCCGATTGCGGCTGCACACCACCCACGGCGCAATACACCATGCACGCGCCATCCAGCACGCGCATGGAACGCTCCACCTCAATGGTGAAGTCCACGTGTCCGGGGGTGTCGATGATGTTGATGCGGTGCTCTTGACGCGCCAGATCCATGCCCTTCCAGAAACAGGTCGTCGCGGCAGACGTAATCGTGATGCCGCGCTCTTGCTCCTGCTCCATCCAGTCCATGGTGGCTGCGCCGTCGTGCACTTCACCAATCTTGTGGTTCACGCCGGTGTAAAACAGAATCCGCTCAGTGGTCGTGGTTTTACCCGCGTCGATGTGGGCGGAAATACCAATGTTCCGGTAGCGTTCAATGGGGGTCTTGCGAGCCATGCTAGTACTCTCGTGAAAATTGAAGCGCGCACACGCGGCGCACGCTCCGGCAAAACAACATTAGAAACGGAAATGCGAGAAGGCCTTGTTAGCTTCAGCCATGCGGTGCACTTCATCACGTTTTTTCATTGCGGCGCCACGACCTTCGGCGGCTTCCAGCAATTCGGCGGCCAGACGCAGGCCCATCGATTTTTCGCCACGTTTCTTGGCCGCTTCCCGCACCCAACGCATCGCCAATGCCAGACGACGGGAGGGGCGCACTTCAACCGGCACCTGATAGTTGGCACCGCCAACGCGACGGCTTTTCACTTCCACTTGCGGCTTGACGTTGTTGATCGCAGCCTGGAACACTTCCAGCGGATCCTTGCCGCTCTTGCTGGAGATCTGCTCGAACGCGCCATACACAATACGCTCGGCCACGGCCTTTTTGCCGGACAGCATGATGGCGTTCATGAATTTCGAGACTTCAACGTTGCCGAATTTCGGATCCGGCAGTATGTCCCGTTTGGGGACTTCGCGACGACGTGGCATGACAACTTCCTTTCACTATTCAGTTGAGAAGCTTCGCTTCTCTCGGCCGCCCATCGGAACGGCCACTTACTCAATGCGCCTCGCGGCGACACTGAAAACAAAAAATAATTACGCTGCTTTCGGACGCTTGGCGCCGTACTTGGAACGCGCTTGCTTGCGGTCTTTCACGCCTTGCAGGTCGAGCGAACCGCGCACGATGTGGTAACGCACACCCGGCAAATCCTTCACACGACCACCGCGGATCAGCACGACCGAGTGCTCTTGAAGGTTGTGGCCTTCACCGCCAATGTAGGAAATCACTTCGAAACCGTTGGTCAGACGCACCTTGGCGACCTTACGCAAAGCCGAGTTCGGCTTCTTCGGGGTGGTGGTGTACACGCGGGTGCACACGCCACGTTTCTGCGGGCAGGTTTCCAGCGCCGGACTCTTGCTTTTAACAATTTCCGTCGCACGGCCTTTGCGCACGAGTTGGTTAATGGTTGGCATTGTTACTCTCTAAAAAATGAAACAGCATTCCCCGGCTCACTCCGGGCAAATTTCGGATAAATTTCGAGCAAATCCTTGGGGTAATTCAGACAACGCAGCGCGCGTTTTGAGAAAAGCTGAGCAGCCATCACCAAAGAGCGCGGGCGGGGAAACCCGAAAGAGGCGGAATTCTAGCTAAAAAGCAAGCCAAGGTCAATCGGAACCTCATGCCCAAACCTATGCCCCGGTTGTGGTTGTCTTTTCCCATCAACAACCGCCCGCCCAGCATGCCCTGAGGCGGCATATATACCTGATCGGAATATGGGTATTGGCATATTTTCCTTTGTTCAGGCGGAGCGACCTGCCATAGTGTTGGCTCTCACATTATTTAACACAGGAGGCATCATGGCTACATTACGCTTGGGCGACATTGCCCCGGATTTCGAGCAGGAATCTTCGCTGGGCAAGATTCGCTTTCATGAATGGCTGGGCGACAGCTGGGGCGTGCTGTTCTCGCACCCGGCCGATTTCACACCCGTTTGCACCACCGAACTGGGTCTGACCGCCAAGCTGAAGAAAGAACTCGAGAAACGCAACGTCAAAGTTATCGCGCTATCGGTCGATCCGGTCGAATCGCATCAGAAATGGATTGAGGACATCAACGACACGCAGGACTGCCAGGTCAACTTCCCGATCATTGCCGATGCTGACCGCAAGGTCTCCGAGCTATATGACATGATCCATCCGAATGCCAACGCTACCCAGACGGTGCGTTCGGTGTTTGTGATCGACCCAAACAAAAAGGTGCGGCTGACGCTGACCTACCCGGCCAGCACGGGACGCAACTTCAATGAATTGCTGCGTGTGATCGATTCGCTGCAACTGACCGAGTATCACAGCGTCGCCACACCCGGCAACTGGAAGGATGGCGACGACGTGGTGATCGTGCCGTCGCTGCAAGATCCCGATGTCATCAAGCAGAAATTCCCCAAAGGCTACCGTGCCCTGCGCCCCTATCTGCGCATGACGCCACAGCCGAATAAATAAAGGGTAAAAAGGGGCTTAGCGGCCGCCCGGCACGCACAGGGAATTGGCGTAATACCGCAGAATTTCCTGTGCGGCTGGCGCGCTGCGATACCGGCCGTCAGCTTCACGCACAAAGCGGCGCAGCCGCAGCATTTCCACCACGCTGTCGAAGGTGTGATCGTGCGCAGGCTCAGGCACGACGATATACGCTCGCTTTTGATGCAGGGTTTGGGTTAGATCGAGAAATGCCGCTTGCCATTCTGCGGCACTCAAGCCGGGCTGACCCGCCGCTTCGGCATGCAAAAGGGCGGCAACTGCGATGGGTAAGGGCGCTGCGGGAATCAGCCCGGCAATACTCTGCATCAGCTCTTGCACGATTTTGTCAATCTCGACGTGACGCTGGATCGTGTCGAGCCGACGCAGATCAAGGTCTCGTTCCTTGCAATAGGCCTGTACCGACACGGCCGGACCAAAGTTGACCGCGGCATAACCGAACCGTTTCCAGCGGCTGCGCAGCATCAGGCGCAGGTTGCGATACACAAAACCGCACGTGGTACGAATCACAAACCAGCGCGAGCGCTTCGCTACGGTTTTGTCGAGACTGCGCAAGAGCGTGCGGTCTTCCAGCACGCGGTCGTAGTTGATGCCGACCGGCACGAACACAATATCGCGCCGCCCATTCGGGTCGTGTTCGCGCAGCATGTAATCGAAAATCCCCAGGCGCGGCGCTTGCAGGCAGCCATCGCGCGACAGCCCGCCTTCGGGAAACACGGCCTGGCATACGCCCTCTTCGGTGGCCATGTGCACATAGCGTTCGAGCACGCGCCGGTAGAGCGGGTTGTTCGATTTGCGGCGCACGAAATACGCGCCCATGGCGCGGATCAATTGCTGCAGCGGCCAGATGCGCGCCCACTCGCCCACCGCATAGGACAGCGCGCTTTGTTCGGCGGCGAGGAAAGCCGTCAACACGTAATCCATGTTCGAACGGTGGTTCATCACAAACACCACCGTCGCGCGCGGGTCGATGTTGGCCAGCCGCGCCGGGTCAGCAAAATTAGCGCGTACGCGATACAACGCGTGCGCCAGTTTGCGCGCCAGCGCATAGCCGATGCGAAAGTAGGCATAGGCATTGAAGGCCGGCACGATCTCGCGTGCATAGCGCCGCACTTCGGCTTGCGCGACTTCGCGTGGAATTTTTTTCTCTTGCGCATAATCGCGCAGCGCATCCATCACGCGCGGGTCGTAACTGAGCCGGTCGATCAGCACTTGCCGCTTGGTGAACTGGAATGGGCGGATATGGATGTTGAGTCTCGTGTTGACTTCGTCGATCACGCGATTGACACGTCGACGCAGGAACCAGCGCACGCCGGGCCACAGCAAACGGTCGAGCAGGGCCACCGCGCTACCGACGATCAGCAACAGCAGCAGCCACCATGGAATGTTGATTGAATCCAGCAAACGCTGCCCCTTGTTATCGTTTGTCAGTGCGCCTGATCAGCCGCAATCTATCAGCATGCCCGCCGCAAAACAATAGCGCCACACACAAACAAAAAGGGCATCCGAACGGATGCCCTTTTTGTTTGTGTGTGGCGCTACGCTAGATGGGCAAAAATATTTCAACTCCAGTGCTTTTTACTTTTGGCCCTAGTCATCTGTAATCCTACTGCGCTAGACCGATCTGTTTCATGTATTCCGCGTTGTCCCAGAATAAATATTCTTCATCCATCACGCCATCTTTCCAGTGCCCCACCGTGCACATGGTGAGTTTGTAGGCTTTGCCGGTAGGCTGGATTGTCTTGCCATCGGGGGTGACCATGGGTTTCGTGAACGTTCCTTCCATCACGCCGATCACGCTGGTCCATTCGCCCGAGGCAATCTTGACCGGATGGGTCTTGATCCGAGCGTCCGGCGCATGGAGGAATATCGTCTTCAGATCTTCAATGTGCTTCTCGATGCCCACGGTCTGATGACCATCAGGCCAGTGCACGACGATATTCCTGGCGTGACTTTCGTACAGTCGGTCCCACTGCTGATTGGTGAAAACATCAAAATCCAGCGTATCAAAGGTGACGAGATGCGCGTTGGCGATGCGTTCAGCCTCTCTGTATCTTGAAAGTCTTGAAAGTTCGTGATCAGAGGTCGTGGCGCATCCCGTCAGCACCGCGACCAGCAAACAGAAAAAAATGCCGCTGCGCAGATTGTGTGTGATCGAAGTCATTGCATGTCTCCTGGGCGGGGCGAACATGTTCACCCCTGCCAATCTTGCGAGGCGGCCTATTCGTTATTTTTCTTTATGAACCTTGATGTCGTTTTTGACAGTGGTTACACCCTCAGTATCGCGCGCAATTGATTCAGCTTTGTCGACGTCTGCCTGGGTCTTGGCAGAGCCGCTCAACCACACAGCGCCATCCTTGTCGGTATCAACCTTGATATGTGCGAGGCTGCGCATATGTTCTGCCGCCAGCTTGGCCTTGATTTTTGTCGTGATGGCTGAATCCTTGACGAAAGCAGCCGGATGCTTGCGGTCTGTGTCCGAGTCAGCCGCGTGGGCAATGACGGGCCCCAAGAGCGAGCCAACTAGAAAAAGACTCATCGTAAGTTTGGATTTCATGATTGTTCCTTTAGAAAGAATGGATCGGAATTGTGCAACTCCTTGCCAATCCCAGTGTAGAGCAACGCTCTCGACAGTGAATCAGTGCAGAACTTAACGATGCTCAGGAAAACTCTGACTCACAGATAGGATATGTCCTACGTTTCCCGCCGACTGACTCGACAGATACTTTTGATCTTCGTGTTTGTCTGCTGGGGAACCCCGTGACCGAGATAGCATCCAATACTGCAACCATGAACGCACGAAAATGTCCCCTATGCGACGGAGCGTTGTTACGCATGCCGCGCCGCCCGGTCGATCGACTGGTCAGCCTCGTCCGTCCCGTCTGCCGTTATCGCTGCATGGCGATGCAATGCCAGTGGGAAGGCAACCTCCGCCGGCCACTCAACAGGCGCGAGCCAGCTTCATCGCCCGCTATGAAGCGGTACCACGGGCCTGAGCGCCGCCGCGCAGCAATCATGAATTGACGACATAGCGTTCGCCGCAATACTTGGTGGCGACTAATTTAGGTCTGACGCCCATTATTAATTATGACTCCGGTACTTTTTTAGACGCGGTACTTTTGACCCTTGTAACAGTCAGATCGCGAACTCTTGCTTGAATTGCGAATCTGCTGTCTAATCAACCATCACTTTTGGTAAAAGCCTGCGCCAGCGGGCAACTTTGTTGCGCCAAGATCGAATCATTTCAGCGCCATGAGCAATGTCGTTTTTGTCGGCATTTTTATTCTATTGATATATCTGGCAAACAATAAAACCAATGACATGCACACAATTCCCCGCCGGGCTATGCGACATGCCCGGTAGGTTGCCCGTCAAAATGTCGCATACATCTTGTTAGCAATCACGAAAGGAGTGTTTCAGCATGCAGCTTCTTAAAATCGCCATTCCCGTTTTCCTGGTTGTTTGTTTTCCTC
Organism: Burkholderiaceae bacterium; assembly: GCA_004298905.1. Classification (GTDB taxonomy): domain Bacteria; phylum Pseudomonadota; class Gammaproteobacteria; order Burkholderiales; family Burkholderiaceae_D; genus SCTK01. Next base: position 13,921 of record SCTK01000001.1, on the reverse strand, counting down.
ACTACGCCCTTGCCGTGGACATCTCAGGAGTTAAAATTGAAGACTCGCTGTCAAGTGCAAAAATAAACATAACCAAGGCTAATAGCAAATTTTCACTATCACCGCTGAAGTTTTCTGATGGGAAAGAAGCTGGGGTTGTTGCAGTAACGGCAGACAGATTGCCTAGCACTAGTCTTGCAGACTCAGGGGGTCCATCCGATGAATTTGTCGCACTTCAAAATGACGCAGAAAAAATCTGGTTTGTTGCACGAGTTCAACGCTTTACGCAAGGATCCCGCATTAAGAAAGAAACACTCGTTGACTCGCTGAAGGAAAAGTTTGGCCCCCCGTCCAGCGAAGAGCAATTGTTCACATTCAATATGAAATGGGAGTTCGACCGCAATGGAAAGCAGTATATCGGCCATCCAAGCAAAGGCCCCTGCTTTAGCATTGGCTATTCAGGCACTGACATTCCGGGAACGTCAGTTATTTCACCGCGTAGCTTTAGTCCGTCATGCGGCACACTAATCACTGTGTCGGCTGTTACGCAACAGGATGGGATGGTTTCAACATTTAAATTGGGAATTTTGGATGCAAAATCTATGTACGATCAATTAAATGAAAAAGGCTCGCAGGCAGAAGCAGAAAAGAAGCGTAAGCTTCAACAAGAACAATCAAAAAACATGCAGCCTAAAATTTAAATGCCAACTAGCGAGCATAGAGGGTGTGCGATCTTGTGCGCGTGTTTTTTTACATAGGGGAATCATAAATGATGAAAAAAATAATGCTTGGTTATATTTTCATTTCTGCTGCCATGTCATTGGCAAGCTGTGGCCAATCGGTGCAATCGGAGTGCGAAAAAATGGTTGCTAACGTCTATGCACCACTAGGCGGGGTAAAGCCAGAGAATAAGCAAGCTTACGACATGCAAGTCCAAGGTTGCGTTATGAGTAAGTCAAAGTAGCTAACGCGTGTAAGCCGTAATCCGTAATCCGTAGGGCGTCAATAGCGCAGCGTATTGCGCCGCATGAATTGGCAGCGACATGCGGCGCAATGCGCTGGGCTATTGACGCCCTACAAAACCACACGTGCGCGAAGTCTTTCATCATTACCACCCTCCCCGCACCGATACGCATCCCGCTCCGTGATGCCGCAAAAAGGGGGTCAGACTCGATGTTTTCTGTGCCATCACACTTCACAACATCACCTCGGAGAAAAATCGAATCTGACCCCATTTTCGCTAGGTAATCGGTATCGCTGGGATGTTGATTGAATCCAGCGCACGCTTTTCCCCTAGACGGACGCAATCTATCAGCATGCCTGCCGCACAAGAATAGTCACGGCGCAAACAAAAAGGGCATCCATCTGGATGCCCTTTTTGCTACGACAATAACAGCGCTTACTCTGCGGCTGGCTCGGCGGGTTCGGTGGCGTCAACATCGACGTTGGAGAATTCAGCCTCGGCGGCCATGAGCGCATTCTGCTCGGCGTCGAGACGTTCCTTCTCCTTGCGCGCCTTGTGATATGCCAGACCGGTACCGGCGGGAATCAGACGGCCGACGATGACGTTTTCTTTCAAGCCGCGCAGGTCGTCTTTCTTGCCCATGATGGCCGCTTCGGTCAGCACGCGAGTGGTTTCCTGGAAGGACGCCGCGGAGATGAACGAGTCGGTGGACAGCGAGGCCTTGGTGATACCCAGCAGCACGTTGTCGTACAACGCCGGACGTTTGCCTTGGGCGATGACGCGATCGTTCTCGTCCAGCATTTCGGAACGCTCGACCTGTTCACCCTGGATGAAGTTGGCCTCGCCCGGATCGGTAATCACCACACGGCGCAGCATCTGACGCACGATCACTTCGATGTGCTTGTCGTTGATCTTCACGCCTTGCAGTCGGTACACGTCTTGCACTTCATCGACGATGTAACGGGCCAGCGCTTCGATCCCCAGCAGGCGCAGGATGTCTTGCGGATCGGCCGGGCCGTCCACGATCGACTCACCCTTGTTGACCACCTGGCCGTCGTGCACCAGCACGTGTTTCTCTTTCGGAATCAGGAACTCGTGTGCCGTGCCATCCATATCGGTGATGACCAGACGTTGCTTGCCCTTGGTTTCCTTGCCGAACGCGACGGTGCCGGTGACTTCCGCCAGCGTGCCGGCATCCTTCGGCGAACGGGCTTCGAACAGCTCGGCCACGCGCGGCAGACCGCCGGTAATGTCGCGGGTTTTTTGCGATTCTTGCGGAATCCGCGCCAGCACTTCACCGACGCCCACGGCCTGACCATCCTTGACGGTAATCAGCGCGCCGACCGGCAGGGTGATGTTCACCACGTGATCGGTGCCGGCGATTTTCACTTCTTCGCCTTTTTCGTTCAGCAGTTTGACTTGCGGGCGCAGGCCCTTGGTCGCGGTGCTGCGGCGTTTGGCGTCGATCACCACCAGCGTGGACAGACCGGTGACTTCGTCGATCTGCTTGGCCACGGTCACGCCTTCTTCGAGGTGCTCGAATTTGATCGTGCCGGCGTATTCGGTAATCATCGGGCGCGTCAGCGGATCCCAATTGGCCAATTGCGCACCTGCCTTGATGGTGGCGCCATCATGGGCCAACAACGTAGCGCCATACGGCACCTTGTGACGTTCACGCTCGCGGCCATTGTCGTCCATGATCATGACTTCACCGGAACGCGAAATCACGACCTGTTCTTTCTTGGCGTTGGTCACATAACGCATCGTCGCGGTAAAACGCACGATACCGTTTGATTTCGCTTCGACGCTGGATGCCATGGCGGCACGCGATGCCGCACCGCCAATGTGGAAGGTACGCATCGTCAACTGCGTGCCCGGTTCACCGATCGATTGCGCGGCAATCACGCCGACTGCCTCGCCGGAGTTGACCAGCACACCGCGGCCCAGATCGCGGCCATAGCACTTGGCGCACAGCCCATAACGGGTTTCGCAGGTCAGCGGGGTACGCACTTTCACTTCGTCGATGCCCAGTTGTTCGATGGCATCGACGGCGTCTTCATCCAGCATGGTGCCGACCGGGTAGATCACGTCCTGGGTTTCGGGATGCTCGACATCGACCACCACCACGCGGCCGAGTACGCGATCGCGCAGCGCTTCGATCACTTCGCCGCCTTCGACCAGCGCCTTCATCGCCACGCCGTTGCTGGTGCCGCAATCGTCATCGACCACCACCAGATCCTGCGTCACGTCCACCAGACGGCGGGTCAGGTAACCCGAGTTGGCGGTCTTCAACGCCGTATCGGCCAGACCTTTACGCGCACCGTGGGTGGAGATGAAGTACTGCAACACGTTCAGACCTTCGCGGAAGTTGGCGATGATCGGCGTTTCGATAATGGAACCGTCCGGCTTGGCCATCAGGCCCCGCATACCGGCCAGCTGGCGAATCTGCGCCGCAGAACCGCGCGCGCCGGAATCGGCCATCATGTAAATGGCGTTGAACGATTCCTGCTTGACGGTCTTGCCGTTGCGATCAACCACATCTTCACTGGCGAGCTGTTCCATCATCGCCTTGCCGACTTGATCACCGGCGCGGCCCCAGATATCCACCACCTTGTTGTAGCGCTCGCCCTGCGTCACCAGACCGGAAGCGAACTGGTGTTGAATTTCCTTCACTTCGTTTTCGGCGGTGCGGATGATGCCTTCCTTCTGCGGCGGAATCAGCATGTCGTTCATCGCGATCGACAGACCGGCGCGGGTGGCCAGTTTGAAACCGGATTGCATCAGCTTGTCGGCGAAAATCACCGTCTCGCGCAAACCGCAACGGCGGAACGAGGCGTTGATCAGGCGCGAAATTTCTTTTTTCTTCAGCGCCTTGTCGATGTGCGGGAACGGCAGTCCGGGCGGCAGAATTTCCGACAGCATGGCGCGGCCGACGGTCGTGTAGTAGCGCTTGTGGGTTTCACTGTGCGCGCCGGTTTCCTTGTCAACCTGGATTTCCTTGATGCGCACCGCGATACGGGTGTTCAACTCCACCTCACCATTTTCATAGGCGCGCAGCATTTCGCTGATGTCGGCAAACACCATGCCTTCGCCCTTGCCATTGGTCTTGGCGCGCGTCGTGTAGTACAGACCCAGCACGATATCCTGCGATGGCACGATCGACGGCTCACCGTTAGCGGGGAACAGCACGTTGTTGGACGCCAGCATCAGGGTACGCGCTTCCATCTGCGCTTCCAGCGACAGCGGCACGTGCACAGCCATTTGGTCACCGTCAAAGTCGGCGTTGAAGGCAGCGCAGACCAGCGGGTGCAGTTGAATCGCCTTGCCTTCGATCAGCACCGGCTCGAACGCCTGAATGCCGAGGCGGTGCAGTGTCGGTGCGCGGTTCAGCATGACCGGATGTTCGCGGATCACTTCTTCCAGAATATCCCACACCACCGGGGTCTGGCTTTCCACTTCTTTTTTCGCCGCCTTGATGGTGGGCGCAATGCCCATCAATTCGAGCTTGTTGAAAATGAAGGGCTTGAACAATTCCAGCGCCATCAGTTTCGGCAGGCCGCACTGATGCAATTTCAATTGCGGTCCGACCACGATCACCGAGCGGCCGGAGTAATCGACGCGCTTGCCCAGCAAGTTCTGACGGAAACGGCCGCCTTTACCCTTGATCATCTCGGCCAGCGATTTCAGCGGGCGCTTGTTGGCGCCGGTCATCGCTTTGCCGCGACGGCCGTTGTCCAGCAGCGAATCGACCGCTTCCTGCAACATGCGCTTCTCGTTGCGCACGATGATTTCCGGTGCTTTCAGTTCGAGCAGGCGCTTCAGGCGGTTGTTCCGGTTGATCACGCGGCGATACAGATCGTTCAGATCGGAGGTCGCAAAACGGCCGCCATCCAGCGGCACCAGCGGACGCAGATCCGGCGGCAGCACCGGCAGCACTTCCATGATCATCCAGTCAGGCTTGATGCCGGACTTCTGAAACGCTTCCAGCACTTTCAAGCGCTTGGCGATTTTCTTGATCTTGGCTTCGGAACCAGTTTCACCGAGGTCTTTACGCAATTGTTCGGCATCGCGCACGATGTCGATGGTGCGCAGCAGTTCGCGCACGGCTTCGGCACCCATCAGGGCGGTAAAGTCGTCGCCGTGTTCTTCGAGCTTGGCGAGGTAATCGTCTTCGGTCATGATCTGGCCGCGCTTGAGCGGGGTCATGCCCGGATCAATCACGCAGAATGCTTCGAAGTACAGCACGCGTTCGATGTCGCGCAGCGTCATGTCGAGCACCATGCCCAGACGCGACGGCAGCGATTTCAGGAACCAGATGTGCGCGGTCGGCGAAGCCAGTTCGATGTGACCCATGCGCTCGCGGCGCACCTTGGCCAGCGTCACTTCAACGCCGCACTTCTCGCAAATCACGCCACGGTGTTTCAGGCGTTTGTATTTGCCGCACAGACATTCGTAGTCCTTGGTCGGGCCAAAAATCTTGGCGCAGAACAGACCGTCACGCTCCGGCTTGAAGGTGCGGTAGTTGATCGTTTCCGGCTTTTTCACTTCGCCAAACGACCACGAACGGATTTTCTCCGGCGATGCCAGGCCAATCTTGATGGCATCAAAATGTTCGTTTTGCTGGACTTGCTTGAATAGATCGAGCAGGGCTTTCATTGCGACTCCTTATCAGCGTCGGCGGCGATGCCAACGACACGTCACTAAGATAAATTCTTTCGGCGATTGATCGGTGCGCCGCGCCTGACGGGTCAGGCGCGGCCATGCAAACTTATTTGCGCTCCAGATCAATATCAATCCCCAGCGAGCGAATTTCCTTCACCAGCACGTTGAACGATTCCGGCATGCCAGCATCGATCACGTGATCGCCCTTCACCAGGTTTTCGTACACCTTGGTACGGCCATTCACATCGTCGGATTTCACCGTCAACATTTCCTGCAGCACATACGATGCGCCGTAGGCTTCCAGCGCCCACACTTCCATCTCGCCGAAACGCTGACCGCCGAACTGAGCCTTGCCGCCCAGCGGTTGCTGCGTGACCAGCGAGTACGGGCCGGTGGAACGCGCGTGCATCTTGTCGTCGACCAAGTGATGCAGTTTCAGCATGTGCATGTAGCCGACCGTAACCGAGCGGTCAAAGGCATCGCCGGTGCGGCCGTCGTGCAGCGTGACTTGCGTCTTCGCCGGCGTCATGCCCAGGCGCGCGGCTTCGTCATCCGGATAAGCCAGGTCGAGCATGCGACGAATTTCCTCTTCGGTCGCACCATCAAACACCGGGGTGGCAAACGGCACGCCGTTTTTCAGCCCATCGGCCAGATGCAGGATTTCGTCGTCGCTGAAGCTGTCGAGGTCTTCCTTGCGGCCGCTCTCGTTGTAGATATGTTTCAGCAGTTTGCGCAGATCGTTCAACTTGCCTTGCTGCTTCTCATGCTTGTGCAGCAGTTCACCGATGCGCAAGCCCAGACCCTTGGCCGCCCAACCGAGGTGGGTTTCCAGAATCTGGCCGACGTTCATCCGTGACGGCACGCCCAATGGGTTGAGCACGATATCGACCGGGGTACCGTCGGCCATGTACGGCATGTCTTCCACCGGCGTGATCTTGGAGACCACGCCCTTGTTCCCGTGGCGGCCGGCCATCTTGTCGCCCGGTTGCAGGCGGCGTTTGACGGCGAGGTAAACCTTGACCATCTTCAACACGCCTGGGGGCAACTCATCGCCCTGTGTGAGTTTCTTGCGCTTCTCTTCAAAAGCCAGATCGAACTGGTGACGCTTCTGTTCGATCGACTCTTTCGAGGTTTCCAGTGCGTTGGCGGCCTTTTCGTCGGACAGGCGAATGTCGAACCAGTGGTAGCGATCCAGATCGTGCAGATAATCCTTGGTGATCTTGCTGCCCTTGGCCAGTTTTTTCGGGCCGCCGTTGACGACTTTGCCCATCAACAGTTTTTCGATCCGTGCAAACAAATCGTTCTCGACGATGCGCAGCTGATCGTTCAAGTCTTGACGATAACGCTTCAACTCGTCGTCGATGATGCTTTGCGCACGCTTGTCACGCACAATGCCTTCGCGCGTGAACACTTGCACATCGATCACCGTGCCGTACATGCCGGACGGCACGCGCAGCGAAGTGTCTTTCACGTCGGAAGCTTTTTCGCCGAAGATCGCGCGCAGCAGTTTTTCTTCCGGCGTCAGTTGCGTTTCGCCTTTGGGCGTGACCTTGCCGACCAGCACGTCACCGGCCTGCACTTCCGCACCGATGTAGACGATGCCCGAATCGTCCAGACGATTCAGTTGCGCTTCCGACAGATTGGAAATGTCGCGCGTGATTTCTTCCGAGCCCAGCTTGGTGTCGCGAGCGACCACATTCAATTCTTCGATGTGAATCGAGGTGTAGCGGTCTTCGGCCACTACGCGCTCGGAAATCAGGATCGAATCCTCGAAGTTGTAGCCGTTCCACGGCATGAACGCGACCAGCATGTTCTGACCCAGCGCCAGTTCGCCCAGATCGGTCGATGCGCCGTCGGCGATCACGTCGCCTTTGGAGATGATGTCGCCGCGCTTGACGATCGGACGCTGGTTGATGTTGGTGTTCTGGTTGGAACGGGTGTACTTGGAAATGTTGTAGATGTCCACGCCCACTTCACCGGCGACGTTTTCGTCGTCGTTGACGCGCACCACCACACGGTCGGCGTCCACATAGTCCACCACACCGCCGCGCAGCGCTTGCACGGTCGTACCCGAGTCCACCGCCACGGTGCGTTCGATACCGGTACCGACCACGGCTTTTTCCGGACGCAGGCAAGGCACGGCTTGACGCTGCATGTTGGCACCCATCAAGGCACGGTTGGCATCGTCATGCTCGAGGAAGGGAATCAGCGAAGCGGCGACCGAAACGATCTGACCCGGCGCCACATCCATGTACTGCACCTGATCGGGCGTGACCAGCACGAATTCGCCATCCTGACGCGAAGACACCAGCTCGTCGGTCAGGTGACGCTTGCCATCCATACCCGCATTGGCCTGGGCAATGATGTATTTGCCTTCTTCGATCGCCGACAGGTAATCGATGTCGTCGGTGACCTTGCCGTTGACCACGCGACGATACGGCGTTTCGAGGAAGCCGTATTCGTTCAGGCGGGCATACAGCGCCAGCGAGTTGATCAGGCCGATGTTCGGACCTTCCGGCGTTTCGATCGGGCACACGCGGCCATAGTGCGTGGTGTGCACGTCGCGCACTTCGAAGCCGGCGCGTTCGCGCGTCAGACCGCCCGGGCCGAGTGCGGACACGCGGCGCTTGTGGGTGATCTCCGACAGCGGGTTGGTCTGATCCATGAACTGCGACAGTTGCGAGGAACCAAAGAATTCCTTGATCGCGGCCGAGATCGGTTTGGAGTTGATCAGATCGTGCGGCATCAGGTTTTCGGTTTCAGCCTGACCCAGACGTTCCTTGACGGCACGCTCGACGCGCACCAGACCGGCACGGAACTGGTTCTCAGCCAACTCACCGACGCAACGCACACGACGGTTGCCGAGATGATCGATGTCATCGACTTCGCCACGACCGTTACGCAGTTCGACCAGAATCTTGATCACGGCGAGGATGTCTTCGTTCGACAGCGTCATCTCGCCTTCAACTTCGTCGCGCATCACGCGGCGGTTGAACTTCATGCGACCGACACGCGACAGATCGTAGGTGTCTTCGGAGAAGAACAGGCGGTTGAACAACATTTCGACGGCATCTTCAGTCGGCGGTTCGCCGGGGCGCATCATGCGATAAATCGCGACGCGCGCAGACAGCTGGTCAGCGGTGTCGTCGATGCGCAGGGTTTGCGAAACATAGCCGCCCTGATCCAGATCGTTGGTGTACAGCGTCTGGATATCCTTGACGTTGGCGTCGCGCAGCTTGGCCAGCAACTCTTCGGTCAACTCGTCGTTGGCATTGGCCACCACTTCGCCGGTTTCGCCATCGATCAGCGCCTTGGCCAGCACCCGGCCTTGCAGGAAATCTTCCGGCACGGTGATGCGTTTCAGGCCGGCGGCTTCCATGTCACGAATGTGTTTGGCGTTGATACGCTTGTCCTTGGCGACCAGCACCTTGCCCGACTTGTCGGTAATGTCGAAACGCGCCACTTCGCCGCGCATGCGCTCGGCGATGAATTCCATCTGCGCGCCATCGGCCATCAGGTGGAAATTATCGAACACAAAGAAATGCGCCAGAATCTGCTCGGGCGACATGCCCAGCGCTTTCATCAAAATCGTCACCGGCATCTTGCGGCGGCGGTCGATACGGAAGTACAGAATATCTTTCGGATCGAATTCAAAATCCAGCCACGAACCACGGTAAGGAATAATGCGGGCGGAGAACAGCAGCTTGCCGGACGAATGCGTCTTGCCGCGATCGTGTTCAAAGAACACGCCGGGCGAACGGTGCAGCTGCGACACGATCACGCGTTCGGTGCCGTTGATCACAAAGGAACCGGTGGTCGTCATCAGGGGCAGCTCGCCCATATAGACTTCCTGCTCTTTCACTTCCTTGATGGTCGGCTTGCTCGATTCCTTGTCCATCAACACCAGGCGCACCTTGGCGCGCAGCGGCGACGCATAGGTCAGGCCACGTTGTTGACATTCTTTAACGTCAAACGCTGGCTCGCCCAACACATAGCTGACATACTCCAGACGCGCAAACTGATTGTGGCTGGTGATCGGGAAAATCGACGTGAAGGCGGCTTGCAAGCCTTCATTCTTGCGCTGACTCGGGACGACTTCAGCCTGCAAAAAATGTTGGTACGATGCGAGCTGGGTGGCCAGCAGGAAAGGGACTTCAAGAACACTTTCGCGTTTGGCAAAACTCTTGCGAATGCGCTTCTTTTCGGTGAACGAGTAGGGCATGTGTGCTCCGTTCAGGATGACGAGGTGAAACTTCAGGATTGGGACGAGACCAACGCTCGGGGCTGAAAACTCGAGAAAACGAATTCCCAGACCGGAGAACTGATCCACAACAACACGACTTCTGCCACACAACTACAACGGCAACGACAAATGCCCGAGGGCGTCAACCCCCGGGCACTCTACGACCAGACTGCCTTACTTCAGTTCAGCCTTGGCGCCAGCTTCTTCCAGTTTCTTCTTGGCAGCTTCAGCATCCGCTTTCGATACACCTTCCTTGACAGGTTTCGGTGCACCGTCGACCAGATCCTTGGCTTCCTTCAGACCCAGACCGGTGATTTCGCGCACGGCCTTGATCACGCCCACTTTGTTCGCGCCAACTTCGGTCAAGTTGACGGTGAACTCGGTTTGCTCTTCAGCCGCAGCGGCAGCACCGCCAGCACCCGGAGCAGCAGCCACAGCCATCGCTGCAGCGGACACGCCGAATTTTTCTTCAAACGCCTTGACCAGGTCGTTCAGTTCCATCACGGACATGGAGCCTACGGCTTCCAGAATGTCGTCTTTACTCAGTGCCATTTCAATTTCTCCTAACTGTTTCAGTATCAATGCGGGATCGGTACGTCGATCACTCCGCGATTACGCAGCTTCGCCCTGTTTCTTTTCGGCCAGCGCCGCCAGCAGGCGGGCAAAACCGGAAACGGGGGCTTGCATCACGCCCAGCAACTTGGCCAGCAATTCCTCACGGCTCGGGATGGTGGCCAGCGCTTTCACGCTGGCTTGGTCCAAGACCTTGCCGTTGTAGGAACCCGCTTTCAGCACCAGCTTGTCGTTGGTGCGGCCAAAGTCGTTGAGGACTTTAGCCGGCGCCACCGGATCAGCCGACATGCCGTAAATCAGCGGGCCTGCCATTTGCTCACTCAGTCCGGCGAAAGGGGTACCTTCCACCGCGCGGCGTGCCAGGGTGTTTTTCAACACGCGCAGGTACACGCCTTGAGTGCGAGCGTTTTTACGCAATTGCGTCAGATCGCCTACCGTGATACCGCGATATTCGGCGACCACAATGGTCTGGGCCTTGGCCACCTGTGCGGTGACTTCAGCCACAATCGCCTTTTTATCTTCGATATTCATTGCCACGATGTGCTCTCCTGCTTGGTTTTGAAAGGGACGATGCCCTCGCTCTACCGGTTCCAAAAATCGGCGACCGTCGAAGTTTGGAGCGTTTGCAATCACTGAAACAGCAATAACAAATTCTCTATTCCTCGGGACCACCATCTGCGTTGGGATACCCATCCATTAAGCATCCGGCAAACTGCACCTTCCGCCCCAACGGTCTTTGACGGCAGTGCCGCCAGACATCGGCAGCAAAGCCCAAAGCTCTTTGTGCCCCCGTTCCCGGAGGCGAACAACTATTTCTTAACCAGCGACTTGACGCTTGTCGTTTAAGCGTCTAGTCGAATGGCTATACAGCGTATTAAGCAGCCAGAGTCGCTTGATCGACGCGCACACCGGCACCCATGGTGCTGGACACGGCGATCTTGCGCAGATAAACACCCTTGCTGGTGGCCGGCTTGGCCTTGTTGAGCGCGTCGATCAATGCCAGCAAGTTGCTTTTCAATGCATCCGGCTGGAAGGAAGCGCGCCCAATGGTGGCGTGCACAATCCCGGCCTTGTCGGTGCGGTACTGCACTTGACCGGCCTTGGCGTTTTTCACGGCAGTGGCGACATCGGGGGTTACGGTGCCGACCTTCGGGTTCGGCATCAAGCCGCGCGGGCCGAGGATCTGGCCCAGCGTGCCCACCACTTTCATGGTGTCGGGGGAAGCAATCACCACGTCGAAATTGAAGTTACCAGCCTTGATCTGTTCGGCCAGATCGTCCATGCCGACGATATCGGCGCCCGCAGCCTTGGCCGCTTCAGCTTTTTCGCCCTGGGCGAATACAGCAACGCGCACCGTCTTGCCGGTACCGGCCGGCAGCACGACTGCGCCACGCACCAGTTGGTCGGATTTCTTGGCATCGATGCCGAGCTGCACCGCGACGTCGATCGACTCATCGAATTTGGCGGTAGCCGTTTGCTTGATCAGGCTGAGCGCTTCGTCAACCGCATACAATTTTGCAATGTCGACTTTGGCGCGCAGCGCTTTGGTACGTTTGGACAGTTTTGCCATGATTAAACCCCTTCCACCGTGATACCCATGCTGCGTGCGGAACCGGCGATGGTACGCACAGCTGCGTCCATGTCGGCCGCCGTCAGGTCGGGCATTTTTGTTTTGGCAATTTCTTCCGCTTGCGCGCGGGTAATGTTGCCCACTTTGTCCACGTGCGGCTTCGGCGAACCTTTGGTGATCTTGGCTGCTTTCTTGATCAGAATCGTCGCCGGCGGCGTCTTCATGATGAAGGTGAAGCTCTTGTCGGCAAACGCCGTGATCACCACCGGAATCGGCAGACCCGGCTCTACGCCTTGCGTCTGGGCGTTGAACGCCTTGCAGAATTCCATGATGTTCAGGCCGCGCTGACCCAGTGCCGGGCCAATAGGGGGTGAGGGATTGGCTTTGCCTGCAGGAACCTGCAGCTTGATAAAGCCGACGATTTTCTTCGCCATGATTAAAACTCCAATGTAGTGAGTAATAGCGCCATTTCATTGTCCCTACTGCGACAACTACTCAGGCTCCTCTTGAAAGCGATTTGATGAGCGCGCTTTCTTCGCTCAAGACTACCGTCAGATCGAAATCAAACCTTCTCAACCTGACCAAATTCCAGTTCCACCGGCGTGGCACGACCGAAAATCGTGACCGACACGCGCAGGCGGCTCTTGTCGTAGTTGACCTCTTCGACCGCACCATTGAAGTCGGAGAAAGGACCTTCCTTGACGCGCACCATCTCACCCACTTCAAACAGGAATTTGGGCCGTGGTTTTTCCACGCCTTCCTGCATCTGATGCATGATCTTTTCGACTTCCTTGGGAGAAATCGGCGTCGGACGGTTACCCGTGCCGCCCACAAAACCGGTGACCTTGTTGGTGTTCTTCACCAAGTGCCAGGTTTCATCGTTCATTTCCATTTCAACCAGCACATAGCCGGGAAAGAAACGGCGCTCGGAGACGGCGCGCGAACCGCCACGCATTTCCACGACTTCCTCGGTCGGCACCAGAATCTGGCCGAACTTGTCCTGCATACCCGCGCGCTCGACGCGTTCCTGCAGGGCGCGCTGCACGCTCTTTTCCATGCCGGAATAAGCGTGCACCACATACCAGCGCTTGCCACTGACTGCCGTCGTGCTCATGCCATCCTCCGCTTATTTCTTCCAGCCCAGAATCAGGTCGTACAAGACCCATTCCAGACTCTTATCGGTCAGCCACAAAAAGAGCGCCATGATGACCACGAAGCCAAACACGATACCGGTCATTTGCAGCGTTTCCTTGCGCGTCGGCCACACCACACGGCGCGCCTCCAGCGTCGCTTCCTTGAAGAAAGCAATAAAGCGGCGCCCCGGCTCGGACAAGGAGGCCATGCCCAGCGCCAGCACAAATCCCGCCAATACGCTAACCACACGCAGCACCATGGGCTGGCTGGACAATTGATAGAAACCCACCAAACCCGCCAGCAACAAGGCCAACGCCAACGCGACCTTGATCTTGTCTGCTGCGCTGCCTACGGTTTGTACGTCCTGATTTGCCATATTTACTTTCTTGCGCGCACAGCGGCCGAACAGTGTTTTCCATGAAGCCAAAAATCACTTGAAGCGATTCTGGCAGGGGCAGAGGGCATCGAACCCCCAACCTTCGGTTTTGGAGACCGACGCTCTGCCAATTGAGCTATGCCCCTAAACCTGTCGGCCGTCGACACACCGCCGCTGGCGGCAGCGCCGCCCACGGCAAGCGTCAACCGTTATTCAATAATCTTCGCCACCACACCCGCGCCGACGGTACGGCCGCCTTCGCGAATGGCAAAGCGCAGACCTTCTTCCATGGCGATCGGGGCAATCAGCTTGACGGTGATGCTGACGTTGTCGCCAGGCATGACCATCTCGGTGCCTTCGGGCAGGCTGATCGCACCGGTGACGTCGGTGGTGCGGAAGTAGAACTGCGGACGATAGTTG
>SCTK01000025.1 GCA_004298905.1 Burkholderiaceae bacterium | reverse complement strand
GCCAAGCCCGACGAGAAGTGGGGCGAGACACCATGCGCTTTCATCGAACTGAAGGCCGGTGCCCAGGTCACGGCCGAGGACATCATCGCCCACTGCCGCCAGCACCTGGCCGGCTTCAAGATCCCGCGGGCCGTGGTGTTTGGCGAATTGCCCAAGACCTCCACCGGCAAGATCCAGAAGTTCGAGTTGCGCAAGCAGGCCGGCTCGGCAAAGGCCATCAACGTCTGAGCCAGAGCAGCGGGGTCAGGTCAGCACCGCCTTGAGCATGTCCGGCAGATCCGCCACCTTTTGCAGGGTCTGCTCGGACACGCCTTCTGGCGGTGCCAGGCCTCCAGGGTCGCTCAACAGCACCTCGGCCTGGCCATCCGCACGCTGACGGATCACCACCGTCCAGGGCAACTCCGGCCGCGCCTGGTCCTGCGTCTGCAGCACCGGCGTGTGCCCGTCCTCGTCGCCCAACACCAGCACGCGGGCCTGCTCGTGGGGCTGGTCCGTGCCATTGGGCGGCCTCACCGTGGTGCGCAACACCACCGGCAGGCCATTGCGGCGAACAGAGCGCTCGATCTGGCGCACGGTTTCGTCCATGTCGTATTTGCTGGTCAGCGCGATGCGGGTGCGCTGGCGCAGATGATCGTCTTCCAGGTCATCGCGCTGTGGCCAACGACCTGCCACCAGCAGGATCAGGGCCATGCAACCTGTCATCCAGTATCGCGTCATGTGCATGAGCGGCCTCCAGGAGTTGACACCTTGAGATCAGGCCACCGCGCTCAAGTTCAAGGGGCCATGCGTTTCGCGATGTAAAGCCGCCTGGCGCCATTCGTCAAGACCGAACCAGGCGCGTCAAACGCCTTCCGATTTTTGGCTCCTGCGCCCATGTTTCTGGCGTGAATTTCCTTATCCGCAGGGCGGACTTTGTGCGTAACATCTTGGCTTCAGTTGTCGTGCCGAGTTGCTGGAGCCTGTTGAATGCCCGCTGCCCCCATCCCGTCAGATGAAGAACTCAGACTGGCGGCATTGCGTGACCTGA
>SCTK01000003.1 GCA_004298905.1 Burkholderiaceae bacterium | reverse complement strand
CGATTACAACGAGCAGTTACCCCACGATGCCCTCGGCGACCTGACACCCGTCGAGTATCGTGTGCTTCACCATCCCGATACCTCTAGTTTAGAGTGGCACTGATTTGGGGGGCTTTACACCTGAGCCATTGAAGGCTATGATTTTCTGTCCGGCTCGAATCAATTGTCCGCCAAGCGATACATCGCGTGTGGCGATCCGACCGACGAATTGGACAGCGGTGCGATGACGTAGAACCTCCTCGATTGCTGATGACAGTAGTTCCGGGGTAGCACGTAATTGGGCTAGCGCGTCGGAATGTTCCAGCAATAGATGCATGGCATTGCCGATGAGATTGGTGGTGGTCTCATAGCCTGCAATCAGCAGCAACCGGCAAGTGCCGCCGATTTCTTGAGTCGTGAGTTGTTCTCCATCCACACTGGCGGTCGCCAATCTGCTGATCAGATCATCGCCGGGTTTGCGCTTGCGCTCTATGGCCAAGGTTTCGATATATTGCATGAACTCTGCAACGGCTTCCAACAGATGAGGTGCGGGCTTTTCTCCCTTGATAGTCGCTTCGGCCATCATCACTGCGTACTCTGACCAACGCTTTAATTGATCGCGATCTGTTACCGGCACGTCCAGCAATTCGGCGATCACTGTGACCGGCAAGGGAAAAGCGAAATCGCGCATGATGTCCATCTGTCCAGTGCTAGCCACTTGATTCAGCAACTCATGCGAAATCTTTTGGATTCTCGGCTCCAGTGCAGTCACTACTTTAGTGGTAAAGGCATGTGTGATCAGTTTTCGGAACTGTGCATGACGCGGGGGATCCATCGTGAGCATCGTCTGCATTTTTGGCTGACCCGCCGCCCCATACACGTTAGACGAGAATATGACGGGATCGCTCAATACAGTCTGGATGTCCTTATAGCCATACACTTCCCATACCTGGCGTGCCGGGTTGAAAAATATCGGCGCGTTTGCCCGCATCCTGGCGTAATGAGGGTAAGGGTTCGAGCACATATCAGGCGTGACCATAGTTGGGGCTCCCCGGCAAAATGAGAGATGAATAATTTGTGAGCTTGTGCGCAGCCAAAAGATTTATCAGCCTTCGTAGGGGATGGCATAACGCTCACGGACAAACCTCATGCGCGCGTCAATTTCCTGCTTGCTGATGCCAAAGTCTTCTAGAGCATAGCGATGACCACCGTAACGATTTTCTTTTTGGCTTTCGGATAACCAGTTAGCCAGAGCCTCCTCGGTTTCGGGCGTGAATTCGATACCGCTGAAATCATAGATATGGCGCATGACTTCTCGCCAGTTCTGACATCTCTTCATATTGAATGTCTATCTACTGCGATGGGGCCAGCGATTCACGTACCTGCATGCAACGGCGCGACATTTGCTCGCATAAATCCAGCCAGATATTTCTTAGCGGCTCGCGGCAGGCCATATCCGTGTGGGGCACAGCGAAATACCATATCAGTGACAGTACGGAAGGTACTGTTTTGAGGGGGTCCCGGTGGAGAAACACCACCTTCGCGTCGGGGAAAACCTTCATCAGCACGTCCATGTCCAGCATATGTTGAGGACATTTCAACACCCAGCGTTTGTCCTTGTCATCGCCACGTGACCACGAGATCAGCTTCAATAGGTCTGCCATGTACTGATAGGCGGCAGTCTTGTCATAGCCAAGAAACCAATCGTAGTAACGGCGAAATCCTAACGCCAGCCAGCCACAGAAAGAATGGTGCAAAAGCAATATCTCTTCTTCGGCCCAGTCCGCATCCATTGGGTGTGCCGAGGCGGCACCAGGATTTAGACGCTGCATCTGATGCAACGCTTGTTTGACTTCTTCATGTCGTGCTGTGCGGCCGAAGTCCGGCCAATTCATACGCGGTGCAGGATTGAAACCTTCCCAGGCTTTCAGATGCAACAAGCGTGTGTCAGCCGCTAGCATGCGCTGCAGGCGGGTCGTGCCGGAACGTGCCGGCCCAACGATGATGATTGGCGCAACGATTTTGCGTTGCAGCATCTCAGGATACGCTTCGAAGCAGGCATTGGCCCAAAGTCTGTTTTTGAGCGAGCGGAGGATGCGCGTTCTTTGCGCCTGGCGGCCAAACTGGTTGAGCTGAGCCTCAGTCTCAAGACATTTAAGCAGCATCCTTAACGGCGGCAAAAAACTTTCGTCGCCGAAACGGTCAAGGCCAGTCTCCAGCCGTGCCGTTTCCAATAGCGATGCTTCGGACAGATCAATCTTTGCCAGACCAATCATGTTCAGGCAGCGTCTGATCCGATTGAATTTTTTGACTTGCGGCGGGTGGTAGTGACTACTGGGTTTGGTATCCATGGTGTTCTTAGTACAAACGTTGCGCCAGTTGTTGCATGATATTGGCCACCGATCCTTCGACGGTCAGGCTGGCCGTATCTATGGTCAATGCGGGATGTTCCGGTGTTTCATAGGGGGCGCTGATGCCGGTAAATCCGTCGATCTTGCCGTGGCGCGCTTTTTCATAGAGCCCCTTGGGGTCGCGCTGTTCGCAGACATCGATGGTGGTGCACAGATGCGTTTCGAT
>SCTK01000023.1 GCA_004298905.1 Burkholderiaceae bacterium | reverse complement strand
AAAGAAGGAGTTGGGTGGCCTGCCACCAGCGATTTATGCACAACGGCTGCAGGAAAGTCAGGTACAGTTTTAAACCATGGACTCTAATTCAAAGTGATACTGAAATTGGGATCACGTCGACGCGTAAGCAAGTCAAAGTTGATCAATTTTCCAATGATTGCATGCAAATAAATAGCCACTACGCTGACGAGAAAGCCAGCAACGAATTGGCAAATTAATTTTTTGAATTTTCTCATTACAAACTCAACGCTTCGGCACCATCTGCACAAACACCTCATCCTTCTTGACCATGCCCAGTTCGTAGCGGGCGCGTTCTTCGATGGCTTCAGCAGGTAGCCTGGATGGAATGAAATGGAATCCGGGAATCGATCCCGGATTACGCTACGCTGCATCCGGCCGCGCTTGCTATCCGCAAGATCGGCGCAGCGATATGCACCCTGTATTCAAGTACAAAAACAGATCACAAAAATGTCTTGGCAATATCAATGCTGGACTTCACCCCAACCTGGTTGAGATGATGTTGCAGCCAGTGGCGGGCGGCTTCGCGACCGGTGTCACGCAGATTGCATAAAAACACCCAGCTACTATTGTATTTTGCGCTGGCACCAAATTCCTGCAGATATTTTCCACCTTCGATCAGGTGCATGAAGATGCGTTTGTAAGCGGTGCTTTTGGGGTGTTCCCGGCGCAGAACCCGGCGCACCAGTTGCCCCGCGCTGCCCTCCTCTTCCACAGAGTCCTTGGCACGCAACTGACCGTCGTTGATCAAGCGCTGCACGAATTCAATCGCGCGCATTTCCATCATCAGGGTGGCGTTGAAGGAAATTTCATTGGTGCGATCAATGATTTCGCTGGCTGTGTCAGGTACGGTATCGCGTATCAGCGGATTGATTTGTACTAGCAGGATGTCGGGAGCGATGGTGGCATTGAACAGCGGGAACAAGGCGGGATTGCCCATGTAGCCGCCATCCCAATAGTGCTCGCCCTTGATCTCAACCGCTTGAAAAGCAAACGGCAGGCAGGCGGAGGCCAGCAGACAATCGGTGGTCAGGCCATCTTCACGGCCACTGCCGAACACTTTGACGCGACCACTGCGCACATTGGTGGCACACACATACAGTTGCAAGGTGCTTTGCGCATTGATGCGCTCGAAATCGATCTGCTGATCCAGTACGCCGCGCAAGGGATTAAGGTTGAGTGGGTTGAGCTGATACGGCGAGGCCAGCCGGCTGAGCAGATCGAAACCGATGAAGGCGGGATTCTTGCCCAGCGAAAAATTGCCGGTCATTGAATCCAGCGTCGGATTGGTGAAGGAGGCAAAGCCGGGCGTCTCGGCGACGGCACGCCAGAATTTTTCCAGGCCTTCACGTGCACCGCTGCGCGGATCTGCAGGATTGCGCAGCCAACCGTCGGCCAGCGCCACGGCATTCATCGCGCCCGCACTGGCGCCGGTGATCGCTTCGATCGACAGCCTGCCATCTTCAAGCAAGGCATCCAGCACGCCCCACGTGAAAGCGCCATAGGAGCCACCACCCTGAAGGGCGAGGTTGATATTGCGCGGACTGTCGCCAGTTGAACTCACTGCCAGTCTCCTCTCAGTTCACCCACGCGTTGCTGCAAATATTCCGGCGTCGCTGCACTCGGTTCTATCGGCGGCCCGGCATGCACCGCGATGCGGGTATGTGCACTGCGCAGGCGCGCCCACAGGCTACCGCCATGACGGCTGAAAACCGAACCCCACAAACCGCACAGCGCCAGTGGAATGACCGGCACTGGATCGCTCTCCAACACGCGCGTGACGCCGGGACGGAAACGCTGAATGGTACCGTCGCGCGTAATGCCGCCCTCGGGAAAAATCATCACCAGATCGCCATTGCGCAAGGCGCTGGAAACTTCGGCAAAGGCCTGCTCCATCATGACGGGATCGTCCTTGGCCGAAGCAATCGGAATCACCTTGGCCTGACGAAAAAACCAGGACATGAATGGCGTGCTGAAAATTTTGTAATCCATCACAAAACGAATCGGCCGCGGGCTGATCCCCATCAGCACCACCGGATCGGCAAAACTCACGTGGTTGCACACCAGCAGCGCCGCACCACGATCGGGAATATGTTCCAGTCCGCGCTTCTTCATGGTGTACACGCTGTGCACCAGCAACCAGGCGAGAAAGCGCAGCAGGAACTCCGGTACCAGACCATAGATGTAAATTGCGACACCCGCATTAAGCACCGCCATCAACAGAAACAATTGCGGAATCGAAAATTTCAGCACTGTCAGACACACCGCCGCCAGCGCAGCCGACACCACCATGAACAAGGCATTCAGGATGTTGTTGGCGGCAACGATGCGCGCCCTTTGCTCGACTGGGCAGCGCGTCTGGATCAGCGCATACAGCGGTACGCTGTACAGACCGCTGAACAGGGACAGCAAAAACAAATCGATCATCACGCGCCAATGACTATGATCAGCAACAAATGTGCCCAACTCGACTTGCGCTGTGACTGCATGGCCTTGGCTGGCGAAATAAAGATCGAGGGCAAACACGCTCATGCCGATCGAGCCGAACGGCACCAAACCGATTTCGACCTTGTGTCCAGACAAGCGTTCACACAGCAAGGCACCTGCGCCGACACCGATCGAAAAAATCGCCAACAGCAAAGTCACCACCGCTTCGTTGCCACCCAACACGTTCTTGGCAAAGCCGGGAAATTGCGTCAGCAGGGTGGCGCCGAAAAACCAGAGCCAGGAAATGCCCAGCATCGACAGAAACAAGGTGCGGCGCTGCCGCGCAAGCTGAATGTTGTTCCAGGTTTCAGTAAAGGGATTCCAGTTGATGCGTAGCGCCGGATCGGGTGCGGGCGAATGCGGCACGCGCCAGCTCGCCGCCAGCCCGATCAACGCCACCGCCAGAATGGCGATGGATACCAGCGCGGTACCATTCTCATGATGGCTCATAAGCGCGCCGGACAACATGGTGCCCAGCAAAATCGCAATGAAGGTGCCGGATTCCACCAGACCATTACCGCCGATGATTTCCTGCGGCAGCAGGTGCTGCGGCAGGTAAGCGTACTTCACCGGCCCGAACACACTGGCCTGCAAGCCCAGCAGAAAAATACAGCACAACAAGACCACCATGCTGTGTTGCCAGAAGCCCCAAATCGCCAGCAACACAATGCCCAGCTCGAGCAGCTTGGTCATGCGAATCAGATGCGAGCGTTCATATTTATCCGCCAATTGCCCACTGGTGGCCGAAAACAAGACAAAGGGCAGGATGAACAGACCGGCGATCAGCTGTGTCAGCAGCGACGCGGGCAGATCGGAATACTGCGCGGCCTGATAGGTGACCAGCAGCGTGCAGGCAAATTTGTAAATATTGTCGTTGGCCGCGCCGCAAAACTGGGTCCAGAAAAACGGTGCGAAACGGTGTTGGCGCAGCAGGCTGAATTGGCTGTGTTCCTTGGTCATGGGGTCCTCAATCGTTGGCTTGTTCGTCGGCTTATTCTGGACAAAAAAATTCCGGCAGACACCGGAATTTTTTGTTTGAGGAAGTGTAGCAGGCTCAGCTCAGGAATCGCTCGCTTCCTCGGCCGGCCAGTCACGGATATAGGCTTTGAGCATCTTGTTCTCAAAGGCTTGCTCTTCCAGCACCGCCTTGGCCACATCGTAGAACGACACGACGCCGGCCAGCGTATCGCCATCGAGAATCGGCATATAGCGCACATGTTCTTCCAGCATCATGCGGCGCAAATCGTTGATCTCGGTTTCGGGGGTGGCGGTCACCGGTTTGCTGTTCATCACCGCACTGATTTTTGCCGCGCCAACCGCACCGTCATTATCGTGCAAATGCTTGAGCACTTCGCGGAAAGTCAGCATGCCGGTCAAGCGGCCATGATTCATCACCACCAGCGAGCCGATGTCGAGTTCTGCCATCGTGCTCACCGCCTGCGCGACGGGCGTATCCGGGTTCACGGTATACAGCGTATTTCCCTTGACGCGGAGGATTTCTCTGACCTTCATGACTGTCTCCTGATGTATATCCTGTTATGTGTCTGCGCTTATCCGGTGCCCATATGCGTCATGC
The DNA here is from genome assembly GCA_004298905.1 of Burkholderiaceae bacterium. Lineage (GTDB taxonomy): Bacteria > Pseudomonadota > Gammaproteobacteria > Burkholderiales > Burkholderiaceae_D > SCTK01. Next base: position 48,342 of record SCTK01000023.1, on the reverse strand, counting down.
TAGTGCAGGTCGCTGGAAAATGGAAGCCTGTCACGTCCGCCAGCGCAGGCAGACTTTTATACACATCTCAGGATTGATACGTCGCAAACACCAGTTGCAAGGGTTGGCGCAATATCGACACATCCAGCAAACCGTGATAAATGCTGCCAAATCCCGCCTGTGCTTTGGGTAACTCTTTCGCCAGGTAGCCGGCTTCGAGTACCAGGCGCTGATAGATCGGTTGCAGCGTGACCTGGGTCGCATCGGCCACCCACACCCAGCGCGGTGGCAGATCAGAAGACTGCGTCACATAACCCATGTGCTTGAGTTTCTGCAGCAAGCGCTCGGCATCGTAGGGGTTGATCACCAGGATGCGGCACAACTGATCTACGGTCAGACCCGGCTGAGGATGAACGGCCGCACCATACAGTTGGTGCAACAGTGCCAGCGCATCGGCGAAATCGGTGCCGGGCCGGTAGGTGCGCTCCCAGCGGCCGTCGCGCAACATGGGCAGAATCGCCGTCACGGTTGCGCCGAACAAGGTCACCAGCCAGGAAAGATAAATCCAGAGAAAGAAAATCGGCAGGGCGGCGAACGCACCATAGACAACGGTGTATGTCGGAAATTTCTTGATGTACAGCGCAAAGCCCTGCTTGGTCAGCTCGAATAAAATCGCGGCAAGAAAACCGCCGATCAAGGCATCGCGCCGCAGCACATCGCGATTGGGTACCACGGTATACAACGCGGCAAAGGCGAGTCCCATCAACACCACCGGCAACAATTCCACCAGCACTTGCAGCACGCCCGGCATTTCCTTGATCAAGCCAGCCGACATGCCGCCCACATAGGACGTCGCCCACAAGCTGATGCCCAGCAGGAAAGGGCCCAGCGTGATCACCGCCCAATACACCAGCACGCGATGCGCAATCGGCCGCTGCTTCTTGACCAGCCAGATATTGTTCAACGCGCGATCGACCGTCAGCAGCATCGTGATCGCCGTGATGCCCAGAAAAAGCAATCCCACCAAGGTGAGCCGGTTGGCCTTGGCCGAGAATTGATTGATGTATCTCAGAATGGCGTCACTGGTGTGTTCTGGCATCAGATTTTCAAACATGAAGTTCTGTACTTCCGTGCGCAGATCGGCAAACATCGGAAACGCAGTGAACAAGGCCAGCGCCACCGCAACAAAAGGAATCAGCGACAACACCGTGGTAAAGGTCAGGCTGCCAGCCACCTGCGCAATGCGCTGCTCGCTCCCCCGGGTCGCGGCGAAACGCAACACCTTGTAGGTGCGCTTGAAGTAGTACTGCAGTTTGTTGAAATAATCTCGCAGTTTTGCCATGGCCCATATAATACCGTGCAGCCATCGCCTCTGACAGACCCTGTTCGACATGACCGAAATTCTCGTCCTCTACTACAGCCGCAACAGCGCCACACGCCAACTGGCGGAATATATCGCCGAAGGCATCGACCAGGTCGCGGGCGCCAGCGCGCGGCTGCGCACGGTGCCGCCAGTCTCGACGGTGTGCGAAGCCACCGAGCCGGACATTCCCGCCAGCGGGCCGCCGTATGCGGAACTGCGCGATCTGGAAGAATGTGCCGGACTCGCGCTGGGGTCGCCGACCCGCTTTGGCAATATGGCTGCGCCGCTGAAATATTTTCTCGACAGCACGATTCCGCTCTGGCTGCCGGGTACGCTGGTGGGCAAACCGGCGGCGGTTTTTACTTCGACCGGCAGTCAACATGGCGGACAGGAAACCACCTTGATGTCGATGATGTTGCCGCTGCTGCATCACGGCATGCTGCTGGTCGGCCTGCCCTATACCGAACCGGAATTGATGTCGACCACCAGCGGCGGCACGCCTTATGGCGCCAGCCACGTGGCCAAATCGGATGGCAGCGCCGCCATCACGCCAGAAGAACGCAAGCTGGCGATGGCACTCGGCAAGCGTCTCGCCACCGTCGCCCTGAAGCTGGCATGAACGCTCCGAACAACCTGCCCTATCGCATCGCCATCGTCAGCTGGATCGTATTGCTGCTCTGGTGCATCGCTTGGGAAACATGGCTCGCACCAGTGCATCCCGGCGGCAGTTGGCTGGTGCTCAAGGCCCTGCCCCTGTTGCTGGCCTGCCGTGGTCTGTGGCGGCGTCCCGCTTATACGATGCAATGGGCGAGTCTGCTGATCTGGCTCTACTTCACCGAAGGCGTGGTGCGCGCCACCAGCGATGCCCCCGCAACGCGCTGGATCGCGGTGGTGGAAATCGTTCTGACGCTGGTGTTCTTCGTCGCGGCCATGCTGTATCTGCGGCCACTGAAGAAAGCACAGAAGGCGCGCGAGGCTGGGCATGTCCAATAAATTTTTAAGCGACCTCGCCTCTCTGATCGGCGCGCACCATGTCCTGACTGCGCCGCAGGATGTCGCACCCTATCTCACCGATTGGCGCCAGCGCTACACGGGCCAAGCACTGGCCGTGGTCGCGCCTGCCACTACGGAAGAAGTCGCAGCCATCGTCAAGCGCTGCGCGGCAGAACGCATCGGCATCGTGCCGCAGGGTGGCAATACCGGTCTGTGCGGCGGTGCCACGCCTGATACCAGCGGTACGCAGATCGTGCTCAGCCTGCGACGCTTGCAGCGCATCCGCGCCGTCGATCCACTCAACAATACGCTGACCGTCGAAGCGGGCGTCACCCTCTTGCAAGCACAAGAAGCGGCCCACGCGGCGGAACGCTTGTTCCCGCTCAGTCTGGCGTCCGAGGGCAGCTGCACCATCGGTGGCAATCTGGCCACCAACGCGGGGGGCACAGCGGTGCTGCGTTACGGCAATGCGCGCGAGCTGACACTGGGGCTGGAAGTTGTCACAGCGCAAGGCGAAATCTGGCAGGGCCTCACCGGCTTGCGCAAGGACAACACCGGCTATGATTTGCGCGATCTGTTCATCGGCGCCGAAGGCACGCTGGGCATCATTACCGCCGCCACGCTCAAACTGTATCCGCTGCCCAAAGCTACCGCCACGGCGCTGGTGTCGGTGAACACGCTGGCGCACGCACTGCAATTGCTGACCCTGGCGCAATCTCATGCAGCGGCTGCGCTCACCACCTTCGAGGCGATGTCCGATCTGTGCCTGCGTCTGGTCAACAAACACACGCAGCGCCCCCTGCCCTTTGCGCAGGGCGCACCCTATGCGGTGCTGCTGGAGTTGTCTGATCTGGAATCGGAAGAGCATGCGCAAAGCGTGCTCAATACACTGCTTGCTGCTGCGCTGGAAAAAGGCATCGCACAGGATGCAATCATCGCCAGTTCACTGCAACAGGCGCAACAATTGTGGGCCTTGCGTGAACGCATTCCCGAAGCCGAAGCGCTGGAAGGCCGCAACATCAAGCACGACATCAGCCTGCCGCTCTCGCGGCTGGCAGAGTTCTGTGAACGTTGCGAACAAGCGCTGCACGCGCTGGGTACGCCGCTGCAACTGGTGGTGTTCGGGCATCTGGGTGATGGCAACCTGCACTACAACATCGCCCTGCCCAAGAAGACCGACGTGCCCGCATTTGCGCTCTGGCAGGAAAAAATAAATCGGGTGGTCTATAAAACGGTAGCGGAATGCAGTGGCAGCATCAGCGCCGAACATGGCATCGGCCAACTCAAGCGCGATACCTTGCCGCACTACAAGGATGCCACCGCGCTGCGGTTGATGCGCAGCATCAAGCAAGCGCTTGACCCGCTGGGCATCATGAATCCGGGGAAGGTTCTGTAACTTGAAACGCCACGAAGGGGAATCCCTAAGCGTAGGCGATGTGGCTGTGGCGCAAACCCAGCAATGATTGCGGCGTGATACGCACACTGTCGCTTTCTTCTGCGGACGGTGTGGTGGATTCGTTGTGCTGACGCTTGACCGGCCGCCAATCTTCTTCAGTCAAGCTGATCCCCATCAATTCCATCACCTGCATCGTCAATGCGCGGCAGGCATTGTTCAGCGGCGTGGGGAGGGATTCGGGCAGGTCTTCCTGCAAGAACATCTTGGTGGAACTGAGCTGAAATACTGGTTCCAGCAACCGAGCCTTGTAATCACGCAGAAGCTGCTCGACCGTACGCGCCGATGCCGCCTGCTGCCACTGGTTGGTGGGCCACTGCGACGGCAGCGCGTAGGCGTTTGGGAAACGTTGCAGATCCTGGATCACGGTGCGGATGTCTTCGTGTGAATCGCGGAACGGCAGTAACACGATGTCGGAACACGCCGCCAGTTTGCGATCCATTTCGGGCCGGTTACCGCCGCCATCGATCACGCCATACCAGTTGGGCACCGAGTGCAGTTTGGCGATCACCTTTTCCAGATTTTCCGGCTTGCGTGCATCGAAGGGCAGATAGTTGCGCTGGTTTTTCGACACCTTGAAACGTTCGGCGTCGGTCAGCACGGCCACCGTGTATTTGCCGAACAGGCCCATGCCGTAAGCGAGCATGTGCGACAGCGTGGTTTTACCCGTGCCGCCCTTGTTTCCGATGATGCAAACGATTTTTGCCATCAGTCGCGCTCTAATGGATTATGGATGAGCTGAATTCTGGCTGGTCTTGGCTCGAAGCAAAGGCAGGAATAGCCCTGGAAAACCGGTCTATTCCTGCGAATAGTCGATCGAACGCGGGCGCAGTGGCGGATGCGGATGGTAGATTTCGGCGAAGGCCTGACGCAACACTTGCGCGCCGTGTTGTTCAAGCAGCGCGGTTTCGCTCAATATGCGACGCCAGTTGCGCGCACCGGGCAGGCCATGGAACAGACCCAGCATGTGGCGTACCAGATGGCGCGGGGGCTCGCCTGCAGCGGTGATTTTTTGCAGGTAGACATCCATGATTTCAAGCATGGCTTCCATCGTCGTATTGGCCGCAGCGGGGTCATAGTAACGCCGGTCGATCTGCGTCAGCAGACCGGGGTTGTGGTACGCCTCGCGGCCAAGCATCACGCCATCGACGTGTTGCAGATGGGTGTCGATTTGCTCATAGGTGGTGATGCCGCCGTTAATGAGAATTTCCAGCGCCGGGAAATCCTTTTTGAGCTGATAGGCAAACTCGTATTTCAGCGGCGGCACTTCGCGGTTCTGCTTCGGGCTCAAGCCCTTGAGCACGGCATTGCGCGCATGCACGATGAAGGTAGTGCAACCGGCCTGAGCCACGGTGCCGACGAAATCGCGCACGAAAGCATAGTCCTCTGACTTGTCGATACCGATGCGATGTTTGACGGTGATCGGCAGATCCACCGCATCGCGCATCGCCTTCACGCAATCGGTCACCAGTTGCGGCTCGGCCATCAGGCAGGCGCCAAAGGCACCGCGCTGCACCCGCTCCGAGGGGCAACCGCAATTCAGATTGACCTCGTCATAACCCCACTGCGCCGCCAGCTTCGCGCACGCGGCCAGATCGTCCGGCTCGCTGCCGCCGAGCTGCAACGCGACCGGGTGCTCTTCAGAGCTGAAATCGAGATGACGTGGCACATCGCCATGCAATAGCGCGCCGGTGGTGACCATCTCGGTATACAGCCAGGCATGACGCGACAACGCGCGATGGAAGAACCGACAATGCCGGTCGGTCCAGTCCATCATCGGCGCTACGGATATGCGTCTGCTCATGAGAAATCAAGGACAAAAAAAGCCACAGAGGGCACAGAGTACACAGAGAAAGTCAAAACCAGAAGTGGTCTTGATCTTCTCTGTGCTCTCTGTGCCCTCTGTGGCTAAGTCTTTTTAAGCCGCTTCGCGCGAAGCCTTCTTGCGTTCGTGCTCTTTCAAGTGGCGCTTGCGCAGGCGGATACTTTTTGGAGTGATTTCGACCAGCTCGTCGTCGGCGATGAATTCAACCGCATATTCCAGGCTCATCTGAATCGGCGGCACCAGACGTACGGCTTCATCGGTGCCGGAGGCGCGCACGTTGGTCAGCTGCTTGCCCTTGATCGGGTTGACCACCAGATCGTTGTCGCGCGAGTGAATGCCGATGATCATGCCTTCGTACAGCGCATCGCCGTGGCTGACGAACATGCGGCCGCGATCCTGCAATTTCCACAGCGCATAAGCTACCGCTTCGCCATCGTCCTGCGAAATCAGTACGCCGTTGCGACGCTCACCGAGACCGCCTTCACGCACCGGTGCGTATTCGTCGAATACATGGCTGATGAGGCCGGTACCGCGCGTCATCGACATGAAATCGGTATGGAAACCGATCAGGCTGCGTGCCGGGGTACGATATTCCAGCCGCACACGACCGCGACCATCGGGCTGCATGTCCTGCAGGTCGGCCTTGCGGCGGCCCATTTCTTCCATCACTGCGCCCTGGTTTTCTTCTTCGATGTCGATGCTGACCATCTCGAATGGTTCGCAACGGACACCGTCGATATCCTTGTACACCACGCGCGGACGCGACACGGCCATTTCGTAACCTTCGCGGCGCATGTTTTCCAGCAGAATCGTCAGGTGCAATTCGCCACGGCCCGACACTTCAAATATGGTGTCGTCGTCGGTATCTTTCACGCGCAACGCGACGTTGGCTTTCAGCTCACGGTCGAGGCGGTCGCGCAGCTGACGGCTGGTAACGAACTTCCCTTCACGACCGGCGAGCGGCGAGGTATTGACCATGAAATTCATCGTCAACGTCGGCTCATCCACTTTCAGCAGCGGCAGTGCTTCCTGTGCCGTGGGGTCGCAAATCGTGCAACCAATGCCGATTTCTTCAATACCGTTGATCAGCACGATGTCGCCCGCCTGCGCCTCATCGACCAATTGACGTTCCAGCCCCTGGAAGCTCAACACTTGATTGATACGGCCCGTGATCGGCGCGCCTTCGGGACCAAACTTGACCACCACGTTCTGACCCGGCTTGATGCGGCCGCGATTGATACGGCCGATACCGATCTTGCCGACGTAGCTGCTGTAATCGAGCGAGCAGATTTGCAATTGCAGCGGCGCATCGCTTTCATCAGGACGCACCGGTACATGCTTGAGGATGGTTTCAAACAGCGGACGCAGATCGCCATCGCGCACATCTTCGGTCATGCCGGCAAAACCGTTCAGGCCCGAGGCATACACCACGGGGAAATCAAGCTGCTCTTCAGTCGCGCCGAGTTTGTCGAACAATTCAAAAGTGGCGTTGATGACGAAATCGGGACGCGCACCAGGGCGGTCGATTTTGTTCACCACAACGATGGGTTTCAAGCCCAGTGCCAGCGCTTTCTTGGTCACGAAGCGCGTTTGCGGCATCGGGCCTTCCACCGCATCGACCAGCAGCAGCACACTATCGACCATCGACAGCACCCGCTCGACCTCACCACCGAAGTCCGCGTGTCCGGGGGTATCGACGATGTTGATGTGCGTGCCTTCGTATTCCACCGCGCAGTTCTTCGCCAGAATCGTGATACCGCGTTCCTTTTCCAGGTCGTTGCTGTCCATCACCCGCTCGTTGACTTTTTCATTCTCGCGGAAGGTGCCGGACTGGCGCAGCAATTGATCAACCAGCGTGGTTTTGCCATGATCGACGTGCGCGATGATGGCGATATTGCGGAAACTGCGTGACATAGTGAATGCTCAAAAATAAAGCGCCGGGATGCAGGAATGAAAGCCTGGGCCTGTATCCATCTTGATTACTGCAAGACAGCGAAAAGCCAATGAAATCAGAACGGTACAGCGCTGGTTGGGGAAATTTGAAAACCCGCAATGATACCCTTGTTTGGTGCGTCGCAATAGCGTTTTTTTCTATTTCTGTTTCTATTTTTAACCTTGTCAACGCATCCGAGCATCAGGTCATCTGGCCCATACCCCGCGCCATCAGGGCCGCACACAGCAACATCAGGCTCAGCCCGAGCAATTCGACGTGGATGATGGCCGACAGGCGTCGTTTTTTGTCTGCATTCAGCACCGGCACCTGGCCGGTGGCAATCAGCTTGCGCCAGGATAAAAATTCCACGGTGGGAATGATCGACAACAGTCCGACGACCAGAAACAAGCTCATTTTGATGAGAAAGGGAATGCTGTGTTGATAGTAGTCCCAGCCCTTTTCGAAATAGATCACGCGCAGGAAACCGACAATCAAAATGACCCCGGCGAGCACGCCATAAGCGAGGTCGAAACGCATCAGCTTGCGCGCGCGCTCGAGGTTCAATTCGTCGCGCACCAGCACCATTTCAAGTGCCAGCACCGCCATCAAACCAACAAAAGCGAGGTGATGGAGAAAAGCGAACAAGGCAGACATGGCGCGCTCCTTTGGCTGGTTGTGCGCTGCAATCATACCGTTCCAGGGCAATGGAAATAAACATTTTTTATCCTGCAGCGTGACGCCACCATTGCAGAAACGCCACTCCATGCCGATACTGAACCACACGGGCTGTGAACGGAGTCGTCATGGGATCACCCGAAATTTCGTTGCAGGACAAGTATCAAGTCACCGCAGGCCGGGTTTACATGACCGGCACGCAGGCGTTGATTCGCATGCTGATGTTTCAGCACCTGCGCGATCAGGCGGCGGGGCTGAATACGGCGGGTTTCGTTTCCGGCTATCGCGGTTCACCGCTGGGCTCGGTCGATCTGGAATGCTGGCGTGCGGCCAAATATCTGGAACAGCACCGCATCAAATTTTCTCCTGGCATCAACGAAGAGCTGGGCGCGACGGCCGTCTGGGGCACGCAGCAAGTCACGCAGGATGCGCAGGCCACCGTCGATGGCGTGTTTGCGCTGTGGTACGGCAAAGGGCCGGGCGTGGATCGCGCGATCGATCCGATCAAGCACGGCAACGCGGCGGGCAGCTCGAAACACGGCGGCGTGCTGCTGGTCTGCGGCGACGATCACGCCTGCAAATCTTCCACGCTGCCACATCAAAGTGAGCACGTTCTGATTGCCGCCATGGTGCCGGTGCTCAACCCTTCCGGCGTGCGCGAGTTCATCGAGTTCGGTTTGCATGGTTTTGCCCTGTCGCGTTTTTCCGGCTGCTGGGTCGGCTTCAAAACCGTGTCGGATACAGTCGAGAGCACGGCCTCGTTCGAGGTCGATCCGCTGGCGCAAACCATCATCATTCCCAGCGATTTCACGCTGCCGCCCGACGGCGTCAGTCTGCGCTGGCCCGATGTCTCGCTGGAGCAGGAGCGCCGCCTGCACGAAGTCAAACTGCCCGCCGCCCTCGCCTATGCCCGCGCCAACCGGCTCAACCGCATCGTCATCGACACGCCGCAGGCGACGCTGGGCATCATCACCACCGGCAAATCCTACCTCGACACCTTGCAAGCCTTCGACCTGCTCGGCCTGGACGAGGCACAAATTGCGCGCCACGGCATCCGCCTGTTGAAAATTGGCATGAGCTGGCCGCTCGACCCGCAGATCGTGCAGGAATTCGCGCGCGGACTGGACGAGATTCTGGTGGTGGAAGAAAAACGCGATGTGCTGGAAATGCAGGTCAAGGACATTTTGTTCAACACCGCGCTGCATCCGCGTATCACCGGCAAAACGGCAGATGAAGGTGTTGCGCTACTGTCTTCAGGCGGCGAATTGTCGGCCGCCGAAATTGCGCTCACCGTCGCCGCGCGGCTGCAACGTCACCAGAAACACGATGATGTCGAAGCGCGCGCACGCGCCATCGACGCCGGGCGCAAGTTCCTCGATACGCTGGTCAGCCAGCATCAGATCAAGACGCAGCGCATGCCGGTGTATTGCTCCGGCTGTCCGCATAACACATCCACCCGCGTACCCGAAGGCAGCCGCGCGCTGGCCGGCATCGGCTGTCACTACATGGCAATCTGGATGGAACGCGGCACCGGTTTCTACAGCCAGATGGGGGGCGAAGGCGTGGCGTGGATCGGTCAGTCCCCCTTCACTAGTACGCCACACATGTTCGTCAATCTGGGCGACGGCACTTATTTCCACTCCGGTATTCTGGCGCTACGTGCCGCCGTGGCCGCCAAGGTCAATGTCACCTACAAGATCCTGTTCAACGATGCGGTGGCAATGACCGGCGGCCAACCAGTCGAAGGCATCCTGACGGTGCCGCATGTCGCGCAACAGGTCTATGCCGAGGGCGTGCGCGAAATAGTGATCGTCAGCGACGCGCCAGAAAAATACGATGCCGAGGAAATGTTCCCGCCGGAAACGCAAGTGCGCCACCGCGATGAACTCGATGCCATCCAGCGTCATCTGCGCGAAGTGCCCGGCGTCACCGTGCTGATCTACGATCAAACCTGCGCGGCAGAAAAACGCCGCCGCCGCAAACGCGGCAAATATCCCGACCCCGCCCACCGCATCGTCATCAACGAAGAGGTGTGCGAAGGCTGCGGCGATTGCGGCGAGCAATCGAACTGCGTCTCTATCGTGCCGGTGGAAACCGAGCTGGGACGCAAGCGCGCCATCGATCAATCGTCCTGCAACAAGGATTACAGTTGCATCAAGGGCTTCTGCCCCAGTTTCGTTTCGGTGGTGGGCGGCCAGTTGCGCGAGCACACCGCGCAATCGAAACAAACGCCGCCCGCGCCGAAAGATTTCCCCGTGGTCGTCACACCGCCGCTGGATCGCCCCTACAACATCCTTGTCACCGGCGTCGGCGGCACCGGTGTGGTGACGATCGGCGCCATCCTCGGCATGGCCGCGCATCTGGAAGGCAAAGGCGCACTGCTGCTCGACATGGCCGGGCTGGCACAAAAAGGTGGCGCCGTGCGCTCGCACGTGCGCCTGGGACCGACCACCGCCAGCCTGCACGCGGCGCGCATTGCCGACGGCGACGCCGATCTGCTGCTGGCCTGCGATGCCATTGTCTGCGCCACGCCAGAAACACTCACCCGTCTATCACCGCACAAGACCCGCGCCGTCATCAACAGCGATGTCATGCCGACCAGTGATTTCATCCACGAACCGGATTGGGAAGCACCGCTCGACGACATCGTCGGCCTGTTGCAAGCCGCCTGCCGCAGCGCCCACGACACCGTACCCGCCGCCACGCTGGCCACCGCGCTGCTGGAAGATTCGATTGCCACCAATATGTTTATGCTCGGCTATGCCCTGCAAAAAGGCTGGGTGCCGCTGCACCCGGAAACGCTGGAACGCGCCATCGTCATCAACGGCGCCCGCGTGCAACTGAACCTGGATGCGCTCGCCTGGGGCCGTCAGGCCGCCGTCGATCAAGCCGCCGTCAAACGCGCGGCAGGCGGCGCGGCCAGCACGCAGGTGCACTTCATGCCGCGCCGCCTGCACACGCTGGAGACTATCGTCAAAGACCGCGTGCAACGACTGACGGCCTACCAGAACGCCGCCTATGCGCAGCGGTACAAAACCTTCGTCGAAACTTGCGCGGCACAAGAACAAGCGCTCGGCCTGGATGGGCGCTTTGGCAAGGCGGTGGCATCCAACCTGTACAAGCTGATGGCGATCAAGGACGAATATGAAGTTGCGCGCCTGTACACCGAAACCGATTTCAGACAAAAAATCGCGCACGATTTCGAGGGCGACTACCACCTCGAATTTCACCTTGCACCACCGCTGTTTTCGCGCATCGACCCCAATACTGGCCGGCCGCAAAAGCTCACCTTCGGTCGCTGGATGTTTATAGTCTTCAAAGTGCTGACCAAGCTGCGCTTCCTGCGCGGCAGCGCGCTCGATATCTTTGCGCGCAGCGAAGAGCGCCGCAGCGAACGCGCCCTGCTGGCGCACTATATCCAGCTGATGCAGCGTGTCAGTGCAGAGCTGCAAGCCAGCAACCTCGCCTGCGCCATCGAACTGGCGCGGCTGCCAGAACAGATTCGCGGCTTTGGGCCGGTGAAGGCAGAAGCGATGCAACGGGCACAGGAAAAAGAGGCTGTGCTGTTACGCAAGTTTGTTGCGGCATCCACGATAGAACCGCTACCCAAAACGCACTCAAGAGCGGCTTGACCACAAAGACACACAGAATCGGAAACGCCCATGCTGACAGGACTGGATCACTTTCTTGGCGATGACATCGACGCGTTGCGCGACAGCGTGCGCCAGTTCGCGCACAAGGAAATCGCGCCGCGCGCCGCGCAGATCGACCGCGACGATCAGTTCCCGATGGATCTGTGGCAGAAGCTGGGCGCTCTCGGCGTGCTGGGCATTACGGCGAGCGAAGCCTATGGCGGCGCAAACATGGGCTATCTCGCCCACATGGTGGCGATGGAAGAAATCTCGCGCGCTTCGGCCAGCGTGGGCTTGAGTTATGGCGCGCATTCCAACCTGTGCGTCAACCAGATTCATCGCAACGGCAATGCGGCGCAAAAGCAGAAATATCTGCCGCCGCTCATCAGCGGTGATCAGATCGGCGCACTGGCGATGTCCGAAACCGAATCCGGTTCCGATGTGGTGTCGATGCGCCTGCGCGCCGATGATCGCGGTGATCACTATCTATTGAACGGCAGCAAGATGTGGATCACCAATGGCCCCGATGCCGACGTGCTGGTGGTCTACGCCAAAACCGATGCAACAGCAGAAGCAAACGGCATCACCGCCTTCATCGTCGAAAAAAACTTTGCGGGATTTTCAGTGGCGCAAAAACTCGACAAGCTCGGCATGCGCGGCAGCCACACCGGCGAACTGGTGTTTACCGATTGCAGAGTGCCGAAAGAAAACGTGCTGGGTGCGGTGGGCGGCGGCGTCAAGGTACTGATGTCGGGCCTCGATTTCGAGCGCGCCGTGCTGGCCGCCGGGCCCATCGGCATCATGCAGGCGTGCATGGATGTGGTCTTGCCCTATGTGCACGAACGCAAACAGTTCGGTCAGGCCATCGGCGAATTCCAACTGATTCAGGCCAAGCTGGCCGATATGTACACCATACTGCAAGCATCGCGCGCGCTGTGTTACACGGTCGGCAAAAATCTCGATGCCTGTACACGCAACAACACCTCTGCCCGTCACTTGCGCAAGGATTGCGCGGCGGCGATTCTGTATTGCGCCGAGCGCGCCACGGCGATGGCGGGCGATGCAATCCAGATTCTCGGCGGCAACGGTTACACCAACGACTACGCCACTGGCCGACTATGGCGCGACGCCAAGCTGTACGAAATCGGCGCAGGCACCTCGGAGATACGACGCATGCTGATTGGACGGGAGTTGTTTAATGAAACCTTGTAAATCTTTCACCACAGAGAACACAGAGAAAATCTTTCCGTCGTTCCTGCGCAGGCAGGAACCTAGCGGCTTGACGTTGCAAAGACACTGGATGCCAGCCTGCGCTGGCACGACTCAACCGCTTTTTTCTCTGTGTTCTCTGTGCTCTCTGTGGTGAACATTCCTTTGGCTAACTAACATGCCCATCATCGAAACAAAAATAAACACCAGCAGCGACGCCTTCCAGTCCAGCGCGCAAGCGATGAAAGCGCTGGTCGAAGACTTGCAGCAAAAGCTGACGCACATCGCGCAAGGTGGCGGCGATGCTGCGCGGGCCAAACACACGGGACGCGGCAAGCTGCTGCCGCGCGAACGTATCGCCGCCCTGCTCGATGCCGACACACCGTTTCTGGAATTCTCGGCACTGGCCGCGCACGGCATGTATGACGACGCCTCGCCGGGCGCGGGCATCATCACCGGGCTGGGCCGCGTCAATGGTCAGGAATGCGTGATCGTCTGCAACGACGCCACGGTAAAGGGCGGCACCTATTACCCGGTGACGGTGAAAAAACATTTGCGCGCGCAAGAGATTGCGCAGGAAAACAATCTGCCTTGCATCTATCTGGTCGATTCCGGTGGCGCCAATCTGCCGAATCAGGATGAAGTTTTTCCCGACCGCGAACACTTCGGCCGCATCTTCTACAACCAGGCCAATATGAGCGCCGCGGGTATTCCGCAAATCGCCGTGGTGATGGGTTCATGCACGGCCGGTGGCGCTTACGTGCCCGCCATGAGCGACGAATCCATCATCGTCAAGAATCAGGGCACGATTTTTCTGGCCGGGCCGCCGCTGGTGAAATCCGCTGTCGGCGAAGTGGTGAGCGCGGAAGATCTGGGCGGCGGCGATGTACACACGCGTCTGTCCGGCGTCGCCGATCATCTGGCCGACGACGATACCCATGCCTTGCAGATTGCACGCCGCATCGTTGGCAATCTGCACCGTCGAAAACCCGATCAGCTTGATCTGCGCGAGCCGGTGGCTCCGCGCTACGCCGCGCAGGAACTGTACGGCATCATCCCCACCGATACGCGCCGTCCCTTTGATGTGCGCGAAATCATCGCGCGCATCGTCGACGATTCCGACTTCGACGAATACAAGGCGCGCTACGGCACCAGCCTGATCACCGGCATGGCGCGCATCTGGGGCGTGCCGGTCGGTATCATCGCCAACAACGGCATTCTGTTTTCCGAATCGGCATTGAAAGGTACGCACTTCATCGAACTGTGCTGCCAGCGCAGAATCCCACTGGTGTTTTTGCAAAACATCACCGGCTTCATGGTCGGGCGCAAATACGAAAATGAAGGCATCGCCAAACACGGTGCCAAGCTGGTCGGCGCCGTGGCATGCGCACGCGTGCCGAAATTCACCGTCATCGTCGGCGGCAGTTTCGGCGCCGGCAATTACGCCATGTGCGGCCGCGCCTACGGCCCGCGCATGCTGTGGATGTGGCCCAACGCGCGCATCAGTGTGATGGGCGGCGAACAGGCCGCGAGTGTAATGGCGACCATCAAGCGCGACGGCATCGACGCGAAAGGCGGCAGCTGGAGCAAGGAAGAGGAAGAAGCGTTCAAGCAACCGATCCGCGCGCAATACGAAACCGAAGGCCACCCCTATTACGCCAGCGCGCGCTTGTGGGATGATGGCGTCATCGACCCAGTCGATACACGGCAATGCCTGGGATTGGGCTTGCACGCGAGTTTGAACGCCGTGATTCCAGAAACCAAGTTCGGGATTTTTCGGATGTAGCCGTATCACCCTCCCCTTCAAGGGGAGGGCTAGGGTGGGGATGGGTTTCCTTGAGCAAGCCGCAGTACCCCCATCCCCCTCCCAACCTCCCCCTTGAAGGGGGAGGGGTAATTTGCCGATTTGGGTAATTTTTATCTATTCGGGAACACCCATGCACAGCGAAGCCCTGCACGTCGAAATCTGTGAACCGATCGCCACGCTGCGGCTGAACCGCCCTGCGGTGCGCAATGCGCTCAACGAAGTCTTGATTACCGATCTAGGCGCTGCGATTCGCGCCGTATCCGAGCAACCCCATGTGCGCATCATCGTCCTCGCGGCGCAGGGCGATACGTTTTGCGCGGGCGCCGATCTGGACTGGATGGCGCGCATGGGCGAGCTCGATCAAGCACAAAATCTGTCCGATGCGCGCGCGCTGGCCGACATGCTGCATCAATTCGATCAATGCCCCAAACCCATCATCGCCCGCGTGCAGGGCGGTGCCTATGGCGGCGGCATCGGTTTGATCAGCGTGTGCGATATTGTGCTGGCCGATGAAAAAGCGCAGTTCGCCCTGTCCGAAGTCAAGCTCGGTCTCGTCCCCGCCACCATCGCCCCCTATGTGCTGCGCGCCATCGGTGCGCGGCAGATGCGGCGCTATGCCTTGAGCGGTGAAAAATTTTCCGCCACCGAAGCACAACACCTGGGCTTGATTCACGAAGTGTGCTCAACAGAAAATTTCGAGCCAAGGTTTGAAACCCTCATCAACACCCTGCTGCAAGCCAGCCCCCACGCCATCGCCAGCACCAAGCAGTTGATCGGCCAACTCGACAACCACGCCCTCAACGCCAACCTGCGCGAACTCACCGCAGTCGCCATCGCCCAGGCCCGCAACAGCGAAGACGGCCGCGAAGGCGTGGCGGCCTTTCTTGAAAAACGCAAACCGCGTTGGCAAAAGTAGAGGGAAGCACCCCGCCACAAATACGCAGAGAGATGTGCAAAGTCAGGGAATGATGCGATTGATTTTTTGAACGTCTATTCGTTCAGCAGCGCTTGAATCTGTTGAGCCAGCAGCGGCAAGTCATTCTGCAGCGTGCGCCAAACGATTTCAAGATCGACTCTGAAATAACCGTGTGAGACCTGATTTCTGAGCAGGTAGGCGTCACCCCAGGGAACCTCTGGATGCGCCGCTGCAAAATCAGGGTGATACCGCTCGATGTTCTTGCAGGCTTCACCAACGATTTCCAGATTGCGGATCACTGCATCCTGGGTTTTTTCGTCGTCGAGAAACATGAGCTCGGTCATGTCCTCGGTATACCGCTCTATGCGAAGTATCGCCTCAAGGATGTGCCCAAGATAATCGGGCAAGCGTTGAGGATCGCTTTTGCTCATACAGGCAGCGCTTCGGCAAGGACGCGCTGGCGGAATTTCTCTGGCAAGGCTGCCGGGGTCAGGACATCGACCTCCACGCCCAGTAGCGTTTGCAAATGTCCCTGGATGCGTGCCAAATCAAACAGCGTGGTTTCCTGCGTAGGGTCAACCAGCAGATCAAGGTCGCTCCCCTCATGATCCTTGCCGTGAATCGCCGAGCCGAACACACGCACATTGCGCGCCCGGTTCTGTTCGACGATCTTGCGAATGGCGTCTCGATGAGTTGAAAGTGCTTCTGAGGGTTTCATGTCGGCTGACTTTGATGTGGTTAGGCGAATCTATAGCGATCTCTGTGCAGTGTCAAATTTTCCACAGTCAAAAAACAAAACTACTCCGGTACTTTTCAATTTGCACTGCAAGCCAGCCCGCACGCCATCGCCAGCACCAAGCAGTTGATCGGCCAACTCGACAACCACGCCCTCAACGCCAACCTGCGCGAACTCACCGCAGTCACCATCGCCCAAGCCCGCAACAGCGAAGACGGCCGCGAAGGTGTGGCGGCGTTCCTTGAAAAGCGTAAACCGCGTTGGGCGAAGTAGTAATCAATCGAGTCTGACTCCATTGATCCCTTTCTGGCAGGCAAAATTCCACGCCTACCGCTTGTGCATGCCATGCTTTACCTTCTGGGCGTATGTAAAGAAACGACTCTTTACGTAGTAGTCAATTTCGCAAATGACCTCAGTCAATTCGAACTCTTCTGATCCCTTCTCGTAACCGTCGAACTCGCGGACCGCGATATAGCCCATGTTTATTTCTTCGACTCGATCGGGGCCGACTCGCCCGTGAAGCAGGTCTGCGCAGTATTGAAGTTGAATTGGAATCGAGTCCAGCCATGTTCCAGACTTGGCAGGTAATGAACTAATCGCCCATTGGATTCTCGAAATCGCTTCTGTGTCAGTCATAACGGAAGGGGCCGATTGCCTTGATAAGATGGAATGTACCGGAGTCGAATTTTTTCCTCAACAGAAAAATAAAACGAATCCGCTGCCATTCAATTTTCTGCATATCTGCGTTGGCGTGGTTTGGAGGTTGCTTTTGCTCTTCCGCAAGGTAGCATTACGGTATGAGTACATCGACCCTCCCCACCAAAGTCATCGTCACCGAAGTCGGCCCGCGCGACGGCTTGCAGAATGAGGCGCAGCCGATCTCGACGGCGATCAAAGTTTCGCTGTGCAACCGGTTGCTGGCGGCGGGGGTGCAGAGTCTTGAGGTGACTTCTTTCGTTTCGCCCAAGTGGGTGCCGCAGATGGCCGATGCGGCGGAGGTGATGGCGGGCATCATTCGTTCGCGTGGCGTGCGCTATAGCGTGCTGACGCCGAACATGCAGGGCTTTGTCGGCGCGCTGACCAGTGGTGCGAACGAGATCGTGATCTTTGGCGCGGCCAGCGAGACGTTTTCGCACAAGAATATCAATTGCTCGATTGCCGAGTCGATCGACCGCTTTATCCCGGTGGTGCAGGAAGCGCGCCGCAATAATCTGCGCATTCGCGCCGCCGTGAGCTGCGCGCTGGGCTGCCCCTATGAGGGCGCGGTGGCGGTGGAGAAGGTGGCTGAAGTCGTGCAGCGTTTTGCCGATCTGGGTTGCGACGAAATCGGTATCGCTGACACCATCGGCGTCGGCACTGCAGTGCAGGTACAGCGCGTGCTGGAAGCTGCTGCGCGCATCGTGCCGCTGGATCACCTCTCCGGCCATTTTCACGACACCTATGGGCAGGCGCTGGCCAATGTGTTTGCCAGCCTGCAAGTGGGCATCCATCGCTTCGATGCGTCCATCGCCGGACTGGGCGGCTGCCCTTACGCCAAGGGCGCGACCGGCAACGTCGCTACCGAAGACCTGCTCTATCTGCTGCACGGGCTGGGCATCGAGACCGGCATCGACCTGAATGCGATGGTCGAGACCGGCCAATGGATCAGCGCGCAGCTCGGCCGCAAATCCAATGCACGTGCGGGCAATGCGCTCGCCGCCAGGAAGGAGAATCACTAATGCCGATCGCTCGCCTCAACCACGCTGTCCTCTATGTGCGCGACGCCGAAAAAAGCGCCGCGTTTTACTGCGATGTACTCGGCTTCACCGATGCCTTTCTGTTTCCCAATGCCCGCTTTCTGCGCGCCCCGGCTTCGACCAACGACCACGACCTCGCGCTGTTTTCGATCGGTGCGGATGCGGCAGCGACGCAGGCCGGGCATAACATGGTCGGCCTGTATCACCTGGCCTGGGAAGTGACGACACTGGGCGAGCTGCGTACCCTGCGCACGCGGCTGGTGGAAGCGGGTGCGCTGTACGGCGAGACCAATCACGTGCGCACCAAAAGCCTGTATGCGCGCGATCATGACGGGCTGGAGTTGGAAGTGATGTGGATGGCGCCACTCGAACTTTTGACGGCGGAAGAGATCAATCAACCGCATCGCATGACACGGCTCGATCTGGAGCGTGAGATCGAACGCTTCGGCGCGGACACGATCAGTGCCAATTGCCGCACCCCGAAAAACTCATAGAAAGGAACACGCATGGCAAGCGCAGTGGGCATACTGATTTTCATCAACGTCATTGCATATTTGCTGGAGCTCAGCGCCGGCGGCGGTTTTGTGCGCGCATTCGCCCTCTGGCCCTTGCAGGCGGGTTTCATGCCCTGGCAGGTCATCACCTACGCATTCCTGCATGGCAACCTCATGCACCTGGCTTTTAATATGTTTGGTCTGTGGATGTTTGGCCGTGAGCTGGAAGCGCTGCTGCTGCGGCAAACATTTTTCCTGCTCTACTTCGCCAGTGTGCTGACCGCCAGTATCGCGCAACTTGCATTCACATTGGTGAGCGGCAGTGGCGAACCCACTGTCGGCGCATCCGGCGGCGTGTTCGGCTTGCTGCTGGCGTATGCCATGTTCTTTCCCAACCGCGTGCTGGTGCTGCTGTTTCCGCCCATTCCACTGCCGGCCTGGTTGTTTGTCACGCTCTATGCCGGGCTTGAGTTGATGCTGGGTGTGACCGGCACACAAGCGGGCGTCGCACACTTCGCTCATTTAGGCGGGATGGTCGGCGCGTATTTTGTGATCCAACGCTGGCGGCGTCGAAGGTAACGTGTTTTGTATGCTTGCATTACGTATGTGCCACGCGTTGTGCCCTAGCGATACGTTCGGCGCCGCAACCACAATTGAACCGCAAGAAAAACGACAACAAAAACATTGGCCATCAATACGGCGGCGTTGACGAGGGATGGCCGATGCAGCAGGTGAATGAATTCGAACGGAATGTACAGGCCGCCCGATAGCGCGCCCAGCCATTCACCCCAGGCCTGATCGTACCAGAGCCCGTAGGCTTCCAACCCGCGCACCAGAATGTATCCACTGGCCAGTGCCATCAAGGCATAGATATTGGCGCCCGGAAGCAGGTCAGCATAGTGCAACAGAATCGATGCGTACTGCGCGTCTGGGTCCAGATGGAAACGACCGATCAGCTCAATCGCAAGGTGCCGGATATCGTGATGCATGAGATCGAGCAGCCCCAAAATCGCAACCAGCGCTGCCATGCCCTTGAGAGCCTCAAAAGCGGCAATCGCCTTCAACGTGCGCCTGCGTGCGGCAGCAAATCTTTCGTCGATGGGTGGGGCTGTCCGATTCGAATTACGCATGGGTGAAGAAGAAGTGTCTTTATTTGCGCCGCGCATCGGTCACGCCGCGTACTTCGCGAATCAAGCCCAGCGCGCGTTGCAAATGCTGCGTGCTGACGATTTCAGTGGTGAAACGCATGCGCGCCTGATCGCCTTCGGATTGGGTGTTGACGCCGATGACGTTGATTTTTTCGCGCGCCAGCACTTCCGAAATATCGCGTAGCAACCCTTGGCGATCATTCGCCAACACGATGATGTCAACCGGATACAGCGCGCCCGCACGTTGACCCCAGGTCACTTCGATGCTGCGCTCGGGAGAACGGCGCAGCATGGCGGCCAGATTGCTGCATCCCAAACGGTGAATCGACACGCCGCGCCCGCGCGTGACGAAACCGATGATGGGGTCGGGCGGTGCCGGACGGCAGCAACGCGCCAGCTGTGTCATCAAGGCATCGACCCCCACCACCAGCACACCGCTTTTGGCGCCGCGTTCAACGCTGCTGGCGCTGGCGCTGCGCGTGGGCAGCGTGGTTTCGAGATCGACGGTTTCAGCGGGTGCAAGCAATCCAAGCGCTTCGGCAATCTGCCGCGGGCGCACCACTTCGCGGCCGATGGCAATGAATAAGTCATCGGCTTTTTCAAAACCCAGTTGCTGCGCCAGATCTTCCAGACTCGCTGCCGTCTTGCCCAGGCGTTGCAATTCTTTCTCGAGGATGGCCCGGCCGCTGGCACGCGTTTCTTCCAGCTCAACCGCATTGAACCATTGCCGCACCTTGGCGCGCGAACGCGTGCTGCGCAAAAAACCCAGCTGCGGGTTAAGCCAATCGCGCGAGGGGCCGCCCTGCTTGGCGACCACGATTTCCACCGTCTGCCCGTTTTTCAACACCGTGTTGAGCGGCACCATGACGCCATCCACCTTGGCCCCACGGCAGCGGTGACCCAGGTCACTGTGCAGGTGATAGGCGAAATCGATAGGCGTAGACCCGGCGGGCAGATCGATCACGCGTGCTTCCGGTGTTAACACATAGATACGTTCGTCCAGCGCTGCGGCCTTAAGTTGCTCAGCCCATTGCTGCGTATCGACGACGGTGTCGGTCACCTCGGTCTTCCATGCCAGCAGTTGCCGCAGCCAGGCAATGCGCGCATCGTAATCCTGGTTCGCCTGCACGCCACCGGCATAACCCTTGCTGCCCGCTTCCTTGTAACGCCAATGTGCCGCCACCCCGTACTCGGCAAACTGGTGCATGGCGCGGGTGCGAATCTGCACTTCAAACGGACGCCCATCCTCGGACACCAGCACGGTGTGCAGCGATTGATAACCGTTCGGCTTGGGGCGCGCGATATAGTCGTCGAATTCCTCGGCGATCGGCTTCCACAGATGGTGCAGTAGGCCGAGCACGGTGTAGCAATCCTTGACCTCAGTGCAGATCACACGCAGTGCGCGCACGTCGTAGAGCTGGTCGAATTGCAGCGACTTGCCGCGCAATTTGTTGACGATGCTGTAGATGTGTTTGGGGCGGCCGCTGATGTCGGCAGTAATCCCCTGCTTGGCCAGTTCGCTATGCAGGCGCGCAATGGCATCGTGAATGAATTGCTCGCGCTCGACGCGTTTCTCATCCAGCTGGCGGGCAATTTTCTTGTACGTATCCGGTTCGAGAAAGCGGAACGCCAGATCTTCCAGTTCCCACTTCAATTGCCAGATGCCGAGACGGTTGGCCAGCGGCGCGTAAATCTGCATCGTTTCATTGGCGAATTCGCGCACTGCGGCATCATCAGGCGAAGCCTTGCTGGCGGCGAAAAAACGCATGGTTTGCAAGCGCGAGGCCAGCCGCAGCAGTACCACGCGTATATCGGCCGCCATGGCCAGCACCATCTTGCGCAGCACTTCGATTTGATTGGACAGATCGCGCGCGCTCTTGCCACTGGTCTCCGTCTCGCTCAACTGCCCCAGCGTCAATTCGCGCAAGCGCAGTAACTGCCGCAGCGGCACGATCAGCTGCACCACTTCGGCGCCGAAGCGCGCCGTCAAATCCTCAATCAGCGCACCATGCTGCGCGGCAGGATGAAGGAAATCGACGGGAAACAACCACGCCGCACCTTGCGTTGCAACATCCGTCCCGATCCCGTTCAAAATCTGCGCCGCTCCTTGCGCATGCGCGTGCGCCGGCTCGCCCGTGGGCAGGGTGTGACCCGCCAACACCGTCTCGGCATAGGTGCGCACCGCATTCAGCCATGCATCCGGTGCATCTGTGGGGGAAGGTTGAGCCGGCATTGGGTAAATAGTTTGGCGTGGTCTGAAAACGATTATAAGATGGACAACATAGGGGCTTTCGATTGGTCGGTCCGTCATGCTCAAAAAAATATTCAAGCGCGCGCCGCGCACGGTCTCCATCCCTGACACACTCTGGTTGCAAGTAGTGCGCCAGTTGCCTTGGTATACCTGGCTGCAAACTGCGGAACAAATACAGTTGCGTGCCTTGACTGGACAATTCCTCGCGCGCAAATCGATCAGCGCTGCGGGTGGCATGCAGTTGACCGACACTATCCGCGTCTCGATCGCCACGCAAGCCTGCCTGCCGGTGCTCCACCTTGGCCTGGAGTATTACCAGGGCTGGCAGGAGATCATCGTCTACCCCGGCGAGTTTGTGGTGCACAGCGAAGAAACCGACGAAGCAGGCGTGGTGCATGAATATTTCGATCTGCTCGCCGGCGAAGCCTGGCACAGCGGCCCGGTGGTGCTGTCCTGGGATGCGTCCGATCTGGGCGTGCTGAATCCAGGCTTCAATGTCGTACTTCATGAATTTGCGCACAAGCTGGATTTGCGCAATGGTGCCGCCGACGGCGTACCTTTGTTGAAGCGCACGCTCCATCCCGGCTTGAGCCGCAAGCACTGGATCACAAATATCCAGAGCTGCTATGCCGACTTCAAGACGCGCGTCGAAGTCATTGAAAATTCCATTCCGCCCGACATCGACCCAACGTCGGAACAAGCCGATCCCTACTATGAGGATCTGCCGCTCGATGCCTATGCCGCCGAAGATATCAGCGAGTTTTTCGCCGTGTGTTCTGAAATCTTCTTCATGACGCCCAGCCAGTTGCTGCACAACTATCCGGTGATGTATCAATTGCTGGCCGAGTTCTATCTGCAAGACCCGATTGCCCGCATGCGCACATGAAAAAACTTTTGGTGGTCTATTCCAGCATGACGGGCGGCAGCGCGCAGATGGCACGCGTGGCCGCCGACGCCGCCCGTAGCAATGTGGAAGTTCACTTGCAGACCGCAGTAGAAACCCGCTCCGCCGAAGTGCTGGCTGCCGATGGTTATATTTTTGTCAGCCCCGAAAACCTCGGCAGCATGGCGGGCTTGATGAAGGATTTTTTCGACCGCGTTTATTACGATGCGCTCGACCAGATCAACGGCCGGCCCTATGCTTTACTGGTGTGCGCGGGCAGCGATGGCACCGGTGTGATCCGTCAAGTCGAACGCATCGCCACCGGCTTGCGTCTGAAAGCCATTGCGCCGCCGCTGATCATCATCACCCACGCGCAAACGCGTGAAACCATTCTGGCGGCAAAACATATCGCCGAAGAAGATCTTCGCCGCTGTGCCGATGTAGGCGCGGCTTTTGCCGAAGGATTGGCGGCGGGGATTTTCTGAAGGTCAGCACTCAGTCGAGCACTCAGTCGGCTTGCCAGACGATCTGGATGCAGGCATTGGTCGCCGCAGCCTCTGGCGCACTCCGCACGAAGCGGCAATCGACACCGATTCCGGCCACGGCAAGTAATTCATCCTGCGCATAGAGCAGTGGCAGCGCGTCACGCCGGTCATGCGGAATGCGCGCTTCCTGATAAAGATTTTTCAGACTGCGTGAAGGACGCGCAGGATGCAACTTCAAGCGCTCGCCCCCCGTGCGTGCGCGCACTGAGAGCGTTTGCTGCTGCAACCAATCGGCTGCGATGCCAGTACTGGCGCGCAAGAATTTCCAGCGGCCCCGCCAAGCGGGCAGCTCGATGACCGGCTCACCTTGCCAGCGGAAATCAATCGCGGCCGGAGGAGAAAATTCTGCTGTTGGCGCTTGAATCGACAGCAGGTCGTATTCACAACGAATCCGATGATCTTCATGCGTGACCGACCAGGCGCGCACCTGCCGGGTTGTGGTCAAACGCCGCATCACCTCATGCAGCCGCGCGGCGCTGGGTGCGGGCAAACCATGGCAGGCAACCCAGTAGCGCAACAGATTGACCTGCCGTGCGGCCGAATGCTGCAACAACGCAGGCACGTGCAACTGGCCAGTGACGCTGGCACATTGCACATAGTCGAGGTGCGCCAGTTGATTCAGCAGCGTTTGCGCTTGCGCGGCATGTTCGGAAAAACGTGTGAGTGTGTCCCGATAGTCCGGAAAATATTCCTGCAACGTCGGCAAGACCTCATGTCGCAGGGCATTGCGCGCGTAATGGCGGTTTTGGTTCGAGGGATCTTCAACCCAGCGCAGTTGATACTGCGTGACGTATTCGGTCAGCGCGCTTGCAGGAACATGCAGCAGCGGCCGCTGTTGCGGCAACGTGGAGTTGAGCGTCATTTTGCTGGCCGCCATGCCAGCCGCGCCTGGCAAGCCGGTGCCACGCAACAGTTGCAACAGCATCGATTCCACCTGATCGTCGGCGTGATGCGCGGTGAGCAGGCTATCGCACTGCGCTTGCTGCGCCAATTGCACCAGCGCCGCATAGCGCGCCTCACGCGCCGCCGCTTCGATACCCTGCCCATTCGCGCGCGGAACGTCGATCTTGCACGTCAGAAAGGGGACGTTCAGTTGCGCGCACAGCGTCTGACAATGCTGCTGCCAATCATCAGCCTGCGCCTGCAAGCCATGATGAATATGCAGTGCGGCTAAACGGGAAGGTGGGAGAAGTTGCGCCAGCGCATGCAGCAGGACCGTGGAATCACGCCCGCCACTGAAGGCAATCGCGAACCGGCTGGACTGCCATGACGGCTCGAGCGCAGCGAGCCACTGCGCCAGTGCGCGCGAAACCACGTCAGTCGCCGCATCAGTCGGCGCCGGTTTCCTTGAATTTGCCATAGGAGAGCAGACGCTCCAGCCGCGCTTCGACCAATTGCTTGGGCTTGACGTCGTTGAACTGGCGCAGTGCATCGGCCAGGGCGCGTTTGAGCATCTGTGCCATTTGCTTGCGGTCGCGATGCGCGCCACCCAGCGGCTCGTTGATGATGCGGTCGATCAAGCCGAGCGCTTTCAGACGATGTGCAGTAATGCCCAGCGCCTCGGCCGCTTCGGGCGCCTTGTCGGCGCTGCGGTACAGAATCGAGGCGCAGCCTTCGGGGGAGATCACGGAATAGGTCGAGTATTGCAGCATCAGCACCAGATCGGCCACGGCAATCGCCAGCGCGCCACCGGAACCACCTTCGCCGATGATGGTGGTGATGATGGGCACTTTCAATTCGGCCATCACGTAAAGATTTTTGCCGATGGCTTCCGACTGACCACGTTCTTCCGCGCCGATACCGGGATAGGCGCCGGGGGTATCGACAAAAGTGAAAATCGGCAGGCCGAATTTTTCCGCCAGCCGCATCAGACGTTCCGCCTTGCGATAACCTTCCGGGCGCGGCATGCCGAAATTGCGGAAGCCGCGCTCTTTGGTGTCGCGGCCTTTTTGGTGGCCGATCACCATCACCGGACGGCCATTGAAACGCGCCAGCCCGCCGACGATGGAAGGATCGTCGGCATAGGAACGGTCGCCATGCAATTCGTGGAAGTCGGTGAAGATCAGCTCAAGGTAATCCAGCGTATAGGGCCGCTGCGGATGACGCGCGACTTGCGACACCTGCCAGGAGGACAGCTTGGCATAAACCTCTTTGGTCAGACTCTCGCTCTTGCCTTTGAGACGATCGATTTCTTCCGAAATATCAACCGCAGAATCGTCCTGCACATAGCGCAGTTCTTCGATCTTGCCCTCCAGATCGGCGATCGATTGTTCGAAATCGAGGAAGGTGGTTTTCATTTTCCGTTTCTCCTGAATTAAATGGAGACAAATTAAATGGGGTTCAAAAATTAAATGGGGTCAGACTCCATTTAATTGCGATGCAGGTTTCCCTGGTGTTATGGATTCTCAATTAAATGGAGTCTGACCCCATTTAATTTTTGAACCCCATTTAATTTAGCCCCACTTCATTTGTCTCCATTTTTAGTATTCCACCGGCACCGGGTCCAGACTACGCCACAGATACCAAGTGCCCACCGTGCGCCAGGGTTCCCAATTGGCCGACACTTCGCGCGCTTCGCTGCGCGACACCGGCTCACCGCTGAAGTAATGCAGGCTGATCGCCTTGAGCAGCCCCAAATCATCCAGCGGCATGATATTGGGCCGGAGCAGATTAAAAATCAAAAACATCTCCGCTGTCCAGCGCCCGATGCCACGGATGGCCGTAAGCTG
Source organism: Burkholderiaceae bacterium (assembly GCA_004298905.1). Taxonomy (GTDB): domain Bacteria; phylum Pseudomonadota; class Gammaproteobacteria; order Burkholderiales; family Burkholderiaceae_D; genus SCTK01. The sequence goes on along the minus strand of SCTK01000023.1, from coordinate 22,035 downwards.
GGCGATCACTTCGTCGTCGCTCATCTCCGGCCAGCGCGTGATATCCAGCGCGCCTGCATCGAAATGTCCTGCCAAATCAAGGATGTATTCGGCCTTGCGTTTGGACAGACCGCATTGTGCCAGTTTTTCCGGGCCGGTTTTAAGGACGGTTTTGGGCGCCAGGCTCGGGCAGGCCGCCAGCAGTCGGCTCCATACCGTATCGGCCGCCTTGATCGAAATCTGCTGGCCGACGATGGAACGCGCCAGCGTCACAAAGGGATCACCGCGACTGACGAGACACAAGCCTTCGTATTGCGGAATCAGACGGCGCATCACCCGATCGCAGCGGGTCAGCTCCTTGCAAGCTTGTTCCCAATAGCTGGGGGCGGAACTGGGTGATTTTTTTTCGGCCACGATGGGTTCTTTTTAGTGAGTCGGTCAGTTCAGGTACGACGCCATTCGGTGACACCGCCGGGTTTGTCTTCCAGCGCAACGCCCTGCTGTTCAAGTTCGGCACGAATCCGATCCGCCAGCGCAAAATCTTTCGCCTTCTTGGCAGCACTGCGCTCTGCAATACGCGTCTGAATCGCAGCCTCGTCCAGACCTGCCGGTGCCGCCTGAAAGAAATCGTGGCTGGAGCGCTCTACCAACCCTAGCAGCCCCGCCAGTTTTTTCAACTGCCGCGCCAATACCGGCGAATGGGTTTTGTTGGTTTCGCCCGCCAGTTCAAACAACACCGCAATCGCAATCGGTGTGTTGAAATCGTCGTTCATCGCCGCCGCAAAACGCTGGGCGTGGTCTTCCTGCCAGTCAATCGGTGCATCGTCCGGCGTCGCTTCGCGCAAGGCCGAATAAAGCCGCGTCAGCGCGTGCTGCGCATCGTCCAGATGGGCATCGGAATAATTCAGCGGGCTGCGATAGTGCGCACGCAGAATGAAGAAGCGCACCACCTCGGCATCGTATTTGGCCAGCACGTCGCGGATGGTAAAGAAGTTGCCCAGCGATTTGGACATTTTTTCATTGTCCACGCGGACGAAACCGTTGTGCATCCAGGTGTTGACAAAGGTGCAGCCGTGCGCGCCTTCGCTCTGGGCAATTTCGTTTTCGTGGTGGGGGAATTGCAGATCCGCGCCGCCGCCATGGATATCAAACGTCTCACCGAGTAGGGCGCCGCTCATGGCCGAACATTCGATATGCCAGCCGGGACGGCCACGGCCCCAGGGTGATTCCCAGAACGGCTCGCCTTCCTTGGCCTGTTTCCACAAGACAAAGTCGAGCGGATCGTGCTTGTCGCTATCGACCTCGACCCGTTCGCCGGCGCGCAGATCGTCCAGCGATTTGCCGGACAGCTTGCCGTAGCCATCAAACTTGCGCACGGCGTAGTTCACATCGCCCTGCATGACCTGATAGGCCAGCGCCTTTTGTTCCAGTGTCTCGATCATGGCGATCATCTGCGGGATGTATTCGGTCGCACGCGGCTCATGGTCAGGCCGCTGCACGCCCAGCGCGGCCGCATCTTCATTCATGGCGTCGATGAAACGTGCCGTTAACTGGCTGATGCTTTCGCCATTTTCAGCGGCACGCTTGATGATCTTGTCGTCGATATCGGTGATGTTGCGCACATAAGTGACGGCAAAACCGCTGGCACGCAGCCAGCGCTGTACCATGTCGAACACCACCATGACGCGCGCATGGCCAATATGGCAATAGTCATAGACCGTCATGCCGCACACGTACATGCGCACCTGCCCCGGTTGGCGCGGGACAAAATCCTGTTTTTCACGGGCAAGCGTGTTGTATATTTTCAGTCGGGACATCGGGAAGATATGCGACACAGAGGAATGAGACTTGATAGAATGCAAGGCTTCGGGAGTATATAACACCCGGATGCGCAGTCAGCCTTGCCGCAGACTGCGCCAACATGCAACACACCTTCATGTGGAGACCTTCGTGCCCCTGACCTGGATTAATAAAATCAATGCAAGATCCAATCGCCTGCGTGTATTTGCAGCCGCAACATTGCTGTGCTGCGCGGGCGCAGCTGCGCAATCGACACCGGAATCGGTTGAAGTCAGCAATCTGCTCAAGGCCGGGCAATATGACCAAGCCTTACACGAAGCCGACAAGTTTCTCGTCAACAAGCCCAAAGACGCACAAATGCGTTTTCTCAAGGGACTGATCTATACCGAGCAGAAAAAAACTCCCGAGGCGATTCAGATCTTTACCCGCCTGACCGAAGATTACCCGGAGTTGCCCGAGCCCTATAACAATCTGGCCGTGCTGTATGCCTCGCAGGGTAAATACGAAAAGGCGCGCGATGCCCTGGAAATGGCGATTCGCACCCACCCCAGTTACGCCACCGCGCACGAAAACCTCGGCGATGTTTATGCCAAGCTGGCCAGCCAGGCGTATGACAAGGCGCTGCAACTGGACTCGAGCAATACGGCAGCGCAAACCAAACTGTCGCTGGTGCGCGAAATGATCGGTGGCGGCCACACCAGCCCCACGCCCGCACCTGCCGTCAAACCGGTTCCAATCACCTCCGCACCGGCGACTGCGGCTGCCCCTGCAGCAACCGCACCCGCCACCGCGCCTGCACCCGCAGCCACCACGAAACCGGCTGCGAACAGCAAACCCGCGGCCAAGGAAGGCAGCGATGAAGATGAAGTGAAACGCGCCGTGCAAACCTGGGCAACGGCCTGGTCAAATCAGGATACGAAAACCTATCTGGCTGCCTATGGCGCCGAATTCAAAACGCCCAACAATCAGTCGCGCGCAGCCTGGGAAGAAGAACGCCGCCAACGCATCGAAGGCAAGCGCAAGATTTCTGTCGCGCTGGAAGATGTCCAGATCAGCCTGGCCGGGTCGCAAGCCACGGTCAAATTCCGTCAGCTGTATACCGCGCCCGGCCACAAGACACGTTCGCGCAAGACACTGGTCATGAGCAAAACGGCGGGCAAGTGGCAAATCGTGCAGGAAAGTTCAGGCGGCTAAGCTGCGCAGCCAAAGGATCGTATGTTGAACAAGTCATGCCTTGGGTTATTAGTCTCACCGCTCGTTTCACTGCTCGCAACCGTGGTTCCAGTGCAGGCGGCGAGTGTTGACCCGGAAACTCAGCTGCTGCGGATTTACGACGAGATTTCTGGCAACCGTCTGAGCAAGGCGCTAACGTTGACTGAGGCCTTGCTCGACGAGCAGCCCAATTTCCATCTGGCTCAGTTGATCAAAGGCGACCTGCTACTGGCACGGACACGCTCCATCAGCACGGTGGGCGATCTGCCGAACGGCCCGCAAGACAAGTTGAATGATTTGCGCGAAGAAGCGCAACTGCGCCTGCGCGCCTATCGCGAAAAACCGCCCGCCAATGCGGTGCCACGCTATCTGCTGCAATTGCGGCCGGATCAGAAAACTGCGGTCGTGGTCGACACCAAGAAATCACGCTTGTACGTGTATGAAAATGTGGACGGCCGTCCGCGTTTCCTCGCCGATTTCTATATCACCCAAGGCAAGGCGGGTGACGGCAAGACCCGCGAAGGCGACGAAAAAACACCGATTGGCGTCTATCACATCACCGGCACACTGCCGCGCTCCAAGCTGGGCGATTTTTACGGGCCGATGGCGTTGCCGATCAACTACCCCAACGAATGGGATCGCCTGCAAGGCCGCACCGGCCATGGCATCTGGCTGCATGGCGTGCCGAGCGATACGTATAGCCGCGCGCCGCGCGCCAGCAACGGCTGCGTGGTGCTCGCCAACCCCGATCTGGAAAAGCTCAACCGCCTGGTGCAAATCGGACTGACACCGGTGATCATCAGCGACAACATCGAATGGCTTGATCTGGATCACTGGAACAACGAGCGCCAGAGTTTTCTCAAGACCTTTGAAAGCTGGCGTGCCGATTGGGAAAGTCTGGATACCGAGAAATACCTGGCCCACTACTCCAAGAAATTTTCCAGCGAAGACATGAATTACGCGCAGTGGGCCGAGCACAAACGGCGCGTCAACGCTGGCAAGGAACACATTCAGGTGGTCACCAAAAATCTTTCGATGCTGCGCAACCCCGGCAACGACGATATGCTCGTAGTCACTTTCGACCAGGATTACCGCTCCAGCAATCTGTCTCATGTGATGCAGAAACGCCAGTACTGGATCCGTGAAAATGGCCAGTGGCGCATCCTCCACGAAGGCAGCGCAGGATGAACACATGATGAACGCCACCCGCCGCATCCTGCTGACCGCCGTGCTTGTCGCCACACTGCTCCCCTGGGCACACGCACAGGCACCCAAGATCAAACCAAAATCTGAATCGTCCCAACTTTCGAGAAAGCATCCCATGGTCAAGCTCACCACCAACTTCGGCACCATTACCCTCACCCTCGATGCCGAGAAAGCGCCCAAGACGGTCGAGAATTTTCTCGCCTACGTCAACAGCGGCCATTACAACGGCACCATTTTTCACCGCGTCATCGATGGCTTCATGATTCAGGGCGGCGGCTTCAAACCGGGCATGAAAGAAACCGCGACCAATGCACCGATTGAAAACGAGGCCGCCAACGGTTTGAAAAACGACAAGTACACCATCGCCATGGCGCGCACCAACGACCCGCAATCGGCCACCGCGCAATTCTTCATCAACGTCGCCGATAACGACTTCCTCAACTTCACGCGCCCGATGGGTTCGGGCTGGGGTTATTGCGTGTTCGGCAAGGTCACCGAAGGCATGGACATCGTGGACAAAATCGGCAAGGTCGCCACCGGCCGCGCCGGCATGTTTACAGATGTGCCGAAAGAAGACGTGGTGATTGAAAAAGCCGAAGTCCTTTAAGCTTTTCAGCCGGGCGCTCCGCCGCGATTCGCATGTCGACGCCCTTCCCTCTCCCCTGCCCCGCGTCGCGGCTCGCGTTCATCTCCGATTTGCATCTGGACAGCGCCCTGCCGCACACGCTGGCGCGCTTCACTGAATTCCTGCGCACACTACCGGCACGCGCTGACGCGCTCTTCATCCTCGGCGATCTGTTTGAATACTGGGCCGGGGATGACGATGCCGGACGCGGCATCAACCGGGCCGTCATCGCAGCGCTCAAGCAAACGCGCGATGCCGGAGTGCAGATTTACCTGCAACACGGCAACCGCGACTTCCTGCTCGGTCAAAACTTTGCGCAGGAAAGCGGCGTGACGCTGCTGCCGGAAACCGTGCTGCTGCATAGCGCGCACGAACCGGTGCTGCTGCTGCACGGCGACACCCTGTGCACGGATGACATTGCTTATCAAACATTCCGCACGCAAGTACGCGACCCGCACTGGCAACAAAACTTTCTCGCGCAACCCCTGACGCAACGCCTCGCCCACATCGACATGCTGCGCCAGCGTAGCCAGCAGGAAAAACAAACCAAAGCGATGGCCATTATGGACGTCAACCCGAAAGCGGTGCTGCGTGCCTTGCAGGAAGCTGGTTGCCGCAAAATGATTCACGGCCACACCCACCGCCCGGCCACCCATCGCTGGGAACAAGACGGCCAACACTATGAACGCTGGGTGCTATCGGATTGGGAGTTCGACCACGCACCCACGCGCGGCAATGCGCTGATGGTTGCAGATGCCACCTGGCATTGGGAAGTCCTGTAGCCACAACTCGGCGCACCGTCTCAAGTGTGGGAAAATCTCGCAGCACATTTGCGGCTGGGCCGCCCGCCGGTCTCTCCTGAATTCCCATGCTCACTCTCAGACACGCCAGGAAAATCGCTGAACGTCTCGGGCCCGAACTCATCACCGGTGCTGCCGACGATGATCCCAGCGGGCTGGCGACCTATTCGCAGGCAGGCGCGCAATTCGGTGCCGGTTTGCTGTGGACGCTGACACTGACGACGCCGTTGATGATCGGCATTCAAATGGTCAGCGCGCGCATCGGCTGGGTCACCGGCGCGGGTCTGGCTGCCAACATCTGCCGCGTCATGCCGCGCTGGCTCGCCATTACACTGGTGACGCTGCTGGTACTCGCCAACACGCTGAATATCGCCGCCGATATCGCCGCCATGGGTGATGCACTGCAATTGGTTGTGGGCGGTCCGCACCATGGACACGCGCTGGTGTTTGGCCTGCTCTGCGCCGTACTCCCGGTCTGGTTGAACTATGAAGCGACGGTGCGCGTGCTGAAATGGCTGACGCTTGCACTGCTGTCCTATGTCGGCGTGGTACTCGTGCTGCATGTGGATTGGATGCGCACACTCGAAGGCACGCTGATCCCGAATTTTCAGAAGGGCGAAAACTACTGGATGATGATTGTCGGTGTGCTGGGCACCACCATCAGCCCTTACCTGTTTTTCTGGCAAGCGGCACAGGAGTCGGAACAACGCCAGCAAGTCAGGCATCGGCCGGTGATTGTCCACAGCGCCCTGTTCATGCGCGAACACTTGTACCGCATCAAACTCGACACGGTTTTCGGCATGTGCTTTTCCAATGTGATTGCCTTCTGCGTCATGCTGGCCAGCGCCATGGCACTGCATCAACATGGCATCACCGATATTCAGACCACCCGGCAAGCCGCGCTGGCGCTGCAACCGATTGCCGGAGAATTTGCCTTCACCCTGTTTGCACTGGGCATCATCGGCACCGGCCTGCTGGCGGTGCCTGTGCTGGCCGGTTCGGCCGCTTATGCCGTCGCCGACGTATTCAAGTGGCGCTCAGGGCTGGATCACACGCTGGCCGAAGCCAAGGGTTTTTACGGCATCCTGATTTTCGCCACGGCGGCCGGCACCTTGCTGGGCTTTACTCCGCTCGACCCGATCAAAGCCTTGATCTGGAGCGCCGTCATCAACGGCGTCATCGCCGTACCCATCATGGCCGTCATGATGCGGCTGGGCGCCGATCGAAACATTCTCGGCGACCAGGTATTGACCCTGCGCCACCAGATGCTCGGCTGGCTTGCCACCCTGATTATGCTTGGTGCCGTGGTGGGCATGATCTACACCTGGCTGCGTGGCTCAGTTTGAGTCCACTTCCGAGAAAAAGGGGAAAGTGGTCTGCAGGATCTTGAACTGGTTTGAGTAAATCGGTCGGCAGTCGTGGAAAATGCAGGATGGGTGGAGCACAAGCGACGCCCCGAAGGAAGTCCCCTTGCGGGATACCCATCATCGTTAGACGAGCAGCATGGGTTTCGCCGAGGCTCAACCCAGCGCTGTGGTGCATCCCCAATTTTCATGCATTTTCTTCCCCGCTTTTGATCACAATGCGTGTCATACCTTGGCCAGCCATGAGCTCCACGAACTCAACGAGAGCATCTGCTGGAGCAGAGCCAAAATCACCTGTTAAGTACCACCACTCACCGTGGTGACCTACTGGAGTAAATGAGTGAACAGCTTGGCTAGTGCCAAGAGAATTTGCGGGGTTTTTGTCTTCAACATCAAGCCATCGAGTAATCCAACCTTCCAATTGCCTGGTGTTTTCGATTGGCTGATTGACTAGTATTTGCACCGAGTTCCAGGTAAACGGATAGATCTCGACTATAAACTGGCCAAAATTGAAGCCTTTTGCTTCAAAGGTTGGATCAAGGTCAATCTTTACCTCGTAGGGTTTTGGAGTGCCATCGTGCAACGAGGACATTACATCGATCCGAAGATACCGATATGGGTATGGAATTGCCTCATTATTGATGCTGATGAGAAGTTCCCCAACAGTCTTGGAAAACTCGCCAGCGATCTTGGAGCGTGTTTCTACCAAGAACTGAACGTAGCGATCACGCTCTTTTGCGAAAATTTGCTCGATGCTCATGGAATGCCTACGTGCTGTATACGACACAAAATAAAATTAAAAGGGGAATGATCACGTTTTCCCCACCAGAACCAAATCCAGCGCAGGCTGGACCGTCAATCCACCAATTTGTTCAACTGTTGCGCATTGAAGTTTTCATCGCAGGGCTGGTTGTCGACGCAGATGCCGGCCTTGTCCAGCGCAGCGATGATCTTTTCCAATTGCTGATCTTGCGTGACGGCGTGATCGATCAAACCGTGCAGGGCAATCGACAGAGGATCGTCGGCGGTTTGCGTGACGGCGTAGGCGGAGAAGCCCATGCGCGCGGCTTGTTCTTCGCGCAGCTTGGCGTCTTCGGCTTGAATGATGCGGGCCGGGATGCCCACTGCGGTGGCTCCGGCGGGGACTTCACGCGTCACTACGGCGTTGGAGCCGATGCGCGCACCTTTGTGCACGGTGAAGGGCCCGAGCACTTTCGCACCCGCACCCACTACTACCCCTTCGGCCAGGGTGGGATGCCGCTTGCCGCCATTGAGTGAAGTGCCGCCCAGGGTCACGCCTTGATAGATGGTGCAATAGTCGCCAATTTCCGCCGTTTCGCCGATTACCACACCGGCGCCGTGATCGATGAAAACACCGCGCCCGATTTTCGCGCCGGGATGAATTTCGATCTGCGTGAGCCAGCGTCCCAGTTGCGAGATGAAACGCGCGAGCCAATACCAGCCATGCCGGTAAAAGAAATGGGCGCGCCGGTGGATGAACAAGGCGTGCAGGCCGGGGTAGCAGGTCAGCACCTCCCAGCGCGACTTGGCGGCGGGATCGCGTTCGAGGATGCAGTCGATGTCTTCGCGCAAACGTTGAAACATGAGTGGTGTCAGGCTGGGATTCAGGAAAGTTCAGATTGTATGGGCAAGCCGGATTTCATGCTGGCACATGGACGACGCCTTGCATCAAGACCCGCGCGCTGCGCGAGAGCAGAACGCGTCTGACCTGCCAGCCGGATTTGAGCGCTTCGATTTCCGCTTCGATCGGCAACACGCCGGAGGGATGGCCGATGCGTGTGGCGACGCCGGGCAAGGTGCGCGCCACTTCCGAGACGATGGTTCCCGGCAGCGCGGCGGCTACCGACAAGGCGATCGCGCCGGTACCGGTAAAGGCGTGGTGCACCTTGCCCATCGAGACGATGCGCGCCAGCACATCCATCTGCGTTTTTTCAATCGCCTCACCCGCGCTGTTGCTGTAACTGGCGGGTGGTGCAATCAGCGCCAGCTTGGGGGTGGCGGGGCGGCGCTGGGTTGCAGTTTCGGCGCTGCTGGCCAGACCCATTTGCACCGCACCGTGAGCACGAATCGCTGCCAGTTTTTCCAGCAGCTTGCGGTCACGGTTCAGTGTCTCGGGCAATTCGCGCCCGCTCAGGCCGAGCGCCTTGGCGCGCACAAAAATCGTGGCATTGCCCGCCTGCAGATAACTGACGCGAAACACGCCCAGCTCGGGCACATGCAGGTCGTCTTGCAGATTGCCGGTGGGCAACATGCCGCCTTCCTGCGCCGACACCGGATCGAGAAACTCAAGACGAATTTCCGCCGCCGGAAAAGCCACCCCGGCTTCGCGGAACACGCCTTCCTCCACCACCCCGCCCGCATCGGTCGGCACATGCGCCAGAATGCGCTGGCCGAGATTGGCTTGCCAGATGCGCACCGTGGTGCAGCCGGCTTGCGCGGGCACCAGACCCTGCGCAATCGCAAACGGTGCCACGGCACTGGTGAGATTGCCGCAATTGCCGGAGATGTCGATGCGCGCCTGATCCAGTGCGACTTGCCCGAACAGAAATTCGATATCGCAATCGGGTTGCAGCGTCGGCCCGACGATCACGACTTTGCTGGTGCTGGAAGTCGCGCCGCCCAGCCCGTCAATTTGCTTGCCGTAAGGATCGGGGCTGCCCAGCGCGCGCAGCAGCAGGGCATCGCGCGCCTCGCGCTGTGCGGGCAAATCACGCGCCAGCATAAACAAACCCTTGCTGGTGCCACCGCGCATCCAGGTGGCGGGGAGTTTATGAATCATTCTTTTAAGGCGTGAAGTGTGAAACGTGAAAGGTGATTAACCATCGTGGACCGTCGATCACCTTTCACGTTTCACTTTTCACCTTTCACAGATTTATCCGCGGTTTCGATCATCGCCCGGCACAGTCCACGCAGGATATGGATTTCTTCCTGACGCAAATCTGCACGGGCGAACAGTTGCTGCAAACGCGGCAGCAGTTTTTTCGGTTGTTGCGGGTTGAGAAACTCGACCGCAATCATCGCCTGTTCGAGATGCGTGCGCAGTTGTTCGATCTCAGATTGTGTCGCGCGTGGTTGTGCATCTACCGTCAGCGCGATGGGCGCGTCGGACATCTGGCGGCGGCATTCGTAGGCGATCAATTGCACGGCTTGCGCCAGATTGAGCGAGGGGTATTCCAGGTTGGTGGCTATGGTGCAGCGGCGCTGGCATTGCTGCACCTGGGCATTGGACAGGCCGTAGCGTTCGCTGCCCAGCACCCAGGCCACCGTGGCCTGCGGATGCTGCTGCAGGTACTCGCGCGCTTCCTGCACCGCTTCGTGCAAATCGCAAACGGGCGGGCCGTATTCACGGGCGCGGCTGGTCAGTGCGATAGTCAGCTGGCAATCGCCGATGGCACTGTCGAGCGTGGCGTGAGTTTTCGCCTGCTGCAAAACATCAAGCGCGCCGCTGGCAAAGGCAATCGCTTCTTCACGCTCAAGCACATCGGCAAAACGCGGCGCGACCAGATGCAGGTGTTGCAAACCCATGGTTTTAAGGGCGCGAGCAGCACCGCCCACATTGCCGGGGTGGCTGGTCTCAACCAGCACAATGCGCTGCCGATTCAGGAAATCCGGGGGAATCATTTAGAATGTCGACTTGAATTCTTATGCGCGCGGCCGTTGTTACTTTTTGGCCCTCGTCGCTGGCTCTTTCTTACCGGAATAATGCAATGCATCCCATGCTCAACACTGCGGTGAAAGCCGCGCGCCGCGCTGGCACCATCATCAACCGCGCCAGTCTGGATCTGGACCTGGTCAAGGTCTCGCGCAAGCAGCAAAACGATTTCGTCACCGAGGTGGACAAGGCAGCGGAAGCGGCGATCATCGAGACGCTGCTCAAGGCCTATCCCGACCACGCGATTCTAGCAGAGGAGTCCGGCCGGACTGGAAATTCCGAGTATCTGTGGGTGATCGATCCGCTCGATGGCACCACCAATTTCATTCACGGTTTTCCGCAATACTGCGTCTCGATCGGCCTGCAACACAAGGGCGTGATGACCCAGGGCGTGGTCTATGATCCGACGCGCGATGAATTGTTTACCGCCACGCGTGGCGCAGGCGCCTATCTCAACAACCGCCGCATCCGTGTTTCCAAGAACATCCATATGCAGGAAGCGCTGCTCGGCACCGGCTTCCCCTTCAAGAACCTGAACATCCTCGATCAATACCTGACCCTGTTCCGGCATCTGTCGGCCCGTTCGGCGGGCTTGCGCCGCCCCGGTGCGGCGGCGCTCGATCTGGCATATGTCGCCTGCGGCCGCTTCGATGGTTTTTTTGAAATCGGTTTGAGTCCGTGGGATGTCGCGGCCGGTAGTCTGCTGGTGACCGAAGCCGGTGGCTTGATCGGCGGTTTCGACGGCGAGGCCGTTGGCATCGAGCACAAGGATTTCATCGCTGCCAATCCCAAAATCTATGCCCAGATGATCGCCCTGTTCAAGGAAGCCTTGCCTGCGGGCGTCAGCCCCAGTGCGATGGAATGAAGGCGGGGTCAGCCCCATGCTTGCTTCTTTTTCTATCTGAAATTTGACATTGTCCTCAAGACCGCCGCAGCGCTGCCGAAATTAGACGTGGTGGCCAAGATCCTCACTGCTTTGGGATTTCTGGATAAAAACTATACGCAGCAAGCCTGCCATGGTTACCCGCCAAGCTCACAAGCTATACTCGGATTGTTAAATTTGTTGACCCGCTACTGGAAGTAATCAAGGACAAGACATTGACTTCCTCGCCATCGCTCACCGCAACGCCCGCGCCCGCACGCACAGCGGGGCCCGATCCCCTGCTCGTCTGTCTGGTGGCACTGGCGCAGTTTCATGGTCAGAGCGTCTCTGCCACCACACTCACCGCCGGTTTGCCGCTGGAAGATCAGCGTCTGACACCGCGCGTGTTCGCGCGCGCTGCCAAGCGGGCCGGACTGAAAAGCAATCTGATTGAACGCGCGCTCGAGCAACTGTCGGCGATGTTGCTGCCGGCTGTGCTGCTCCTGCACGACAAGCAAGCCTGCGTGCTGCTCGGCTGGAGCGCGGACGGCGCCACTGCACGCGTGATTCTGCCGGAGTTGCCCGAGGCGGAAATGCACCTCACGCGGGACGAACTGGCCACGCGTTACACCGGGCTGGCGATTCTGGCGCGGCCGCGCTTCAGCTTCGATGCGCGCACGCCGGAAATTGGCAACGTCAAGGAACGCCACTGGTTCTGGGGCACGATTGCGGAAAACATTCCGCTCTACCGCGATGTCATGTGGGCCGCATTGTTCATCAATCTGTTCGCGCTGGCGGTGCCCATCTTCACGATGAATGTCTATGATCGGGTGGTGCCCAACCGCGCCATGGAAAGCTTGTGGATGCTGGCGCTGGGCGTGTCGCTGGTGCTGGTGCTGGATCTCGTGCTGCGCACGGTGCGCGGTTATTTCATCGATCTGTCGAGCAAGCGCATCGACCTGAAACTGTCAGCGCTCATCATGGAGCGCGTGCTCGGCATGCGGCTGGAGCACCGGCCGCTCTCGGTCGGTTCGTTCGCTTCCAATCTGCGCGCGTTTGAAACCGTGCGCGATTTCATCGCCTCGGCCACCGTCACCGCCTTCGTTGATGTGCCCTTTGCCCTGCTGTTCCTCCTGGTGATTGCCTGGATCTCGCCCTGGCTGGTGATCCCGGTGGTGCTCGGCGTGTTGCTGGTGATCGGCTATGCGCTGACGGTGCAGCACAAAATGCATGCCCTCTCCGAAACCACTTATCGCGCCAGTGCGCAACGTAACGCCACGCTGATCGAAAGTCTGGTCGGACTGGAAGTGGTGAAGGCACTCGGCGCGGAAGGCTGGATGCAACGCAAGTGGGAAAACAGCGCCGCCTTTCTGGCGCAGGTCAGCACGCAGTTGCGGCTGCTCTCATCCACCACCATGAATGGCTCCAACTGGATTCAGCAAATGATCACGATTGTCGTGGTCCTGCTCGGGGTTTATCTGATTGCCGATCAGCAATTGACCATGGGCGGTTTGATCGCCTGTTCGATGTTGTCCGGCCGCACGCTGGCGCCGCTGGCGCAGGTGGCTGGTCTGCTGACGCAATATCACAACGCCGCCACGGCCATGACTTCGCTCAATCAATTGATGGCGCGCGAAGTCGAACGGCCGCCGCATGCCAACTTCATTGCGCGGCAACACCTGCGCGGTGACATCGAATTGCGCGATGTCTGTTTTCAGTATCCCGGACAGGAACTGAAGGTGCTCAACAAGGTGTCCTTCAAGATTCAAGCCGGCGAGCGGGTGGCGGTTCTCGGCCGCGTTGGTTCCGGCAAGAGCACGATTCAGCGCTTGCTGATGGGCCTGTATCAACCCACCGAAGGGGCGATTCTGTTCGACGGCATCGATCAGCGTCAGCTCGACCCGGCTGAATTGCGCCGCCAGATCGGCTATGTGCCGCAGGATGTTTCGCTGTTCTATGGCACGCTGCGCGAGAATCTGATTCTCGGCGAAACCGCGACCGAAGACGCCGACATCGTGCGCGCCGCCACCATTGGCGGCATTGCCGAATACGTCAACCGTCACCCCAAGGGCTTTGACATGATGATCGGTGAGCGCGGCGAATCGCTCTCCGGCGGTCAGCGACAGGCAGTGGCCATCGCCCGTGCCGTGGTGCACGATGCACCGATGCTGCTGCTGGACGAACCGACCGATTCGATGGATCACTCCACGGAAGAGGAAGTGAAGCTGCGCCTACGCAAATACATGGAGGGCAAGACGGCGCTGATCGTCACGCACCGCACTTCGCTGCTCGAACTGGTCGATCGCATCATCGTCGTCGATCAAGGCAAGATTGTGGCCGACGGCCCCAAAGCTACAGTGATCGAAGCCCTGCGCCAAGGTCGTGTGGGCAAAGGAGCGTAGCCAAGATGCGAACGATGAACCGTCTGCGCGCCCTGCTGGAAAAAATTGCGGCCCGTCTCGGCCCCTGGGCACAACGCTGGATGCTCTGGTCCCGTCCCACCGTCGATCGCCTGTACGAACGCTGGATGCCGCCGCCGCAAGACGATGCCGCCGACTGGATCGCCGATGCCGAAGCCGCACGCGTCGATCAGGAGCCGCTGCGCGCACGGCTGCTGCTGCGCTGGGTCGGCTTGATCATCGCCCTGTTTCTGCTGTGGGCCACCTTCACTCGCCTGGATGAAGTGACGCGCGGCGAAGGCAAGGTGATTCCATCCAGACAATTGCAGGTGATTCAATCGGTGGATGGTGGCGTGATTACGGAAATTCGTGTCGCCGAGGGACAGATCGTCAATGCGGGCGATGTGTTGATGAAGATCGACCCGACCCGCTTCCTCTCCAGCCTGCGCGAAAACCGCGCGCAATATCTCTCGCTGCTGGCCAAGGTCACGCGTCTGAAAGCGGTTTCCGAAGGCAAGCCATTTATTCCACCGGAAGAAATCAAGGACGAGATTCCGGAAATCGTCGCGCAGGAATTGCAACTCTACAATTCGACCAAGGCCGAGATGGATGCGCAGCAGCACATCGCGCAACAGCAACTGTCGCAGCGCAGTCAGGAAATGAACGAAGCCGTGGCGCGGCGCGATCAAGCCAGCAACGGCCTGCGGCTGACCAGCCAGGAGCTGGCCGTGACACGCCCGCTGCTGCAAAGCGGCGCCGTGTCCGAAGTGGAAGTCTTGCGGCTGGAGCGTGATGTCTCGCGCTATCGTGGCGAACGCGATCAGGCCATGGCACAAATTTCCCGTGCCGAAGCGGCCATCAGCGAAGCACGGCGCAAGATTCAGGAAGTCGAATTGAACCGGCAGAACCAGATTCGCGCCGAACTGTCGGATGCCAATGCCAAACTCAATGCGGTGTCCGAAGGCAGCACCGGATTGGAAGACAAGGTCAAGAATACCGACATTCCCTCGCCGGTACGCGGCACGGTCAAACGCATCCTGTTCAACACCGTCGGCGGCGTGGTGCAACCGGGCAAGGAAGTCGTCGAGGTGGTGCCACTGGACGATGCCTTGTTGCTCGAAGCACGGGTGCTGCCCAAAGACATCGGCTTTCTGCACCCCGGACAAAAAGCGATGGTGAAATTCACCGCTTACGATTTTTCGATCTACGGCGGCCTTGATGCCGTGGTCGAACAAATCAGCGCCGACAGCGTGGTGGACGAGAAGGGCAACGCGTACTACATGATTCGCGTGCGTACCAACAAGGCCAGCCTCGGCGAGAACCTGCCCATCATCCCGGGCATGGTGGCCGAGGTCGATGTATTGACCGGCAAGAAAAGCGTGTTGAGTTATCTGCTGAAGCCGGTGTTGCGCGCCAAGGCGCATGCGCTGACTGAACGATGAATCGAGTAGCCTGCGCGTGATGCATCATTTCTTTCTCACTCCCCTCCGCAAACCTTATCCGAATTGGCAACAGGCGTTTCCCGCCATGCGCGCCGTGCAGCAGCCAACGTCCTTGCCGCACATTCTCAGCGGGCTGCTCTGGCTGCACTATCCCAAGCCCGACCTCTTGAGTTTGAAGCACACGCTGACCGTGTTGCGCCAGCAGTATCCCGACACCGGCATTGTGGTGCTCTCGAATGCGCCCGCCGATGACGAAGGTTTGCACGCCTTGCAAAACGGTGCCGTGGGTTACTGCCATGCCATGGCCACCGCCACGCTGCTCGCGCAGGTGGCGGCTGTGGTCGGCCATGGTGGTTTGTGGGTCGGCGAAAGTTTGTTGCGCCGCTTGACGCTGGCCACCGCGCAAATGCTGCAACCGGCGCCAGTCGAGTTGGCCGCTGCGGCAACGCTGGCGCAACTCTCTGCCCGCGAACGCGAGGTCGCGCTGGCCGTCGCACGCGGCGCCAGCAACCGGGAAGTGGCGCAACACCTCGACATCACCGAACGCACCGTCAAGGCGCACTTGTCGGCCGTGTTTGAAAAACTGGGCGTACGCGATCGTCTGCAACTGGTGTTGTTGATGAAGCGCGCCCACATCATCGATCAGCCCGCCTGACACTTCACTTTCGTTGACAATTTATACCCCCGGACTGTACTTCCGTCCAATAGCCTGCATCGCGCGCGCCTGATATTTTCGCCCTCATGGCTGAAAGTCACGACGATTTTCAGCGCCCGCTCAACAGTCTATTCAAGCAGTCTATTTTTTCGGAGTTCACCATGGCCGCAGGTCAACCCATCGCCACCGTCGTCGCCGTTATCGGCAAAGCGTTTGCACGCAACGAAGCCGGTGACATGCGCACCCTCAAACCGGGCGATGTCTTGCTGGAAGGTGAAACCGTCATCACCAACCCCGGCGGGCATGTGGAACTGGCCTTGGGCAACAGCCTGCGCCTGGAAATTCAGCCGGAAGATGTCGTCAAGCTGACGGCAGAACTGGTGGAAAGCCGGCACAGCGATGTCAGCGAAAATGTTGTGCAGCAAAGCACCATTGGCAAGGTGTTGCAAGCGCTGCAGCAAGGCAAGAATCTCGATAGCGAAGTGGAAGATCCGGGCGCCGGTCTGGAAGGTGGCGACAGAAATCATGGCAGCAGCTTTGTGCAATTGCTGCGCATCGCCGAGGGCGTGAGTCCGCTGGGGTTCGAGTTCAATTCACCGCATGGCGACACCCCACCGCCACCGTTGACCTCGCCCAATGACGATCATCTCGGCACAACCGCAGGAGCATCGTCTGCACCGCTGCCCACACTTTCCATCAGCAGCAGCAGCATTGCAGAAAGCGGCGGCTTCACCCAATTCACTGTGAATCTGAGCAGCGCCAGCAGCCAGGCCACCACCTTCAATCTGACCCTGAGCAACGGCACCGCTTTGGCCGGCAGCGATTACACCAACAGCACGGAAATTTCGCTGGATGGCGGCGTCAGCTGGACAAGCGCAGCCAGCGCCACGCTCCCGGCCGGCAGCACCAGCCTGCTGGTGCGCGTGCCCATTCTTGATGACACCGTGACCGAGCCGAATGAAACGTTTGACTTGACCGCCACCGTCACCAGCGGCAACACCAGCAACACCAACGCAACCGCCAGCGCCACGATTCTCGACGATGATGCCATTCCTACCTTGAGCGTGAACAATGTCTCCGTGGTCGAAGGCAATCACGCGGTCTTCACGGTAACCCTGTCGAATCCGACCACCTCCGCCGTCACCTTCACCCCTGCGCTCGCTTCGGGTAGCGCCACCGTCGGCACCGATACGGCCAGCACACTGGAATTCTCCAGCGATGGTGGCGTCACCTGGAATCCGGTGGCCGGCAATGTCAGCATTCTCACCGGGTCGACCTCGGTATTGCTGCGCGTTGCAACCGTGGACGATGTCTATGCCGAAGGGGCCGAAACCTTTACGCTCAACGCAGCCGTAGTCAGCGGCAATACCGGCAACGCCAGTGCCAGCGGCACGGCAACGATCACCGATGATGCCGATGTCACCACTGTGTCCTTGTCGGCCACGCCCAGCGTGGCTGAGGGCGGCTCGATTGTGTACACCGCCAGTCTGACCAATGCGGCCGGTTCGGCGATGACGGTGACGCTGAGCAACAGTGCCGTAATCAATATCGCTGCCGGTGCGTCCAGTGGTTCGGTGACCGTGCCCGCGCATGCCGATACGGTGTATGTCGATGCCGCTCCGGTGTCGGCCACCATCGCGACCACTTCCGGCGGCAGCTTCGAGAGTCTGTCGATCAATCCGGCAGCTGCAGTGACCAGTGTCACCGACACCCTCGATACCACCACCGTGACCTTGTCTGCTTCGGCCGCTTCGGTGGTGGAAGGCAGCAGCATTGTCTACACCGCGACGGTGAGCAATGCGGTGACCAGCAGTCCGCTGGTGATCTCTCTTGATAATGGCCAGACCATCACGATTCCGGTCGGCAGCAGCACGGCCAACAGCGCGCCGTTTGCGGTGCGGCCGGACGATGCCATTGCGCAGGGCACGCAAACCCTGACCGTGGGCATCAGCAGTACCTCGGGCGGCAACTATGAGGCCTTGAACACCAGCAGCACGACCTCGACCACCGTCACCGACGATGCCGATGTCACCACCGTGTCCTTGTTAGCCACGCCCAGCGTGGCTGAGGGCGGCTCGATTGTGTACACCGCCAGTCTGACCAATGCCGCCGGTTCGGCCATGACAGTGACGCTGTCCAATGGTGCAACGATCAATATCGCCAGTGGTGCGTCCAGCGGTTCAGTGGCCGTGCCCGCGCATACCGATACGGTGTATGTCGATGCAGGCAATACCAGCGCCACCATCACCACCACTTCCGGCGGCAGCTTCGAGAGCCTGTCGATCAATCCGGCAGCCGCAGTGACCAGTGTCACCGATACCATTGATACGACGACGCTGTCGATCACTGGATCGGCGTCGGTGATCGAAGGTGGCACGGCGGCCTATACGGTGTCGTTGACGCATCCGGCACAAACCGCCGTGACAGTGAATCTGAATTATTCCGGCACGGCCAGCAATGGCAGCGACTTTACGGGGGTGGCCACGGTCACCATCGCGGCCGGTACAAGCAGTGCCAACTTTAATCTCGCCACCATCGACGACACACTGGCGGAAGGCACCGAGTCCATTATCGTGACGCTGGCTTCGCCTTCCGGCGGCAACTACGAGAACCTGGTGATCAGCGGCAGCAACGGCAGCGTGACAACGATGATTGCCGATAACGATGGCGTACCAACGATTCAAAGTATTTCCAGCCCGACCGTGCAGGAAGGCACCGACCTGGTGTACAGCGTCGTGCTTTCGAACGGTTCGGCCAGCAGCACGGTCTTCCCCTTCACGCTGGGTGGCGGCACTGCGGTGCCTGCCGATTACGGCAGTCCGGCCTTCAGCAATGGCGTCACCCTGTCGGCCGGTGTGCTGACTGTCCCTGCGGGCGTCACCAGTTTTACGATGACCTTGCCGACCATCGACGATGCACTCAACGAAACCAATGAAACCGTACCGCTCACCATCGGCGGCACCACCGGTACCGGCACGATCATCGACAATGATGCAACGCCGACACTGTCGATCAACGATGTCACCGTCAATGAAGCGGCGGGAACAGCCACCTTCACCGTCAGCCTGAGCGCCGCCAGCGGCCAGACCGTCAACGTCAATTTCGCCACCAGCAATGGCACCGCCACGGCCGGTGCCGACTATACGGCCACCAGCGGCACGCTGACCTTTGCGCCGGGCGTGACCACGCAAACTGTCACCGTGTCCATCCTCAACGACACGCTGTATGAAGTCAGCGAGAATTTCAACGTCAACCTGAGCAGCCCCGTCAACGCAACGATTGCCGATGGACTCGGCATCGGCACCATCCGCGACGATGGCACCGGCACTGGCGGCAGCGACAATGACGCGCCTTTCGTCACCACAGTATCCAGCCCGAGCGTGACCGAGGGCGGCAATCTCGACTTCACGGTCTCCTTGTCCAATCTCAGCACCAGCAGCACCAGCGTCGCCGTCAATCTCGCCGGTGTAAGCGCAACCCTCGGTGTCGACACCGGCGCGGCATTGGTATCCACCGATGGCGGCGCAACGTTCGCGCCACTGGGTGCCACCGTTTCCGTTCCGGCTGGCGCACTCAGCTTCATCGTGCGTATGCCAACGATCAACGACACGCTGACCGAGGCCAATGAAACACTGACGCTCGCCGCCAGCACACCCATCAACGGCAGCGCGGTGTTGGGCACCGGCACCATCATCGACAACGATGCCGTGCCCACCCTCGACCTCGATGCCAACAATTCTTCCGGTGCCAGCGGCAACAACTACACCACCACGTTTACGGAAAATGGTGCGGCCGTGGCAATTGCCGATGTGGATATTGCCATTGCCGATAGCGACAGCAGCACGCTCGCCAGCGCCGCCATTACCCTGACCAACGCGAAGGCGGGCGATCTCTTGAATGTCGGCGCATTGCCCGCAGGCATCAGCGCCACCTTCGCTGGCAATGTCATCACCCTGAGCGGCAGCGCGACCTTGGCGAATTACCAGAACGCGATTCGCGCCATCAGCTTTTCCAACAGCAGCGAAAATCCAGACACCACACCGCGCGACATCACGGTGACCGTGAACGATGGTGGTAACGACAGCGTCGCCGCGCATGCCACGATCAACGTGGTTGCCGTCAACGACACGCCCTTCTTCACCGGCACCGGTCCGTTCTTCACCACCACCAACGAAGACGTTACGCTGGTTTACAGCACCGCGACCAACACGATTGGCGATGTCGATGCCGGCAATGCCATCATCAGCATGACGGTATCCGCCACCAACGGTACGGTGACCACCGGATCCACCACGGGACTGACTTTCACCAGCGGCAGCAACGGTAGCAGCAATTTCACTGTCACCGGCACACTGGCGAATCTGAATGCCGCCTTCAACGGCAGCAGCTTCAGCCCGGCCGCAAACTTTTCCGGCCTGGCGCAAGTCACCCTCACGGTCAACGATCTGGGCAACACCGGCATCGACCCCGGCCTGACCGGCGGCCCGGGTAATGAACAAGCCACCACCGTCCTTAACATCACCGTCAATCCGGTCAACGATGCCCCGCAAGGCACCGATGCCACGCTGACGATCAGCGAAGACAATACCCATATCTTCACGACCGCCAACTTTGGTTTCTCCGATCCCAACGACACGCCCGCCAACGCATTCAATCGTGTCGAGATCACCACGCTGCCCAGCGCAGGCACCCTGCTGCTCAATGGCATACCGGTGACGGCTGGCCAGTTTGTCACCGTGACCGACATCAACAGCGGCTTGCTGCGCTTTGCTCCGGCCACCAATGCCAATGGCAATGCCTATGCCAGCTTTACCTTCCAGGTGGAAGACAACGGCGGTACAGCCAATGGCGGTGTCAACCTTGATCCAACGCCGAACACCATCACCTTCAATGTCACGCCGATCAACGATGCGCCGCAAGGCAGCAATGCAACCTTCACCATCAACGAAGATACGAACCATGTATTGACCGTCGCCAACTTCGGTTTCAGCGACCCCAACGACACCCCGGCCAATGCCTTCATCAACGTTCAGATCACCACACTACCCACTGCCGGGACCCTGCTGCTGAATGGCGCGGCCATCATAGCCGGTCAATTCATCAGTGTCAGCGATATCAACAGTGGTCTGCTGGTATTCCATCCGGCAAGCAATGCCAATGGTGTTGGCTACGCGAATTTCACCTTCCAGGTGCAAGACGATGGCGGCACGCTCAATGGCGGCGTCAATCTCGATCCGACGCCGAATACCATCACCTTCAACGTCACACCGGTCAACGATCCGCCCGTGGCGGTTGACGATGCCGCCACCACACCGATCAACGCAGCGATCACGGTGGATGTGAAGAGCAACGACACCGATGTCGACGATCTCAACAGTACGCTGATCATCAGCGCCCCCAGCGTCAACCCGGCACAAGGCACTGTCGTCCTCAACCCCGACGGCACCCTCACCTTCACTCCGGCCAATAACTTCACCGGCGCAGCGACGATCACCTATACCGTCAGTGATCCCGGCGGCCTGTCCGACACCGGTACGCTGGTAGTCAGCGTAGGCAACAACACACCACCGACCGGCGCCGACAACAGCACCACCATCCTTGAAGATGGCAGCAAAACATTTGCCGCCGTTGATTTCGGCTTCAGCGACGTCGATGCAGGGCAGTTTCTCAATGCTGTACGCATCGATACCCTGCCAGGCGCAGGCAGCCTCACCCTGAGCGGGACACCGGTCACCGCCGGCCAGGTCATTCCAGTCGGCCAACTCGGCAACCTGGTTTTCTCGCCAGTGCATGATGCCAATGGCAACAACTATGCAAACTTCACCTTTAGCGTCCAGGACAACGGCGGTGCGTTTGATACGGTGCCTAATACTTTTACCGTCAATGTCACTGCGGTCAATGACGCACCGGTCGCGGTGGCCGATGTCGGCGCCGTCAATGAAGATGCCACGCTCAGCGCCAATGCCGCCAATGGCGTGATCCAGAAGGCGCCCGGCACCGATACCGATGTCGATAACA
>SCTK01000022.1 GCA_004298905.1 Burkholderiaceae bacterium | reverse complement strand
CGTAGTGTTGGCGGGCAAACATCAGGCGCGCATCGACGGCTTCGGCCGTGGTGCCGAAATCTTCCAGCGTGTAGCGATGGCCGCCGTGACGGTTTTCACTTTCACTTTGGGCGAGCCATTCGGCTTGAGCTTGTTCAGTTTCTGCAGCGAACGCAAGACCGCAGAAGTCATAGACACGCCGCATGACAGCACGCCAGTCGCTATTCATTTCTGCGTAGTAAATATCCAGTTGCTGTTCTACAGGCATGTTTTTTCGCGCTTGCATGCAGCGGTGCGCCGCCTTTTCGCAGAAGTCCAGCCATGTGTCTCTCATAGCTTCGCGACACGGGAGGTCGGTATGCTGAACGGCATAGTGCCACATCAGTGACATCACGGAAGCCACAGTTTTTAGTGGGTCGCGGTGGGTGAACACAATCTTTGCATCAGGAAACACCTTCAACAGCGTGCCGAGATCCATCATGTGTTGCGGGTTTTTCAGCACCCAGCGTTTATCTTCTGCATCACCACGCGACCATGAAATCAGTTTCATCATGTTTGCCATCGAGTGATATACGTCCGTCTTGTCGTGGTTCAGAAACCATTGGTAGTAGCTGGGAACGTTGTATGAACCAAGAATGGAAAAACTGCAGAACGAGTGATTCAGCAGCAGCATTTCTTCTTCTGCCCAGTCGGCATTCATTGGATGCCCGACGAAAGCGCCTGGGTATAAATGCTGCATCACGCCGAGAGATTTTTTAATTTCTGTATAGCGCGCCGCTTTACCCAAATCATGGCTGCCCATTCGCGGCGCGGGGTTAAAGCCTTCCCATGTTTTGAGATATTGCAGGCGTGTGTCTGTTGCCATCATCCGTTGCAGACGCGTGGTACCTGAACGGTGCGGGCCGATAATGACGATCGGTGCAACGATCTTGCGTTGCAGAATTTCCGGATGGGCCTCAAAGCAGGCATTTGCCCAGAGCCTGTTTTTAAGTGATCCAACGATGTTTTCTTTGGCGTAAAAACGGCCAAACGGATTCAGGTTCGCTTCGGTTTCAATGGCTTTCAACAGAACCCTCAGGCCCGGCAGAAAACTTTCATCGCCGAAACGTGTGAAGCCAGTTGCCTTTTGGGCTGCCGCTACCAGCGCTTGCTCGGAGAGTTCAATCTTGGCCAGGCCAACTGCATTCAAGGTGCGCGCAACCTTGTTGAACAGCTTGAGTGGGAGCGGATGATAGTGGGTGCTTGGTGTGGTATCCATGGTCATGTTTTGAGTGAGGTACTGCGTTCAGTTGAGTGGTCGATGGCTGAAGATTCCACAAATGGTCCACAGTGAAATCTGCAGGAGACTCAATGGTGGGCTGCCATCGACGTTTGCGCGGCCCTTCGTACAGAACATCGGCACACGATGCGGGGAACAGCGTGCCCTCCGTGTGCTCCGCCGCTTCGATAACACAAGGTTGCATGCCACCAAGAAATGAAGGAAACATGAATTGATAAAACTCGGTGGGAGACATGCCGAGGTCAGCGCCGAATGCCGAGACGACAGCGCCATAATTCATGCGTAAATTCTTTCTGCTTTTCAACAGGAATTGCTCAATTTCAAACGCAAGCTGGATATGTGCGCCCTGATGCAATCCAAGCGTTTCTGCCAGTGTCATGATCGGGCCGATGCGTTCGTCGTCGTTCACCAAGGGACGACCGTAGCCGGCGATACGACGATAGGTGCGCATTTCCTTTTCAATGCATTTTTCCAGTGGAGTACCGGCATCGAGTGCGATTCGGGTGTGAATGAAGAAAGTGGTTGCCTGAATTTCGTTGCCACGGCCATAAATGTGAGCATCGGAGATGGCAAGGGCAGCAGCGACCCCCAGGCTGCCAGCGGTGCGTGCCGTGCCTGCCAGCGCCGCTACCCGGTTGTTCCAGATGCGTGCATCGGGATAACTGGTATAGACCCAGAGGGCGTGCATCAAGCGCAGTTGTTCTGGCGAGAAGCGTCGGCCGGTAATACCGAAGACATAGAGCTCAATCCAATCCATGTCCTTGAGAGCGGTGTGGAGATCATGGCCCCGGAAAACTGTGCGTTGTTCACCGGGAAAAAATTTACCCATGCGGCTCTTCAAGCGGCCGACGTGTTGTTGCAGAAGTTCTGGTCCGTTCATGATGTGCATTCCTGTGCCGGATCGTTTTCCAGTTCGATTTCGAAGAAGGGAAATTTCTTGTGACCATACTGGGACTGTTCCAGCGCATGCGCTGCCGCGCCCGGCAGGCGCAGCAGCAGGTACAGCATTTCTCCTTGCGCCGGGGTGAAGCTCAGTTCGGTGAACACCGCCGCCGCTACACCGGACATGGCTAAGGGAAGACCGGTCGCGGTTTCCAGTGCGGCCAGATTTTTTTGCAACCAGGGCAAGAGCGGCCCAGGGCCGCTTTTTGCGAGAGTGGAAAGCGTTTGTTTGACCGTGCTTGCGGTGCTCATCCCATGCGGATCGAAACCGGAAGGATGTTCCGGTGTGGGCCAGATGGATGCAGTTGCGACGGGTGGCGTGGTGAGGTGGCGCTGCCATGCGTCCAGATCGGTTGCGCAATGGCTCCAGGCTTCCATCGCCAGAAATACTTCTCTACTGCCGGAGAGGTGGCCCGCACCAACGCCGAGTGCCGCCATCAAACAGGAGGCCGCCGGTGAGCCACCGACCGCGCCGCACATGGCGGCATGGATGGCGGGGTCACGCGGCCCGGCATTGGCAATCGCTACGGCCAGCGTTTCGAGCAGATTCGCCTGTGCGGTTGCCGGGCGTTCGCCGCGCACCAGCAGGTAGAGCATTTCCACCCAACGCGTTTGACCGAGCATTTCGCCATAGACATCGTAGCCATGGCAGTAGGCTGCTTTGGCCGTGAAGGGATTATCCGCTTCCGGCTCTTCGAGCCAGATGCGGGTATGGATTGCGTGCGAGGGATCGACGTTGCTCACTTTTTGTTTCCTTTTCAGAGTAGGCTGACGCCGCCATCGACTACGATTTGCTCGCCGAGCATGTAGGAAGAATCGTCAGAAGCAAGGAACAGGGCTGCCTTTGCTACCTCTTCCGGCATACCAAAACGCTTAATGGGGGACTTAAGTGCCATTTCACGTTTTCTGGTCTGTAGCAGATCATCTGGCAAACCAAGACTGTCGAACATCGGCGTAAAAATAGGTCCAGGGCTAATCGCGTTGATTCGAATCCCACGGCTAATCAATGTCACACCGAGGGATTGCACGAGAGAACGCAGTGCTGCCTTGCTCGCAGCATAAACGTTGAATAAAGGAACACCCTTCTGATTGGTGACGGAAGTAGTGGCGATAATGGAAGCATTGGCGCTGAAGAGCGGTAACGCTTTCTGAATAGCGAAGAACACCCCTTTGAAATTAACCCCCATGATTTCGTCGAACTGGGATTCGGATACCTCTTCAATCGGAGTTGGCTTGACGATACCGGCATTGACAAACAATATGTCCAACTCGTTAAAGCGGGCTTTCACCTGCGCCATCAAAGAGTCTATCTCTTCGAGATTTCCTGCCTCGCTAGAAATAACCAATGTGTCACTACCCAACTCTTCTTGAGCGCGAGCCAAGCTGTCCGGGTTGCGCCCCGTAATCACCAAGCGAGCTCCCTCATCCCGGAAAAGCCGGGCGGTCGCCAAGCCGATCCCGCTACTGCCACCCGTGATGAGTGCAGTCTTGCCAGATAGTTTTTTCATGGCTGCTGTCCTGTCAGCGTTTTGACACGCTGCCCCATCGGCGGCACTTCTTCCGGGTCGATGCGTACGTCCAGTAGCGTTGGTCCTCGGCGCTGGAAGATCACATCGAAATCCAGCGCATCCAGATCGGCAGGAGAATGTATGACGTGGCTGGGGACGCCCATGGACTGAGCCATCATGCCGAAATCGACCGGCGGTAATTCGAAGGCGATGGGTTCCCCACCGGTGAGACGCTGCCCGTGCTTGACCATCCCGTAGGCGCTGTCATTGAGAGAAATGAAAATAACCGTGAGCTGCTCTTGTACTGCCGTCGTGATTTCCTGTCCGCTCATCAGCCAAGCGCCGTCTCCGGTGATGCAGACCACCGGGCAATCAGGTGTGCCACGCGCCACGCCAATGGCGGCGCCGATGGCCCAACCCATGGGCGCGAAATTTGTGACGACCCTGAGCCAGCCGACATCGCTGTAACGGCGTTCCCGGTAGATCGCTGTGATGCCATCTTGCTTGCGTAGCGTTACGCGCCGGTCGCACAGTTGCAGATGGTGCACGGCCCAGGACATGCTATTGCCTGCGTCTGCAAGAATGCGGGTAGTCGGCGGACAGCGGCGCGACAACTCGCGCATCAAGCGTTGTGGTTTGATTGGTGTTGCATCGGATACGGAAGCCTTGTCGGCCGACGGCAGAACCGCCAGATGTGCAACAGGGCTGACGCCTGCTGGAGCACTCTCTTTTTGCAGTTCATCGAGTAGATGCCGGCACACGGTTTGGAGACACCCTTGCACATGAAGCTTGGCCATTGGCGTGCGCAGCAAATGATCTTCCAGTGAATCGATATGCACTAGCCGTTCATTGAGCAGCATGGTGTTCCATGCGCCGCTATTAAACTCACCCATAGCTGCGCCAAATGCGAGGATCAGATCGGGCTTGCCCAGCAAAAGATCAATGGCAGTTTGATGCCCGGCAAACCCGAATACACCGCGATAAGCGGGGTGAGCGGGGTTGATCAGCCCCTTGCCATCAGGCGTGGTGATGAAGAGCCCATGTGTGCGGTGGATCAGCTCCATGATCGGTGCGATGGCTTCAGCACAGCCACCACCGATGACGAAAACCATCTTGTGCGCATGACGAATCTCGTCTGCCAGTTGGTGCACAGTGTGTTCGTCGAAGAAGGAAGTTTTCTGCAAACGGGAGCGCAGATCATAGGCGGGTGCTGACTGCTTCAGCGGCGACCGGAGAACGTCGATCGGAATCGAGAGGTGTGCCGGACGCTGCGCCTGGTGCGCACGCATGAATGCGTTGACCAACTTGTACTCTAGCTGTTCAGCATGGCTCACCAGTGTGTTGTAGCAGGTGCAGTGTTGGAACATGCTGAGAATGTTCACCCCGGTGCATGTGGATTCCTGGAGCGCGTGTTTACCAAACGATGGCAGCGCTGGCTGGCCCGTGATCAACAGCATGGGGATGTGGTTGTCGTAGGCACACGATACGCCGGTGATCAGATTGGTCGAGCCTGGCCCGGACGTGGCGATGCAAACGCCTATCCTGCCGGTTTCGCGGGCGTAACCGTCGGCCATGAACGCAGCGCCGGTTTCGTGCCGGGCAACCACTGGATGCAATCCGCCGTTGCGTTGACTGCGTGCTAGCGCGTTGTAAAGGGGCTCGATTGCCCCACCCGGGATGCCGAATACATACTCGACCCCGATACTTTCAAGATACGAAACGATCAGATCAGCCGCGTCAAAATTCAAAACCGGCGCGACCCCTTGCAGCACTGCCGGCTGCATGGCATGAGATTGCCTGTTCATCGAAGCCCCCCTTGTAAAAGCTTCAAAGCTCAACGGCACACAAGCGCTTGTTGGTGATTGGTTCTTTGCTGCGCTATTGCCTGAGGAAGGCTAGTAAGGGTTTTTCGAAGATGGGAGTAGGTTCTTTAGACTCTGGTGGCGAGGTTTACTGCGACATACGGTGAAAGGTTTTGCACTTAGATTTGATAGAGAGAGCCGATGAAACACTACAACTGCTTGCCAGCAGTAAATCTGACGGGCAGAGAGTGCAAACCAAACAGCAAGCAAGCGGTAACTGTTAGTGGCTATTGATTCGAGGCAAGGCCTGGTGTCAAGCACTGGCTCGCCTTGTTGTGACTCTTATGGATCGGATATAGTCGCCTTGATCGGCTTTCGTAGCACCCCCATTTCTTCACTATTTTCAACCAAGAAACTTACTCGCCATGACCACTCCAGATATGCGTTTAGACCCCTATCCGCACTACGCCAAAATGCGTGCCACTGCGCCGGTATTCTTCAACCCGGAACGCCAAGTCTGGGAAGTGTATGGTTATCACGATATCCAGACCGTGCTGGGCGATCCGGTGACGTTTTCGTCGGAAATTCACAGTGCGGCCATGAAGTCGAAAATGCAAACGATGGGGACCATGGATCCACCCCGCCACACCCAGTTGCGCAAACTGATATCCCGTGCCTTTACCACCAAGACGGTGGCCGCTCTGGAACCGCGCATCCACAGGGTCACTAATGAACTGTTGGATCGAGCCGCCAGCATCGGCCAGATGGACATCATCACCGATTTCGCTTTTCTTTTGCCGATCACGGTCATTGCCGAATTGCTGGGTGTGCCTCTATCTGATCAGGATAAATTCAAGCGCTGGTCCGATGCATTAGTTCAAATCCTCGAACTGGCATTTCAGGGGCAAGCACCAAAACCGCACTTGCTGGAAGCTGTTGACGAAATCATGCAATATTTGGAAGCGGTCGTTGCCGAACGCCAGCGGCAACCGAGCGACGATCTGATCAGCGGTTTAATCACAGCCAATGTAGATGGTGAACACCTCACGCTGCAAGAAATTACCAGCACCTGCCGGGGGTTGTTAATTGCGGGTCACGAGACAACTGCCAATCTGATCGGTAACGCAATGCATTTGCTGCTCGAACATCCCGACTCGCTAGCCCGACTGCGTGCCGAACCCGAACTTCTGCCATCGGCCATCGAGGAAGTGCTGCGTTATCGTACCCCTTCCCAATTCTTCGCCCGGATCGCCAACCGTGACATAGAACTAGGGGAGCAATTGATCCGAGCCGGACAGCGAGTCGTAGTCTTCAATGGATCGGGCAATCGCGACGCGGCGGCGTTTCCCGACCCCGACCGCTTCGACATTACACGCTCACCCAATCGCCACCTAAGCTTCGGCTATGGCATCCATTTTTGTCTCGGTGCCGGCTTGGGTCGGGTCGAAGCGAAGATCGCGATCAATGCGCTTCTGCAGCGCTTCCCGGATATCCAATTGGACGCGATGAAAACCGTCGAACCGTTATCGTCCAAGGTGTTGTTTGGCTTACGCCATCTGCCTGTTCGGTTTACGCCGACAGTCGTGCAGTCCTGATCGGGAACACAAAGTGTGATCGAAGGTGCTCGGCTAATACAAGCGCGGCGCAAGTTTTTTAATAAGGGTCGCCACGCTTTGTTCCACCGTCTTACACCCTGTGTCAATGCGTAATTCCGGCTCCTGCGGCGCTTCATAGGGGGCGCTGATGCCGGTAAATCCGTCGATCTTGCCGTGGCGCGCTTTTTCATAGAGCCCCTTGGGGTCGCGCTGTTCGCAGACATCGATGGTGGTGCACAGATGCGTTTCGAT
>SCTK01000021.1 GCA_004298905.1 Burkholderiaceae bacterium | reverse complement strand
CAGCTTCCCGCAAAAATCCAATAATCTGCTCTTCACTAAACCGCTTCTTCATCGCCCGATCTCCTTCTCTCTTGGATCGGACTCTAATACTAGCCGCTACTGATTTCGGGGATCACGTCGGCGTAGCGAAAACGGGGTCAGATTCGATTTTTCTCCGAGGTGATGTTGCGAAGAGCAATGCCACAGAAAATATCGAGTCTGACCCCTTTTTCGCGGTGCTACGAAGTGCAACGCTTGCCGGGGGTTGCCCGGCGGCAAGTCACTTTTCTTGCTCGCCAAGAAAAGTAACCAAAAGAAGGCGAGCCGCCGACGCTGCCCCTGCGGGGTCCCCGCAAAAATTCCATTCAAAACGCGTATTTTGTAACTGAGCGAAAAAACTCGCCCGATGAAGCCGGGCTCAAACAGTTTTCGTTTCTGATCCGTTTTGAATGGAATTTTTGCGGCAACGTCGAAGCGGATTAAACGGCGAGATGCTGCCATCTCGTAGCTTCGAATATTTTTCATTCCATCAGCGCTACGTTTGTTAGGAAACATAGCGTAGATGGGGTGCTTTTATTTAAATACCTTCGTGATCATTGTAGAGTCAGCCTCAATATATTTAGCTTTGTTTGGGTTGGTACTGAAATATGGACGCCAAGAAGCAATTGTTTTAGAGGCGTGACCACAGCTCATATATTCATAATCCTTATAATCGTAATCCCCACGTTCTCCAAAGAACGCCTGTAAATATATCCCGAGCAACCCCCCTCCAATAATTGCTTCATTACTTTCAGCGAGAATTTTGCCAGTTGAAATCTCAGATATCGTGTATCGAATTTGGTAAATGGGTAAGTAAGGTTTTTCTTTGTAGGGCTGTATTTTTTCTGCTGAGAACGAAAACTTGCTACTCAATGCATAGGTATATTCGTACTTGCCATTAATTATTGTTCGTCGATATGGCTCATTACAATTCGGACAAATCTTATTATTTGATTCTTCGAAGAAATTGATCTTCTTAATATCCAATAAATGCTGTACTGAAGAAATTGATTTCCGAGTGCCAATAAAGCCAAGATTCCCATCATCAAGAAAGAGCCCATCTTGTGGGCTTCCCGCCGTTGAATATATCTGGATTCCAGGAGATAGTTTGCATATCTGGTCAATCTCATTTAACGAGAGATATGCCCATAAGCCAGGTACAGCAACAATCAATAGAACAAATACATACTTTTGGAAATTAGTCTGAAACTTTTCATCAAGAATCTTTCCACATTTCCATGCGCCAAAAATTACCAATAATGGCAGCCCAACTAAGCATAAGTAATGAAACCCAACCCATATCGCAAATATGAGTAGCATTGAGCCAAAGACAAGTGTGGCGGCCATACTGGTTTATGGTTTGTTTTTTAATTCGAGAAAGCAATCAATCTTCCTTCCGCATATGCGGAAACAAAATCACATCACGGATATTCGGTGAGTCGGTCAGTAGCATGACTAATCGATCAATACCGATACCGCAGCCACCTGTCGGGGGCATGCCGTATTCAAGGGCGCGAATGTAGTCGGCGTCGTAGAACATGGCTTCTTCGTCGCCCGCGTCTTTGGCTTCAACCTGTTTCTGGAAACGGGCGGCTTGATCTTCAGGGTCGTTCAATTCCGAAAAGCCATTGGCGATTTCGCGGCCGGTCATGAAGAGCTCGAAACGTTCGGTGATGCCGGGGCGGGTGTCGGACGCGCGCGCCAGCGGCGACACCTCAATCGGGTAGTCGATGATGTAGGTCGGCTCCCACAACTGGCTTTCGGCGGTTTCTTCGAACAGTGCCAGTTGCAATGCGCCCAGACCGGCATGCGTGTGTCTGGCATCGCCGAGATCAACGCCGAGGCGTTTCAATTCGCCACGCACGTAGGTTTCGTCGTTGAGTTGTTGCTCGGTATATTTCGGTGCGTATTTGAGAATCGCCTGTACGGTGGTCAAGCGGTCGAACGGTTTGGCGAGGTCGATCTCGCGGCCTTGATAGGTGAGGGTGGCGGTGCCGCGCGCGGCGATGGCGGCGGCGCGAATCAGTTGCTCGGTGAAGTCCATCAGCCAGCGGTAGTCGGTGTAGGCCGCGTAGAACTCCATCATCGTGAATTCCGGGTTGTGGCGTGGGCTGACGCCTTCGTTGCGGAAGTTGCGGTTGACTTCGAACACGCGGTCAAAACCGCCGACGATCAGGCGCTTGAGATAGAGCTCGGGCGCGATGCGCAGGAACATCTGCATGTCGAGCGCGTTGTGATGCGTTTTGAATGGCTTGGCGGCGGCACCGCCGGGAATCGGATGCAGCATCGGCGTCTCGACTTCGAGGAAACCGGCGTCGATCATGTGCTGGCGCAGCGACGACATGGCCTTGCTGCGCGCGACGAAGGTGGCGCGCGTTTCTTCCGACACAATCAAATCAACATAGCGTTGGCGGTATTTCATTTCCTGATCGGCCAGGCCGTGGAATTTGTCCGGCAGCGGGCGCAGCGATTTGGATAGCAGGCGCAGCGACGACACTTGCAGCGTCAGTTCGCCGGTGCGGGTCTTGAACAGCGTGCCTTCGGCGCCGAGGATGTCGCCCAGGTCCCAGTGCTTGAAGGCATCGTGCGTTTCCGCGCCGACGTTGTCGTTGCTGATGTAAAGCTGAATCTGGCCGCTGCCGTCCTGAATGGTGGCGAAGCTGGCTTTGCCCATCACGCGCTTGAGCATCATGCGGCCGGCGACCTTGGCAGTCACGGCCAGCGGTTCCAATTCCTCTTTCGATTTTTCGTCGTAGACGAGATGCAGATTGCTTGACTTGTCCTGTGGCACAAAGTCGTTGGGGAAAGCAACGGCACCGCCTTCGCGCAGCGCCGCCAGTTTGGCGCGGCGCTCGGCGATGATCTGGTTTTCGTCTACAACAACCGGTTGTACGTTTTGTTCTGACTGGCTCATGCTCAGATTCCTTGTTTGAGGCTGGCGGAAATGAAGGCGTCCAAATCACCGTCAAGTACTTTGCCGGTGTTGGAAATTTCAACGTTGGTGCGCAAATCCTTGATGCGCGAATTGTCGAGCACGTAGGAGCGGATCTGGTGGCCCCAGCCGACATCGGTTTTGGAGTCTTCCAGTTTTTGCTGTTCGGCCTGACGTTTGCGCAATTCAAATT
This sequence comes from Burkholderiaceae bacterium, assembly GCA_004298905.1. Taxonomy (GTDB): domain Bacteria; phylum Pseudomonadota; class Gammaproteobacteria; order Burkholderiales; family Burkholderiaceae_D; genus SCTK01. The sequence goes on along the minus strand of SCTK01000021.1, from coordinate 8,516 downwards.
CATACAGTTTCGATTTCAGCATCGTCATCGCTTCGGCGCGGTTGCGGTGTTGCGAGCGATCGTTCTGGCATTGCACGACGATGCCGGTGGGGATGTGAGTGATGCGCACGGCGGAGTCGGTCTTGTTGATGTGCTGACCACCGGCACCGGAAGCGCGGTAGGTATCGGTGCGCAGATCGGCGGGGTTGATGTCGATCTCGATCGAATCGTCGGCTTCGGGATAGACGAATATGCTGGCGAAGGAGGTGTGACGGCCGCCGCTGGAATCGAACGGCGATTTGCGCACCAGGCGGTGCACGCCAGTTTCGGTGCGCAGCATGCCGTAGGCGTATTCGCCTTCCACCTTGACTGAGGCGCTCTTGATACCGGCGACATCACCATCGGATTCTTCCAGCAGCTCGGCCTTGAAGCCTTTGCGTTCGCAGTAGCGCAGATACTGGCGCAGCAGCATCGAGGCCCAGTCGCAGGCTTCCGTACCACCCGCGCCGGCCTGAATGTCGATGAAGCAATTGCACGGGTCCATCGGATTGGAAAACATGCGGCGGAATTCCATCTCTTCCACCGTCTTGGTCAGCTCGGCGGCATCGGCTTCGATGGCTTCCAGCGTGGCGTCGTCGTTCTCTTCTTTTGCCATCGCAAACAGTTCTTCACCATCGCGCAGGCTATCGCCCACACGGGTCAAGGTGTGGACGACGTTTTCCAGCGATCTTTTTTCCTTGCCCAGTTCCTGCGCGCGTTGCGTGTCGTTCCAGACGTTCGGGTCTTCGAGGGCGGTGTCGACTTCTCTCAGGCGGTTGGCTTTGACATCGAAGTCAAAGATACCCCCGAAGGTCGGCCGACCGTTGTTGCAGGTCGGCGAGGGTGTTGGCAATCTGGTTGATGCGTTCGGCTTCCATGGCGCTCTATCGATGATTTTTTGTGAAGGCAACATTATATCCGCATGGGTGCCGACCCTATTCCACACAATGCTCGATCAACAAGCTGATCTTCGGCGTGCCGCCATAACTATCTACCGTCATCCGGTACACCAGTTGCGCGTTGTCGGGCAAGGGATCGGTGTGGCCAAACCAGATACCATCGACCTTGCTGCCGCTGCGCGTTTGCAATTGCAGTTTCAAATGCTTGTCCTTGACCAGGCGCTGATTCAGCACGCGGAATTCGTTGCAGAACAGTGGCGCCGGAAATCCCTGTCCCCACACTTGCTGTTCCAGCAGCGTCACGATCTGGGGTTGCAGATAGCCATCTTCCAGCGCGCCATCGGTGTCGATGGTGCGTGCGAACAGTTCTGATCCGGACAGTGCTCGCACCGCCGCTTCGAATGCGCGTTCAAATTCATCCAGCGCATCGGCATGGATCGTCAACCCCGCAGCCATGGCATGTCCGCCGAACTTGCTGATGATCTGCGGTGCTTGCTTGCTGACCAGATCGAGCACGTCGCGCAGATGCACGCCGGGAATCGAGCGGCCCGATCCCTTGAGCCATTCGCTGTCATCGTCGGCGGGGGCGAAGGTAATGGTGGGACGGTGATATTTTTCCTTGATGCGTCCGGCGAGAATACCGATCACGCCTTGATGCCAATCGGGATCGAACAGCGTGATCGAGCGGCGCGCTTCGATTTCTTCCGCATCGAGTTCTTCCAGCAGCGCGAGCGCATCTTCCTGCATCCCGGCTTCGATCTCGCGGCGGTCGCGGTTGATCTGATCGAGTTGTTGTGCAATGGTGAAAGCGCGTCCTGCATCATCGGTCAACAGACACTCGATACCGAGTGACATGTCGGCCAAGCGGCCCGCCGCATTCAGGCGCGGGCCGACGGCAAAGCCCAGATCGAAGGCGTTGGCGCTGCGCGCCTCGCGTCCGGCGGCGCGAAACAGCGCCGCGACGCCCGGCTGCATCTTGCCCGCGCGCATGCGCTTCAATCCTTGTGCCACGAGGATGCGGTTGTTGCTGTCGAGTTTGACGACATCACACACCGTGCCCAGCGCCACGAGATCGAGCAGGCTATCCAGCCGCGGTTGTGTTTCTGTAGTGAAACGGCCGCGTGTGCGCAACTCGGCGCGCAAGGCCAGCAAGACATAAAACATCACGCCGACCCCGGCGATGCTCTTGCTGGCAAAGCCGCAATCGGGCTGGTTCGGATTGACGATCACACGCGCGGCGGGCAATTGATCGCCGGGCAAGTGATGGTCGGTGACGAGCACTTCGATGCCAGCCTCATGCGCCGCCTGCACGCCCGTCACACTGGCAATGCCGTTGTCAACGGTGACGATCACATCCGGCTTGCCCAGACGCGGATGCTGCGTGGCCAGTTGCACGATCTCCGGCGTCAGACCATAGCCGAATTTGAAACGGTCGGGCACCAGATAATCCACCCGCGCGCCGAACATGCGCAAGCCGCGCACGGCCACTGCACAGGCGGTGGCGCCATCGCAATCGTAATCGGCTACGACCAGCAATTTTTTGTTGGTGGCAATCGCTTCGGCCAGCCAACGCGCAGCGTCATCGCAGCCGCGCATGGTTATCGGCGCGAGCAGGCCGGGCAGTTCCGTCTCCAGCGCCTGCATGTTTTCCACACCGCGCGCGGCGAACAGGCGTGCCAGCAGCGGATGCACGCCTTGCGCGGTGAGGCGCTCCACGGTTGCCGGTGGGGCGGGGCGGGTGCGGATGGCGGTCATGCGTCGGGCTCCGCAAGAACGCGGGAGAGTTCAGCACGACGCCAGAGTTTCCAGAGATCACCGGGAACAATCTGAATTTCAAGAGCCTGCGTTTCGCCACACAAGACCAATGTCAGACGCTTGAGAATGCGCCGGTCCAGCACGGCCAGCAGCGGCGCAAAAAAATCCTGCTCGAGCGCGTGTAAATTTTCACGCCATGCATGCCAGTCCTGTCCCATCCACGCCGTATGCAGGCGAGTATCGACGTGCAGCGTGCGCGCTTGTGCTAACTGCGGCGTAGGCTGTGCGGCGTGCGTAACTGCGTCACTGGCATGTGTCACAGCACGCACGGTGAAGTCATCGGCATACACTGCATCGAATTTCCGCTGCGGCGTTGGCGCTGCGGTTTGCGCACCTCCATACAGCCACAGACTGTTGACGGGTAGTTCGCCACGTGCTTCCCGCGCTGCATTAACCGGGTGTGTGTGCCAGATCATTTGCACTTCGTTCATCAACCGTTTCCACGTGCGCGCATCATCGCCTTGCGGCAGATAGGGTTCGATATTGCGGCCAATTGCCGCTGCGGCTGTCCCGGCATGCAATTTCAGTGGTGCAGGCGGTTGGGCATACCAACGCTGTGGCTGTGCAGATCGCACTTGCCAGTTCAATTCGGTCAACAGAGGTTCGATACTGGCTTGGAGTGCAGCCGATTCTTCCGGTAGAAGATTCAGCAGAGCCGGATCGACCAGTACCAGATGATCGCGCGCCAGCTGCAGATGCACCGGTTGCAATTGCCAGCACAGATCGGTATCAAAACCCACCTCATCAAGCCGCGCACCATAGGGTGCGCTCAAGCCGGGAGGAATCCCGAAACATTGCGCCAACCAGTACTCCAAAGGTGTCACGGTTGCTGTATCGCAGGTCAGCGTTTGGCAGGCGTGGCTGCGGCTCAGCAGTTTTTGCAGCGCAGGCACGGGGCAACCAGTCAACAACTGCACACGCTGCGGAGCGGGAAACTCGGCGGGCAGCAAGGCACCGGGCAGGACAAGTGTCAATTCCATATGAAGCCCATTCTATCCGGTTGAAACCAAGAAAATGCGGGATGAAATATCACTTACCGGTAGAGTAAGCACGTTGCGAAGAAATCATTTGTTTCAGGTCTTGCCCCAGCGAAGTCCAGAAATCGGGGATGGCGACAATGGTTTTGGCATCGACAATGGTACGTTGCAAGGCAGCTTGTTCAATGTCCTCACGCGTGTCGTAAAACGGCTTTTCCGCGAGGGGGAGCCCTAATTCATTTGCGATGTCGACCAGAATCTGCAGGTACTCTTCCATGTGACGTGCCGTATAAGTATTGGGGTCATGAAAAGTGACAATGATGGGCACGACGCCATCGACCACAGGCATCTGTCCATTCATGATGCGAGGGCGCAGATTTTCCAATTGATGAAAGAGGTTGCTGCGACGGCGCAAGCTGAAATTGGGCCACCCGATCTTTCCATCAATGGCGGTGAGATCGGTGAGGATCATTTGCAACCCCTGCTTGGTATAAACGTCCAATGTGCGTTCGTCGTAGCTCCAGAACGGCGGACGAACCAGCGCGGGACGCGTTCCAGTGATCGATACCAGATCCTGGATGCCATCACGCAACGATTGTTCGAAAAGAACGGGATTCAGATAACGATGGCTGGAATGCCCTTGCGTCGCTGTGTGGAAGGCGAGCAAATGGCCCTCATGATATTCCCGTTGCATGATGCTGCGACCTTGTGGGGTGCCGCCACCATTGCTTGCTCGAGTTTGCACAAAGAAAATTGCCTTGATGTCAGGCTGCAGTGAATTGTGTGCGAGATGATCGAGAATAAACAGTGTCGGGTTAAATTCCTCCTTGATGCTGGGGCCATCATCAAAACTCAGCAGATATCGGATTGGATAGTTGGCTGTGTGCTTGCGCTCAGCGCTTGCTTCACTGGGGTTTGATGTCAGCGGAGCTGTGGTGCAGGATGGCTGTGAAAAAAATATCGCCAATAAAAAAAGTCCTTGATACAGCCTTTTGAGGGGCCTGGCGGCGTCGTGTGACACGGGACTGGACGGCAGAAAGTCAAACCTTGGAAACATTGCGATAACGATCGGATCGATGCCGTGAAGTATTTTTTTGGAATACGGGGATTCTACCTTGGTAGAAATCCGGCTGGCGCTGGCATCTATTTGAGTGGATTCACTGGGGCAATGGGTTAATATAACCAGCCCGAAAATATCAAGAATGACAATTTTGAATCTTCCTTTCGAACTCCAGATCGGCCTGCGCTATACGCGCGCCAAGCGGCGCGGGGCTGAGCGCAACCGGTTTATCTCTTTTATCTCGGCGATCTCCATGGCCGGCATTGCGCTGGGGGTGGCGGCGTTGATCATCGTGTTGTCGGTGATGAACGGGTTTCAGAAAGAGGTGCGCGATCGCATGCTGTCGGTGCTGTCGCATATCGAAGTGTTTGGTGTTGGCGCGCCGATGCAGGATTGGCAGGCGGTGGCGCAGCAGGCGCAGCAGAATCCCAAGGTCATTGGCGCGGCGCCTTATGTCGGCGCACAGGCGATGCTGATGCGCGGCGACGAAGTGCGCGGCGCGCTGATTCGCGGCGTCGATCCGCAATTTGAGCCCAAGGTGTCGGAGATCGACCGGCAGATGACGGCTGGCCATCTGAGCGATCTCAAGCCGGGTGAATTCGGCATCGTGCTGGGCGGTGAGCTGGCGCGCTCACTGGGCGTGATTCCCGGACAGAAGGTCACGCTGATCGCGCCGCAGGGCAATGTCACACCAGCGGGCGTGATCCCGCGCCTGAAGCAATTCACGCTGGTAGGTGTGTTCGAGTCCGGGCACTACGAATACGACAGCAGTCTGGCGCTGATCGAATTGAGCGACGCGGAAAAAATGTTTCGTCAGGACGGCGTCACCGGGATTCGCCTGAAAACCAGCGATATGCAGCAGGCGCCGCAGATTGCGATGGAACTGTCGCGCACGCTCACCGGCGATCTTTATCTACGTGACTGGTCGCGCCAGAACCGCAACTGGTTCGCCGCCGTGCAGGTGGAAAAACGCATGATGTTCATCATCCTCACCCTCATCGTTGCGGTGGCGGCATTCAATCTGGTCTCGACACTGGTGATGACGGTAACGGAGAAACGCGCCGACATCGCCATCCTGCGCACGCTCGGCGCATCGCCGCGCAGCATCATGAAAATTTTTGTCGTGCAGGGCGCGCTGATCGGGCTGGTGGGTACGGCACTGGGCGTATCGTTTGGCTGTCTGATCGCCTGGAACATTGACGTGATCGTCCCGGCCATCGAGCACGTGTTGCACATGCAGTTCTTGCCGCGCGATATCTACTTCATCAGCAGCCTGCCGTCCGATCCGCATCTGTCGGACATCGTTGCCATCGGTGCGATCTCCGTCGTGCTCAGTTTGCTGGCCACGCTCTACCCAAGCTGGCGCGCATCGCAAGTCAAACCGGCGGAGGCGCTGCGTTATGAATGATGTGAAATGGATGGGCTGCGCATTGCTCCCTTCTCCCGCAGGCGGGAGAAGGGCTGGGGATGAGGGCGTTCGCAATAGTCCCTGGTTAAACCAGACCGTAAAAACTCAAAATTACACAGCCCATTCCAACCTTTGTATTTGGTTGCGTAGCCTTGCCGGCGCCCTCACCCTAGCCCTCTCCCGCCTGCGGGAGAGGGGATGTAAATCCATTTGTGTAAGCCCTGAATATGAATAACCTGAATGGCAGCGCTATCGTGTTGTCCTGCCGGCAACTGGGCAAGACTTATGACCTGGGCAGCGAAAAAATCGAAGTGCTGAGCAATGTCGATCTGCAAGTGCAACGCGGCGAGCGGGTGGCGATCGTCGGTGCCTCCGGTTCCGGCAAGAGCACCTTGCTGCATGTGCTGGGCGGGCTGGATCGGCCCACGCATGGCACGGTGCACTGGAGCGGCACCGACATCGGCGCCTTGTCCGAAACCGCGCTCGGCGAACTGCGCAATCGCAGCCTCGGTTTCGTCTATCAGTTTCATCATCTGCTGCCGGAATTTTCCGCGCTCGACAATGTCGCCATTCCGCTGCGCATTCGTCGCATGCCCATCGAAGCGGCGCATGCACAGGCCGCCAAGACACTGCAGCAAGTCGGTCTCGGCCACCGCCTCAATCACCAACCCGGCGAACTGTCCGGCGGCGAACGCCAACGTGCTGCACTGGCGCGCGCGCTGGTCACGCAACCCCTGTGCGTCCTGGCCGACGAACCCACCGGCAACCTCGACCGCAACACCGCCAGCAGCGTGTTTGAATTGATGACCGAACTCAGTCAATCCCTCGGCGTCAGTTTCGTCATCGTCACGCACGATCCAGAACTCGCAGGGCGCACGGATCGGGTGTTGTCGTTGACGCAGGGTGTGTTGTTGTAACTGTTGGAGACTGGGGAAGAAAAATTTGGCACCAATTTTCTTCAAGTTCACAGCTATAAAGGATCGCTAGCCGTTATGAAACAATTAGCATCTGCATGTAGATGGGCAGCGGTAACATTGTTTTTCGTAAGCCTGTTGCTTCCCGCATATCACGCATATGAGGATATCCCCGGTGTTTGGGCATTATTTTTTGGCTGGCTTGGACTGTTTGCTGGGCATTATTCTTGGGTTGCAAACCCCTTACTTTGGATTTCGTGGTTTAAGTATTCTAAAAATGACTACCAACCAGCATTAGCAATGGCGCTAATTGCATTTGCTTTTTCGCTAACTTTTTTGTTAGCAGATACCATTCCAGTTGGCAGCTCTGGCCCATCCTCTTACAAGGCACTATCCGGCTACTATCTTTGGGTCTTATCCATTTCCATGACTGCCTTTTCAGCAGCTATAAAGTTGTATTTTGAATTTGGAGGCATAGAAATTGAAGGCGAGGTGTTTGATGCACAAAAACATTTCACTCATTCTGAGTATTTCCTTTTCGCCGTTTTGGTTGCCGTGCCACTATTTTTTTCCGCTGGGCCGCTGCTTAAAGAAAAATACGATACTGACATGCGCTTTGCGCAGCAATGCTCTACTGCAATTGAAAACATTATTCAAATACCGAAAAATGTTGAAGGCATATATCTTGATCAAGATGGTGGGCTAATGTTTGATGGAATTATAGATGGGGCTTATAACAGTAGAAGTTCGAGCCTCTTGGGGGAGCCATTAGTCAACAATGGGTTTCTTCGTTTTTATGAATCTCAGGCGCGTAGCAATCCGAAAATAATTGGCATTCAAGTGGATTATCGACGATATGATTTGGATGAAAAGGAAAAGCCAGTCGCAAACCTGCTTTCCCAGTATGGAGTATTTCGATCACAGTTAACGAACCCCAGCAATGAAAAACTTGGCATCACGGGCTTCGAGTTAGTAGTCAAAAATTTGAAGACAAATGAGATCACGGCAACTTTTCGCTATTTTCACAACGAAAAATCAAGGCGAGTTTGCGGTCATCAAGTCGGAGGGAGATTGAGTGAGGCGGAATTTATTAGGCGTGCGTTTGGCTTACAACAGCGATTCTCGTACTTGGAGCGAGGACAACTTAAGCAGCCTATGACAATTAATAATCAATAGCTCTTAGGCTGGAGTGTAATCCCAGCAAGGGTAGCGCCTTCCGCCGCACGCTTCATTACATTAGTCCCAAAACGAACTCGATGAAATCGCTGCCAGAGCTGAATTTCCAATTGATCAACCTTAGATCGAAGTGTAACCCTCCCATAAAATCAATCCACGCATAACTAGAGGTCTTCGGGCAAACTGAGATGCCAAAGGAGGCCTCAAATGCGCAAGAGCAGATTCAGCGAGACCCAGATCATCGGGGTA
>SCTK01000020.1 GCA_004298905.1 Burkholderiaceae bacterium | reverse complement strand
TTGAGCAATGCACGCGCGCGCAGAATGTCGGCTTGCGCAGCGGCCAACTCACGGCTGTAACGTTCCTGGTCGGCGGCCGACAGGGTGGTATCCAATTCGACCAGAACGTCGCCCGCCTTGACGGCCTGTCCATCCTGCACATGAATCGCCTTGACCTGCGCCACTTCCAGAGCCTGAATCGTTTTGCTGCGGTCATTGGGAATGATCTTGCCGGTCGCCGTCGCCACCACGTCGATCTTGCCGAACACGGCCCACAGCAAGGCAATGCAGGCAAACGCAATCAACGCCCACATCGCTACGCGCGGCGCGGGCGAGAGTGGAGTTTCCTGCAAGGCCAGCGCAGCGGGCAGAAACTCGGCCTCGGCGGGGGTAAAGTCCTTACTGTCGAGACTCTTGCGCACTTGCCAGACGCTGCGGAAGACGCGGCCGTAGTGCTGCAAAAAGGCTTTGAGGGCGGAGAATTTAACGCGCAGCATCTTCACCCCTGCTGCAGCTTGAGTAAATGCGCATACTGCCCGCCCTGCGCCGCCAGTTCATGATGCGATCCCTGCTCGATGATCTCGCCCCGTTCCATGACGATGATGCGGTTGGCATGACGCACGGCCGACAGACGATGCGCGATGATGAGCACGGTGCGCCCCTTGCAGATGAACTGCATGTTGTCCTGGACGATGCGTTCGGATTCGTAGTCGAGTGCACTGGTGGCTTCGTCGAAGATCAGGATGCGCGGCTGGGTCATCAGGGCGCGCGCGATGGCGATGCGCTGCCGCTGTCCGCCAGACAAGGTGGCGCCGTGTTCGCCGACCATGGTGTCGTAGGCTTCCGGCAGTTCGGTAATGAATTCATGCGCCCCGGCCATCTTGGCGGCGACGATGATTTTTTCCAGCGGGGCGCCAGGATCAGCCAGGGCAATGTTGTCGCGGATGCTGCGGTTGAACAGCATGTTCTCCTGCAGCACGACGCCAATCTGGCGCCGCAGCGAAGCGGTGTCGATCACCGCCAGATCAAGGTCGTCCACCAGCACACGGCCGCGCTCAGGTACATACAGACGCTGCACCAGCCGCGTCAAGGTGCTCTTGCCGGAGCCGGAACGGCCGACGATGCCGATCACTTCACCGGGCTGCACATCGAGCGAGATATTGCGTAACACTTCCGGCGCATCGGGGCGATAGCGGAAAGTGACGCCATCCAGGGTAATCCTCCCTTTGATCGGTGGCAGGCTGGATTTCTGGCCCGCGAGCTCGGTGGGCGTGTTGAGAATATCGCCCAGCCGCTGCACCGAGATGCCGGTCTGCTGGAAGTCGGTCCACAGTTGCGCCAACCGCATGATCGGACTGGCGACCTGGCCGGCCAGCATATTGAAGGCAATCAATTGCCCCGCGGTGAGATCGCCGTCGATCACCAGGCGTGCGCCGAGCCAAAGGGTCGCCACTGTGACCAGCTTGCTGACCAAGGTCACACCAGAGTTGGCCAGCGTGCCCAGGGTGGCGGTGCGGAAACTGGCGCGCACATAACCGGCCAGTTGCTGATCCCATTTACGGGTCCACTGCGGCTCGACCGCCATCGATTTGACGGTATCAATGCCGCCGATGGTTTCCACCAGAAAGGCCTGGTTCTCGGCGCTGCGGTTGAATTTCTCGTGCAGGCGGCCACGCAGCACGGGCGTGATCGCCGCCGAGATCAATACGTAACACGGCAAGGACACCAGCACGATCAGCGTCAGCCAACCGCTGTAGAACAACATGACCGCCAGAAAAACGACCGAGAACAAAATGTCCAGCACCAGGGTGATGGCATTGCCGGTGAGGAAGGAACGGATGTTTTCCAGCTCGCGCACACGGGCGACCGAATCGCCCACCCGGCGCGCCTGGAAATACGCGAGCGGTAGATGCAGCAAATGCTTGAACAGTTTCGC
>SCTK01000019.1 GCA_004298905.1 Burkholderiaceae bacterium | reverse complement strand
GGTGCTCAATCGGAGGCCGGATATACGTATGCAGTTGCACCTAATGCCAATGCATCAAATGACTTGCAAACCGGGAGGAGTCCATATACGTCAATAGCGCAGCGTATTGCGCCGTATGTTTCGCCATTCCATGTGGCCCGCTTCTTCGGTTTGAGCAATCTCTTTCATTCGTTAGGCGTCATGACAAATTTCCAGAAATTCCTCGCTTGGAATAAAGAACGGCAAAGAAAGAATAAGGTTGCTGTGCTTACAGCATTCGTCGCGTTTATTCCAACTTATTTAGTGGTAACGCAATTCACATCCAACCATGAGGATGCTGTCTTTTTTGGTTTTGCGGTTGCCATAATAATTGGCGTTTCCATCGGCCCTTGGATACATTACTTTCTTCATCGGCCGCCCAAAAAATGAGAGGCGGCGGTGAGCAAAGTGCCCCCTCGAAAAAAGCAAGTAGGTGGGCAATGCGCTGCATAGCCATTCGACTAGGCATGATAAAACTTGTGCCAAGTCGCTGACTAACTTGTTGCCCACGTGTGCACAAAATGGCTTCGATTTCCATGCTACTAGGGTAAGGGGGTGGCCACATGAGTTCAACAATCGTGTGCACAGACGGCAAAGCCCGCTGTCACTGGTGCAGCGTTGCTCCAGAGTACCTTGCGTATCACGACACCGAATGGGGTTTTCCGGTCAGTGACGATCAGCGTTTGTTTGAGAAGCTGAGTCTGGAGGGTTTTCAGTCCGGGCTGAGCTGGCGCACGATTCTGGCTAAGCGGGAAAATTTTCGCGCGGCTTTTCATGGGTTTGATTTCGACCGAATCGCGCGTTACACGCAGCGCGATATCGACCGTTTGCTCAAGGATGCCGGCATCGTCCGCCATCGCGGCAAGATCGAAGCCGTCATCAACAACGCGCAGCGGGCGCGGGAACTGATCAACGAGGAAGGTTCGCTGGCCGCTTATGTATGGCGCTTCGAGCCGGATGCGAAGCAGCTTGCCGAGCCGCAAACCGCTTCGACCTCGGCCGAGTCGATAGCACTGTCCAAAGACCTCAAGAAACGCGGCTGGAAATTTGTCGGCCCGACCACGGTGTATGCCTTCATGCAGGCCATGGGGCTGATCAACGATCACGTCGAAGGTTGTGTCGTCCGGGCCAAGGTCGAGCGGGCGCGCAAGACATTCACCCGGCCGCGCTAAGGATCTCAGACGATCACAGGCGGGCGTGGCCCACCTGTGGCGGTGCTCAGGCTGCGGCTTTCATATCGCCTTTGACGGCCGGTAGTCCGGCGTCGCTCCAATCCTGTTTTCCGCCCGCATAAACGGCCACGTTGACGTAGCCCATCTGCTGCAGAACATTGGCGGCGATGTGCGAGTTTTGACACGTGCTGCTGGCGCAATAGACAATGACCTCGGCTGATGTATCGGGGATGGCGCTGGCCGCCAGGGCGCGTGCCTGATCGTGCGGGAAATGCCGTGCGCCAGGCAGATGCCAGTCGTTAAAGTATTTTTCCGGCAGTGCTTCAAGCAGCACGAGGTTGGGGTTTGCTTGCTGGCGGGCCAGCAGCGCGTTTCGCGTAACGATTTTGTTCATGGCCATCTCCTGAAAGTAAGCAACCAAGTCGTTGCAATTGCAACTATATGCCACAGTAGTTGCAATTGCAACTACATTTTGCTACAGTGTTCCCATGTCAAACACCTCTGATCCCCGTCAACGCGCCTGGGCGCGTTTTGTCACCGCACAGGCCATGCTGCTGGAGCGGATTGAGGCCGCTTTGGCCGCACAAGACTTGCCGCCGCTCGCCTGGTACGACGTGCTTTGGATACTGGAATGTGCGGAGGGGGGGCGTTTGCGTATGAACGATCTGGCTCGGCGGGCGGTGATTTCCCGCAGCAACGTGACCCGGTTGACCGACCGTATGGAAAAAGCGGGCCTGGTAACGCGCTCGGAAAGCCCGGAAGACGGCCGTGGCATCGTGTGTTCACTCACCACCGCCGGGCGAAAAATGCGCGCACGCATGTGGCCGGTCTACTGCGCGCAGATTGACACACTGTTTGGAAGCCAGATGAACGCGCGCGAGGCGGTGTCAATGGCGGAAGTCCTCGAAAAAATCATACAAAACATGCAATCCTGACCACGCATGATTTGTCACCGTGAGATCGGGCTGCCCCGCAAAGAGGCGCTTGATCTGCTGGCTCGAACGCCCTGAATTGGCCCCGCTTTCCCTGCCTATTTCCCCCCTTGATTTGACGCCGCAGCGCTGAAAATGTGAGCGTCGATAAGCCTATGCGCGGGCCGTGTTTGCGGCTGCGCCGAATAGCCATGAAAGCTGTCATTCTTGCCGGGGGTCTGGGGACGCGTATTTCGGAAGAGTCGCATTTGCGGCCCAAGCCGATGATCGAGATTGGCGGCATGCCGATTCTCTGGCACATCCTCAAAATCTATTCCGCACACGGGATCAACGAGTTCGTGATTTGCTGTGGCTACAAGGGCTACATCATCAAGGAATACTTCGCCAACTATTTTCTGCACATGTCGGATGTGACTTTCGATATGACGCAGAACAAGATGGAGATTCACGAGAAGCACGCCGAGCCGTGGCGGGTGACGCTGGTGGATACCGGCAAGAGCAGCATGACCGGCGGGCGCTTGAAGCTAGTGGCTGATTATCTGCGCGATGACGAAGCATTTTGTTTTACCTACGGCGATGGTGTGGCGGATATCGACATCAGTGCTTTGCTCGCCTTCCACAAGGCGCACGGCAAGCTGGCGACGGTGACGGCGGTGCAACCGCCGGGCCGTTATGGTGCGCTGGAGATGCAGGGTGACAGCGTGATGCGCTTTGCGGAAAAACCGCGCGGCGATGGCGGCTTGATCAATGGCGGTTTCTTTGTGTGCTCGCCCAAGGTGCTCGATTACATCGAGAACCTTGATACGCCGTGGGAATCGGCGCCGCTCGAACGGTTGACGGCGGAAGGGCAGTTGCGCGCTTTCGAGCACAACGGTTTCTGGCAGGCGATGGATACGCTGCGTGACAAAAATCTGCTGGAAGAACTCTGGCAATCGGGCCGCGCGCCCTGGAAGGTCTGGACATGAACACACATCACCATCCGCTCGCGGCATTGCCCGCGCATGAATTCTGGCACGGCAAGCGCGTGCTGGTCACGGGGCATACCGGCTTCAAGGGCAGTTGGCTGACCTTGTGGCTGAAAAAAATGGGCGCGCAAGTGTGTGGCATTGCATTGCCCCCGGATGCGACGCCCGCCTTGTTCACCCAGGCCAATGTGGCGCTGGGCATCATTCACCATGAATGCGATATTCGCGATGCCGGCATGGTGGCCGATCTGGTCGGCGATTTTCAGCCGGAGCTTGTGTTTCACCTCGCGGCGCAACCGCTGGTGCGCGCCAGTTATCAGCAACCGCTGGAAACCTTCTCGACCAATGTGATGGGCACGGTGCATCTGCTCAACGCGCTGCGCAATATCAATTGCGTGAAAGCGGCAGTGATGGTGACCACCGACAAGGTGTATCAGAATCGCGAGTGGGCCTATCCCTATCGTGAAGACGATGCGCTGGGCGGCCACGATCCCTACAGCAGCAGCAAGGCAGCCGCCGAACTGGTGACCGCCAGTTATCGTTCATCGTTCCTCGCTGCGCAAGGTGTGGCGGTGGCGACCGCACGCGCCGGCAATGTGATCGGTGGCGGCGATTGGGCCGACGATCGCTTGATCCCCGATGCCGTGCGCGCCTGGCAAAGTGGTGCGACGTTGACCATACGGCGGCCCGCGGCCACACGCCCCTGGCAGCATGTGCTGGAGCCCCTGTCCGGCTATCTCGTCCTGGCGCAGCGTTTGTGGCACAGTCCGGAATATGCCGAGGCTTGGAATTTCGGCCCGCCGCCCGACGCGGCGGTTTCGGTGCGCAATGTCATCAAGCTCGCTCGCGCCAGTTTTGGCAGCGGCGAAGTCGAATGGGGCAATGCCAGCATGGGTCCGCACGAAGCCGGCAACCTGGCGGTAGAAAATGCCAAGGCGCGTTTGCGGCTGGGCGTCGTGCCGCGTTGGGATCTGAATGAAACGGTGCAGCGCACTTTGCGCTGGTATCGCCGTCTGGCCGAAGGCGAAGCGGCGCGCACCCTCTGCGAGGAAGAGATTGCCGACTACGAGGCCTGACATGACCGAACGTTTTGCGGTTTCCGACACGCCGCTGTCAGGCCTGAAACTGGTGCAACGTCAACTATTGGGCGATGCACGCGGTTTTCTGACGCGGCTGTTCTGCGCGCAGGAACTGGAAGCGGCGGGCTGGACCACACCGATTGCACAAATCAATCACACTTACACGGCGGCGCGCGGCACGGTGCGCGGCCTGCATTTTCAGGAACCACCGCACGCGGAGATGAAGCTGGTCAGTTGCCTGCGCGGCGAAGTGTTTGATGTGGCACTCGATTTACGCCAAGGCTCGCCGACCTATTTGCACTGGCATGCCGCGCATCTGTCGGCGGCCAATCGTTGTGCACTATTGATTCCCACCGGGTTTGCGCACGGTTTTCAAACCTTGACCGATGATGTGGAGCTGCTCTACTGTCATTCGGCAGCGCACGCGCCGGAGGCCGAGCGTGGCTTGCATCCGCTGGATGATCGGCTGGGCATAGGCTGGCCGTTGCCGGTGGTGGGGTTGTCGCCACGCGATGCGGCTCACACCTTTCTGAATTTCATCGATCCGCCTTTTACTGGAGTGCGACTGTGAAGTGCCGTCACTGTGCTGCGGAACTGACGTTGCCTTTTCTCGATCTGGGTACGGCGCCGCCCTCGAATGCCTATCTCGATGCGACACAGTTGCACGCGCCGGAGCTGTGGTATCCGCTGCGCCTGCTGGTGTGCGAAACCTGCTGGCTGGTGCAGACCGAGGATTATGCGCGCGCCGATGAATTGTTCAGCGCCGATTACGCCTATTTTTCTTCCACCTCCAGTAGCTGGCTGGATCACGCCGCACGCTACGCGAAAATGATTACGCAACGGCTGGAGCTGGGCGCGCACAGCCAGGTGGTTGAGCTGGCGTCCAACGATGGCTATCTGCTGAAAAATTTTGTTGCCGCTGGCATTCCCTGTCTCGGCATTGAACCGACGGCGAGCACGGCAGCGGCGGCGGAACAGCTTGGAATTCCGGTGCTGCGCGAATTTTTTGGCACTGCGCTGGCGCAGCAACTCGCCGCGCAAGGCAAACAGGCCGATCTCATCATCGGCAACAACGTTTATGCGCATGTACCGGATGTCAACGACTTCACGGCCGGCATGGCGGCGCTGCTGAAATCGGACGGCAGCATCACGCTGGAATTTCCGCATCTGCTGCGACTGATCGAACAGTGTCAATTCGACACCGTGTATCACGAACATTTTTCTTATTTTTCGCTGCACACGGTGCGCCACATTTTTGCGCGTGCCGGTTTGCGTGTGTGGGATGTCGAGGAATTGACTACACATGGCGGCAGCCTGCGTGTCTATGGCTGTCACGCGGGTGGCACGCGTGCCACAAGCGCTGCCGTGACGGCACTGCTGGCGCGTGAAGAAGAATACGGTCTGTGCACATGTGCGCCCTATCTGGATTTTCAGGCGCGGGCCGAGCAGGTCAAGAATGGCTTGCTCACTTTCCTGATCGAGCAAAAGCGGCTGGGCAAAAAGGTTGCCGCCTATGGCGCTGCCGCCAAGGGCAATACCTTGCTCAACTATGCGGGCGTCAAGCGCGATCTGTTGCCCTATGTGTGTGATGCCGCGCCGTCCAAGCAAAACAAGTTTTTGCCCGGTGCACGGATTCCGATCCTGCCGCCCACCGTGTTGCAGGAACGGCAACCCGATGTGGTGTTGATCCTGCCTTGGAACATTGCGCCCGAAGTGCTGGCGCAACAAGCGCAAGTGCGTAGCTGGGGCGGCAGATTTTTTGTTGCTGTTCCTGAAGTGAGGGAAGTCACGTGAAGGTGCTCGTGACCGGCGCGACCGGCTTTGTCGGCCAGCATTGCGTGCCGCAACTGCTGGCTGCCGGGCATCAAGTGACGGCACTAGCGCGCAATGTGGAACGAGCGCAGCGTTTCTCATGGTTTGAGCAAGTGCGTTTTATTGCGGCCGATCTGCATGCGCCGACATTGCCCGATCTGGGCGCACACGATGCACTGCTGCATCTGGCCTGGAGCGGCTTGCCGAACTACAAGGCGCTGTTTCACTTCGAGCAGAACCTGTTTGCCGATTATCGTTTTCTGAAAGCACAGCTGGCTGCGGGCGTGCGGCAGATACTGGTGACCGGTACGTGTTTTGAGTACGGCATGCAAAGCGGTTGCCTGAGCGAAACCCTGCTCACACAACCGGCCAATCCCTATGCCTTGGCGAAGGATTGCCTGCGCAAGTTTTTGCAGGCGCTGCAAGTGCAGCATCCCTTCACCCTGCAATGGGCGCGGCTGTTCTATATGTACGGGCCGGGGCAGAATCCGGGCAGCCTGCTGGCGCAACTCGATCGTGCCATCGATGCGGGTGAAACGAGTTTCAACATGTCTGGCGGTGCGCAGTTGCGCGATTACCTGCCCGTTGAACTGGTGGCGCGGCACCTGGTGTCGCTGTTGGAGCATCCCGACTGCAATGGGGTGGTCAATGTTTGCAGTGGCCAACCGATTTCTGTGCGCGCATTGGTAGAACAGCATTTGCAAAAGCGCGGCGCGCAGATGCATTTGAACCTGGGTCATTACCCTTATCCGGATTACGAACCGATGGAATTCTGGGGTGACCGTCAAAAATTATCTTCAATTCTCGAAAGCGAACAATGAACGATCCGATTCAGCAATTCAGCGATGAATGCAAAGCGCGTGCGGCCGATTATCCCGGCACCGAACTCGACCACGTAGCACGCGAATTCATGCGCGCCAGCACGGTGCCGAAGTATTCCTATAACTTCAGCTGGTTGTCGCGTCCGATCATTCAGTATCCGCAGGACATGGTGGCGATGCAGGAATTGATCTGGCAGATCAAGCCCGATCTGATTGTGGAAACCGGCATCGCGCATGGTGGCTCGCTGATTCTGAGCGCGTCGATGCTGGCGTTGATCGATTATTGCGAAGCAGTGGAGACAGGCAGCACACTCGACCCGCGCGCCTGCCGCCGTCGCGTGGTCGGCCTCGATATCGACATTCGTCCGCACAACAGGGCGGCGATTGAAGCGCATCCACTGGCGCATCGCATCGACCTGATTCAAGGCTCATCGGTAGCGCCCGAGATCGTGGCGCAGGTGCATGAAATGGCCAAGGGTTATTCGAAAGTGCTGGTCTGTCTCGATTCCAATCATACCCACGAGCATGTGCTCGCCGAGCTGGAAGCCTATGCGCCGCTGACCAGTCAGGGCAGTTATTGCTGCGTGTTCGACACCATGATCGAAGACTTGCCCGACGGGCTCTATCCCGACCGCCCCTGGGGTAAGGGCGACAATCCAAAAACGGCGGTGCATGAATATCTCAAACGCCTGCAAAGCGAAGGCCGCAAAGCCACCGACGGCGCACCGCTCGGCTTTGCCATCGACCGTAGTATCCAAGACAAACTGCTCATCACCGTGGCACCGGACGGTTATCTGCGGCGTATCTGAACGTCACGGGCGCGTCATTGGCAAAAGACGGGCGATTTCTTTATAATCGCGCACTCGCTCGGGAAGCGGTTCGAATCTGCCCGTAGCTCAGTTGGATAGAGCATCGGCCTTCTAAGCCGAGGGTCGCAGGTTCGACTCCTGCCGGGCAGGCCAGGTTTGAATCAGCCAAAAATTAAATGGGGTCAGACTCCATTTAATTGCTTGATTGTTTAGCAATCAGCGAACGGTTCCTCAATTAAATGGAGTCTGACCCCATTTAATTTCCCCCAGTGGCGGTGGTAGCTCAGTTGGTAGAGTACCGGATTGTGATTCCGGTTGTCGCGGGTTCGATCCCCGTCCATCGCCCCATTTTCTTTCCCCTTCCTTGCTTCACGCTTGATTCAAATCAAGCATTTCACCCTGCTGTGCACTAAGCTGAAACCATCCTGATTGAAGCGGTGGAGGTGGCATCATGGCTTTCAAGACGATACTGGTTCAGCTGGATCACGAGGCCCGCAGCAACGCGCGGCTGGGTGTGGCATTGCAGTTGACGCGCGCGTTTGATGCGCATCTGATTGGCCTGCATGTCGATCAATATCCGATCACGCAAATGCTTGCGCTTGAAGGGATGGACATGGCCGCCACACAAGCTTTGCTCGATGAGGGTGAGCGGCAGGCGGCACTGGCGGGGCAACTGTTCGAGCGTGCGGTGCCCAATGCGGGCTGGAGCAAATACGAGTGGCGCGCGGTGACGGGCATGGTTGAGCAGCAGCTGACCGCGCATGCGCGTTACGCCGACTTGCTGGTGCTGGGCCAGCCCGATCCACATAACCATGATTATCCGCGGCTTACGCGCGATTACCCGGCGACCTTGTCCTTGCATGTGGCGCGGCCGGTGCTGGTGGTGCCCTATGCGGGTACGTTCGAAACCGTTGGGCAGCAGATCATGGTGGCCTGGAATGGCAGCCGCGAATCGACGCGCGCGGTGACCGATGCCTTGCCGCTATTGCAACGGGCCAGCAATGTCACCATTACTACGGTGGACGACGAGTCGCGTGCCGTGGAGGACCGGATCTACGGCTCCGATCTCGGCTTGTATCTGGCCCGCCATGGCGTAAGGGCGGAAGTGGCGCAGTTACACGGCGGACCGGGAAGTACGGGCGATCGGCTTTTGTCGCGCGCCGCAGAATTGGATGTCGATCTGATCGTGATGGGTAGCTATGGCCACTGGCGTATGCGCGAGCTGGCACTCGGTGGCGTGACGCGCACCCTGTCGCGCAACATGACGATCCCCGTGTTGTTCTCTCATTAAACATGGCGACATAAATCTACTGCTCACCCGCCTAGTCGCACGAGGATACCGAACTGTACAAGTGTCACGAATAGCGTATTCGCTGAAGAAATGTTGCGTGCGCACTGCGCACGCTACAAACTAAGACTCCGTGCACCAGGCGACGTGATCAGGCGAGGAACCGTCCGAGGTGATCCAGGCAGCCGGTCCAGCCTTCGTTGTGCATGCCGCGCGTTTCCTCATCGGCGAACTGTTCGTGCTTCAGCGTGAGCTCGGTGCCGCTGCCGATGGCGCGCAATGTCAGTGTGACCAGCGATTCACGCTCAGGCGTGCCGCTCCAGGCCCAGGTGAAAACGAGCTTGCGGTTGGGAATCACTTCCTTGTAGACGCCGCTCACTTCGTTGCGACCGCCACCGCATTGATCGCCCGTCGGCGCGCCAACGGGCTTTTGCATGACGATGCGGTAGCGGCCGCCGACGCGCACGTCGAGCTCGGCCTCGGGGACCGAGAATGCCTCGTTCGGCGCGAACCAGCTTTTTACCGCTTGCGCGTCGGTCCACGCTTGCCAGACTTTTTCGGGCGGGACGTCGTAGTTGCGGGTGAGTGAGAGGGACGGGCGTTCCTTGACGGCGTTTTCCATGGTGTCAGCTCCTGTTGGTGGTACAGATAACGGGCCAGCGAATCCAGCCGCTCGGCCCAGAATTGCTCGTAGCGCCCCAGCCAGTCGGCGGCGTGCTTCATCGGCCCGGCGCTGAGCGTGCAACTCACCACCCGGCCCTCTTTTTCCCGCTGCAGCAAGCCCGCCTCTTCGAGAATGGCGAGGTGCTTCATGAAACCGGGCAGCGACATCTCGAATGGCGCGGCCAGCTCGCTCACCGGCCGGCTGCCGCCCGCCAGTGCCGCGAGAATTGCACGGCGTGTCGGGTCGGCCAGCGCGGAGAACACTGCATCGAGCGGCGCGGGTTTTTCCTTGAGCATGAGCTTAGCCATGTGGGCAATAATACTTAACCATATGGTTTAGTATTAGCCGATGCGGCACTTTTGTCAAGCCCTATTTCAGCGGCCCATTTTTTATTTGTCCTGTGTCATGCAGCAAATCACCTGCCGCAGTTTGCCGCTGGGGTCGAGTTGCGGCGCGTGCGCTGATGTCACCACGGCCACGTTGGATAGGGATTGGCTGCCCAGATAGCGCTGTAGCGCAGCGCAGGCGTTGGCTGTGATGGATGGGTTGCACTCTGCGACGCGGAGTGCGAGGCGATCGGGCGCTTCCTGCACGATCTGAAAATGCGTCAGTCCGGCGTCTTCCTCAACCACGGTGGTGAGTGCCATGGGCAGCAGCGGCACGCGCGTCTCATCACTGGCGCGCAACCACAGGGTGTCGTCTTGCCGTCCGGTGACACGCAGGGCGGGCAGGGGATTGCCGCAGGCGCAGGGTTCGGGATTGAACAACACGCGGTCGCCCAGATCGTAGCGCAGCAAGGGTTGCACGCGGTTGGACAGATTGGTGAGCAGGACGGATGCCGAACATTCGCCAGGCGGTGTGGGTGTGCCGTCGGCATCGACCGGTTCGAGGATCACTGATTCCTGGTTCAGATGCAGCCAGCCTGCCGGACAACCAAAGGCAATGCTCAGACATTCCGAACTGCCGTACTCGTTGAGCAGGGGGCAATCGAAAGCGGTTTCGATCGCGCGCCGCATCGATTCGCTCAAGGTTTCACCGCCGGACCACAACAGACTGGGATGCAAGTGCAAACGGCCGGCGGCCTGTTCGCTCGCGAGCACGGCCAGCAGTGTGGGATAACCGGACAGGAACGCCGGTTGATATTCATTTAACGCGGCGACCAGTTGCGGTAGTGGCGTCATCACTGAGAACGCTTGCGTTTTCAACCAGGGATTGCGGCGGGTAAAACGCTGCCAGAAGGCGATGGTGGCAAAGTGGTGGCCGGTGGCCGCCACCAACGCGGCGCGCCCGCCCTCGGTCTGATAACCGCGCGCATATTGCGCGGCCAGTTGCAGATTGTTCAGTTGCAGCGCCAGCAGCGCATCGTAGTTGGCCAGGGCATTTTCATCCTGAACAAAGATGCCGGGCTCGCCGGTGCTGCCGGAACTTTTCCAGACACTGTAGCGACCCAGATAGGGATCGCCGATGTGCGCAGGATCGGTGATCCAGTCGTTGATGCTGCGCCAGGTGATTTCCGGATCGGTCACCCAATCGTCAAAGCGGGCCATCAATTGCCGCTTGTGCGTGACGGGCAGGTCGGCTAACACGAGTGGTGTGTCATCGGGCAGATCGCGGTAAAGCTCGGCATACAGCGGCGAGGTCGAGCGGGCGTGATGTACCAGGCTGGCAAGTTTTTGCTGCCGCGCCAGTGCGGCCATCTCCAATCCTTGCTGCCGCGCCCACCAGAGGCTGGACACGCGCGACAGCTTGTCCCAGCAGTCGCTCATCGCCGCCCAGATGGCCGGGTATCCGCTTTCGCCTTCCTCCAGTTTGTGCATCGTGCGCTCCAGAAACCGGTAGGCCAGTATAGGAGACGCCAATGGCAGCGGGATGAATGTAGATCAAAAAAATTCTCAGTTCTGAACTAGACTGGTTTCAGACTGTTTGGCCAGGGTTTGTTGACAGCCTTGAGAGGAGTGTGAAATATCATGACTGCTCTGCCCGTTTTTCATGCCCACGCGCATAACGCTGATCGTCTGTTGCATGCAACGTTCGGCAAGCTGACGCATGGCCTGTCGCCGGCGTCGCTGGGGCTGGCCTATATCGATTGGGCGCTGCATCTGTGTGGTTCGCCAGGCAAGCAGGCCGATCTGGTGGAAATCGCCCGCTTGCAGTGGTCGCGCTTTGCCAATCTGACACTGCAGGCCTATCCAAGCGGCGAACCCTGTATCGAGCCGCTGCCGCAGGATAAGCGGTTTGCCGATCCCGCCTGGCAGCAATGGCCATTCAATCTGGCCTATCAGGGCTTCCTGCTCACACAGCAGTGGTGGCATTGCGCAACGCGCGGTGTGCGTGGCGTCAGCCCGCATCATGAAGAGGTGGTGACCTTTTGCACACGGCAGTGGCTGGATACGTTTGCGCCGTCGAATTTTCTCTGGAGCAATCCCGAAGTGCTGCAGGCGACGGTCGCCGAGGGTGGCACCAACTTGCTGCGTGGCTGGCAGAATTTCATCGCCGACAGCAACCGCATTGCCATGCGCGAGAGGCCGAAGGTGCCGGAACAATTCCAGGTCGGCAAAGGCGTAGCGCTGACGCCGGGGCAGGTGGTTTTTCGCAACCGCCTGATCGAGTTGATTCAGTACGCCCCTGCGACCGAGCAAGTGCATGCGGAACCGGTCTTGATCGTTCCTTCGTGGATCATGAAGTACTACATTCTCGACCTGTCGCCGCACAATTCCCTGGTGCGTTATCTGGTCGGGAAGGGGCATACGGTTTTCATGGTGTCGTGGGTCAACCCCGGCGAACACGACCGCGATCTTGGATTGAACGGTTACTTGCGCCAGGGGTTGCTGAGCGGGTTCGACGCGGTCAGTCAGATCATTCCAGAGCAACCCATCCATGCGGTGGGCTATTGTCTGGGCGGCACGCTGCTGCTGATTGCCTCGGCCTTGCTGGCACGGCGAAACGATACGCGTTTGAAAAGCCTGACGCTGCTCGCGGCCCAGGCCGACTTCGAGGAGTCGGGCGAACTCTCCTTGTTCACCGATCCCAGCCAGATTGCCTATCTGGAAGACATCATGTGGGATCAGGGCTATCTCGACGGCCGCCAGATGGGCGGCACGTTTGCCTTGCTGCGTTCGCGCGATTTGGTGTGGTCGCGCATGGTGCACGATTATCTGCGCGGCACACGCCAGCCGATGATCGATCTACTGGCCTGGAACGAAGATTCCACCCGGCTGCCGTATCGCATGCACAGTGAATATCTGCGTCATCTCTATATGGACAATACGCTGGCGCATGGTGCTTATCTGGTTGACGATAAACCCGTGGTGCTGAGCGACAGCCATGTGCCGATGTTTGTGGTGGGCACGGTCAAGGATCATGTCTCGCCCTGGCACTCGGTGTACAAAATCCATTTGCTCAGCAGCGCCGAAGTCACTTTCGTGCTCACCAGCGGCGGCCATAACGTGGGCATCGTTTCCGAACCGGGACACCCGCATCGCAGTTATCAAATCACCACGCGCAAGCCGCGCGACAAATACATCGACCCGCTCACCTGGCAACAAACCGCCCCCAGTCACGAAGGTTCCTGGTGGCCGGCCTGGCAGCAATGGTTGAGTGAACGTTCCGGCCCGTTGGTAACGCCGCCGACATTGGGCCGTAGCGAAGCGGGGTTCCCGCCCTTGCAGGCAGCGCCGGGAAGCTATGTATTGCAGCAG
Source organism: Burkholderiaceae bacterium (assembly GCA_004298905.1). Taxonomy (GTDB): domain Bacteria; phylum Pseudomonadota; class Gammaproteobacteria; order Burkholderiales; family Burkholderiaceae_D; genus SCTK01. The sequence continues at coordinate 169,262 of SCTK01000019.1, read as the reverse complement.
TGAGCGCGAGTGTCAGGATTGCTGCAGTTGCATCTGACTGGTGCGAATGGAGATCAGTGAAGTGTCGTCGTGGAAGGTGCCGACGGCACCTGATTCCAGCCAGGCGGAGATTTTTTCGAAACGTGTTTCTTCCGGCTCGGCGCGCATCATGGCGCGCAGGTGGCTCAGTCCGGCTTCGACGGATTGACGGTTGGCTTCCAGCAAGCCGTCCGAAAACATCAGGATCTCGTCACCCCGGCTCAGTTCATGGACGACAGGCTTGCAGTCGATGTCGGCGTCGCTCTCCAGGCGCAGCGGCATATGCAGGGAGTTGAATTCGTGTTTGCATTCTCCGCGGGCATCAAGCACCAGGATGGGCGGCATGCCGCCATTCCACGCCTCCATTGTCAACGTGGTGGGGTCGATACAGACGAGTGCGGCGGAAATGAAACGATCGACCGGCATCAGGGTGTGCAGACTGGAATTCATCTGACGGATGATCTCGCCCGGCGTTACCCCTCTGCGGGCCATGGCGGTGAAGATCGACATCAGCGGGAATACATTGAACGCAGCTGCAATGCCATGGCCCACGGCGTCGGCCAGCAGAACATAGTATTTCCCTGCGGGGCAACGGCTGTACAGCACCAGGTCGCCACTGAAATTCACCGCAGCCCGATTGATGAAGCGCACACACTGGTCGGCTTTCAGGGCGGTGTCCAGCATGCGTGAAAGCACATAGGCGCCCAGTTCATTTTCGGCTTGCAACAGATTCAGCGCTTGCTGCGTTTGCTTGATTTGTTCCTGATATTGATGTTGCAGCTGTACCTGGCGAAAGAAGGCACTCAGGCGAGCCGCCAGCAGTTTGGGTTCGATCGGTTTGGAGATCAGGCCATCGGCCAGGCTCAGGCTTGCGAGCTTGGATTTCTCGTCATCCACACCGGACAGGAACAACAATGGAATCGTTGCGCCCAGAGGTTGGGCGCGAATCAATTTCGCGGCCTCGAGGCCATCCATGACCGGCATGACGATGTCGAGCAACACCACATCGGGTTTTTCAGTGTCGAACAGCGCGACAGCTTGGGCACCGTTTTCAGCGACAATGGCCTGATGGCCGTTGCGTTTCAGACATTCGCATACCATCATCCGGTTGAGGCGATTGTCCTCCGCGACCAGCACACGCAGTGACAGGACGGGCGGGGCAAGATCCAGCGCAGACGTGCCTGGGTTGTTCACCGAATAAACTCCAGCAGGTTGCGTTTAAACGCGGCTTCGATGATGCCGCCCAGGAAGGGCAACGACATCCACAAGGACCAGAAACCGATCATCAGTGTCACGGGAAAACCGACCGCGAAAATATTCAGTTGTGGTGCTGCGCGCGACAGCAAACCCAGGGCGATGTTGGCAATCATGATGGCACCGACCATGGGCAGGGAAATATGCAGTCCCAGGCTGAAGATGATCTCCCCCAGTGAAACCAGCACTTGCGGATGAAACTGTTGCAAGCCGTTCGTGGCAATAGGTGCCAGCGTAAAACTTTCGACCAGCGATGACAACAGGATCAGGTGGCCGTCCAGCGAAAAAAATACCAGTGAGGCCAGCACGCCCAGGAAACTGCCCACAATCGGCGTTTGCTGATTGTGTTGCGGATCGATAAAGGTTGCAAATCCCAATCCCATTTGAAATCCCACCAAGGTCCCTGCGCCTTCAATCGCGGCAAAAACCAGTTTCATCGCAAATCCCAAACCCGCTCCAACCAGCAATTGCTGGATTAACAGGATCAAACCCTCCGGCGAGAACAGTGCTTGCGGTGGCGCAACGGGCAGCAGCGGTGCTACCACGAAGGTAATCAGCAATGCCAGGCCAATGCGTGCTCGCTTCGGGAAGGCGGTATGACTGAACACCGGCGCAGCGGTGAAGAGCGCCAGTACCCGCACGAAGGGCCAGACAAAGCCGCTGAGCCAGTGCTGGATATCGACTTCGCTGAAAGTGAACATGAGTGTCAGTATGAGTTTCGCGCAGCGCTAATCTCCCCCTCCCTTTCAAGGGGAGGGCGGGGGGAGGGGATGGGGTTGATGAAGCACGATGGAAACCCATCCCCCTCCCGGCCTCCCCCTTGAAGGGGGAGGTGAGAGCGGCGCTGCGCGGAAAGTTTCATCCGATGGCAAAGGGGATGTTGCTGAACAGACGCTGCATGTAATCCGTCATCATGCTGAGGATCCAGGGCCCGGCGAGGATCATGACCAGAAACACCGCCAGCAGCTTGGGGATGAACGACAGCGTTGCTTCATTGATTTGCGTCGCCGCCTGAAAAATGCTGACCAGCAGACCGACCAGCAAGGCCGCCAGCAAGAGCGGGGCAGAGATCAGCATGGTGATCTCGATGGCTTGTTGACCGAGGGTGAGGACAGATTGACTGGTCATCATGATGTGAGTTTCCCGGTTGTCATCGTACAAAGCTGGCCGCCAGCGAAGCGATCAGCAGGTTCCAGCCATCGACCAGCACGAACAGCATCAGCTTGAAGGGCAGGGCAATCAGCACCGGCGAGAGCATCATCATCCCCATCGACATCAACACGCTGGCGACCACCATGTCGATGATGAGGAAGGGAATGAAAATCATGAAGCCGATCTGAAACGCGGTTTTCAATTCGCTGGTCACGAAGGCGGGTACCACGATGCGCAGTGGGAGTTGCTCCGGCTTCTCGACCTGCTCTTGTTCACCGAGGCGCATGAACAAGGCGAGATCGTTCTCGCGTGTCTGCTTGAGCATGAATTCCTTGATGGTCGGTTCAGCGCGGGCCAGCCCTTCGTTGAAACTGATCTGGTTGGCGGCAAAGGGTTGATAGGCTTCGGCATAGATCTTGTCGAACACCGGTGCCATCACGAAGAAGGTGAGAAACAGCGCCAGACCGATGATGACCTGGTTGGGTGGCGAACCTTGCGTGCCCAGAGCGAGTCGCAGCAGCGAGAGCACGATCACGATGCGGGTGAAACCCGTCATCAACAGCAACACGGCCGGCAGAAAAGACAGTGCCGACAGCACCAGCAGGGTCTGGATGGAAACCGAATAGGTGGTGTTGCCGCCTACGCCGGGGCTGCTGGTCAAGGCGGGAATGCCGGCCTGCTGGGCCAGCACGTTATCGCACAGGGTCAACGCGGCGATGGCCAGCAGCAGGCGCAGCCACACGCGGATTTGCTGCGGTACTTGATAGAAAGAAATTCGTTTCATTGTTGTCTGTTTATTCTGGCCTGCCTGCCAGTGCGCTATCGCAGCCTTACTGCGAGGGCTGAGGCGGCAGCGCCGGCAGGGTTTCACAGGTATTCGGTACACACTGCGCCAGCCAGCCCGGGGTGGCCGGTTGAGGCGCGTCCTTGTACAGCAGGTGAGTGGTGGCCCACAACATGGCAAGGCCGATCAGGGTGTAGGCGCCGACATCGAGACGACGGGATGTTTTCATTTTTCGCTCCTGCGCAAGAGTTCTTTCAGTTTTTGGCCAAACAGGGAATCCAGGCCGGAGGACGGCGTGGATTGAGCTTTATCGGCGGTCAGACTGCTTTTGTTGAGCGTGAGCAAGGGCGTGATCTGGCTGGCTGTCACGCCCAGGACCAGCCACTGGTCCTGAATTTCAACCACCATGATGCGTTCGCGCGTGCCCAGGGCCAGCGAACCGACTGGTTTCAGCAAGTGGTGGTTACCCGCGTGCGGCATGCCAATGCGGCGCAGCAGCCAGGCCGCGACAAAAATCACTGCCAGCACAATCGCCAGACCCAGCGTCATTTGCAGCAGGCCGCCACCGCTGCCGACCGCTGCCGGGCTGGCTGCGGGTGCGGCCGCGGCCTGTGCCCAGCTCTGGGTTGCCTGCAGCACGCACGCCAAACCGGCGAGCGTATGGAGGCGATGGCGGTGTACGAATGCAGCGCGCATCATTTGCTCAAACGGCGCAACCGTTCGGATGGTGTGATGATGTCGGTCAGACGGATGCCGAATTTCTCATTCACCACCACGACTTCGCCCTGCGCGATCAGACAACCGTTGACCAGCACATCCATCGGTTCGCCGGCCATGCCGTCGAGTTCCACTACTGAGCCTTGGGCCAGTTGCAGAATGTGCTTGATCGGAATCTTGGTGCGGCCCAGTTCCACGGTCAGTTGCACCGGGATATCCATCACCATGTCCAGATCGTTCGGAGCAGCATTGGTTGCGCCACCGCCGGAGAACTGCTGGAACAAATCGGTTGCTGGTTGCGCTTGCGCGGCCGGGCTGGGCGTAGCATCGGCTTGTTCAGCGAGTGCGGCGGCCCAGTCGTCGGCCGCTTGATTCGGGTCGTCAGCCATTTTCATCTCCGAGAGAATTTTCCTGTTGCGGGATTGCCAGAATGTTTTCAATGCGAATGGCGTATTGCGAATTCATCACGCCATAGCGGCATTCAAACAGGGGCACGTTGTCGACTTCGGCGGTGATGGTGGGCTTGATATCCAGACCGATGAAATCACCCGCTTTCAAATTCAGCACCTGACCAACACTGACGGTTTCCATCGCCAGTTTCGCCACCAGTTCGACCTCTGCCAGTTGCACCTGCTTCTTGAGCATGCGTATCCAGCGCTTGTCCGGCTCCGCGTGGTCACCTTGCATGCTGCTGTAGAGCAGGTCGCGGATCGGCTCGACGGCTGCATAGGGCACGCAGAGATGAATCTGTCCGCCTGCCGAACCGAGTTCGATCGTGAACGAGGTCGCCACCACAATTTCGCTGGGGGTGGCGATGTTGGCAAACTGCGTATGCATTTCCGAGCGCAGATATTCAAAGCCCATCGCATAGACCGGCTGCCAGGATTTGGTGTATTCCTCCAGCGCCACGGACAGCATGCGCTGGATGATTCGTTGTTCGGTCGGGGTGAAATCGCGGCCCTCGACGCGGGTGTGAAAACGGCCATCGCTGCCGAACAGATTGTCGATGATTGCAAACACCAGACTGGGATCGAAAATGAACAGCATGCTGCCGCGCAGTGGTTTGAGCTGCACGATATTGATGTTGGTCGGCACCACCAGGTTGCGGATGAATTCGCTGTACTTGAGCACGCGTACCGGGCCGACCGAAATTTCCGGGCTGCGCCGCATGAAATTGAACAGACCGATGCGCAGCAGCCGCGCAAAACGGTCGTTGATGATTTCCATGGTCGGCATGCGACCACGAACAATGCGCTCCTGCCGCGCCAGGTTATAGGGACGTACCCCCTGATCGCCGCTATCGTCGGCCTGTGTTTCTTCCTCGCCAGTGACGCCACGCAGTAGCGCATCAACTTCATCTTGGGATAAAAATTCGCCGGACATGGAGATCTCTGTCGGTCGTTACTGAATCACGAAAACGGCGAAGTGCACTTCACGTACGCCCTTGTCATTGTCGTGGCCTTCGGGCAATTTGCTGCGCGTGAGGTTCAGGATCTCCTGCGCCACCTGCTTCTTGCCTTCGGTCGAGCTCAGCTCCTGCTTGCTTTTACCGCTGAGCAACAACAGGATGCTGCTGCGAATGATGGGCATGTATTCCTTGACCGTTTCTCCCGAGTGGGCATCCTCCATTTCGAGGATGACCCCCAATTGCAGATAGCTTGAACCCTGGGTGTCGACCAGGTTCACCGTGAAATTGTCCAAGGGCACAAACGTCGGCGGGCCGACATGCTTCTCTTCATGCTTGACTTCGGCGACGGGGGCGCCTTCCACCATCGCCTTGGCCGCTTCAATGCGTTTCTTGCGCACAATCACCAGCCCGGCAGCGCTACCCAGTAGCAATACCACGACGATGCCGATGATGAGCAGCAATTTGCCCTTGCCCTTCTTCTTGGGCTGGACTTCAGCCTCGTCTGCGGCGGCATCTTTGTCTGTGGCCATGGATAGTTTCTGAAGTGTGAACGAATGAATGAGCGAATGAGTTCATTGTGCTACAGGCAGCACAAATTCAAACGGATAAAAAGGTGTGGAAATTGAGGCCAATCTTGGAAACGCGCAGCGCTGATATCCCCCTCCCTTTCAAGGGGAGGGCGGGGGGAGGGGATGGGTTTCTTTGGCGCACGGGCAAGTGCAAGAACTAACGCGACGGAAACCCATCCACACCCAAACCCTCCCCTTGAAGGGGAGGGCAGCCGTGTTACGCGTAAGTGTCGAGCAAACCGCTGTTGTGTTGCGCGCTGTTGAGCGGGCGGGTGACGGTGACTGTGGCACTCTCGTTGTCGTTGGCAGTGCGGTTGCCGGAGAAAGGCGTCGCTTGTGATGCTGTGTGTTGTTGCGGTTGTGGCTGCTGTTGCGTCAGATTCTGCTGACCCACTTGCGTTTCGCTCAAGGTAATACCGGATTGCCCCAGCAATTCGCGCAGGCGTGGCAGCGCCTCTTCCAGGGCTTGACGTGTGCCGGCATGCGCGGCGCTGAAATTGATGCTGACGTCCTGATTGTTGAACTGCAACTGAATGCGGATCGGCCCCAGTTCCGCCGGGTGCAGATCGATTTGTGCCGACTGCAACTTGTTGCCGATGGCAAATTGCACCCGTTCGGCCGTGGCTTCGGCAAAGCGTGGTGAGTGCACCTCGACGGGCTGAATACCCAGTTGCACGGGCGCAGTATGTGTGGCCGGGCTGGCTGCTGCCGCCACGGGCAGCGGCGTGGCCGCAGCGCTGGTCTTGGGGAGCGCCGCTTCGACCTCGGGTTTCGCCTCGGACATGAGCCCGGTCGCAGTACGTGGTGCGCTCTCGGTATTCAATGGATTGGCAGTCGCGGCAATCGGTGTTGTTTGTGCTTCCTGCGGGCCATTGGGTACAGGTGCGGACACGCTTGCGGTCGCGGCTTTTTCGTGTCCGGCACGCAAGAGCTCGGCAGCGTTTACATGGCGGCCCGCACTGGCACTGTCGGCGACACTGGGTTGCGCGCCGGGTGCGGCATTCGGGGTCGTGTTTTGTGCTGCTTGCACGGCGGCGCCGATTTGCTGCAGGGCGAGATGGACGGCGTCGGCGACGGGATTGGTCACGGATAATGAACCGGTGTCGTCATCCGTTAATTGGCTGTCGTCTTTAGTGTGCTTGTCTAGCGCATCCGCGCCCAATCCTGCCTGCAATTTCTGTGACAGCAAGTCGCCAAATACGGTGGCAGCAGATTTTTTATCTGCCGACGGGTTTTTACCCGTGGCCTGTGTCAACACTTCACCCGTGGCTTCCGTGCTCATGCGATCGTCACCGGTGTGTGGTCCGGCACCTTTACCCGCGTTCTGGATTCCGGGAAGGGCGTTGGCGGGTGTGCTGGTGATGGTCATGAGTCTGCTTCCAAAATAAGTTGATCCGAGTTTGCGCGATCTTCCTTCAGTCTTCCGTAAGACCCTCAGTTGAGGTGTTTGGCCTGACTGCTGCGTGCTGCAAATTCATCTGTTACCTTTTGCTGGTGACGCCCCGCTTGCGCTGACAAGGTATCCTGGCGCCGCTGTTCCAGAATGCCAAACGACTTCAGCTTGCGTTGGGTTTGTTGCCAGATCTCGCGCGCCGCTTCCACATGGCTTTGCCAGTGTTTCAATTCACTTTGCTGCTGTTCAATGGCATCGGACAGCTTGCGTAAAAACACGCCGAAATTCTGCAGCTCAGTGCGCTCGATGCCTTCTTCCGCGCTATTGCACAGACGCTGCTGGTATTCGGCGCGGTAGCCCAGCAAAAGATTCAACTTCTGCTCACTCTGACGCTGATTGGCCAGCAGCGTTGATAGCTTGCCGGCAGCTTCATCGGCTTCTTTCTGCGCCAGTTCGATCAGCAAGGGCAACGGGCTGGCAGTCTTCATTTCTTCCTGGGCGACATTCGCTAATTGTTAAAATCTTTGAAAAAATCTTCTATCGTCCCGCCGGGAACAGCTGCTGCAAATGCGCCAGGCTGCTGTTCATGTCGGCGGCCTGATTCATGTCTTGCTGCAAGAACGTTTCCAGCTGCGGGTACTGCGCAATAGCGCGATCCAGCAGAGGATCGCTGCCCGGGACGTATGCTCCTACACTAATCAAGTCGCGGTTCCTTTGATACCTTGAAAAGGCGGCTTTTAACTGCTTTGCTCGATGGAATTGATCCTCGGGCACGATATTGTGCATAGCGCGCGAGATCGAAGCCTCGATGTCGATGGCGGGGTAATGACCGGCTTCGCCCAGCGCGCGCGACAAAACAATATGGCCGTCGAGAATGGCGCGCGCTGCATCGGCAATCGGATCTTGCTGGTCGTCGCCTTCAGTGAGCACGGTATAAAACGCAGTGATCGAACCCTGAGCGCTGGAACCGTTGCCCGCGCGTTCCACCAGTTGCGGCAGCTTGGCAAACACCGAGGGCGGATAGCCCTTGGTGGCGGGCGGTTCGCCGATGGCCAGCGCGATTTCCCGTTGCGCCATCGCATAACGGGTGAGCGAATCCATGATCAGCAAAACATTCTTGCCCTGATTGCGAAAATGTTCCGCGATCAAGGTGGCATACGATGCACCCTGCATGCGCATCAACGGCGGCGTGTCGGCCGGTGCGGCAATCACCACCGAGCGCGCCAGCCCTTCCGGGCCGAGAATCTGTTCGATGAATTCCTTCACTTCGCGGCCGCGTTCGCCGATCAGTCCGACCACGGTGACATCGGCGGTGGTGTAACGCGCCATCATGCCCAGCAGCACGCTCTTGCCGATACCGGAACCGGCAAACAAGCCCATGCGCTGGCCGCGGCCCACGGTGAGCAGGGCATTGATCGCGCGCACGCCGACATCCAGCGGCGTACGGATCGGCTCGCGTTCGATTGGGTTGATCGGGCGGCTTTGCAGCGGCGCGCTGCGGTCTGCCCGTATCGGGCCGAGGCGATCCAGCGGGCGGCCGGCGCCATCCACCACACGGCCCAGCAGCCCCGTGCCGACCGGTAAATGCTTGGTGCGATCTTCGGCCCGCCGCCAGGGGTGCGAGGGGCGGCCATATTGCGGACAGGCATGATTGACTTCGTGCGGCACGACAATCGCCCCCGGTGTCAGACCGTAGATTTCCGAGGCCGGCATCAGGAACAGACGGTCGCCGTGGAAACCGACCACTTCCGCTTCCGCCGGATTCATGCCTTCCTGATTGATGGTGCAGGTCGAGCCGACGGGTAATTTCAGTCCCACGGCTTCCATCACCAGCCCCGCGACGCGGGTCAGACGGCCGTGCACTTCAAAGGGATGAATCGCTTGCAAGTGGGTAGTGCAGTCGTTCAGATAACGTTCCAGCAGTACACCTTCCGAGGTCGGCAGGCCAGTCGTGCCGCTCGCAGAATTATTCATTGCCGTCCTCTTCGCTGACCACCGCGTTGACGGTCAGCTCGCTGGCCGGACTGGCCCAGGGCAGATTGCGGCCGAGGGCGGAGACCATCCGTTTCCAGCGCGTTTCGATGGTGGCATCGACTTCGCCATGATTGGTGTTGATGCGGCAGCCGCCACGTTGAAGGCGCGCATCCTCGATGAGTTTCCAGCCGCCTTGCCGCAGCTCTTCGTGCAGATGCTGACGGATCAACGCCGCATCGGCCGGGTTGGCAATCAGGTGCGCATGCGAGCCATTATCGGTGAGCGTATCAATGGCTTCCTGCACCACTGGCAGAATGGATTCGGGATGCAATACGATTTCCTGACGCAGGATATGGCGCGATAATTCCAGCGCCAGATTGAGCAATTGATTGGCGGCGGTATCGTGCAACTGATGCCAGGCTTCGCTCCCCTGTATCACCATTTGCTGTAACTGCAGGACTTCGTTTTGTAGTTGCGCCTGCCCTTGGGCGTAACCTTCCTGCCATCCTTCTTCGATGGCTTTTTGCTGTAATTGCTCCAGATCCAGCGCACGTGTTTGTACTGGAATATTGCCGGCGGCCGTATCGATCTGCTTGCGCTGCCCGCCCGCAGACTGCTTAAGCGAACCCCATTCGAGCCGCTCGTAGCTTTGCAGTTGTTCGCGCGAGATGAAACGTTTATTGGACATGATCAGTGAAGCATGAAAGATGACTGCACTACGCGCAATGATGGCTGCGCCATGAAGATTTCATACCGCGCCAGCGGCGTCATGCCTGCACCGCAGGCGTCATTTTTCATTTCCCTAGACATACTGTTCCTCGCCCTTGCCGCCCAGCACGATCTGGCCTTCCTCGGCCAGACGGCGTACCACTTTGAGGATTTCTTTCTGTTCGCGTTCGACATCGGACAGCTTGACCGGGCCTTTGGACTCCAGATCGTCGCGCAGCATTTCGGCGGCGCGGCTGGACATGTTGCGGAAGATTTTTTCGCGGATATCCTGGCTGGCGCCCTTGAGTGCGATGATCAAGCCTTCGGACTGCACTTCACGCAGAATGGACTGGATGCCGCGATCGTCGATATCCATGATGTTGTCGAACACGAACATTTCGTCGAGGATTTTCTGCGCCAGATCGGGATCGTATTCACGAATCGATTCGACAATCGCCTGCTCTTGCGAGGTGCCGGAGAAGTTGAGAATCTCGGCGGCGGTGCGCACACCGCCCATGGCGGTTTTCTTGATCTGATCCTGGCTGGACGACAGCACCCGGGCCAGCGATTCATTCAATTCGCGTAATGCGGAAGGTTGAATCCCTTCCAGCGTGGCGATGCGCAACAGCACATCGTTGCGTGTGCGCTCGGTGAATTTGTTGAGAATTTCCGCGGCGTGATCGCGCTCCAGGTGTACCAGGATCGAAGCAATGATTTGCGGATGTTCGTTCTTAATGAGCTCCGCGACGGTCGGCGCATCCATCCACTTCAAGCCTTCAATGCCACTGGTATCGCCGCCTTGCAGGATGCGGTCGATCAGAAAGGAAGCCTTTTCCTCGCCCAGCGCCTTGGTCAGCACGGTGCGAATGTATTCGTTTGAATCCATGCCCACGGTGCTGGCATCGCCCACCGATTCGGTAAAGCGCTGGATGACTTCCTTGACGCGGTCGCGGCTGACGCTTTTCAGTTGCGCCATTGCGGCGCCGAGTTTTTGCACTTCCTTGGGTGACAAATGTTTGAAGACCTCAGAGGCCTCCTCCTCGCCCAATGACATCAGCAAAATTGCACTGTCGTTGACGCCTTCGTCATTCATCTATCGCTCCAGTCGGCGGCTGGCCGTCGGCGGCCGTCTGCATTACTCACCCGATACCCAATTCTTCACTACGCCCGCGACGACGCGCGCATCCTGCTTGGCAATTTCGCGCGCGATCTCAATGGGGTCGGGAACTTTGGGCCTGATGGGGGTGAATTCCTCATATTCCTCGGCTTCCGCCTGTTTTCTCTTCGGCGGAGCATAGGTGGTGATTTGCTTGAGCACCGGTTTGAGCAAGCCAAACACCAGATACAGCGCCAGACCGGCGAGCGCCAGTGTTTTGCCCAGTTCTTTCAAGGTGGCCATGGTGCTGGCGTTTTCCCAGAACGGCGGTGCAGAGAGTTCCTCGGCCTTGGCTTGATTGAACGGTGTGTTGAGCACATTGAGTGTGTCGCCACGTTTTTCCTGGAAGCCGATCGCTTCACGCACCAGGGCATTGATTTGTTTCATCTCTTCGGCGGTCAACGCTTTGTTGCTGGTCTTGCCGTTGGCCGCAGTAATTTGCTTGTTGTTGACGACGATGGCCGCCGAGACCCGGCGCACACTACCGGTGGGGTTGCGCACGAAGCGCACCGTCTTGTCGACTTCGTAATTGGTGACGGCATCGCGGCGGCCCCCGCTGGACAGGACACCGTTGCCTGCCGCTGCGCCCGCAGCAGCAGAAGGATTGGTGGGTGCGCCGCCGGTGATGGGTGCGGTGCCCCCGCCAGGCGGTTGATTCGACAGCGCGCCGGGGATACCCTGTGCGGGCAGGCCGGCATTGCTGCCACCGGCATCGGAAATACTCTGACTGCGAATTGACGCTTCGCTGACGGTGGTATTCGGTTTGAAAATCTCGGCAGTCGATTCGGCTTGCGAAAAATCCAGATCGAGCGTGATTTGCGCACGCACGTTTTCGGCGCCGACGATCGGGCTGAGAATTTCGATCACGCGCCGGTTGTAGCTTTCTTCCATCTGATGCAGATAGGAGAGTTGATTCGGATCGAGATCGCCCGGATGTTCCGGTCCATCGTTGGACAGCAGCGTGCCGTTTTGATCGACGATGCTGACGCTGGACAGCGGCAGGTCAGGCAGCGAACTCGACACCAGATGCGCGATGCCGGCGATTTGCGAACGCTCCAGCGTCTTGCCGGGGAAGAGATTGAGCAAGACCGACGCGGTCGGTTTCTGCTTGTCGCGGATGAAGATGCTGGGTTTGGGAATGGCCAGATGCACGCGCGCCGCTTGCACTGAGGACAGCGTCTGGATCGAGCGCGCCAGTTCGCCTTCGAGCGCACGCTGGTAATTCACCTGTTCCTGAAACTGGGTGATGCCCAGCTTCTGTCCTTCCATCAATTCAAAGCCTGCCACCGAACCGCGCGGCAATCCCTGCGATGCCAGACGCAGACGCGTATCGTGCACTTGTCCAGCCGGTACCAGGATGGCATCACCGCCTTCGGAAAGTTTGTAAGGAATGTTTTGCTGATTCAGCGCCGCGATGATGGCGCCGCCGTCGCGATCCGAAACATTGCTGAACAGCACGCGATATTCGGGTGCCTGAAACCAGGACAGCAACAGCACCAATCCGCCGATGACGAGCGGTACGCCGACCAGCAGCAAAATTTTGCTGCTGGCGGGCAGCGATTTGAAACCATCCAGAAATTTATCCAGCGTTGCTTCAGCGGTAGCCATAAGATTCCAGCAGGTGGTCTTGTGATGGCATGGATTATGGGCTGCAGGCTACTCAGCTAAAGCCCTGAATAGCAGGGGGTTTGGCAGTTATTTCACCGATTGTTTGCGGGGCTCGATCCCTATACTGCGGAACATCGAAATCGCCCGTGTCGGCGGAGGAAGCGCCATGATCGACAAAATATCCGGTTTGGGCACACCCGCAGCCTTGTATGCCGCCGAAGCGGCACGCATGCGCGGTTCAGCGCGCGCACCCAGCGAAACGGCAGCGCCGCAGAGTGGTGGTTTTTCCACCGCACTGAAGGGCGCGCTGGATCAAGTCAATCAGGCGCAAAATCAGGCCGAAGCCATGGCGCGTGAATTTCAACTGGGCAATCCCAAGGTCAGTCTGGAAGAAATGATGATCGCTGGACAAACCGCCAACATCAGTTTTCAAACCCTCGTGCAAACGCGCAACCGTCTGGTCAACGCGTACAACGAGATCATGAATATGCAGGTCTAGAGCCCACTGAAGAAGAATGCGTTTTGTCGTGAGCAGCCGCAGGCGGGCGAACGTAGACGATGCAAAACAAAGCTGGCGCCAGTTGAATCGATGAAAATGTGTCCGGCTTCTTTCAGCCACGGGCCAACAACCGCCAACCGCTTCAAGTCAACTGCCGCCGCTCCCGATCCACCTGGTTGATATACCGTTGCAGTACCGACATCATCGGGCCGGGAATGCCGACGAACTGGCAACCGGCGCGCTGATTTTTGCTGTCTTCGTCATCGGCACGCAGGTGACGGATTTCCAGTGCGGTGGTGACAGTGCCGAAATCCGGGATATCGATTTTGCAGTTCTGCAAAATCATGCCACTTTCCAGCCGCAGATCGGAGGGCAGAATCATCATCGCAACTCCGCCCACGCTCAAATCGGCAATGCGTACTTCAACCACCTGGCCCGGCTTATCGGGGCGCGGAATCTGGCAGGTGAGCGGGCGGATCTGCGGTAGCGGCACGCGATAGAAATTGCGGCGCTGCAGACGCAGGATACTGTCGGGCATGCGCACCCGAAAGGCGGGGCGGCCTTCGTGCAGCGTCGGTTCGGCGCGTGGCACAGTGAATTGCACCTTGATCTGTTCGACAAACCCCACCAGCAGCAAGCGTTGTGATGCCAGCATCTTCTTGTGCATCTCGGCATCGGCGCCTTGATCGAACACCATCTCTTCAAAATCCGGATTGACCGCCAACAGGGTGGTGACGAAGAATTCCTCGCCCTGATTGAAATAGACGGTCACGAAGGAATGCTTTTCGGCAATGCTGCGAAAGATCGACACCATTTCGATGCGCGAATAGACCTGATACTGCTCGATCTCATTCGAGAGCGCTTCCGGGGTGGGCAAGTTGTCTTGCATGATTTTTTCCTGTCTTGCGTTAGGTGGGTCCGACACGCGGGTTGCCCGGTGCCAGCTGAATATTACTGGGCGCAGGCGGCAACGGCCGTTGTTCAAGTTTATAGATCCATGCCAGCAATTCTGCCACGGCGGCATACAGTGTGGGGGGAATGTGTTGATCCAGATCAACCTGCATTAGCAAACTTACCAGCTCGCGCGATTCGTGCACGAACACGCCAGACTCTTTGGCGCGGCGAATGATTTCCTCGGCGATATGACCACGACCCCGGGCAACGACCGTCGGGGCGGCATCGCCGTCCTGGTAGGACAAGGCCACGGCATTGCGCAAATGGTTGAGGTAGTCGGGGTCGCTCACGGGGCTCACCTGCGCACGCTACGGGTTTCGCTCTCTCCATCCCCGGTTTGAAGCGGGGGCGAACGTTGTACATTGAATTGCGTCAGCTCCAGCCCGCTGTTCTTGAGCCCCTGCTGCAATTCGTTCATCTGGGTGCGCAGGGAGCGCGCGCTGTCGTCTTGCTGCGCCATGATCTCAAGGTTGACGCTGTGCCCCTGAATGCGCAAGGTGGCGTTGATCTCGCCCAGTTGCGGCAGATGCAATTTCATTTGCGTACGCCAACTGGGTGTTGCGTCTTCTTCAGAGTCGTTGGCGCGCCGTTCGTCGGCAATGGTGATTTGTGCCGTTTGCCGGGGCCAGACTTCCACCTGGGCGGTGAACTGGCGTTGTTCCAGCACTTGCATTTGTTCGCGCATGATCGGCAGCAGCTTGTCCGGCACGGCCGCAGTTGAGTCGCTGTTGTTGCTTGCTGTGGAAGAAATCTGTGCCTGCGGTTCCTGGCGAATCTGCTCCAGCGGCCGTTCATTGCGTACCCAGGCTTCAAGATGAGACTCATAAAACAAGCCACTTTTTGCGACGGCCTGATGCATGCCACTGGCAATTTTCTCTGCTGGAAGATGTGCATTGGCGCTGGCTTCGTTGACTGCCACATTTTGTTGCGCGCGTGTGCCCTGGTTGGGCGTGCTGCTGGTCCACAACGCGGGCAGTTGCATCGGGTGTTCCGCCTGCGCATCAATACGCGACAGCAATTGATTGATCAGATTGCCGAAGGGGCTGACACTGGTCGTGCTCTGACTCTGCGCAGTGGCAGCCGTGGACGGTGCAGAGGTGACAGGCAGGCTGGATGTCTGATTGCTAGCAGCGGCCTGACCGGCTTCACCCGCGCTGCCTGGAGCGTTGAGCGTTGCAGCCAGCGTGGCAGGGTCAGTCAGACGCAAGAGGATCTGGCTGCCGACCGCAGGTTGCCGGGCTGCACTCAGCCAAAGCGTGCGGCCATCGATTTCGACCTGGATTCGGTTGGTCTGCGGCAATGTGCCTTGTTGCGGGCTGACCGCCAGTACCTTGGCAGTGATGGGGGCTTGACTGGTGCTGGCGGGTAGATCGTTGTGGTTGTCGGCAACGGCCAGTACGACATCCACCGTAGTCATACGCAAGCGCGTCGCGCTGGTGAGCGCGCTACCCGATTGCAGGGGAGTATTGAGGTTGCCGGTAGGGAGCATGGATGGTCAACTACACATAGTCGTCAATCACGCTGCCGGACTGGTTGGCATCCTGGTCCGGTGTGGCCGTGGCCGGTGTTGTGGCGCGTGGGCGCGGAGCCGACGTATTTTCAGGCTGTGCGGTGTGAGGCGCAGTGTCAGGCGGGGATTGTTCCCGTTGTTGCCGTGGGCGATCGCGCTCTTCCTGCGGGTTGCGCCGGAGCACAGGCAAAACCCGTCCGGGGGGCAGAACTGGCGCATTCAGATGGGTCGCCATGGTGGGGAGTCTTATTCAACGCGGTAGGCGTTGCCAAGACGTCGTTGATTGCCGGTGCTGCCCAGCATTTCTCCTAATTGCTTCAGCCAGGGTTCGGTCAGATCGCGGATTTCGGCATCTTCCGCCAGCAACTGCTTGAGTATCTGCATCCGGCGTTCGCTTTCGCCTGCCGCGAGCGGCGGGGCATCACCCAGTTGCTTCAGTTGCGCAATCAGACGCGCACATTCCTGTTCGGCGGCGCACAAATCCTCCCAGTCACCAGCACGCGCGGCACTGAGCATGCGCTGGCTTTGGCCAGCAATGGATTCATAGTAGCGGAGCACGCTTTCCCCTTCTTGCATGATTTGGTCGTAATGATTTATCCGTCAGGGCGCCGCCGCTTCTGCAGGCACGCGCGGTAGCGCCGGCGCTTGCTGATCGATGGTGGTCCAGGTATCGCGCAACTCACTCAGCAATTTGGCCACTTCCTGCAGTGCGCCGATATCGTTGCGCAGGCTGGCCATCAACAGACGGCGCAGCATATAGTCGTACAGCGCTTGCAATTGTGCTGCGATCGCGCCGCCGTGTTCGACATCCAGGCTGGCGAGCAAGCCATCTTCGATGATGCGAATCGTGCGTGAAATGGCCATGCCCTTTTCGGCAATGGCACCATTCTGCAGATGCAGCATGGCTTGATTGGTACTTTTGATGGCGCCCTCAAACAGCATGAGGACCAACTTGTGCGGCGAGGCTTGTTCGATCATGGTCTCTACTTCCACCTTGGCGTAGGCACGCAGTGCCTGATTTAACATCGGATTCATGAAAATACCCTTGGTAGAAACATACTCTGATTAACGGCAGATGATCGGGGAAATTGATGTGAAAAAGTGTAGTAAATCTGGTCGGCGATCCGAGTCAGCGCTACGCGATGACTCGGATGGACCTTATTTGAGACTGCTGTTGGATAGTGCGGACAGCGAAGCCAGTTGCTGGGTCAGGAAACTGCTGGTCTGATTCATGCTGCTGATCATGGTGTCCAGTGCGGTGAATTGGGCGCGATAGCGCGCCTCCACCTGAATGAGCCGATTTTGCAAAGCGGTTTGTTGTTTGTCGATATCCGAAATGCTGGCATTGAGCCCCGTTTCACGGGCACTGAACAAGCCGTTGGTTTTCAGATAGTCGCTGGTGGCATTGGACAGCAGTGCGCCGTAGCCACGGCTGTAGCTGATATTGCCCAGCGCGGTAGCCGTGGTGGCGGCGACTTTGATCGATAGCCCGTCGCTGGAGGTCAGGAACTGACCGGAGCCGGTGGCCGATGTTCCGCCGATGGTGCCAGCGACATTCACACCGGCCGTTGCTGTGGGCGCCGCGCCCAACAGGTCGCTGGCGGCATTGCCGGAAGCGCTACCGACGCTGCTGGTACTGCCATAACTGTTCGAGGTAATGGTGAGCACTCCGGCCGATTGGCTCACTGAGATCGCTTTGCCAACGCTGCTCAGCGTGGTGCTTCCATTCAGACGGGCTTGCACTTCGGCGGCCAGTGCGGTCGCTGAAGCATAGGTGCCTGCCGTCAAGGTGACGGTGGCAGCAGTGCCGTCGATCGAAACCGTCAGGCTGTCGTTGACCCCGGCGGTAATCGTCAGGTTGGCAGAGGCATTGCCAGCCAGATTGCCCTGGGTGGCGGGGGTAGTGACATTGATGGCGAAAGTGCCGGTAGAAGTGCTGCTGCCGGCGCTGGAAAAGCTGACGCGTGAATCGGTCACTTGGCCGACGTTGGCAAACAGCGCAGCCAGTGCGGTCGGGTTGGCCGCAGCCGCAGTCTGGAATTTCGAGGTATCGAAAGACAGCGTGCCATCCTTCTGTGCACTGATGCCGACGCTGGAGAGCGTGGTGTAATTGCCAGACACGCCGGAAAGCGTTTGGTTCAGGATGCTGCGTAACCCGGATTGCACGGCGCGCGCGGTGGCGTCGCCATTGAGCGGACCGGCGGTGCCGGTGGTCTTGTTATAAGCCATCAGCAACTGCAGCTGGTTGGTCAAGGCATTGTAGGATTTGACGAAAGTATCCACGGCGGTTTGCGCGGCGGAAGGATCTTTCGCTACCGTGATGGCGGTGGTGACCCCGGTATCGGTAGTGTCCAGCAGGTTGATGGTCAAGCCATCGACCGGGTTGGTCAGGGTGTTGCTGGTGCTGGTGATGGTAACGCCATCAATCTTGACGCTGGCATCCGACGGGGCCGGACTGGTTTGCGTCAAATTCTTGCCACTGCCGGCGACGGCGGTTGGATCGTAGGCAAGCTGCGACAGACCGGATGTGTTGGTGTTGGTCGCATCATCGTCGGCGACTGTCAGGCGGATGCTGTTGGCCGCGCCACCTTCGGTGGTGGTCAAGGCCAGGCGGACGCCGGTGCCGTCATTGATCAGGTTGGCGCGTACGCCGATGTTGGCGGCATTGATAGCATCGCGCACACCGGCCAGCGTATCCTGACCGGCGGCAATGGTGACACTGGCACCCGCCTTGTCGGGGTTGGCGGTAAACGTATTGCCGATACTGTCATAGGTGCCGAAGGTAAACGTCAGGGTACCCGTGCCGACGACCGTATCGGCGCTGGCCAGCGCGGTGGATTTGAGCCGGTGCGGGTTGGCCAGACTGACGACTTCGAGATTATAGGTACCGGCGACAGCACTGCTGGAAGCGCTTACGGAGGCAACCGTAGCGTCGGCCACACTGGCCTTCATCGCGGTGAATTTGGAGAGATTATTCAGTGCCTTGGCGGCGTCCTGAAAACTGGAAACCGAAGACTTGAGGGAACCCAGGGCCGACAACCGGGCCTTGATACTGGTTTCCTTGTTTTGCAATGCGGTCAGCGGCTGACTCTCAACCGACATCAGCTTGGTGACGATGCCGTTGACATCCAGACCGGAACCAAGGCCGGGGGACTGTATTGTGGCCATTACCTACTTCCTTCAATCACGCGAGCACAGCTGAACTCCGCTCGCACCCCTGGCCGTGCAGGTATTTGCACAGGCACATCAAGGCAGGTCGCATACCCAGCCAGCGGTATTCTGCCGGGTCAGGCGTGCTGCTCGACCATGACGCCCTTCAGTCTTCCCAAGGCGCGGCTGATCGCCATCATTTCCTCGGAAGGAATCTGGCGTACCACTTTTTGCGTCTCGCTATCGATGACCTTGACGATGGTTTTGCCACTGTCATGATCGATCGAAAATTCCAGATTACGCGCAACGCCCTGCATAAAACGGTTGGCCTGGTCCACTGCTGCCTGCAATCTCTGCGTATCGACTTGCCCGTCGACCTCAGGAACTGCTGCTTCAGTGACAGTCGGCCGTGGCGGCACATAAGTGCTTGCTGTGCCAGTGGTGACTAAACCTTTGCCGCTTACCGGTGCGATGTTCATAGCGCACCTCCCTTAATCTAACCTACTTGATGTACCTGATTCCCGGGAATAAGCCGGGAATTTACGACCTTTTCTGCGTTCCCTCGGGGGGATGCAGCAGAGTGAATGGGCTTGGTTCCATCCACTCTGCTGCGGTACTACACGCTTACAGCCTGACTACTGAACTGCTTATCCACGCAACAGGGTCAGCACGTTGTTGGGCAGGGCATTGGCCTGGGCCAACATCGCCGTACCGGCTTGTTGCAACACCTGGGCGCGGGTCAGTGCAGCGGTTTCTGCGGCAAAGTCGGCGTCCTGAATGCGGCTGCGCGATGCACTCAAGTTTTCCGCCGTGGTCTGCAAGCTGCTGATCGCAGAGGTGAAGCGGTTTTGATACGCACCCAGCGCAGCCCGGCTGCTGTTGACGGTGGCCAGGGCCGAGTCAATCGTTGCCAGTGCGTTTTGTGCGCCGCTGGCCGTGGTCAGGTCCAGTGAAGACACCCCGGCGCCGACAGTTGCCGTCGCAGCGGTGTTACCCACCGTGACCGAACCGCCCAGAGCCGCAAAGCCCGAGCCACCGATCGTGATACCGCCAGAACTGGTCGAATTCAGAACCAGGCCGCCACGCGTGGTGGCTGCAGACAGACCCGAGTCACCCGCCGTTGCTGCGATGGTGATGTTGCGGCCATCGGTAGCAGTCAAGGTGTAGCTGGCGCCCGATACGGTCGCGGTGACACCGGTTTGGGTACTGACAGCGTTGATGGCAGCGGCCATTTCACTGGCAGCGGCGCTGGCGTTGGTGGACAGTGCGACCACACCGGAAGCGCCAAGAGACACACCGTTCACGGTGGCGCCCGTGGTATCGGAACCGCCTGCGGTTGCCGTATAGGCAATCGAAGTGGCGACGATAGTGGCGGTCACACCGGTATTGCCGCTGATCGCGTTGACGGCCGCCGCTTTGGCGATCGCGCTGGCGGTGGATTGTGCCGAAGAGACACCGTCCGACGTGGTAGCACCGACGTTATAGCCGTTGATCGTGATATCGCCCGCAGCCAGCGCACTTGCGCTGACGGCACCGGTCGTGATCGCGGTTGAATAGCTGGAACCGGAACCGACACCCAGAGCAGCGGTTCTGGCACTGGCAATCGAGGAAATCGAAATGCGGTCATTCGAGGTATTGTTGGCGCCCACCTGGAAGGTTTGCGCAGAGAACGTGCCGTCCAGCAGTTTCACACCGTTGAACGAGGACGCGCTGGCGACGCGGTCGATTTCGGAAATCAACTGCGAAGCTTCGTTGTTCAGCGACACGCGGTCGGTCGAGCTGTTGCTGGCGTTGGCTGCTTGCACTGCCAGTTCGCGGATACGCTGCAAGTTGTTGCCGATCTGAGCCAGATCGCCCTCGGCCGTTTGCGACAGCGAGATGGCGTCGTTGGCGTTCCGGGCGGCCTGGTTCAAGCCGTGGATTTGCGACGTCATCCGGTCGGCAATCGCCAGGCCAGCCGCGTCGTCCTTGGCGCTGTTGACACGCAGGCCGGAAGACAGACGTTGCAGGGAAGTTGCGATGGCAGACCCTGTCATGCTCAGGTTGCGCTGGGCATTGAGTGACGGGACGTTTGTATTTACGTTTAACATGGTATTTCCTTTCCTAAAGTGGGGAGCCAAACCGATGTAGCTACTCCTACTTTGGCTGGCGACTTTGGTTTCACCACACGGATGTAAACCGCCGTTAGCAGGAATTACGGCGCTGTCAAGGGGAACTTTAGGGGAGAGGAGGGAAGAATTTCCCTGTTCAGATTTTAGCGGCTGTTTTTTTCAGCCATGCCTTGAATAGAGGGGAAAAACAGAGTCTATTCGCAGAGCTTATTCAGTGGGCGGTTGCGGCTCGCCGCCGACGGCATTATTTTCCGGCAAGACAAAATATACCGTCGTGCCTTCATCTACGGCACTTTCCGCCCAAACTCGACCCCCGTGGCGGGAAATAATGCGTTGGACGGTGGCCAGGCCGATGCCATTGCCTTCGAATTCGTTGACGCCGTGCAGACGTTGAAAAGGTTTGAACAGTTTGCCGGCATAGGTCATATCGAAACCGGCGCCATTGTCCAGCACAAAGAAAGGCCGGCCGGGCAGGCTGTCGGCACGACCAACACTAATATGAATATGGTTGCGCTGCCAGGAGAATTTCCAGGCATTGCCCAGCACATTTTCCAGCACGACGCGCATCAGGGCCGGGTCGCCCTGCGCGTGCAGATCCGGCGCGATTTCTATCGTGTGCGGACGCGGCGTCGCCTGGCTGATAATGCTATCCATGACTTCACGTGCCAAGGCCGACAGATTGAAACGGCTCTTGCGCAAGTCGCGCAGCGACATATGCGACAGGCTGAGCAGGTTGTCGATCAGCTGGTTCATGCGCGCGGCCGCTTCTGTCACCTTGTGCAGATAGTTGCGCGCATCGTTGTTCAGTTGCCGACCGTATTCTTCTTGCAGAATCCGGGTAAAGCCGTCGATCGCGCGCAAGGGTGCGCGCAGGTCGTGCGAGACCGAATAGGAAAACGATTCCAGATCATCATTGGCGGCTTCCAGTTCTGCCGTGCGTTGCGCGACGCGTTGTTCCAGTTCGTCTCTGGCGCGTTCAACCAGTGCCAGATATTGCTTGTGCTCGCTGATGTCGTGGGCATAGCCAATGATGCCCAGCAGCTCGCCGTCTGCGCTCAGCGTGGGAACGCGCAAGATCTCGGCCCAGCGGGTGATGCCTTGCACTGTGCATGATTCTTCGTACTTGAGCGGTTGACGGGTGCGCAAGACTTCTTCATCACGTTCCCGATAGATTTTTGCGCGTTCGGGTGGCCACAACTCGCTCGTGGTCTTGCCCACCGGATCCACAGTGGGATCGAGCGGGCCGGTTTCGCTGAACAGCCGGTTGGCCATTTGAATCCGATCCTCGGCATCCTTGAACCAGATATAGCCGGGCAGGGTGTCGAAAATCGCGCGCAGGATACTGTCGCTGCGGCGTAATGCCGCCAGTGCTTGATCGCGTTCATTGGCATGGCGCGCGTCGCGTAATAACAGGGTGAGATAAGCGACCACATCGCGCAGCGTGTCCCGATCGGGCGCGCTGAATACATGTCCAGCCTTTGCCAGCAGCATGAGCAGCCCCACTTGTCCCTCCGCGTAAGCAAAGGTTTGCCCATACAGGGCACCCGCATCATGGCGCGTGGCGCAGCGTTGCAATACTGGATGGTAGGTGCCGGCGTGAAGATCGGGGATATCGATGCAGGGTTGGCTGAACAGCTCTTTGGAAGTTGCCGGGTCGGTCAATACTTCAAGGGTGGCTGTTGCAGGCAGCAATTCCTGTGGGCCCGCTGCAAGTGACAGCAGGGACAGATCGACGGTGCAATTGCCATAGAACGAACGCAGCATGGCGACCACCTGTTCCAGAATTTCATGGGGCTTCTGACCGCTCCAGCTTTGCGTTGAAATCCGGTTGAGCAAGTTGAGCCGTTGGTTGACTTCGTCGATGACCTTGTGTTCGGCAATCGCGGTGTCTTTGACTGGATCATGCCAAGGTGATGCGATGGGTGGCGCAACTTCCAGCGGTTGTCCTTGTTGCAACTGTGCGCGCAGCGCGGCAATTTGCTGAGCGTCGTGCTTGCGTTGCGTGATGTCTTCGATCAGGCTGGCAATGTACTGGATCGTGCCATTGGCATGACGCACCGGGTAGGCACGGTCACGCAACCAGCGCACCGTGCCATTCTTCAGGGTCAGGCGATATTCGACATCATGGCAACCGCTGAACCGTGAGCGCTGCAAGGCTTGCTCGACGATGGCGCGATCTTCGGGGGCGACTGCAGTCAGCCAGGCCGCCGGGTTGGAATACAGATCTGCGGCGCGGCTATCCCACACGGATTCATAGCTGGGGCTGACATAGAAGAAGCGTAAACGATCGGGCGCGCTGAGAAAAAACACATCGCGCAGATGTTCGGTCAGTTGATGGAATCTGGCTTCGCTCTGCCGCAGGGCATCGTCGGTTCGATCCTGGACGGCCTTCTGTGCCGGTCCCGTTTCCAGGGACTGGATGCGACGCTTCAGATAATCGATGTGTTCAATCAGCGATTCAAAGCTGGGTGGCAGTGGCGTATTGCGGCTCATCAATCTTCTTATATGTGAAGCGTTTTTCGGTCGCATGAAGCTTGCCAGCAATCGCTGGGTGCGACAAGGCTAGATATTTTACAGGGCAAGCAGCCCTGTAAGGCAAACTCCTACAGGACGCGGCGCCGCAAATCGCACAGCAAGATTAGCGCGCTTCCGCTTATTGCACCCTTTATTCCTGTCGATAATTCGTTCCACGGGATTCACGCCCAACAAAAATTCAATCACATATCTCAGATCGGAGTGCAGCATGAAGACACAGAAACTGATGGACGAAATTCGTGAAGCCAATCTTTCCTACATCCTGCTGGCCCAGCAACTGATCCGCGAGGATCGCGCCGAAGCATTGTTCCGTTTGGGATTGTCCGAAGACGTCGCCGATATCATTGATAGTTTAACCACTGCACAAATTCTGAAAATTTCCGCCTCCAATCTGTTGATGTGCCGTTTCCGCTTTGACGATCAAGTGGTCTGGAATCTGTTGACCCATCATGGCGTTGAGCGCGGTGCTTCCGGCATGCACGCTGCGATTCTGATGTCCGGCCGCACGGCGGAGGCGGCATGAAAAAGCCCAAAAGCGTGCTGGGCGAGGCCGATCAGATTCGTCTGGCCACGGACCTTATCAAGCTCGATGCCCGGTTGCAGGTACTGGAGTCCGAGACCACGCTCAGTCGCGAGCGCTTGCTGAAATTGTACAAGGAGATCAAGGGCAAATCGCCGCCCAAGGGCATGCTGCCTTTCTCCACGGATTGGTTCATGACCTGGCAGCCGAATATCCATTCGTCGCTGTTCATGAATATTTATCAGAACCTGATCAAGACGACCGAGATCGAGGAAATCGAGGCCATCATTCACGCCTATCGCCTCTATCTGGAACAGATCAACAGTTTGAAGATGCCGGAGGTGCTGTCGATTACGCGCGCCTGGCGTCTGGTCAAGTTTTTTGATGCCGGCATGTTGACCACAACGGGATGCAAGCAGTGTCATGGTCATTTCGTAGTGCACAGCTACGAGTTGGTGGACAACTATGTCTGCGGTCTGTGCCACATGCCGTCGCGGGCAGGAAAAACCCGTCGCGAAGAAGAGCTGCGCACAGAGCATGAACACCACGCCCCCGTTATTTAACCAGCGACTTAACCAACGACTTGGCGCTGGTTTCATAGTGCCTAGTCGGCTGGCTATGCAGGGCATTGCGCTCGTCTTTTGAGCGCTTAGTCGATTGGCTATACAAAGTTAAGGAATGTTGACAAAGAAAGACTCAAGTTTTTGGCACATGTGCCGATAATCAGTTCATGTAACGTCTGCCTCTTCATCCCGTATTGGGTTCCGGCGCTCCTCCTCCCCCTGATCTCTCGTTGCCGGATCAAACCCTTACGGGATTTTTTTTGCCTGTTTCAAACTCGTGGCCGCCGCTGCGCTGCCCACAACGTTCACCCTGATTTTCTCTCCGAATTGTTAAAGATTTCCTCCAGCGTGCCGAAAATTTTCCAGTAGCAGTCGTCTTGTCTATCAACACAATTAGAAGCGAGTAAGCAATGCTGGTCATTGTCGGGTATGTCGTTGTCGTGCTCTGCGTATTCGGGGGTTATGCCATGCACGGCGGGCATCTCGGCGCACTCTGGCAACCGACGGAAGTGCTGACGATTCTGGGTGGTGCGATGGGCGCATTTATCGTCAGCAATTCCGCCAAGGTCAGCAAGGCAACGCTGGGGGCATTGCCTCGCGTGTTGAAAGGATCGGCGCACAGCAAGGCGCGCTACATGGCAATGATGGCACTGTTGTTCGAGATTCTGACCAAGATCCGCAAGGAAGGCTTGATGTCGATCGAACGCGACGTCGAAGATCCGCACGAAAGTCCAATGTTTGCCAAGTATCCCGAGGTTTCCGGTGATCACCATCTGATTGAATTCATCACCGATTACTTGCGCCTGATGGTCAGCGGCAACCTCAATCCGCTGGAGATTGAAGCCTTGATGGACAGCGAAATCGAAACCCATCACCACGAAGCCGAAGGGCCTTCGCATGCGATGGCCAAACTCGGTGACGGTCTGCCTGCCTTCGGGATTGTAGCGGCGGTGATGGGCGTGGTGCATGTGATGGGTTCGGTGGGCAAGCCGCCGGCTGAACTGGGGTTGATGATTGCGGCCGCGCTGGTCGGCACGTTTCTCGGGATCTTGCTGGCCTATGGTTTTGTGACGCCGCTGGCTGGTTTGATGGAGCAGTTTGTGCAGGAAGACACCAAGCAATTCGAATGCGTCAAGGTGACGCTGCTGGCCAGCTTGAACGGTTATTCCCCGGCGTTGGCGATCGAATTTGGACGCAAAGTGTTGTACTCGACCGAGCGGCCGACATTCAATGAACTGGAAGATCACGTGAAGCAGCACAGCAAGAAATAGTTCCTCCCCCTTCAAGGGGGAGGTTAGGAGGGGGATGGGTTGAATGTTATGCAACGGAAACCCATCCCCACCCCGGCCCTCCCCTTGAAGGGGAGGGTGAGATTAGCCTTTGGATAGACAAGCGTGGCAAAGAACAAGGACGACAAGCAGATCATCATCCGCCGCATCAAGAAGGTGCAGGGCGGGGGTCATCATGGCGGCGCCTGGAAGATTGCCTACGCCGACTTTGTGACGGCGATGATGGCGTTCTTTCTGCTGATGTGGTTGCTCGGCTCAACCACCAAGGGTGATTTGAAGGGGATCTCGGATTTTTTCAATACGCCCTTGAAGGTCGCGCTGATGGGCGGTTCCGGCGCGGGTGACAGCTCCAGCGTGATTCAGGGCGGCGGCCAGGATCTGACCAAGAGCTTCGGTCAGGTTCAGAAGGCGGAGCGCGTTGACGAACGCAAAACCATCAATCTGCAAGCGGCGAAGGAAAAAGTCGCCAAGATGGAGACGGAGAAACTCGAAGCGCTGAAGGAAAAAATCGAGCATCTGATCCAGGACAGCGACAAACTCAAGCAGTTCTCTGAACAGATCCGGCTCGACCTTACGCCAGAAGGTTTGCGCATCCAGATTGTCGATGACCAGAACCGGCCGATGTTCGATTCGGGCAAGGCGGTGATGAAGTCCTATACCCGTGAAATCCTGCGCGAAATCGCTGTGGCATTGAATGAGGTCGATAACCGTATCTCGATTTCCGGCCATACCGACGCAGCACCCTATGCTTCCGGTTTGCTGGGGTACAGCAATTGGGAACTGTCGGCCGATCGCGCCAATGCGGCGCGCCGCGAAATGCTTGCGGATGGTTTGAATATTGAAAAGGTGATGCGCGTCGTCGGTTTGAGTTCGGCCGTGCCGTTTGATGAGTCCGATCCGATGGCGCCGTCCAACCGGCGCATCTCCATTATTGTCATGAACAAAAAAACCGAAGACACCATCAGGAAAGACGGCAAAGTGGTCGATATAGGGGAGGGCGCCGGGTCGGAGGCTCAGCCGCCCCCGGAAGCCCCGATACCGGAAGCGCCGGCAGCAAAGCTGCCAGTGCTCAAGCCCTGAGCAGGGCAGTGCAGCGGTCACGGCAGGCAGCATGAGTAACACGGATATGAAACGCAGAACACCAGCAACGCTGGAAAGGAGCAAGTGATGGGCAAAAGCGACAATCAATTGATGAACATCATCGATGACAAGGCCAAACTGATTGGCTCCAACAAAATGGAGTTGCTGTTGTTCAATCTGGGCGGGCCGGAAGTTTTCGGCATCAACGTATTCAAGGTGCGTGAAGTGTGCGAATGCATGCCCATTACCAAAACGCCCAACATGCCCCATGGTGTCGAAGGCATCATTTCCCTGCGCGGCAGCATTCTGCCGGTGCTGGATCTGGCGGCCTGTCTGAATCTGCCGATACCGGAGTCGCGTTCCAAGCTGATCATCACCGAATTTTCCAGCCACAGCCAGGGTTTCCTGGTACATGACGTGGATCGCATCGTGCGCGTCGATTGGGACAATGTCCGCTCCCCGCAAAGCATGCCCACGCATGTGTCGGGCAAGATTACCGCGTTGACCGAATTGCCCGGCGGCAAGCTGGTTTCCATCCTGGATGTGGAACAGATCCTCTCCGATGTGATTGGTGATGAGCCGGTGCCGGCGCTGGAAACCATCGAAGAGAAAAAACTGAACAACGTGTTCTTTGCCGACGATTCGCCATTGGCGCGCAAGAAAATTGTCGAGGTGCTGGATCGAATGCAGCTGCCCTATCAATCTGCCGTCAACGGTCGCGAGGCCTGGGACAAGCTGCGGGTGTTGGCCGGCAAGTCGGAAGCCGAGTCGAGTTCGCTCACCGAATCGCTGGGTCTGATTCTGGTGGATGCAGAAATGCCGGAAATGGATGGCTACGTGCTCACACGCAACATCAAGAGCGATCCACGCTTCCGCGATATCCCGGTCGTCATGCATTCCTCCCTGTCATCGGTGGCCAACAAGAAACTGGGCCAACAGGCCGGGGTGGATGCCTATGTGCCCAAGTTCAATGCGGATGAACTGTCCAGCATGATCCGCAGCATGATCCGCTCTCCCGGAGGGTCGGAATGAATCCAGACCAGCTCAAGATTCTGATCGTTGACGATTTTTCCACGATGCGTCGCATCGTGCGCAATTTGCTGAAGGAAATCGGTTACAGCAATGCGGATGAAGCGGAAGACGGGCAGATCGCATTGAACAAGCTCAAGAATGGCGATTTCAATTTCGTCGTGTCCGACATCAACATGCCGAACATGAATGGCTTTGAATTGCTGCGCCATATTCGCGAAGATGCAACGCTGAAGACCTTGCCTGTATTACTGGTCACTGCAGAAGCGAAGAAGGAAGACATCGTCATGGCGGCGCAGATTGGCGCTTCCGGCTATATCGTCAAGCCGTTTACCAAGGCCACGCTGGAAGAAAAATTCACCAAGATCCTGCAAAAAATGCAGGCAGTACAGGCTTAGGAGGTTGCGATGACGGCAAATGTAGACGACGATCTGGAAGCCTTGTTCGATCAAATTTCCGACCAGCGCATGGCGGAAATCCGTTCCGAAGGCAACAATACTCCTGCTGCGGCTCCCGCCAATGATCTTCCGGTCAACGATCCAAGCATGGTCGTTGCGGCGGCGGTGATGGTCTCGGCAGCCGAGCAATTGGATGTGGACGCAAAGCCGGATGCCAGGGAGTTGTATCAGCGCGTGGGCGGGTTGACACGCCAGTTGCACGATGCCCTGCGTGAACTCGGCTATGACAAGAATGTCGAAAACGCCGTCAATGCGCTGCCCGATGCGCGCGCGCGGCTCGGTTACATCGCGAAGATGACCGAACAGGCGGCGGAGCGCGCCCTGTCGGCGGTTGAGAAAGGCCAGGAAGGGCTGTCCAAAGTCGGCGCACACAATGGCAAATTGCTGACGAGCTGGGACAAACTGTTTTCCAAGCAGCTGAGCCTGGATGAATTCAAGCAGCTGGCGCACGATACGCACGCGCATTTGAAACAGGTCTCCACACAGACCAGTGCAGCCCATGCCCAGTTTACCGAGATCATGATGGCGCAGGATTTTCAGGATCTGACCGGACAGGTGATTCAGAAAATCGGCACTGTCTCGCAAAATCTGGAACAACAGCTGATCAAGTTGCTGGTGGACAGTGCACCGCCGGAACGGCGTGCCGAAGTGCACACGGAATGGATGAATGGCCCGGCCATCAATACCGATGGCCGCAGCGATGTGGTGAACAGTCAGGGCCAGGTGGACGATCTGCTTGAGAGCCTGGGGTTCTGAGCCCGAGCTATCAACGGTTGCACGATATAAATTGCAGGGAAAGTGACGCATGAGTGCTTTTGCCGATGTCGAACTGTTGCATGACTTTCTGACCGAAGCCGGTGAGATGCTGGAGGACGTCGACAGCAAACTGGTCGAGTTGGAGCACCGCCCCGGGGACAAGGCGCTGCTGAACGATATCTTCCGCGGTTTCCATACCATCAAGGGAGGCGCCGGCTTTCTCGATGCGCAACCGACGGTGCAACTGTGTCATCGCACCGAAAGCCTGTTCGACAAACTGCGCAGCGGTGAGATGGCGCTGACGCCGGAATTGCTCGATGTCATTCTGGCGGCTACCGGCGAAGTGCATCGCATGTTCAGGGAAATGGGTGCGCAAGCCATGCCTGAACCGGCGCCAGCCGCATTGCTCAATGTTCTGGATCTCATGCTTAAAGGCGAAGCCGTACCGGCTGCGCTCACGGTGGTATCTGCCGATGCACCAGCACTGGCGGTTGACGTCAGTGAAATCCTGGATGGGCACGGTGAGTTGAACTGGCCGCTGATGTATCAAGCCCTCACGGGCGAAATGCTGCCGGTTGCCGATGCCCCGGCCCCAGAACCTGCTGAGACGTCAGGCATGGAAGTCGCTCAGTTGCAGCAAGGTGTAACAGCCGCACTCGACGCCATGCGCAGCGGCCCACGGGGTGAGAAGGCACCCGCCACCAGCGCTGCCAAGGAAAACACAATTCGTGTGGATACCACGCGGTTCGACCAGATTCTCAACCTGTCCGGTGAAATCGGGCTGACCAAGAACCGTCTCAATGTCTTGCGTACCGCCCTGGTGCGCAGCGACAGTCAGGATCAAACGCATAAAACACTGGACATGGTACTGGCGCAGCTGGACATGCTGGTCACCGATCTGCAATCGGCGGTGATGAAGGCGCGCATGCAGCCGGTCGGCCGCGTGTTCCAGAAATACAGCCGCCTGGCGCGCGATATGGCGCGGCAACTGGGCAAGGAAATCGAATTGAACATCATCGGTGCCGAGACCGAAGTGGACAAGACGATTCTCGAAGAATTGAACGACCCGCTGGTACACATGGTGCGCAACGCCTGCGACCATGCCATCGAAACCCCAGCGGAGCGGCGTGCTGCAGGCAAGTCCTCGCACGGTACGATCACCCTCTCGGCCCGGCAGGCCGGTGATCATATCGTCATTGAAATTATTGACGATGGCCGGGGCATGAATGCCGAGAAATTGCGGCAGAAGGCGATCGAGAAAGGGTTGATCTCATCGGATGAGGCCAGCAACCTTGACCCCAAGCAATGTCTGCAACTGATTTTCCTGCCCGGTTTCTCGACCAAGAGCGAGATCACCGATTTTTCCGGGCGCGGTGTCGGCATGGACGTGGTGCGCACCAATATCCAGAAACTCAAGGGCCGCATCGACATCAATACCGTGCAGGGATCCGGTTCGCAAGTTGCGATCTTCCTGCCGCTGACGTTGGCGATCTTGCCAGTGTTGATGCTGCGCGTGAGTGATCAGGCGTTTGCCGTGCCGCTCTCTGCCGTGCGCGAAATCGTGCAATTGCGCGAAGACGAGCTCGGCTATGTTTCCAATCAGCCGATGGTGATGGTGCGCGGCGAACCCGTGCCTTTGCTCGACCTTGCCGCGTTACTGAATCGCCCGCAAAGTGGTCAGGCCAATGTCGGCGTAGTGGTCAATACCGCCGAGAAAAATTTTGTGCTGGCGGTCGATGGTTTCCTGGGACAGGACGAAGTCATGATCAAACCGCTCGAAGGCATGAAGCCAAAAGGCGTTTCAGGCGCCACGCTGTCCGGCGACGGCCAGCTGGTGCTGGTGCTCGAATTGCACGAAGTGCTGGCGGACTACGTTTGATTCGATGAAAGATGACGCACGCTGCCGCGCGCCATCTTTCATACCTTATTCAGCAACCCCGCCCACCGTGTTGCTGAACCCGCCATCCACGTAGGTGATCTCCGCCGTCACACCGGCCGCCAGGTCGGACAGCAGGAACGCCGCCACATTGCCCACATCCTCGGTCGTCACATTGCGGCGTAGCGGGGCATGCGTTTCGACGAAATTCAGAATCTTGCCAAAGCCCTTGATGCCGCTGGCCGCCAGTGTCTTGATCGGGCCGGCGGAAATGCCGTTGACGCGAATTCCCTTGGAGCCCAGTGACTCGGCCAGATAACGCACGCTGGCTTCGAGACTGGCCTTGGCCAGGCCCATGGTGTTGTAGTTGGGTACCATGCGCAGCGCACCGAGGTAGGTCAGCGTCAGCAACGCCGCCTTGTTGTTGCCATCCGGCCCTTGCAACAGCGGCAGGGCGGCTTTCGCTAGCGCCGGGAAGCTGTAGGCGGAAATCTCGTGCGCGATCGTGAACGCCTCGCGCGACAAGCCTTCCAGAAAATCGCCGGCAATCGCCTCGCGCGGCGCAAAACCAATCGCATGCACCAAGCCGTCCAGACGATCCCAATGTTTGGCAAGTTCAACAAACAGTTCGGCGATCTGGCTGTCTTCCGCCACATCGAGCGGCAGCACAAGGGTCGAACCAAACTCCGCCGCCATTTCCGTCACGCGCTCCTTGAAGCGATCGTTCTGATAGGTAAAAGCCAGTTCGGCGCCTTGCTTGTGCGCGGCTTCGGCAATGCCATACGCGATCGAACGGTTCGACAGCAAGCCGGTGATCAGAATTCGTTTACCTTGCAGAAAACCCATGATGCATTCCTTCACAGTGTCAATGTGGGCGCAATTATAAGCGGTCAGCGCACGTGGTCGAGCTCAGGAACTGAGGAATTTAAATCAGTGCGATGCTGTGGGATCGAAGTTGATCGGCACATTGACCCAGCCGGCTACGGCTTCGTCGCCCTGTCTGGCCGGGATGAATTTCCAGCGCCAGACGGCCTCGACGGCTGCCTGGTCGAGTCGCGCATAGCCGCTACTTTGCTTGATAGTGATCTGGCTGGGTGTACCGTTCGCCGCCACATAGACATGCAGCAGAGTGAGGCCGGTCTCACCTCGGTTGAGCGAAATGCTGGGGTAGTTCGGTGGCGGATTATGCAAATAAGCCGCGTCAAAGCGCGGCGGCGTGCTGGTCAGGGGAATGCCTGCGGCAGTTTGGCTGGCCGGGTTGAGTGAAGACTGCGCTGAGGCGGCCGTCTCTGCGGGAGCGTCCGCCGAGGCGGTTTGCGCGGGCGGCGGCGCCACTGTTGTGCTGGTGATGGTGCTTATCGTCGCTGGTAAGGATTGCCTGGTAGCAGCAGGCTTGGCCAGGGATATGTGTTTCTGTGGTTGGATCGGTGCTGCTGAGGGGGCCGCATGCTCGTTGGCGGTAGCACCTACTGTCTCCAGCACTTCCACCCTCAGCGATTTGGCCGGGGCGTGCGGCGCACTGCTGCGTGTTGTCCACAGCAATGCAATGGCCAGTGCATGGATGAGTAGCGCCAGCAGGACGGCAAAGAGGTTGAGGGAAGTTTTGCGCAAGTGCGGATATCGCGAGGGCAGTTGAAATGGCCATGCTAACGCATCGTTTGAATCTAGTGGACTGTAACAGCCAATTCGGAAGTGAAAGGCGCATTTTGGCGAGTCGAGTGCGCGAAGCGAGCCGCGTCGCGTAGCCGTTGCATACGCGCAAGGTGAGCGACAAAGCAATCGGCCGCCAAAATGCGCAAGGCACTTCCGAATTGGCTGTTACAGTCCACTAGTGGGTCTGCCTGCGAGCCAGGTTCCAGGGCGAGCCGGTACGGCATGAAACTCAGTACAATCAGTCTCCATGCGAAAACGACAAAAATTTTTTGCGGGGCTGTTGTGGGGACTGGGCACGCTGTTGCCGCTGCAGCTCTGGGCTGCCCACGGGTTGGCGTTGTATGGCGAGCCAAAATATCCGCCCGGCTTTACGCATTTTGAATACGTCAATCCCGATGCCCCGCGTGGCGGCAGCATCACGTTGTCGATGCTGGGCAATTACGACAAGCTCAATCCCTTCACGCTCAAGGGCATTGCCGCCATCGGTCTGGATCAACTGGTGTTTGAATCGCTGGCGACATCCAGCATGGATGAACCGGCCAGCATTTACGGCGTGCTGGCCCAGGACATGGTGCTGGCGCCGGATCGCAGTTCGGTGACTTTTCGTCTGCACCCGGCGGCGCGTTTTTCCAATGGCGATGCTGTGACCGCAGCCGATGTGAAATATTCCTTCGACACCCTGCGCAGCAAGCTGGCCAGTCCGGTATTTCGTACCTACTGGGCGGATGTGAAGGGGGCCGTGGTGCTGGATGCACGCACCATTCGTTTCGATCTTGCGCCGGCCAACCGCGAATTGTTCATGGTCATTGCCACGCAGTTGCCGGTGTTCTCGAAAAAATGGGGCATGGAAAACGGGGTGGCCAAGCCATTCGATCAGATCGTGTTTGACACGCCGATTGCCAGCGGGCCGTATCTGGTGGATCAAGTCGATCTGGGGCGCAACATCAGCTATCGGCGCAACCCCGATTACTGGGGCAAGGACATTCCCGCTCGGCGCGGCACTTTCAATTTCGATCGCGTCACTTTTCGTTATTACGCCGATGAGTTTTCGCGTATCCAAGCCTACCGCGCGGGCGAATTCGATTTCATCCACGAGAACGCCGCCAAGAACTGGGCGCGCAACTACTTCGGCGCCAAGTTCGAAAGTGGCGAGTTGATCAAGACCGAGTTGCCCAACTCCAATTCGCAGGGCATGCAGTGCTTCGTGTTCAATATCCGCCGTGACAAGTTCAAGGATTGGCGCGTGCGCCGCGCGATTGCGCTGGCGATGGATTTTGAATGGATGAACCGGCAACTGTTCTACAATCAGTACACACGCAATCCCTCGTTTTTTACCAATACCGAATTCGCCGCCACCGGCACGCCCAGCGCTGCGGAGCTGAAGCTGCTGGAGCCGTATCGCGCGCAACTTTCGCCACGCGTGTTCGAAGCCGTGTTGCCGCCACCGACGACCAAACCGCCGCACAGCCTGCGCGACAATCTGCGTGAAGCGCGTGCGCTGCTGGCCGAGGCAGGCTGGGCCTTCCGTGACGGCGCGTTGCGTAATGCCCAGGGCGAAGCCTTCGAGTTTGAAGTGCTGCTCGACACGCGCACCTGGGAACGCATCGTCGCGCCGTTTGCGCGCAACCTGGACAAGCTCGGCATCCACGCGCGCGCGCGCGTCACCGATGCGTCGCTCTACAAGAAACGGGTCGACGATTACGACTACGACATGATCGTGCATTGGTTCACCGGTTCGCAAACGCCGGGCAACGAATTGATGCTGCGTTTTGCCAGCGCCGCCGCCGATGAAAAGGGCGCCGATAATTTTATCGGTCTGAAAGACCCAGTGGTCGATGCACTGATCCATCGCGTCCTGATGGTCAACAGTATGGAAGAACTACTCATCGCCAGCCGTGCACTCGACCGCGTGCTGCTGGCCGGGCAATATGTGATCCCGCATTTTCACAACCGCGTGCATCGCGTGTCGTTCAAGTCCACGCTAGCCCATCCGGCGACCCTGCCACTGTATTACCAATCACTCGACTGGATGCTGATGAGCTGGTGGGTGAAGCAAGGCATGAAAGGGAAATAGAAAATGCTGAGCTACATTCTCAAACGTCTCCTGCTGATGATTCCGACGTTGTTCGGGATTCTATTAATTACTTTCGGCGTGATTCAGTTCGTGCCCGGTGGGCCGGTCGAGCAGATGGTGCAAACGCTGACGCGCGGTGATCAGACGCATGCCGGCGAAGTCGGGCAGGCAAGCACCTTGTATCGCGGCAACAAGGGCGTCGATCCGGAAAAGCTGGAAGAGATCAAGCAGCTCTATGGTTTTGACAAACCGGTGCATGAACGCTTCTGGAAAATGATGACGGATTATGTCCGGCTTGACCTGGGCAAAAGTTTCTTTCACAACAAAACCGTGTGGCAGTTGATCGTGGAAAAACTGCCGGTGTCGATCAGCCTCGGTCTGTGGACTTTCCTGATTGCTTATTCCGTGTCAATCCCGCTCGGCATTGCCAAGGCCGTACGCCACGGCAGCCATTTCGACACCTGGACTAGCGTGGCGATTCTGGTGGGTTATGCAATTCCGGGTTTTGTGCTGGGCGTGGCGCTGCTGGTGGTGTTTGGCGGCGGCTCGTTCTTTCAGGTATTTCCATTGCGCGGACTGACCTCGGATGACTGGGCGCAGCTTTCGCTGCTGGGGAAAGTGCTGGATTATTTCTGGCATCTGGTGCTGCCCATCACCTGTCTGGTGCTCGGCAGTTTCGCCGTCAACGCCATTCTCACCAAGAACAGTTTTCTGGAAGAAATCCGCAAGCAATACGTGCTCACCGCGCGCGCCAAGGGCTTGAGTGAGCGCAGTGTGCTCTACAAGCATGTGTTTCGCAATGCACTGGTTCCCATCATCACGGGTTTCCCTGCCGCTTTCATCGGCGCTTTTTTTACGGGTGCCTTGCTGATCGAAACGCTGTTCTCACTCGACGGACTGGGTCTGCTGTCCTATGAATCGGTGATCAAGCGCGACTACCCGGTGGTGATGGGCACGCTGTTCTTCTTTTCCATCCTCGGCTTGATCGCCAAATTGCTGAACGATGTGATGTATGTGTGGATCGATCCGCGCGTGAAATTCGAGAGAGGTCAGTCGTGAACGCCAGCGCGAACTTTGTGCCTAGCCCCGGCCCCTGGCGGCGCGCCTGGGCGCGTTTCAAACGCAATCGGCGCGGTTATGTCAGCCTGTGGCTGTTCAGTATTTTTCTCGCGCTCAGCCTGTGCGCAGAACTCTTGTCCAACGACAAGCCCCTGCTGATTCGTTATGAGGGACAGTTCTATGCACCGCTGTGGCACGACTATTCTGAAACCACTTTTGGCGGCGATTTCCCGGCCAATGCCGATTATCTCGACCCCTTCATTCACGATCAAATCACGCACGGCGGCAATTGGGTGATCTATCCATTGAATCACTACAGTTTCAAGACACTCAACTATTTTGCGTCCAGCCCCAACCCGGCTGCGCCATCGCGTGAAAATCTGCTGGGCACCGACGATCGCGGCCGCGATGTGCTGGCGCGGGTGCTGTACGGTTTTCGCGTTTCTGTCTTGTTTGCATTGGCGTTGACCGCCATCGGCCTGGTGTTCGGCATCTTGCTCGGTGCGATTCAGGGTTACTTTGCCGGGCGCACCGATCTGCTCGCACAGCGCGTGATCGAAGTGTGGGTGTCGCTGCCCGAGCTGTATCTTTTGCTGATTCTTGCCTCGTTGTTCGAACCGAGTATTTTTGTTTTGCTGTTCATCCTCTCGCTGTTCAGCTGGGTCGGTGTGTCCGATTATGTACGCGCCGAATTTCTGCGCAACCGCAACCTCGACTATGTCCGCGCTGCCCGTGCGCTGGGTCTGAGCAGTTGGCAGATCATGCGCCGCCATGTGTTGCCCAACAGCCTGACGCCGGTAGTCACGCTGCTGCCGTTCAAGATCAGCGGCGCGATCCTCGCGCTGACCAGCCTCGATTTTCTCGGCCTCGGTGTACCCAGCACCACGCCCAGCCTGGGCGAACTGCTGGCGCAGGGCAAGGACAATCTCGACGCCTGGTGGATCGGCCTGTCGGCCTTCGTCGTATTGGTACTCAGCTTGATTCTGCTCGTCTTCATCGGCGATGCCTTGCGCGACGCGCTGGATCCGCGCCAACATCGTCAGGGGAAAGCATGAGCTTGCTCGACGTGCGCCACCTCAGCGTTGCCTTCGATGACAAGCGGGTCGTGGACGATGTCAGCTTCTCGCTGGCAGCGGGTGAGAAATTTGCGCTGGTGGGCGAGTCCGGCTCCGGCAAAACCGTCACCGCACTCTCCTTGCTGCGCCTGGCGCATGCGCAGGTGGATGGCACCATCGAGTTTGCCGGGAAAAATATTGCCACGGCCAGCGAGCGCGAACTGCGTGTCCTGCGCGGCGCCGACATCGCGATGATTTTTCAGGAGCCGATGAGCGCGCTCAACCCGCTCTATACCATCGGCAATCAGATCGTCGAAGTGCTGCAATTGCACGAAGGCTTGTCACCCAGGGATGCGGTTGCGCGCGCGATAGAACTGTTGCGCCAGACTGGCATCCCTGCGCCCGAGCAGCGCTTCTATAGCTATCCGCACCAGCTTTCCGGTGGCCAGCGGCAACGCGCCATGATCGCGATGGCGCTGGCGTGCAAACCCAAATTACTGATCGCCGACGAGCCGACCACGGCCCTCGACGTGTCGCTGCGCGGCCAGATCATCGACTTGCTGGACAGCCTGCAACAGCAATACGGCATGGCGATTCTCCTGATCACGCACGATCTCAATCTGGTGCGCCGCTTCGCCCAGCGCGTGGGCGTGATGCAGCACGGCAAGCTGGTCGAACTGGCGCCGACCGCACAATTGTTTGCCGCGCCGCAAGCCGAATACACCAAACGTCTGCTCGATGCGCGTCCGCGCAAGCTCGCACCGCCGCTGCCGGCGCAGGTGGAGCAAGCGCATCAATGGTTGCTCGAGGCCAAACACGTCGTGGTCGACTTTCCCGTCAGCAAAGGCTGGTTTAAAAAGGAACATTTCCGCGCCGTCGATCATGTCGATCTGCATTTGCGCCCCGGCGAAACGCTGGGCATCGTCGGCGAATCCGGCTCCGGAAAATCCACGCTGGCGATGGCGCTGCTCAACCTGCAGGACATGGCGCATGGCCGCGTTCGCTTCGAAGGCCACGATCTGCATCAGCAGAGCCGCGATGCGCTGCGCACGCTGCGCGCCAGCATGCAGGTCGTGTTTCAGGATCCCTTTGCCGCGCTGTCGCCGCGCATGACCATCGAACAAATCGTTGGCGAGGGGCTGGCCTTGCACCAGCCTGAACTCGGCCGGGAGCAGCGCCGCCAGCAGGTGATTGCGATGCTGGAAGAAGTCGGCCTGCCCGCCAGCATTCTGCAACGCTACCCGCATGAGTTTTCCGGCGGCCAGCGTCAGCGTATTGCCATCGCCCGCGCGGTGATTCTCAGCCCCGCACTGCTGGTACTGGACGAACCCACCAGTGCGCTGGATGTTTCGGTGCAAAAACAGGTGCTCGAATTGCTGGCTGAACTGCAACGCCGGCATCAGATGAGTTATCTCTTCATCAGCCACGACCTCGAAGTCATCCGCGCCATGTCGCATCGCGTGCTGGTGATGCAGGATGGCAAGGTGGTCGAGACCGGTAGTGCGGAAGAAATTTTCGCCCAGCCGCAGCAAGCCTACACAAAGAAACTGGTGGCGGCGGTCTACGGTTAAGTGGCCGTTTGCAGCTGGCACAGGCCCTGTCGCCGCTCCGATTTGAGCGCAAAAAATTGTTATTTCCCGCTTTGCGACGCTTAATAATTCCTGGTGTCCGCCGATAAAGCCATGGTGACCGGACGCCCTTGCTGGGCGTGCCGTCCGAAACAATATCGACAGCTCTCCCGCATGAGGAAGTAATGAAAAATTCTAATCGCGTTGTTGCAGGCATAGCCTTGCTGATTGGAGCGACGGCACTGTTTGTGCTGGAGCAACCCCTGTACGGTTGGCTGTGCGTCAGCCTGCTATGTTTTTGCGTAGGTCGCTGGTGGCTGTCCGCCGCACCGGCGGAAAAACCCATGATGGCCGCGCCGCCTCCGGTCGAGGAAAAGGGCAGCATCGCTGACCCATTGGTGCAATCCTGTATTCAGCAGTTCGCGCAAGTGGAACGGCAAATCGGCCAACTGGCCAAGCTGCTGGGACACGCCTCCACCGAGCTGTCGGGCAGCTTCACTGGTGTGAGGCGCGAATCGCAAGGACAACAAGCCTTGCTCAGAGCGACGATCCAGGAGCTGTGCCAAGTGGTGGCCCAGGATGACCATGACAAGCAAACCGAAGGCTTGCAACGCTTTGCTGATGAAGCCAATGCGGCGGTGAGCGACTTCTCGCGCATCATCGACGACTTGCACAACGCCACGCGCTCGGTCACCTCCGAATTCGACGGCATGTCCAGGAACGTCAACGAAGTGGTGAAATTGCTCAACGATGTCAACGCCATCGCCAAGCAAACCAACCTGCTGGCATTGAATGCGGCCATTGAAGCGGCGCGTGCGGGTGAAGCCGGACGCGGTTTTGCCGTGGTGGCCGATGAAGTGCGCAACCTGTCGGAGCGCACCACGCAATTCAGCGCGCGCATCGGTCAGGAAATGAACGCGATTCACTCTGTTGTGCAAAAAATCTCGATGGACAGCCAGCGCAACACGGAAATCGACTTGAGCCAGGCGCATGAGTCCAGCGGCCGGATCAATTCAATGTGGGAAGAAATGCGCTCGCTCAATGCCAGCGTCGTCGGCCAGGCGCACCAGATCGCCGGAATTTCCGCGCGGATTGAACAACATGTGAACACCGGTGTGACGTCCCTGCAGTTCGAGGACATCGCCCAGCAATTGATCGTTCAGTTGAGCAAACGCGTGCGCGTGGTTGAAGAAGCCCTGCCGGTTTTGCGCAGTGCGCGTGTCTCCGATGAGGCCAACCTGCCCGCCGTGCTCAATCACATGGAAGAGCAGCTCAGAGCCATTCCCAACTCCGTGTCGCAGGATTCCATGCGCTCTGGTTCGGTCGATCTGTTTTAGGCAAACCGCAGCACGCCAAGGCACGGGCGCCGTTGCGCCCGAGTGGCCTTGGATGATCTGCACGGGCCAGCGTCAATGCGTGAGCCACTGTTTGGCTGCAGGCAGTTCATCGTTATGAAATAGTTTGATTTCGCCGGGTAGCAGCGGCCGCATCATCTTCATCGTGTTTCGAATCCAGCCGATGTCGGACACTACCGCAACTTTTTCCCACGCGGACCAATGCGCCAAACCCATGCGCGTATCCATCCACATCGCACCGGGGCTGAAACCGGAAAAATCATTGCCGAGCTCATAAAGCAAACGGATGTGATCCTGCTGTTTCAGCGTCGCTTCAACCGATGGAATCAACACGGCGGTGTAATCGTCTGCAGTCACGGTACCGCTGGCGTGCACACCCAGCACGTTCTCCGGTAAATCTCTGATTGGGGTCATCATGATGGGCCTCCTGTAAGGGGACAGTGATGACATCACTATAGCCAATACCGGCGCAGTTTCATGAGGAATACGATCAATGGCTGATCCCGCATTCAGCCGCGCAGGGCGTGCCTGCAATGCACATCCCGGTACGCCCCCGGCAAGCGCACCCAACCCGCCCCGGGCGAAGTCTGGGCACACACCACCTTGCCATCGACCTCGCTGCTCCAGCGGTACCAGGGCGCAGGCGCGGCCAGCAGTGCCAGACTCAGGCAAACGAGAACGGCAGACACAATCTGCCGCAACATCAAACGTGCGCATCGGCGCGAAGCGATTCGGGTACTCATCGTGTTCACCTTACAACGCATCCAGAGGATTTGCTAGCCTTCAGACTGGATACCGACGAATGGAACGGCGTGCGGCGGGTGCGGTTTTTGGTGGAGGCTGTTCTACTGGCACATCGGGTTGAAGCCGTGTTTAGGCGCCGGGTCGCTTGATGGAACCACGAACAGCTCGGCGCGCACGGGCGTTGCCGGTTTACCAGTAGTGGCATCGGGCCGGGGCTCGGCCGCGCACAGTTCGATTTCGTGACCAAACGCCACCGCATACGGCAGCTTGCCCGGGCCCCACAGCAACAGCGTTTTTGGCGAGCCGCCTGCGGGTGAGCGCACCGACAGCGTGGCCGTGGCCCACCCCGCCGTGGCGCAGGCCACGCCCAGCGGGCACCGGTGGTCCTCGAAGGCGACGAAATCGATGGTGAGATTCGACTCGGGCAGGGTGACGCTCTGGCCGACCGTGACGCTCGCCCGCTCGGCGCGCGTCACGAGCACACGCGCCTGGCGGCGGATCGACGGGTCGTCCTTCGGTAGTGGCCGGCCCACCGGTTGCAGGTTCAGCAGCTGAAATTGGAATGCGCCCACGCGTTGGAAAGGCGCGTGCTGCTCGGGTTGATCGATGCGCAGCCGGATTTCGCGCGGCGCGGCATCGCCAATGCGTACCAGAGCCTCCACGCTGGCGCCCTCCTTGTCGCAGGGCTTCAGCTCGCGGCGGCAACGGCCATCGGTGTAGCCCTTGAACTCGATCACGATACCGGCCTCTGGCCAAGCCGCGCTCTGGGCCTCGACCAGAGCGAGCGTGCGTGTTGTGACGGTAGGCGTAGCCATACCCGGAGCGCACAGCGCTACAAGCAAAATAGCATAGCCCAGCGTCACAGAGATACGCGATGAAGTCATATCGGCTATTGCACCACCAACTCCACGCGCCGATTTTTTGCGCGACCCTCTTCCGATGCATTAGTGGCTACGGGTGCCAGGCTGGCTACCCCACGGGCCTGCAGCCGTTTGGTGTCTACTTTATAAGTGCTGCCAAGAGCCGTCACGACTGCTTGCGCCCGTTGCAAAGACAGGGCGAGGTTGTTGTCCACACTGCCCACGTTGTCGGTGTGCCCCACGATATACACATTGAGCGCAGGCTGCGATCGCAGCAGTTTGGCCATCTCCGATAGCTGGGCATTGGACTCTGGTTTGATGTCTGCCTTACCCGTGTCAAAGTACAGCCCATAGAGAGAAATCTTTCCATCCGACTGCAAGCCGCTTTTCATGGCGGACGCATCTACCACCACTTGTCCCGTCGGCATGCTTTTGGGCTCCACGATGACAAGGTAGGTTGCAGCCATGCCAGTGGTTTTGTTGGCTGCATTGGAGGTATACAACAGGACGTACGTCTCTGTGCCTTCTTTGCTGAGGGTTCCCACCAGCATACGTCCGAAAGGATCTAACGGGCTGTAGATATTGAATGCGCCCGCGCCGTTGGCCTGGTGAATTTGTCCCTTGGCCCACTGCAGCCCCTCTGTTACCTTGTCGGCTTTGGACCACGAAAAGTACAAATTGGCGCAATCCGTGTCACAGGCGTACTTTTTCTTGAGTCCCGCACCTTGGAGGGCTTGCTCGTAGTTGCGAAAGACCTCTAGCGGTGTCTTTCCCAGGGGAGAAAGGTATGCCAATCGCGTGACCTTGCCTTCCACCACCACTTTGTCGGCGAGCTGGTAGTCGTTACCAGAATGAGGCAAGCTCAGCGGCAGTATGGCTTGATCCCAGTCGGCTACCTTATAGCCAATGAGTGATGAACCTACAAAGCGTTTGATTAGCGGATGGTCAACCCCGCCAGGAGAGTCGCTAGGAAACGGGCCGGCGGCCAATGCCGTGCCAGCGGCCAGGAGTGCAATAAGTGCGGTTGCGCAACGCAATATATGGGATATAGACACGAATGAAGTCTCCCTTGAATGCGCCTTAACGTTTGGTCAGTTGGCGCGGTTTACCAGCATGGCAATGGTATGTCGGAAGAATCTGTAACACAAATAGAAAGCCACGCTCATCCCGAATCAATAGCGGAATCAAGGAATCAATAGAGTCGGATTCGATTGATTCTCCCAAAATAACACCCCCAACTCGATGGGCTTCAAACTATCGCACGACCAATACGTAAAGCAGTAGAAGATTGGCCACGATGGACGTTAGTGCGACGGCGCACCCATCTCTCTTGGATGACGCTTGCCATGAAACAAGATA
The DNA here is from genome assembly GCA_004298905.1 of Burkholderiaceae bacterium. Classification (GTDB taxonomy): domain Bacteria; phylum Pseudomonadota; class Gammaproteobacteria; order Burkholderiales; family Burkholderiaceae_D; genus SCTK01. The sequence continues at coordinate 126,464 of SCTK01000019.1, read as the reverse complement.
TAGCGAATGCACTGCATAGCCATTTGATTAAGCGCTCAAAAAACGAGCGCAAGTCGCTGGTTAATCCAATCCACATAAGCCTGCTCAGTACGCAGGCTGTAATGTTTCAGGCGAATCTTGCTGCTTAGGCTGTACTAAAAACAGATAACCGCTTGAAAGTAGTACATATTTATGAACATACAAATTTTTATATTCTTGTTGACGCGTTATTTTGCGTCAAATAGGATGTCTACTTCTAGTTAGGCGCCAGAAGTCACCCATCACGTCCACACAATTTCGCCTCATGGTCACCGAGGCATGTGCGAGAGGAGAGTCGAAGATGTCGTTTCAAGCGTATCTGGACAACATCCACGCCAAAACGGGCAAGACGCCGGAGCAGTTCAAGACATTGGCCACCAAGGCGGGCGTATACAAGCCCGACATGAAAGCGAGCGCGCTTGTAGCTTGGTTGAAGGAAGAATTCGACCTCGGTCACGGGCACTCCATGGCCATCTGGGCCGTGTTCAAAGACAACGGTTGGGTCGAGTCACCGAAGGCCAAGAAGTGAGCAAGTCCTGCAAGCGTTCGCTCTGGCGTGTGCTCGCGATGGTGCCGAACCCTTCCTATATGGACTTCCCACCAAAGCCAAGAAACTGATCGATAAAAATACTGGCTTGAGGAAAAGACTTGCAGTCGTATATCCTGCATCTGAAGTGGGTTTTGTTGTGACCCGTGCCGACATAGAATCTGCGTCACCAATTGCGATTGTCGAACCAGCGTTCGAACTGACTGCGTGTGAGTCGCTGTTGCTCGACGACTTTCCAGTGGTCGTCAGCCACCGCCAGTTGAAACACATTCTTTGCCAAATCCACCGCAACAGTTGTAGCATTCATCTCGGGCTCCTCTCGGATTGGTTATGCTGACTCGCTCTCAAATCGTCGCCAGCTGGCACTATGATGCCGTGCAAATTCGGGGGCAGTCCATCCCATCAATCGAGAGAAGATTCAAGTCCCTTTTATTCTCCAGCCTGCCCTACAGGGGACTCCGATCCACTATGCGTTGAAGCGCGGGTGGAGTCGCATGCGGGAGAGGGAATAGATCGTACGGGGGTGAACCATGCGGCAAGCTCAGTTTCAAACCCAGTCACCGGATTTCACTTCAACAATTGCAATCAATACAGAAGGTGAGCGCCTGTTGCTGCAAGGCAGGCTGGATTGGCATACGCTTGCGCAGGTAAAAGAGGCGCTGCAACACGATCGGAGGAAATGCGCTGTAAGCACCCTCGATCTGCGCAATCTCGACACGCTCGACTCGACCGGCGCGTTATTTCTCTGTGAATTGCGCGAGCAAGGCATCGTCTTCAGCGGCGTGCGCCCCGAGCACAGCGCGCTGCTCGATCTGGTCTGCGGGCTTGAATTGCGAGCATTGCCACAGCCCAAAAAACTGCCGCGCTGGCGCGAGCTGGCAATCCAGATCGGCAAGGGCGCCGATGAGGCGTGGCGCGACACGCTCGATATCGTCACTTTTCTCGGCCGCGTTTCCAGCGTCACACGCCATGCGTTGCTGCACCCGCGTTATCTGCGCCTGGCCGCGGTATCACACCAGGTGATGGCTACCGGCATCAGCGCCCTGCCGATTATCGGATTGATGGCGGTAATGATCAGCATCGTCATCGGTTATCAAAGCGTGGCGCAATTGCGACCCTACGGCGGCGAGGATTTCATGGTCAACCTGGTGGCCGTGTCGATGCTGCGCGAGATGGGCGTGCTGATCACCGCCATCATGGTGGCCGGGCGTTCCGGTTCGGCCTTCACTGCCGAGATTGGCGTAATGAAGGCGCGCGATGAAATCGATGCACTGAATGTGATGGGCATGGAACCGGTCGAACTGCTGGTGGTGCCGCGACTGCTGGGGCTGATCATCACTTTGCCACTGCTGACTTTTTTCGCCGACATGATGGGGCTGCTGGGCGGTGCCGCGATTGCGCAGGCGTTGCTGCATATCTCGCCCTTGCAATATCTTGATCGGATGCATCGCGCGATCGATGGCAGCGATCTGTTTGTCGGCCTGTTCAAAGCGCCAATCTTCGCCATCGTCATCGCCGTGATCGGTTGTATGCATGGCTTGCGTGTACGCGACTCGGCCGAAAGCGTCGGCCAGGAAACCACGCGCGCGGTGGTCAAGTCCATCTTCCTGGTGATTGTGCTCGACGCTTTATTTTCCATTCTGTTTGAAAAACTTGACCTATGAAAACAACCGAGCCAATTATTTCCGCGCGCGGCATTGTCAACCGCTTCGGCAAGCAGACGGTACATGACAATATTGATTTCGATATTCAAGCCGGCGAAATCATCGGCATCGCCGGCGGTTCCGGTTCGGGCAAATCGGTGCTGCTCAAAACGCTGACCGGGCTGCATCGCCCTGATCGCGGCGAAGTGTTGTTGTATGGCAAACCAGTGGGCACGCTGGAGCCGGAGGAGAAAGCCGCGCTGATCGGCGTGCTGTTCCAGCAAGGCGCGCTGTTTTCTTCGCTGTCGGTGGCGCAGAATGTCTTGCTGCCCTTGCGTCAATACAGCGGCCTGCCGCCGCCGGAACAGGAAAAGCTCGCCGCGCTGAAACTGGAGCTGGCGGGCTTGCCGGCCGACAGCAGCACCAAGTTTCCGGCCCAGCTGTCCGGCGGCATGGTCAAGCGCGCTGCGTTGGCGCGCACGCTGGCGCTCGATCCGCGCATTCTGTTCCTGGACGAGCCGACCTCCGATCTCGACCCGCTGATCGCCAGCAGCATCGATGCGCTGATCCTGCAACTGAACCGCAGCCTGGGCATCACTGTGGTGGTCGTCACGCACGACCTCACGACGCTGTTCACGGTCTGTCACCGCGTCGCCATCCTGGTCGAACAGAAGATTGTGATCGATACGCTGGATGGCTTGATGAAATCCAGGCAGCCGTGGATCCGTGAATTTCTGCACAACCCGCGAGCGCAGGGCGCGCTGAAAGCGAGCCAGCAAAGTCATAAAGGAACGCATCATGGAAACTGACAACCACTATTTTCTCGAAGGGCTGTTCATTGTCGTGCTGTCGGTGGCGGCAGCATTCTTTGCCATCTGGCTGGGCCACTCCGGCCATCGTGACGACGTGCTCTATCGCATTCATTTTGCCGAATCGGTCAGCGGACTGTCGCTCGGTGACCCGGTCAAGTTTCATGGTGTCGATGTGGGTACCGTCAAGGCGATGAGTATCGACCCGGAAAATTCGCGTCTGGTGCTGGTTGATGTGCGCCTGCGCAAGGACGCGCCGGTAAAAACTGATACCCGCGCCAGCCTGCACTTGAAAGGCATCACGGGGGTGATCTTTATCGAACTGAACGGCGGCAGCCCCAGTGCGCAGATGCTGACGGCGGCGACACCGTCCGATCAGGTTCCCGAGATTCCTTCCGAACCAAGCGAGCTGGCAACGTTGCTCGATCAGTTACCCAAGGTGCTGGAAAGATTTTCCACCATCGAAAACAAGACCAGCAAGGTGCTCGGCGACGTGGGCGAATTCACCGACAAGGTGAAGGAAAATCCGTCCCTGCTGCTGCGGCGTCCGAAAAATCAGGACAAGTAGGCGTGCTCATGATTTTTCCGATGAGCTTCAATCTATCGCACTACCAATACGTAAAGCAGTAGAAGATTGATCACGATGGATGTGAGTGCGATGGCGCGCCAGAGGGCGAGTGGGTCGCGCTTGATCAACGGCGCGCGGCTGTGCTGGGGTAGCGGGCTGGTGGCGCCGCGCTCGAGGGCGAGCAAAAATTCTTCTGCAGTTTCAAAACGGTCGGTGGGATCTTTGGCGACGGCCTTGAGCAATACATTTTCCAGCCACAGGGGTAAATCGTGGCGCGTGCGGCTGGGGGGTGTGGGCGTGCCGAAGCGGGGATGCTGGAAGGGCTCGACTTCACCATAGGGATAGCGGCGCGTGAGCAGAAAATACAGTGTGACGCCAACCGCATAGATATCGGTTTGGCGCGAGGGTGGCGCGTTGTCGAATTGCTCCGGCGCGAGAAATGAGGGGGTGCCGGCCTGCGGTGCGCCGGTGGCGTTCTCGGCTTCCAGGCCGGATTGGGCGACGCCGAGATCGAGGATGCGCAATTCACCGTCGTCACCCAGGTGCACGTTGGCGGGCTTGATGTCGCGGTGCAGGATGCTGCGCCGGTGCAGAGCACCGATGGCGCGCACGAGTTTGCTGCCAAGGTTGATGACATCGGGCGCCGTGAAGTGCTCACCGGCGTCGAGCCGTTGCTGCAGGTTGCTGCCCGGATGCCAGGTGGTGAGGTAATAGAAATAATTTTTTTGTTCGGGTTGAATCACCTGCGGAAAAAAACGCGCGACCACGCGCTTGGCCAGCCACTCTTCATGAGCAAAGGCGCTGCGCTCCTGCGCATCGTTGGCGCGGTCGGGGTGCAGGGTCTTGAGCACCAGCTTGCGTTGCGTTTTCGGATCGACGACGCGATAGAGCAGGGTGGCTTGCGAGGCGTGGATGATTTCTTCCACCTCATAGCCATCAATACTCTGGCCCACTTTCAGCTTCGGCGGCACCGGCAATTGTTCTGAACCGGAAACAGCATCGCGCAGATTTTCTTCCGGCAGTGCATCGATCTTCAACACGAGGGCGCTGCTGTTGTCACCCGAACCAGCGGCCAGCGCGGCGTTGACGATGTCTTCACTGGTGCGGGCAGCGTCAACCTGCCCTTGCGCGAAGGCGAGCAGATGTTGGGTGATGTCGTACTCAGTCAGGCTGGACCAGACGCCGTCGCTGACCAGCAGGAAGACGTCATTGACGCGCGTCTCTCCCATGCCGTGATCGACGGCCAGTTGCGAATCGAGACCGATGGCGCGCGTGAGCACATGCTGCATTTCCGGCCGATCCCAGACATGGTCGGTGGTCAGCCGCGTCAACGCGCCATCGCGCAGCAGATACAGACGCGTATCGCCGACATGCGCGAAGTAATAGAAATTGCCGCGCAGCACGAGCGCAGTCAGCGTGGTCGCCATGCCCGCCAGTTCGCGCCGGATGGCGCCCTGTTGATTGACCCAGCGGTTGATTGCCTTGAGCACGCGGTCGAGCGATTGCGTGACGGGCCAGGTGTCCGAGGTGGCGTAGTAATCGGTCAACAAACCGCGCACTGAATATTCTGAGGCTTCGCGCCCGCCATCGTTGCCGGACACGCCATCGGCAATCGCCGCGAGCAAACCCTTGGTCGACAGCTCCGGTTCATTCGGCGTCACCATGCCGACAAAATCTTCATTGCGCGGACGCGGTCCGGTGAGCGAAGTATGACTGGCGGCGATGGTGAGCGGCATGGTGTTGTATTGGTATGGGGAATAAAAAAACGGCGTGCAACCGAAATTGCACGCCGCTCATTGTAACGATCAAACCGTGATTAGATCTTGGCAGTCGTCATTGCTGCGCTGCCCCAGGTGGTGCGCCAGCGTTTTTTCACCGAGGTCAGGCCGACCAGGGCAAGGATGGCCAGAGCGGCAAACATCAGGAAGCCGGTTTGGTAGCTGCCCGTCAGTTGTCTGGAATAACCCAGGCTGATGCCCAGATAGTAACCGCCGAAACCGCCGGCCATACCGACCAGTCCGGTGATCACGCCGATTTCCTTGCGGAAGCGTTGCGGCACCAACTGGAACACCGAGCCGTTGCCCACGCCCAGCGCCAGCATGGCGAGCATGAATACACCCAGCGCGACCCATTGCGATTCCAGGCCGGTACTGACGATGGCGATCATCGAAGCGGCCATGATGTACATCAGCGACAGCGACTTGATGCCACCGACACGGTCAGCCAGGAAGCCGCCGAGCGGGCGCATCAGCGAACCGGCGAATACGCAGGCAGCGGTGAAGTAGCCAGCCATTTTCGGGTCCAGACCGTATTGCGTGTTGAAATAAATCGTCAGCGAAGCAGCCAGGCCGACGAAGCCACCGAAGGTCACGCTATAGAACAGCATGAACCACCAGGCGTCCTTGTCTTTCAGCACTTTCAGATAATCGCCCAGCGTTTTGGCGGGCGGGCATTCCGGGCTGTCCTTGGCCAGAATGAAATACAGCACCAGCGTGATCGCCAGCGGAATGCAGGCAATGCCGAACACGTTTTGCCAGCCGAAGGCGATGGCCAGACCAGGGCCGAACAGCGCTGCAAAGGCGGTACCAGAGTTGCCCGCACCCGCGATGCCGAGCGCGGTGCCTTGGTGTTCCGCCGGATACCAGCGCGAAGCGAGCGGCAATGCGACAGCAAACGAAGCACCGGCGACGCCAAGGAACACGCCGAGGATCAGTGTTTCTTCATAGCTGTGAATACCGAAGTGCCAGGCATACAGCAGCGCGGCGATGACGATGACTTGACCGATGAGGCCGGCCATTTTCGGTTTGAGGTGGTCGACCATCATGCCCCAGACCATGCGCAACAGCGCACCGGCCAGAATCGGGGTACTGACCATCACACCTTTTTGCGCGGCGCTCAGGCCCAGATCCTTGGCGATCTGTACACCCAATGGGCCGAGCATCACCCACACCATGAAGCTCATGTCGAAATACAGAAAGGCCGCGATCAGACTGGGCGTGTGACCGGCTTTCAAAAATGAAGTTTTTGCCATGACATTCCTTGAGTTGAAAAACAAAACGGGTAAATGAGCTGATAAACAAGCTGGTTCGCACTATGCAAAGGCTGTGCCACGTCTCGAGGCATGGGGCGCACCAGCAAGGCTGGCTGCGGGTTTCAAGCCTGTGCGCGGAATGATTGACGGTTGTGCGGAAGCCCTTGCAGTCGATGATGTTGCATCATTGTGGGTTGCGAGGATGGTGCAGGCCAATGTAGTTTGGTGCGACAGGGCAATGTTGGTGCAGAAAATGTGAACATTTGTGCAAACGCACAAATGTTGGGCATGGTCTGGTGCGGCAAAGTGCATTCATGCCGATAACACGTTGTGTGTCTGTCCGTTAAGGTCCGTTGAAAGCAAGCGCTGATGCGGTCGTCCCGGAATTGGCACCGCTTTTGCTAATATATGGATTGTTCTGAAGATCGTACTGGAGTTCCTGGATGAAAAAGATGAAATTGGTGATGGTCGGCAACGGCATGGCCGGTGTGCGCACGCTGGAAGAGCTGTTGAAAATTGCGCCGGACATGTACGACATCACGGTGTTTGGTGCCGAGCCGCACGCCAATTACAACCGCATTCTGCTCTCGCCCGTACTGGCCGGTGAGCAGACCATCAAGGACATCATGCTCAATGATGTCGATTGGTATGAAGAAAACAAGATCAATCTGCACCTGAACAAAAAAATTACCAAGATCGACCGCAAGAATCGTCTGGTGATCGCCGAAGACGGCACGACCGAAACCTATGATCGTCTGCTGCTGTCCACCGGTTCCAACCCCTTCATCCTGCCGGTGCCGGGCAAGGATTTGAAAGGCGTGATCGGCTACCGCGATATTTATGACACCAATTACATGATCGAAGCCGCGAAGCAGCACAAGCATGCGGTGGTCATCGGTGGCGGCCTGCTGGGCCTGGAAGCGGCCAACGGCTTGAAGTTGCGCGGCATGGATGTGACGGTAGTGCACCTGATGCCGTGGCTGATGGAGCGTCAGCTCGACAAGACGGCGGCCGATCTGCTGCAGAAGTCGCTGGAAGACAAGGGCATCAATTTCCTGCTGCAAAAAAACACCGAAGCGTTGATTGGCGACGATGCCGGTCATGTGAAATCCATCCGCTTCAAGGATGGCATGGAAATTCCGGCGGAACTGGTGGTGATGGCGGTCGGCATACGCCCCAATACCGAACTGGCCGAGAGCGCTGGTATTCATTGCAATCGCGGCATTGTCGTCAACGACACGATGCAGACTTACGACCCACGCGTGTACGCTGTGGGCGAGTGCGTCAGCCATCGCGGCATTGCTTATGGCCTGGTCGCGCCGCTGTTCGAACAGGGCAAAGTGTGTGCGAACCACCTGGCCGAATTCGGTATTGGCCGCTATGAAGGTTCGGTCACCTCGACCAAGCTGAAAGTCACCGGTGTCGATCTCTTCTCTGCCGGCAACTTCATGGGCGGCGAAGGCTGCGAAGAAATTACTCTGTCCGATCCAATCGGCGGCGTGTACAAGCGCCTCGTGCTGAAGGACAACAAACTGGTCGGCGCCTGCCTGTATGGCGATACCGTCGACGGCTCCTGGTATTTCAAACTGCTGCGCGAAGGCAAGAACGTCACCGAGATCCGTGATCAGCTGATGTTCGGTGAGAACAACCTCGGCGATACCGGTCACGAAGGCCAGAACAAGGCTGCCACGATGGCCGATAATGCCGAAGTGTGCGGCTGCAACGGCGTCAACAAGGGCACCATCTGCAAGGCGATCAAGGAAAAGGGCCTGTTCACGCTCGACGAAGTGCGCAAGCACACCAAGGCCTCGGCGTCCTGCGGTTCGTGTACCGGCCTGGTCGAACAGATTCTGATGTTCACTGCGGGCGGCGATTATTCTGCTGCCCCACAGAAGAAGGCCATGTGCGGTTGTACCGATGCCTCGCACGCCGATGCGCGCAAGGCGATTCGCGAGCAGCACTGGCTGACCAGCAAAGAGGTCTTCGAAGGCCTGGGCTGGCGTACGCCGAACGGCTGCTCGAGCTGCCGTCCTGCGATCAACTATTACCTGATCTCGACTTGGCCGAAAGAGGCGAAAGACGATCCGCAATCGCGCTTCATCAACGAACGCGCACACGCCAACATTCAAAAAGACGGCACTTATTCCGTTGTGCCGCGTATGTGGGGTGGGTTGACCACACCAGCGGAATTGCGCCGCATTGCTGACGTGGCCGAGAAATACAATGTGCCGACGGTGAAGGTCACCGGCGGTCAGCGCATCGACTTGCTCGGCATCAAGAAGGAAGATTTGCAGAATGTCTGGAAAGATCTGGACATGCCTTCAGGCCACGCCTACGGCAAATCGATCCGTACCGTGAAGACCTGCGTCGGTTCCGAGCACTGCCGTTTCGGCACGCAGGAATCGATGAAGCTGGGCGTCAAGCTGGAGAAGATGCTGTTTGGTATGTATTCGCCGCACAAGGTCAAGCTGGCCGTGTCGGGCTGCCCGCGTAACTGCGCCGAGGCTGGCATCAAAGACGTCGGCGTGATCGGTGTCGATTCGGGTTACGAGCTGTATGTCGCGGGTAACGGCGGCATCAAGACCGAAGTGGCCGAGTTCCTGTGCAAGGTCAAGACGCAGGAAGAAGTGATGGAATACTCCGCCGCTTTCCTGCAACTGTATCGCGAAGAAGCCTGGTACCTGGATCGCACCGTGCACTATGTGCAGCGTGTGGGTCTCGACTACATCAAGCAGCGCATCGTCGACGATGCCGACAACCGCAAGGCCTTGTATGAACGTCTGCTGTTCGATCTGGAAGGCGCACCCGATCCGTGGAAAGAGCTGGACAAGGCGCATGTTGATCGCAAGCAGTTCGAGATCATTCCCATTTAATCAATCACGGTATGCAGAGTGCGCTCTGCATACGAATTTTTCCTGGTGTGAAGCATGAGTAACTGGATTCCTATTTGCAAAATCGACGACGTGCCGGTACTGGGTGCGCGCGTAGTGCGTCGTGATCATGGTCACGATATCGCGATCTTCCGCAATGCCGACAATGAAGTGTTTGCCCTGCTCGACAAATGTCCGCACAAGGGCGGCCCGCTGTCGCAGGGCATCGTGCACGGCAAGCGCGTCGCCTGTCCGTTGCACAACTGGAATATCGAAATGGACAAGGGTTGTGCTGTCGCGCCTGACGAAGGCTGTGTGCAGAAGTTCGCCATCAAGCTGGAAGGCGATCAAGTCTTCCTCGACAAAGCCGAAATAGCTTCCTGATCTATACCCCTCCCCCTTGAAGGGGAGGAGATTCGCAGCAATCTCTGGCATTCTTGTTGCTGTTGGCTAATCTGATAGCAACAAGCCTCCCGTCTGGAAGTCCATGTCAGTTTCACCACGAGAAACCAAGGCCACCTGCCCCTATTGCGGCGTGGGTTGCGGCGTCATTATTCAATCCCAGGGCGATGACATCACCGGCGTGCGCGGCGATCCGGATCATCCCGCCAACTTTGGCCGCCTGTGCACCAAGGGCAGCACGCTGCATCTGTCTGCGCAACGCACGATCCAGTGGCAAACGCGCGCCTTGTATCCCGAGCTGCGCAACAGCAAGGACGCACCGCGTCAGCGCGTTGCCTGGGATGCCGCGCTCGATCATGTGGCGCAGAAATTTGCCGATTGCATCCGCACGCACGGCCCGGACAGTGTGGCGTTCTATATTTCCGGCCAGTTGCTGACCGAGGACTATTACGTCTTCAACAAACTCGCCAAGGGCTTGATCGGCACCAACAACCTCGATACCAATTCGCGCCTGTGCATGAGTTCGGCGGTGGCGGGGTACAAGCAGACGCTGGGCGCCGATGCGCCGCCCGCTGCGTATGAGGACTTCGATCATTGCGAAACGCTGTTCATCGCCGGTTCGAACACGGCATTCGCACACCCGATCGTCTTCCGCCGCATCGAGGATGCGAAGAAAAAGAATCCCGGCATGCGCATCGTCGTCGTCGATCCGCGCCGCACCGATACTGCATTGCAGGCCGATCTGCATCTGGCGATCCAGCCCGGCACCGATATCGCGCTATTCAATGGCATGCTGCACATCCTGCTGTGGGAAGACCTGGTCGATCTCGATTACATCGGCACGCATACCGAAGGCTTTGCTGAATTGAAGCGCACGGTGCGCGACTACACCCCCGCTTTTGTTGCGGATACCTGCGGCATCAAGGCGGAAGATTTGCAGACGGCGGCATTGTGGTTCGCGCAATCGAAGGCCACACTGTCACTGTATTGCCAGGGTCTGAATCAATCCTCGTCCGGCACGGCCAAGAATGCCGCGCTGATCAACCTGCATCTGGCCACCGGCCAGATCGGCAAACCGGGCGCGGGGCCCTTCTCGCTGACCGGCCAGGGCAACGCGATGGGCGGGCGCGAAGTGGGCGGCATGTCCAATCTCCTGCCGGCACATCGCGATCTGGCCAATCCCGAACACCGCGCCGAAGTCGCTGCGCTGTGGGGCGTCGAGAGCGTGCCCGAGAAACCCGGCAAGACGGCAGTTGAAATGTTTGAAGCGGTGCGCAACGGCGAGATCAAGATGATCTGGATCGCCTGTACCAATCCGGCGCAATCGCTGCCCGATCAAAAGGTGGTGCATGAAGCGCTGCGCAAGGCCGAGCTGGTGGTGGTGCAGGAAGCCTACAAAACCACCGCCACCGTGCCCTATGCCGATGTGCTGTTGCCCGCGGCAACCTGGGGCGAGAAGGAAGGCACGGTCACCAATTCCGAGCGCCGCATCACACGGGTCAATGTCGCCGTGCCAGCAATGGGTCAAGCGCGCGCCGACTGGGACATCGCGGTCGATTTTGCCCGGCGGCTCGAACACACACTGCGCCCCGGCCAAGCCACGCTGTTCCCTTATCAAACTGCCGAGCAGGTCTGGAACGAACACCGCGAATCGACGCGCGGGCGCGATCTCGACATCACCGGCTTGTCGTACCGAATACTCGAAACCGCCGGTCCACAGCAATGGCCGATGCCGGAAGGCGCAACCCACGGCAAGGTGCGGCTGTACGAAGACGGCATCTTCCCCACGGCCAACGGCAAGGCGAAATTTGTCAACACGATGTACACGCAAGTGGCCGAGCCGGTCGATGCGCGCTACCCTTTCCGCTTGAACACCGGCCGCCTGCGCGACCAATGGCACAGCATGAGCCGTACCGGCACTGTGCCGCAACTGTTTGCGCATGCGCCGGAACCGTCGGTGCAGATGAACCCCAACGATATGGAGCGTCGTCAGATTGGTGAGGGCAGTCTGGTGTATGTGACCACGCGGCGCGGCAGCCAGGTGTTGCTGGCGCAGGCCAGCGAGGAAATCGCGCCGGGGCAGGCTTTCATCGGCATGCACTGGGGGCCGGAATTCGTGTCCGGCACGGCCGGGCACGGACATGCCGCGCTGGGCGTGAATGCGCTGACGATTCCTGCGCTCGACCCCAGTTCCAAACAGCCGGAACTGAAACACGCCGCCGCCAAGATCGTCAAAGCCGATCTGGCCTGGAGCTATGTCGTGTTCGGCTGGCTGCCGCAGGAACGCGCGCTGGAAGTGCAGCAGGCGTTGCGCGAATACATGCCGCGCTTTGTCTATGCTTCCTGCGTTCTGTTCGGCCGCGAAAAAATTGGCGTGCTGTTCCGCGCTGCCGCGCATGAACCCGCGCCCGAAGAAGTGCGGCGCGAAATCGAAGCGCACTTCGGTCTGGACCGGGCCGAGGTGCTGGCCTATGCCGATGCGCGCAAAGGCAATATGCGCAGGCTGCTGGTTCAGCAAGACAGCCTGCAAGCCGTGGCCCTCGCGGGCGATCTGGCGGCCGAAGGCTGGCTCAAGGAATACCTGCAAAATGGCCAATCGGTTGCAAGCCTGCGTTTGCTCCTGTTGATGCCGACCACCAAGCCACCGGCGGGTTTCCACGCGCGCGGCAAGGTAATTTGTAGCTGCCTGAATGTTGCGGAAAGTGAAATCGCCGAAACGCTGGAAGAACTCTCCGGCCCGCCCGAAGCTTTGCTCTCCGCGCTGCAAGGCACGCTCAAATGCGGCACCAACTGCGGCTCTTGCGTGCCGGAGATCAAGCGGATTCTTTTGCAGAAAGCATCGGCAACGACGCAATAGCCGGACATGCTCAGACATGGTGCGTAGCTTCTCGCTACGCACTAAATCAGACGGCCTTGCGCCTGTATTTTAGGCAATCTGAACCGCCGGCCTTAAGGCGGACAGGATGATTTCCCTTGCCAAACAAGGCGCCATGCAACCCTGTTCGATGGACGCACTTTTCTAGCACGTTTCTTGCATGATTCACCTCGAATGGACTTCACGAGCGCTGAAAAGGTGCGTGTAACAATCACAGGAGGAGTAGCGTGTTATTTGGCCGTCATACAAAGAATCCGATCAAGATCGCCGACAAGGGCGCAGTCGAATGGAAGTACACCACCTGCGGTTACTGCTCGACCGGTTGTTCGATCGAAGTCGGGATTAACGCCGAAGGGAAAGCGGTCGGTTCGCGCGGCGTGGGCAATGCGCCAGTGAATCAGGGCAAGCTGTGCATCAAGGGGATTTTTGAACACGAGCTATTCAACTCGGCCAATCGTGGCAAGACGCCGCTGCTGCGCGATCGCGTGATCGACAGTTACCGCGAAGCGGGTTGGGACGAAGCGCTGGATAAAACCGCCGCCGAGATCAAACGGATTCAGGAAAAATACGGCCGCGATTCGGTGGCCATCGTGTCCACCGGCCAGATCCTGACCGAAGAGTTTTACACGCTGGGCAAGCTGGCGCGCGGCGTGATCGGCACCAACAACTACGACGGCAACACCACGCTGTGCATGGCGTCGGCCGTCTCGGGTTACAAGCGTTCGTTCGGTTCCGACGGCCCGCCCGGATGCTATGACGACTTCGATTCCACCGAATGCCTGATGGCGTTCGGCTCCAACTTGCCGGAGCAGCACCCGATCATTTTCTGGCGCTTGAAGATGGCGCTGGAAAAACGCAAGTTCCCGATCATCGTCGTCGATCCGCGCGTGACGATGTTTGCGCAGATGGCTGACATTCACCTGCCGATCACGCCCGGTACTGACGTCGTGCTGCTCAATGCGCTGGCGCATGTGATACTGAAAGAGGGTTTGCAGGATCAGGCCTATATCGATGCGCATTGCAGCGGCTTCGAAGAATTCAAGACGTTGGTTGAGCAATACGATCCGATCACCGCATCGAGAATCTGCGGCATCGACGAAGATACCATCCGCGTGGTCGCGCGCCTGTATGCCAAGGCCGGTGCCGCCATGTCGATCTGGACCATGGGCATCAACCAGAGCACGCACGGTTCCGACGGCGTGGTCGGCATCAACAGTCTGAACCTGATCACCGGCAACATCGGCAAACCCGGCGGCACCAGCCTGTCGATCACCGGCCAGTGCAATGCCATGGGCACGCGCGAATGGTCGTCTGCTTCGGGCCTGCCCGGTTATCGCGCGCTGGAGAAAGACAAGGATCGCGAAGACATCGCCAAGTTCTGGGGCATTGACCCCGAGTTCTTCCCGAAAAAACGCGGCATGTTCATGACCGATATTTTCCCGGCGATCGAGACCGGCCAGATCAAGGCGTTGTGGCTGATCGCCACCAATCCGATGACTTCGATGCCGAATACGCCGCGTATCAAGAAGACGCTGGAGAAGCTCGAATTCATGGTGGTGCAGGACGCCTATGCCGACGTCGAGTGCACGAAGTACGCGCACGTGTTCCTGCCCGCCGCGCTATGGGGTGAGAAGGAAGGCTGCTTCACCAACACCGAACGCCGCGTTAACCTGGTGCGCAAGGTGATGGAGCCGCACGGAAATTCCAAGCCCGACATGTGGATTTTCAACGAACTGGCCAAGCGTTGGGAGCAGGGCAGGAAAATCCGCTTCCCGGAAACGGCGGCTGCCGTGTTCGACGAAATGCGCGAACTGTCGCAAGGCCGCATGCTCAATTACTCCGGCATGAGCCACGACAAGATTGAAAAACAGCGCGGCATTCAGTGGCCCTGCGCGGAAGGCGCCGAAACCGGCACGCCGCGCCTGTACACCGACGGTGTGTTCCAGCATTACGACGGCAAGGCCAAACTGATTCCGCTGCCCTTCGTCGACAACAACGAACGCCCGGACGAGGAATATCCGTTCTGGCTCAACAGCGGCCGCGTGGTCGAGCATTTCCACACACGCACGCGTACCGGCAAAATCGGCAACGTCAACAAGTTCAGCCCGACGCCGTATATGGAGATGAATCCCGATTCAGCGAAGAAGCTGGGCATCGAGCACATGACCTATGCGCGCCTGATTTCGCGCCGTGGCGATGCGGTGGTGTTGGTGCAGTTGACGCAGCGCGTCGCCCCCAACATGGTGTTCATTCCATTCCACTTCCATGAGTGCGTAAACCGCTTGACGCTCGGGCTGCTCGATCCGCATTCGCGTCAGCCCGCATTCAAACAATGCTCGGTGAAAATCGAACCGGCCAGCAACCAGCAAGAAGCCGCCGCGATCAACGTCGCTGCGCGGTCGTTCTAAAGAGAGAAAGAAACATGTTCAAGGTACGCCCCGAAGAACCCTCCTACGCGTTTGTGCCGCCGTCCAATGGCGCGGAACTCAACCAGCACGGCAAGCCGATTCAACTGATCAATCTGAACGATCCGCTCGCCGGTGTCAGTCTGAACATCAACAGCGACGCCGGGATTTCCGAAAACCCGGATCGCTACAAACAGCACGGTTTCCATTTCACCTCGGACAACTGCATCGCCTGCCACGCTTGTGAAGCGGCCTGCAGCGAAAAGAACGATCTGCCTGCGCACATCAGTTTCCGCTCGGTCGGTTACGTTGAAGGCGGCACCTATCCCGACTTCAAGCGCATGAACATTTCGATGGCGTGCAACCATTGCGATGACCCCGTGTGCCTGAAAGGCTGCCCGACGCGCGCCTACACCAAGTTCGCCGAATACGGCGCGGTGCTGCAAGACCCGGACATTTGTTTCGGCTGCGGTTACTGCACCTGGGTCTGCCCGTACAACGCGCCGCAGCTCGACCCGATCAAGGGTCAGGTGTCGAAATGCAATATGTGCGTGGACCGTCTCGAAGTCGGTTTGAAACCCGCCTGCGCCGCCGCCTGTTTGGCAGGCGCGCTGGACTTTGGCGTGATCGAAACGGCACCCGCCAATCGCGTGCAAACCAAGCTGGAAATTCCCGGCTTCCCGACGCCGGACATTACGCATCCCAACATCCGCTTCCAGCAGGTCAAGGAATTGCCGCGCGAAATGCGCCGCACCGACACCATGCCGCTGGTGTATGTAAAAAAAGAAGAGGCAGGCAAGACGCGCTACGTACCGCAAGTAGCCGATAAAAAAATCGAACGCAAGTGGAGCTTGAAAAAACTGCGTTCGCGTGAAGATCCGCTGGTGCTCTTCACGTTGATTACGCAGGGGGTTGTGGGCGCATTCCTCACGTTGTTCTTTGGCCCGATGTTTGGTCTCGAAGTCTTGTCGCCCGCGGCGCATCCGGTGGCCTATTCGGCCTTGCTGTTTGCGCTGCTGGCATTGGAAACTTTCGGCCTGTACACCTCGACCATGCACCTGGGCAAGCCGCATCGTTTCTATCGTGCCTTCAACAACCTGCGTTATTCTCCTGTCAGCCGCGAAGTGGCGGGGGTGGCCGTGTTCTTCAACGCGCTCGGCGCGTATGCATTGCTGACCACCTTCCCCAGCCTCTTCACCTGGCTGCTGCCGGAGCATTTCGTGCAGACCCTGGTCACACCTGTGGCCTGGCTCGGTGTCGTTTCCGGCCCCGTGGCGCTGTATGCGATGCACAAGATTTATCGCATTAGAGCGCGCCCATTCTGGAACCACTGGCAAGTGTTGAGTTCGTTCTTCGGTTCGATGCTGACCTTGGGCACGCTGACCGTTGGTGTCGTCTATGCCGCCGTGTTGACGGCACAAGGCCAATCGTTCACCGGTCTGCTTACAGTGCTGGTCTGGCCGATGGCCGCTGGTTTGGTGCTCGAAGGCATCGGCCTGATCGCTCACGCACGCGACCTGAAAGCCGAAGGTGCCGAAGGCGCCGCCGCGCATCTGGAACAGCGCACGACATTCGGTAACACCTACCTCCTGCGCAACATCGGCATTGGTGTTGGCCTCGCCTTGATCGGCGCGCTGGCACTGGCTGGTGTCGATGGTAGTCTCGGCGCTGCGCTGTGGATGTTGGCTGCACTGGTCATCGTCGCCACCGCCTTGATCGGCCGCGCCCTGTTCTACGTGTTGGTGATCCCCACCACCATGCCCGGCGCTTTCTTCTGGCGCAACAAAGGTTTCGAGCAACACGCCCGCGAAACCGGCCTCGCCAACATGCCGCAAGTCGGTGTGCTGCCGGAGTCGGCGCTGCACTGAACGTCAGCAACAAACTGCAATGAAAAAATGGCATCTAGCGGATGCCATTTTTTCTTTCAGCGTCAGACCGGAGTGAATGTACACGCACAGGCCATTGGCACTAGAATGGCATGGCCTATTCAAAGCAGAATCCATGAAGCCACGCACTCGACCATTCCTTGCACTCGCACTGCTCATCTGCAGTGCCGTCATGCTGCCGCTGCCCAGTGCCGCGCAGGACGGCACGCTGCGCCAGCGGCTGAAAGAACGCTTGCAGCAACGCCTGCAAAAGCAGCCCGCTCCTGAAGCCAATGCCGACACCGGTGACAGCATCACGCAGCCGGGCGATTACACGTTCACGATCCAGCACGATGGCTTGACGCGAATGTATCGGGTGCACGTGCCGGGCCGGTACGATGCGGCCACACCCGCAGCGCTGCTGGTGGCGCTGCACGGTGGCGGCGGCAGTATGGATTACATGGCGAACGACACCTATTACGGCTTGCTCACCAAGTCAGACCGCGAAGGCTTCGTCGTGGTGTTCCCCAATGGTTTCAGCAAACTGAACAGCGGCAAATTCGCGACCTGGAATGCCGGCAATTGCTGCGGCGGCGCACGCGATGCGAACGTGGATGATGTCGGCTTTATCCGCCAGATGGTTGCCAACCTCACCCGCCAGCTCAACATCGACCGCAACCGCATCTACGCGACCGGCATGTCGAATGGCGGCCTCATGGCCTATCGTCTGGCGTGCGAAATGTCCGACGTGTTCAGTGCTGTCGCGCCGGTGGCCGGCACCGATAGCACGCGCAGTTGCAATCCCGCCAACCCCGTATCCATCCTGCACATTCACGCCAGGGACGATGACCACGTGTTGTTTACCGGCGGCGCCGGGCCAGGCTCGGTCAGCCAGGACAAGGTCACCGATTTCACCGCAGTACCCGTCTCGATTGCCAAGTGGGTGCGGCTGAACGGCTGCGCGCCCACACCGCACCGCACGCTGGACAAGGCCGGCGCGTATTGCGAAGTCTATGCGCCGTGCCGTGGTGGCACTCAAGTGCAACTCTGCGTTACCGAGACCGGCGGCCACTCGTGGCCCGGCGGTGTGAAACCGCGCGGCGATAAAGCGCCGTCACAGGCCATCTCGGCCAACGATGTGATGTGGGATTTCTTCAATCACCGTTGACCCGATGGCGTGTGCGCGCCCGCTACTCGCGGATTTCGGCTTCGACCAGTTTTGCCAGCAACGCAAGCGATTCCTGCCAGCCGAGATAGCACATCTCCGGCGGGATGATTTCGGGAATCCCTTCCTGCACGATGTTCAACTCGGTGCCGCAAAACACTTGCCGCAAAGAGACCGTGGTGCGCATCTCGCCGGGCAGATTCGGATCATCGAATTTGTCCGTGTAGCAAATGCGTTCATGCGGCACCAGTTCAAGATACTCACCGCCAAACGAATTGCTCTGCTGCGTGGTGAAGTTCGTGAACGACATCTTGCAACTTCCACCGACCCGCGCATCCAGATGATGCACCTTGGCGGTAAAGCCGTTTGGCGGCAGCCACTTCACCAGGGCATCGGCATCGAGAAATGCGCGATAGATTCTTTCGGGCGGCGCACGCAGTACGCGGTGAAAACGGACTGTGTTGGTTGACATGATGACCTCCTCTGAACGAGATAAATTTTCGGTGTTGCAGCGTTTTTCACCTTACAAGTTTTGAATCAGGAAATCCAGCCATACAAATACTTGCGGCGCTTACTGGCTGCACGTGGCCGAATCGATTTTCTTCTGCCGCATAAATCTGGACGATTCGCCATTCTCCTCGATCAGTGTAAAAGCGCCATCGCTTTCCTGGCGAATCGGGTTGATATCCGCCACTTCGCCTTTGACGAGATCGTGATGCCATATCATTTTGTCACCTTGAATTTCCCAGGTTCCGGTGTGAATTCGAGCGCTGCCGGATCCATCTGCAATGGGATCGGTGGCGTATCTGCCGTCGTCAGTCAAGGTGATCTGATACTGCGCTCCCGAACGCGTAGAAGTCCAGACGCCGATAAAGCGGCAGGGTGATGCAGTTGCCGCGTTTGTGCGAGATGCTTCCGAGGGTCGGAAGAAACTCGTCCTGGGCAGCAGCAATGCCAGTGCGATAAGCACCGCAATTCCGTAGAACAGGGTGCGCATGCCGATGACGAAATTTCTGGGCATCGTCAGTGTCGGATCGCCGCCATTAAAATGCAGCACTAACTTGCGCAGCGGTCGGTACAGCACGAAAGGCATGAGCACGGCCAGCAGCAGCCACTTGTAGGGGGCAATTATTGCGACGTACCGTTGCCACCATGAGTCCGTGGTGGCGATGGCTGCAATCGGCATTGACGAAGATGCAGCTGCAGAGATGGCGGGCATGTAGCGTTCGTCGCCGTCCTGGGTTTCAAACCCGGCGCATGAGGCCTTGCGATGGAAGAATCCTTCACCCATTCCATCTGCACCTTCCGGATAACCGGCCACGACCACAGTACCGTCTGCAAGTACGATCATGCGCGCATCGCTGTCCTTGATTCCTGTCACCGGTGATGCGGGATAAAGTTCTTTCCCCGTAGTTGAGTTGGAAATGCGGAACGGCGGGCCGGAGATCAGACATCCGTCGGGCAGGCGGAATGCGTGGCTGCTCATTGCAATGACGTTCGGTTCGCGCGTAATGTCTTCTCGCAGCGGCAGCCATTGTGCGGCTTGCTCGCGATACGCATACACTTCTGACTGGCCAAACATCAAAACGGCGCGACCGTCCTGCAGCGAAGTAAGCGTGAATTGCGCGGGCGAATTCTTGACCGGCATGGAAGCGCCGCAGTCGCTCCAGGTATTGTCGGCAGGATGACCGATCTCGCACCTGAGATTGCCACCACGGTCAGTACCCACAAATACCACCTGACCGGAAGGCAGGCGAACGGCTTCCGATACGCCCGTGTATATGTTGGCCAGCTTTCCGGTGGAAGTCCACGCTCCTGATTTCGGATCCCAGATCTGGGTGGTGGTTTCTCTGGGCCAGCCTTCCGTGTCGATATTTCCCGAGACCATCACCCGGCCATCTGCCAACTCAAGAAGTACCGGCCTGGGTTTTTCCTTGCGACGCAAATAATATGCAGGTGTTTGGATTTGCCACTGTCCGGCATGCTGATTGAAGTAGGCAGCATGCGGTGAAGAGAGTGAGAGGGCAATCACCTGCCCCGATGGCAATTGCATCAAGGTCGCCTGCGCTTGCGGAAAACGCTGGACGGCGGACCAGGACGAAGCACCGGGTTGCAGACGCAGTGTTTCGGTGAGCAGCGACCCATCGCTCAGTTCAATCATCTGGGGTTTTCTGATTCCAGTTTCTTCGCTGACAGGCAGAGGCGGCAGTAAGCGCCATGCGCCGTTCAACGCATCCCACAGCACCACAGGTTTCGGATCATTACCGGAACTGGAACGGTCGATCAGCAGCACATTGCCGCTTTTCAGTGTTAATGGTTCGACGCCACCGTAAAACCATTTAGGAGGATAGGGCAGCGCTTCGACTTTCCCTGTGCGGCTGTCCCATACCTCAGGCAGCCGTGTTTCGTCCATATTCCGTCCGGATCGCCCGCCCTCAAAAAGCACACGGCCATCGGGAATGATTGCGATGTGAGCGCCAATGCGATGCGTGGCGCTGACTTGCTTCGCTTCAGTCGTTTCGGTACGCGGGTCCCATATCAGCGCACGATAATTGAATTCCACCGAAAAGATGAATAGCAGACGGCCATCGTTCAACTTGCCGATCTTTTCAAGGCTGAGCCAGTCTGGTGTATCGAAATGAATCGTGTTCAGCGCGCTCCACTGTCCGGTTCTCGGATCCCAGATCTCGGCAAAGCGATGCGAGGCCGGTCTGACGTTATACGGCGCGTGCGGCCAATTGCTGGCAACCACGGCACGGCCATCGTTCAACACGATGGCGGAAAGAGCCTCGCGTGGCTGGGTCAACCGTCCTGTGACCGAAAACCGGCCGGTGGCGGGATCATAAATTTCGACCCAATCCAACGGCAGGGCGCCGATCCGCCCACCGGGCATCAGGGTATTGCCGCCCGCCAGCATGATGCGGCCGTCGTTCAGCAGAATGCTCGCATAGCCATCACGTCCGCCATAGGCTGAATGGCCAGTGACTCCACTCGAAGGCGCCCACTGCATGATGCTGGCCGAATCGAAAACCAGCACTGCATCGTTCTTCAGTGGGATGGGCGCCAGCGCATACGATTGCGAACCCTTGTACCGGTAAGGAGAAAATTCGCCCGCCGGTCGCCACTGGCCGGTCGATTTTTCCCACAGCATGGCTTGCGGAAATGGATGATCCCGATCAATACCGATGCCGACGATCAGCACATCGCCATTCCCGAGCACGATGGATGCATGTCTTTGCAGCGGCGTCAGCAAA
This sequence comes from Burkholderiaceae bacterium, assembly GCA_004298905.1. Taxonomy (GTDB): domain Bacteria; phylum Pseudomonadota; class Gammaproteobacteria; order Burkholderiales; family Burkholderiaceae_D; genus SCTK01. The sequence continues at coordinate 105,012 of SCTK01000019.1, read as the reverse complement.
GGCGCGCTATCGGACCATTGATTGGTTTTGGGATCGAATATTTCGACCGACGCCGTCGGCATGTTCTCTTGGCTGATGCCACCCGAGATCATGACGCGGCCATCGCTCAGCAGCGCAGCCGTATGTCCATAGCGCGGCGTCTTCAATGGTGGCGCATCTCGCCATGCCTGTTTTGCCGGATCCCATATTTCAACTGCAGCCAGTGCGCGGCCATCCATCACAATGCCACCGGCCACCAGCACTGTTCCATCCGCCATTCGAACCGCAGTGTGTTTTGCACGGGCGCTGTGTAAATGGGGGAGCTGCGAAATCTTTCCGTCGCGAAACAATTCCACGCTGTCGAGCACGGGCTCGGTTTTATCGCTGGCGCGCGTATCGCTTTCGCCACCGACAAACAGGACGCCGCCATCGGTCAGCAATGTGGCGGTGTGATAAATGCGCGCCTGGAAAAGCTCCGGGGCCGACTCCCATTTCTGCGCAGCATCGTTCCATAACGAAAGGGCGGTGTGCGGTACATGCGGCCGCGTATCGTCACGACTACGCGGGATGTCGCACAGGCCGCCGCCAATCAGCACGCGTCCATCCGCTAGCGCAGTGGCGGTGTGAAGATAAGCCGAGAACTGACACTCGGGTGGATTCTCGATGGCTTTCCAGCCATGAAGTTTGGGATCCCACATCACGGGCGTCACGCTGTTGAGTTCGGCGTTCCGCAATTTCGGATCCAGTATGACGGCGTCGATGGGTGTAGCGACCGGCCGGTGTCCATAGACGAATACTCGGCCGTCGGGAAGTGCGGTAACGGTGTGTCCGACGCCGCGTTCCTGTGGGTATGCGCCTATCGTGCGCAGGGCTCCGGCCACGCCCGCTTCCACGGGAGCAGACGCATCGGTTACCGTGCCGCCGGCCCCTGCATTCGTCTGCAATACCACCACACCCGAGCCAAGGACTGTAGCGAACAAGATTTGAAGCAAAGACATGCGGCGCATATTCATCATTTTTTCGAGCGAGTCATTGGAAAGGCCATGCAAGATATTCAAAGCTGCGCGGGTAGATCATCAGTAGCTTCCCTTCCCCGGCAACGCCCACATGCACAGGTATGTCGCGCAGCCCCCAATCGGCATGCCGGGGCAGGGGGAGCACTTGCCAACTCTGGCTCGCGTCGTCCCACAACACATAACGATCCGCGGGCTTGGATAGAACCACGAGTACTTGATTACCGATGGCAAAGAAGTCATTGATGACCGTCGATCTGCCCAATGGAAATGACGGCGCAGCAACCCATTGCGACAGTCTTGCATCGGCGGTTTCGGCGGCGTATTCGGCGTCGGTCGAGTTGTAACCCAGCAGCCCCAGTTTAAATATCCGCCCATTGGCGAGTTTGACTGCGCGCCCTGCCGGGTGAACCGGGCTTGGGCCCCAGGACCAGCGTTCGCTGCGCGGATCGTAAATTTCGCAACTGCGTGAAAAACTCATGTACTTGTTTCTCTCCAGAATCTCGCAGGCCGCGCAGGGCGGCACCTGCTGTTCCGGATCTTCGTCCTCTTCTTCTTCCGCAGAATTTTCTCCAGTGCGGCGCGCATGGGCGAGTTTGTCCCTGAGCCGTCGCACTTCCGCTTGCCGTTTGCTTTGGCAGGCGCTGCACGCCGGCGTGGGGGGCTCGTTTGCAGCGGCCCCTCCCATCACGGCAAAGCGGCCATCGTCAAGCTCGATCAGCGTGGCGTTGGCGCGGCTGATGCGCGTGGCGGCTAGCGATTGAGTGGCGCCGCCCAGTTGCCAGTGAAACAGAACCGTCGGCTGTGCTTTGGTGTCATTGTCCGATTGCAATTCATTGCTGGATAAATAGAAAATTTCCTTGCCGCCATGCAGAACAAAATCGCTGCGTCGCGATGCCCCCTCATCGAAGGGTTCTCCCGCCGCAAACTGCACCGCCAGCGCCGTCAAAGGTTGCCAGCGGTTTTCGGTGGGGATCCAGCGAAAACTCGGCAGAGGTGCCTGGGGGCAGGGGTGCGTGTAAGCGCAATCATTGATTTGACCACCAAAAACAACCACCGAACCATCGCCCAGTTGCGTGCCTGAAACCTTGCTTTGCGGGTAGGGCAGATCGGGGAGTTGTGTGGGGTTGGAATCGTCTGGCTTGATCAGCGTCACATGGCTGGACTTCGAACTTTCCACAATCATCGCGCCGCCGTTGAAAGGAATGGCGGCATCGTTAGGCGATACGCTGCCGCGAAACCGCGCAGCAAGCCAGTGTTCCGGGGCCGGGTCGAGACGCACGATGCGGCCCGGCTGGCGGCTATCGATCAACAGCGCCAGCACCCCTTCATTGCCGATGGGCAGCAGCTTGATCCCTTCGGCAGCCGGGAGACGTTGCGTCGCCTCGCGCCAGCGTTCTTCCACCTGTGCGAGAAAGGCGAACCTGCCCTCCGCCAGATCAACCCCATAGACCCATTGTTCCGCTCTGACGCCTGCCAGGCGTTGTGGCGCAATGCCGGAGAAATCGCCAGTCTGCCGGGCCTGCCATTGCTGGCTTTCTCCGTCCCAGACCAGCGGCGTCTGGAGCGTTCGCGGCGCATTGCTGCCCGGTTCGAGCCAGCTCGCCGCAACAATGCCCGGTCTGGAAAAAGAGCCGAGCATGACCGGTAATATCTCCAGGTTTCGTGCGCTGGCCAATGGCTCCGGCAACTTGCGCGCACTCCAGGTGCAACCGCGGGTGTTGAGTACCAGTGGACGCGTGTCGGTGGAGTGGTTGATACCTGGAGTTTCGACAAGCTCACCGATACCTTCGAGCGGACCGACGATTCCCATCTTCTGCATCTCTGTCAAGAGAGATGCATGCAGTGCTGAGGTTCCTGCCGCGGTCAACTGCTTCAACTCCCCGCTTCCGAGACTCACAAGCAATGCGCGCTGAGATTTCGCCGCACAGAGCAGTGCCGTATCTCCTGTAACCGCTACCAGCGTCGAAGGCATAAAGCCGGCGGGAAGATCAAGACGCTTTCCAATTTTCGTCTGGCCGTTGTCTATCCAGTAAAGCGTGGCCGCAGGGGCCGATGCGTCGGCGGAACTGACGGCGAACAAGGTGCCATGCTGGAGTGGCTGCTCTGTCCTCATCCATATATGTTCCAGCAAGCGGCCATCGGCAACCGGGTGTTGCAGCGGGATTTTTTGAAGAGTGTCGCTATCCCAGATTTGCAGACCATCCTGCGTTTCCAGCAGGAAACGCGTACCACGCCAACTGAGCGGAATCGCAACCGGGTTTTCTGGATTCAGCCAATTGATGGTCGCGAGTACAGGCGTGACGCCATCTGCAGCGGCTGGCGGCGGTGCCGGTTCCGCAACCTGAACCACTACAGTTGCAGGTGGCGGCGGACTGAAATCTTCTGCATCCCTCAGACGTACGTACCAGAGTCTGACGCACAGTAGAACCAGGACCAGCGCGAAAAAATATTTGGAGAAAGCCGGGGTCGGGAATTTCATTGCAACATTGTATCGGTCTTGACCGGGAGATCGAAAGCGCAAATTGAAACTGACCTGTTAACAGCTACCGCGCGCCGGGTAACTCTGTTTCCATCCGGGTAAACCTTGGCTGCAACTTACCGTCCAACGCAACGTCCTCAAAGAACATCGCGTGCGGGCGCACCCACAAGCCTGAGTCGTTGTAGAGCGGCCGGTAGACCACCAGCGGTTCCAGGCTTTCGCTGTGATGTGCAACGCCAACCACTTCGTACTCGCCACCCTTGTAATGCCGATAGCGACCCAGGCGTGTCTCCGGAAGCGGGGGTAAATCGGACATGGTCTTATGTGTCTCCCACATGCAAGAATTGATCGAGCCCGGCCTGATTGATTTACGACTGCCCGATCATGATGATCTGATTCAGTGATTCACACGCCTGTGCCAATATTTCTTCCGGGACATGTTTCATCGGGTGCGGTTTCGCGCGCCGCATTTTCCAGTCGAACGATTTGGGTTGATGAGTGAGGATGTAGCTCACCACACGTTTTGGCCCGTCGAATCGCACGGCAAACGGATTGGTTTCGTTGTACGCAGCAGTGGTCATGGGCAGGCCGATGACGATGCCGGTTTTGGCATTGAATGCGCCCGGCGAAAGCACCAGCAGCGGATGCACGTCTTTCATTTCTCTGCCAGCTTGCGGATTGCAATCGATCCAGATCACATCACCGCGGTCTGGTGTCCAGGCCTTGCCGCGCGCCATCAGAGCACCTCAACACCGACCGGCTGGCTGGCCATGACTTCACCGCCGTGCAGCCCGGCATCGTACCGCGCCAGCTTCTGGTTAAGCGTCAGCTTGGGTGCGCCGACCGGCTTGAGCATCAGCCCCGATTCTTCCAGCGTCATCTCAACCGGCTGACCGACCTTGAAATGGGCGGGCCGCGCGACGGCAGACGGGATGCGTACCGCCAGACTGTTACCCCATTGCTGAATCGTCAATTTCACTGTGGTTGCCATGGTGGGCCTCTCTATGTTGCGGCGAGTATAGCCGATAGGCCGAATGTGTCAACGCGTTTAAACATCCAGTCCGAATGTTGCGGTCTCGCGGTAAAAGGCCGGGAACGATAATTAAAAATAACCGGCAAGCGTAGATACCGTCTTGCCTGTCAAGGTAGCGACAGCCAGGTTCAAAGCACACCCTCTTCCAGCTTGTGCAGGTAAACGAATTGCGGCGCTTCGACACCGGCCTCTTTGCGCAGAGACGCGGCGTTATCGAAAACGCGCTTCCAGGCCAGGTAGTCCTTGACGGCGTGAATGATCAGTACATGTTCCATTCGGTATCCTCAATTCGTGGCAAGATTACGGAATTGCAAATCAATGCGAACTTGAAGGCGCTGCTGCGAGTGTAATGTGATAATGAAAAACCGTACACATGTGCGTCCCGAACAACACAAAGAACAGCCAGGATTTCGCAAGCGGAAAGCGGCCGCATAAGCCTGCTGGAAAGCAAACAAAGAGTAATCTGATGAACCCCGTCGCACCGCCAGTAATCCGCACAGTGTCCCAGAGGGTCAGACACTGGCTGACAGTCATTGCCATCACAACATTGGTGGTCCTGCTGTCGCCGGTGCAGGCGGCGCCTGTCGTCATCGATACTGCCAGCAGTGGCAAGGGCCTGAACGCCGACGTCGATTTATTCATTGATCAAACCGATCACATGAACGTGGAACAGGTGCGGGCGGACGCGCACTTCGAACCCTCGCATGGCGTCGTCGGTCTGGGGTTGATCCCACATCCAGTCTGGTTGCGCATTACCCTGAACCGCAACGCCGATACGCCCGCCCGCTGGTGGCTGGAAATGCAACCGTTCTCGGTCGATGAGCTGAGCCTGTATCGCCCCGAAGCCAACGGCCAATACAGCGTGCAGACGGCGGGCGATGCGCATCCCTTCCGGCAACGGCCCTTCGCCTATCGTCAGTACCTGTATCCGGTTGATCTACCGGCCAACCAACCCGTCACGCTCTACTTCCGCGTCGTCACCCTCAATGCCAGCATTCTGCCGCTGCGCATCTGGCAACTGGAAGATTGGTCGCAGCGCGCACTGCTCGAATATCTGTTGCTGGGCGCGTGCATCGGCGTTCTCGTCGGTCTCGGCTTGTACAACCTGTTGTTGTATCTGCGTCTGCGTGATCGACTGTATCTGGTCTATTCCCTGACGATGGTCAGTTTCACTCTGTTTGCGGCTGACCTCAATGGCCTCGGGTCGCAACTGCTCTGGCCCGACAGTGGTTATCGGATTACGGGCCTGAATCAGGCGCTGATCGCGCTGTATGCCATGCTGCTCACCTTGTTCCCGTTGTGGCTGCTGCAGGGTGGCGGCTTGACGCGCTGGTTTGATCGCCTCCTGTATCTCTTTGTGGGTCTGTATGGCATCACCATAGTGACGGCGCTGCTGGGCTGGTTCGGTTTCACCGGTGTGGTGATCCACTACGCCGCCTTCCCCGTATTCGTGTTGCTCATCGGTGGCGCAGTCTATCGCGCACTCAAGGGTTTCCGTCCGGCCTGGTATTACCTGCTCGGTCACGGCCCCGTCATTTTCTCGCTCAACCTGCTGCTGTTGCTGGGGCGGGGTCAGGCAGAGGCCAGTGTGTTTAATCGGATGCTGTTCGTAGTGGCTGGCGCGTGGGAAGCCATCATGTTTTCGCAAGCGCTGGCGGAACGGATCAACCTGTTCATGCACGAGAAAGAACTGGCGCAACAACTCGCATTAGAGGAAAAAACCGCACGCCTGCGCGATGCCGAACAGCATGAGAAAGAACTGGAATACAAGGTCAAATTTCGCACCTTGGAATTGGCCGAAGAAGTGGAAAACCACAAGCGAACGTTGGATCTGCTGCGCAAAAGTGAAGAACAGTTAACCCACATGGCGTATTACGATGCGATGACCGGCCTGCCCAACCGGCGCATGCTGATGGAACGCTTCGACTATTTGCTCGGCCTGGCCAAGCGCCAGCAAAGCAGATTTGCGCTGGCGCTGATTGATCTCGATCGACTCAAAGCCGTCAACGACACGCACGGCCATGACGTCGGCGACGAATTATTGATCAAGGTTGCACACCGATTGCGCGACTCGGTGCGCGAAACCGACATCGTCGGTCGCCTCGGTGGCGACGAATTCGTGGTGCTATTCAGCGCACCGCTGGACGATGACTTGCTGAATGTCATTCTCGAACGCATACGCGCTGCATTTGACGCGCCGATTCATTGCAATGGCTTGGACGCTGACAACAAACTCAGCATCGGTGTGGCCTGGTGTCTACCGGACGACATCAACTTCGACGACCATCTCAAGAAAGCCGACGTCGCCATGTATCAGGCGAAGAAGTCTGGGGGCGACAGTTACCGCATCGCTGCGTGAGTGGTTGAGTGTTCCACGGGCTGCCCGTTCAGGCGATCCAGCCATACCCCGCAGCGATAAACACAGGTGCGACGAGTAGCGCCACCACAAAGGGTGACCTGGGCAATGCCAGCGTCCCGGCAATCCCGGTGGCAAACAGATAGAAGCCCGCGATCTTCAGCAGCTCCGCATCGGCCACATTGACTGCATGAATCGCCACATGGCCGCCCATGATCAGCAAGGGTCCAAAGATCATGAACCAGAACGCCGTGCGCCGCTCCGGGTTCATGGTGAATTTTCCCACCAGGCCCTCACGCACCGCTGCCATCAGCGGAGCCCTGAACATCACGAGGCCAACCACCATGTGGCCCAGGCCCAGAATGAAAATGATCCACGCGGCAGCGAGTGTCATGCAGAATTCCTTGGTGATTCCAAAAAGGTAAAACGCGGCTGCAACTTGCCGTCAACTGTAACGTGCTCGAAGAACATCTCGTGCGGGCGCACCCACAAGCCCGAAGCGTTATAGAGCGGCCGATACACCACTAGCGCTTCCAGGCTTTCGCTGTGACGCGCAACGCCAACCACTTCGTACTCGCCGCCTTTGTAATGCCGATACCGGCCCAGGCGTGTCTCCGGTAGCGGGGGTAAATCGGACATAGTCTTATGCGCCTTTCGCCAGTCTTTGCACGTTCAAAGCACACCCTCTTCGAGCTTGTGCAGGTAAATGAACTGCGGCGCCTCGACACCGGCCTGTTTGCGGATTTCAACCAGTTGCGGCGATTCAAAGAATGCCTTGGCTTTGGCAATCGACGCCCATCTGGAAAAGTGGACGATCGTGTTGGGGTTGTCGTCGTATTTCAGTACCTGATAACTCTGCTCCCCCGCATCTTTTCGGAGAGACGCGGCGTTATCGAAGACGCTCTTCCATGCAAGGTAGTCTTTGACGACGTGAATGATCAGTACATGTTCCATTCGCTTCCTTAATCTGTCATGGTTGCAACGGGTTTGAATTTGTAGGGTGTGCAACTTAACCAGCGACTTGGCGCTTGTTTTTTGAGCGCTTAGTCGAATGGCTATGCAGGGCATTGCACACGCAGCCACGTATCGATTGGACGCGTGGGCAACGAGTTGCCCACACTACCTCGCTAATTTGGGCATGGTCGATTGCGTAATTGCTCCGACATGAGTTCCATTTGTGGCGCTGCAAGTTTGGCTGCTTGTTCCAAGGCCTCTCTTTCCGTTGAGAGTTTTACCTTTAGATCATAAAAACCTGAGTAGACCTTTTCCAGCTTGGCTTCAATGTCCTTTGGCTGATTTTTATTTCGGAAGGGGTTTGGTGCAGTTTTGTCCCACGCCAAGACCGTATCGAGTATTCGATTAAGTTTTTCGACATCCTGAAACGCATAGTTGTTTATTGGTGGCCCGACGGTCATGAGCATGATGGATAATATCTGTCCCAAGTCTCCTTGCTCAAATACAAGCTGATATCGGACACGTAGTTGGGCTGCATAGAACCAAAATACAGCCTTATCTTTTGCCCCATGTTGGAAAAAAACTGCTGCAGCCATGAACAATTGCAAAGGCTCCTTCAGGGTGGACGGTTTATTAACTACTTCCTCAGCCGCAGCTATTGCGATGCCTGGATCGCAGGACTGCATGTCTTCGGCGGATAAGGGTGGTGTGACATTGATTGGCTTCACCCTTGACAGGGAATTGCTACCGGCTGCCCCATCTGTCTTTTCAAAGCGGAAAGGCCGAACCTTGATGGTTTCTTTTTTCTTTACGGTATCGCTGGGAAAAACAAGTGCTACTTGTTCAACCATCTCGGGTTGAACAGGAAATTTTAAATATACCCATTCGCCATACTGGGCACAGTGACCGTTGTTCGGCTTGTAGAGGTCCCGACGAATTTCACTGGGCTTAAAAATCTTTTCACCTGGGAATGCACGCAATTCAAATTCATTAGGTGAAAGCTCCAATTTTCCGTCGTAGTAACGAAATAGCAGAGTGGCCGATATTGGCATACCTTTTTCATACTTAAGGCCTACCTCGACATGCACGCCTTCCCCCAAGTCGCGCCCCAGCCAGTCCTGGTTGGCATTACGGTATCCGCAGTACTCTTCTGTTTGAATTGGTGCGCCATCAGCCAAATATGGCTTGAAGGACATCCCTCCGGCGGCTTTTTCCTGTGCAATTGACGGTGCACAGAGAACCCATTGCAAGAAAAAAACAGTTCCGACTATGCGGCCAATTCTAAACATTAATAAGCTCCATTATTTAAGACAGAGGTCTAATCGTTTCGCTCGGGAAAATGTACGATCTGAAATTCCGGAAATATGCCGAAAAGATTCAAAGCGCCAACATCTCGCGCGCATGCTTGCGCGTCGTATCGGTAATCTCCAACCCCCCCAGCATCCGCGCAATCTCATCCACCCGCGTGCTGCGATCCAGCGGCGTGATTTGGCTGAGAGTTTTGCCTTCGGCTGAAGTTTTTTTGCTCACTGCCAGATGATGCTCGCCTTGCGCGGCAACCTGCGGCAGGTGGGTGACGCAGAGCACCTGTCTCGTTTGCCCAAGTTGGCGCAGCAATTTGCCGACGACTTCGGCGACGCCGCCGCCGATGCCGCTGTCCACTTCGTCGAAGATCAATGTTGGGACGGGGGTGGCGGCGCTGGTGATGACGGAGAGGGCGAGGCTGATGCGGGCGAGTTCGCCGCCGGAGGCGACTTTGTTCAGCGGGCGTGGGGCGACACCGGCGTGGCCGGCGACGAGGTATTCGATTTGTTCTAGGCCGTGGTTGGTGGGCTCGCAGCTGTTGAGCGCGACGACGAATTGGCCGCCGGCCATGCTGAGGGTTTGCATCGCGTCGGTGACGGCTTTGGTCAAATCTTTCGCGGCTTTGTTGCGTTGCTGGCTGAGCGATTTGGCGCTGGTGCGGTAGGCGGTTTCTGCGGCTTTGGCTTGCGCTTCGAGTGCGGCCATGTCGCTGGCGCCTTGCAGGCTGGCGAGTTCGGTGCGGAATGTTTCGAGTGTGGCGGGCAGTTCGTCCGGCGTGACGCGGAATTTGCGCGCGGCGCTGTGCAGGGCTTCGACGCGGCTTTCGACTTCCTGCAATCTGGCGGGATCGAGTTCGGCGCGGTCGAGATATTTGTTGAGCGCGTGCACGGCTTCCTGCAGATGAATCTCGGCGGGTTCGAGCGCTTCCAGCACGGGCTGCAGGGCGGTGTCGTATTGCGCAAGATTTTGCAGGCGGGCGAGCTGGCTGCCGAGTTGTTCGAGCGCGGCACCGTCGTCTTCCGACAGCGTATTGACGGCGGTTTGCGCGCCTTCGAGCAGGCTGGCAGCGTGGGCGAGGCGCTTGTGTTCGTTCTGCACTTCGTCCCATTCGCCCGGCTGCGGGGACAGCAGTTCGAGTTCTTCAACTTGCCATTGCAGGCGGTCGCGTTCTTTTTCCAGCGCTTCGGCGCTGGTTTTCAGGTGCTCGATTTGTTTGGCGAGTTGTTGCCAGTGGCGGAAATGCTGGCCGACTTCACGATCGAGTTCGACGAGACCGGCATGCGTGTCGAGCAGTTGCCGCTGGGCATCGTTTTTCAGCAGCGATTGATGCGCGTGCTGGCCGTGAATATCGACCAGGAATTCGCCTGCTTCGCGCAGCTGCGTCAGCGTGGCGGGCGCGCCGTTGATGTAGGCCTTGGAGCGGCCGCTGGAATCGACCACACGGCGCAAGAGCAAGGTGCCGTCTTCAGCGTCGAAGCCTTGTTCCTGCAACCAATCAGTCAGTGTGGCGGGGAGGGCGAAGGTGGCGCAGATGTCGGCTTTGCTGCTGCCTTCACGGATGACACTGGTGTCGGCACGTTCGCCGAGCGTAAGTGACAGCGCGTCGATCAGAATGGATTTTCCTGCGCCGGTTTCGCCGGAGAGGACGGTGAAGCCACTGGAAAAATCCAGCTCAAGTAGATCAACGATGACAAAGTCGCGAATGGCGAGGGATAACAGCATGATTGTGGTTTTGTACTATGGAAAAAACTTCAAGCGGGACGCAGAGACCGCGGAGGAAACGCAGAGAGCGCAGAGAAAGTCTTTCTCTGCGGCCTTTGCGCTTCTCTGCGGTCTCTGCGTCCAGCTTTTGATTTTCCTCATGTCCCGTGGTGATGAACCAATTTATTTTTCAGCATCGAGCAGCGGACTGGTATTCCAGTGCAGCTTCTCGCGCAGCATGGCGAAGTAGTTGTAGCCGACGGGGTGCAGCAGGCGCACATGATGATGCGAACGCTGGACGCGGATGCGGTCGCCTTCCTGAATTTCGGTGTACGACTGCATATCGAAATGCGCGGAGATGGCGCGGCCGCCGCGGATCGTGATTTCGATGTGGCTGTCATCGGGCAGAGCGATCGGCCGGTTGGTCAGGGCGTGCGGGGCGATGGGTACCAGCAGCAGTCCTGCCAGTTGCGGATGCAGGATCGGCCCACTCGCTGACAAGGCATAGGCGGTCGAGCCGGTGGGCGTGGCGACGATCAAGCCGTCGGCGCGCTGCGTGGTCATGGGCTGTCCGTTGACGGCCACCGACAGTTCCACCAGACCACCGTTGGAGCCACGGCTGACGACGACATCGTTGACCGCAACGCTGGCAAAAATTTCCTGCTCGTCGCGTACCACTTGCGCGTGCAGCATGGTGCGCTGCTCGGCTTCGTACTGGCCGTCGAGGATGGACTGGAGGGCCTGGTTGGCTTGCGCCAGCGGAATGTCGGTCATGAAACCGAGGCGGCCCTGGTTGATGCCGATCAGCGGCACGGCATGCGGGGCGAGCTGGCGGGCGATGCCGAGCAAGGTGCCGTCGCCACCGACCACCACGGCCAGTTGCGCGCGCTGGCCGATTTCATCCAGTGTGGCGGGGGTGCATTGGCTCAGGTCGCCATGTTGGGCGGTGGCTTGATCGACCAGCACCGTGTGGCCGCGCTGCAGCAGCATGGCTGCAATCGCCCGCAAGGGTTCAAGGATACCTTGTGCGTTGTATTTGCCGATCAGGGCAATGGTTGCATTGGGGGGAATTCGTATATTCTGCATGCGTGGATTAGAGCATAGCTGGCCGGGCGAATCCAGCCTTGCTGTTTTGTGGTTGAATTATTCATGGTTCATTCAGGTTTTCTGTAGGACAAAAGGTTGGCGAGGAGGTTACCCTCGCCCGCATCAGCGGGAGAGGGTGGCCCGCAGGGCCGGGTGAGGGCCAACGGTCTGCGATCCGATGAAGGTGCCAATTCAGTCCGCTTGCCCTCACCCCAACCCCTCTCCCGGAGGGAGAGGGGCTTAAATCGAAGACAGGAGCATGCCGTGCAGTTCCCCCAATTCTTGCCTGACTGGCCACCGGCCCCCGATGGATTTTTTTATGTGGCTATTGCCCTGGCGGCAGCGGCCTTGATCGGTGAGGTGCTGTTTCGTCTGCTGCGCATGCCGCGCATTGCCGGGTACGCGCTGGTGGGTCTGGTCGCGGGTGCGGTGGATATTCCTGTCGATGTGCTGCGCCATCTGGATGCCTTGCGCATCATTGTCGATATCGGTCTGGCTCTGCTGTTGTTCGAGCTGGGCAGCCGAGTCAGCCTGCGCTGGCTGCGCGCCAATCCCTGGTTGTTGTTGTCCAGCCTGCTGGAGACGGCGCTGACTGTCGCCGCCGTCTATGCGCTGCTGCATTTTTGCGGTTACAAGTTGCCGGTGATTCTGGCGGTCTCCAGTATTGCGGCTTGCACGTCGCCTGCCGCCGTGTTGTGGGTGACGGCCGAGTCGGGCGCGCGCGGCCAGATTACCGAGCGCCTGCTGCTGCATACCGCATTGAATGCGATGTATGTCCTGCTCGGCAGCAAGCTGGCGATCGCCTATATGCTGCAACAGTTTCGGGGTGATGTGCTGACGGCGGCACTGCTGCCGATTTATCTGGTGTCAGGTTCCTTTCTGCTGGCTGTGGTGATGGCGCAAGGCGTGCGTTTTCTCAACCGCAGATTCGATTTGCGCAACCAGCAGGGCGCCGTGTTGTTGTTTGCGCTCTTGCTGGTGGTGATCTCGGTGGTGACGCTGGCGAAGTTGTCCACGCTGCTGGTGCCCTTGCTGGCCGGCATTCTGTTGCGTCACATGTCGGATCGGCCCTTGCTGTGGCCGCGGCATTTCGGCACAGCGGGCGCGGTGCTGGTGATGTTGATGTTTGTGCTGACGAATATGTCCTTGCATGTGAGCGCGCTCATGCTGGGCGGGTTCGTCGGCTTTGCGGTGCTGGGAGTGCGCCTGCTGGCCAAGGTGGGCGGCGTATTGCTGATGAGTCTGCCGAGCGGCATCACCCTGAAGCAGGGCCTGGCGCTGGGCCTGGCATTGACGCCCATGTCGGGGTTGGCGTTTGCGATTGCTTTCGATTTTCAGGAATTGTTCCCCGCGTTGTATGTGCAAGCCGGGCTGGTCATTTTCGGTGCCATGGCTGTTCTCGAATTGGTGGGCCCGATCCTGACGCGTCAAGCTTTGCGCTGGGTCGACGAGATTGGCACATGAAGCATGACGCTTGCTACGCTTCGCATGACGGCGCTACGCGCCTATGAAAACTTCATAGGCGCGTAGCGCCGTCATGCAAAGCGCAGCGAGCGTCATTATTCATCGATCAAGGAGATAGTCATGCCGCTGGAAGCTTTTGCCCAATCCAAATCGCTGACCCTGGGGGTCGAGCTGGAATTGCAGCTCATCAATCCGCACGACTACGATCTGAGCCCCAACGCCAAAAATCTGTTGCGCCTGCTGGAAAAGAAACAGCATCCGGGTGAGATCAAGCCGGAGATCACCGAGAGCATGATCGAAATCTCGACCGGCATTTGCAACACCTATGGCGAAGTGGTGGAGCAATTGACCGAGATTCGCGGCGTGCTCAAACAAAGTGCCGACAAGCTCGACGTCATGATCAGCGGCGGCGGCACGCATCCGTTTCAGCAGTGGAGCAAGCAGCGCATTTTCGATGCGCCGCGCTTTCATTATTTGTCGGAGCTGTACGGTTACCTGTCCAAGCAATTCACCATCTTCGGCCAGCACGTGCATATCGGCTGCCCCGGCCCCGATCACGCGCTCAATCTCCTGCATTGTCTGTCGCGCTACATTCCGCACTTCATAGCGCTGTCGGCCAGCTCGCCGTTCGTGCAGGGGATCAATACCGGTTTCAATTCGGCGCGGCTCAATTCCGTGTTTGCCTTTCCATTGTCGGGGCGCGCGCCGTTTGCACTCACCTGGCAGGACTTCGAGGTGTACTTCGACAAGATGACGCGCACGGGCGTGGTCCAGGGGATGAAAGATTTCTACTGGGACATTCGCCCCAAACCTGAATTCGGCACGATCGAAGTGCGCGTGATGGATACCCCGCTGACGATTGAGAAAGCCGCCCAGATCGCTGCTTACATTCAGGCGCTGTCGCGCTGGCTCACCATCGAGCGTCCGTTCGTGCCGCAGGAAGACGATTACCTGGTCTATACCTTCAATCGCTTTCAGGCGTGCCGCTTCGGGCTTGATGGCACCTACGTCGAACCGGGCACGGGCGAGCACATTCCATTGCGCGATCACATCAAGAAAACGCTGCGCGCGCTGGAAAATCACGCCGCCGAATTGGGATCGGATCGGGCGCTGTCCAATCTCAAGGAAGAGATGCTCGCGCGCGGCAACGATGCGCAATGGATCTTGCAGCTGCATCAGGAAGAGCATTCACTGGCCGAAGTCGTGCGGCGGCAGGCGATGCTGTGGCATGGCTGATTGAGCAGAGAACACGGAGAAGATTTTTCCCCTCCCCTTCAAGGGGAGGGCTAGGGTGGGGATGGGGTTTGTCGCTACATGCAGGAAACCCATCCCCCTCCTAGCCTCCCCCTTGAAGGGGGAGGAATGTTCTTCTCTGTGGCAAAAAGTTTTGCAGTTATTTGTGTAATCCAATATGCAAACAAAACGCCTCCGTATCGGATTGTCTGCCCGGCTGATGCACGCGCCGCCGACCGAGCTCGGCTTTCGCGGCAAGACGCTGCAATATCTGGAGCAGTCGATTGCCCACTGGGTGATGCGACGCGGCGCGCTGATGTTCATGCTGCCGACCATCGAAGCCGATGGCGACCTGGGGCGGCGCGAAATTTCCACCAAGGCTTATGTCAACGAACTCGATGGTCTGGTATTGCAGGGCGGTGCCGACGTCAGTCCGATGAGTTACGGCGCCGAAGTGCTCAAACCCGAATGGGCCGGGGATCGTGTGCGCGATTTGTACGAGATCGATCTGCTGTGGGAATTCATCGCGCAGGGCAAGCCGGTGCTGGGTGTGTGCCGCGGCCTGCAACTGATCAACGTCGCGCTGGGCGGCACGCTCTATCAGGATATTTCCACGCAGCGGCCGGACGCCCACAAGCATGTGGACGACGGCTTGTATGACCTGCATCGCCACGACATTCTCATCAACCCCGACACCTGGCTGGCGGCACGCTATCCCGACACCGAGCGGGTGCGCGTGAGCAGCATTCACCATCAAGCCATCGACAAGCTGGGTTCGGATCTGTCCGTTGAAGCCGTGGGCGATGATGGCATCATCGAATGCGTGCGCTGGAAGGGCGCCGGTTTTGTCGTCGGCGTGCAATGGCATCCCGAGTTTCACACCGGCGGTGGCGACTTGATGGACAGCGATCCGCTATTGCGCGGCTTTCTTGAAGAAGTAGAAAAAGTGCGCGACGTCAAAGCCGCCGAAGCCGCGGCCGAGATGGCGCCAGTCAAGAAAAATGGCAAGGCCAAAAAGGACTAGGGTCTGTTGATAATTAATGAGTTCGATAAATTGATGGTTTGCCGAACTCAAAAATGCACCGTTCGCCCTGAGTAGCCTGTGTTTTTCAGGCGTATCGAAGGGCAGGATGCACCGTGGTGGTTCGATACGCGCTTTGCGCTACTCACCACGAACGGTTATATCGACGCAATCCATCCACTTCGATTCAATTGTCAACAAACCCTAATCGTTCACTTCCAGCTGCTCGTGAATCTCCAGCCAGCGCGCTTCTGCCTGTTCCAGTTTTTGCATCAAGGCGGCCTGTTGTTGCGTAGTGCTTTGCAGGGCAGCGGCTTGCGCTTTTTCATAGAGCGCAGGGTCGGCGAGTTGAAGTTCCAGCGCGGCTTTTTCGCTTTGCCACTGCGCCATTTTCTTTTCCGGTACTGGCGTGGCGGGCATTGCGGTCGATGCACTTCGCGCATCCTTGAGCGCGGTATTACGCGCCGTGTTTTGCGCGGCGTTGCGTTCGGTCAGCCAGACCAGGTAATCGTCCAGATCGCCGTCGAAGGGTTGCGCCTGGCCGTCGGCCACCAGAATGAAATCGTTGCAGGTCATGCGCAGCAGCGTGCGGTCGTGCGACACCAGCACCATGCTGCCTTCGTATTCGGCCAGTGCCTTCGTGAGCGCGTGGCGCATTTCCAGATCGAGGTGATTGGTCGGCTCGTCCAGCAATAAAAGGTTGGGGCGGCAACGCACCAGCAGCGCCAGGGCGAGGCGCGATTTTTCGCCGCCGGAGAGCGGCGCAATCGGCGCGTCGGCCATCGCGCCGCGAAAATCGAAACTGCCGAGATAGTCGCGATGATCCTGCATGCGCACGCGCGGCTCCATGCGTTGCAAGTGTTGCAGCGGCGATTCGTCGGGACGCAGTTGTTCCAGTTGATGCTGGGCGAAGTAGCCGACGATCAAGCCTTTGCCTTCGGTGCGCACACCGGTGAGCGGCGCGAGTTCGCCGGCCAGATGCTTGATCAGCGTCGATTTGCCCGCGCCGTTCGGGCCCAGCAGGCCGATGCGCGCGCCGGGACGCAAATCGAGTTTCAGTGTGTCGATAATCAGCGTGTCGTCATAACCCAGGCACACATTGTCCAGCGCCAGCAGCGGATCGGGCGCGCGCGCCGGTTCGGGAAACATGAAATCGAACGGTGCATCGACGTGCGCCGCGCTCATCTTTTCCATCCGTGCCAGCGCCTTGATGCGGCTTTGCGCCTGGCGCGCCTTGGTGGCCTGGGCACGGAAGCGGTCGATGTATTTGGTCAGATGCGCCACTTCGCGCTGCTGCTTTTCAAACATCGCCTGTTGCACGGCGAGTTGCGAAGCGCGTTGATCTTCAAACGAAGAATAGTTGCCGGTATACAGCGTCAGCCGCTGATCGTACAAGTGCGCGATGTGTGTCACCGTGCCGTCGAGAAAATCGCGGTCGTGCGACACCAGCAACATGGTGCCGCGATAACTCGACAGCCATTTCTCCAGCCACACGACGGCATCCAGATCCAGGTGATTGGTCGGCTCATCGAGCAACAACAAATCGGAACGGCACATCAGCGCCTGCGCCAGATTCAGCCGCATGCGCCAGCCGCCGGAAAAATCCGACACCGGCCGGGTGAAATCCGCATCGGAAAATCCGAGGCCGTGCAGCAACGTGGCGGCACGCGAGGGCGCGCTGTAACCGTCGATCTCTGACAAGCGTCCGTGCAACTCGCCGATCATGTGGCCATCGTGGTCGGTTTCGGCTTGCAACAGAGCGCGCTCGATCTGGCGCAATTCCGCATCGCCGTCCAGCACATAGTCCACCGCCGCAGTGGCCAGCGCCGGCGTTTCCTGCGCCACCGAAGCAATCGTCCAATGGGCCGGAATCGACACATCCCCGGCATCGGTATGTAGCCCGTCACGCAACAAGGAAAACAAACTCGACTTGCCGCTGCCATTGGCCCCCACGACCCCAACGCGCCAGCCGGGGTGAATCTGCATCGAAGCATCAATGATGAGGCGGCGCGCGCCACGGGCGAGGGTGAGATTGCGGAACTGGATCAAGATAGGAAACCGGAAAAGTGTGCGGAAGAACGTGCGGAGCAGGGGAAAGCGGGTGAAGGCGAATGGTACGCGAAACCAGGAGACTATTTCAGCAATGTCATCCCCATTTTCGCGGCCTGTTTGTCGAATGAGACCACAGATTCACAGCCCGCCTTGCTGGCCGAGCAGGCAATCAGACAATCGGAAAAATCTGCCTGACTGGCTTCGAACAAGCGCAGGGCTTTCCACGCGGTTTCAGCGTCTTCCACCACTAATTGCCTGATGCCCAGAATCCGCCGCAGGATGTGCGCCACTTCTTCGCGGCTGGCCTCGTACACGCTTTCGCTGACCCACACAACTTCTGCCAGCACGAGCAAGCCGACGAATCCGGGTGTGGTTGGGCTGCATTCGTTCTCAATGAAGGCGGTTGCACGGCGCGACTGCGCCGGATCGTCCTGGGCGATGTAGCGCATCAGTACATTGGTGTCGATCCCGATCATCGGCCGGCTCCGCGTTTGCGAATGGCTGCGTTCATGTCTTCAATGTGTACCGGCTTGGCCGGTTTGCGCAGCAAGCCTTTCAAGGTGCGGACATCGTCGGTAGCCGGTTGGATGGCAAACAGACCGTGATCGATCTCCACGAACTCGATCCGGTCGCCCGCGTCCAGCCCCAGCCGTTGCCGTACATCCTGCGGGATGGTGACCTGCCCTTTGGTGGTTAGAGTGGAGGTGGTCATGATGTATGGATTCCTGTAGGAAAATTATTTCCTTACTATACATTAAGGATGGAAGGAGTCAAGTAACGTTGCCGGCCGGTGGGCGGGATGCAGCACAGTGGCTGTGAAAGTGTTCAAGAAAGTCACAACAAATCAATTGATAGCGAGTACCATGCCTGGCTAAGGGCAAGCGAAGGGGGAGCAGTTAGTGGCAACCAGCAAGGCAACGGAAAAAACCAACGCCAGCAGCGCCGACAGCAACGCCGGGCGCGAGGTCAAGGCAGCGACTGAAACGCAGGAGACGGGCAAGTTTCCCATCGTGGCGCTGGGCGCTTCCGCCGGTGGGCTGGAAGCGTTTGAACAATTTTTTTCCCATCTTCCTGCCGACACGGGCATGGCGTTCGTGCTGGTTCAGCACCTTGATCCCAATCATCCGAGCATCCTCGGCGAAATTCTGCAGCGCTGTACTTCCTTGCCGATCCTGGAGGTGCAGGATCAGATGAAAGTCGTCCCCAACCATGTCTATGTGATTCCGCCCAACCGCGACATGGTGATTTTTCAGGGCACCCTGCAATTGCATCTGCCGGATCAACCGCGGGGACACCGCATGCCAATCGACGGGTTCATGCGTTCACTGGCCGAAGATCAGGGTGAGGAAGCCATCGGCATCATCCTGTCCGGCACCGGCACCGATGGCACGCAGGGACTGCGCAGCATTCTCGGCGCTGGTGGCATTGCGCTGGTGCAGGAGCCCGCGACTGCCAAATACGACGGTATGCCCGCCAGTGCAATCAAGGCCGGTTATGCCACCCATGTCATGCCGGCGGGGAACATGCCCGAGGCATTGCAAAAAGGCGTGCGCAGATTGACCCGGCACGATGATGGGACACCTGCAGCACCGAGCAGCGTCAACAGCATGAATCGCATCTTGATGCACTTGCGCAGAGTCACGGGCAACGATTTCTCCCAGTACAAGAAGAGCACCATCGGCCGCCGCATCGAGCGGCGCATGCTGCAACACAATCTGGAAAGCATGGAAGACTATGCCCGCTATCTCAAGGAGCAACCGGCCGAAGTGCACAAGCTGTTTCAGGAAGTGCTCATTAATGTCACCAGCTTCTTCCGCGATGCCGAGGCATTCGAGCTGCTGCGCCGGGAAATTCTGCCGGCACAGATCAAGGACAAATCCGCCGATGCCGTGTTTCGCATCTGGGTCGCCGGTTGCGCCACGGGCGAAGAAGCCTACTCGATCGCCATGCTGCTGCGCGAAGCGATGGATGAGGCGCAGCACGAATTGAAGGTGCAGATGTACGCCACCGACCTCGACGAAGACGCGATTGCCATCGCGCGCACCGGGGTCTATTCCTTCAGCATCGGCCAGGATATTTCTCCCGAACGCTTGCGCCGTTTTTTCATCAAGGAAGACGCAGTGGGCTACCGGGTGAAAAAGGAAATCCGCGAGATGGTGGTGTTCGCGGTGCAGAACGTGATCAAGGATCCGCCCTTCACCCGTCTTGATCTGCTCGCGTGCCGCAACCTGATGATCTACCTGGAGCCGGATCTCCAGGAGCGGCTGATTGCCACGTTCCATTACGCCATCAAACGCGGTGGGGTGCTGTTTCTCTCGCCCTCGGAAAGCATCGGCAATCCGATGGGGATGTTCACTGCGCTCGACCGCAAGTGGAAGTTTTACAAGACCATCGATTCAGCGCCCGCGACCCGAACTCTGACGGCGGGCAAACTGCCACTGCCACTCCCCTTGCCAACAACTCACAAAATTCCAGAAGAACTTGCTCCGCGTATGAAAGAAAACAACTTTGCTGAATTCGCCCGCCGCCTGCTGTTGCAATCCTTCGCTCCGGCTTCGGTGGTGACCGATCTGGCCGGTAACATCCTCTACGTGCATGGCGAGACCGGCAAGTATCTGCGCCCCGCCCCCGGCAAGGCGACCTTCGATGTGGTCGAAATGGCGCGCGAAGGGTTGCAGCTTGAATTGCGCGAAGCGCTGCGCAATGCCGCCAGTCAAGAGATGCCGGTATTGAATCGCGAAGTCACCGTCAAGACCAATGACGATTTTCAGACGATGAGTTTCAGCATCCGTCCGCTGCAGGGCCTCAGTGAGAATCAGCATCTGCTGGTGATCAGTTTTCAGGAGGTGCCGCACCCGGTGGTGAAAAAACCGGCATCCAGACGCAGCCGTGCTGCGGCAGGGTCAGTTGCTTCCGCGGAAACGCGCCGCATTGAGGCACTGGAGCACGAACTCGGCTATACGAAAGAAAATCTTCAAGCCATTGTGGAAGAACAGCAAGCCTCCAACGAGGAATTGAAATCGACCAATGAAGAGATGCAATCGACCAACGAGGAACTTCAGTCCACCAACGAAGAGCTGGAAACCTCCAAGGAAGAATTGCAATCGATCAACGAGGAGTTGATCACCGTCAATGCCGAACTGCAAAACAAGATCGAAGAAATGGCGCGTATGCAGAACGACATGAAGAACCTGCTCGACAACATTCATTTCGGCACTATTTTTCTCAACCGCAATATGGTGGTGCGCCGCTTTACACGCGATGCGACGCGCGTCTATCGCCTGGTCGAGTCGGATGTGGGCCGGCCGCTGGGCGACATCAAATCCGATCTGCACTACGAAGATCTGCTCACCGATGCGCAGACAGTGCTCGACACCCTGGTGCCGATGGAACGCGAAGTCGGCGGCCCCAGCGGATCCTGGTATCTGGTGCGGATTCAACCTTACCGCACCATGGACAATGTCATTGATGGCGTGGTGCTGACCTTTGCCGACATTACCGAACGGCTGGCCCATGCGGCGGCGCGCAAGGTACTGGAACTGGCCAAAGGTATCGTCGATACGATACGCGAACCGCTGCTCGTGCTGAATGGCGATCTGGACGTGGTTTCCGCCAGCCCTTCGTTCTATAGTGCATTCAAGGTCAGCGCGGAAGAAACGCTGGGACGGCGTATCTACGATCTTGGTAACCGCCAGTGGGATATTCCCGACCTGCGCGAATTGCTGGAGAACATCCTGCCGCACCAGCAGAGCTTCGAAGACTATGCGGTGGTATATGACTTCCCCATCGTCGGCCCGCGCCGCTTGCTGCTCAACGCGCGCCGCCTGGTGGACATAACGGGAAATAATGAATTGATTTTGCTGGCAATGAAAGACGTTGCCAGCCAGTGAGGGAGCGAAGCCATGCCACAAAAATGGAAGGCATCAGATCAGGCTGAATTGCCACTGCTGATGCAGCCAACGATGCGCCCGGAGGAACTGCTGCATGAACCGCAAGTGCATCAGGTCGAACTGGAAATGCAAAACGAGGAGTTGCGGCGCGCCCAGGTTGCGCTGGAGACAGCACACGACCGTTTTGTCGATTTGTATGATTTTGCCCCGGTCGGTTATCTCACGCTGAATGCGCAGGGCATGATCGTCGAAGCCAATCTGACCGCGACCGGACTGCTCGGCAAGGAACGCAGGCAATTGCTGAAGCATGCCTTTGTGCGCCTGGTGACCGCCGAAGACAGCCATCGTTGGCATCTGTATTTTCGCGACGCACTAAAACGTGAAGACCCGTCGCGCATCGAATTGACCCTCAAGACTCGCGATGACCATGCCTTGCATGTGCAACTGGATTCTGTGCGCGTGATGACGCAAGAAGCGGTTCCACTACTCCGCATCACATTGACCGACATCGGTGAACGCAAGGCAGCGGAGGCCGAACTGCGCATCGCCGCCGCTGCCTTCGAGACGCAGGAAGGCATCATGATCACCGATGCCAATTGGGTGATCCTGCGGGTCAACCGTGCTTTCAGCGACATCACCGGCTATTGCGCCGAAGAAGCCATCGGCAAGACGCCCAGCCTGGTCCACTCGGGGCTGCATGATGAGTCCTTTTACGAGGCGATTCGCGAGAGCGTCAACTGTTTCGGACTCTGGCAAGGCGAAGTATTGAGCCGGCGCAAAAATGACAAGGTCTACCCCGAATGGCTGACCATCACCGCCGTGACAGATCAAAAAAAGAAAGTCACGCAGTACGTCTATACGATGGTCGATATTTCACAGCGCAAATCGTGGGAAGAGATCAATCAACTCGCGTTCTACGATGCGTTGACCCTGCTGCCCAACCGGCGCTTGTTGATGGACCGCTTGCATCAAGTGCTGGCGACCAGCGCCCGCACGCGGCTCGAAGGCGCGCTGATGTTCATCGACCTGGACCATTTCAAAACCCTGAACGATACCCATGGCCACGACAAGGGGGATCTGCTGCTGTTGCAAGTCGCGCAGCGCCTGACCGAGTGCGCGCGCGCAGGCGATACGGTAGCGCGTCTGGGCGGCGACGAATTCGTGCTGATGCTGGCCGACCTGAGCGAACACCCCGTAGAAGCGGCCGCGCAGGCCAAAACGGCCGGTGAAAAAATTGTCGCGGAACTGCGCAAACCCTATCAGCTGGCCGGCCATGAATATCACAGCACGGCCAGTATCGGCATTGTCCTGTTTGGTGATCGTCAATACAACGCCGCTGAACTGTTGAAGCAGGCCGACCTGACCATGTATCAGGCCAAGGCCGCCGGCCGCAATACCATGCGCTTCTTCGATGGCGATGGTGATGTCCAGGCCGCCGTATCCATTGGCGCTGCCCTGAAGTACGACTTGCGTCAGGGCGTGCTGGGAAATCAGTTTCTGCTCTACTTCCAGCCGCAGATGGACGACCATCAGCACATCACCGGGGTCGAGGCGTTGGTGCGCTGGCAGCACCCGCAGCGCGGCCTGATTCTGCCCAGCGAATTCATCCCGCTGGCGGAAGACAGCGGCCTGATTGAATCGCTGGGTCAATGGGTATTGAACATGGCCTGTGCTCAGCTGAGCCAATGGGCCACGCGCCCGGCAACCGCCCACCTCACCCTGGCTATCAATATCAGCGCCCTGCAATTTCGCCAGCCGGACTTTGTCGAACGGGTCATCACCGCGCTCGAACGTGCCGGTGCCGATCCGAAAAAGCTCAAACTGGAATTGACAGAAAGCGTGATGCTGGACGATGTCGAAGGCACCATTGAAAAGATGGCCACCCTGACGGCGCACGGTGTCGGTTTGTCGCTGGATGATTTCGGCACCGGCTATTCATCACTGTCCTACCTGAAGCGCCTGCCCCTGGGCCAGTTGAAGATCGACAAGTCTTTCATCCACGATGTGCTCACCAACCGGAACGATGCCGCCATTGCCTGCACGGTACTGACACTGGGACATACCCTGGGGCTTGCAGTGATCGCGGAAGGTGTGGAAACGGAAGCGCAGCGCGAATTCCTGGGGCTGCACGGTTGCCACGGTTTTCAGGGCTACCTATTCAGCCGGCCCATGCCCTTGAAGGAATTTGAACAACACCTTGGGAACAGCGTACCGTTCTGAGGTGCCAAGAGACGTAGCGAAAATGGGGTCAGATTCGATTTTTCTTCGAGGTGCTTTTGCGAAGTGCGATGCCACAGAAAATATCGAGTCTGACCCCTTTTTCGCGGTACTACGAAGTGCAGAGATTGCCGCCGGGCAACCCCCGGCACGCCTCCACGAAGGTCGGTGCCGAGTTGTGGGTAAAGATCAGCCCTTGAAGGGGGGAGGGGCCGCGCAGTTCCATCTTCAAGTGATTGTCCTGCGGGTGTCCCGGGTGAAAAGCGGACGACCGGCTTATGCGCCGATTTCATCCGGCAATAATCGATCGCACTCTCTCTTGACCACTGCATAACACTCACACGCGCGCGCTTCCAACGCGACGCGGTCGAGCACGGTAATGTGGCCACGGTGGTATTCGATCAAACCGGCTTTTTGCAGGTTTCCGGCCGCCTCCGTCACACCTTCGCGGCGCACGCCCAACATATTGGCAATCAATTCCTGCGTCATGACCAACTCATTGGCGGGTAGGCGGTCGAGGCTCAGTAGCAGCCAGCGGCAGAGCTGCTGGTCCAGCGAATGGTGGCGGTTGCATACGGCGGTCTGTGCCATTTGTGTCAGCAGCGATTGGGTGTAACGCAGCAAGAGACGCTGCATCGGGCCGGCGCGATAGAACTCGGCTTTCAGCAGTTGCCCGCGCAGCCGGTAGGCATGCCCGGCACTTTGCACGACCGCCCGGCTGGACGTGCTTTCACCCCCCATGAAGAGAGACACCCCGACGATGCCCTCGTTGCCAACCACGGCAATTTCAGCCGATGCTCCATCCTCCATGACATAGAGCAGGGACACGATCGAGGTGGTGGGGAAATAGACATGGCGCATCTGAATGTCGGGCTCATACAGCCCTTCGCCGAGTGCCAGCGGAACCCGTTCGAGATACGGGAAGATGCGCACGCGCTCGTCCGCCGGCAGGGCGGCGAGAAGGTGATTTTGACAAGGGTCGTAAGAAGAGGGCATGGGTGATCTCCCATCATTCGCCGAGATAACCACGAGGCGTAGCCGTCACAGCGCGCTATTACGGTTCGATCCGATTATGGGCGACATTTTCGGAAGCCGGCAGCAGGAATCGTCTGATTTTTGCGGGCACGGACTCCGATATGTACGCCAGCATACAGACAGTGCAGGGCTCTCCGCCTAGACTGAATAGGTCAGAGCCAACAGCGGTCGATCTCTGCACCGTGGCAATGCGCGTTGCTTGCAAGCAGTGCGATGTTGACGAAGACAAGTGTTTGTCCGGCGGTTTGCCGATGCGGCACTTCACAATTCTGAATTCTGAGAAAGGGGTAACACCATGAAAACCATGCAAAGATTTACGCTCAGTGGAGTGACGCTCGCGCTGTTGCTCAGCCTGGGTGCTTGTTCCGGTATGTCGACACGAGACCGGAATACCGCCATTGGCGCGGGCGTCGGTGCGGTCGGCGGGGCCATCCTGACGGGGGGTAGTACGGCCGGAACCGTTGGCGGTGCTGTGGTGGGTGGCGTGATTGGCCACGAAGTCAACAAAAAATAATGAGGCTGGATGTGTGATGCGCCACCGTATCGGGTGGCGCATCACATGTAGGGAGACACATACGAGAAAGGGATACTTTGCCTATGGGCAGAGTATCCCTTGTGCTTTCATGAACCAGTGTGATGCGAGCGGCCGGAAGGCCGCACGTTCAAGCGCGTCGTAACAATCCGTAGATCAACGAAATCGCAAACAGCACGACAAACACGAAGAACAACACCTTCGCGATCCCCACTGCACCCGCTGCGATGCCGGTAAAACCGAACACGGCAGCGATCAGTGCGATGACAAAAAATACAGCAGCATAGTTAAGCATTTCATTTCCTCTCATTGAAAATCAGTCAGCCGGGTTGCCTGGTATGGGCCACCAGTTCGGCAACCCGGCCTGCGGTTACTTGAGCCGCATGTCGTTCTTGACTGACTGCACACCCTCGACGCCGCGTGCAATCGCGACGGCCTTGTGAATGGCGGCATCGGAGCTGACAAAGCCGCTCAGTTGCACCACACCCTTGTAGGTTTCGACGTTGATTTCGGCGGACTTCAGTGTCGGTTCGTTGAACACGGCTGCCTTGACCTTTGTGGTCAGGACGGTGTCGTCGACATAGCTTGCAGTCGATTGATGCGTCGGTGTCGCTGCGCAACCCGCGATCACGGAAAACAGCACCGCAACGAAGAAAGCGGAAAAACGTTTGAGTTGTTGTGTCATGATCAAATGCTCCAAATAAGATTACAAACAAGCAATAAAGTCCAAAGCTTCTCGATGCTTGAATCGAATCAAGAAGCACTCTCCGAACGTTTCATCGTATTGGCAAGGCCGAGATTCGGAGCCATGCATTGCCCTGCATTGCCAATTCACGCGTGACGGGTTAGATTTTTCCCATCATCCACAGAATCAGCAGGATCACCAGCACCAGGCCAAGACCACCGCTGGGCCCGTAGCCCCACGATCTGCTGTGGGGCCAGCTTGGAATTGCACCGATCAGCAGTAACACCAGCACGATCAACAAAATTGTTCCTAATGTCATTTCATTTCTCCTTGCAGAAGTATTTGAAAAACTTTCGCGACGCTCACGCTACTTTTCGTGCGCTTTGCGGCGTGTCCCTTTTCTGCATGTTAGTCAAGTGGACGGAATCGTCTGTACGCCAACGCACCGACATCGTGTCAGCCAGCGCCTACCCTGTACCTGCATCCTGAGTTTTCAAACGATCAATCCAGTTTGCCGTTGCACCAGACGCACGCGTAACGGCAGCCGGACGGAAACACAGAATGCCCGGTTGGCAATTCTGCCAATCGAACTTCGAGCAGAAGGAGATTGAGATGAACTGGGATACCGTTGCAGGAAACTGGAAGCAGTATCAAGGCAAGGTGAAAGCGCAGTGGGGCAAACTCACTAACGATCAGCTTGATGTGATTGCCGGCAAGCGCGTTGAATTGGCGGGCAAGATACAGGAGGCCTACGGCATCACGAAGGACGAAGCGGAGAAACAAATTCTCAGCTTTGAAGAACTCACCAAGGACGATCGTCCGAAGTAAGCTGCCTGACGACGATTTCAACGCCGCGAAGAAAACCGGCCGCTAGAGAGTGATAGCGAAAAGAGCGGCGGTGAAAAAATAGACAGCATCCCTCGCACACTATCGTGAATTGGTTTCCTGTCCGCGCTATGTACGCCTGCGCACAAACAATATCTCCATACGCGCCTATGTTGAAACATTGGCATGGTCATTTGGCTACGCCAATCAACAAAGGATTAAATATTTAATAGGAGTACTTGTTATGAAATCAATGACACGATTTATGTTGGCCGCTTGCGCCACAACACTACTGATTCCCACCTTCGCATCCGCTCAAGAGGCGCGCGATCAAGGTTATCTGACGGAGAAGGGCGGATCGGTGGTCGTCAGTGGCACTGGATTGTGCTGGCATACCGGGAGGTGGACAACCTCAAGTGAGTCGGAACAGTGCGATCCAAGTGCGCCAGTGGCCGTAACGCCTGAATTCATGCCGCCAACCGCGGCGGGTCCAGTGGCCGTTGCGCCTGAAGTGATTCAGCCGCCACAAAAAGTGAGCTTCTCGGCAGATGCGCTCTTTGCCTTCGACAAGTCAGAGTTGAAGCCAGAAGGCAAGGTTATGCTTGATGACCTGGCGCAACAGGTCAAAGGTGCAACCTATGAATCGATTGTGGCCACCGGTCATGCCGATCGCATTGGCAGTGCCGCCTACAACCAGGACCTTTCACAGCGCCGCGCCAATACGGTGAGAGACTATCTGATCAGTAAAGACGTTCGGGCGAATAGCATTTCTGCAGAAGGCAAAGGCGAATCCCAACCGGTGACACTGGCCGGTGATTGCAAAGGCCCGAAAAATGCGGCGCTGATTTCGTGCCTGCAACCTGATCGTCGGGTCGATGTTGAAATGCAGGGCACACGTGCTGCCACTGTTTTGCGTTAAGCAAAGGTGGTAGTAACTAGAGTAGGTTCGGCAGAAACGCCAACGAGTGATCGTTGGCGTTTGTTTGTTCTGACTATGCCCGCTTGCTGCGCAGAGCCATCTGACTCAACCAGCGCTCGACATTTTTCACATCGCTGCTGCACGAAGCGTAATCGGTGACGGTGCGGGCGGCGCGTTCCAGCAGTTGGATATCGGCTTCGTGCTGACGTGCGACATGCGGGTCTTCGAGGAACAGCACGCGGCGGCATTCGCGATTCAAAATCAGTTCGGCGATCTGCGCATCGCCGCCCAGCGGGCCGCTGAGGAAGGGGCGCACCCAGCTGCGGCCGGCGTCCTTGCCCTTGATTTTTTGCGCCAGTTGATTGAGCAGGCCGCCGGTGGTGCCGGTGGCGCAGCGCATGGCGAAGCGGTCGAGCAGAGCAAAATGTTTTTCGGCCAGTTCGACCATGCGGTCTTTCATCGCGTCGTGGGCGATCAGGGCGATGCTTTCGTTTTCGAGATTGAACACATCGTCCAGGCTGGGATCGGGGGCGGCACCGGTGGCCACCGCTTCCAGTTCAAACCACTCGCGCGCACCCGCCAGCGTCGAAAGATAGGGCTTGCTGTGAATCACGCATTGGCGCTTGAGCGCCAGCGCTTCGGGGAAATTGGACGAGGGATCGACCGGGTCCATCAGGTAAATCACGGCATCCAGATTGCGTGTGGGGTCGTCTTCGACGATGCGCGACACCAGTTTCATCAGCCCGCCTTCGCGGCCGTAAGGGAAACGCTCGATATGCGGATAGCCGGACAGCAGGCCGTGGCGCTCGACGGCATCCAGCGTCCGGCCGACGATCACCAATTGCGGTTGCAGGTGATTGATGGCCGAGCGCCCATCGCGCAGCAGACGCACCAGCGCCGAGTCGTCGGCATCCTGATGAGCACGGTTGGCGGCCAGACCAATACGATAGCGGGGCGGTTTTGCAGACATGGGATGGAGGGTGGCGATGAGTAAACGACAGATTAAATAGCAATGTTGCAGTGCGTCAACCGGGCCAAATTCGCGGCGTGCCAGTTCGCTATAATAGCGGCCTTTTGAAGAAGAACTTCAATCGCAGCGGCCCGGAGCACGGGGTTTGAGGCGGTTGACGCTTTTTCAAATACTAAACTAAACTGCTAAACCACGCTCTGGAGACATCCTGCGCAAAGGCATGGATTCAAAAATGCCGCGCCCCGCAGTCATCTCAGAATTTTTGCATCCACTCAAACCCAGTAGGTAGAGACCATGAAACGCTTCCTGAATACTCGAGAAACCATTGTTACCGAAGCCATTGACGGGCTGTTGCTCAGTTCGGGTGGCAATAAACTTGCGCGCCTTGATGGCTATCCGCACATCAAGGTCATCGTCCGCAAGGATTGGGACAAGAGCAAAGTTGCTATCGTGTCTGGCGGTGGTGCCGGTCACGAACCCGCGCACGCCGGCTTTGTCGGCGCTGGCATGCTGACCGCTGCTGTGTCGGGCGAAATTTTCGCATCCCCCAGCGTGGATGCAGTGCTGGCCGGTATTCTCGCCGTTACCGGCGATGCCGGTTGTTTGCTGATCGTCAAGAACTACACCGGCGACCGTTTGAACTTCGGTCTCGCCGCGGAAAAAGCCAAGCAGATGGGCCGCAAGGTCGAGATGGTCATCGTCGCTGACGACATCGCCATTCCCGATGCGCCGAAACCGCGCGGTATCGCCGGTACCCTGTTCGTCCACAAGGTCGCCGGCCACCTGGCCGAAAAAGGCGCTTCGCTGGACGTCGTCAAGCAAGCTGCTTTGGAAGCTGCCAAAGCCACTTACTCGCTGGGCATTTCGTTGTCCAGTTGCACGATTCCCGGACAAGAGCCGCAGCGCCGTTCCGGTGAAAAAGCGCACCGTCAGGCCGAACTGGGTCTGGGCATTCACGGCGAGCCGGGCGTTGCCACCATCGAACCGAAATCGGTGCAGCACGTCGTCGACATGATGGTTGAAGTGCTGGACAAGAAACTCCCCGGCGAACACAAATTTGCGCTGCTCATCAACGATCTGGGCGCTGTGCCTCCGATCGAAATGAGCGTGGTGGCCAACGAAGTCGTCAACCGTTTCGGCAAACGCGTCGAGATCGTGTTCGGCCCGGGGCCGCTGATGACCTCGCTCGACATGAACGGCTTCTCGCTGTCGCTGGTCGAGTTGAACGATCAACGCCGCGAAGCGCTGCTGTCGCCGGTCGAGCCGATTGCCTGGATTCGTGGCACCAAACTCGAGACTCCCACGATTCTGCCGATGCCCAAGTTTGCGCACCTGGCCCAATTCGAAGCCTCGCACAACGACCGCGCCGCTGCACTGGTGAAAGCCGTGTGCGAAGAACTGATCGCCAAGGAATCCGAACTGAACGCACTGGACGCCAAAGTGGGTGACGGCGATACCGGCACCACCTTCGCCAACGCCGCCCGCAGCGTGGTCGAGAAATTCAGCGCCAAGGCTCTGCCGCTGAACAACCCCAGCCAACTCTGCCTCGCCGTTGGCGAATTGCTCGGCAAAACCATGGGTGGTTCGAGCGGTGTGTTGATGTCCATCTTCTTCACCGCCGCCGGTACCGAAATGGCGAAATCGAACAGCTGGCACGCAGCATTTGAAGCCGGCATCGGCGCAGTTCAACACTACGGTGGCGCCAAGGCCGGTGACCGTACCATGCTCGACGCCATGATTCCCGCGATTGCCGAACTCAAGAGCGGCAGCCTCAACGCCGCTGCGGATGCCGCTGAAAAAGGCGCCATCGCCACCGCATCGATGACCAAGGCAGGCGCAGGCCGTTCGTCCTATGTGGGCTCGACCAACCTGATCGGCATTCAAGACCCGGGCGCCACGGCAATTTCCTTTGCCTTCGCTGCTGCAGTTAAAGCAAGCTGATTCACCGCCGCATCAGCGGCGCGTGATGAACCGGAGTCGATTTGTTTTTGTCTGTATGAAAAAACAAACCGGCTCCGGTTTTTTTCTGCCTGCGATTTTTACTACACCGGCAATTTCAACCAGCCTGCTAGCTTCAGCGCAGGAAATGCCTTGTCCACGCCACGCAAGCCGCGCTTGGCGCGTGTTACCCAACCCGGGCCGCGACTGATCAAATCCTTCCAGGCCGCTTCCACTTCCCACGGGCGGCGCTCTTTCATCAGCGTGAGCAGGCAACCGGCCTGCATGATGTCCTTGTTCCCCTTGGCAGCAAACGTCCCGGTTCTTTCGCCATAGACCAGCAGCTTGTGCAGCGCATACCGCGCCGGGTGGGGCACATTCACGATCACCGCGCCTTCGGCACAGAACAACGCCGCCTGCTGCACGTTTTCCAGCGAGAACTCCATGAACTTGAGCGGTTGCAGCGTGACCTGCAATTGCGGATGCGTATAGGGCTTTTCGCCGCCCCGATGCAGCGTGGTCAGAAAATCGAGACGAAAGTCCGGTTCACGCGGATTGAGATAAGTCGCCCCGGCCTTTGAAGACAGACTGGCGACCGGCAGGAAACCCATTCCCAGCGATTCGATCGCGGCAGGGATATGCACTTCGATATTGGCGGGCAGTGCCAGCGACAGATTTTTTCCGGCATGGGCGAAGTCGATATCCTGCGTGCGCGAGACATCGCCCCAAGCGACACCGAGCATGTTGCCAAAGCCCAGAAACGCATGCGTGCCCACCAGCACGCCACCAGCGTGGAAAAAGCCGTATTCGGACAGGCGACGAATCACGTGGAAATGGCGCGGAAGAATCACGGCGCAACCCAGTGCGCCAGCCGATTGCGCCAGCGCAGACAGCGCCTGCCGGGAAGACCCGGAAGACTTGCGCTGGATCAACGCCGCCACGGCATCATTGTCCGGCCCCACAAAAATCTGCCGCAACTGGCCCGAGGGTTCGGTGTATTGAAAATACCAGTACTTGTGCCCCTTGACGGTCTTGGCCGCAAACGAACCCGGCAGATCGGCAATCGAACGCATTGGCTCGGACGACAGCGCCGCATCGAACAATTGCGCATAGGCTGTTTGCGCGGTCAGCGAGAGGTCGGTGTAGGGGGTCATGGTTATACTAGATTAAAATAATTTCTAGTATAACCACGTTGCGCCGTGATGCCAGGATTATTTTGTGATGGAACCGCATTCGTAGGGCGGAAAAGCGCAGCACCTTCCGCCGCATGCGGCAGCAGGAAAATCCATGCCAATGTGACCAACATACGGCGGAAGGTGCTGCGCTTTTCCGCCCTACGAGTTCTGACTTACACGCGTTGCGCTAGTGACGTCTGGCGGGGGCCGTCCTACGTGCGTTCACCGCGACAATTCGGCAATGAATTCATGCAGTCTTCGTGATCGCCCTTCGATGGACCGTGACATATTTGATCGTTCTGACGCATCGCCGTAGAACGTCATGCCACTGAAGTCGCCAAATCTCACCTCGTATGCGGCCCCAACGTTCGTCCGAAGGTAGTCGTTTACGCGTTCAACCCACGCGTTATGTTCCCCGACCGGCGGGGGAACTTCACTCAGTCTCTCGCGCAGCCTTTGGCCTTCAACGATGAAACTGGCCAACTTCTCCGCGTGAATCTGATTTGCCTGCGGTAACGCGCCAATGTGTACGTTCGCAGCCTGTGCAATCTGGATGTTTCCATGACCAGATGCGGATTGTTGTGGCGCATTGACAGACGACATCCCCTTGGTCGCTTGCCCAGTACTGGGCTGCGCTTCGCGGGGCGCCAGTAGAGCCAAGAAGAGTTGAACAACAAGGCAGACGACAAACAGTACCTGCGCCCATGCAGGGTAGCTTCGGATGAAATTGACGATATCCATAGTGGAAACCTACTTCTCGTGGGCCTAACCTGATGTATACGACATCGTTTGTACAATAATCCGGTAGCGATGTCGTATAACTCCGGCAGTAAGGCTGCATGCGATTGAATTCATTGGGTAGCGGATTTTTACCGCGACACGATGAAGAGGTAAGTGCGACATGTTCTGGCTGCACGCTTGTGCGCAAGCATAACGGCGCCATTGTTGTTGAGCAAGTATTTTTCCGGCGTCCTTTCGCGGCGTCTTCATGACTTCAAGCCAAGCCTTCAATCAACGCCACAATCTCCGCGCCATAGGTCTGCAATTTTTTCTCCCCGACCCCAGTGATGCCGCGTAGTGCGTCCAGCGAGGTGGGCATAGCTTGTGCGATTTCGCGCAGGGTGGTGTCGTGGAAGATGACGTAGGCGGGGACGTTGTGGGTGCGGGCGGTGGCCATGCGCCAGTCGCGCAGTTTGTCGAATACCTGCTGCGCT
This sequence comes from Burkholderiaceae bacterium, assembly GCA_004298905.1. Classification (GTDB taxonomy): domain Bacteria; phylum Pseudomonadota; class Gammaproteobacteria; order Burkholderiales; family Burkholderiaceae_D; genus SCTK01. Next base: position 71,933 of record SCTK01000019.1, on the reverse strand, counting down.
GCGGAGGACAAATCGCTTTCGACAAAACTTTTTGTTTTGGGCGGGCATTTTTGCTTGAGCGGTTTCTGGTATTCGCGCAGTTGAATTTTTCGTTCGCCGCGCAAGACGGGTTTGGCGTCATCGGTGAGCTTGAGTGCGCTGTAGGCGTCGTGATCGACCATCACCAGGCCGAGGGCGATCGCCTGGCGCAGGATGGCGCGCCATTCCGGTTCGCTGCGGTCGGCGCCGATGGCGAAGGTGGTGAGCTGATCGTGGCGCCATTGTTTGACCTTGTCGGATTCGATGCCACGCAGGACATCGAACACGTGCATGGCGCCGAAGCGTTGTTCGGTGCGGTAAATCGTGGAGAGCAGTTTTTGCATCGCCACGCTGCCGTCGAATGACACGGGCGGCGTCAGACAGGTATCGCAATTGCCGCAAGGGGCGGAGTGCTGCGCGAAATAATCGAGCAGGCGCACGCGGCGGCAGTCGAGCGTTTCGCACAGGCCGAGCATGGCGTCGAGTTTTGCGCCTTGCGTTTTCTTGAACAGTTCGCTGGCTTCGGATTCGTCGATCATGCGGCGCTGCTGCACCACATCCTGCAAGCCGTAGGCCATCCACGCATTGGCGGCGGCGCCGTCGCGGCCCGCGCGGCCGGTTTCCTGATAGTAGCCTTCGATACTCTTCGGCAAATCGAGATGCGCGACAAAGCGCACGTCGGGTTTGTCGATGCCCATGCCGAAGGCGCTGGTGGCGACCATGACGATGCCGTCTTCGCGCAGGAAGCGTGATTGATGCGCGCTGCGTGTACCGTTATCCATGCCGGCGTGATAGGGCAGGGCAGTGACGCCATTGTCGTTGAGAAACTCGGCGGTCTCTTCCACTTTCTTGCGCGACAGGCAATAGACGATGCCCGCGTCGCCCGCATGTTCGCCCTGAATGAAATCGAGCAATTGCTTGCGGCCATTATTCTTTTCGACGATCTGGTAACGAATGTTGGGGCGGTCGAACGAGGCGACGAATTGCAGCGCGTCTTCCAGTTGCAAACGCTGCACGATCTCGGCGCGCGTTTGCGGATCGGCGGTGGCGGTGAGCGCGATGCGCGGAATCTGTGGAAAGCGTTCGTGCAGGATCGACAGCTTGATGTATTCCGGGCGGAAGTCGTGACCCCATTGCGACACGCAATGCGCTTCGTCGATGGCGAACAAGGCGATCTGCGATTGCTCGATCAGCTCCAGGCAACGTGAGGTCAGCAGCCGCTCCGGTGCGACATAGACGAGATCAAGTTCGCCATTGCGCACGCGGCGCTCGGTCTGCACGGTTTCTTCAAACGTTTGCGTGGAGTTGAGAAAGGCAGCGCGCACGCCGACCTCGGCCAGCGCATCGACTTGATCCTGCATCAAGGCAATCAGCGGCGAGATCACCACGCCGACACCGTCACGTAATAGCGCAGGAATTTGATAGCACAGCGATTTGCCGCCGCCCGTGGGCATCAGCACCAGCGCATCGCCACCGCTGGCCACATGCGTGATGATGTTTTCCTGCTGACCGCGAAACTCGGGATAGCCGAAGACAGTGTTGAGCAGATGACGGGCTTGCGCGGCGGACATGGGTGGGGCGGTGGGTTGAGCGTGCCCGATTTTACTCAATAAGAACAAAAGCCTTTACGCCCCCTGATACTGCACCGGCCCCAGCAATCGGTGCGCGCCGCGCGCCAGCAGCAGACCCACCAGTTGCGCCAGTATGAAGTAGGGCACATCGGCGGGCAGGATGCCGGCGAAGGTGTTGGAAAAGGCGCGCGCAATGGTGACGGCGGGATTGGCGAACGAGGTTGAGGCGGTGAACCAGTAGGCGGCGGTGATGTAGAGACCGACGGCGGCGGCGATCAGTGGCACGGATTGTTTTTGCAAACGCAGGATCAGGAGGACAAGACCAAAACTGGCAACCGCTTCAGCGATCCACTGGCCGCTGCCGTGACGCACTTTTTCTGACCAGAGCGGAAAGGGCAGTTCAAACATTGCGTGCGTGAGTAAGACACCGAGAATCGCGCCGATGATTTGCGCGGTGATAGTGGCAAACAGCGCACGCGTGCTCAGTGCGCCATCGCGCCAGGCTGACAGCGAGACGATGGGATTGAAGTGCGCGCCGGAAACGGGCGCCAGCGTTACGATCAACACAAACAGACCAGCGCCGGTCGCGAGGGCATTGGCCAGCAAAGCCAGCGCGACATTGCCGCCCGCCAGCCGCTCGGCCATGATGCCGGAGCCGACGACAACGGCAAGCAAGCCGCCGGTGCCGAGGGCTTCGGCGAAAAACTTGCGCATCGAATTCATGACGGTTGTCCGATGCATTTTGCTTCCGCTTCCAGACTCAGGCGTTCGAGTTTTTCAGGGGGCAGATTGACCAGCAATTGAATCTGGCGCGTCAGGTTTATCAGCGTTTGTTCAAACGCGCGGCGCTTGTCGTCGTCGCTGCCCTCGACGGCGGCGGGATCGGGATGGCCCCAGTGGGCGTTGGCCGGGTGGCCGGGCCACACCGGGCAGACTTCGCCCGCAGCGTTGTCGCACACGGTGATGATGAGGTGCATGTGCGGCGCATCGGCCTGGGCAAATTCATCCCAGCTTTTGCTGCGCAAGCCTTGCGCCGGGATGCCTGCTTTTTGCAGCGCTTCAATGGCGAAGGGGTTGACGCGCCCGGTGGGCTGACTGCCCGCGCTGTACGCACGAAAGCGGCCCGCGCCGAAATGGTTGAGCGCGCATTCGGCCAATACGCTGCGGGCGGAGTTGCCGGTGCAGAGGAAAAGAACGTTGCTGGTTGGGCAGAACATGGAGAATGGTTCAGAGAGAGTTAAACATTGCAACAATGTGGAGCATCGCAGCTTTGTAGTTTCCCAGCGCAACAATTTTCCGTCATGTAGTTGAGCAAGGCAGTCATCGATGCGTAGTTGGCGCGGTAGCGCATGAAGCGGCCTTCCTGCACCGGGGCGATCAGCCCGGCATGGGTCAGTTCCTTCAAATGGAACGACAGTGCGGCGGGCGACAGGCCCAGTGCTTCGGCCAGAATGCCCGCTGTGACGCCTTCATTTCCCGCGACTACCAGTGCGCGATAGGCGCGCAGCCGGTGTTGCTGGGCGAGGGCGGCCAGGGCGGCAATGACTTGGGTTTCGTTCATGATTTCAAGATTTTAATGATTGTTTAAACAAAGGCAAGCTCAACGAGCTTCAATCGTCATACCGCTCCTGTCATATTCCTGTCACATGCCGTTAATACACTTCCGCCTGTTGTAACCAACCCAAGAGGAAGAGATGAAATTCACGATCAACAAATTTGCTGTTTCGGCACTGATGCTGAGCGCCATGGGCGCAGTACAAGCCGCCGAAATTACGGGCGCTGGCGCGACCTTTCCCTATCCGATCTATGCCAAGTGGGCCGATGTCTACAACAAGGAAACCGGTACCAAGCTGAACTATCAATCGATCGGTTCGGGTGGCGGCATCAAGCAGATCAAGGCCAAGACCGTTGACTTTGGCGCCTCCGACAAGCCGTTGAAACCGGAAGAGCTGGAAGAAGCCGGGCTGATGCAATTCCCCGCCATCATGGGCGGCGTGGTACCGGTGATCAACCTGAAGGGCCTCAAGTCCGGCGAGATCAAACTGACCGGTCAAGCGCTGGCAGACATCTATCTGGGCAAGATCAAGAAATGGAATGACCCGGCATTGGTAGTCATCAACAAGGGTGTGAATCTGCCGGATACCGACATTGCCGTGGTGCATCGTTCCGATGGTTCGGGCACGACCTTCCTGTTTGTGAATTACCTGTCGCAGGTCGCAGAGGATTGGAAAAACGGTCCTGGCGTCGATAGCTCGGTCAAGTGGCCCGTGGGTGTGGGCGGCAAAGGTAACGAAGGTGTCGCTTCCTATGTGCAGAAAATCGAAGGGGCGATTGGCTATGTGGAGTACGCCTACGCCAAGCAAAACAATCTGCCGATCGCAGCACTGGGCAACGCCGATGGCAAATTCGTCATGCCCAACGATGACAGTTTCAGAGCAGCAGCTTCCAATGCCGATTGGGCCAAAGCGCCGGGCATGTATCTGGTGCTGACCAATCAGGCGGGTGCTAAAAGCTGGCCTATCACCGGCGCATCATTCATCCTGATGCACAAGATCCAGGACAAACCTGAAATGGGCAAGGAAGTGCTGAAGTTCTATGAATGGTCATTCAAGCACGGTCAGAAATTGGCGGATGAGCTTGATTACGTGTCCATGCCTGATTCTGTGGTGAAGCTGATTCAAGCCGAATGGAAAAAACTGTTGAAAGATCCAGCCGGCAAGCCGATCTACTAAGGCGGTCAAGATTGCGCTGAAAAGCGGAATGAGGCAGAAACAGGACGGCGCATGTCGTCCTGTTTTTTTCGTCTCAAGCTTGTCGCTGGTTATGTGACCGCATTCAAACAGGTTAAAATGACGCCCGCTCAAACCCATATAATTTCTCCGGAATTTCCAGGCAGCGCGGTTGCAGAACTGGGGGAATTGATTGAGTCCAGAACAGAGTCAGAGTCAAAAACGAGATCAGGATCGAGTGGTGCGCCAATGAAAAAAACCAGAAATGCGCTCTATGACGCCTTGTTTCGCTACGTCACGCGTTTCTTTACCTTTCTCGTTTTCAGCATTCTGATTGCCATCCTGATTTCGCTGGTGCATGGCAGCCTGCCGTCGCTGCACAAATTCGGGATTGAGTTTCTCTGGCACGACAACTGGGATCCGGTGGAAGAGGATTTCGGCGCCTGGGTGCCTATCGTCGGCACCTTGGTGACATCGGCCATTGCGCTGCTGATTGCACTGCCGGTGAGTTTCGGCATCGCCTTGTTTCTAACCGAGCTGTCTCCGGCCTGGCTCAAGCGCCCGCTGGGCACGGCCATTGAAATGCTGGCGGCCATTCCTTCGATCATCTATGGCATGTGGGGGCTGTTTGTATTTGCGCCGCTGTTTCAACATTACGTACAACCCTTCCTGATCAAGACCCTGGGCAAGCTGCCCGTGGTTGGCGGTTTGTTTGCCGGGCCACCTCTGGGCATTGGTGTGCTGGCGGCAGGGATCATTCTTGCCATCATGGTCATCCCTTTCATCACCGCCGTGATGCGCGATGTGTTTGAACTGGTACCGGTATTGTTGAAAGAGTCCGCCTACGGTCTGGGCTCGACGACCTGGGAAGTGGTGTGGAAAGTGGTGCTGCCCTATACCCGCATCGGCGTGGTCGGTGGTGTCATGCTCGGTCTGGGCCGCGCGCTCGGCGAAACCATGGCGGTGACATTTGTAATTGGCAATGCGCATGAGTTGAACCGCTCGTTGCTGGCGCCCGGTAACAGCATTGCATCGGCGCTGGCGAACGAATTTACTGAAGCGGTGGGCGATTTGTATACCTCGTCGTTGATCGAGCTGGGTCTGATTCTGTTCTTGATCACGACCGTGGTGCTGGCAGCTTCCAAGTTGCTGCTGCTCCGACTGGCGCGGCAGGAAGGCGCAAGGAGCTGATATGGACGACCGCATTGCCATGAGCAATCCGATCTACCGTCGTCGCCGCCGCCGTAACGCCGTCATGCTGGTGCTGTCAACACTGGCCCTGATTTTTGGTTTGTTCTGGTTGGTCTGGATTCTGTCGATCTTGTTGTTTGAAGGATTTGAGGCCCTGATTCGCCCCAGCCTGTTCTATGCCATGACGCCACCACCGGGCAGCGATGGCGGTTTGTCCAATGCCATTTTCGGTAGCGTGATGATGGCGGGTATAGGCACGCTGATGGGTACGCCGGTCGGTATTCTGGCGGGCACTTATCTGGCCGAATACGGACGCCGTGGCTGGCTGGCGCCGGCGACACGCTTCATCAACGATGTGTTGCTTTCCGCGCCGTCGATTGTCATCGGCTTGTTTGTCTATTCCGTGTACGTGGCGAAAGTGGGCCACTTCTCCGGCTGGGCGGGCGCATTCGCGCTGGCATTGATCGTGGTGCCGGTGGTCGTGCGCACGACCGATGACATGCTCCGTCTCGTGCCCAACAGCCTGCGCGAAGCGGCGGTGGCGCTCGGTTGCCCGCAGTGGAAAATGGTGGTGATGATTTGCTATCGCGCCGCCCGCGCCGGGATCCTGACCGGCCTGTTGCTGGCGGTGGCGCGCATCGCCGGTGAGACAGCGCCGCTGCTCTTCACGGCCTTGAACAATCAATTCTGGTCGGCGAACATGAACGGGCCGATGGCCAATCTGCCGGTGGTGATTTTCCAGTTCGCCATGAGTCCCTATGCAGACTGGCATCGGCTCGCGTGGGGTGGGGCCGCACTGATTACCTTGCTGGTGCTGGGCATCAATATCTTTGCCCGCTCGATGTTCTCGAAACAAAAAGGTTAACTAAGGGTTGAATGAGCATGCTTAACGAAACGACACCCCAGATCAAGCTCAAGGTCAACGACCTGAATTTCTACTACGGTAAATTTCATGCCTTGAAGAATGTCACGCTGGATATTCCCGAGCGCATGGTGACGGCTTTCATCGGCCCGTCGGGTTGCGGAAAATCTACCTTGCTGCGCACGTTCAATCGCATGTTTGAGTTATACCCGGAACAACGCGCCGAGGGCGAGATCGTGATGGGCGGCGAAAACCTGCTGACATCGAAGAAAGATATTTCGCTGATTCGCGCCAAGATCGGCATGGTGTTCCAGAAGCCGACACCGTTCCCGATGTCTATCTACGACAACATCGCCTTTGGTGTGCGCTTGTTTGAAAATCTGTCCAAGGCCGAAATGGCCGAGCGCATCGAATGGGCGCTGACCAAGGCGGCGCTGTGGAATGAGGTCAAGGACAAGCTCAATCAGAGCGGTTACGGTTTGTCCGGTGGTCAGCAGCAGCGTCTGTGCATCGCGCGCGGCATCGCCATCAAGCCGGAAGTGCTGCTGCTCGACGAACCGTGTTCCGCGCTCGATCCGCTGTCCACTGCCAAGATCGAAGAGTTGATCCACGAACTCAAGTCCGATTACACGGTGGTCATCGTGACGCACAATATGCAGCAGGCGGCACGCGTTTCCGATTACACGGCTTACATGTACCTGGGCGAATTGATCGAATTTGGCGATACCGAACAACTGTTCATCAAGCCCAGCCGCAAGGAAACGGAAGACTACATTACCGGCCGTTTCGGCTGATACGACTTTGGCTGACCCGGCAGTGGCGGGTTCGCCGTCCTCACCGCTGCCGCCGCGCGATGGTGTGGCTGCCAGCTACATCTGGTTGCCGGAAGGTCACTGGCCCAATCTGCTGGCCTTTCTGCAAACGCAATTTCCACATATCGAACCCACTGTCTGGCTGGAACGCATGCGCCAGGGCGAGGTGGTCGATGCTGCCGGGACACGCTTGCAGCCCGATAGTCCGGTGCGTCGGGGCGATTGCATTTTTTATTACCGCAGCCTGGCGCACGAAACGCCGATTCCCTTTGCCGAGCGCATTCTGTATCAGGATGCGCATCTTCTGGTGGCTGACAAGCCGCATTTTCTGCCCGTGATTCCGTCGGGACGTTTTTTGCAGCAGACTCTGCTGGTGCGTTTGAGAAAGAGCACGGGTCTGGAACATCTGACGCCGATTCATCGCATCGACCGCGAAACGGCGGGCGTGGTCATTTTTTCCCATAACCCGGCGACGCGGGGTGCCTATCAGACCCTGTTTCAGCAACGCAAGGTGACCAAGGTGTATGAAGCGCTGGCCGCGACGCGCACCGATCTCGCGCTGCCGCTGACTTATCGCAGCCGTCTGGTACCCGGTACGCCGTTTTTCCGCATGCAGGAAGTGCCGGGGACAGCCAATACGGAAACGCTGATTGAATTGCTGGAACAGCGCGGCGCGGTGAGCTTGTATCGTTTGCAACCGCACACCGGCAAGCAACATCAACTGCGCGTGCATATGGCGGCGCTGGGTCTGCCGATTCTCAACGATGCTTTTTATCCGGTGGCATTGCCGTGCAAGGCGGATGATGTTTCCCAGCCCTTGCAGCTGCTGGCGCGGGCGATCGCATTTCGAGATCCGCTGACCGGCGCCGCGCATTATTTTTCCAGTACACGCACCCTGGACTGGCCGCAGCCAATCGACCCGGAAACAAGTGCACGGGCTTGATTTTGTGCGCTCCAAGCCTAAAATAAACTACGTCGGTGGGCGGTGATATGGAGGGTGATAAAAGGCTTTCACATTGACCCTCACTGGCCGGCTCGGTTATAATCCGGCCCCTCGGAGTGTGGCGCAGCCCGGTAGCGCACCTGGTTTGGGACCAGGGGGTCCAAGGTTCGAATCCTTGTACTCCGACCAGTTTTTCTTCCAGCGGCGCAGTGTGCGCCGCTTCAATTCAGTACTGATCAAGAAAAACCTGCGCACACTTGTGCCAACTGGACGTGCATAAATTCTTGTTCAGTATCACGTGCGCTTGCCCGCCTGCGGCTGCTCGCGATAACCAACGACTTTGTGCGCGTTGTTTGCGCACTTAGTCGATTGGCAATGCAGAGCCAAAACGCAATCTTGTTTAGAACTCCCTCAGTCCTGCGCCATCCACGTATTCAACATCGTTGTCTCATCGCTGGGGCCAAAGGCCTTGTCGACCGCTGCTGCACGATTGCTCACATTCAGTTTGTTGATGATGTTCTGCACGTGATTCTTGATGGTGGGGAATGAGATGCCGAGAATGGCGGAGATTTCGGCATTCGTTTTTCCCTTTCTCACCCAGCCCAGAATCTCCTGTTCGCGCGGGCTTAGCAAAGTATCACCGCGTTTTTCTTTCAAGCGTTTCTTTTCGCGGCGGATACGTCCCAGTGTGTCATGCAGCACGGGGGTGAGGACGCCCAGCAGATCGCAGACGGCATCAGCACTGAGATCGTGGTTCAGCTGAATATCGGTCGCGCACAGATAGGTCAGATACTTGCTGCGCAGATCGGTGCTGCCCGCCACATAGAGTTTCTCGAAACCCTTTTGCTTGAAGATTCCCCACCACAGTTTGTGTTCTTCCTGAACGAGGTGGCTTATTTGCGCATGACGTGGGGGTTCATCGACATTCAGACTGTCCAGCAGGGGGATGGCAAAGAAGGGGTCGGTGATGCGGAAACTGTGCAACAAGCCTTCTGGAAAACCGGCACTGGCATAGACCGGCGCCATGGTGAAGTGCGGCGCACGGCGTCCCCAGGCCAGCACGAGCGAGGAAGGTTGCAACAAGGGGAGGAGGGATTGCTCCAGACTTTCGTTGAGAGTTTCTGTCGTGGTCGCCTTGGCCAGCCGGCACAGGGCATTCAGGATTGGATCGGATCGCATCGTCTCGGCAAACAATCAGGCAGCTACCTAGATCGCATGTTTGCCGCAGTCTGTCAATAGTCCATTCGGATGGGCTGAAAGGACTATTTCAGCCGGGTATCGAAACGGGAATAATGCCACTTCCTGGTGATTGCTCTAATCTCCACCTGGACCTCGTGATGCGGTTGGCTTGTGGGCCGAAGCATGTGACAGACTGAAGTTTGAAGGTAGGCAAGTTGTTTTCCCGGCAACTTACCGGTAGCGCTGCGGCAGGCTGATGGCAACGTCAGCCTGCCCTTTTTATTTGCGCAGGCCGAGTTCGGACAAACATTCCAGCACGCCGGTCTTCCAATCCGGCAGCGCAATACCAAAGTGTTGGCGGAGCTTGCTGGTGTCGAGTTGCGAATTTGCCGGGCGCGTTGCGGCGGTAGGGTAAGTGGTGCCACTCACCGCCGTCAGTGTCGCGACATGAGCGTGCGGCCGTGATTGCCGCAGTGCCTCCAGAATCGCTTCGGCATAACCATGCCAACTCGTTTGTCCGCGTGCAGTCAGATGATAGAGGCCGCCAGCATCCGGGCCGCGCGCAAACAGTTGCGGCAGGATCTTGCAAGTGACGTCTGCAATCAGCGTCGATGAAGTCGGTGCGCCAAACTGATCATCAACCACACGTAATTCCGGCGGTTCCAATGCGCGGCGCGCAATGGTTTTGAGAAAATTCTGGCCGTGCGCGGAATAGACCCAACTGGTGCGCAGGATCAAGTGGTTGCAGCCGGTCGCGGCAATCGCCTGCTCGCCCGCCAGTTTGCTGCGACCATAGACATTCAGCGGGCCGGTGGCGTCATCTTCGACATAGGCCCCGGTCTTTTTTCCATCGAACACATAGTCGGTGGAATAGTGAATCAACCAGGCGCCACACTGTGCGGCTTCTTGCGCCAATACTCCGGGTGCGGTGGCATTGATGGTGTGCGCCAGTTCGGCTTCTTTCTCGGCACGGTCAACGGCGGTGTAGGCGACGGCATTGACGATAATCTCCGGCTGAAGTGTGCGCACATGCGTGCGCAAATTTTCCGGCTGGCTGAACTCGGCTTCGGTGCGCGACAGCGCGGTCACGTCCCCCAGCGCTTGCAGGCGCGGTAGCAGGGCGTGTGCAACTTGTCCGGTGGTACCGAACAGCAGAATCTTCATGCGAATGTGTCCGCTTGTGCGAGGGGCACACCGGCGGCATCCTTGGCGGACAGCACGGGGGCTTCAGTGACCGGCCAATCGATGCCGATGGCAGGATCGTTCCAGATGATGCGCCGCTCGCTCTGCGGCGACCAGTAATTGTCCACCTTGTAGAGAAAATCGGCGCTCTCGGATAAAACCAGAAAGCCATGCGCAAAACCGCTCGGCACCCAGAGCTGGCGCTGATTTTCTGCGCTCAGCTCAACGCCGACCCACTGCCCGAAGGTGGGCGAACTTTTGCGAATATCGACCGCGACATCGAACACCCGGCCCTGTATCACGCGCACCAGCTTGGCCTGGGGTTGGTCGAGCTGGTAATGCAGGCCGCGCAGTGTGTGCTGCTTCGAGTTGGAATGATTGTCCTGAATGAAGTTGACATCTTGCCCGATGGCGTCGGAAAAGCGGGCGCGGTTGAAGCTCTCGAAAAAATAACCGCGATCGTCAGTGAAAACGCGCGGTTCGATGATGCAAACTTCAGGCAGGCGTGTGGGGATGACGTTCATGACAGATTCTTTTCGCGCAGGACTTGCAGCAGATATTTTCCATATTCGTTTTTCATCAGAGACGCGGCGAGTTTTTCCAACTGGGCCGCGTCGATGTAACCCTTGCGCCAGGCGATCTCTTCCGGGCAGGCGATTTTCAAGCCTTGCCGACGTTCGAGAATTTCAATGAACTGGGCCGCCTCCAGCAGCGATTCATGTGTGCCGGTGTCGAGCCAGGCATAACCGCGCCCCATCATTTCCACCTGTAACTGTTGCTGTTCGAGATAGATGCGGTTGACATCGGTGATCTCCAGTTCGCCGCGCGCCGAGGGCTTCAGATCGGCGGCAATGTCGAGCACTTGTTGATCGTAGAAATACAAGCCGGTGACGGCGTAGTTCGATTGCGGCTGTGCCGGTTTTTCTTCAATGGAGGTGGCGCGGCCGGTGCTGTCGAAAGCCACCACGCCATAACGTTCGGGGTCTTTCACATGGTAGGCAAACACGGTCGCTCCAGCGCTGCGCTGGTTGGCTGCTTCAAGCTGTTGCTGCAGATTGCCGCCGTAGAAAATATTGTCGCCCAGTACGAGTGCGCTGGGCGCGTTGCCGATAAATTCGCGGCCGATGATGAAGGCTTGCGCCAGGCCGTCGGGCGAGGGTTGCACGGCATAGCGCAGGTTCAACCCCCATTGCGAGCCGTCGCCGAGCAACTGTTCGAAGCGCGGGGTGTCCTGCGGGGTGGAAATCAGCAAGATGTCCTGAATCCCCGCCAGCATCAGCGTGGAGAGCGGGTAATAGATCATCGGCTTGTCGTAAACCGGCAGCAATTGCTTGGACACCGACAGTGTGATCGGATACAGACGGGTGCCGGAGCCGCCGGCGAGAATGAGACCTTTGCGTTTCATTTCTTTTTGTCCCCGTAGTTTTGTTCGAGCCATTGGCGGTATTGCCCGGAGGTGATGTTCTCCACCCAGTCGGCGTGATCGAGGTACCAGGCAATGGTTTTTTCGATGCCGCTGGCAAAGGTTTCGCGCGGCGTCCAGCCCAGTTCACCGGCGATCTTGCGTGCGTCGATGGCGTAGCGGCGGTCGTGCCCTGGACGGTCGGGTACGTAGGTGATTTGCGTGCGGTAGCTTTGACCATCGCGGCGCGGACGCAGGGCATCGAGCCGGTCGCACAAGAGATGCACGATTTCCAGATTGGTCATCTCGTTATTGCCGCCGATGTTGTAGGTTTCGCCCAAGCGGCCGCGCGCGAGCACGGTGCGAATCGCGTCGCAATGATCGGTGACATACAGCCAGTCGCGCACATTTTTGCCATCACCGTAAATCGGCAGCGGCTTGCCACCCAGCGCATGATGAATCATCAGCGGGATCAGCTTTTCGGGGAACTGGTAGGGGCCGTAATTGTTTGAGCAATTGGTGGTCAGTACCGGCAGTCCGTAGGTATGGTGCCAAGCCCGCACCAAATGATCGGACGCGGCCTTGGAAGCGGAGTAGGGACTGTTCGGTTGATACGGCGTGGTTTCGCAAAAAGCGGGATCGTCGGCCTGCAGCGAGCCATACACTTCATCGGTCGAGACGTGTAGAAAGCGGAAAGTAGATTGTGCAGCGGCATCGAGACTGCGCCAGTAACCCAGCACTTCCTGCAAGAGATTGAAGGTGCCGACCACATTGGTTTGAATGAATTCGCCGGGGCCGTGGATCGAGCGATCGACATGACTCTCGGCAGCAAAGTGCAGCACGGCGCGCGGTTGATGGGTGCGCAAGAGTTGCTGCACCAAGGCACGGTCGCCGATGTCGCCCACCTCCAGTTGATGTGCAGCGCCGGGGGGCAGCGCGGCCAGATTGGCGGCATTGCCAGCATAGGTCAGCTTGTCCAGACTGACGATGGCCTCGGTCGATTGGGCACACCAATTGTGTACAAAATTGGCGCCAATGAATCCAGCGCTTCCCGTCATCAGCAGCATGATTCTTCCCTGAATTGAGCAGCCGCAATCTTAGCAGAGCACGCGTGGGCGTTGATGCTAAGGGTGTGTTCAGCGGCGCACAACTGCCAGCCGGTTGACCGGCGCGGGTTCTTTCTTTTGCCGCGCCATATTGTCGCGCAACACGGGCGTCAGATCGGTCACTGAAAGCGGTTGACTGAAGAGAAAGCCTTGATATTCATCGCAACCCAGGCGGCGCAGGAGGTCGTGTTGTTCCTGGGTTTCCACGCCTTCGGCGATCACGCTGATTTGCAGGCGTTTGCTCATCGAAATGATGGCTTCGGTGATGGCGGCATCGGCGTTGTCGGAAGCGATGCCTTGCACGAAGGAGCGGTCGATCTTGATGATATCGATGGGCAAACGCTTGAGCTGGGACAGTGAAGAGTGGCCAATGCCGAAATCATCTACGGCGACACGAATCCCCAGCGCGCGCAGACTCGACAGGATTTGCAACGCCTTTTCAGGGTTGTGCATCACCGTGCTTTCGGTGATTTCCAGCTCCAGAAATTCGGGCGGCATGCCGCTTTCACGCAGGGTGGCAGAAATTTCGTGCAGCAAGTTGGCATCGGCAAACTGGCGTGGCGAGAGGTTGATGGCGATGGGAACGATGGGTAATCCTTGCAGGCGCCATTCCATGAAGTTGCGGCAGATCTCACGCAAGACCCAATAACCGATCGAGATGACCAGACCGGTTTCCTCGGCCAGCGGAATGAACTTGTCCGGCATCACCGTGCCCAGTTCGGGGTGACTCCAGCGCAGCAAGGCCTCGACGCCAGAGATGGCGCCGGTTTGCAGATTCACCTTGGGTTGGTAATGCAGCACAAATTCGCCGCGCTCAACGGCGCGGCGCAGGCGGGTTTCAATCGCCAGATGTTCGAAGGAATGCGCGTTCATCTGCGCTGAATAGAAGCGGTAGCCATTTTTGCCTTCCGCCTTGGCCTGGTACATGGCAATATCGGCGTGCTTCATCAGCGTCGATTCATCGGCGCCATCGTGGGGAAACAGGCTGATGCCGATGCTCGTGGTGACGTGCACCGGTTGATAGTTAAGCTGGTATTCCTGATCGATGGCGGCCAGAATCTTGTTGGCAACGGTAGTGGCGTGATTGACATCGACCATGTCTTCCAGCAACACGACGAATTCGTCACCACCGAAACGGGCCACCATATCGATTTCGCGCAAGCTGCTGAGCAGGCGGCGGGTGATTTCCTGCAGCAGCCGGTCGCCGTTGTCATGACCGAGCGTATCGTTGATGTTCTTGAAGCGGTCCAGATCGATAAACAGCAATGCCAGTTGCTTGTTTTGACGGCGCGCGCGTGCCAGCACATGGTTCAAGGTACGGCTGAACATGGCGCGATTGGGCAAGCCCGTGAGTGCGTCGTGATAAGCCAGGTGGTGAATGTGATCCTGCAAACGCCGGCGATCTGTCACATCCCGCACCAGCGCCAGGAAGTGTTGCTGGCCGCTGATGGCAATGGAACTGATGCGGATCTCGACCGGGAAGGTCTGGCCGTCCTTGCGCCGGTATTGGCTTTCCAGGGCGATCGGTGTGCCTTCGAGAATGCGCGCATACAGCATGCGCCGGTCTTCCTCGCTGGAGCCGGCATCGATGGCGCTGACATGCAGGGACAACAATTCCGTGCGCGTGTAGCCGAGACTGTCGCAAGCGCATTGGTTGACATCGACCAGCTGTCCGGCTGCATCGAAGACATAGAAACCGTCGGCGGCCTGTTCCACCAGCGAACGAAAATGTTGTTCGCTTTCGCGCAGCGCCGCCTCGGCGCGGCGGCGTTGGAAGAATTGCGAGATCTGCCGGCCGATGAAGCGCCCGTTTTGCAGGATATTGGGATCGGCCTGTTGAATGCGGCGGCTGAAGAATTCCAGCGTGCCGATGACCTTGCCTTCCACTTCAATCGGCAGGGAAAAGGCCGTACGCATGCTGGCGGAACGCGCGGCTTCCTGGAACGGACCGAAATCCGCATCGGCAAGAATGTCGGTCACCCAGATCGGGCCACTGTTGGCGATGGTCTTGGGAATCAAGCCACGGCAACTGGCTTCGGCAGGGAGATTGTTGGGGACGAGCGCATAAAATTGCGCCGCGCGCCGGTGGCCGTCGGTCCATTGCGTGCGTCGTTTGAAGACGCGCTCGCGTTCGTCCAGTTCCCAGAATGCGCCGCATTGCCAGCCCAGCGTTTCGACGATGTTCTGAATGATTTGCTGCATCACGCTGGCCGTCAGCGCACTGGTCGAATCGGCCAGCAGCAGAGTGATGGTGTGCTCGATCGCGTGACGCAATTGCACCAGCTTGTGCGGGGTGATATCCATGATCGCGCCGTGAACGCGCAGATTTTCGTTTGATTTGACGGGTGTCTCGTCGCCGCGCGTGGCATTGGCGCGCCGCCCCATCAAGCGCACCCAGCGTGTCGAGCCATTGGGCAGATACAGACGCAGCTCAAGCGTGAACGGCGTGCCATGATCCAGTGCGGCACGCATCGCATCGTTGAGTTGAGCGCGGTCGCGTTCGGCGAAACGTTTGTACAGCGCCAGGTAATTGGGGCGCACATCGCCCGCCATCTGCCCGAAAATCCGGGCGCATTCGTCGGACCATTCGAGGCAGCGGCCCTGACGATCGAATGACCAACTGCCCAGGCCGGCGATTTGCTGCGTTTCCTCAAGACGGTCGTAGAGTTCACGCATTTCGCGTGAAGAAACTTCCAGCGCCCGTTTCATCAGATAGCGGTCGCGGTCGGCATCACTGTAGGCGCGGCTGACACCATCGAGCAAGCGTGCCCAGGAGGGTGCAGACAAATCGATGGCATCCGGCGCAATACCGGCCCGCCTGAGCTGCCGATGCAGGAGATCGTGAAGCGTTTTGTTCATGCCTTAACTACTATTCTTCACAAAACGTGGTCAACGTCATGGTCTGGTTATACAAGGTACAGGTCTGGCCGGGGAACGGCCCGATTTCTCCATAGGAGTAGAAACCCACCTGTAGTGAGCCGGGCGGCAGATTGTCGAGTGTGACTGACAGTTCTTCGTCACTGCGCTCGCCCATCATGATGCGCCGGCCGACACAGCTCACTGCCAGCGCCAGCACGGGTGCCGTCTGCCGCCCGTTGGTGGTGAGGTCGGCGGCTTCATGGGCGGCGGTAACGAGATTGTCGAAATTGGCCTTGGACAATTGCGCGTAATAGCCTTGCGGGACATCGCCGCCGAAGGTAATTGATTGCGCAGCTTCGTCGATCGACGCCATGCAGCGCATCACCTTGCGGGCGCCCGGCTCGGGTTTCCAGATGGCCAGCGGAAAAAACAGTCCGGTGCCGGGCAAGCCATCCGCGTATTCGCCGAGATATTCCTTGTACAAGGCCAGTGCGGGCTTGCCGTCGAGTTCATACAGCACGTTGCCGGCTGCGCGCGTGATGACGCGCTCGGGGCCGAAGACATCCCAGCCGCCGCTCGAGCCAAAGCCGACGTGCAGACGTTTGCCGTACAGACCGATGGCGACTGCTTGACTGGCCTGCGGCAAACCATTGCACAGCACCCAGGTGCGTTCAAAACGGCGGCCGTCGCCGGCGAGACCGCCACTGACCACAACCTGTGGCGGCAGGACGGCGCTCATCCCCTGCGCCAGCGCGCTACCGCTGACATTCATGCCTTCGCTCAAGATCAGCACGCTGCGCAGATCTTCACCGGCCCGCAGCAATTGCCGTGCGAGTTGTTCACCGACGGCAGCCGATTCGACCTTGTCGATGGTGCTCGACACCACGGTCAGACGCGTATGTTCAAAGCGTGCCACCGCCACCGACAGGCTGGCATCGTTGACCTGACGGCCGCTGATCTCGCCGGCCGATGAACAGCCGACGACGATGGATTGCGGGTAAGCCTGCAGCAATTGATGGATGGGCGCGTGGTGATCGACGTATTCGGGCGCACCGTAGACCATCACGAGCGTTTGCGGTGAATCAAGTGCAGGAAATTCCGGGACTGACCAGCCATGGTCGGAATGAAATGTGAAAGTGCTCAGCTGCATGGTTTTGTCGTGACAATAACTGCGGATGGCTGCGAGTTTCAGAAATCTGAAACAGGAGTGCGCAGGGCCAGACTCTACTGGCTATCTTTGAGAGGCGCAATTGGATGTAGACCGTTTTTACCCTGGGATTTAGACATCTTTGACATTTCAGGGGTCAAACCCGCAGGACTCAGGCCAGGATGGTCCCACTCACACAAGTCACGCTGTGGCCGCCGATGAGAATGCGGCCGTCGGGTTCATAGATCACATTGACCTGTCCATCGTGACCGGCACAACCGCCTTGGTGCGCGGTGTAGGCATTGCCGCTGACCAGACCATCTTTTTGCACGACCCAGGCAACGCAGCCATTGCTGCTGGCGCTGACATGATTTTCCGGCACGCCCGTGATGGGCGAAAAACTGCGTACTTCAAAAGCGGCATCGCTGCCGGGGGGGAGTTCGCCAAATACGGTGACGCCGGTAATGCGTGCCTTGGCGCTGATTTTCTTGATAGCTGCCAGATCCACGTGCAGATTGCGCACCACATCAGCATTTTCCAATTGCAAGGTGATCCAGGTCGGCCCGACGTTGATTTGCCAGGCTGCGCCGATTTCGATATCGCCCAATGCCTGCATCAGGGCGAGCCGCGTCTCCTGATTGACCGAGCTGGCGGCCGCCTTGGGCAGGCTGAAATAAAGCGAGAAATCGGTATCGATATATTCCACATCGAGGTTGATCAGTCCCGCAGCGCATTGCTGCACCAGGATGCCGTCGTGCATCTCAATATCACCATCTTCCAGTAGGGCATGCGCGGTGCCCAGCGTCGGGTGGCCGGCAAATGGCAATTCCTTTTGCGGGGTGAAGATGCGTACCAGGTAATCGGCCTGCGGATCGGTGGGTGGCAGTACAAAGGTGGTTTCGGACATTTTGGTCCAGGTAGCGATGTGCTGCATTGCCTGACTGGACAAGCCTTCTGCCTGCATTACGACAGCCACCGGGTTGCCCTGGTAAGGCTCCAGACTGAAGACATCGACTTGCTTGAACGCCCGTCGAATAAAGGAAGATGAGGGCATGGATCTTGTGCTGGATAGATTGACCGCAACAACAGCGTAAACGACACAATCTGGACGAAACGCAGGGTTGTTACACTGGTGTTATGAAGCATTGGGATATTTTTTGCAAGGTCGTAGACAACTATGGCGACATCGGCGTGTCTTGGCGCCTGGCACGGCAATTGGCGGCCGAGCAGGGTTTGCCCGTGCGTTTGTGGGTGGATGAGCTGGCCGCATTTGTCCGCCTGTGTCCGCAGTGGGTGGCAGGGTCGTCTCAATGCGAGGTCAATGGGGTCTGGGTGAGCCAGTGGACACTCAGCGAAACCGTTCAACCGGGGCAGGTGGTGATTTGCGCCTTCGGCTGCGATCTGCCGCCCTCATGGCTGGAACGTATGGCCGCGAAAACACCGCCGCCGCTGTGGATCAACCTCGAATACCTGAGCGCCGAAGACTGGGTTGAGGGCTGTCATGGCTTGCCCTCTCCCCACCCCCGTTTACCCTTGCGCCAGTATTTCTTTTATCCCGGTTTTACTCCGTCCACTGGCGGACTGCTGCGCGAAGCTGAACTCACGCTTCGGCCTGCCGTACAGTTACCGAACTATCGTTTGAAAATCTCTCTGTTCTCCTACGACCAGCCCTTCGTCGTCGAGCTGTTGCAGTGCTGGGCCGCGCACCCGCAGCCGGTGTTGTGTCTGGTGGCGCCGGGCGTGTTGAACGATCGCCTGGCGGGGTGGGCCGGGTCGCGTGGCGCACTGACGGTGGAGGAAGTACCGTTTGTAAGCCAGCCGGAATACGATGCCCGGCTGGCGGCTTGCCAGCTGAATTTCGTGCGCGGCGAAGATTCCTTTGTGCGCGCTCAGTGGGCGCAGCATCCCTTTGTCTGGCAGATCTATCCGCAGCAGGAAGAGGCCCACCGCATCAAGCTGGAGGCTTTTTTGGCGCGTTATCTGGCCGGGCTGGATGTGCCCAGCACGCAGGCGGTGCGGGCCTTTTGGCATGCCTGGAACGTGCCCGCAGCGGGGGCGTTGGCGCACACCTGGCCTGCCTTTGCCGCCGCTTTACCGGCCTTGCAGAGCCATGCGGAACGGTGGGCGCAACAATTGTTTATACAGCCGGATCTGGCGTCGCAGCTAGTCAGTTTCGCGGCCCATCGGGTAGAATGCGGCCTTTAGTTTTTTCCCTCAGGAATCAAGATGAAAGTCGCTCAGGAATTGCGTGTTGGCAATGTGGTCATGGTTGGCAAGGATCCGATGGTCGTGCTCAAGGCCGAATACAACAAATCCGGCCGTAACGCCGCCGTGGTCAAGCTGAAGATGAAAAACCTGCTCACCGCTTCCGGTATGGAAAGCGTCTTCAAAGCCGATGAAAAATTTGAAGTGCAGGTGCTTGATCGCAAGGAAGTGACCTATTCCTATTTCGCTGATCCGATGTATGTGTTCATGGATGCCGACTACAACCAGTACGAAGTCGAAGCCGAAAACATGGGCGATTCCCTGAATTACCTGGATGACGGCATGGCCTGTGAAGTTGTGTTCTACGATGGCAAGGCGCTGTCGGTCGAACTCCCCACCAGCGTGGTGCGTGAAGTGGCGTACACCGAACCTGCCGTCAAGGGCGACACGTCGGGCAAAGTCATGAAACCGGCCCGCATCAAACCCACCAACTTTGAAATCCCCGTTCCCGCTTTCGTTGAAATCGGCGATCTGATCGAGATCGACACCCGCACGGCGGAATATCGCAACCGCGTGAAGGCATAAACAAACGCCAACACATAAAAAAGGCCGCTGGGTAAGCGGCCTTTTTTCTTGCCCTAATGCAAGTAATGCGGCATGTCTTCCGGCTCTTCCGGCGTTTCCGTGTGCACGGTCTCGCCTTCGCGGTTGGGGAAGAGCGGGGCGCCGCAATCTTCGCAATATTCCAGCGGGAAATGATGGCTGTGCATGACGATGTCGGTCAGTCCGGCTGAGGTCAGCACGTTCCGGATCTCTTCGGGCGCTTGTTGTTGCTCGTTCTCGCTGAAGATCGGCCAGACCACGCCATGCTGGACGCCTTCGGCGTTGCGGTGTTGCAGGCTGATGCGGTATTCGGCGATCACCTCTTGCGATTCCGGCGGGTGGAACGGCGCGACGCAAGCTACCAGTTCGCTGGATGTGCATTCGAGCAGGCTTTGCAGATAGGCGATACCGGCCAGGATGAAGAAGCTGCGCGCTTCGCGGTCGGCCTGGCGGCAAGTGCTGTAAAACGGCCCCGGCAACAACAGTTGCACCATGCAACCGGGCAGGTGTGGCGTGAACAGCGGCAGCGCTTGCTGTGACCAAGCGGCAAAGGCGTCTTCTTGCTTGCAATTGTCTTCCTGCCAACGGAACAGCGGCTCGCCGACGGGCACCAGGACGGCGCCGATCAAGAAACGCAGGTCGCTGATGAACTCGGCGGTCTCCGGCAGATTCTGGCTGCGCAAATGCAGCGATTGATTCTTGGCCGCACTGGCAAACAATTCACGCGCCCACTTGTGGGTGGCATTGAAACCGAACGGCAATTGGTCGGGGCTGAGCAGACGATCGGCCAGTGCAATGCGCACACCGCGGCTGAAGATATGGGCGTACAAGTGTGCGCGCATGGCCTCCAGATCGCCCGCAGGGACCAAGGGTGTGGGGATGCGCAGACGCGACCACGCCAGCAAGGGCGCGCAGAAAAACAGCGCCTGATATTGCGTGCCTTGCTGCGCAACCTGAGTGCTTTCGGTGCGCGCTTCGATCAGATCGGCGAGGATTTCGTAGGCATTGGGATGCTGCTCCCACAGCCGATCCAGCGTGGCTTGCATGGCCTCCTGCCCCGCAGGGGTGAAGCTCTTGTCGATCAGCTCGGTGAGTTGCTGTTCCCAGTAATTCTGTTCGATCTTGCTGGCGGCATCGGCCAGCCCGATCGCCAGCCGCTTGATGGCATCGCTGTTGCGGGCGATCACGCCACGGTAATTGCGTCGCAGGTGTTTCATGCCGAGGGAGGGCGCAGGGTGGAAAAGATGGCGCTATTGTAGGCCGTTTTTTTCGTGCGGTCAGATTTTCATCGGCAGAATCACCATCTGCAAACCTTGGAAATGCAGGTAGCGTTGAATCGAGGTGACCGCCTGGTTGTGCAGAATCCAGCTGAACCAGTTCTCGCGCTGGAAAATCAACTTGCTGGTGAAGAAAATGGCGTTGGGGAATTCCGTGTGAACTTGTGCCGAGAGCTTGGTTAATTCGGCGATGGCGTCGGTGCCGTAGGCAAGATAGTACTTCGATGCCATGCCGTGGCTGTGACAGAAGTTGACGAAAAAGTTGAGCGAAACCATGGCGTCGACTTTCATCGCTTCCAGCGCATCTTCACCGCCATAGACATGCGCATCGACCGTGCGTGCATTGATGAAGATGAAATTCTTGAAGTGATCGGGGAACATGCGTTGCACCCACAGCAGCGCGTGCAAGCCGCCGCCGCGGCTGGTGCCGACGATGAAGACGGCGGTGGGTTGTTCCGGATCGCAGGCGGGGAAATTGGTTTCGCTGCCATAGGGTTGGTTGGCGAAAACTTCATCGACCGCGCGAATCTTCCCTCGGGTATCTTTGTAGTGTCTCTGGATCCACAGGCACACGCCGATGACCAATCCGGTAATGGCCAGCGTCAACCAGCCGCCCTCGAAGAATTTCTCCACCACCGTGACAGCCAGAATGCCGGTCGTGACGATCAAACCAAGCCCAGAGAGACACAGGCGGCCCACCCAGCGCGGATCGTTGCGATGCTTGAGCCAATAGACGCACAGCCCGGCCAGCGACAGACTGAAGGTGAGAAACACGTTGATCGAATACAGCACCACCAGCAAATCGACGCGCCCGCGTGTCCAGAGCAGAATGCCGACGGCTGAAATGCCCATCAACACAATCCCGTTCTGCGTGACCAGGCGTGAGGACAGGTAACGGAAGCGGTGCGGCAACCAGGAGTCGATCGCCATATTGGAGAGCACCGACGGCCCGCCCAGAAAACCTGTGTTGGCCGCGACGAAAAGCAGCCCAGCCTCAAATACCAGCACCATGGTGAGCGTGGAAGTGCCAAGTTCGCCAGTGAACCCCATGTCGGTGATGATGTTGCGGAAGACAACCGCGTTGAGCGTTTGCCCCTCCACCACCTGCGCATTCCAGAGCAGATAAAGCAGGATGATGCCCGCAGCCACGAACGCCAGACTGGCCGCCATATAGAGCATTGTCAGCTTACCGGTTTTGATGCGCGGCTCGGCCAGCGATTGCACATTGTTCGATACGGCTTCGATCCCGGTATACGTCCCGCCGCCCAGCGAATAGGCTTTCAGAAATAGCGCCACGACAAAAATCCAACCGGACTCGGTGGCCAGGCTGCTGGTCTCGTGGAGCGTGTCGGGAATCAATTGCGGCAGCAGGCCGGCGTGTGCCGAAATGCCATAGAAAATC
Organism: Burkholderiaceae bacterium; assembly: GCA_004298905.1. Classification (GTDB taxonomy): domain Bacteria; phylum Pseudomonadota; class Gammaproteobacteria; order Burkholderiales; family Burkholderiaceae_D; genus SCTK01. Next base: position 49,445 of record SCTK01000019.1, on the reverse strand, counting down.
AGGATGGTATGGGTGATGACGAAGCCCAGAAAAATGGGCAGCAGGATCTGGATCGATTCCTTGGCGCCGCGCAGATTCATGTAGAGCAGCAGGGCGACCAGCCCCAACTCTATCGTCAGCTTGTAAGTTTGCCAGTCGACTGGCATCAGGCTGAACAGAGCATCGGTGCCGCTGGCGACTGAAATCGCAATCGTCAATACATAATCCACCACGAGCGCGGCACCGGAAACCAACCCCGCATACGGTCCGATCAAGGTGGTGGCGACACGATAACCGCCGCCCCCAGTCGGGAATAATTCAATCACCTGGTTGTAGGCCAGCGCGATGATGAACACCGTAACTGCTGTGACAATGGCCAGGTACAGGCCCAGATGGGTGTGTGTGCCCAGCGCCTTGAAGGCTTCTTCTGGCCCATAGGCCGAGGAAGACAATCCATCGGCACCCAAGCCAACCCAGGCTAGAAAGGCCACCAAGGCCAGTGAGTGGCGAGTATCCCGGTTCATGGGATCACGCGCTTTACCGAGAAGTCTCTCGGAAAAAGTTTTAGCCATTTTTGTTTGTTTTGCCTGCTTGATTTAATCAGGGGCGGATGAGCGATAGTAACCGCATTCTTTCATCCCGCACTGCAACATGTTTTTATCCTACGTCTAATTTTGCTGCAACGCAACCGCAATGCAACCCGAATACAAACGGATTTCACCTTTCGGCTAATATCCGCCTGAATCGATTGATGGGGAGAATTCCATGGCAACACGCGAAATCATTGCAACCAACCTCGCGCCTTCCGCGATAGGCACCTACTCACAAGCTGTCAAAGTCGGCCAGCTGGTGTTTCTGTCCGGCCAGATCGCGCTCGATCCGGCGACCATGCAAATGGTCAATGGCAGCTTTGAAGACGAAGTGCATCAGGTATTCAAGAATCTACGCGCTGTCGCCCAGGCTGCCGGGGGATCCCTTGCACAAGCGGCCAAGGTCAATCTTTATCTGACCGACCTGAGCCATTTTGCCAAGGTCAACGAAATCATGGCGCAATATTTCGAGCAGCCCTATCCGGCGCGCGCTGCTGTCGGTGTTGCCAGCCTGCCGCGTGGCGCGCAATTCGAAGCGGAAGCGGTGCTGGCGTTGTAAAAACACAGTGACGGAAAAAAAGCCCAAGGCATCTCCGCTATCGGCCCGCCTGGCACGGCTGGGGCTGCATTCCGATGCCGACTTGATCCTGCATTTTCCGCTGCGTTATGAAGACCGCACCCAGGTCACGCCGATTGCCGAGGCGGGTTTCGCGGCACTGGTGCAGGTGCAGGGCACCATCGTCACGGCCGAAGTGAAATATCGCCCGCGCCGCCAGTTGGTGTGTCAGCTGGAAGACGATAGTGGCGTGATGGTGTTGCGCTTCCTGAATTTCTATCCGAGTCAGGTGCAACAGTTGCAGGTGGGTTCAACGATACGCGCGCGCGGCGAACCGCGGGCTGGTTTCTTCGGCACGGAGATGGTTCATCCCGCCTGCGAATGGGTGGACGCCGGGCAAGTGGTCTCGCTCCCCGATTGTCTGACGCCGATCTATCCCACCACCGCAGGTTTGCCGCAGCGTACCTTGCAAAAGCTGATCGAACGTGCGCTTGCGCACCCGTGGCCGGACACCTTGCCCGCACCCATCGTTCAGCGTCTGCAACTGCCGGAATTCGACAGTGCGATTCGCGTGCTGCATCAACCCACACCGGATACCGATACCTATGCGCTGGTGGAGCGCATCCACCCCGCCTGGCAGCGCATCAAGTTTGATGAATTGCTGGCGCAGCAGATTTCACTGCACCGTGCCCGCGCGCAGCGTTTTTTGCGCCACGCCCCCGTGCTGGCGCAGAGCGGCGCGCTGGAAAAAAAACTGCTGGCGCAATTGCCGTTTGTACTCACCGCTGCGCAAGAGCGCGTGTGGCAGGAAATCGGCCACGACCTCGCGCAACCCTACCCGATGTCGCGCCTGCTGCAAGGTGATGTCGGCTGCGGCAAAACGGTCATCGCCGCGCAGGCCGCCGCACGTGCCATCGACGCCGGCTATCAGGCCGCCATCATGGCCCCCACCGAAATTCTCGCCGAGCAGCACTACCGCAAACTCAGCGGCTGGTTCGCCCCGCTCGGCATCACCGTCTGCTGGCTCACCGGCGCACTCACCGCCGCAGAAAAGCGCGCCGCCGTGAAAGCCATCGAACAGGGCGAAGTGCACTTGGTCGTGGGCACGCATGCCTTGATTGAAGACACGGTGAATTTTCCCAGGCTCGGTTTGGCGGTGGTCGATGAACAGCACCGCTTCGGTGTGGCGCAACGGGTCGCTCTACGCAACAAGGGAAGAAGCAAAAAACTCCTCCCCCTTCAAGGGGGAGGCGGGGAGGGGGATGGGGTCAATGCGCAGAGCCACCATGCGCCGGAAACCCATCCCCACCCCAACCCTCCCCTTGAAGGGGAGGGTGAGAACGGTGCTTCGCATGGCTCGTACCCCCATCAACTCATGATGAGCGCCACGCCCATCCCGCGCACGCTGGCGATGACCTACTACGCCGACCTCGACGTCTCGGTGATCGACGAACTGCCGCTCGGCCGCACGCCGGTCAAAACCAAGCTCGTCACCGACAGCCGCCGTGCCGAAGTAATCGAGCGCATTCGCCACGCGGTGCAGGAAGGTCGGCAAATCTACTGGGTCTGTCCGCTGATCGAAGAAAGCGAAGCCCTGCAATTGCAAACCGCCACCGCCACCCATGCGGATTTATGCGCCGCGCTGCCGGAGTTGAACATTGGCCTGCTGCATGGGCGTCTGTCCAGCAGCGACAAAGCCGCCGTCATGCAAGCCTTCATCGCCGGGCAAGTGCATCTGCTGGTCGCCACTACCGTCATCGAAGTCGGCGTCGATGTCTCCAACGCCAGCCTGATGGTGATCGAAAATGCCGAACGCTTCGGCCTCGCCCAACTGCATCAGCTGCGCGGACGGGTAGGGCGTGGTAGTGCCGAAAGCACCTGCATCCTGCTCTACCAAAAACCGCTGTCGTCCACCGCCCGTGATCGCCTGCAAGCCATGTTCGAAACCTCCGACGGTTTTGAAATCGCCCGCCGCGACCTGCAAATCCGCGGCCCCGGCGAATTTTTAGGAGCACGCCAATCCGGCGAAGCCCTGCTGCGTTACGCCGACTTACAACACGACACTGCGGTGGTCGAGCTCGCGCGCCAGACCGCGCAGGACATGCTCACGCACTATGAAGAAGCTAGTGGCGCGCACTTGAGGCGCTGGCTGGCGGGACGCGAAGATTACTTGAAGGCGTAAATGCAGGTGATTGTAAGGCGGACACTTGTTGGCCATTTCGGCTACGCGAGCTTCTTCCATGAGATGTACCAACGACTCGAGCCAAATTTTTGTCAGGAGTCTTGTGAAAGCAGGCCAAGTCCAGTATCTTTGACTGCGGTACCTATTGGTATCAAGGGAGCCGACTCACCGTTCGTAAAAAGGAAGCAAAAATAGGTGCCCCAAGGTTTGCAAGCTTGATCCAATAACCAAACGAAAGGAGAAAGCAGTATGAGTGATTTGACCTGCCCTCATTGCCATGAAACAGTTCCTCGCGGTGCTACGGTGTGTCGTGGATGTCAGGCTGAAGTTGAATATGGCCCTTCGTCTATGGCAACCTTCGTTATCTTCACAGGGAGCGTCGTAGTCGGCGCCTGGATAGCGGATATGTTTCCCAGGAGCTTTGGTATTCTCAAATACGTGATTTTTTTTGGAGCGATAGCGGGGGGGGTCTGGCTGAGGCGAGTACTTTTCGGAGATCGTATTATGTTCAAACGAAATTATAGGACAAGATAACGATTGAAATCGATGCGTGTGCGCATTGCAGTACGCGTAGCAAGTGGTGCTTACTGCGCATGTGCGCTCTCTATGCCGCCAATTTTGCACTCGCCAACCGATTCAGACTGACGCCTTGCTCCGCAGCTTGCAATGCAAGCGTGCGGTGCACGACCGGCGGGATGCGCACGCGAAATTCGCCGCTGTAATGTTTATCGGCCAGCGGTTCCGGGATGTGCTCGCCGCTTTTTTTCATGTCGGCCACGGTTTTGGCAACTACGCGGCGGATGCCGGACAGGGCGGCTTCGGGTTTTTCGGCCAGCCAGCTCAAGGAGGGAAACTCGGCGCACAGGCCGACGTGCTCGCCATCTTCGGGCGACCAGGTGACGCGATAGGTGTAGTGGTCAATGTTCATGATTTTCCTTCCAGTTTGTTGATCGCCAGGATCACCTGTCTGACTTGATAGGGTTTGGCTTTGCCCTTTGCGTTCTGAATGTTGATGCGGGGATCACCCGACCAAGGCGTCTTGTAGATGGCATGGCTGGTGCCATCCTGTCTGGGCTTGCCGAAATACTGCTCACACACCTTCTTCAGATCGCCAAACCGCACATTGGCGGGTTCGCGGTGCATCTGCTCAAGAATTTTCTGAATTGAGGACATGCGGGAATGGTATCAATAGTGACACCATCTTTCAAGCGGAAGTTTCCTAGTTAGTCCCCTATCATCCAAACTCTCAACCCCTCCACCCAATCCTCCGCAGGCAATTTCATCGCCGTCTTGATTTCCAAAGCCCGTTCATCCAGCACAGAAAAATCCATCACCGGTGCGTGCTTGAAGGCGAGAACAACAACATTGGCGTCATGCACTTCGGGTAGCCAGACGACGGCATCGAATGCCTGCTGCATGGCTTGCAGGCTGATGGCGTGGTTGGGTTGCTGGCCGTAGAGGTTGACGGTCATCATGCCCTCTGGCGTGAGGCAGTGGGCGCAGGCCTGGTAGAACTCGGGGGTGTCCAGCACCGGGCCGCGGGCTTCGGCGTCGTACAAGTCGACTTGGAGGATATCGATGCTGTTGTGGTGGGCGGGGTGGGTGACGAAATCCAGCGCGTCCATTTCGATGACGTTGAGGCGGGCGTCGTTGGGTGGTAGATGGAATTGCGTTTGGCAAATTTCGATGACGGCGGGGTTGAGTTCGATGGCAGTGACGCGCGCTTGCGGAAACTGGCGGTAGCAGAATTTGGTCAGTGCCGCGGCGCCCAGCCCGAGTTGGACGATGTGCTGTGGTTCCCGATTGAATAGCAGCCACAGCATCATCTGTTGCGTGTATTCCAGTTCGATCGCATCGGGTATGTCGATGCGCATTGCGCCCTGGATAAATTCCTCGGTGCCGAGGTGCAGGTTGCGCACGCCGTCGTGTTCGCTGATCACCGCGCGCGGGAGTGCGGCTTTGCGCGGCACAGCTGCGCTGCGCCGCCGGCTGGGGTGCATCGACGATTCTTTTTCGATGGATTTGCGTTTGATCAACACGGGGCTACAGGCTGGGCTTGAATACCATCAGCCCAAAGACAATCAGCATTGCGAGGAAGGCTGGATAGCCGAGCCATTCCCAATAGCGTGCGTACTGCCAGTATTGAGGGGGGAGCGGTGCGTTGTCTTGCACTGCGATTGACGCCAGTCTTGACATGCGAATTTGCAGCCAGACCACGGGTAGCCAGCATGCACCTGCCAGCGCATACAGACCATAGACCCACAGTAGCCAAGGCTGGGTGTAGGAATAGCCAGCGATCGAAACTAGCGCCAGTCCGGTGAGCGGTTGTATCACCACAGTGGGCGCGGTAAACCAAAAATCTGCGCGCACCACGAGACGGCTCACCTCAGCGATTGCGGGTGTATTGTCGGAACGGTTAATGAAAAAAAGATAGAACGCACTGCCCAGACCGGTGCCGACCAGCAGTACGCTGGAAATAATATGGATCCATTTCAGGAGCAGGTAAGTATTCATGGTGCGTCGTCATTCTCGTGGGTGTAGAGCAGCCACAGCAGCACCAGTATCGGCAGATTTTTCAGCAGCGGGCCAAATGGATGTTGCCAGAATTCGGGTAGCCAGAGGGTGAGGATGAGAGTGTAGGCAATGGTCAACAGGGCTTGCAATAACCACAGCAGACGGTTGCGTGCGAACAGAGTCAATACACCCATCACGATATCCAGCCCCGCGCCGAGATACAAGGCCGCAAGCGCCCAGTTACCGTGCAATCCTGTGCGAGCGATCAAGGTGAGGCTGTCTTGCCTTGGGTAAATCCACAAGGACACCACACCAGTGACCAGCCAGATCACGGCCAGGGTGAAGCGAATCAGTCGTAGCTCGGCGGGTTTCATTGCGTACGCTGCCATTGCTCCACGTCTTGCACATGTCTTGCGAGAAAGGCGCGCATTCGTTCGAAGCGGCGTCGCGTTTGCCAGTCGAATATCCATTGTGTGATGGGTTCGATCAGCCAGCGCAGTGTCGTCGGGCCAGTTTGAAAAGTGTAGGTATAAATCATGATCGAAGACCGTGGGCCGATGGGTTTGTGTTGCATCGATGCAGCCCACTGCATGAAAGGGAAAGAACGTCCCAGCATACTGGCTGCCGCAACACGCGGTCGGTCGTAGGAAACAAATTGTGTGCGCATGGAAAGTCCGCGCAGCATGCCACCGCCCGCGTTCTCGGTAATCGCGCCTACAAAGGGGCACGGTGCGCCACCCAGCACATGGGTGGCGTTGACCAGCGAGTCCCAGCGCGCACGCCAGTGATGGTAATGGAAGGCATCGAACACGACCTCGACCGGTGCGGGCATGTCGAACTCGAAACGTCTATGTGCCATGGGGAACGCTCCCATCGCGCAATGTTTCATCCCTCATGTCGGTGACCATGCCCCATTGCGCAAATTCCGGCTCGAAATCTGAAAGCGCCAACCAGCCCATGCTTGTATGCGCACCGGTTGCACTGATGTTCCCATTGGCCAGACGGCGGGCGAGCAGGATGGCGGGCATGCAGGGGATTTCCGGGCCGTGGTCATGGTCGGCGGCAATGTGCCAGGCCCGGTGTTTTGTGGTGCCATGGGCGTCGGTTCCAGTGACACGCACCACCATGCCTCCCAATGACGAACCAAATCTGTCCAGCCTCTTGGCGGCAACATGCAGAAGCCTTGCCCATTGTTCAGGGCGTCCCATCATGCCTCTGCGACGCAATGCTGCGATCAAGGCAAAAGCATGTTGCGCAATTTTCACCTCCAGTGCTGCACGGAACATGATGGATTCGGCGCCCGCATAATGCGCCGGGAACAGTTCCAGATCGGGGATGTCGCACAACGCGCCGAGGCGCGGAGGCAGGCGCGCGAATTCGACGCGTTGCGGATTCGCCCAGCCATATTGCGTCGTCCATGCGCCTTTCTGCCAGACTTGAACCGGCGCGCCGCAGTAACTCAGCACTGCCGCCAGAGTAGCAATGCCACGCGGTGCGGTTTGTGCGGGGGCGATACAGAAATCGATGTGCTGGATGTGCCGCCACTGCGACGTCAAGTGATTGATGACTGCAGAAGAAAGCGCGGGCACGGTGCTGGCTCCCGTGATCGCGAGGCGTTGACGAGCGCGAAAGGTGGCATCCAGTGCAAGGGGAAAATCGCAGACAAAGCGGCGGCCATCGGCGAGATCGATGTAATGCGCATCGGCCTCTGCCACAGCACGGGGGACTTGGTAACCTTGTGCTTGAAAGGGGCCTGCGGTGTGGATAACCAACTCCGCACCAAGGCAGCGCAAAGCGGCGGGCAAGTTTGCATCAGAGGCATCAATTCGGGCAGCGGCTACATTCTTGTTCAAACTGCTGGCCAATCGGCTGGCTTGGGACTCGTCACGACCGGCGACAATCAGCTCAATGCCGGGAGATGTCGCGAGTGCACGGCAAATCCGTGCACCAAAATTTCCATAACCCCCCAAGACAACAGTTTTCAATTGGCGTGCTTTCTGATTTGGATGAGCGACATTGTGCCAGTGTTCGGTACTACAATCTTCATGGCGTTTTTCGCAAGTGATGCTATGGTGTCGTAATGACTCTGACTGAACTCAAATACATTGTAGCGGTGGCGCGTGAGCGGCATTTCGGGCGCGCGGCGGAGGCGTGCTTTGTCAGTCAGCCGACGCTGTCGGTGGCGATCAAGAAATTGGAAGATGAGTTGAATGTCACGCTGTTCGAGCGTGGCAGCAGCGAGATCGGCCTGACGCCGGTAGGCGCGCGCATTGTGGAGCAGGCGCAGCATGTGCTGGAGCAGACGGCGGCAATCAAGGCGATTGCGCGGCAGGGCACGGACCCGCTCAACGGGCCGCTGCGTCTGGGCGTGATCTATACCATTGGGCCGTATCTCTTGCCGCCGCTGGTCAAGGCGATGATTCAAAGCACGCCGAAAATGCCGTTGCTGTTGCAGGAAAATTTCACGGTGAAATTGCTGGAGCTGCTGCGGCAGGGTGAACTGGATGCGGCGATCATGGCGTTGCCGATTCCCGAAGCCGGGCTGGATCTGGTGCCGCTGTATGACGAATCCTTTGTGGTGGCAGTGCCGCGCGAGCATGCGTTGACCAGCCACACCTCCATTGCGGCCGAAGAATTGAAAAACGAAACCATGTTGCTGCTCGGCACAGGGCATTGTTTCCGCGACAACGTGCTGGAAGTCTGTCCGGAATTTGCGCGCTATTCACAAACCAACGAAGGCATTCAACGTACCTTCGAGGGCAGTTCGCTGGAAACGATCCGTCACATGGTGGCTTCCGGCCTGGGTGTGACAGTGTTGCCGATGAGTTCAGTGCCGGCGCAGCCGGGGCCGGACGAGTTGCTGCGTTATATCCCGTTCAGTGATCCGGCGCCTACGCGGCGTGTGGTGCTGGCCTGGCGCAAGAGCTTCCCGCGTCTGGCGGCGATTGAGGCACTGCGCGCGGCGATCGTGTCCTGCGATCTGCATGGCGTGAAAATGCTGAAGGCGGGATTGCGGATTACGCAATAGGGGATGAGTCTGCGCGGAATAGTACAGATTGCAGCCCGCTTTATCGCCGTGATCAGAATAAACAATTTCACGGCTGGCTTGTGACTGCGTAAGCTGACCATAGGTTTCCACTGCGAGGGAGTTTCTTATGGCAAAGAAAACCAAGACGATCACTGCGCCGGATGCAACTGCGATTGACATCGGTATCCCGACGGGCGAACGCAAGAAAATTGCCGCTGGCCTGGCGGTCTTGCTGGCTGATTCCTACACGCTCTATCTGAAGACGCATAACTTTCACTGGAACGTGACCGGGCCCATGTTCAACACCCTGCATCTGATGTTCGAGGCGCAGTACACCGAGTTGGCGCTGGCGGTCGATCTGATCGCCGAACGGATTCGCGCGCTTGGGTTTCCCGCGCCGGGCAGCTACGCCGCGTTTGAACAGTTGACCTCGATCAAGGAAGCGACCGATGTGCCGCCGGCAGAAGAAATGATTCGCCAGCTTGTGGCCGGTCAGGAAAGCGTGGTGCGCACCGCGCGCCGGATTTTTCCGCTGGTCGACAAAGCCAGCGACGAACCCACCGCCGACCTCCTCACCCAACGCATGCAAGTGCATGAGAAGACAGCGTGGATGTTGCGTAGTTTGTTGCAGTAGTTTTGCGGCAGTTCGGGTGAGCTACACACTTGCCGGTTGTTATAACTTGGTAAGCAACTGCTCGACCTGAACGGCAACTTCCTGTTTTTCGTAGGCTTCCAGGATCTGGATTACCTTTTTTGCCTGGGTCTGTAGTTCCTGTGTATTGCCGCACTCTTCCACCCACTGTGCAATTTCATCGGCGATGGGTCCGAGTTGATCGGTCAAGGTGCTGACGATTTGTTTTTGAATGCGGGCGTGGCGCTCGCTTTCACTATTTTCAGCGCGGTTTTTACTGCGTCTTGAATCAGGCAGAGTCTGCCGCTCCAACAGACCGATTGTCGTCAATTCGTCGAGCGCGACCTGCGTCATGCCAAAGGCGCCGAAATGGCGGATCAAAGCAGCGGCATCTTTTTTGCCATCGACAAAAATCAGCAGGCGGCGATGTGCGCTGGACAGTGCCTCTCGTGGCCCGTTCAAGAGCTCATGGGCCTTGACTGTTTTCAGATAAAGCGTCGGCATGGCAAGCAAGCATCTCCCGTTGTTAAAGAGAATTAACGACAGCAAGCCTGCGCACTTGACCGTGCTCACACCTTCCTCGGCCTTCATCGTGTTGCGCGTTTTACAGTTTTTAACGTGAATAAAGTTAGAATGTCGCGCATGAATCCAATGCATAGAATTTCCGCATACGCCCGCCTGGTGCGGCTTAACCGGCCAATCGGTATCTTGTTGCTACTCTGGCCAACCCTCTGGGGATTGTGGTTTGCAGCCGCAGGAGTACCCCCGTTTCGCCTGTTGTTAATTTTTGTTACGGGTACGATATTGATGCGTTCGGCCGGCTGCGCGATCAATGATTTTGCCGATCGCGATTTTGATCGTCACGTTGCGCGCACACGCGAGCGGCCCGTAACCAGCGGTGAAATCAAGCCGCAAGAAGCGGTGATCGTTGCGGCAGTGTTGAGTCTGCTGGCGCTGTTGTTGATCCTCCCGCCGAGTTTGCCGCTCAATCCTCGCTTGCTTGCGTTGGCAGTGGTAGCGGCCTTGCTGGCGGCCAGCTATCCTTTTACGAAACGTTTTTTTGCAATTCCGCAGGCCTATCTCGGCATCGCTTTCGGCTTCGGCATTCCCATGGCATATGCGGCGCACCTCGGACAGATTGCGCCGGTGGCCTGGTGGTTGTTGCTGGCGAATGTATTCTGGGCCGTGGCTTATGACACGGAGTATGCGATGGTTGATCGCGACGACGATGTGAAGATCGGCATCAAGACAGCGGCCATCACCTTTGGACGTAGCGACGTCGTGATGGTGATGTTGTGCTACCTGATGACCCTGCTGTTGCTGTGTGCGGTGGGCATGGCATTGCACATGGGATTTTTTTATAACCTTGGTCTGGCCGTAGCAGCGATGATTGCTCTGTATCACTACACCTTGATTCGCACGCGCGAACCGGCGCGTTGCTTCAAGGCCTTTCTGCACAACAATTGGTTTGGTGCAGCGGTGTTTGCCGGTATTGCACTGGATTACGGGATGCGCCCATGAAACGTTTGATCTTGCTCGGCACCGGCGGCACGATTGCGGGCGCATCGGCGCACGCGGCAGATGTCGATGGCTACACACCCGCCGCGCTGACGGTGGAGCAACTGCTGGCCTCGGTGCCGCACGGGCAGGCGCTGCAACCGATCGAGACCGAGCAACTGTTCCAGATCGGCAGCGAAGACATGACGCCGGCGCATTGGTGCACGCTGGCGCAGCGCACGCAAGCGCTGCTGGAGCGGGACGATGTGGCGGCCGTGGTCATTACCCACGGTACCGACACGCTGGAAGAAACGGCCTGGTTTTTGCAGCTGGTATTGCGCTCCGCCAAACCGGTGGTGCTGGTTGGCGCCATGCGGCCCGCCACCGCGCCCGACGCCGACGGCCCGCGCAACCTCGCCGATGCTCTGTTGCTGGTACGCAGCCCGGAAGCACAGTATCGCGGTGTGCTGGTGGTGATGGGTGGGACAATTTTTTCCGCCCACGATGTCACCAAACGTTTTGCCGGACGCATTGATGCGTTTACTGCCGGCGCAGCGCAGCCCCTGGGGCGGATCGAAAACCATCACCTTGAATTTTTTGCGCTGGCACCGCTGCATTTGGAAGAACCGCTGCCGTTGGCAGATACGTTGCCCGCCGTCGAAATCGTCTACGGCTATGCCAGCGATTCGCGTGTTGCCGTCGATGCCCTGGTGCAGGCGGGTGTGCAAGGCATTGTGTACGCTGCGCCCGGCAGCGGCACGCTGAGCGTGACGATGCGCGCTGCGCTATGCGATGCCGTGGCGCGTGGCGTGAGCGTGGTGCGCGCCAGCCGCACCGGCGCCGGGCGCGTGCGCGCCCATACGCATGAGGCCGACGATGCGCGTCTGTTCATTTCAGCCAATTCGCTCAACCCGCAAAAGGCGCGCATTCTATTGATGCTGGCGTTGGCGGCAGAGCGGGATAGGGGTAACGCACCGCGTGGGCAAGAAGTTGCCTACCCTACGCATCTCACTACGCATCTCACTATGGATGTCACGCGCATACAGCAGTTGTTTGATCGACTGGGGTAAGTGGTGTTGTGTCCGTTGGCAGCGTGCTGCGCTGGTCCAGCCGCAGCGTCAAACAATACGCAGCGCCGCCGGAACGGTTGAAGGCGCCCAGATCGACCACGTGCACGGTGTAACCGCGGGCTTCCAGTGTCGCGCGCAGCGCGTCCGAGCAGTGACACATGACGACGTTGTTGCCGATGCAGACCGAGTTCACACCGAGATGCATGGCATCTTCCTCGCCCGCCAGAATCAGGCGATCACCCACGATCTCCAGCAACAGTTGCAGACTGTCAGCGCTGAAGGCTTGCGGCCAGATCATGATCTCGCCGCCCGACAGGCGGCAGAAGCAGGTGTCGAGGTGATAGAAGTGCGGCGAGATCAATTCCAGTGACAGGGTCGGCACACTGAACACAGTGCGCACGACTTCAGCCACCTTGCGGCTGGAACGCTGACCATAGCCCAGCCACATCACGCCGCGCGTGGCATCCCAGATCGCATCGCCCGCCCCTTCAAAAAACACGTCGGGGGGCGTGGTGTGCAGCGACGTCACCTTGCCTTCCCTGCGCAAGGCTTCAAACATCTTGCGGCCGTGGACTTCTTCGCCTTGCCGCTGCGCGTGCATGTAGCGCGCCAGCAGCACCTTGCCGTCCAGCACCACGGCACAGTTGGCGGTGAACACCATGTCCGGCAATCCTTGCGCGGGCGGTTTGACGGTCACGGTTGCGCCGAACCATTCGTAGGTCGATTTCAATTGCTGCCAGCCCGCGCGTGCATCCTCCGCCAGTTGTTGCGCCTGACCGGCCCACTGGTCGGGTTCCATCCACGGATTGATGCGGTAGCTGACTTCAAAGAAATCGGGCGGACTCATCAAGAGATGCGGGGGTGTTGACGGCCTGCTGGCATCTTCAGTCTGAGTGAGCGCTGCAACAGCGTGTGTGGTTGCTGCCGGTTCAAACTCATTCAAGGTTGTGACGACGCGTTCCAGCGCCCAGTCGATTTCTTCCCGCGTGATAGTGAGCGGCGGGGCGAAACGGATCACCGTGTCGTGCGTTTCTTTCGACAAGACACCGTGCTGCGCCAGCCGTTCCACCACTTTGCGTGCGTTGACACGGGCGGGATCGAGGTCGACACCGACCCATAGACCGCGGCCACGCACGGCGCGAACCAGCGTCGAGCGATCGGCGATGGCTTGCAATTGTTGTTGCAGATAGTGGCCCAGTGCCGCGCTGCGTCCGGGCAGTTGCTCGTCTTCCATGACATTGAGCGCTTCCAGTGCGACTGCTGCCGCTAGAGGGTTGCCGCCAAAGGTAGAGCCGTGGCTGCCGGGTTCGAACACCGCCATCAAACCATCGTTGGCGAGAAAAGCGGACACTGGCAGGATGCCGCCGCCGAGCGCTTTGCCCAGCGTCATGCCATCCGGGCGGATGCCTTCGTGTTCAAACGCAAACATGCGGCCGGTGCGGCCGAGGCCGGATTGAATTTCGTCCAGAATCAGCAAGATATCGTGTTCGTCGCACCAGTCGCGCACGGCGCGCAGATAACCCGGCGGCGGCACGATGATGCCGGCCTCACCCTGAATCGGTTCCAGCAACACGGCACAGGTGTGGGCCGTGCGCGCCGCTTCCATCGACGCCAGATCGCCGAAATCGAACCAGGTGAAGCCGGGTGAGAAGGGGCCAAAATCGGCACGGTAGGATGGCTCGGTGGAAAAGCTGATGACACCGGTGGTGCGGCCGTGAAAGTTGCCGCGCGCCACCATGATCTCGGCGCGGTCGGCGGGAATGCCTTTGACGCGATAACCCCAACGACGCGCGGCCTTGATCGCGGTCTCTACCGCTTCCGCGCCGGAGTTCATCGGCAGCACCTTGTCGAAACCCGACAGGCGCGAAAGTTTTTCCATGAACGGCATCAGCGGCCGCGTGTGAAATGCGCGCGATGTGACGGCCACCTTGTCCAGTTGCGTCTTGGCCGCCGCGAGAATGCGCGGGTGGCCATGGCCATGACTCACTGCAGAATAGGCACTCATCGCATCGAGATATTTGTTGCCCTCGACATCCCACATCCACACGCCTTGCGCGTGGTCGATGACCAATGGAACCGGGTGATAGTTATGGGCGCAGACGCGGCTCTCGCGCTCGATCAGATAGCGGGTTTGGCTCGATGCCTGGCTGGTGGTGGACATGATGCCCTCCTGCGCGAGATGCGGACATATAGGTAATGTCGGCTAATGCAACGAGGAAATCGGCGGAAGGGCAGGGGAATGAAAGCAGAATCGGCGGTTGTGCGTTGAGGGTGCGGCGGAAGGTTCAAGCAGCCTTCAGATCGACCCGCACACGGCAACCCAGAGCGGTGGCGATATTCACCAGCGCATCCAGTGAAAAGCGTGAGACGCGTCCGCGCAACAGATCGTTGATGCGCGGCTGGGTCACGCCGCAATGGGCGGCTGCCTCGGCCTGCGTCCAGTCGTTCGCATGGACGAGATCGGCTATCTTTTCCATCAGCTCGGCGCGGGCGCGCAAATTGGCAGCCTGCTCCGGTGTGTCGGCAAGGGCGTCCCAGACGCTTTCATAGGTTTCTGTTTTTTTCATGTGCGGCCTTTCGCTAACCGGGAAAAACGTTCCTTCGCAATGTCGATGTCGCGTTTTGATGTGGTCTGCGTTTTTTTCTGAAACGCATGCAACACATAAACGGCATCGGCCAGGCGGGCGGTATAGATCACGCGCCAGGTTCCCGCATCGTCCCACAGCCGGATTTCTTCCACGCCTTTGCCGATGGCAGGCATGGGTTTGAAATCGTCGGGCTGCTTTCCGCGTTGCACCCTGTCCAGTTGATAGCCCGCGTCGTGCCGGACATCTTCGGGAAAATCACGCAGATTTTTCAGCGCACCGCCAAGGAATCGTATCGGCTTCACGAAGGATTATATCCGTATAGATATATATTACAAGCTTAAGTTTTATCGAACGTCAGCGGCAAGCCGGTGAATTCCTTGATGGTTTGCAACTCCGTATTGCTGACGATGCGCGCGACGCCGAGGGTGAGGTCGTCGATCCAGCGGTTGGTGAGGTCGCGGTAATGTTCGATGCTGGGGCAGGCGAAGCGCAGCAGATAATCATATTGGCCGCTGACGAGATAACAGGCAATGACTTCGGGGCAGTCGCGCACGCGGCGCTGGAATTCCTGCATGGTGGTTTGACGTTGATCCTTGAGCGTGACTTCAGCCAATACCGTGACATGCGGCAGGTGCAGCGGATTGATGGCGGCACGGTAGCCGATGATGAAGCCTTCCTGTTCCAGATGCTTGACGCGCTCCAGACAGGCGCGCGCCGAGAGATTGACCTGTTCGGACAAAGCCTGATTGGTGATCCGGCCATCCTGTTGCAGGATGGCGAGAATTTTCAGATCGATGCGGTCAAGGGGTTTAGTCATTTTTATACTTTTCCAAACTCATCGCCCAACTCCCCCGCGCGCTGGCTGGCGGCATGTAGGGCGCGCTTGATGGCGGCGGCAACATTATCTTGCGCCATGCTGGTCAGTGCGGCATAGGTGGTGCCGCCTTTTGAAGTCACACGCTCCCGCAATACGGCCGGTGCCTCACTTGATTGCGCGGCCAGTTGGGCGGCGCCGATGAAAGTGGTCAGCGCCAATTGTTTGCCCTGCTCGGTGGACAGGCCGAGTTCGACAGCGGCGTCCATCATTGCCTCGACAAAATAAAACACATAGGCGGGGCCGCTGCCGGAAATGGCGGTGACGGGGTCGAGCAAGTCTTCATGGTCCAGCCACACGGTCTGGCCGACGGCGCGCAGAATGGTGTCGGCCAGTTGCTTGTCCTCTGGCGACACACCGGGTAGCGCGGCTAGGCCGGTGATGCCGGCGCCGATCAAGGCCGGCGTGTTGGGCATGGTGCGCACGATGCGCGTATAGCTACCATTCTGGCCGCCGAACCAGTGCGACAGATCGCGCGCACGGATACCGGCGGCAATGCTGATCAGCAGCGGCTTGCTTGCTGCATCCATGTGCGGCAGCAAGGCATCGGCGGCGGCGCGTAATTGCTGTGGCTTGGTGGCGAGCATAATCACATCGCTGTGGGCGGCGGCGGCATCGACCGCGGGCTTCACCGTGGCACCGAAATCGCGTTGCAATTTCGCCAACGCTTCTGCGTTGGGATCGACCACGATGATGTCGGGCGCGGCGCAGAGCTTGCCGGCCAGTCCGCCGATCAGGGCCGTGGCCATATTGCCGCCGCCGATGAAGGTAATTTTCATGTTCGTTTTCCAAAAATAGCGGTGCCGATACGGACGAGGGTGGCGCCTTCCAGGATGGCGGCTTCCAGATCGTCCGACATGCCCATCGACAGCGTATCGAGTTGCAAGCCGTCGCGGTTCAATTGTTCCAGCAGCAGACGCAGCGCGCGAAACGGTTGCCGCTGCTGTTCCAGGGCGCTGACCGGTGCCGGAATCGCCATCAATCCGCGCAATTGTAAGCGCGGCAGCGTGGCAATAGCACGCGCCAGCGGCAAAACTTCGTCCGGCGCCACGCCGCTCTTGCTGGCCTCGCCGCTGACATTGACCTGCAAACACAGCTGCAGGGGCGGTAAATTTTGCGGCCGTTGTGCCGATAGTCTCTCTGCAATCTTGAGGCGGTCGACGCTGTGCACCCAATCGAAGTGTTCGGCAATCGGGCGTGTCTTGTTGCTCTGGAGCGGGCCGATCATATGCCACTCCAGCTGCGCGCGCAGCGGGCTGAGTGCAGCCATTTTGTCGAGCGCTTCCTGGACATAATTTTCGCCGAAGGCGTGCTGTCCAGCCTCGAAGGCGGCCTCGACCTCTGTGGCAGAAAAAGTTTTCGACACCGCCAGTAGGCGGATACTGTCCGCCGGGCGGCCCGCCACCTGTGCCGCATGAGCAACGCGCTGATGAACTGCTTGCAAGTTGGCGGCAATCACGGACATAATGAAATCGGTACGCATAGTGACAGAAGTCGTAGCGAGCGCCTTGAGGCTGAACAGAGGAGCGGATACGTATGAATACTACGTTGAGCACCGCAGGTTCAGCCTCAGGGCGCGCAGTAGACTTATGTCGCTATGCTTAATTTTGGGTGGATTATAGATGGATATCTCCGAACTGCTGGCGTTCTCGGTCAAGAACAAGGCTTCCGACCTGCATCTTTCTTCCGGCCTGCCGCCGATGATCCGCGTGCATGGCGACGTGCGCCGCATCAACCTGCCGGCCATGGTGCACAAGGATGTGCACGGCATGATCTATGACATCATGAACGACGGCCAGCGCAAAACCTATGAAGAACATCTGGAATGCGACTTCTCCTTCGAGATTCCCGGCCTGGCGCGGTTCCGTGTCAACGCCTTCGTGCAGCAGCGCGGTGCCAGCGCCGTGTTTCGGACCATTCCCTCCAAGGTGCTGACGCTCGAAGAACTGAATGCACCGAAAATTTTCACCGAAATTTCCAAGCAGCCGCGCGGCATCGTGCTGGTCACCGGGCCGACCGGCTCGGGTAAATCGACCACGCTGGCCGCGATGGTGAACTATGTGAACGAAAATGAATATGGTCACATTCTGACCATCGAAGACCCGATCGAATTTGTGCATGAAGCGAAAAAGAGCCTCATCAACCAGCGTGAACTCGGACCGCACACCTTGTCGTTTGCCAACGCCTTGCGCTCGGCGCTGCGCGAAGACCCGGATGTGATTCTGGTCGGCGAATTGCGCGATCTGGAAACCATCCGCCTGGCCCTGACAGCTGCCGAAACCGGCCATTTGGTGTTCGGCACTTTGCACACCAGTTCTGCCGCCAAGACGGTGGATCGGATTGTCGACGTGTTTCCCGGTGAGGAAAAGGACATGGTGCGGGCGATGCTGTCTGAATCGCTGCGCGCGGTGATTTCGCAGACCTTGCTCAAGACCAAGGATGGCAGTGGCCGTATCGCCGTGCACGAGATCATGATCGGCACCCCCGCGATCCGCAACCTGATCCGCGAAAACAAGATCGCGCAAATGTATTCCGCGATTCAGACGGGTCAGAACGTTGGCATGCAGACACTCGATCAAAATCTGCTCGACCTCGTGCGTCGCAATGTGATTTCGAATATGGATGCCCGTAACGCTGCGCAGAACAAAGAGAATTTCCCGGGTTAGTGCAGGGAGTAAATGCATTTACCACGGAGGCACGGGGAACACGGAGAAACCCCACCGCCTTTGATTTTCTCCGTGTTCTCTGTGTTCTCCGTGGTTCAATTGCCTTTGCATTGTATTTTTTAGGAACGCATCATGGAACGCGATCAAGCCACCAAATTCATGAACGATCTCTTGCGCCTGATGGTGAGCAAGAATGGTTCCGATCTTTTCATCACGGCGGAATTCCCGCCCGCCTTCAAGATCGACGGCAAGATCAAGCCGGTCTCGAATCAACCCTTGTCGGCGATGCACACCATCGAGCTGGTGCGCGCGGTGATGAACGACAAGCAATCGGCCGAGTTCGAGGCGACCAAGGAATGCAACTTCGCCATCAGCCCGGCGGGCATTGGCCGTTTTCGCGTCAACGCCTTTGTGCAGCAGGGCAAAGTGGGCATGGTGTTGCGCACGATCAATGCCACGATCCCGACGTTTGAAGAGCTTTCCTTGCCGCTGGTTCTGAAAGATGTAGCGATGACCAAGCGCGGATTGGTGATTTTTGTCGGCGCCACCGGCTCCGGCAAATCGACGTCACTGGCGGCGATGATCGGCTTTCGCAATGAGCACAGCCACGGTCACATCATCACGGTGGAAGACCCGATTGAATACGTGCATCCGCACAAGAACTGCATCGTCACGCAGCGCGAAATCGGTGTCGATACCGAGGACTGGGGTGTTGCGCTGAAAAACATGTTACGGCAGG
Source organism: Burkholderiaceae bacterium (assembly GCA_004298905.1). Classification (GTDB taxonomy): domain Bacteria; phylum Pseudomonadota; class Gammaproteobacteria; order Burkholderiales; family Burkholderiaceae_D; genus SCTK01. The sequence goes on along the minus strand of SCTK01000019.1, from coordinate 30,531 downwards.
CGCCCGACGTGATTCTGATGGGCGAGATCCGCGACCGTGAGACGATGGAATATGCCATCCAGTTTTCCGAGACCGGTCACATGTGCATGGCCACCTTGCACGCCAACAGCGCCAACCAGGCGCTCGACCGCATCATCAACTTCTTCCCCGAAGAGCGCCGCCCGCAACTGTTGATGGATCTGTCACTCAACCTGCGCGGCCTGGTGTCGCAGCGCCTGATTCCCTTGCGCGACAGCAAGGGCCGCTGTGCGGCCGTCGAGATCATGCTCAACACACCGTTGATCGGCGATCTGATTTTCAAGGGCGACGTGCACGAAATCAAGGAAATCATGAAACGCTCGCGCGAGCTCGGCATGCAGACTTTTGATCAAGCGCTGTTCGATCTCTTTGAAGATGGAAGAATTTCCTACGAGGACGCGCTACGCAACGCTGACTCGGTCAACGACCTGCGTCTGCAAATCAAGTTGCACAGCAAGCTCGCCAAAGACAAGAAAATTACCGACGGCCTGGAGCATCTCGATATTGTTTGAAGGTCAGTTTTTGCGGTTCGAACCGGCGACCATTTCAAATTCAAACAAACGGCATTCCAGTGCTCCGTTGAACAGCGGTGTGCGCTTCGAGGGTTTCAGACGCATCTGTTTGGGCAGCTCCATATCCGAGGTCAGTAAATAGGCGCGCCAACCGGCGAACTGCTGTTTCAACACATCGCTGAAGGCTTTGAAGAAGGGCGCGCTATCTTCTTTGCTGTCGTCAACTTCCGGCGCCTGGCGTCCACCCATTCGGCCCTGCACACCCAGGCGTTCGCCATAGGGCGGGTTACACACCAGCACACCCGCCTCGGCCGGTTTTTTCAAATCGAGTGCATCGATTTGCTTCACTTGCACGCAGCCTGCGTGTGGGCCGAGCGCGCGCTCCAGGTTGGCGCGTATCACCGGGATCAGGTTGAGCGAAATATCGCTGGCGTAAATTTTCAGCGCTGCGTCGGGTGCACGTTGTTGCGCCAGCGCTTGCGCTTGCACCTTTTGCCATAGCGCGGCGTCGAAATTTTCCATCGCTTCAAAGGCAAAATGGCGCTGACTGCCGGGCGCGATATGCAAGGCCATTTGCGCCGCTTCGATGGCCAGCGTGCCGCTGCCGCACATCGGGTCGAGCAGCGGCTGTTCGGGCTTCCAGCCGCTCAACATCAGAATTCCGGCGGCGAGATTTTCGCGCAGCGGTGCTTCGCCTTTTTCCAGCCGCCAGCCGCGCTTGAACAACGGCTCGCCGGATAGATCGAGATACAGCGTACAGGTATCGGCGCTGAGAAAGGCTTGCACATGCATGATCGGACTGCGCGTATCGATATCCGGGCGCACGCCGGTTTCATTGCGGTAGTAATCGCAAATGCCATCCTTGATGCGCAGCGTGACAAAGTCCAGACTGCGTAGCGGACAGCGGTTGCCGACGACATCGACACGCAGCGTGGTATCGGAACGAAACCATTGCAGCCAGGGTTGGCGCGCCGCAAGCTGATAAACATCCTCCTCGCTGCGGTAGGGTGCCTGCGCAATGTGCAGCAGGATGCGGCTGGCGATGCGCGAATGCAGATTGGCGCGATACGCGGTCTCAAGCGTGCCGCGAAACTTCACGCCACCGGCAGCGGACTGAATATTTTTGGCGCGTTGCACCTGGAGTTCCTGCACCAGGCAATCTTCGAGGCCACGCGGGCAGGGGGAAAAAAAATCCAGCATCAGAAGGGTTTCACCACTGCCAGTACCACGACGATCAGCAGCACCACTACCGGCACTTCATTGAACCAGCGATACCAGATGTGCGAACGCGTATTGCGGTCTTCGGTGAACTTTTTCAGCAGCACGCCGCAACCGTGGTGATAGCCGATCAGCACCACCACCAGCGCCAGTTTGGCATGCAGCCAGCCCGCGCCACTGCCGATGCCGACACCCAGCCAGAGCCACAGGCCGAATCCGACGGCGGGCAGCGCCAGCACGGTCATGAATTTGTAGAGCTTGTGCGCCATGAACAGCAGTCGCTCACGCGCATGCGGCTCGGTTTCCAGTGCGAGGTTGACGAAAATGCGCGGCAGATAAAACAGCCCTGCGAACCAGGCGGTGACGAAAACGATGTGCAGGGCTTTGATCCAGAGCATGGGGTTCCTTGCGGGTGTTACTGCCGCACTTCGCCGTGTCCAAACACGACGTATTTCAAGCTGGTCAAACCTTCCAGTCCCACCGGCCCGCGCGCGTGCAGCTTGTCGTTGGAGATGCCGATCTCGGCGCCCAGACCATACTCGAAGCCGTCAGCAAAACGGGTCGAGGCATTGACCATGACCGAAGCTGAATCGACCTCGCGCATAAATTGCAGCGCGCGCGAATAATCTTCGGTGACGATGCTGTCGGTATGTGCCGAACCGTAAGTGTTGATGTGCGCAATCGCGGCATCGACATCGGCCACGACCTTGATGGACAGAATCGGCGCCAGATATTCGGTGCGCCAATCTTCCTCGGTGGCGGCTTTGATGCCCGGCAAAATGGCGCGGGTTTTTTCGCAGCCGCGCAGCTCGACTTGCTTGGCGTTGTAGATCTCGGCCAGCTTCGGCAGGGCGTGCGTGGCGATGCCCTCTGCAACCAGCAGCGTCTCCATCGTGTTGCAGGTGCCGTAGCGATGCGTCTTGGCGTTGTTGCAGATACGCAGTGCCTTGTCCAGATCGGCCTTGTCGTCCACATACACATGGCAGATGCCATCCAGATGCTTGATCATCGGAATCTTCGATTCGCGCATCAAGCGTTCGATCAAGCCCTTGCCACCGCGTGGCACGATCACATCGACATATTCCGGCATCGAAATCAGTGCACCGACGGCGGCGCGGTCGGTGGTCTCCACCACTTGCACGGCGTCGGCGGGCAGGCCCGCACCTTGCAAACCTTCTTTCACCAAAGCGGCCAGCGCACGGTTGCAGGCAATCGCTTCCGAGCCACCGCGCAAGATCGTCGCGTTGCCCGATTTGATGCACAGTCCGGCGGCGTCCACGGTTACATTCGGACGCGCTTCGTAAATGATGCCGATCACGCCCAGCGGCACGCGCATCTGGCCGACCTGAATCCCGCTGGGCCGGTATTTCAGATTGCTCATCTCGCCGATCGGGTCGGGCAATTGCGCAATCTGCTCCAGCCCCAGCGCCATCGTTTCGATTGCTTTGTCAGAAAGTGTCAAGCGATCCAGCAGCGCCGCGTCCAGCCCGTTGGCGCGCGCGGCGTCCAGATCCTGCGCATTGGCCGCTTTCAGTGCCGCTGCCTCGCGCCGGATCGCCGCCGCGATCAACAGCAGCGCCTGGTTCTTGGCAGCCGTATCGGCCTTCGCCATCGCCCGACTCGCTGAGCGCGCCTGACGGCCGAGAGTGTGCATGAGCTCGTTGGTGTCCATGATGCAATCCAGAGGAGAACGGGGAGAATCTTAACAAAGATCATCATTGTCAGCCCGGAACCACATTCAGACCGCCGCTGGTAGGCGGTTCCGGTGCGTTAGTCGGTCTGAGGGTGAGTTTGCCGGGGGGCTGCCGTTATGCTGTAGGCGTGATGGTGAAAACAGATGCACAGCCCCACGCAGTTAAACCACAGCGCAGGAGTACGCAATGAAAAACAATGGGTTCACTCTGATCGAAGTGATGGTCACCGTCGCTATCGTTGCTATTCTGGCGGCGATTGCCTTGCCCGCATATACTGACTACATCATACGCGGGAGGATTCCCGAGGCGACCACCAATCTTTCAACTTTGCGCCTTAACTTAGAGCAATATTTCCAGGATAACCGTAGCTATGTGGGGGGGGTGGCGTGTCCGAGTACTTCTACGTCTAATTTCACATATACCTGTCCCTCAGCGCCGACTGCGACGACCTTTATCCTGCAAGCGAATGGTACAGGTCGCATGGCCGGATTTACCTACACCATAGACCAAGGCAATGCGCGCACCTCGACGGTTGCTGCGCCGGCTCCGACCAACTGGCGCGGAACGCAACCCGCTTGCTGGATAGTTAAAACAGGTGCGCAATGTTGAGGCCATCCTCCCGGCGCGGTTTTACCCTGATCGAGACCATGATCACGATCACCATTCTGGCCATCATTATTGCGATGGCTGCCCCGGGTTTCGCAACCTGGATGCGCAATCTGAAAATCCGTTCGGTTGCGGAGAAAATGCTGGGCAACCTGCAAACCGCGCGCAACGAAGCGATTCGCCGTAATACATCCGTGCGGTTTTCACTGGTGACCAATCTCACTTCGGGTTGCGCCTTGAGCAGTGCGGGCACAGCGGCGGTGGTCACGGTGGGTACGACTTCTCCTGCGGGGGCCTGTGACACTGCCCGCATCGATGGCTTTTCCGCGGCTGAAGGTGCGACCCAGGTGACGGTGGCGGCGGTCGATGCAGCTGCAGCCGCACAATCCTCGGTGGTTTTTAGTGGCTTGGGGTTAGTCACCACGACAGTCGTGCCGGCCATGCAGAAAATAACCTTGGATAGCGCTCCTGCCGGGACCTACCGGAAATTGCAGATCGAGATTACGCCAGGGGGGGCAGTGCGGATGTGCGACCCGGCAGTGATCGTCGCTACCGATCCACGTATCTGTGTCTTTTAATGCCATGACAAGATCCATGACCCCTCGCCTCCGCTCAACTTCCATCAAGTGGCCCAAGCCGCTGGCGCAATCCGGTTACGTGCTGATCGAAGTGCTGGTATCGATCCTGATTTTTGCCGTGGGTATTCTAGCGCTGGTGGGTTTGCAGGCAAAGTCGATGGAGAGCTCGCGCGATGCAAAATACCGCGCCGACGCAGCTTTTCTCGCCGATCAGATCATTGGTGTGATGTGGGCCGATAAACGCGTCAATCTGGCTTCGTATACACACAATTCCGCTGGGGCCAGTTGCGCTTTTTCCGGTGGCGCTTCCGGCAATGCCAATGTAACCGGCTGGATCGGCAGCGTTGGGAGCTATGGCTCCGTGTTGGACAGCTTGCCGGGTTCAACTGCAAGCTCACTTCAAATCCAGGCCAATGGTGCTACCGGACAGGTGACGGTGACCGTGTGCTGGAAATCGCCGCAAGACAGCTCCATGCATAACTATGTCGCAGCGACTCAAATTGTGGGAGGTCTGTGATGCGTAGATCGATTTTATTGCAGCCTTCCCTGCGCTACAGCCAAGGTGTTACCCTGATTGAGACCATGGTGGGGATCGTGATCGGCATGATCGCCGTGCTGGTGATGACTCAGATTTATATACTTTCCGAGGGGCAGCGGCGTACTTCTGCAAGTACTGTCGATGCGCAATCGAGTGGCCAGCTCAGCGCGTTTTTTCTGGATCGCGACATTCGCATGGCTGGCATGGGCTTGATGCTCAGCAATTGCACCGTAATCAAAGCCTACAACGCTGCATTGCCGGCGGGCAGCCAGTATTTCACCGTTACCAACTTGCCGGTAACACTGACGCCTCCTGGGGGAAGCGATCCAAATGACCAGATCAATGTGCTTTATAGCGCCAGCGCCATGGCCGGGCTGCCCGCCACGATCACCAAGGACATGCCAAATTCTTCGGCCGTGTTTCACGTCGGTGTCGGCGTGGGAATCAAGAGTGGCGATATGGTCGTGGTCTCACAGCCGCCCAAGGATTGCAGCCTTGCGCAAATGAGTCAGGATGCGCAGCCGGTCGGAGGGAATCCGCCTGGCTATGATCTGCAGCACAATCCCGGCGCTTGTTGCAACTTCAACCCGCCGGGTGGGGCAAACCCTTTCCCGACCTACACGACGGGCGCCCAAGTGTTTGACGTGGGTCAGTTTGTACAGCACAACTATTTCGTGCAAAACAGCAGCTTGATGATGACTGATGTGATTGCCGGTACCACTCAGACCATTGCCAGTGGAATCGTTGGCTTACGCGCGTACTATGGACGCGACAACGTAGGCAACGATGGTGTGATTGACGTTTGGGATGATTCCGCCACGGTACCCGCGTCACCCAAAGAGGTGATGGCGATACGCTACGCCATCGTCGCACAAAGCGGAAATTACGAAAAAAACACAGTCAGTCCAGCAAGCTTGACGTTATGGCCGGGTGGCCCAGCGTTTGCGCTGTCGGCTACCCAGCAACATTACCGTTACAAGATTTACCAGAGCACCGTGCCGTTGCGCAACGTTGTGTGGTTCAAGGCGTGGAGTTGATCAATGAAAAAAATATCTCCTTCCTTTTATCGCGCGCGCAGACAGCACGGTGTGGTTTTGCTGATTGCCCTGATCGTCCTGATCGCCATGACCCTGGGCGGACTGGCCCTGATGCGCTCGGTGGAAGGCAACAGCTTGATCAGCGGTAATCTGGCGTTCAAGAAAGCCGCGCTGCAATCGGGTGACGTTGGCTCAGAAGCTGCGCTGACTGAATTGTCTACGATCGTGGCGGCCTCGGCCGACGCCCAGTATCCGGCGGGTTGTACACCGGCATCAAGCTATCCCAATGCCTGCCGCTATTACCCAACCATATTGCCGCTCAATACAGATGGCACTCCGCAGGCGCCGGATGGCACCGCCATTAACTGGAACAACATTCAGTCCACCACGGTATCGGGCAATACGGTGCGTTATGTGGTCGAGCGTATGTGTCAAGGTACTTTGCCGATCAGCGATATCTCTGCCAGCTGCGTGGTAGATGCAGCTGGTGGCGGCGGTAGCAATGTAATGGGCAACTCGTCTTTCACGAATGCTGCAAGCGTTTATTACCGCATCACCGTGCGTATTGATGGGCCTCGATCCACCAGCAGTTTTTCTCAGGTGATTGTGAGTTATTAAGGGGCGGCCCGGTCATTTGCCGTCCGATATGTATCAAGGAGTTAATCATGCATGCTTTAGACAATACGCGGAAAATAGTTGCCCATGGGGTTCTGATCTTGTTCGGCTGGATGCAGATTCTCTCTGCGGCGCATGCGACAGATCTCGCCGATATTCCTATATGGGCACAAAGCCTGGCCAAGCCGAACATCATGTATACGCTGGATAACTCCGGCAGTATGGCTTGGCAGGAAATGCCCGATGTGGTCTGGAGCTATTGCACCAAAAGCGCGTACAAATCGAGTTCCTACAACCGCATGTACTACAATCCGAACGTCACCTATACAGTACCGGTGAAGGCGGATGGTACGCTCTTTACAGTGCCTGCCTGGCCTAATGCCTATGTCGACGGTTATGTCGCCACACCCTCAACGCGTGATATATCGACTTCCTTTACTGCTGACGAATATGGCTGCAACGGCGCCACCGCAGCGTTTTATTGTACCTATAACGCCGGGGCATCCCTGATTCTGAAATCGCCAGGGGACAATGCAACCGTCAACGACGACGCCAACTTTACCTGTCAGACTGTACCTTCCGCCCAGCGCACCAACTTTATTATCTGGCACAGTTATTACCGTACGCGCATCATGGCGACAAAGGCGTCACTGGCCTTGGCGTTTTCCAGGTTCAATGACGCGTATCGAGTAGGTTTTTATACGATTAACGATAACTCGGGCAACAAAAATACATCGGGAGCCAACTTCCTGAATACCGCCGATTTCAATGCGGCCAACAAGGCCACCTGGTACAGCATGCTTTTTTCCATCCAGCCGGGTGGCAGTACTCCCTTGCAGGAAGCCGTGCGACGGGTTGGCGAGTATTACAAGACGGGCACGTTGCCCGGGGCTTCAGGTTCGGTCGATCCAATCCAGTATTCCTGCCAGGACAACTACAATATTCTGTCGACAGACGGTTATTGGAATGACTCGATTAACGTATCTGTTGGAAATCAGGATAAGACGGCACCTACTTTGCCGGAGCCAGTGACCAACGATCCTGTTTCGGGGGGTGCCTTGACCTCTAATGCGACATGGCCCCGCCCCTTTTATGAAGGCAGTACGGCGACCAGTGATACGCTGGCCGATGTGGCGATGAAATACTGGGTCACCGATCTGAGGACGTCCGGCAGTACTGCGCCCGACAATGTGCATAGCAATGTGGACGATTCCGCCACCTGGCAACATGTGGCGTTCTTTGGCATTGGCATGGGTGCAGATGGTAGTTTGACGTATAACGCGACGACCTTGGCCAATCTGAAAAGCGGGGCGATCGACTGGCCCGTGCCGTCTGCAGATGATCCAACTGCGATCGACGATCTGTGGCATGCAACGGTCAATGGACATGGGCAGTATTTCAGCGCGGCTGATCCGACTGCCTTGCAGAGCGGGTTGACCGCTGCGCTGGATACCATCGTTTCTCATACCGGTAGCGCGGCGGCTATAGCGGTGGTCAACCCGATTGTGACGAGTGGCGATAATCGTGCCTATTTGAGCACTTTCAACACAGGTGACTGGACCGGGGATTTGCAAGCCTATCCAATTGATCCAGCCACGGGTATCGTTAATACCGCGACCCCGGTCTGGTCGCCTGATGCGCGCGGCGCGCTGGACTCACGGACGCCGGCATCACGCTACATTGTCAGCTACTCAGGCACAGCCGGTACGGGACAGGGCATACAATTTCAGTCGACTGCGGCGGGAACCACGACAAAACTCAGTAGCGCGCAGCAGACTTTGTTGAACACACCCAGCACAACCGATGGCGCCAACGTGGTGGCTTATTTGCGTGGCGACAGATCTCTGGAAGGAACGACCTATCGAACACGAATCCATCTACTCGGAGATTTGATCAACGCCGAGCCGGTCGTCGTTCGCAACCCGCTCGCGAATTATGTGGATACCGATTATTCCACGTTCAAGACGGCTCAGGCGAGCCGGACCAAGGTGGTATTCCAGGGTGGCAACGATGGCATGCTGCATGCATTTACCGAGGCGACAGGGGCTGAAAATTGGGCCTATATTCCGAACCTGATCTTGTCCACCTTGAACCAGCGTACCCGCCTGACAGGTTTTACGCATAAATACTACGTTGACGGCACGCCGACGGTGAACGATGTTGATTTCCAGAACACCTCAAGTGCACATGGCGGCGGAACGAACTGGGGAACTATTCTGGTCGGCGGCTTGAATAACGGCGGTCGTGGTTATTATGCACTTGATGTGACGACGCCCACGGCCGCGAGTGAGGCCAATGCGGCTGCCAAAGTGCTATGGGAATTCCCCAACAGCGCAACGTCCAGTTCGGTGGCCAAGAATATCGGCAACAGCTTCGGAAAACCAGTCATTGTCGAGACCACCAAGGGCTGGGTCGTGTTGGTGACATCTGGCTACAACAACGGCAGTACGACTGGCGGTGATGGTCAGGGGCATTTATTTGTGCTGGATGCTGCTACAGGGGCATTGATCAAGGATCTATCAACGGGTGTAGGGAGCAGCGCAAACCCTAGCGGCCTGGCACAGATTAGTGCCTATGTTGAGAATTCGGATCTTGATCCGACAACGAGCCTTGTTTATGGCGGCGATTTGAATGGAAACCTCTGGCGATTTGATTTGTCCGGGAACAATACCAGCTCGTGGTCGGTCAGTCGGCTGACTACCCTGGTTGATGGTGGTGGCAGCCCTCAGCCAATCACGACCAAGCCGGAACTCAGCAAGGTATATCAAGGCGGGGTTTACTATCGAACAGTGTTCGTAGGTACCGGGCAGTATTTGGGTACCAGTGATGTCGGTACTTCGCAAACCCAGACAATGTATGGCATTGTGGACGACATGACCGCTGCAACAATTTCTCCGCTCCGCAGCCAACTGGTAGCACAGTCTTTTTCTAGTCTGAGTGCGACTACGCGTCAAGCGAGCAACAATGCGGTTAGTTTTTCTGCTAACAAAGGCTGGTATATCGACTTGCCAACGACGGGCGAACGGGTCAATACCAATCCGCAATTAGGGCAAGGCATACTGACCTTTACCAGCAACATACCAAGCTCCGATGCCTGTCTGCCCGGTGGGAGCAGCTGGTTTAACGTGCTGAACTACGCTACCGGTGGCTATATTTCTGTCCCCGGCATTACGGGTTCATCGGTTTATTTTGCTGGCGCGTTGTCAACGGCGCCCCGGTTGATTCGTACGACGGATGGGAAAATGCGTGCCGTCATTGTCGATAGTAGCGGTAATGTCACGACTACCCAGGTAGGTACGGGCAGTGGGTCAGGCGTGGTCAAACGCTTCAGCTGGCGCGAGTTGATCACTCAGTAACAGATTCCCGCCCATGCAAGGCTGCCCTGTCAAACGGGCAGCCTTTTTTATGCGCACGCCCCTGTGAGCCTCGTATCAGCACATTGCCAAGGCTAACCGTTCCAGTTCGACCCAGACATCGGTGTGCTGCGTTGTCACTTTTAATCCCTTGACCGCACGATCAAGTTGGGCGGCACGTCCGAGTGCGAGACGGAGACGGGTGAACGAGATTCTGCCGAGCGCGACCGGGACAAGACGTTCGCGCGCGCCCCAGACACGGTGCTCGCGCAATAGTTGTGGCAGTGGGCGGCCGAGTTGCTTGCCTTGCTGAATTCTGGCGAGGGTGCGGATTTCTTCGGTGATGGCCCAGAGCACCAGCACAGGCGCTTCGCCTTCGCCGCGCAGACCGTCGAGCATGTGGGTGACGCGCGCGGTGTCGCCGCTGAGCATGGCTTCGCTGAGTTTGAAAACATCATAGCGCGCGACGTTGAGCACGGCATCATGCACTTGCGCCGTGCTCAGTTCTCCGGTGGGATAGAGCAGCGCGAGTTTCTGAATTTCCTGATGCGCGGCGAGCAGGTTGCCTTCGACGCGGGCGGCGATGAAATCGAGTGCCTCAATGTTGGCACTTTGCTGTTGTTGCGCGAGACGGGCGGCGATCCACTGCGGCAGTTGTGCGCGTTCGATGACGGGGATTTCGATCACCACGCCGTGCTGCGCCAGCGCGCCGAACCAGGCGCCGTCGCGGGTGGCGCGATCCAGGCGCGGCAGGCTGATGAGTGTGAGGGTATCGCCGTGCAGCCGGCTGACATACTGTTGTAAGGCCTGGCTGCCTTCCTTGCCAGGCTTGCCACTGGGGATTCGCAGCTCGATCAGTTTGCGCTCGCCAAACAGCGACAGCGATTGATTGGCAACCTGCAATTGCCCCCAGTCGAAATGCGCGGCGACGGTGAGGGCTTCGCGCTCGCTGAAACCCTGTGCCCGCGCAGCGGCGCGCAGGCTGTCCACCGTTTCCTGCACCAACAGATGTTCATCGCCGGTCACCACATACAGCGGCGCGAGCGACTGTGTGAGATGGCGGGGGAGTTGATCGGGTTTGAGCTGCACAGCACTGACGCTTACTTAGCGGCCGCAGGCAAGGTCTTGATATTCGACAGCCGCCGCAAGATCTGTTGCACCAGATCGCTCTGCATATCGTTGTACAGCAAGGCTTCCTCGGCTTCCTTCGCCAGCACCTGATTGTCGCTGAAACTGATTTCGCGCGCTTGCTGCAACAAGCCGGGGGGCGCGAGGTCCTGCCCCTTGTTGTTGCGCACACGGAAATTTATATCCAGCAACAGCTTGTATTCGCGCGGGCGGCCTTGCGCGTTCAGGCTCAGCACTTCCTTGCGCCGCTGCTCGTTGACGATCTCGATGATGGCTTCGGCATCCTGTGGCGCATCGACAAATTGCACGTCGGCATTGGCGCGCAGAATGCGGCGCAATTCGATGGCCATGGGCGAGGTGCTGGCCATGTAAATGGTTTTGAACGGCAGTTGCGCCGCGCCGCGCATCTGAAAGCCGCAGGCAGAAATCGAGAGAGCGCACAGGCCCAGTAACAGCGAACGGCGGAGTGAACGATTCACGGTTTCCTCTTGTTTTTCAATGCCCTGTCAGGCGGCGACGATGTTGACCAGCTTGCCCGGCACGATCACCACTTTTCTGACCGTGAGCCCGGCAACGAATTTTTGCACGTTTTCATTGGCCAGTGCGCTGTGCTCGATGGTGGCCTTGTCGGCTTCGCGCGCGACCAGAATCGAACCGCGCAGCTTGCCGTTGACTTGCACCACCAGTTCGAGCTCGTCTTGCACCAGCGCCGCTTCATCAACCTGCGGCCAGGGGGCATCGAGCAGATCACCCAAAGCGTCGGCGTAACTGAGTTGTTGCCAGAGGATATGGGTAATGTGCGGGCACGCGGGGTAAAGAATACGCAGCAGAATAGACACGGCCTGATTCAGCGCGGCCCTTCGCGCGACATTTGTCAGCGCAATGTCGTCCGGAGCATCTGATCGGCGAAATGCTCTGCTACCTCCAAATCGCTCAATCGTATTGAGCAGCTTCATTGCCGCCGACACTACGGTGTTGTATTGCATTCGATCATAGTCGAACGTGGCTTGCTTCAAGATCAGGTGGACTTCACGCCGAAAACTGCGTCCTTCGGTATCGAGATTTCCCCAATCAACGTGGCTGGTCTCTGCATCGATCAACTCGGCATAGCCTTCTCCGGCACAGAAAGCCCAGACACGCTTGAGGAAGCGATGCGCGCCTTCCACACCGGCATCGTTCCATTCCAACGTCTGCTCGGGTGGAGCGGCGAACATGGTGAACAGGCGCGCGGTGTCGGCACCGTACTGGTCGATCAAGTCTTGTGGATCGACGCCGTTGTTCTTCGACTTGGACATCGTGCCGACGCCTTCGTAGTTCACCACCGAGCCATCGCTCTTCAGTGTTGCGCCAGTGATCTTGCCGTTGGCATCGAATTGATCTTCGACATCATGCGGCCAGAAGTACTCGATGCCGCCCTTGTCGGTGCGGCGCGAATAAATGTGGTTCAGCACCATGCCTTGCGTCAGCAGTTTGGTGAACGGCTCATCAATTTTGATCAGGCCGATGTCGCGCATCGCCTTGGTCCAGAAGCGGGCATACAGCAGATGCAGAATCGCGTGCTCGATGCCGCCGATGTATTGATCCATTGGCATCCAGTGTTGCGCGCGCTCGTCCACCATCGCGTTGGCGTTGTCGGCGTTGCAATAGCGCATGAAATACCAGGACGAATCGACGAAGGTATCCATCGTGTCGGTTTCGCGCTTGGCTGGTTTGCCGCATTTCGGGCAGGCGACGTTGAGAAAATCGCTGCGCTTGTTGAGCGGGTTGCCGCTGCCATCGGGTACGCAATCTTCAGGCAGCACGACCGGCAAATCCTTTTCCGGTACGGGTACGTCGCCGCACGATGCGCAATGAATGATCGGGATCGGCGTACCCCAGTAACGCTGGCGTGAAATGCCCCAATCGCGTAGACGCCAGGTGGTTTTCTTTTCGCCCAGGCCTTTGGCCGCGAGGTCGGTGGCGATGGCATTGACGGCTTCCTTGTGGCTGAGGCCGTCGTACTTGCCGCTGTTGATGCAGACGCCGACGGTTTTGTCGCCGTACCAGTCTTGCCAGGACTCCGTGGTGAACGCTTCTGCCGACCGTTCAATCACTTGCTTGATGGGCAAGCCGTATTTTTTCGCAAAGGCAAAATCGCGTTCGTCGTGCGCTGGCACACCCATCACCGCGCCATCGCCATAACTCATCAGCACATAGTTGCCGACCCAGACTTCCACTTGTTCGTTGGTGAGTGGATGGGTGACAAACAAACCGGTGCGCTGACCTTTTTTTTCTTGCGTGGCCAGCTCGGCCTCGGTGTTGCCGCCGGTTTTGCATTCTTCGATGAAGGCAGCGAGGGCTGGATTGTTCTGCGCAGCATGTGTTGCCAGTGGGTGTTCTGGCGCGACCGCGCAGAAGGTCACGCCCATGATGGTGTCGGCGCGGGTGGTGAAGACGTACAGCTTGCCGTCTTGAATCAGTTGGCCATTGGCATCCTTGATGTCATGCGGGAAGGCGAAGCGCACGCCTTCGCTCTTGCCGATCCAGTTCTCCTGCATCAGGCGCACGCGTTCGGGCCAGCCGCTCAGATAACTTTTGTCCTCGGGATTGCTGACTGCGCTCAATAACTCTTCCGCGTAGCCGGTGATGTTGAAGTAGTAACCGGGAATCTCTTTTCGTTCCACCAGCGCGCCGGAGCGCCAGCCGCGGCCGTCGATCACCTGTTCGTTTGCGAGCACGGTTTGATCGACCGGATCCCAGTTCACCACTTGCGTCTTTTTATAGGCGATGCCTTTTTCCAGCATCTTCAAAAACAGCCACTGGTTCCACTTGTAATACTCCGGCGTGCAGGTAGCGATCTCGCGCGACCAGTCGATCGCCAGGCCGAGCGCCTGCATCTGCTTCTTCATGTAGGCGATGTTTTCATAGGTCCATTGCGCGGGCGGCACCTGATTTTTCATCGCCGCGTTTTCCGCCGGCAGGCCGAAGGCATCCCAGCCCATCGGCATCAGCACGTTGTAGCCGTTCATGCGCAAGTAGCGCGCGAGCATGTCGTTGATCGTGTAATTGCGCACATGGCCCATGTGCAGCTTGCCGCTGGGGTAGGGCAGCATCGAGCAGGCATAGAATTTTTTCTTGCTTTTGTCTTCGCTGACGCGATAGGCGTCGCGGGCCTGCCAATGGCTTTGTGCCGCGCTCTCAAGGGCACGTGGCTGATATTCTTTTTCCATCATTTCCGGGATTCAAAGTGGGGAACAACAAGGCTCGAATTATACCGGGCTGGCCAGCTCGGGCTGGAGATGGGATGGACTACGCTGTGGAACCCGGGCCAGGTGCGGCAGTGATGAAAAAAAGCCGTTCAATCATGAATTGAACGGCTTTTTATTTAGCGGGTGAGATTTTAGAACTGGTAGTTCAACTGGGCCGACAAGACATTGATCGTCGAATTGAAGTCGCCAACAAGTCTGCCGTTACCGGCTGAATTGGTGAGGGAAGTACTGTCCATATGCGCGGTCTTGAAGTGGATATAGCAGTAGCTCACGTCAAGCTTGAGCTTGGGCTGGATTTTGTATTGCCCGCCGAATGACAGCCAGGTACGGTCGCCATCGGGCAGGCGGGCAATCGTATGGGCTGTATCGGGTGCAGGGGCTTGATCGTAGGCAATGCCCATACGCAGTGTGGTTTTGTCATTGAGCGCGTAATTGGCACCCAATGAAAAGCGCCAGGTGTCTTTCCAGTTCAGGGCAATCGCGCTACCAATCGTAGCGCCAGTGTTGGCATTGACGATGCGGAGTTCAGGGACGCTGCTCCAATTGGTGCGCGTGGCGTCGGCCATGACGGTCCATTGTGTATCCAGTTTTTGAATCATTGAGAGGGAGTACGATTCCGGCACTTTCAGGCTAACTGACACGTCCGCTGAAAAAGCAGTGAGCGGCGCCGCGAAATCGGCACGGCCGCGCAAGTCGTACTTGATGGCGGAGCGATAGTGCAGACCGATCTGAGTGCCTGTTGCAGGGGTCAGCAATAGGCCGAGGTTATATCCATAAGCGTTATCACTGGCGTTGATTTTGACATCGGATCCAACGCCTGCAACCACGTTGGTCAACGTGGCTTCCAGATTTTGATAATCGATGCCGGCGCCGACTGACACCATATCGTTGATCTTCCACGAGACAGTCGGGCCGACGTTGAGCGATTTGATCTCCGATTTGATGGCTTGCACGCGCCCGATCCAGGTGGAATCATATTCGGTCGTCAAACCAAAGGGGGCGTTGATGCCCAGGCCAAAAGACAGGTCCTGAGTCACGGGTAGCGTCAGGTAAAGGTTGGGAATCAGAAAGGTGCCGCCATAATCGCCACCGTTACCCGATGACGCGATAACCGCCGGAGGCGTCGATCCCGTGTTGTTAAATTCACCGGTTGAATGAATCACATGCAAAACACCGGTGAAATTGGAGCCTTGTAATTTCGACATGGCGGCCGGGTTGAACCAGACCACGCTGGCATCTTCGCTGGCCGCCGCGCCGCCGGCATAGGCACTGCCGCCACCGCTAGCACTCATTTCGGAGATCGCAAAGCCAGCAGCGTGCGCCTGACCGGCAACGGCACCGGCAATGAGTATCGGGAGTAATTTGAGAAAGTCCGCCTTGCATTTCATTTTTGTATCCTTTAGGTCTTCTGTGTATTGGGAGCATCGTCCTGGTGGTTTCGCCTGTCAAGAAGCGTTCTGATGGTCTGCTAGACTTCGGGCCAAGCTGTCGCATTGATGCGACAGCGTTGCGCTTGATTTTCACTGCAAATTTTCCATGTCACAACTGCTTCAGCACCTGAACGAACCCCAGCTTGCCGCCGTCACCCTGCCGCCGCAATCGGCGCTGATTCTGGCCGGCGCGGGCAGCGGCAAGACCCGGGTGCTGACCACGCGCATCGCCTGGCTGATTCAAACCGGACAGGTGAGCCCGCAGGGCGTGCTGGCGGTGACCTTTACCAACAAGGCGGCGAAGGAGATGCTGACGCGGCTGTCGGCGATGTTGCCGATCAACACGCGCGGCATGTGGATCGGCACCTTTCACGGTCTGTGCAACCGCTTGTTGCGCGCGCATCACCGTGACGCCATGTTGCCACAGACCTTTCAGATTCTCGATACCCAGGATCAGTTGTCGGCGATCAAGCGTCTGTTGAAATCGCTCAACGTCGACGATGAAAAATATCCGCCGAAGAATTTGCAGTACTTCATCAATGGCGCCAAGGAACAGGGCTTGCGCGCGCATCAGGTCGAGGTCTATGACGATTACAACCGCCGCTTCGTCGAACTGTTTGCTGCTTACGATGAACAATGCCAGCGTGAAGGCGTGTGCGATTTTCCCGAGCTGATGCTGCGCTGCTATGAATTGCTGTCGCGCAACCAGCCGTTGCGCGAACATTATCAGGCGCGCTTCAAGCACATTCTGGTCGATGAGTTTCAGGACACCAACCCGCTGCAGTATCAATGGCTGAAATTGCTGGCGGGCAATCACAGCGCCATGTTCGCGGTGGGCGATGACGACCAGAGCATCTACGCTTTTCGCGGCGCCAATGTCGGCAACATGGCGCAGTTCGAGCGCGAGTTCAAGGTGCAGAACCGCATCAAGCTGGAACAGAACTATCGTTCCTTCGGCAACATCCTCAATGCCGCCAATACGCTGATTGCCAATAACAGCAAGCGGCTGGGCAAAAATTTGTGGACGGCGCAGGGCGAAGGCGAACCGATCCGCATCTATGAAGCGATGCAGGACACGCAGGAAGCGCAATGGCTGGTGGAAGAAATTCGCGGCTTGATCCGCGATGGCTTTAACCGTTCCGACATCGCCTGCCTGTATCGTGCCAACGCGCAGTCGCGCGTGCTTGAACATGCGCTGTTCAATGCAGGGATTCCGTATCGTGTCTATGGCGGCCTGCGCTTTTTCGAGCGTGCCGAAATCAAGCATGCGCTGGCTTATCTGCGCCTGATGGAAAACGCGCACGACGATACGGCGTTTGCACGTGTCGTCAATTTCCCCACGCGCGGCATCGGTGCGCGCAGCGTCGAACAATTGCAGGATCTGGCCAAACAGCACGGCACCAGTCTGTACGCGGCTGTGCCGTACCTCACCGGAAAACCCGGCAGCAGCATCGGCGCCTTCGTCAAGATGATCGAAGCGATGCGCTTCGAGACGCAAAATCTGCCGCTGCCGGAAATCGTCGAGCACATCATCCACGCCAGCGGCTTGCTCACGCATTATCAGGGCGAGAAGGAAGGCCAGGAGCGCATCGAGAACTTGAACGAACTGGTCAATGCCGCCACCGCCTTCATTTCGGAAGAAGGTTATCGCATGGATGCCCCCGCTACGCTGGGCGATGCGGAAATCCAGATCGCGTCACCGCTGGCTGCGTTCCTCTCGCATGCCGCACTCGAAGCCGGCGACAATCAGGCGCAGGCGGGTATGGACGCGGTGCAGATGATGACGGTGCACGCCGCCAAGGGACTGGAGTTTCACGCCGTGTTCATCACCGGAATGGAAGAAGGCTTGTTCCCGCACGAGAACAGCATCACGGAAGAAGATGGTCTGCAGGAAGAGCGCCGTCTGATGTACGTTGCCATCACACGGGCGCGCACGAAATTGTATCTGTCGTTTTCGCAAAGCCGCATGTTGCACGGTCAGACGCGCTACGGTCTGCGCTCGCGTTTCTTTGATGAGTTGCCGGAAGCCACGCTGAAATGGCTCACCCCCAAGGTGCAACGCTACACGCACAGCCATAGCAGTTCAGCGTGGGATGAGTTGCCGCCGGTGGTCGAGGCCTATCGCAAAAAAGCCAGCCACGACAGCGGCTGGCGCATTGGCCAGAGTGTCGTGCACGCCAAATTCGGCGAAGGTGTGATCGTCAACATCGAAGGCAGTGGTACAGACGCGCGCGTGCAGATCAACTTCGGCCGCCACGGTTTGAAGCTGCTGTCGCTGGCGGTGGCGAAGCTGGAAGCGGTGTAGAAAAGAGGCTAACCGCAGAGGCGCAGAGGCCGCAGAGAAGAATCTTGCTTTGTTGCCTTTCTCTGCGTTCTCTGCGTCTCTGCGGTTAGCCTTTGCTTTATATTTCCAGAGACTGAAGCCGCACTGTGTCCCCGAGCAGGTGCGCGAACACTTCCGCCTTGCCCGGTGCTGTGGTGAAAAAATCCAGCGCAGGATGGGCGTGCATTGTCAGTAGTTGCCGTTCTTCCAGCAAACGCTGTACTTGCCGCGCCACCGGCATCCCGGTTTCGATGATCGTCACCGCTTCGGCAATGCTGCGAATGGCCGGTTCGAGGAAGGGATAGTGCGTACAACCGAGTACCAGTACATCAGCTCCCGCTGATAATAAGATGTCGATCTGCGGACGCACACGGTCTTGTGCGGCGGTGGCATCGGGATTGCCGGATTCGACGAATTCCACCCAGCCGGGGCAGGCCTGCCCGATCACTTGCACGCCCTGCGCATATTGCCGAATCAAATTCTGAAAGCGCGCACTGGCGACGGTGTGTTCGGTGGCCAGCACGCCGACTACACCGCTGCGCGTCAATGCACAAGCGGGTTTGATGGCGGGTTCGACGCCGACCACGATGAGTTCGGGAAAGCAGGCGCGGATGTGATCGATGGCGGCTGCCGTGGCCGTGTTGCAGGCAATCACCAGTGCCTTGATGCCGCGTTCCAGCAAATGTTGCGTGATGATGAGTAAACGTTGCTGGATTTCTTCCTGACTGCGCGCGCCATAAGGCAGCCAGGCATTGTCGGCCACATAGAGAAAATGTTCGTGCGGCAAGTGCGCGACGAGCGCACGCAAAATCGACAAGCCGCCAACGCCGGAATCGAACACGGCAATCGGCAAGCGGGCCGGATCAGGTGTCGCTGTGCTCATCGGTGACTTTATCCGTCGCGAGTGCGGTGGGTTCGCTGCCGTCATCCAGAATGCGCCGGGCGCTGACGTGAATGCAGCAGATGATGAGTGCGATCAGGGTCAGTGCGACCGCAAAGAACAGCACGACGATGAGAACATTGCTTTTAAATGCCAGAGCGATCAGGCTCGCCAGCGGGATCAGGATGGCCGAGGCGAGTGCAGTCAGCAATTGCATGACCAGCCCGAGCATGAGCAAGGGAATCAGGTTGCGCCAGAGTGCGATCAAGCTGAAAAACACCGCCTTGGGCGGGCTCACGCCATGCCAGGCCACCAGCAGCGGCGGGTAATACATCAGCGTCAGCAGCGGGATCGAAACGATGTTCAGCAACAGGAGCAGGGGCAAGGACTTGGCACTGGCGAGTTGCTTGAACAACTGATCCAGGTCGGTCACGAGCGACAGCGCACCGAAGCTCAAAAACGATACGCCGATGTACAACACGCCGAGCAGCAGCAGGGGTTTGGCACGACTGCGGTCCGCGGTGAAAAAAGCGGCAGTCAATGCCGTGGGCAGCAATCGCTCGCCCCGTTCCACTACCGCGCAGGCGTACAGCAGACCCGCCATCAATCCCGGTGTCAAGACATTGAGCAGCAGGCTGATGGGAAACGGCATGAAGAGAAAGAACAGCAGCAGCATGAAAAACAGGAACACCACTGAAATGAGTTGCAGTGGTTGCTTGCGCAGCAAGGCAAAGCCCTCCAGCAGCCAGGTGATGGCGGCGCGGGGGCCGTGCGGGCGGGCGTTCATGTCGAGTGCTCCAGCGGGAAGACGGTTTGGCGGCGATCACGCAGGATGCGCTCGAAGTGCGTTGGATCTTTGGGCGTCACCATTTCGGCTGGACGCGGCAGATAAAAATCGTACAGGCGCGACAACCAGAAACGCAGCGCAGCGGCGCGCAGCAACATTGGCCAGGCGTGCACTTCATCGGCAGTGAAAGGGCGCTCGGCAGCGTAGGCATCCAGCATCGCGCGCGCCAGGTCGGGGACGATCACGCCACTATTGTCGTCAATGCACCAATCGTTGATGCAGACGGCCAGATCGAACAGCCAGGTGTCGCAACCGGCGAAATAGAAATCGATGAAGCCGCCCAGCTCCACATAATCTTCGCCACTCATCCTTTCGACGGTGAACAAAACGTTGTCGCGGAACAGATCCGCATGTACCGGGCCGGCGGGCAGCGTGCCATAGCTTGCGCTGCGGGCAAATTCGGCTTGCATGCGCACTTCATCGTTGAGCAGCGCGGCTGTTTCAGCGGGCAAGAAGGGCGTGACCACCGGCGCGGTTTCGATCCACCACTCTAACCCGCGCAGGTTGGGCTGGTTGCCGGGATAGCTTTGACCGGCCAGATGCATCTGTGCCAGCGCGCGGCCCACGGGTGCACAGTGCTGTGGGCCGGGCTGCATTTCTGAACTGCCGCGCAGACGCGTGACCAGGGTCGCGGGTTTGCCATTCAGCGTGCAGAGAATGTTGCCGTCGCGTTGCGGCATCGGCGCGGGCACCAGCAAGCCGGATTCCGACAGATGACGCATCAGGTTCAGATAAAACGGCAGTTGCGCGTGCGTGAGTTTTTCAAACAGCGTCAGCACGAACTGACCTTGCGCCGTGGTGACGAAGTAATTGGTATTTTCGATGCCGGAAGGAATGCCGCGCAGTTCGACCAGCGTGCCCAGATCGAAATTCAGCAACCACGATGCCAGTTGATCCTGGCTGACAGGGGTAAAGACGGCCACGTTTACTGTGAATGTCGCGTTAGCGACCTGTGAATTTCCCCTCGCCCTCTGGGAGAGGGGGAAGGGGTGAGGGAGACGGGCATGGACATCCTTTTATTCTTTGGGTGGTTTGGGCCATGCCCGTCAGAACTTGAAAATAACCCACTGGGGAACGGCTACCGGCGGCACTGGACCTTCAGCGCGCGAGAACACGCCCTTGCCATTTGGATCCACCAGATAGTAAGACGGCGCGCCTTTCGGGGTGACTTTCATCATGTAGAGCTGGCCGCCGATGCGATATTCCTCAATGGTGTTCTCACCTTCCTTGTGGATCGTGATGACGGGCTCAATCGGCTCATCCAGATTGCCGGGGCGTGGCGGCGGGGGCACTTCCGCCTTGGGCGGCGCGGCCTTTTCTTCCGCCTGGGCCGGCAAGTTGGAGAACAGGGCAGCGCTTGACAGCACAGCTGCCAGCGCCAATCGAGAGAGGGAAGTGGTCGTAGTCATGATGGCATTCTATCAAAGGCTGCTCGGAGTAAGAGGATTTTTTAGTGCAACAGTCCACCGACCATTTTCACCGCCAGCACAATCAATACCAGCGAAAAAATCCGCTTGATCGTGGCGACCGGCAGACGATGCGTGGTGCGTGCGCCGAGCGGCGCAGTAACCATGCTGGCGGCCAGCAGACAAGCCAGCGCGGGCAGATAGACAAAGCCGAGCGCGAAGGGTGGCAACGGGGCAGCGTTCCAGCCATTGGCGATATAGCCGAGGGTGCCGCCGATGGCAAGCGGCAAACCAATCGCAGCCGAGGTGCCGATGGCGCGATGCGCCGGGACATTGCACCAGATCAGATAAGGCACCGTCAGTGCGCCGCCACCAATGGCGACCAGGCTGGACAGCGTGCCAATCAACAGACCCATTGCGCGCTGGCCGAATGGGCCGGGCAGCTGGCGGTGCGGTGCGGGCTTGAAGTTGAGTGCCATTTGCAAGGCAATCAGCAGCGTGAAGGCAGCAAAGAACAGCGCCAGTTCGCGCGTCGGGATGTGGCGCGCCAGCACCGTACCCAGTGCGGTGCCGAGCAGGATGCCAGGCGTGATGGTGCGCATCAGATTCCAGTCGACCGCCGCATGGCGTGCATGGGTGCGCACACTGGCAAGGGCGGAAAACACAATCGCCGCCATCGACGTGCCCAGCGCCAGATGCAGCACATGTGCATGTTCAAACCCTTGCGCCTGAAACAGCAGCGACAGCACCGGCACCATGATGAGCCCGCCACCGATGCCCAGCAGTCCGGCAAAAAATCCGCTGACCAGGCCGAGTGCGGCATAGCAGAGCAACCAGAGCATTATTTGAGCAGCTTCTGAATGCACTGCCATTCGGCCTTGGTGACCGGTGTGATCGAGAGACGATTGCCACGCGCCAGCAGGCGCATGTCGGCCAGTTCGGGAATTGAGCGGATTTCGGTCAGCGGCAGCAGCCGGGTTTTGCGCGTCACTTGCACATCGACCTGCATCCAGCGCGGCTGCTCCGGTGTGGCCTTGGCATCGAAATATTTATTCTTGCGCTCGAACTGTGTGGGGTCAGGATAGGCCGCACTGGCAACACGGGCAATGCCCGCAATGCCGGGGACTTCACAACTGGAGTGATAGAACAACACGCCATCATCGACCCGCATCTGATCGCGCATGAAATTGCGCGCCTGATAATTGCGCACGCCATACCAGCCGACGGTGTGATCGGGCATTGCCAGCGCGTCATCGATGGAGACGTCGCCGGGTTCGCTTTTCATCAGCCAGTAGTGCATAGGTGTTTCAAGCTATACCAATAAATACCCGACCAAGACAGAATTTCCAATCAGTCGCTGAGTCACCATCAGCCATGTCCGTGCACTACCAACAGGACTGAATCCATGTTAGCCGAAATGATATGCAGACGACTTAAATGAGTTTTCTTGTCTAAATTTTTTACACTGCCGTAGTTTTGTGCCGACAGCATTTATATATCTGTTTGATTATAAACCATTTTTATAAAATGGCGCGTTTCTTGCTCTAGCTATGGGTAGTGTGCGGAACAATGCCTGCCACACTTCTCTAATTTGAGGGAGGACACCGAAATGCGTAATCAATCTCGACTACTACTAGCTTTTTTTGCTACCGCACTTTTGGGGCTTAGTGGGAATGCTGCAGCTGGCACGCTCTTCATAGGCACCGACACCGAGGAATTCAATGGCCTCAATTCCAGTTTTTTGATTAAAGCGACTGTAAATGGTGCCAATTTTGTCAGTCAGCAGAATATCCCTCTGGACTTCGAGCTCAACGGCATCGGTGATGGACCAGGTTTTCTTTACAGCGGTGATCCTTCGACGAATACGCTGCGCACGGTTGATTACAACGGCAATCTGCTTACGTCGGTGGCGGCGGGTTTCTCAAGCACTTGCTGCAATGAAGAAATGCAGTTTGCTGGAGGCAAGCTCTACCATGCGCATTGGGTTGACAACATCCAGCAAATTAATCCGGTTACCGGGGCGGTGTTGGCCACTTTCGACCAGCCCCAGGTGGTTGGGATGGCGCTTGTCGGAGGAACAATTTGGATTACGCATTGGGCTAATCAACAGGTAGGCATTTGGGATCCAAACACGAATATCTTCACTCCGGTATTCAATACGCCACAACTTGCGGGAGCGCTAGCCTATGACCCAAGCGCCGGTATCCTGTGGGTTGGGCAATTGGGTGGGCAAATACTGCCTTACGATCTGCTCGGCAACCTGCTAGGGCCGGGCTTCAATCCGATTGCAGCATTGAATTTGGGTGTCAACATTGACACCGTCGATGGGCTCACCTTCCTGGGTGAAGGTACTCAATCTGTTCCGGAACCAGAATCTCTTGCGCTGATTGGACTGGGTTTGGTCGGGTTGATTGGTTTCCGCCGCCGGTCCGTCGCGACCTGACAGCTAGGAAAGACTAGACGCTGAACCCGCCTTTGTGGCGGGTTTTTCTTTTACTGAAGGCATGAAAAATCGAATGGTGAATGGTAATGGTTTGGGGTAACTTGGATGTGCTGTTATCCCTTACTCGGCCAGTAGTTCATGGATTCCGTTTCTTAACCCAACCGTTGCAACTGTTCCTTCAACTGCGCGTGCGTGGCTTCGAATTGGGCCAGACGCTGCCGCTCCTGCTCGACCACTTGCACCGGCGCGCGGTCGACGAAGCTGGCGTTACCCAGCTTGCCCTGGGCCTTGGCGATTTCACCAGCGAGACGCGCCAGCTCCTTGCTTAGGCGTTCCCGTTCGGCAACGACGTCGATTTCGATGCGCAGCATCAGTTGGTAATCGCCGACGATGGAGACGGGTGCGCCCGCGTCAGGCAGCGTGCCGACAATTTCCACCTCGGACAACTTGGCCAGCGCTTGCAGATAGGGCACATCCAGCGCCAGCGCGTTCAGCTCACCCGTGATGACCAGCGGCACACGCGTGGCGGGTGAAACATTCATTTCGCCGCGCAGATTGCGGCAGGCATCGATCAGTGCCTTGAGGGTGGCAATCGCGGCCTCGGCTTCTTCATCGACCTTGCTGAACTGCGCTTCGGGGTAGGGCTGAACGACGATACTGTCGCCGCTCTTGCCGGCCAGCGGCGCGACCTTTTGCCACAGTTCTTCGGTGATGAAGGGAATGATCGGGTGCGCCAGGCGCAACACGCTTTCCAGCACGCGCACCAGCGTGCGCCGCGTGCCGCGCTGCTGTGTTTCGCTGCCGCCATTCAGCTGCACCTTGGCGAGTTCCAGATACCAGTCGCAGTATTCGTCCCAGACAAATTTGTAGATCGCATTCGCGATGTTGTCGAAACGGTAATCGGCAAAGCCGCGTGCGACCTCGGCTTCAGTGCGTTGCAAGGCGCTGATGATCCAGCGGTCGGCATGGGACAGTTCCACCGGCTGGCTATCGTCGAGACCGCAATCCTTGCCTTCGGTATTCATCAACACAAAGCGCGTTGCGTTCCACAGCTTGTTGCAGAAATTGCGGTAGCCCTCGCAGCGCTTTTGATCGAAGTTGATATTGCGTCCGAGCGAGGCCAGCGAGGCGAAGGTGAAGCGCAGCGCATCGGCGCCGTAGGCGGGAATACCCTCGGGGAATTCCTTGCGTGTTTTGCTTTCGATGCGCGGCGCATCTTTCGGGCGGCGCAGGCCGGTGGTGCGTTTTTTCAGCAGGGTGTCGATGTCGATGCCGTCGATCAGATCCACCGGATCGAGCGTATTGCCTTCCGACTTAGACATCTTCTTGCCTTCGGCATCGCGCACCAGGCCATGCACATACACATGCTTGAACGGCACCTGGCCGGTGAAGTGAGTCGTCATCATGATCATGCGCGCGACCCAGAAGAAGATGATGTCGAAACCCGTGACCAGCACGGTCGAGGGCAGATAGAGCGACAGGTCTTCCGTTTTCTCCGGCCAGCCCAGCGTGGAGAAGGGCACCAGCGCGGATGAGAACCAGGTGTCGAGTACGTCAGGATCACGTTTCAGTTCACCGCTGTATCCGGCGGCTTGCGCTTTGCTACGGGCATCTTCCTCTGTACGGGCAACAAAAAATTCGCTGTTGTCGCCATACCAGGCGGGAATCTGATGGCCCCACCAGAGTTGACGCGAGATACACCAGTCCTGAATATTTTTCAGCCACTGGTTATAGGTGTTGACCCATTGCTCCGGCACGAATTTCACTTCGCCGCGCTCGACCACATCGAAAGCTTTTTCGGTAATCGACTTGCCGGTCGCATCCGGCTTGCTCATCGCCACGAACCACTGATCGGTGAGCATGGGCTCGACGATCACGCCGGTGCGTTCGCAACGCGGTGCCATCAAGGTGTGCGGCTTGACGGAATCGAGCAAGCCTTGCGCTTCCAGGTCGGCAACGATTTTTTTGCGCGCGTCGAAACGATCCAGACCTTGGTAAGCAGGCGGCGCGTTCTGGTTGAGCTTGGCATCGAGTGTGAAGATTTCGATCTGCGGCAGACCGTGGCGCTGTCCTACCGCGTAGTCGTTGAAGTCATGCGCAGGGGTGACCTTGACCACACCGGTACCAAATTCCTTGTCCACGTGCTCGTCGCCAATCACCGGGATATCACGCTCGCACAGCGGCAGCTTCACGGTCTTGCCGATCAGGTGCTGATAGCGCTCGTCTTCCGGGTGCACCATCACCGCCACGTCGCCCAGCATGGTTTCGGGGCGCGTCGTAGCAACCGTCAAATGACCGCTGCCGTCGCTGAGCGGATAACGAATCTGCCACATGAAACCAGCTTCTTCGACGCTGGCCACTTCCAGATCGGAGACGGCGGTATGCAATGTCGGATCCCAGTTCACCAGCCGCTTGCCGCGATAGATCAAGCCTTGTTCATGCAAACGCACGAACACTTCCGTGACTGCCTGCGAGCACTGCGCATCCATCGTGAAATACTCATGCGACCAATCCACCGACGCGCCCATGCGGCGCATCTGGCGCGTGATGGTGGAGCCGGATTCTTCTTTCCACTCCCAGATTTTCTGCACGAACTTTGCCCGGCCCAGATCGTGACGCGATTGGCCTTTCATCTCAAGCTGACGCTCGACCACAATCTGCGTGGCAATGCCCGCATGATCGGTGCCCGGTACCCACAGCGAATTGAAACCGCGCATGCGGTGATAGCGCGTCAAGCCATCCATGATGGTCTGGTTGAACGCGTGCCCCATGTGCAAGGTGCCGGTCACATTGGGCGGCGGCAGTTGAATGCAGAATGACGGCTGCGTGGTGTCGGCTGCACCACTGCCGCGATAACCGGCGCGGTAATAGCCGCGCTCTTCCCACAGCGGCCCCCAGTGGGCTTCGATGGTGTGCGGCTCAAAACTCTTGGCTAATTCCGGGCGGGAGGAAGCGGTTGCTGCGGCTGGCTTCATGGAGGCAATTCGATGTTTTTTGAAAGTTCGCCATTATAAAGTAGGACACGTGTGGCATAAGGGTCTTGCTCCCTTCTCCCGCAGGCGGGAGAAGGGCTGGGGATGAGGGCGTGCATCTATCGTGCTAACTACCACTACGTTGTGCCTGCGTCCTCACCCTAGCCCTCTCCCGCCTACGGGAGAGGGGATTCGCAAAGGTTTGGCTATACTGAAACCCGCTATGAACGGAGGATGCGATGCGCGACGAACAATTGATTGATTACGCTGCCGTGATGGAAACCCCCTTCGGCAAACTGGGGATTCGCAGCGACGACACTGTGGTGCACGAACTGGTTTTTCTGCCCGCCCGCACAACGAGCAAACCAGCCAGCAGCAAGCTGGCGCAGCGCGTGGTGGCACAGATCGAACGCTACTTGAAAGACCCCAGCGCAGATTTTGACCTGCCCTTGCGCAGTGTTGGCACCGATTTTCAGAAACGTGTCTGGCAACAGATCAGCGCCATTCCGGCCGGCAAGACGCGTAGCTATGGTGAGTTGGCGAAGAGCATCCGCAGCGCCCCGCGTGCGGTGGGGCAGGCGTGCGGCGCGAATTTTTATCCGCTGGTCATTCCCTGCCATCGCGTGGTTTCTGCCACCGGACTGGGCGGGTTTGCCCATCACGATGAGGGGTTTCATTTGCGGGTGAAGCAGTGGTTGCTGGCGCATGAAGGGAGCGCGGGTTAAGGTGAAGCCATCTGTTTTGTTAACCGAAGCCCATCCCCATCCCGGCCTTCCCCTTGAAGGGGAAGGTGAGAACGGGGCGGGCGCATTAGCGCCAGCCGATCATGTGATTGACCAATTCTGTGACGCTTTGTGGCTGGAAGACGGGTTGGCAAAAAACAGCCTGCAAGCCTATCGGCGCGATCTAGCCGCGCTGGCCGGGCAGGCAGGTGCTTTGCTCATGCTGGGCGAAGCCGATTTGCATGCCTACATGGCCGCGCGTCATGCAGGCAGCAAGGCGACGACCGCCAACCGGCGCTTGTCGGTATTCAAACGCTTTTATCAATGGGCGGTGCGCAGCGGTTTGACCAGGATCGATCCGACATTGTGTTTGCAGTCGGCCAAACAGGCGCCGCGTTTTCCCAAGACCCTGAGCGAAGCGCAAGTGGAAGCGCTGCTGGCTGCGCCTGCAACCGATACCGAGCTGGGCCTGCGCGATCGCACCATGCTGGAAGTGCTGTATGCCACCGGGCTGCGCGTATCCGAACTGGTGAATCTGAAAACCATCGAGGTCGGTCTCAACGAGGGCCTCGTGCGCGTGCTCGGCAAGGGCAACAAGGAACGTCTGGTGCCGCTGGGCGGCGAAGCGCAACGCTGGATCACCCAGTATCTGGCACAGGCGCGCGCGGAATTGCTGCACGGCCAGAGTTGCGATGCGCTGTTCGTCACCCGGCGCGGCAGCGCCATGTCGCGGCAAATGTTCTGGATGTTGATCAAGCGCTATGCGCAGCAAGCGGAGATACATGCGCCGCTCTCGCCCCACACCCTGCGCCACGCCTTCGCCACCCACCTGCTCAACCACGGCGCCGACCTGCGCGTGGTGCAACTGCTGCTCGGCCACGCCGACATATCCACCACGCAGATTTACACCCATGTCGCGCGCGAGCGCTTGCAAGCGTTGCATCAACAGCATCATCCGCGCGGATGATCGTGCATAAAAGTGCACACCACACTCACAAGCCGATACCGCCGGTTTCCAATAGCTTGCACATGCGGAGATTGCGCCCCATAATCTCCGCATGAAACGCGGAGATTACACCTACATCTGGCAGGCCAAAGACTGGCCGCATTGGCGCTATGACCTGGCGCAACTGGCCAAGCCCTTGGCCGATGTCAGTCGTGCGCAAGGGCACCTGATGGGCCGCCTGGCCGATGTTGGCCTGGCCTTGCGCGATCAGGCTAGTTTGTCGGTGTTGACCGAAGACGTCGTCAAAACCAGTGAAATCGAAGGTGAGCAACTCAACGTCGAATCGGTGCGTTCTTCCATCGCCCGCCGCCTCGGCGTGGACATTGGCGCACTGGCGCCGGTGGATCGTCACGTTGAAGGCGTCGTCGAGATGGTGCTCGACGCCACCGCCAACAGCAACAAGAAACTTACCCGCGCGCGTTTGTGCGGCTGGCACGCGGCGCTCTTTCCCACCGGCTATTCCGGTCTGGCGCGGATCAAGGTCGGCGACTGGCGCAACGATGCAAGCGGCCCCATGCAAGTGGTCTCCGGTCCGGTCGGCCGGCAACGGGTGCACTTTGAAGCGCCCCCTGCGACGCGGCTGAAATCCGAACTCAAAGATTTTCTCGCCTGGGCCAACGGCGCGTCGAATGAGCCGCCCCTGATCAAGGCCGGACTGGCCCATCTGTGGTTCGTCACTCTGCATCCCTTCGACGATGGCAACGGACGCATCGCCCGCGCGGTCGGTGATTTGTTTCTCGCGCGCGCCGATCACAGCCCGCAACGTTTCTACAGCCTGTCGGCGCAGATACAACGCGAGCGCAAAGCCTATTACGCGATTCTGGAACGCACCCAAAAATCCACACTCGATGTCACCGCATGGCTGGTCTGGTTTCTCAACACACTGCACAGCGCCATCGACCAGGCACAACACACGCTCGACGCCGTGCTGGCCAAGACCCGCTTCTGGCAGCGCTGGGCCACGACGCCGTTCAACGCGCGGCAAGTGAAACTGCTCAACCGCCTGCTCGACGGTTTCGAAGGCAAGCTCACCAGCAGCAAATGGGCCGCCATAGCCAAGTGCTCGCCAGACACCGCCTTGCGCGACATCACAGACCTGCTCGACCGGGGTGTGCTGCGCAAAGCCGACGCGGGCGGGCGCAGTACCCGTTACGAATTGATAGTGGTCTGAAGCAAACTCTCGATACGCTGAGTGGCCTGTCCGGTAAATCCGGCTCAGCTCACTCCGGTATCTATCTTTAATCGCGCGAGCGCTTGCAAGCGCTGCATCAACAACACCATCCGCGTGGGTAATGTAGTTGAGTTTGTTAAAGCGCCGCACAAAACCTTTTACAAAAATTCCTTTACACCCTGTTGTACAAATCTTGACCTGCGGTTAAGCTGCCAAAAAATGCGTAGTACGCAGTAGACATAACAGCATTCAAAACAATCAACAAAACCAGGTAGGCAGACAAAATGATTCGATTTCGCAAAACCGGCGCGCACATTCCGTCGCTACGCCCCCTTTGTTCTCACACTACCGCAGCCGTTCCCATTCCGCTCACCCCCCGATTATCGTAGCCAGACACATTGGTGATTCCAATGTATCGCGTTCCTGAACCGTGTCAGCAGCACCGATGCGTGCCATGTTGCGGCCGGTGTCCTCCCCGATTGACCTCATCGCACCATTGCATATCTGCTCGAATAGTTTGCAGATTCAGACGTTGGCTGGCAGGTGAGCGCAGAAATAAGTCTTGAAGCGCAAGAGCCAAGTTGCTTTGACAGGAATTTTGAGGGAAGGAAATTTTAAAAAATGCGTCAATTTGCATTAACTACGAAGTGTCCGCAGTGCGGACACCACATCGCCGGCGACACGGACAACAACACGTTGCAGGGCACCCGCGAAAACGACCGCATCGATGGCGGCAGCGGCGACGATGTCCTCAATGGCGGCGCAGGCAACGACACCCTCACCGGC
>SCTK01000018.1 GCA_004298905.1 Burkholderiaceae bacterium | reverse complement strand
CGCCGATACCGCCAACAGTCTGGCCACCGGCGCCACCGTGACGGATGTTTTTACCTACACCGTCAAGGATCCGGGCAATCAGGTCTCCAACACCACGACGCTGACCATCACCGTCACCGGGGTCAACGATGCACCGGCCGGCACCAACGCCACCATCACTATGCTCGAAGATGCATCGCGCACGCTGGTGGCGGCTGACTTCGGCTTTTCTGATATCGATGGCAATGCCTTCAATCGGGTAGAGATCACCACCCTGCCTGGCGCAGGCAGCTTGACCCTGTCCGGGGTCGCAGTCACTGCCGGCCAGTTTGTCACGGCCGCCCAACTGGCCGCCAATCAACTGGTCTATAAACCCGCTGCCGATGCCAGTGGCAGCGGTTATGCCAACTTCACCTTCCAGGTGGAAGACAATGGCGGCACCGCCAACGGCGGTATCAATCTAGATCAGTCACCTAGTACGCTCACGTTCAATGTCACGCCGGTCGCCGATCAGCCAACACTATCCGCGTGGGCAAAAGCATGGATCAACGCCCTCGACGATTTCCAGGACAACAACGTCAACGTCGGACAACTGACCTGGACCTCCTCCGATGCTGCGGTGGAAACCAACTTTCAGAGTACCTATAACGGTGTTCAAGATCCCACCGCAGGGACTCCGGTACCGGGCAGCAATATCGTGATGGAGCCGGAAGGCACTGCCGACGCCGCCAACTGGGTGCAAACCACGATCAACGCCGACACCGCCGGGCAAGTCATACAGATTTCCTTCGATGCGATCCGTCGCACTCTTTCCGGCACAGCTGACAGAGACTTGCAATCGTTTTCCGTAGTCTGGAACGGAGCGCCCATCGCCGCTTACGACACGTCGGCGGCAGCATGGGTTTCACCTGTATTGACAGTGACCAGCGTAGCCGGGATCAATACCCTGCGTTTTGTGCCGACCGATCAAACTGGTTCGATCGGATCCATCATCGACAATGTGTCGATCAAAACAATTGCCGACGGTTTGGAGGACACGCCGATCAATCTGCCTTCGCTGGCAGGCCATGCGGTATTCGGCGACATACCCGACAATTCCGAACAACATACGCTGAGCCTCACCGGAATTCCGGTGGGCGCCACCATCTCCGATGGAATTGCCGGACACACTTTTACCGCCACCCTGGGCAATACGTCAGTGGTCGTGTTTAATGAAGACAATCCGGCCGCTGTGGTGGGCGGCGCCAACTGGACGCTGTCGTCATTAAGGATTACCCCACCCGCGAATTTCAACGGTACGTTCACGTTGGGCGCCACCGCCACCGCGGTGGAAATTGCCAACGGCGACACCGCATCGGCCAACACAACACTAGATGTGATTGTCGCGGCCGTGAACGATGCGCCACTGGTTGGCACCGGCCAGGCCACGGTTTCCGAGGAAGGTCTGACGGGCGCCAATCCGGATACCACCGGCAATACCGATACCACCAATGCCACCGTCTCCAGTGGCACGATTGCAGTTTCCGATATTGAAGGCAGCCCGCTCACCGTAACGTTGACTGCGCCCGCCACGGCGCTGACCCACCATGGCGTCGCGCTGACGTGGAGCGGTACCGGCACAGCTGCCGATCCGCTGATCGGTTCCGCCAGCGGTACCGAAATTGTGCGCGCCACCATCAACAACAGTGGCGCCTACACCGTCACGTTGTCCGGCTCGCTCGACCACCCTGTCTCGGGCGTGGAAGATGTGTTGTCGTTCAATGTGGGCGTATCGGTGAGCGATGGATCGCTCACCTCGACGGGTACTTTGACCGTCAACGTCGAAGACGACATGCCGGTCACCTCCAGCATCGTCGTCAGTAACAGCGCACCGCAGGTCAACACCAATCTGATGGTTGTTCTTGATATATCGGGGTCAATGGGCGACGCCAGTGGCGTCACCGGCTTGACCCGCTTGCAAGCCTCGGTCGCCGGGATCAAGGAAATGATTGAGCAGTACGACAGTATGGGCGACGTCATGGTCAACATTTCCACTTTCGCTTCCACAGGTACAGCAGGCACCTGGATGACAGCGAGTAATGCCGTCGCCTTTTTAAACAGCCTCGCTCCGACTTCAGGCACCGATTACGATGCAGCACTGGCCGCAGCACAAACCGCTTTCGGCAATGCAGGCAAGATCGCCGGTGCGCAGAATCAACTGTATTTCCTGTCCGACGGCGTCCCCAATGAAGATAATGGCACTGGCAGCATCGGCATTGTCGGCCCGGAAATCACTGCCTGGCAAAACTTCCTTGATACCAACTTGATCAACGCCTTTGCCATCGGCATGGGTGCCGGTGCAACGACATCGACCATGGATCCGGTTGCCTACAACGGCATCCAGCATCAGGATGCCAATGCCATTGTCGTGACCGACATGGGCCAGTTCGCCACCACGCTCACATCGCTGGTGCAAAGCACCTACACCGGCAACCTGCTCAATACCGGCTCTGCCGTGGCAGGTAGTCTGGGTGCCGATGGCGGCTATATCAGCGTCGTCACCTACGGCAACAACACCTTCACCTACGATGGCACCAACGTCACGCGAAGCGGTGCAGGCAGCACAGCATTCAGCTTTAACAGCACAACACACGCATTGACGCTGACCACCAGTTCCGGTTCTTTCAGCATTGACCTGGATAACGGTGACTACAATTACGCCACCTCCCCTGGCATCGCCATTCCGCATGAGGTTGTTGGCTTTACCCTGCGCGACAGCGATGGCGACACCAGTTCCAACAGCCTGACGCTCAATTTCACCCCCACCGTGCCGGCACCGATTGCACGCGAAGACAACGTCCTCGTCGCCAGTGGCAGCGTCAGTGCCAACAGCGTCACCATCAAGGACAGCTGGCTGTTGTGGAACGATAGCGATTTCAATAACTCGTCACTGTCGATTACCGCCGTCGCCAATGCCACCTCGCACAGCGGCGGCCAGGTCGTCGATGCCGTCACCAGCAACAGTGGCGGCACCGGTTCCTTTGATTACACCGACACTGCCGCCAACCCCAGCGCGCAAACTGACAGCGCTCACGTCAGCATTACCACCATCAATAGCAGCACCCTGACCGGCGATGGCCTGGATAACATCATCATTGGCGACGGCTCCAACGAAACCATCAATGGCAACGAGGGCAATGACGTACTGGTGGGTAATGCAGGCGCGGATACTCTGAACGGCGGCACCGGCAATGACCTGCTGATTGGCGGAACAGGTAACGACATCATTGATGGCGGTGCGGGTATCGATACCGTGTCTTATGAAGATGGCACTTCTGCCGTCGTCGTCAACCTGAACACGGGAACATCTTCCGGCGGCGGTTTGGGCACCGACACCATCAGCAATGTGGAAAACGTGATCGGCTCCAGTTTCAACGACACGCTGACCGGCAATGCGCTCAGCAATGTATTGATCGGCGGGGCCGGCAACGACACGCTGACCGGCGGCGCTGGAGCTGATGTGTTCCAGTGGCGCCTGGGCGATCAGGGCAGTGTGGGTGCACCCGCCAGCGATACTGTCACCGACTTCAACTCAGCCAGCTTCGCTGCGGGGGGTGATGCATTAAATCTGCGTGACCTGCTGCAAGGCGAGAACCATCTCGGCACCGACCCCGGCAATCTGAGCAACTACCTGCACTTCAGTGTGTCTGGTGGCACGACCACGGTACATATCAGCCACACTGGCGCTTTCAGCGGTGGTTTCAACGCCGCCAACGATACGCAGACCATCACACTCACGGGCGTGGATCTGGTCGGCGGGCTCGCCAGCGATGCTGCCGTGATCGCCAACCTGCTCAATAATGGCAAGCTGATTACCGATTGACGACAAGGAAGAGAACGATGCCCTATATCAAACGCGACCTGCAGGGTGCCATCGAGGCGGTTTCACTGATGGCGAGCAGCGAATGCAGGGAAGCCATCGCCGATGACGCACCCGAGTTGCTGGCCTTTCATTCTGCCGCGCTGCAAACGCAGAATACGTTCGATACTTCAGACCGCAATTTCATCCGCGTGCTGGAAGACCTGGTCGATCTGCTAATGGAGCGCGATGTGATTCGCCTCACCGATTTCCCGGTCGCGGCGCAGCAGAAACTGTTGCAAAGGCGCTCGCTGCGCCACTCGCTCAGTCAGCTGAATTTACTGGGTGATGAGGAAGATTCGATCTGAACGACATGATGAACGCTGCGCGCCAAGGCCTCCCTTCGCCGCGCAGCGGCATCTTCCGTCATCCGTCATGCCTCACTTCACCCACGGCCCGGTCATCCCCTGCACGCCCAGTGATGTCAACATCTCAGCCTCGGCGTGCGATTGCACCCCTTCGGCCAGGGCCAGCATGCCAATTGAATGCGCGATCAGACAAATCCCGCGCAGGAAGACTTGATTTGCCAGACTGCTGTCGATGTCACGAATGATCGAGCCATCGACTTTCACATAATGCAGTCCCAGATCGTGCAGGGCGCTGATATGTTCGACGTGATGTCCGGCATGTTCGATGCCCACCTTGCACCCGAGATCCAGCAAGGCCCGGCTAAGCTTGCGAAACTGCGGGAAATGCCGCACCACATGCGCTTCCTGGAATTCCAGCCAGAGCTGGGGCGCCAACGCGGGCGCGGCCTTGAGGCGTTCGCACAGCCAGACATGAAACTGATCATCAATCAAGGCCCGCGCGGACAGGTTGATGCCCACGTCACCACTGCCACGACGTAATTTATCCAGGGCGTGCGTCACCACCACCGCATCGATTTTCTGCGTCAGCCCCAACTTGTTGGCCCAGGGAATGACCTGCCCGGCCGTCAGCCACGCGCCGTTCATCTCCAGTTGCAAACGTACCGGGCATTCAACATGCAGCAGTCCGCCGGACATATCGCGCACCGGAAATTCCGCCAGCATCACGCGCCCTGCATCGAGTGACTGTTCAATCTGCACGCGCCAGTGCTGGAAATCGGACGGCATGTGCTCGCGCGTTTCCTCACACAGTTGCACCGGATTGTAGGGCGAGCTTTCCGCCTGCAGCAGGGCCACATCCACCCGGCTCAAGACATGGGACAAGGTTTCGCCGCTGGAATAATGTGTCGCCGCCGTGGGCAATGGCACCTCCTTGAGGGTGTCCATTTTTGCCACCGCATCTTTCATCGCTTCATGGAGCTGCCGGGCCAGCGTTTCCACTTCGTTGACCCCTGGCGCAAACAAGACCAGATCGGCACCATTCAGGCGCCCCGCGTGCCAATCAGGATGCTCGCGTATCAAGCCATTGAGTACGTTGCCCAAACACACTAACAGGGCGTCGGCGGCTTCGCGTCCCGCCGTGCGGTTGACTGCGGCGAGCGACAACACCCGCGTAATCACCAAGGTGCCTGCCGCTGCCGCATCTTCCCGGCTTAGCGTCGCGTCGATGCGGCTGAATAATTGTTCACGGTTCAGCAGCCCCGTCAGCGAATCGAAATGCGCCTCGCGGCGCAACTTTTCCAGGCGCCCGGCCTCATCTTCCAGCATGGCACGCACGCGCTCTGAAAGATGGTTCATGATGCGTACCAGGGCAGCCAGTTCCGGTGTTTTCGGTACCGGGTTGGTGATGAAACGCCGCATCTGCATTTCTTCGGCCTGCCGCACGACGCGCCCCAAGGGCCGCAATATCACTCTCAAAATCACTGCGCCGAGCGCACCACTGAGCGCCGCCAGCAACAGGCAGGCCAATAACAACCAACCCGTTTCCTGCCACAGACTTTTGTAGGCAAAGCCGGGGTGGCTCTGAACCGTCAACGTGCCGTATTGCTTCCAGCCATCGCTCACCTGCGCCACACCCGGTGCAACGCGCAGCGGAATCATGCGCATGAACCAGGCGGGCACGGCATCAATCGACGCCTGGTTCTGGCGTTCCGCCAACACGCCGCCTTCCGGCCCTGCCAAGGTGATCGATTGATAATGACCGGCATCGAATTGCGCCGCCAGCAGCAGTTCAATGGCCACCGGCTCTTTTTGCATTTGCGACATCGACAGGGCGAGCACCGTGGCATTGTCGATATTCTTCAGCAAGAGTTGCTGCTCAAGATAGCGCTTGGCCGCCAGCGTACTGACCACGAAACTGCTGCCGAACGCGACCAGCACGATCAGCAAGACGCCAATCCATAATTGTTTGATTAGTGACATTGCGCACTCCTCATTTCGAATTTCTCATTCAATTCCTTCTTGCTGCATTCGTGTCAACACATCGCGCCAGCGCGACAGTCGTGCCGTGGCGCTGGCCACGGGATTCGTTTCGCCGCCGACCCACAGGCCATCACCGTTAAAGCTGAAGACCGGAAACAAATCGCTGCGGCGGCTGGCGGGGCGGATATCGCTGATCAGATTATCCAGAATCAGCGGTTCGGCATTCGGCTGCGCATAATAGCCAAGCACCATGTGCGCCTGCTGTACCGTGCTATAGGGGCCACCAATTCTGGCACGAACATAAATCAGGCGCAGTTTCTCGATTGGCACCTGCATCTGTTTCAGCGTCATGTATTTTGCGATGGTGTAATCCTCGCAATCGCCCGCGGCCCGGCCCATCGTTTCCAGTGGCGTGGCCCAGTAATCCGCCTGATGCCACAGCACCATGTCGTCGGTAAACACGATGTGGCGATTGAAGAATTCATTGACGCGGCGCAACTTCTCGGTCTCAGGCAACGGCGCGGCATCCTGGATCATGCGATCCCAATCGCGCAACAGTGGCAGCGCCGCTTCCCCGTAGCGTTGCTGCGCGATGGTGAGCATTTTGTCGAGGCGATAGTCGGCCCACCCCAGCACCATGCCAAACAGTGCCAGCAACGCAATGCAAAAACTGCGCTGTCCTGCCGATAAGCGGGGAACGAAGGGATCCAACCAGCCGGACATAAGGGCCTAACGAAAGAACCGTATAAATTTTTGAGTCAAATTAGGCGAACATGCGACGCCAAATTGTTATCAACGGCTTTGTCGATGTTACACTTGAGGCTATCTCGGCAATGAGCGTCTAAGAGACTGATTTTCAACAAAGATATCCAGCGAATAGTGTTATCGGGTGGTGGAGAAAAACGCATGCAGATGAAAGTACGGAAGCTTCTGGGAATCGCCTTGATGGCGCTTCTGCCCGGACTCGCCTCTGCGCAAAATATGACCCTGAGAGAAGTGGCGCAACGCGCCATAGAAACCAATCCCGAAGTGCAGGCCCGCTGGCATAATTTTCTCGCCGCTCAACACGAAAAAGATGTTGCGCGCGGCGGTTATTTTCCGCGTGTCGATCTGTCTGCCAACACCGCGCGCCGCT
This sequence comes from Burkholderiaceae bacterium, assembly GCA_004298905.1. Lineage (GTDB taxonomy): Bacteria > Pseudomonadota > Gammaproteobacteria > Burkholderiales > Burkholderiaceae_D > SCTK01. The sequence continues at coordinate 68,340 of SCTK01000018.1, read as the reverse complement.
ACCGCGATGAAGCGGGTATCAATAATCTCAACTTCAACCAGCACGGCGCCACCCTGACGCTGACGCAAATGCTGTTCGACGGCTTTGCCACCCGCAACGATGTCGAACGCCTCAACTACGCGGCACTGGTGCGTTATTTCGAACTGCTGGACAGCGCCGAAAATACCGCGCTGGAAGCGGCGCGCGCTTACATCGACGTGCAGCGCTACCGTGAGCTGGTGCAATTGGCGGAAGACAACTATGTGCGCCATCGCCAGTACTTCGATCAGATCCAGGAACGCACCAAGGCCGGCGTCGGCCGCCGGGTCGATCTGGAGCAAGCCAGCGGCCGTCTGGCACTAGCCGAATCCAATTTGCTCACAGAGCTGAGCAATCTGCATGACGTCAGCGCGCGCTTCCAACGCGTTGCCGGCATCCTGCCAGGTGATACGCTCACCGATGCGGGCCTGCTCAAGGACAACATTCCCGGCAAATTGAATGGCGCACTGAAACAGGCCTACGAAACCAATCCTGCACTGCTGGCAGCCATCGAAAACATTGGTGCCGCCAAATCGGAAATCGATGTGCGCCGGGCACGTTTCACCCCGCGTGTCGAGTTCCGCGCCGATGCGGACTACCGCAACAACAACGATGTCGGTGTCGGACCGCATGCCGATTCGCGCACCGTCCAGGTCGTACTCAACTGGAATCTGTTCAGAGGCGGTTCGGACAGCGCTGCGCTCAAGCAAGCGGCGGAACAAATGAACAACAGCAAGGATCTGCGCGACAAGGCATGTATCGATTTGCGCCAGACCCTGACGATTGCCTACAACGATATCCAGCGCCTGGCTGAGCAATTGAAATACCTGGATCAGCATCAACTGTCGATCGAAAAAGCGCGTGAAGCGTATCAGCGTCAATTTGAAATCGGCCAGCGCACCCTGCTCGACTTGCTCGATACCGAGAACGAATATTTTCAGGCCCGGCGCGCCTATGTGAATGGCGCACGCGATTACGAACTGGCCCACGCCCGCACCCAAACAAGCATGGGCCACATGCTGTCCAGTCTGGACATTGCCCGCAACGGCATGCCCACTCTGGCCGATCTGTCCGCCAAACGGCCGGAGGGCAACGACAATCCAGGCTGCTCGGTCGAAGCGGTCGCCGTGATCGAGATCGACAAAGATGCCTTGATGGCCAAGGCCACGCCTTTGTTCAAACCGGCAGCACCGGCACCGGCCGCAGAGGCCGCGGCCGCGCCCGCGCCGGTCACTTCACCGCAAATCGAACCGGCCGCTGCACCTGCAGCAGCGCCCACCCCGGGCACCCCCGTTGGCAACAGTCTGAAACTGGAACCGGAACAGGTTGTTGATAGCTGGCTCGCGACGTGGATGGCCAGAGACTTGCCGCAGTACTTCAGCTTTTATTCGGACGATTTCAAACCCGCCAAAGACAAGGGCCGCAACCACGCCGCTTGGGTGAAGAACCGCAAGCGCATCATCGGCGGATCGCGCAATATCAAGATCAAGGCGGAAGACGTCAAGGTAAAACGCAGCGACGCTGCGACGGATAACAGCAAGGCTGAAATCGAATTCCGCCAAACCTATCGCTCCGATTCCTTCGGCGATAGTGTGACCAAGACGCTCAAGCTGAAAGAAGATGCCGGCCGCTGGAAAATCCAGCGCGAAGAAACCCGCGACCAAGTGCTCGATCGGCCCGGCGCAGCGCCTGTGCAAGCTGTCGCGCAAACCGTCGATGCCAGCCTCAGCGATTTCGTCAACGACTGGACCAATGCCTGGTCGACGCAAAACCTCGACGCTTATTTTGCCGCCTATGCGGATCAGTTCGAACCCAGCCAGGGCTTGTCCAGAACCGATTGGGAAGCGCGGCGCAAGAAAGTCATCGCTGCCCAGAATAACATCCATATCGGCATTGCTCACCTGCAATTGCTGAGTCAGGAAGGCGATCAAGCGCGCATTCAATTCCAGCAAAAATACCGTTCGGCCAATCACCGTGCCAACACCACCAAAGTGCTCGATTTGGTGAAAGTCGATGGCAAGTGGCGCATCCTGCGCGAGGGCAGCAAGTAAAAAGTCGACAGTTACGGTCGGCGGTAAAATGCGCGGATGCGCCCTGCCAATAACAAGATCGACATTCCCACCACCGCCGACAGCCGACCGCCTGCTGCCGACCCGACTTCCCACACGCCAATGATGCAGCAGTACCTGCGCATCAAGGCCGCCCATCCGCACATGCTGCTGTTCTACCGCATGGGCGATTTCTACGAAATGTTTTACGACGACGCGCAGAAAGCCGCGCGTCTGCTGGGCATCACGCTGACCCAGCGCGGTCAGTCGGGCGGCATGCCAATTCCCATGGCGGGTGTGCCGCAGCATGCAGTGGAGCAATATCTGGCGCGCCTGCTCAAGCTGGGCGAGTCGGTGGCGATCTGCGAACAGATCGGCGATCCAGCCACCAGCAAGGGGCCAGTAGAACGCAAGGTCACGCGTATCGTCACCCCCGGCACCCTGACCGACAGCACCCTGCTGGCGGAAAAACAGGACAACCTGTTGCTGGCCATTGCCACCGTCAAGGGCCAGCGCGAAATCGGCCTGGCCTGGTTGAACCTTGCCGCGGGCAGCCTGCGTCTGCTTGAATGCGGGTCGCTGCAACTGGCGACTGAAATCGAACGCCTGCAACCGGCGGAAATTCTGCGCGCCGATGCACCCCTGCCCGCGCTTGATGACATGGCCGCGACGGCAACTCAGGTCGCTCGCCCCGTCTGGCAGTTCGATACCACGCATGGCATACAGGCACTGCAGCATTGCCTCGGCGTGAGCACACTGTCTGCCTACGGCTGCGAACCGATGCCGGTGGCGCTGGCCGCCTGCGCGGCGCTGCTGCGCTATGCCGAAGAAACGCAAGGACAACCGCTGACGCACATTCAGGATGTGCGTGTGGAGCAGGTGCATGAAAACATCGTGCTCGATCCCGCTACGCGGCGCAATCTCGAACTCACCGAAACCCTGCGCGGCACCGATGGGCCGACGCTGTTCAAACGCATCGATCATTGCGCCAGCAGCATGGGCAGCCGCCTGCTGCGCCGCTGGCTGCACAATCCCTTGCGCGATCAAGCTGCAGTGCAAACGCGCCAGCAAGCGGTACTGGCGCTGCAAGCCGTGCATACACCGCTGCAACAGGAATTGAAAACGTTTGCCGATCTGGAACGCATCACCAGCCGCATCGCCCTGAAAAATGCCCGCCCGCGCGATCTGGCCGCGCTGCGTGACAGCTTGCAACAGGTTGCGATACTGCAAAAAATTCTTGTCCGCCTCACTGCTGAAGAACGCGAATCCCTGCCCCAATTTCTACTGCCCGCCGCCACCCTGCCCTTGCTGCAGGCGGCAATCGCTCTGGAACCGGCAGCGCTGGTGCGTGATGGCAATGTAATCGCCGACGGTTTCGATGCCGCGCTGGATGAACTGCGTGCTCTGCACAACAACGCTGGCGAGTTTCTCGTGCAACTGGAAGCGCGCGAACGCGCCGCCACTGGCATTGCCAATCTACGCGTCGAATACAACCGGGTGCATGGCTTCTACATCGAAGTGACGCACGGCCAGACCGACAAGGTGCCGGAGCACTACCGTCGCCGCCAAACCCTCAAGGGTGCGGAGCGTTACATCACACCGGAGCTGAAGGCTTTCGAAGACAAGGCGCTCAGTGCGCAAGAGCGCGCACTGGCGAGCGAGAAACGCTTGTTCGATCAGGTGTTGAGCGATCTGGCACCTGACGTTCCGGCGTTGTTGCAATTGGCACGCGCCATTGCCGAACTGGATGTCCTGTGCAACTTCGCTGGACTCGCAGCACGTTTCGGCTGGGTGCCCGCGACCCTGAGCACACAAGTGGAAATCGCGATCGAAGGCGGACGTCATCCTGTCGTCGAACACGAAATCGAACACTTCATTCCCAATCACTGCGCCCTGCATGAACAACGGCGCATGCTGCTGATCACCGGGCCAAACATGGGCGGCAAGTCCACCTATATGCGTCAGGTTGCTTTGATCGTTTTGCTTGCCTATATCGGTTGCCCGGTCCCGGCGCAAAGTGCGCGCATCGGCCCGATCGATCGCATCTTCACCCGCATCGGCGCGGCCGACGATCTGGCCGGTGGCCGCTCGACCTTCATGGTGGAAATGACCGAGGCCGCTGCGATTCTGCATCAAGCCACCGAACACAGTCTGGTGCTGATGGATGAAATCGGCCGCGGCACGTCGACCTTCGACGGTCTCGCCCTGGCCTGGGCGATTGCGCGTCACCAGATCGAACAGAACCGCAGTCTGACTCTGTTTGCCACGCATTATTTCGAATTGACGCAACTGGCGGATGAATTTCCCAGCGTCGCCAATGTGCATCTGTCGGCGGTGGAACATCAGGATCGCATCGTGTTTCTGCACGCGGTCGAAAAAGGCCCGGCCAGCCAGAGTTATGGCTTGCAGGTGGCCAAACTCGCGGGTATTCCGCCGCGCGTGATTCGCGCCGCGCAACGCACTCTGCAGCAACTCGAACAGCAATCCATCGACCGGCACAACCAGCTCGATTTGTTTGCGCACAGCGCCGACGCGATCGAACCCGATGCACCACTGCACCCGGCTCTGGAGTTGCTCGATGGTTTCGACCCCGACCAAATGACACCGCGTGAAGCGCTCGATGCGCTGTACCGGCTCAAGCAGGCAGGTGGAACCTGATGCGCGCATGTATCACACGGCTGCTCCTCGGCGTTCTGGTGTTGTTTGCCGCTGCCGCACACGCGCGCGCTCAAGCACACGCCTTCAGCTTCATTGCCATCGGCGATGTCCCTTATAACGATGCCGAAGCCGATGTGTTGCAACAGATTCTCGCGGCCATCGCGCTGGACGACAGTGCTTTCATCCTGCATGCCGGCGATATCAAGAGTGCTTCCGCGCCCTGCTCGGACGAATTGCTGTCGGCACGCAAGGCGCTGCTGGACCAGGCGCGTCAGCCGCTGATTCTGGTGCCCGGCGACAATGAATGGACCGACTGTCATCACACATCCGTCGGTCAGCACAACCCGATGGAACGCCTGCAATATCTGCGCGAACTTTTTTTCAATGATGAATATTCCCTTGGGCAGGAAAAACTGCGCTTGACGCGGCAATCGGAAATACCGCAGTTCCGGCCCTATCAGGAGAATGTGCGCTGGGAATACCAGTCGGTATTGTTTGTTGGCTTGAACATTCCCGGCAGCAACAACAATTATCAAACCGCTGCTGGACGCAATGGCGATTTCGAAGATCGCCTGGTGGCCAATCGCGTCTGGCTGCAACGTGCCTTTGCCCACGTACGGCAAAAACACTTGCCTGCGCTGGTGATATTGATTCAGGCCGATCCGAATTTTGAACACGCGCCAATCAAAGGACGCGATGGCTATCTAGAATTGCGCCAGCAGTTACGCACGCTGGCGGGCCAGTACGAGGGTCAGGTGCTCTTGATCCATGGCGACAGCCACCACTACCGGCTCGATCAGCCGCTCAAGGACGCGCAGGGAAAAACGCTGAAGAACTTCACGCGCCTGGAAGTGTTCGGCTCGCCCTTGATCAGTCAGTGGATCAAGGTGACCGTGCAACCGGCGCAGCACAAAATTTTCCGCATCGAAACACGCAGCCTGCCTGCCGCGCAGCAATAAATTTCAATGCAAATTCAATGCAGGGTGGGCGGACGCTGCTGACGCGCAGCGATCTGCGCCTCCAATTCGGCATCGGACTCTTCCGCAGAGTCCGCTTCTTGCGCAGCATCCTGATCTGTGTCGCTCAACGCACGTTCGAGCGCGATTTCCTCGGGCTCCGCCGCGCGCACATCGAGCACCTTCACCTCGAATCGGAGCGCCATTCCGGCATAGGGATGGTTGGCGTCGAGCACCACCTGATCACCGGTCAGATCAGTGACGATGAAAATTTTTGGCTCATCGCTGCCTTCATCATCCGCGCCACCTTCGTCATCATCAGGAATACCCTCGAACTGCATGCCCACTTCGATCGGTTCCGGGAATTTGCTGCGCGGCTCCAGCCGGACCTGTTGTGCATCGTATTCGCCGAAAGCATCTTCCGGTTCCAGCTGCAGCGTGGTTTGGTAACCGACATCCTGTCCGGCCAATGCTTCTTCTACCCGTGGGAAAATTTCATCGTAACCGCCGTGCAAATAGCTGATCGGAATATCGCTGTCTTCCAGCAAATTGTTTTGCGCATCGAACACGGTAAAGCGCAGGGTGACAACGGTATTTTTAGCGATCTTCATGATGAGAAACGATAGGGACAGGGCCGGAGAAAAAAGTACGTGCGGGGTTTTGATTATACTCGCGACATGACTTCCAAACTTCAGCTCAAGCGGCCGCTCACCTTGCTGGGCGGCTTGTCGGCCCAGGAATTTCTGCGTGACTACTGGCACAAAAAACCGCTCCTGATTCGTCAGGCGATCCCCGGCTTCAAGCCACCGGTGGCGCAGTCAGAATTATTGGCCCTTGCACAACAAGAGGATGTGGAGTCGCGTCTGATCCGTCAACGCCGCAGCAAAGTCGCGGCACACACATGGCAGGTAGAACACGGCCCCTTCACCGCCGCCGATTTGCCCAGCCACAAGCAAAAACACTGGACCCTGCTGGTGCAAGGGGTCAACCTGCATCATGCCGGCGCCGATCAACTACTGCAGCAATTCAACTTCATTCCCTACACCCGTCTTGATGATGTGATGATCAGCCTCGCCGGGGATGGCGGCGGCGTCGGGCCGCATTTCGATTCCTATGATGTTTTTCTGTTGCAAGCGGCCGGCCAGCGGCAATGGGAAATCAGTACGCAGTGTGATCTCGCGCTGGTTGAGGGCATGTCATTGAAGATCCTCAAGAATTTTCAACCGGAACAATCCTGGGTGCTCGAGCCCGGCGACATGCTGTATCTGCCACCGCACGTCGCCCACAACGGTGTGGCGCTCGGAGCATGCATGACCTGGTCGATCGGTTTTCGCGCACCGGATTATCAAGAAATTGGTCAAGTCTTTCTCGAATATCTTGCCGACACGATTGCACTCCCCGGCCGCTATGCCGACCCGCAACGCGAGGCCAGCGCGGCTCCGGCGTGGATCGATGACGATTGGATGGATCGCGTTGACAAAGCGCTACAAGGAATCCGCTGGAACAAATCGGCGCTGCGTAATTTCCTCGGCGAATATCTGAGCACGCCCAAGCCCAGCACGTTCTTTTCCCCGCCCGCCAAGCCGCTGTCACGCGCGCGCTTTGCACAGCAACTACAACGTGGACACCTGGCGCTGGATGCCCGCACGCGCATGCTCTATCGCAATCCAGAAATCTTCGTCAATGGGGAGAGTTTTACGGCGCGCGGGCAGGATGCAATCCTGCTTAAGCAACTGGCCAACGAGAGACATTTGAAAGGTGCGGGAATCAAGGATCTGGAAGTCTTGATCGACACGCTGCACGAATGGTATTGCGCTGGCTGGGTTCATTTAAAAACCAGCTCGCTGCCTTGAAAACCACCGCCCGAGAGTGTCACACCTTGGTTGAAATTTTTTGTATAATCGCGCGCTGGACGACTGGACAATGAGTATGGGTTTGATCAGGACACCGCTCAGGTACGCGTCCAAGATGTCTAAAGCAATAAATACCGGTATTCTCATTTTTAGCTAACTTGCTTGTCAAAGGAAATTTCATGAAAAAGTCCCTGTTGATCGCTTCTCTGCTCGCCATCGCTCTGGCCGCTTGCGGTAAAAAAGAAGAGGCTGCTGCTCCCGCCGCTCCTGCTCCTGCCGCTGCTCCTGCTGCTGATGCCGCTCCGGCTGCTCCGGCTGCTGCTCCTGCCGCTCCTGCTGCTGAAGAGAAAAAATAATTCGCCTGATGCTGGTGCTGGGCAAGCCGGCGTACCCGCCGGTGTTACTTGATCAGCACATCTCGAGCGAAACTAAAAAGCCGACTTAACCGTCGGCTTTTTTTATTTTCAATGTTTCTGCTTCGCTCAACCGTGGAGTCAGCCTAAAGCGCGCCAGCCCAGACCGTCCGCCTGGCAAGCCACCTCCACTTCATCCACCTTGCAAGATAAAACTTCTGCCAGAGCATTCCGGGCATGTAGCGGCGTGTTGTTGACTTGCGAAAGATGGGCCGCAATCACATGCTTCAGCTTGCTTCGATCCAGGGACGCGAGGATCGTCCCCGCCTCTGTGTTGGATAAATGACCGAATTCCCCGCCAATGCGCCGCTTCAGCGATTCGGGGTAGCGCGATTGCGCCAGCATCTGTACATCGTGATTGCATTCGAGAATCAGCGCGTCGACGCCACTGAAGGCGGCGGTGATATGTGCCGTCGGCCGACCGGCATCGGTCAATAAACCGAGACGGCGTACCCCGTCGGAAAAGACAAACTGCGTCGGCTCACAGGCATCGTGCGGCACCGCCACCGGCTGCACCGTCAGATCGCCAATCACAAAGGGGAGGTGTGCATCGAAGGGCCGAAGCCGGACACCGTCGCGCAGATAATTTCTGCAACCACGCAAGGTGCCCGCCGTCAGCCAGACCGGGATATCGTAACCATGCGCGAACTTGAAGGCACCACTGGCATGATCGTCATGCTCGTGCGTCAACACAATGGCGTCGATCTGCTCCGGTGTCAGTTCTACACGCGCGAGCCGCGCGATCAGATCGCGCAAACCAAAACCGCAATCAACGAGAATCCGGGTCGGATGGGCCGCACCGGCTTCGACCACCAACCCATTGCCTTCACTGCCGCTGCCGAGAATCGTAAAACGCACCGGAATTGGAAAGCGTTACTTGAGCTGATCGTAGAGCAGCTTGAGAATGCGATCCACCGTGTCCGAATGCTCCGGCTTGCCATCCTTGCCTTGCACCTGAATCTCGGTAGCCTGCTCGACACTCGCGTTAGCGGCCACGCTGATGCGGTATTCAGTCGGCTTCTCTTCCTTCTTGCCAAAGGAGAAGATCTTGCCCAGGAAACCTTTTTCTTTCTCCGCATTGGCACTGTCAATCAGTGGATCGACATAGCGTACGAAGTACAAACCTTTGGAACGATCGCGGTCTTCCACCGTAAAGCCCACGCGATCCAGCGCCAAACCGACACGGCGCCAGGCGCGATCAAAACCTTCATTGACACGCACACCCGACAAGCCGCTGCCCGTACGGATCAGACTGGCGTGTTCCTGCTGCACATTCTCGGCAGCGCTGGCGATGTCCTGCGCATTCTCCGTACCCAGCACCAGCATCAAGCGGCGCAGAAATTCGGCTTCCAGCTCAGGGTCGGAGGGGCGCGGCTGCCAAACGGTTTTGTTTTTTTCTACATTGTTGTCATAGACTTCGACTACACCGCGATGGCTGATAAAAATCTCCGTGCCCTGCGCAGTTTTTTCCAGCCGGGTACGGAATTTGTCGCGTTCACTGGTGGAATAGAGGCTGTCGAACAGCTTGCCGATAGTCGAACGAATTAAATCCTGCGGAATCTTGGCGCGGTTTTCCGCCCAGTCGGTTTCCATGATGCCGGTTTCCGGAGAATCCATATTGATCAGAAAACCCGCTTGCTGCCAGAACTCGCGAATCAACGGCCACAATTCTTCCGGCGAACGATTCACGACCAGCCAGCGCTGCGAACCGGAACGCTCGATATGCGCCTTTTCCACCGTTGGCAACACCCCCGCCTGCCCGGAGCTGCGCGCCGTATCCTCGCGGGTGTGCTGATAGTCCGACAAGGTGGCAGTGCCGCGACTGTTTTCGGGAATGTTATAGCGCTCGTTGGCGGCCGGCTTGATCAAGTCAGGTGGTACTTCCAGCGATGGCAGTTTGCCTGACGATTTGTAATCGATGCTCGCACCCTTGGTCACGGTATCGAACATCCCGCACCCCGCCAGATTCAGCGTCATCATGCCTGCCAGAAAATATCTCGTCGTATTCATCTCGTTATATTCATTTTGTCTCTTGATAAAAACCGTGTGCAATAAACACCCCGGACTTCAAATCCTTACCTCGTTATACCCGCATCCACTAACGCCGTTCTGACCAGTGCATGACAGTCCGGGTTCAACGGTGTCAATGGCAAACGGATTCCCCCCGGAATCCGCCCCATAGTCTGCAACGCCCATTTCACCGGGATCGGGTTTGCTTCTACAAACAACTGCTTGTGCATCGGCAACAAACGTTGATTGATCTTGCGCGCGGTCGCCACATCACCGGCAAGCGCAGCCGCGCACAGGTCATGCATCGCGCGTGGCGCAACGTTGGCCGTCACCGAAATATTGCCCTGTGCGCCCAACAGCATCAATGCCAGTGCCGAGCCATCGTCGCCGCTATACACGGCAAACCCGCTCGGTGCCTGGCGAATCAGCCAGCTGCCGCGCTCGATATTGCCAGTGGCGTCCTTGATACCGGCGATGCCCGGCACCTGCGCCAGCCGCAACACCGTATCGTTGTTCATGTCGGCCACGGTGCGGCCCGGCACGTTGTACAACACCACAGGCAGATCGACCGCTTCGGCAATCGCCTTGAAGTGGTGGTACAGACCTTCCTGCGACGGCTTGTTGTAATACGGAACCACCGATAGACAGGCGGCCGCGCCCGCCTTTTTGGCATAGGCAGTCAACTCAATCGCTTCCTGCGTCGAATTGCCGCCGGTGCCGGCGATCACGGGAATTCGGCCCGCCGCATGTTTGACGGCGACGTCGATCAATTGGCAATGCTCTGCCACCGTGACGGTGGGTGATTCACCGGTCGTGCCGACCACGACCAGCGCGTCGGTTTTTTCCTCGACATGCCAATCGATCAATGCGCGATAACTGTCCCAATCGATCGCCCCATCCGCATGCATTGGGGTCACCAGCGCGACCAGGCTGCCTGTAATCATGTTCTGCATCTAGAAAGCGTTGAAAAATAGAGGGCCATTGTAGCTGATCGTGCCGCTTTTCTCGACCGGCCTTTATGAATAATTTAGACCCATCGCCTCGCGTACTTCGCGCATCGTTTCCTGCGCCAGTTTGCGCGCTTTTTCGCAGCCATCGGCAACGATATTGCGCACCAATGCAGGGTCGTCCAGATAGGTCTGCGCACGCTCGCGCATCGGTTCCTGTTCTTTCAAAATCGCGTCGATCACCGGCTGCTTGCATTCGATGCAGCCAATGCCCGCGCTGCGGCAACCCTTTTGCACCCAATCCTTGGTTTCCTCGCTGGAATACACCTGATGCAACTGCCACACCGGGCACTTCTCCGGCTCGCCTGGATCGGTACGCCGCACGCGGGCCGGATCAGTCGGCATGGTGCGCACCTTCTTGGTGACGCTGTCCGCATCTTCACGCAGGGAGATCGTGTTGTTATAGCTTTTTGACATTTTCTGCCCATCGAGTCCGGGCATGCGCGACGCTTCGGTGAGCAAGGCATCCGGCTCAACCAGAATGATCTTGCGTCCGCCTTCGAGATAACCGAACAAACGTTCACGGTCGCCCATGCTGATGTTCTGTGTCTCTTGCAACAACGCATGCGCCTGTTCCAGCGCCGCTTCGTCGCCCTGCTCCTGATATTTGGTGCGCGCTTCCTGATACAACCGCGCGCGTTTGCCGCCCAGTTTTTTCAACGCTTCCAGCGCTTTTTCCTCGAAGTCAGGTTCGCGGCCGTAAAGGTGGTTGAAACGGCGCGCAATTTCGCGCGTCATTTCTACATGCGGCACTTGATCTTCACCCACCGGCACCAGCGTGGCGCGGTAGATCAGAATGTCGGCCGCCTGCAGCAGCGGGTAGCCGAGAAAACCGTAGGTCGCCAGATCGCGGTCGGTCATTTTTTCCTGCTGATCCTTGTAGGTCGGCACACGCTCCAGCCAACCCAGCGGCGTGGACATCGACAGCAGCAAATGCAATTCGGCATGTTCCGGCACGCGCGACTGAATGAAAATCGTCGCTTGCGCCGGATCGACTCCGGCCGCCAGCCAATCGATCACCATATCCCAGACATTGCGCTCGATGTCTTCGGGCGCTTCATAGTGAGTGGTCAACGCATGCCAATCGGCCACAAAGAACAAACAGGGATGCTCGCTTTGCAGGCGCAACCAGTTTTTCAAAACGCCGTGGTAATGCCCCAGGTGCAAAGCCCCGGTAGGACGCATGCCGGACAGGACACGATCAGGAAACATGAGTACTCAAACCCCGATAAAAAATTGAACGATGCGCATACCCAGACCCATGAGCGGCCGCATCAACACCGGCAGCACGTTCAAGGCGAACAGCGCCAGCATGATGATCATGCCATAGGGTTCGATCTTGCCGTATTGCCAGGCCAGCCGATTCGGCAGCAGGCTGAAGACGATGCGGCCGCCATCGAGCGGCGGCAGTGGCAATAGATTCAGCGCCATCAAGACCAGATTGATGACAATCCCCGCCTGCGCCATCTCGTAAAAGAAAACTTCTCGCACCCCCAGCGCCGCCTGAAACTTGATCAGAAACGCCCAGCCCAGCGCCATCAAGAGGTTGGACGCCGGTCCAGCCAGCGCCACCCAGCGCATATCGCGCTTGGGCGAACGCAGGTTGCCGAAATTCACCGGCACCGGTTTGGCCCAGCCAAACAACATGGCCGGCCCGCCCGACAGTTTGGACAGAATCAAGATGGCTATCGGCACCAGCAGCGTTCCAACCGGATCGATATGGCGCAAAGGATTCAGGCTGACCCGGCCGGCAACGAAAGCGGTGTTGTCGCCCAAAGCGCGCGCCACATAGCCATGGGCGGCTTCGTGCAGGGTAATCGCAAAAATGACAGGCAACGCGACGACAGTGAGTGTTTGAATAATTTCTTGCATGGCGCGATTCTACCAGTGCGGCCGGGCACTAATACGCTGTATAGCGATTCGACTAGGCGCGATAAGTCTTGCGCCAAGTCGCTGGTTACAGCCCAAACACAGATGCATCGCCGCGCCCCTGACGCAGCAACACCGGCACCTCGTCCGTCAGGTCGATCACCGTGGTCGGTTCCATCGTGCAGTGCTCGCCGTCGATGATGAGGTCGAGTTGATGCTCGATCAGGCCACGAATCTCTTCGGCTTCCACCAGCGGCTCCTCACGATCCGGCAAAATCAGCGTCGCACTCAGCAGCGGTTCGCCCAGCGCTTCTAGCAAAGCATGTGCGATGCGATTCTCCGGCACGCGAATGCCGATGGTCTTGCGCGAGGGGTGGCTCAGGCGGCGCGGCACTTCGCGCGTCGCTTCCAGAATCACCGTAAAAGGCCCCGGCGTGGCGTGCTTGAGCCAGCGGTACTGCCGGTTGTCCACACGCGCATAGTTGGCGATCTCTGCCAGATCGCGGCACAACAGCGTCAGGTGATGTTTCTCGTCGATGCCGCGAATCCGACGCAGTTTTTCCACCGCCGCCTTGTCGTCCAGATGGCAGCACAGGGCGTAACAGGAATCGGTGGGCAGAGCAATCACGCCGCCCGCGCGCACAATCTGCACCGCTTGTTGAATCAAGCGCTGCTGCGGGTTATCAGGATGAAGCGAGAAAAATTGTGCCACTGCTAGAACCAGTCCTGCCACACCGGCGTCAGTGGTGCGGGCAACGGCGGCAAGGCGCCCAACTCAGCCTCGCTCTCGCCGGGGCCGTGATAATCCGAACCGCGCGAGCCCTTGAGCTGATATTTTTTTGCCAGCGCTTCGTAGTATTTCCATTCGGCCGGGGAATGCGCACTGGTGATCACCTCGACCCCCGCGCCACCGGCCTCGATGAATTGTTCGATAAACGCCGTTTCCTGCACCAGATCGAAGTGATAGCGACCGGGGTGCGCAATCACCGCCACACCTCCGGCACCGCGTATCCAGCGCACCGCATCTTCCAACGTGGCCCAGGCATGCGGCACGTAGCCGGGTTTGCCTTCCACCAGATACTTGCCGAAGACCGTTTTGACATCCGGGCACACGCCCAGCTCAACGATATAGCGCGCGAAATGCGCGCGGCCGATCAAGCTTTTGTTGGCAACATATTTGAGCGCGCCATCGTAAGCACCGGGGATGCCAACGGCAGCCAGTTGATCGGCAATCTGCTGCGCGCGGCGGTCGCGGCCGGAACGCGTGTGCGCCAGCCCGGCGCACAACTCGGCATTCGTGGGATCAAGATGCAGGCCGAGTATGTGAATCGTCTTGTTAGCCCAGGTGATGGAAATTTCAACGCCATCAACAAAGGTCAAACCAATCTCCTGCGCCGTCGCCCGCGCCAGCGCCAGACCGCTCACCTCATCGTGGTCGGTCAAGGCCCAGACATCCACGCCCTTGTTGCGCGCCAGACGTGCCACCTCGTCGGGCTTGAGCAAACCGTCGGAAATCGTGGAATGACAATGCAGATCAATGTTCATGACTGCATTTTACTCGCTGCGCCCGGCTTTCCTGCGCATGCAGTGCGTTAAAATCCTTACACCTGAAGGAGCACCGCATGGCTGTCTATCAATTCGAAAACCGCATTCCCGCCATTGACGGCAGCGCCTTCGTGGCGGATTCGGCCAGCGTCATCGGCAGCGTCACCCTCGCCGCGGGCAGCAGCGTCTGGTTCGGCGCCGTGATTCGCGGCGACAACGAACCGATCACCGTGGGCGAAAACAGCAACGTGCAGGAAGGCACCACCCTGCACACCGACCCCGGCTTTCCCTGCACCATCGGCAACAGCGTCACCATCGGCCACCAGGCCATGCTGCATGGCTGCACCGTCGGCGATGGCAGCTTGATCGGCATCCAGGCCGTGGTATTGAACGGCGCCGTGATCGGCAAAAATTGTCTCATCGGCGCCGGTGCATTGGTCACCGAAGGCAAACACATCCCCGACAATTCACTGGTGCTCGGCAGCCCCAGCAAGATCGTGCGCCAACTCGGCGCAGAAGATTTCGCGCGCATGCAACGCAACGCCGAAGTCTACGTGCGCAAAGCGCAAGCGTTTAAAAAGTCGTTGAAAAAAATCAGCGATTAACCCGTCGCCTGTAGTGGCGAGGGAACTCAAACAACCGAAAAGATTTTCAGCATGTCCGACACCCTCCATAAATTCCTCTTCGCCAACGCCCCTGTGCGTGGCGAAGTCGTGCAACTTTCCAAAACGTGGCAACGCATTCAACAGCATCACGACTACCCCCCCAACGTCATGCAACTGCTGGGCGAGATGGTTGCGGCCAGCGCTCTGCTATGCGCCAACCTCAAATTCAACGGCGCGCTGATCATGCAGATTCACGGCGACGGCCCGCTGCAATTGCTGGTGGTCGAATGCAACTCCGACCTCACTCTGCGCGCCACCGCCAAACTCGCGGCCAACGCCACGCTCGACCCCGCCGCCGACATGCAAGCGCTGATCAATACGCACGGCAAGGGCCGCTGCGTCATCACCCTCGACCCCAAAGACAAACTGCCGGGCCAGCAACCCTATCAAGGCATCGTCCCCCTCACCGGCACCAGCATCGCGCAAGCGCTCGAACACTACATGGAAGCATCCGAGCAACTGCACACCCGCCTCTGGCTGGCCGCCGATAAAGACACCGCCGCCGGACTGCTGCTGCAACAACTCCCCACCGAAGGCGGCAGCGCCGCCACACACAGCGACCACGACGCCTGGGATCGCGCCACGCAACTAGCGCACACCGTGAAGCCCGAAGAACTCCTCACCCTGCCACCAGCTGCCCTCATCCACCGCCTGTATTGGCAAGAGACCCTGCAGCACAGCGAAGCGCGCTCCTGCGAATTCAAATGCTGCTGCTCACGCGAACGCGTCGGCAACATGCTGCGCACACTGGGGCAGGAAGAAATCGAATCCATTCTGTCCGAACAGGAGCAGATTACCGTTCACTGTGAATACTGCAATCAGCGCTACGATTTTGATGCGGTAGATTGCGCGCAATTGCTGCGCGAAACTGCAGCTGGAGCACCTTCACAGACTCGCCACTGACCCCCTTACATTGAGCATTGGCCTTGATTTATACTGCGCTCATGCCTACTCCTGCCGACACGACCGACTACTTGAAGCTGTCCGTTTCCGAGCGCATCCAGCTCGTCGAGGACATCTGGGACAGCATTGCTGCTGAGGCATCTACCACCATTGAATTGTCGCAAGAACAAAAGACCGAATTGCAGCGCCGCGTTACCGCCCACCATGCCGACCCTTCCACTGCCGTACCGTGGGAACAAGTTCGGTCAACATTATTTCCGAATCAACTCTGAATAAATCGAGCCTGACCCCTTTTGCTCTTACTCATTAGTAGGAATCATGGATCTGCCTCTTCTTGCTTCGTTGACAGAAAGGCTTCGTGCCGAGTCGGTTGGTGATCCAGAGTGGATCTCGTCAAAAACCGTTTTCAACTACCACAACCAAAGCCTGGAACTTGTAGTTGCTCTGAAATTGGTCAGAGCCTCTCAAGGAGTTCACGCCATGGATTTACTTTGCCGAAGCGGGCTTTTCGTTGATATGGGTGCAATTTATCGATGCGTCAACGATTGCATATGGGAGGTCTACTTTCTCTTGGAGAGTTATCCGAAACAGTCGGAGCACGTTCAAAAATTTGTGAAGGCGTTTTTCTCACAGACTATTGACGGCTACTTGTCTAGTGACGAAGAGCCAGTTCAAACCAAGAAGATTCACGCAGCCGTAGTTAGGTCACTCACTGGCCGCGAGCAAGATGAGCGTATCAAGACACACCTCACCAACGTGTACAAAACCTTCTCCGGTTATACGCACGCGGGGTACGCTCACATCATGCAAATGTTTGGTCCTCTGCAGCAAGGCAGCTTCAACATCTCAGGCATCCCATCTCAACAGCAGAGAGTGGCGCACTTACAGCTCATAGATGAAGCATATAAATCAACCCTTCTTGCTATATCTGAAGCATCAAACTCGTTCGGTTTTGCGAAGTTGCATCGTGAAGTTATGCAGCACTGCTTGTAGAGGAAATGGGCCAGCAAGCGTAAGCCGGGATGAAATCCCAGCACTCAGATTACTGCGCTGGCACTCGCGGGTCTGATCCGCTTCGACGCTGCCGAAAAACTGCGGTACAAAACGGATCAGAAACAAAATCTGTCTGAGCACCGAGCTTGCGAGGGCGAGTTATTTTGTTTCCCCGTTTTGTACCGTAGTTTTTCGGGAACCCGAAGGGCAGCGTCGGCGGTTCGCCTTTCTTTTGGTTACTTTTCTTTGGCGACGCAAAGACAGGTAACTTGCTGCCGGGCAACCCCCGGCATGTGTCCCACTTCGTAGTGCCGCGAAAAAGGGGTCAGACTCGATGTTTTCTGTGGCAGTGCACTTCGCAACATTACCTCGGAGAAAAATCGAATCAGACCCCGTTTTCGCTACCGCCTTATATGTGCCGCACCTCATGCCGCTTGTCGTAGCGGCATTCGTAGGTGGCGGCGACATCACCGTCTTCGTCGACGCATTCCATGCGCACGTCGAATTTCCACAGGCGGGCGACGTGTTTGAGGACTTCGTCGGTGTTCTTGTTGAGCGGGCGGCGGTTGAAGACATAGTGACGCAGGGTGAGTGACCGGTCGCCGCGCACATCGACGTTGTAGACCTGGATGTTGGGTTCGCGGTTGCTGACGTTGTATTGCGCGGCGAGCGTTTCGCGGATGCGGCGGTAGCCGGTTTCATCATGGATCGCTGCGACTTCCAGTTTTTCGTTTTCATCGTTGTCGAGGATGGCGAAGAAACGCATATCGCGCATCAGTTTGGGCGACAAATATTGAGCGATGAAGCTTTCATCCTTGAAGTTGCGCATGGCGTGATGCAGTGTGGTCAGCCAATCCGAGCCGGCGATCTCGGGAAACCATTCGCGGTCTTCGTCAGTGGGATGTTCGCAGATGCGGCGCAAGTCCTGAAACATGCCGAAGCCAAGGGCATAAGGGTTGATGCCGCGATACCACTTGGCCGACACCGGCGGTTGGTACACCACGTTGGTGTGCGAGTGCAGAATCTCCATCATGAAGTTTTCATTCACCAACCCTTCGTCATACAGGGTGTTGAGGATGGTGTAGTGCCAGAAGGTGGCCCAGCCTTCGTTCATCACCTGGGTCTGGCGTTGCGGATAAAAATACTGCGCGATCTTGCGCACGATGCGCACGATTTCGCGCTGCCAGGGTTCGAGCAGCGGCGCATTTTTTTCAATGAAGTAGAGAATGTTTTCCTGCGGCTCTTCCGGGAAACGCAAGGCTTCTTTCTGCGCCACTTCGGTCGGACGGTAGGGCAGCGTGCGCCACAGTTCGTTAACCTGGGATTGCATGTGCGCTTCGCGGTCTTTGCGGCGTGCCTGCTCTTCGGCCAGCGATAGTTTGCGCGGACGTTTGTAGCGGTCGACACCATAGGTCATCAGGGCGTGACAGGAGTCGAGCAATTCTTCCACCGCGTCAATGCCGTGCCGTTCTTCGCATTCGGCGATATAGGCCTTGGCATAGACGAGGTAGTCGATGATCGAGCTGGCATCGGTCCAGGTGCGGAACAGGTAGTTGCCCTTGAAGAAGGAGTTGTGGCCGTAGGCGGCGTGCGCAATCACCAGCGCCTGCATCGGCATGGTGTTTTCTTCCATCAGGTAGGCGATGCAAGGATCGGAGTTGATGACGATCTCGTAAGCCAGGCCCATCTGCCCGCGCTTGTAGGAACGCTCAGTCGAGAGGAAATGTTTACCGAAAGACCAGTGATGGTAGTTGACCGGCATGCCGACAGCGGCATAGGCATCCATCATCTGTTCGGCGGAAATGATTTCCAGTTGATTGGGATAGGTATCGAGCTTGTATTTCTCGGCGATGCGGGCGATCTCCTGATGGTAGGTTTCGATCAGTTCAAAACTCCACTCGGACGGCGCAGGCAAGGGCTGCGCCCGCCGCTTCAGAAAATCGGGCGGCGCCTTGCTTTCAAGTTTCGGTTTGGCCGGGATGGGCATAGCACCTTTCACGCCACCATCTGCGTTTGTTTCTTGAACAATTCACGGAACACTGGATAGATATCTTCACGCGAGCCGATGCGTTGCATGGCAAAGTATTTCTGAGTTTCCTGCAAACGTGTGTATTCCATCCACAGGTTTTGCGGTTCACCGTCAGTAATTTCGACATAAGCAAAGTACTGCACCTGCGGCATGATTTTCTCGGTCAGCAATTCGTGGCACAGCGGCGAATCGCCGCTCCAGTTGTCGCCGTCCGACGCCTGCGCGCCATAGATATTCCATTCGTTGGGCGAGTAGCGTTTTTCGATAATCTCAGCCATCAGCTTGAGCGCCGACGACACCACCGTGCCGCCCGATTCGCGCGAGTGGAAAAAATCTTCCTCGCTGACTTCCTGCGCCTGCGTGTGATGACGAATGAACACGACATCAATCTTTTCATAGGCGCGCATCAAGAACAGATACAGCAGAATGAAGAAGCGCTTGGCCATATCCTTCTTGTCTTCATCCATTGAGCCCGACACATCCATCAGGCAAAACA
Source organism: Burkholderiaceae bacterium (assembly GCA_004298905.1). Taxonomy (GTDB): domain Bacteria; phylum Pseudomonadota; class Gammaproteobacteria; order Burkholderiales; family Burkholderiaceae_D; genus SCTK01. The sequence continues at coordinate 48,877 of SCTK01000018.1, read as the reverse complement.
TCACCGCCTTGTTGCTCGGCTTGGGCTGCTTGACGCGATTGCTGTAGCGTAGATCGAAAGGATCGAGATAGGGAATGCCGAGAATGCGGCCCTTGAGTGCGTGGATGCGCTGTTCCAGATCGGCAATCGCGCTGCGATGTTCTTCCGGCGCTTTCATCAGCAGCGTCAGTTCCTCTTCCAGTTCCTTGATCCGTTTATGCAGCGGCCCGGCCAAGGCGATGCGACGGCCCATCGCCCCGCGCAGGGAGCGCACCACGTGGATATTGGTCGGCGTGCCGTCGGCCTTGAAGCCGGCGCGCACGGTCTTGGTTTCCGTCGAAGGCGCGAGATATTCCTTGACCAGATTCGGCAAGGCCAGATCGTCGAAGATGTAGTTCAGATATTCATCACGCGACAGGGAAAAGGAAAAATCGTCTTCCCCTTCGCCGTCGGCACTGGCTTGCGAACCGCCCTCGCCGCCTTGCGGCGGCGGCCGGTCGAACTGATCGCCGGTGACATATTTCTCGTTGCCGGCGTGAATCGCTTCCCACACACCGCCGGAGCCGTGACCAAAGGTCGGCTCGCCAATGTCCTTGACCGGAATCGAAACCTTCTCGCCGCTGGTGACATCGGTAATGCTGCGGCCCTTGATGGACTTGCCAACGGCATCCTTGATCTGCGTGCGATAACGCCGCAGGAAGCGGTCACGATTGATCGCGCTTTTGTTCTTGCCGTTCAGACGGCGGTCGATGAGTTGGAACATGACGCTTCGCTTATGAAATATGAAAGATGAGAAATAAAAAAACCTCCACCCACTTTCATAGGCCGCAGCGCGGCCGTTATTGTGCCGAAGGCGCAGTCATTTCTCATCAACTCGATTTCCTCACACGCAAATACCATTCGCAGAGCAACCGCACTTGCTTGGGCGTGTAGCCCTTGGTCACCATGCGGTTGACGAAATCCTCGTGTTTGCGTTGTTCCTCCGCCGACGATTTGGCGTTGAAGGAAATGACCGGCAGCAATTCCTCGGTGTTCGAGAACATTTTTTTCTCGATCACCGTGCGCAGTTTTTCGTAGGTGGTCCACGGCGGATTCTTGCCGGCGTTGTTGGCACGCGCACGCAATACAAAGTTGACGATCTCGTGGCGGAAATCCTTGGGATTGCTGATGCCGGCCGGTTTTTCGATTTTCTCCAGCTCGTTGTTGAGCGAGCCGCGGTCGAACGATTCGCCGGTGTCCTGATCGCGGTATTCCTGATCCTGAATCCAGTAATCGGCGAACGTGACATAGCGGTCGAAAATGTTCTGGCCGTACTCGGAATACGACTCCAGGTAAGCGGTTTGAATTTCCTTGCCGATGAAATCGACATACTTGTTGGCCAGATATTCCTTCACATAGGCGAGATATTTCTGCTCGGTCTCCTTGGGAAACTGCTCGCGTTCGATGTTCTGCTCCAGCAGATAAAGCAGGTGCACCGGGTTGGCCGCGACCTCGCTCATGTCGAAGTTGAACACCTTGGAAATGATCTTGAACGCCCAGCGCGTGGAGATGCCCATCATGCCTTCGTCCACGCCCGCGTAATCGCGGTATTCCTGGATCGATTTGGCTTTGGGATCGGTGTCTTTCAGATTGTCGCCGTCGTACACCTGCATCTTCGAAAACAAGCTGGAGTTTTCCGGCTCTTTCAAGCGAGTCAGGATGGAAAACTGCGCCATCATTTTCAACGTGCCGGGCGCGCATGGCGAATCGGCCAGCGAAGAATTGCGGACCAGTTTCTCGTAAATCTTCACCTCTTCCGACACGCGCAGGCAGTACGGCACCTTGACGATGTAGATGCGGTCGAGGAAGGCTTCATTGTTCTTGTTGTTCTTGAACAGCTTCCATTCCGATTCGTTCGAGTGAGCCAGGATGATGCCGTCAAACGGGATCGCGCCAAAACCTTCGGTGCCCTTGAAGTTGCCTTCCTGGGTCGCCGTTAGCAGCGGGTGCAACACCTTGATCGGCGCTTTGAACATTTCCACGAATTCCAGCAAGCCCTGGTTGGCGTGGCACAGGCCACCGGAAAAGCTGTAGGCATCCGGATCGTGCTGGGCGTATTGCTCCAACTTGCGAATGTCGACCTTGCCGACCAGCGAAGAAATGTCCTGATTATTTTCATCGCCGGGCTCGGTCTTGGCGATGGCGATCTGCTGCATGATCGAGGGGAAACGCTTGACGACGCGGAACTGGCGGATGTCGCCGTTGAATTCGTGCAAGCGCTTGACTGCCCAAGGCGACAGCACCCGGTTCAAATAGCGCTCCGGGATGCCGTATTGCTCGTGCAGCAAGGGGCCGTCTTCGTCAACGTTGAACAAGCCCAGTGGCGATTCGTTGACTGGCGAATCCTTGATGGCATAGAACGGCACCTGCTCCATCAACTGTTTCAGCCGTTCGGCAATTGAAGACTTGCCGCCACCCACGGGACCGAGGAGGTACAGAATCTGTTTCTTCTCTTCCAGGCCCTGTGCGGCATGGCGGAAATAGGACACCACCTGTTCGATGATTTCCTCGGCGCCATAAAATTCCTTGAAGGCCGGATAGATCTTGATCAGCTTGTTCTGGAAAATGCGCGACAAGCGCGAATCATTGCGGGTATCTATCAACTCCGGCTCACCAATCGCCGCCAGCATCCGTTCCGCCGAGGTCGCGTAGGCATTCGGGTCTTTTTTGCACAGCGCCAGATACTCTTCCAGCGAATACTCTTCTTCGCGGGTGCGATCGAAACGTTCCGAAAATTTGGTGAAGATATCCATCGTTCTCTCCTTGCTCGGCCCCAAGTCATCAAAAGTATAGACAGCGCAAGCCGTTGGAACTACAGCAACGCAAATAGTTTTACGCCACCTTGTCTATGTTTCTTGAATTAAATTTAGACGGCGATGCGCCAATCGAGAAGAGAAATAAAAAGGAAATGGTGCTGCAGTTCGCAGCTTGACCTGCAATGCAGCAAAGCGGTGTGGAGGGAAGGAAGCAGTAAAAAGCGTGTGGAGGCTTGACTGGCCTCAATCTTTCTCGTCGATCCAGGCTTGCTGAATCGCTTCGAGAATTTTCTCGCCGGTGTGTTTAGGGTCGTCGCCGAAGTCTTCCAGCTCGAGCACCCAATTGTGTAAATCCGTGAAACGGATCTTGCGCGGGTCGACGCCCGGGTATTTGTCATGGAGCGCAAGCGCGATTTCCAGGCTGTCGGTCCATTTCAGAGCGTGCGGCATGGCATTACTCCCGGGCGTGATTGATGGTATAGCGCGGCAATTCCACCGTCAGATCGGTGTCGCCAACCTTGACCTGGCAGGACAGGCGCGATTGCGGCGTCAAGCCCCAAGCCATGTCGAGCAGGTCGTCTTCCTTGTCCTCGCTGGCATCGAGTGAATTGAACCCATTACGCACGATGACATGGCAAGTAGTACAGGCGCACGACATTTCGCACGCGTGTTCGATTTCTATTCCGTGTGCCAACAGGGCCTTGCACAGATTCTGGCCGGGCTCGGCCTCGAACGATGTGCCCTCTGGGCACAGATCGGCATGCGGCAAGACTTTGACTGTGGTCATGATCAGCTTATTTCATCCAGTGATTTTCCGGCCAGGGCTTTTTTGACGCCCCGGTCCATGCGCAATGCAGCAAAATGCTCCGAGCCTTGGCCCAGGGTTTCAATCGCCACCTTGATCGCGGCGGCATCATCGCCGTTGACCACAGCCTGCAAGGCACCTATCTGTTGCCGCAATTGTGTCTGCTCGGCGGCGCTCAGCAGATCGCTGTCATGTTGCAACGCACTCGCGATCGCTTCGAGCAAACGTTCGCCGTCCACCTGCAATTCGCGCAGCGCGCGCTGCCGCATGTCGGATTCCGCCGTGGTCATGGATTCCTGCAGCATGCGGGTAATTTGATCGTCGCTCAAGCCATAGGAAGGTTTGACGCTGATCGCCGCCTCCACGCCGGTACGCGCTTCCCGTGCCGTCACGGAGAGCAAGCCATCGGCATCGACTTGATAAGTGACGGCAATGCGCGCCGCGCCCGCCGCCAGCGACGGAATGCCACGCAGTTCGAAGCGTGCCAGCGAGCGGCAATCGCTAACCAGCTCGCGCTCGCCCTGCACGACATGAATCGCCATCGCCGTCTGGCCATCCTTGAAGGTGGTGAATTCCTGCGCGCGCGCGACCGGAATGGTGGAATTGCGCGGGATGATTTTTTCCACCAGACCACCCATGGTTTCGATACCGAGTGACAGAGGAATCACGTCGAGCAACAGCCAGTCGTCCTCTCGGCTGCGGTTGCCTGCGAGTACGTTGGCCTGAATCGCCGCGCCCAGCGCGACCACCTTGTCGGGATCAAGATTGGTCAGCGGCGTCTGGTCGAAAAATTCGCCCACCGCCTGCTGAATCTGCGGCATGCGCGTCGCGCCGCCCACCATCACCACGCCCTTGATTTGATCGGTACTCAGGCCGGCGTCGCGCAAGGCCTTGCGCATCGGCGCGAGCGTTTTGTTGACCAGCGTGCGCGTGATCTGGCTGAAGGTTTCTTCGTTCAATACCAGCGCCACGGTTTCGCCGGAAGCCAGCCGGGTATCGATACGCACCTCGCCGTGACTGCTCAGATACTCTTTCGCTTCGCGCGCCTTCACCAACAGCAGGCGCATATCCTGAGCTGACAGCGGTTGCAGTTTGGCTTGCTCGACGATCCAGCAGAACACGCGCTGGTCGAAATCGTCGCCGCCCAGTGCGGAATCGCCGCCGGTGGCCAACACTTCAAACACACCCTTGGTGAGTTTCAGAATTGAAATGTCGAAAGTGCCGCCGCCCAGGTCATACACGGCATAGATGCCTTCGGCGGCATGGTCCAGTCCATAGGCGATGGCCGCTGCGGTCGGCTCGTTGAGCAGGCGCAGCACGTTCAACCCTGCCACGCGCGCGGCATCCTTGGTCGCCTGGCGCTGCGCATCGTCGAAATACGCGGGGACGGTTATCACCGCGCCGACCAGCGCACCACCCAGACTGTGTTCCGCTTGCACACGCAGTTTTTTCAGAATCTCGGCCGACACTTCAACCGGGCTTTTCGGCCCGGCCAGCGTCTTGATTTGCAACATGCCGTCGGCAGCGACAAAGTCATACGGCGTATTTTCAATGTGCGCGACATCCTTGACGCCGCGCCCCATAAAGCGTTTGACCGAAGCAATGGTATTTTTCGGATCCTGCGCCTGCACTGCCTGCGCGGCGTATCCCACCTGCACCTGCCCTTCCGGCGCATAACGCACAATCGACGGCAGCAAGGCGTGACCCTGCGCATCGGACAACACCACGGGAATGCTGTTGCGCACCGTCGCCACCAGCGAGTTGGTCGTGCCCAGATCGATACCGACCGCCAGCCGATGCTCATGCGGCGCCGTGGACATGCCGGGTTCGGAGATTTGCAGCAGCGCCATGGTCAACCTTCGATCGCCGCATACGCGGCATCGATCTCGGCGGCAAACTTGTCAACAAACATCCACTGCCGCACGCTTTGCGCGGCGGCGGCATAGTCGCCTTGCTGATCGATCTGTCGTTCCAGCGTGTGCTGCAAGTCTGTTTGCATTGCTTTCAATTCGCTTTCCAATGCCGCCAGCGGTTCACCGTGGCCACCTGCGCGGGCTTCGTGCAAGGCTTCGCGCCATTCCATTTGATGCATCAAAAATTCCGGCGGCATTGCCGTATTGCTTTCGATCGCCAGATCCACACCATGCAACTGGCACAGATAGGCCGCGCGCTTCAAGGGTGATTTCAGGATTTGAAAAGCTTCATTGGCACGCGTCGCCCATTGCATGGCCACACGTTTCTCAGCATCGCCTGCGCTGGCGAAACGATCGGGATGCACTTGCGATTGAACCTTGCGATACGCCTGCTCTAGCGCAGCGCTATCCAGCGCAAACTGCTGCGGCAATTGAAACAGGGTGAAGTGATTGTGTTCCTGGCTCATTTCCTGGTGCTTCAAAAAAGAAAAGCGGCTGCCATTGCGCCGCTCCCTGTCCTTATGTGTTTCGCCTCAAACGGTGAACGATTCGCCGCAACCGCAGCGCGCTGCTTCGTTCGGATTGTTGAACTTGAAGCCTTCGTTCAAACCCTCGCGGGTGTAGTCCAGTTCGGTGCCGTCAATGTAGGCCAGGCTTTTCGGATCGATGAAAACCTTCACGCCGTGACTTTCGAAAGTCTGATCTTCCGCGTTCACCTCATCCACATATTCGAGCTTGTACGCCATGCCGGAACAACCCGTCGTGCGCACGCCAATGCGCAAGCCCAGCCCCTTGCCGCGTTTGGCAAGAAAATTGGCGACGTGTTGCGCCGCTTTTTCCGAGAGTGTGACCGCCATGTCGCTTCCTATGCTGCTTTTGCTGCGCCGGTGCCGTGCTTGGCCTTGTAGTCTTCCACGGCGGCCTTGATCGCGTCTTCCGCCAGAATCGAACAGTGAATCTTCACCGGCGGCAGCGCCAGCTCTTCCGCGATCTGCGTGTTCTTGATGTCCATCGCTTGATCAAGCGATTTGCCCTTGACCCATTCGGTCACCAGCGACGACGAAGCAATCGCCGAACCGCAACCATAGGTCTTGAATTTGGCGTCTTCGATCAACCCAGTCTGGGCATTAACCTTGATTTGCAACTTCATCACATCACCGCAGGCCGGTGCGCCAACCATGCCGGTACCCACGCTCTCGTCGCCCTTGGCAAAGGAACCGACGTTACGCGGGTTTTCATAGTGGTCTAGAACTTTTTCGCTGTATGCCATGATGTTTCTCCAATCTTTGGCCGGCCGCTTAGTGCATCACTTAATGCGCCGCCCACTGCACCGAATTCAAGTCGATGCCATCCTTGTACATTTCCCACAGGGGTGAAAGATCGCGCAATTTGGCAATCTTGCCCTGCATCAGGCCGATCACATAATCGACCTCCGCTTCGGTGGTAAAACGTCCCACCGTGAAACGAATCGAGCTGTGCGCCAACTCGTCGCTGCGTCCCAGCGCGCGCAATACGTAGGAGGGTTCCAGGCTGGCCGAGGTGCAGGCCGACCCGCTGGACACCGCCACATCCTTGATCGCCATGATCAGGGATTCACCCTCGACATAATTGAACGAGACATTCAGGTTATGTGGGACGCGGCGCTCCATGTCGCCGTTCAGATGCACTTCTTCCATGGACGAGACGCCCTGCCAGAGCCGGTCGCGCAACATGCGAATGCGTTCGTTCTCAGTCGCCATTTCGGCGCGTGCGATGCGGAAGGCTTCGCCCATGCCGACGATCTGATGTGTCGGCAACGTGCCCGAACGCATGCCGCGTTCGTGGCCACCGCCATGCATTTGCGCTTCGATACGCACGCGCGGCTTGCGACGCACATACAAGGCGCCGATACCTTTCGGGCCATAGGTCTTGTGGGCGGAAAAACTCATCAAATCAACAGGCAGTGCAGCCAGGTCAATTTCCACCTTGCCAGTCGCCTGCGCGGCATCGACGTGGAAAATGATGCCGCGCTCGCGGCAGATCGCGCCGAGTTGCGGAATGTCCTGAATCACGCCGATTTCATTGTTGACATACATCACCGATACGACAGCGGTATCGGCGCGGAGTGCCTGCTTGAATTGTTCGAGGTCGATCAGGCCGTTCGGCAGCACCTCCAGATAGGTCACCTCGAAACCTTCACGCTCGAGTTCGCGGCAGGTATCCAGCACGGCTTTATGCTCGGTCTTGACGGTAACGATATGCTTGCCCTTTTCACTATAGAAATGAGCCGCACCCTTGAGCGCCAGATTGTTCGATTCGGTGGCACCGGAAGTCCATACGATTTCGCGCGGATCGGCATTGACCAGCGCGGCCACTTGTTCGCGCGCGTCCTCGACTGCTTTCTCAGCTTCCCAGCCGAACGGATGACTGCGCGAAGCCGGGTTGCCAAAGTGTTGCGACAACCAGGGGACCATTTTGTCAACCACCCGCGGATCTACCGGGGTCGTGGCGGAATAGTCCATATAGATCGGTAACTTGATTCCCAAATTCTGTGACATGATTTTTTCCATCAAACTGCCTGAGCCTGCTTGCCATCGCGAAAAACCTTGACCTGCGGCGCCGCGTTGGCTTGCTGGCGTTGCAATTGTTGCTCGACCAGATCCTGCAGGCTGACCGAGTCCAGATAATCGACCATCTTGCGGTTCAAATTGGTCCACAAATCGTGCGTCATGCAGCGGTGTTCATCCAGGCAATTTTCCTTGCCGCCACACTGAGTCGCATCAAGCGGTTCATCCACGGCATAAATAATGTCCGCCACCGTGATATCACTTATCGGCCGCGCCGGTACATATCCGCCCCCCGGCCCGCGCACACTGTCGACCAGTTCGGAACGCCGCAACTTGCCGAATAACTGTTCCAGATAGGAGAGTGAAATTTTCTGGCGCGAACTAATGCCCGCCAACGTCACCGGCCCGCCGTGATAACGCAGGCCGAGATCAATCATGGCTGTCACGGCGAAACGCCCTTTGGTCGTCAGTCGCATCAGTACCCTCCACCCGCGTGTTCGCGCGGTTTCACAAGTAGTTGACTATCCTGCTCAAGTATATGGTACCCGACCAAGTCAGTCAACTTTGCGGCCATGAAAAAAGCGCATAGGCGCTTTTTTCAGTGGGCGGTTGCGCTCAAACTCAAGCCGCAACGTACATGGTGGCGCGCTTGCGCACGTAGTCCAGCAAGCCGGTGCAGGAATCCTCAACATAATTGAGTACTTGCTCGAAGCCATCTTCCCCGCCGTAATAGGGATCGGGTACGGTGGCTTCTTCATGGTCAATCGCAAAACGCATCAGCAATTGCAGTTTGTGCTGATAGGGTTTCGGACATTTCTGCTGCATGAACGCCAGGTTTTCCCAGTCCATCGCGAGAATCAGATCATAGTCACGAAAATCTTCGGGCTTGACCTGACGGGCGCGCAGCGATTCCAGATCGTAGCCGCGCTTGCGGGCCGCATTGCGCGCACGCGGATCCGGCGCTTCGCCGATGTGGTAAGCGTGCGTACCCGCCGAATCGATCTCGACATGGGGCTGCAGCCCCGCTGTCGCCACCTGGGCACGAAACACGCCTTCCGCCGTGGGCGAGCGGCAAATGTTTCCCATACAAACAAACAATATTTTTGTCATCATGACGTTCACCTAAAAAAAATCTGCTCTTTCAACAATCTCAACTGGTCCCGCACTTGCGCCGCCTGTTCAAATTCCAGATTGCGGGCGTGATCCATCATCAATTTCTCCAGCCGCTTCAGCTCTTTCGCGACATCCTTCTCGCTCATCGCTTCGTACTGCGCGCGATCCTGGGCCGCCTTGCGTTCCTGCCTCGCTTCCTGCAGGTCATACGCGCCATCGATCAAATCCTTGATACCCTTGACCACGCCGCGCGGCGTGATGCCATGCTGCGCGTTATAAGCTATCTGCTTTGTCCGTCGCCGGTTGGTTTCATCCATCGCCCGCTGCATCGAGCCGGTAACCCTGTCGGCATAGAGTATCGCCATGCCGTTGAGGTTCCGTGCTGCACGGCCAATCGTTTGAATCAACGAACGCTCGGAGCGTAAAAAACCTTCCTTGTCCGCATCCAATATCGCCACCAGCGAAACTTCCGGCAGATCCAGCCCTTCACGCAACAGGTTGATGCCGACCAGTACATCAAACAGCCCGAGACGCAAATCGCGCAAAATCTCGACCCGTTCCACGGTATCGATATCGGAATGCAGATACCGCACCTTGACCCCGTGATCGCCAAGAAAATCCGTCAGATCCTCGGCCATCCGCTTGGTCAGCGTGGTCACCAGCACGCGCTCCTGCAACTTCACCCGCGCACGAATTTCATTCAATACATCGTCCACCTGCGTCGACGCCGGACGCACCAGCACCTGCGGGTCGATCAGTCCGGTCGGACGCACCACTTGTTCCACCACCTGACCGGCATGCTCTGCCTCATATGTGGACGGTGTGGCAGAAACAAAGATGCATTGCCGCATCCTGGCTTCAAATTCCTCAAACTTCAGTGGCCGGTTATCCAGCGCCGAAGGCAGCCGAAACCCGTAATCCACCAAATTCTCCTTGCGCGCCCGGTCGCCCTTGTACATCGCACCGACCTGACTCACGCTCACGTGCGACTCGTCGATGAACAGCAAGGCATCGCTCGGCAAGTAATCAATCAATGTCGGCGGCGGCTCGCCCGGCTGGGCGCCTGACAAGTGCCGCGAGTAATTCTCGATGCCCTTGCAAAAACCCAATTCACTCAACATTTCGAGATCAAACCGGGTGCGCTGCTCCAATCGCTGCGCTTCCACCAGCTTGTTCTCCTGGTAAAACCAGTCGAGCCGCTCACGCAACTCAACCTTGATATCTTCTACCGCACGCAATACCGTGGCGCGTGGCGTCACATAATGCGACGAGGGGTACACCGTAAAGCGCGGCACCCTTTGCCGCACGCGGCCAGTCAAGGGGTCAAACAACTGAATCGTTTCAACTACGTCGTCAAACAATTCAACCCGCACCGCCAGTTCCGCATGTTCGGCGGGGAAGATATCGATCGTATCCCCACGCACGCGAAACGTGCCGCGTTCAAAATCCACATCGTTGCGGTCATACTGCATCGCCGTCAGCCGCGTCACCACATCCTGCCGCGACAACTTGTCCTGCGTGCGCAGAATCAGAATCATGGCGTGGTAATCGCTCGGATTACCGATGCCGTAAATACACGACACCGTCGCCACAATCACCGTATCACGCCGTTCCAGCAGCGACTTGGTGGCCGACAATCGCATCTGCTCGATCTGCTCGTTGATTGACGAGTCCTTTTCGATAAACAGATCGCGCTGCGGCACATACGCTTCCGGCTGGTAGTAGTCGTAGTACGAAACGAAATACTCCACCGCGTTGTGCGGAAAAAATTCCCGCATTTCTGCATACAACTGCGCCGCCAGCGTCTTGTTCGGCGCCAGCACCAGGGCCGGCCGGCCTAATCGGGCGATCACATTGGCCATGGTGTAAGTCTTGCCCGAACCGGTGACGCCCAGCAGGGTTTGAAAACTCAAACCATCGCGCACACCCTCAAGCAACTGCTCGATCGCCTGCGGTTGATCTCCCGCCGGTGGAAAAGGCTGCGCCAACTGGAACGGACTGTGATCAAACCGGATGAAATTTTTGTCATCCACTGCCTCGGACATCGTGTTCACCTGATGCACGTCTGCCAGCCCCGTGCCCACTGGGCACGGGTGTGTCCCATGCTAAAATCAGCACCGCCCACAGCCATGGCAACAGCACTCGAAAAGTGCAACTAACCGCACCAAGTGCGCTTGCTGCATTGCAAAACATAATTATCGCCGATCTACGCTAGGCAAATGTAACGCATTGTTTCTTATAGAGATTTTTCGTCATTAATTTGCCACATAATGCCCCATACCTGTGCCAAAATCCTGCATTCGTCGCCAGACCCGCATGCATATTGATTTTGCCAAGGCCGTACCGAAAACAACCCTGATCTATTCATTTTTCCCTAACTGATATCCCTCCCATGTCTTCTGATCTTTTCGCATCCGTCGAACTCGCCCCGCGCGATCCTATTCTTGGCCTGAATGAAGCCTTTAATACCGACCAACGCAGCACCAAGGTCAATCTTGGGGTGGGCGTCTATACCAATGACGCCGGCAAAATTCCACTGCTGCGCGCGGTCAAGGAAGCCGAAGCGCAACGTATCGCTGCCGCCGCGCCGCGCGGCTATCTGCCGATCGAAGGGTTGGCCGCCTATAACCAGGGTGTGCAGAAATTGCTGTTTGGCACAGATTCGCCGCTACTGTCCACCGGCCGCGTCGTCACGGCCCAAGCCTTGGGCGGCACGGGCGCCCTGAAAATCGGTGCCGACTTTCTCAAGCGCTTGACACCAGATGCGCAAGTGTTGATCAGCGACCCCAGCTGGGAAAATCACCGTGCGCTGTTCGAAAGCGCCGGCTTCAGCGTTGGCACCTATCCCTATTACGATCCGACCGGCCACGGCGTCAACTTCGCCGGTCTGTTGGACACGCTCAATCAAGCACCTGCGCACACCATCATTCTGCTGCACGCCTGCTGCCACAACCCCACCGGCGTCGATCTGAGCAACGATCAATGGCAACAAATCGTCGAGGTGTGTCAGTCGCGTCGGCTCACCCCGTTCCTCGACATGGCGTATCAAGGCTTCGGTGAAAACATCGAAGCGGACGGCATCGCCGTGCGCTTGTTTGCCGCCTCGGGCATCAGCTTCTTTGTCTCCAGTTCATTTTCAAAATCGTTCTCGCTGTATGGCGAGCGCGTCGGCGCGCTGTCCATCGTGACCACGGAAAAGGACGAATCAACGCGCGTGCTCAGCCAACTGAAGCGCGTGATTCGCACCAACTATTCGAACCCACCCACCCACGGCGGCACGATTGTCGCCACCGTACTCAACACTCCGGAACTGCGAGCCATATGGGAAACCGAACTGGCTGAAATGCGTGACCGCATTCGCGCCATGCGCAGCGGCCTGGTGGATGGCTTGCGGGCACGCGGCGTCAAACAGGATTTCTCTTTCGTCGCACACCAGCGCGGCATGTTCTCCTACTCTGGCCTGACCAGCGCGCAAGTCGATCAATTGCGCAACGACTATGGCATTTACGCCGTCGGAACCGGGCGTATTTGTCTGGCGGCAATGAACAGCAACAACCTCGATTACGTCGCCGACGCAATTGCCGACATCGTCAAATAAGCGTGTGAGGGTCGGCCGGTTTGACCCTCTGTGGAAGTCTTCGTATAATGCGCGACTTTCCATTCCCCGATAGCTCAGTCGGTAGAGCGCCGGACTGTTAATCCGTAGGTCCCTGGTTCGAGCCCAGGTCGGGGAGCCAGACATACAAGGCCTCGCAGCACTGCGAGGCCTTTTCGTTTTTGCCCGCAAGTTCCCCCTTATACTCTCCGCTTTATTGTGTCTATCCGCACGCGCGGAAATTACTGCCATGCCCGCCCCATCATTCTCGTCCCGCAGCGCACTGGTAATGATGTTGTTGCTTGCCATCGCATGGTTTGGCGCGCTCGACTACCGCACTCTGATCAAAACTGATGAAGCCCGCTATGCGGAAATTGCGCGCGAGATGGTGGTGAGTGGCGACTGGATCACCCCGCGCCTGAATGGCATCAAATATTTTGAAAAACCGCCGCTGCAGTACTGGATGACCGCACTTGCATTCAAAAACTTCGGCCTGCATGAATGGACGGCACGGCTCTGGACGGCGCTGACGGGGTTTCTCGGCGTGGTGTTGCTCTGGTTCACAGCGCGGCGCTTGTTCACCCCGGCGGTAGCGGCCAACAGCGCGCTGATTCTTGCGTCCAGTCCGCTTTATCTGGGCATGAGCCAGATGAACACGCTGGACATGGGGCTGTGTTTCTTCATGCAGGCAACGCTGTGCTGCTTTCTGCTGGCACATTTTCAAGCCGATCTCGATCCGCGCTTGCGCCGCCGCTGGATGCTGCTCGCCTGGGCCAGCATGGCCTTAGCTGTTCTGAGCAAGGGGCTGGTCGGCATGATTCTGCCGGGCGGAGTGCTCACGCTGTACATTTTTGCTGCACGCGACTGGGCACTGCTGCGCAAACTGGAATGGTCTTACGGCAGCCTGCTGTTTCTGCTGATTGCTGCCCCCTGGTTCATTGCCGTTTCCGTGATCAATCCTGAGTTCGCACACTTCTTCTTTATTCACGAACACTTTGAACGCTTTCTGACCAAGGTGCATATGCGCTATGAGCCCTGGTGGTATTTCCTGCCGGTGTTTGCCTTTGGCATGCTGCCCTGGCTTGGTTTTGTGCTACAGGGATTGTGGCAAGGGCTGCGTCCGCAGGGTAATGCACAGCAAACTCTGGTGGCGCGGATTCTGCTGCTCTGGGTCACGCTCATTTTCGTTTTCTTCAGTCTGTCGGATTCCAAGCTGGCTTCTTACATCCTGCCGATTTTTCCCGCACTGGCGCTGCTGATCGGGCTGTATCTGACCCGCGCCAGTGTGCGCGCATTGCGTTGGCAGATGGCGATCTGGTGCGTGCTGGCGCTGGCGTTGATCGCTGTGCTCTCGCAAGTGGGTGGCAATGACACCGACGTCGAAGTAATGCGACAAGCCGCCACCGATTACCGTGGCTGGCTCTATGTTGCGTTGGTGATCTGGATCGGCGGACTGGCACTGAGCTATGCCTGGCTGCGGCGGCCACAGTTCCGCCCCGCCCTGCTGGCTTTCTCTGTGAGTGCCTTTCTCGCCTGCCTGTTGGCAGTGCTCGGGCACGAAAATCTGGGCCGCATCAGTTCCACCAAAACTCTCAGCGCGCAAATCAAACCGCTGCTGCAGGCGGACACACCGTTCTACAGCATTGAAACCTTCGACCACACGCTGCCGTTTTATCTGCAACACACAGTGATCCTGGTCGCGCATCAAAATGAATTAGCATATGGGCTGCAACAAGAGCCAGAGCGCTGGATCCCAACTCTGGACGCATTTGTACAGCGCTGGAACAGCGATACTGCACCCTTTGCCTTCATGCAGCCAGAAACTTACTTAAAACTTGCCACGCTGAGTGTGCCGATGAAAGTCGTGTACGAAGATCATTTGCGCGTGGTGGTCACCAAACCATGAACCTGCTCACCTTCGGCTTGATCCTGACCGGCGTGTTGCTCAACGCCGCTGCACAGCTGCTATTGAAGACCGGCACCAACGCCGTGGGCGCGTTTGAATTCACACGCGCCAACATCATTCCTATCGGCTTCAAGCTGGCCACGCAATGGCCCATCATCGGCGGGCTGAGCTGTTATGTCATCAGCGTAGTGGTGTGGATTCTTGGTCTGTCGCGTGTCGATGTGTCGATTGCCTATCCGATGCTGTCGCTCGGCTATGTCGTCAATCTGTTTGCGGCCCATTATTTCTTCGGCGAGCCATTGACCGGGCAGAAATTACTGGCCGTCACCATCATCATCATCGGCGTCGCACTGCTGGCCAAATCCTGACCCACGTTCTGATGTCTGACCTACCTTTCCTTCCCTTCACGCGTCCGCAACTGGACGAAGACACAATCGCCGGCGTGGTGGAAGTGCTGCGTTCCGGCTGGCTGACTTCCGGCCCCAATGTGCTGAAGTTTGAAGCCGCGCTGTCCGATTATTTCGGTGGCCGCCCGGTGCGCTGCTTCAACTCCGGCACCTGCACCATGGAAATCGCGCTGCGTCTGTGCGGTATCGGCGCGGGCGATGAAGTCATCACCACGCCGCTATCCTGGGTCGCCACCAGCAATGTGATTCTCGAAGTCGGTGCGCGACCCGTGTTTGTCGATGTCGATCCGGTCACGCGCAATATCGACCTCGGCCGCATCGAAGCCGCCATCACGCCGCGCACCAAGGCGCTCATGCCTGTCTATCTGGCGGGCCTGCCGGTGGACATGGATAGTCTCTATGCGCTGGCGCACAAACACAAATTGCGCGTCATCGAAGATTCAGCGCAAGCCATCGGCAGCCGCTGGCAAGGCAAGGCTATCGGCAGCTTCGGCGACTTTGCTTCATTCAGTTTTCACGCCAACAAGAACATCACCACCTCGGAAGGCGGCTGTCTTGTGCTGCCGGATGCGAGCCTGCTGCCGCTGGCAGAAAAGTTGCGCCTGCAAGGCGTCACGCGCAGCGGCGTCGATGGCATGGATGTCGATGTGCTCGGCGGCAAGTTCAATCTCACCGATATTGCGGCGCGCATTGGCCTGGGCCAACTGGCGCAACTCGACACCTTCACGCAGCGCAGGCGGCAACTGGCACAACGTTATTTCACCCTCTTCGATCAGGCCGGTGCGCTCGCGGCACAGCTGCCACCACGCGATTTCGAAAACAGCAACTGGCACATGTTCCAACTGGTGCTGCCGGAAAATGGCATCGCGCGCGCCGATTTCATCACTGCGATGAAGGCGCGCAACATCGGCGTTGGGGTACACTACCCGCCGATTCATTTGTTCAGTCTGTATCGCGCACTCGGCTTTGCCCCCGGCGATTTTCCAGTGGCCGAAAGCATCGGCCGCGGCATCGTGACCCTGCCGCTGTTCCCGGCTATGCAGGATGCAGACGTGGATCGCGTCGTGCAAGCGACTCTGGAAGTTCTGCAAGGAAAATAATCAATGAGTGCCCCGCTGATTTCAATCGTCATCCCGGTCTACAACGAAGAAGATGGCTTGCAAGCTCTGTTCGACCGTCTCTATCCCGCGCTCGATGCGCTGGGCGAAACCTTTGAAGTGATCTTCATCAACGATGGCAGCATCGACCGCTCGGCCGCACTGCTGCGCCAGCAATTCGAACGCCGTCCGGAAGTCACGCGCATCGTGCTGTTCAACGGCAACTATGGCCAGCACATGGCCATCATGGCGGGTTTCCAACGCGCGCGTGGCGACATCGTCATCACGCTGGACGCCGATCTGCAAAACCCGCCGGAAGAAATTGCCCATCTGGTGAAGAAAATGCAGGAAGGCCACGATTACGTCGGCACGATACGCCGCAAGCGCCAGGACAGTCTGTTCCGCCGCTCCGCGTCGCGGATGATGAACAAGCTGCGCGAAAAAATCACTCACATCCAGATGACCGATCAAGGGTGCATGATGCGCGCCTACAGCAGCGATATCGTCAACGTCATCAACCAATGCGCCGAGGTCAACACCTTCATTCCCGCGCTGGCGTATTCCTTCGCCGCCAATCCGACCGAAATCGAAGTGGCTCACGAAGAACGCACCGCAGGTGAATCCAAGTATTCGCTCTATAAACTGATCCGCCTGAATTTCGATCTGGTCACCGGCTTCTCGGTGGTGCCGCTGCAAATTTTTTCGCTGCTCGGTATTTTGACCTCGCTGGGTTCGGTGCTGTTTCTGTTCATCCTGCTCATCAAGCGCACGATCTCGGACAGCTTTATCGTGGGCCTGGGCGCACTATACGACCGCGATGTGCTCGGCTTCTTCCTGATCGGCCTCACCCTGTTTGGCATCGGCCTGCTGGGCGAATACGTCGGCCGCATCTACCAGCAAGTGCGCGCCCGCCCGCGCTACATTATCAAGGCGGTGCTGGAACAAAAAATCGCGGATGAGTAACAACCTCCCCTCGACACCCTCTGCCATCGTTTTTGCGTACCATAACGTCGGCGTCCGCTGCCTGAAAGTCTTGCTGGCGCACGGGGTTGATGTGCGCATGGTAATTACCCACACTGACAACCCACAGGAAACGATCTGGTTCGACAGCGTGGCCGCCACCGCCGCCGCGTATGGCATTCCCGTCATCACCCCGAATGATCCGAATCGCGACGACGTTGTCGCGCAACTGGCTGTGCTGCAAACCGATTTCCTGTTTTCTTTTTACTACCGGCTGATGCTGAAAGCGCCCTTGCTGGCACTACCAACGCACGGCGCTTACAACATGCATGGCTCGCTGCTGCCGAAATTTCGCGGCCGTGCGCCGGTCAACTGGGCTGTCTTGCACGGCGCCAGCGAAACCGGCGCGACCCTGCACGCCATGGCCCTCAAACCCGATGCAGGCGACATCTTCGCGCAATCATCTGTGCCGATTCTGCCCGACGACGACGCCAAGACCGTGTTCGACAAAGTGACCGATGCTGCAGAACGCGCATTGACCTCCGCCCTGCCCGGCTTGCTCGACGGCACCGCACGCGGCACACCGCAGGATCTGGCGCAAGGCAGCTATTTCGGTGGTCGCACCCCGGAAGATGGCCGTATCCGCTGGGAGTACAATACGCGCGCCATTCACAATCTGGTACGCGCCGTGGCGCCGCCGTATTATCCGGGAGCGTTTTTCGAAGTTGCCGGCAAATGCATCCGGCTCTGGAAAACCCGTGTTCTGGAACCTGCCACCGCACATTCGCCCGGTATCAGAATCGATCAGGACCGTGTGTTGATCGACTGCTGCGATGGCGTCTTGCAGGTGCTGCGTGCCGATGTCGATGGCGTGCCGCTGGAGGCGGCCAACTTTGTGCAGCATTTTGGAACACCGCATATTAAATTTGATTTGACTTCACTATGAAAAAAATCCTGATCCTCGGCGTCAACGGTTTCATCGGCCACCACCTGTCGCACCGCATTCTCAAAGACACCGATTACGAAGTCTATGGCATGGACATGCAATCTGACCGTGTCACCGAGTTGATGGACAACCCGCGCTTTCATTTCTTTGAAGGCGACATCACGATCAACAAGGAATGGATCGAATACCACGTCAAGAAATGCGACGTGATTCTGCCGCTGGTCGCCATCGCTACGCCCGCCACCTATGTCAAGGATCCGCTGCGCGTGTTCGAACTGGACTTCGAAGCCAACCTGCCGATCGTCCGCTCCGCCGTCAAATACGGCAAGCACCTGATTTTCCCGTCGACCTCCGAAGTCTATGGCATGTGCAAGGATGGCGAGTTCGACCCGGAAGCTTCCGAGATGATCTACGGCCCGATCAACAAGCCGCGCTGGATCTACGCCTGCGCCAAGCAATTGATGGACCGCGTGATCTGGTCCTACGGCATGGGCGAAAAGGGGTTCAACTTCACCCTGTTCCGCCCGTTCAACTGGATCGGCGCCGGTCTCGATTCCATTCACACTGCCAAGGAAGGCAGCTCGCGCGTCATCACCCAATTCTTCGGTCACATCGTGCGCGGCGAAAATATCTCGCTGGTCGACGGCGGCCAACAGAAACGTGCGTTCACCTATGTCGACGATGGCATCAACGCACTGATGGCGATCATCCATAACAAAGGCGGCGTCGCCACCGGCAAGATCTACAACGTCGGCAACCCGAAAAACAATTATTCGATCCGCGAACTGGCCGAGATGATGCTCGCGCTGGCGGCCGAATATCCTGAATACCGCGACAGCGCCAAGCAGGTGAAAATTGTCGAGACTACGGCGGGGGCCTATTACGGCAACGGTTATCAAGACGTGCAAAACCGTGTGCCGAAAATCACCAACACCATGCAGGAATTGAATTGGGCACCGCAGGTGAACATGCAGGATGCACTACGCAAGATTTTCGACGCTTACCGCGCACAAATCGGTGAAGCCAGAAAACTGGTGGATTGATGCCCGGACTCGCACTCAAGGTTGATGTTGACACCTTGCGCGGCACGCAGGAAGGCGTACCCAACCTGCTGCGTTTGCTGGACCAGGTGCAAGCCCGCGCCACCTTTCTCTTTTCACTCGGGCCCGACCACACCGGTTGGGCCATCCGCCGCGCTTTTCGGCCCGGTTTTTTTTCCAAGGTGCAGCGTACTTCCGTGCTCAGCCACTATGGCTTGAAAACGCTGTTGTACGGTACGCTGCTGCCCGCGCCGGACATCGGCCTGCGCACGAAAGACATCCTGCGCAGCGTGCGCGATGCCGGCCACGAAGTTGGCGTTCATACCTGGGATCATGTGCTGTGGCAGGACAATGTGCGTGCGCGCAATGGCGACTGGACACGCAAACAGATGCAACGCGCCTGCGATCGCTTCGTCGATATTTTCGGTACGCCCCCCACCACCCACGGCGCTGCGGGCTGGCAGATGAATGACCATGCCTTTGTGTGTCTTGATGAGCTGGGTCTGCGCTACGCATCGGATACGCGCGGCGGTCAACCCTTCACACCGGTCATTGCGGGAAAGAAAATGCAGTGCGTGCAATTGCCGACTACACTGCCAACGCTGGATGAAATCATCGGCGTCGATGACATGGATGAAAACGCCGCCGCCGATCATGTGCTGGCGCAAACCACGCAGAACGAACAGATCTTCACCCTGCACGCCGAGCTGGAAGGCAGGAAACTGCTGCCGCAATTCGAGCGTCTGCTGCGGGGCTGGCAAGATCAGGGTTTTCACTTGCAAACGCTGGCACAATCCTTCGCCGCTCTGCCCACGCCGCCCGCACCGCGCAGCCCGCTCTGGGGTACCCTGCCGGGGCGCTCCGGCGAAGTGATGACCTAAGTGTCAATCATGACGGCGACACCAGCAGAAAAGCACGGCATCCGACCCGGCCAGTCGATCGAACTGCTCAAGGCGCTGCATATCCTCACGCGCGACGGCAAGATGAATCAAGACAGCCGCCGCAAACTGAAGCAGGTCTACCACCTCTACCAATTCATCGAACCGTTGCTGGAAAAAATCCGGCAGGAACATGCGGACATTCAACTGGTCGATCATGGTGCGGGTAAATCGTATCTGGGCTTCATTCTGTATGACCTGTTTTTTAAAACGCAGAGCGACCGGTCGTATATTTATGGTATCGAAACCCGCCCCGAGCTGGTCGAAAAATCGCAAGCCCTGGCGCAGAAACTCGGCTTTACGCGCATGTCCTTTCTCAACCTCTCCGTGGCCGAATCGATTGTCTCGTCTGAACTGCCGCCGCAAGTTGATATCGTCACCGCCCTGCACGCCTGCAATACCGCCACCGACGATGCCATCCGCTTTGCCTTGCACAAGCAGGCGCAGTTCATGGTGTTGGTGCCCTGTTGCCAGGCAGAAGTGGCGGCGCTGTTGCGGCAAACCAAGCAGGCCAGCATGCAACTGCCGCTGGCCGAACTGTGGCGACGCCCCCTGCACACGCGCGAATTCGGCAGCCAACTCACCAATGTCCTGCGCTGTCTGCAACTGGAGGCGCATGGCTACCAGGTCAGTGTCACCGAACTGGTGGGCTGGGAACATTCGCTGAAAAACGAATTGATCATTGCCGAACGCAAAAATCTGCCCGGCCAGCACGCTGCCCGCCGCCTGCACGAAATCATCGACAGTGTCGGCCTGGCGCCGTTGCGTGAGCGCTTCTATACACCCGTCTAAGCAGGCTCAGAAGTTTAGTTAGCTTGCATAGCCAATCGGCTAGCCATTCAAAAGACGAATGCCAAGCCGCTGGTTAAGTCATTGGTTACTGCCAGCCGACTAGGCACGATAAAACCTGTGCCAAGTCGTTGGTTACTGCGTTGCATAGCCATTCGACTAGGCGCGCAAAATACGCGCGCCTAGTCGCTGGTTACGATTGCTTACACTTTTTGCAGGCAAAGAACACCTGTCGCCGACCTTCTTCCCTACACTACAATCATGATTTACACACAGGAGAGAATCATGCAAACAAGTTCGAAAATCGCCGCCCCGGCCATTCTGGTATTGCTGGGTCTGGCTGCCCTGCCCGGCACCGCCGTGGCACGCGAAGAAGGCCCTGAATTTGAGGATTACGCGCGCGTGATGAATGTCGCGCCGATAGTCGAGCGCGTCAGCATGCCGGAACAACGCTGCCATACCGAATATCGTCAGGTCACGCGCGAAGAAGATCGCCGCGTCGGTGGCTCGATTCTGGGCGGCCTTACCGGCGCCATCGTCGGCAACCAGATCGGCAGGGGCAATGGGCGCACCGCAGCCACGGCAGTCGGCGCGATTACCGGCGCGGTCGTCGGTGACCGCATCCAGAACGGGCAAGGCCGTGAAACGGTGAGCGAGGAACCGGTGCAACGCTGCCAGGTGGTAGACCACTATCAAGACCGTACCACCGGCTATAACGTCACCTACAAATACCACGGTGAAACTTACACCACAGTGATGAATCACGATCCGGGCAACCGTCTCCGCGTAGTGGTGACGGTGCATCCGATCGATGATTAAGCAAGAAAACGCGCCCTCTGTGGCGCGTTTTTTGTAGTTACTGTTTCAGCAACGCCTTGACCGTAGACCACTGACGGCGGCTGACGGGGAGATGTTCGGGAATACCCTTGAGCACCACTTCCCAATGCGGGTCGGTACTGCGGTTATCTTCTTCCTGATCGATGCCGGTGGCCACCCGTTCAAATCCGGCAATCGCCTGTTTGGCAATCAGGGCGTTGCGGTGGATGCGCACAAACTGTTCGGCGAATTCCTGTTCCAGCGCCACCAGCGATTCCTCACTGATGTATTCGCGCTCCGCCGTGCGCACTGTGATGTATTTCATTTCCGCCTTGAAATAAATCACATCGCGCACCGGCACCAGAAAGACCCGGCCGCGCTCGTGAATACTCAAATGCTGGCGCACCGGAGCCAGCGCATTCAAATCCTGTGCCGCTCCCGCTTGACTATCATGCACGCGCAACACATGTTGCAACGCTTCCAGCAAGCGGCTGGCGCGTACCGGCTTGAGCAGGTAATCAAGGGCATGCACGTCGAAGGCCTTGACGGCATACTCGTCATAAGCCGTGACAAAAATGACCCAGGGGCGCGACTGTGCCTGCTCCGCAGGCCGCAGGTGGCGCGCGAGTTCCAGACCGCTGACGCCAGGCATTTGAATATCGAGCAGCACGACATCGGGCTGATGCTGTGCACACAACGCCAGCGCCGCCTCGGCGCCCTCGGCCTGGCCGACCAGCCGGTGCGGCAAATCGCCCGCGATATCGGACAGCAAGGTACGCAGCCGCGCCCGTGCCGGTTCTTCATCATCCACGATCAGAATTTTCAATTCCGTCATCGCCGCTTCCTTCATAGCCTCTGCATCATATCGTCCGGTAGGGCAAATTCACCTCGACCACAAACTGCGTTGCAGTTCGATTCGATTCCAGCTGCGCTTCAATGTCATACAAAACTGTCAGACGTTGCCGGATATTGTCCAGCGCCATCTGGTTACCGCGTTCGCGCTTCGCCACCGGATTCGCCTCGCTTTCCGGCAAGGGATTGGCCACGCGGATCAGCAAGCGGTCGCCGCGCTTGTGCACGGCCACCTCGATTTTGCTCGGCTGGCTGCGTTGCTCCACACCGTGATGAACGGCATTTTCGACCAAAGGTTGAAGCAGCAAAGCGGGAATACCGGCCGGTTCCGCCGCTACATCCACATCCCAGCGCACCTGCAAACGATCACCCAAGCGCAATTGCTCGATCGCCAGATACTGCCGGCACAAGCCGACTTCCTGATTGACCGAAACCTGCTGGCGCGCATCGCGCAGCAGGGCGCGAAACAGATCGCTCAAATCTTCCAGAATAGCCTCCGCCCGGCGCGGGTCTTCGCGCACCACCCCCAGCACGGCATTCAGGCTGTTAAATAGAAAATGCGGCCGGATGCGCGCCTGCAAGGCTTGCATGCGCGCCTCATCCAGCGCCGGGGAATAGGCCCGTGCGCGCAACTCAAAGTAATGCAACAGCAGCAAGGCCATCAAGGCCGCCAACACCACGGGCAGCCAAAGTCCCTTGCCCGTGGCCACAACACCCATGGGGATGAATGCCTGCAACAACAACCAGGTCAGCAACGCAGGAATCGCGCAACCCAGCAGGGTCTGCCAAACGCTGGGCCAGCGCTGCACCAGTGGGCGCAACGTGCAAACGCACAACAGGGAAGCCAGCACCACCGGTTCCACGATCACCGCAACGGCGGCAAAGTCATTGGAAAACTGTTGCCAGCTGTCGATGCGCACCGCCAGCGCCAGTGCCACCGTGGCGTTGATCATCAGCAAGACGCGCAAAATCACGCCGACATTGCAGCCGTCGGGCAACACGCCCTGCTGCAGGGCGGCAGGGTTCGCGGAAGCGATCTTGTGCGTGATGGGGTCGGTTGGCGTCATCACTGCTTTATAATCGGGTGAAGAATTCTATCGAGCCATCCATGAGCGAAAAACCTGCATCCTCTGCAACATCGTCTGCACCATCGGCTGATCCGCTGGCCAATAAAAGCGCAGCCTGGTCGGCGCGTTTTTCCGAACCGGTCTCCGATCTGGTCAAACGCTACACCGCCTCGGTGTTTTTCGACAAGCGGCTGGCGCCTTACGACATTCAAGGCTCTCTAGCGCATGCGGAAATGTTGCGCCATGTCGGCCTGCTGTCCGCTGCCGATTATCAGGCAATTTGCGATGGCATGGCAAAAATTCTCGCCAGCATCGAAGCCGGCACCTTTGAATGGCAACTCGATCTGGAAGACGTGCACCTGAACATCGAGAAGCGGCTGACCGAGCTGGTGGGCGATGCCGGCAAACGCTTGCACACCGCCCGTTCGCGCAACGATCAAGTGGCCACTGACATCCGGCTCTGGCTGCGTGCGCAGATCGATACCCTCGTCCCCCTGCTGGCCGCACTGCAAACCGCGCTGCTCGATTTGGCTGAACAGCACGCCGCCACCGTCATGCCCGGCTTCACGCATTTGCAGGTGGCGCAACCCGTGACCTTCGGCCACCATCTGCTCGCCTATGTGGAAATGTTCGGCCGCGATGCCGAACGCCTGCAGGATGCGCGCAAGCGGATCAACCGCCTGCCGCTGGGCGCCGCCGCGCTGGCGGGGACCAGTTACGCCATCGACCGCGAACGTGTGGCACGCACGCTGGGCTTTGACGGCGTGTGCGAAAACTCGCTCGACGCCGTGTCCGACCGCGACTTCGCGATTGAATTCTGTGCCGCCGCCGCGCTCGTCATGACGCATGTCTCGCGGCTGTCGGAAGAATTGATTCTGTGGATGAGCCCGCGCGTTGGCTTCATCGACCTGGCCGACCGCTTCTGCACCGGCAGCTCGATCATGCCGCAAAAGAAAAACCCCGACGTGCCCGAACTCGCGCGCGGCAAGACCGGCCGCGTCAACGGTCACCTGATCGGCTTGCTGACCCTGATGAAAGGGCAGCCGCTGGCGTACAACAAGGACAATCAGGAAGACAAGGAACCGCTGTTCGACACGGCCGACACGCTGATCGACACCCTGCGCATTTTCGCCGACATGGTGCCCGGCATCCGCGTCAAGCCGGAAGCCATGCGCGCCGCCGCCCTGCAAGGCTTTGCCACCGCCACCGATCTGGCCGATTATCTGGTGAAGAAAGGCTTGCCGTTCCGCGATGCCCACGAAATCGTCGCCCATGCCGTGCGCATTTGCGAGCAGAAATCCTGCGACCTCGCCGACCTGCCGCTGGCCGAATTGCAAAAATTCTCGCCCCTGATTGGCGACGATGTGTTCGCCGTCCTCACCCTCGAAGGCTCGCTCGCCAGCCGTAACCACATCGGCGGCACCGCGCCGGAACAAGTGCGGGCGGCGATTGCGCGCTGGCGCAAGAAGCTGGGTTGAATTATGAGGGGGTGGGGAGTTACCAGCCAATTTTCCCCAATCAGGCGTAGCCCGACATATCATCGACGAAGACTAGAACAACGTTGCTGAAAAAGACAACGAGAAACAGGACAACTGGGGCAATTTGATTCCTGTGGCGGCTAACGAGGCTAAGCATCGGCACCACGTGTCAAAAACTCTGTGGATAGCGTATTAAACGCTGTAGATATATTGTCCACCAAATCTTTCGACACAAGCGCGCGCGGCAATGGATCGCCAACAATAACGTCGCAGTTGAAGGGTACAAATAGCGCTTCCCCTCTTGGCAATGCCCGACCAAGTCCATGCATGACCACAGGGATCACCGGTACGTTGGTGTGATCTTTCGTGAGATAAAACAGTCCGGATTTTATTTTGCTCAATTTCTCAGGATCGCCACGGCTACCTTCTGGAAAGACGATCAAAATGTCTCCATTATCCAGCGCTTGGTGACACGCACTGAACAAGTCTTTTTTATCGGCATTGCCACTGCGATCTAACGGAATAATGCCAATGCAATGCAATGAGAACCACGCTAGATAACGATTACTCAAAAAATAATCTGCTGCTGCCACCGGCCGTACTTTATTTATTTTCGACAAGGGGTAGAGGCTCATGAGAACCATCGTATCGAGGTGGCTATTATGATTGGCTGCCAATACGGCTGGGCCATTCATGGGTAATTTATTCTTTCCTCTGACATTCAAACCCAATACGATTAATGTGATGGGGCGAATGATCACCGCAAAAAATAGTACCTTAATGATGATGCGCATCATTTAATAGGCCACGTAGTAAAGAAAATGAAAAAACAGGGGTGCCGTATAAATCAAACTATCCAGTCGATCCAGGATTCCGCCATGTCCGGGGATAAAATTTCCCGTGTCCTTGATCTGCAAATCGCGCTTCACCGAAGAAATCACTACATCTCCGACAAAACCACTTGCACTGATCAACACACCCGCAATCAGTCCATATTTAAAAGGCAGCGGTGTCAACACCGGCGCCAAAAATCCTGAGCACACAGTGATGGTGAACAATCCTCCCAAAAAACCTTCCCAGGTTTTATTCGGACTGACTTTTGGAATGATCTTATGTTTTCCTAACAGCTTTCCCCAGATGTATTGGCTGACATCATTAAACTGTGTCATGAAAAGCAGGAATAGTACGAGACCAATACTGCCTGCAGCAGCATTGATTTCAGGTAACGTTAGTAAATAGGCGAGATGGCTGATGCAAAAAACCGTCAGCATCACTGACCAGTGCAGTATGCCCGCCGAATGAATAAACCCCTTCGTTTCGCCAATCAAGATCATGCGCATCGGCAAGAAAAGAAAAACATAAACAGGGATAAAAATGATGAACATCCCATACCAGCCAATGCTCACCCAATAGTATTGAAGCGGGATCGATAGATAAGCCCAGAACACAACTCTCCTATCAGCCTGCCGGGTGCCAACAATCGAAAGAAATTCTTTAAGTGCCAGAAAACTCAAAAAACCAAAAAATACGATGGCCGTCAATTTACTCACCAACAGTGCAATAAACAGTAAAGCAATCATCCACCACCATGACTGGATACGTTGGCGCAACTCTGTGTAATCTATATTGGGATTCTTTCCGGCCAGCAATAGACGAATACAAGTGGCGGCAATCAAAAGCCCGAAGATAACCAACATCCCATATAGGGAGTTCTGTGGAACATTAAACATTTTTGTGGGCTCCCAGGTAGTGATAGATCGTCATCACTCGACGGTAGAGAGTAATCATGCAACCCACAACAACAATCGAGAGCGCAAATAACATGGCATAACTTTGTTGAAAAAATGCGGCCTCAACGGCACAAACTAGGCAGGCAAACGTGACGACTGCCATACGGTGTTGTTTTGCCATGGGCCCCTGAAAATTGGCAGGCGCCCCAACACTTGATCCAAGTGTGCGTACATAAGCCGTCATCACGGCAAGCAGTGCTGCGCACCATCCCAAGGCTCCACCCCAACTCACAACCGCAACGGCGTAACCCGCGGCGATCAAAATGATGGGGTCCGCAATGCGGTCTGGAATATCGTTGAACAACTCACCTGCAGGCGTCTTTTTGCCACCTTCAACAGCCACCATTCCATCAAATAAATTACATAGCAAGCGCAGTTGAATACAGGCAGCAGCGAGTAAAGGAAATGCCCAAGCTTGGATACCTGCAACACGCGGCGTCAAATACAAAAAGCCACCTGCCAATGCCGCAAAAAATATGCTCATTACAGATATCTGGTTCGGGGTGATGTTTTTCTGGCTTAAGGTACGTGCGATTAATTTTGCCAGGTTCGCGTCACGTACTTTCAATGGACGTCTATTTTCAATATTAGCCACAGCCTCAATCTCCTTTTTCTTTATTAACCTGCCGTAATTTTTGAGTGGTGAATAAACAAAATATAAATGCCACAGTAAGTGCTGGCGATATCGTATAAAAAATGTGAGGCGTACCGAGCCAATAGTGCATACAGACCAGGCCGCTCCCCGTCACGGAAACGGTAAGCAATGCAGGTAGCCATATACGCCATTTATTTGGCGATAGGTGGTGGTACAGAAATGTTACGACGTGAACCATGCATAAGGTGATAAAAAAGCTGGCCGTGCCCTGAGCGATCCCGGAAATCAGTCCGGTATTTTCCTGAGAAGATCCATTGAGGTAATAGGCCCATCCTCCCCACAGAAAGAAGGCGAAGGATGCCGATAGCAAGTTGAATAATCGGCTGGTTTTTTTGTATTGTTCTATGGGCACTTGGAGTGTCGGTTGTTTTGGAGAATTGTAAAGCCGCATTGTTTTCAAACAACTGATGGCGCAACTTTCTATGCGCCTGCCACCGTCATATTGGAAAGCAATATGGAGCCGGTATTTTTCGTCCCGCGTGTGATCACGTCGCTGCCGATGGCGGTGATGTCGTGCAGCATCTGTTTCAGATTCCCGGCAATCGTGATTTCCTGCACCGGGTAGCAAATTTCGCCGCCTTCCACCCAGTAGCCAAACGCGCCGCGCGAATAATCGCCGGTGACGGTATTGACACCCTGGCCCATCAATTCGGTGACGAACAAACCGGTGCCGAGTTTTCTCAGCATCGCAGGCAGGTTGTCCTGCGCCTGCGTGTGGCGGCTGGTGAGGAAGAGATTGTGCGAGCCACCTGCATTGCCCGTCGTTTGCATGCCAAGCTTGCGGGCGGAATAGCAAGACAGGAAATAGCCTTGCAAGACGCCGTCATGCACCACATCGCGTGGCGCCACTTTGACGCCTTCTTCATCGAACGGTGTGCTACCCAGCGCAGCGCGCAGCGTGGGATCTTCTTTCAGCGTCAGATGTTCGGCCATCACAGCCTGCCCCAGCGAATCGAGCAGGAAACTGGATTTACGATACAGGGCGCCGCCGCTGACTGCTTGCGTGAAACTGCCGAGCAGTCCCACCGCCAGCGGCGCATCGAACAGCACCGGCACTTGCCGGGTTTTGAGCGAGCGCGCATGCAGGCGTGCCAGGGCGCGCTCGGCGGCGTAGCGCCCCACTGCTTCGGGCGTGGCCATATGGCGGTGATCGCGCGCGCTGCTATACCAATCGTCGCGCTGCATGTGTTTGCCTTGCCCGGCAATCGGCGCGCAGGAAAGGTAGTGGCGTGAGTAAGGATAGCCACCGGAAAATCCGCGCGTGTTGGCCATCACAAACTGGCCGTGATTGGCGGACACTGACGCGCCTTCGGAATTGCGAATCAGCGGGCTGGTGGCCAATGCCGCCGCTTCGGCGCGCTGCGCCAGTTGCGCGGCATGATCGGCATCCAGCGCCCAGGGGTGATACAGATCGAGATCCGGCGGCGCGGTTTCCAGTTGCTCGGCATCGGGCAGCCCGGCGCAATCATCTTCGGCCGTGAAGCGGGCAATGTCGTAAGCCGCTTTCACCGCATCGTGCAGTGCGCGAGAAGAAAAATCGGAGCTGCTGGCATGGCCGCGCCGCTGGCCGATATAGACCGTCACGCCCATGCCCTTGTCGCGGTTGTGTTCGATGGTTTCGACACTGCCCTGGCGCACGGTGACCGACAGCGCATGGCCTTCGGAAAATTCGCACGCGGCATCGGACGCGCCCAGCGCACGGGCCTGCTGCAAAACCTCGGCGGCGAGGGTTTTGAGGGCGTCTTGAGTAAAGCTGAAACGGGGTGTGGACATAGGTAGGGAATCCATTCGACAAGCGCGCTATCATACCGCCCACACTTCAATTCAGCGAATCACGATGCAAGAGAATCCCGACCCTAAGGACGCCGAATCCATTTACGACGGCCCCAGCAAAAGCCAGCTGAAACGGGATAGCCATGCCCTGCAGGAACTCGGCAAGAAACTGGTCGCGCTCCCCGCCGAAAAACTCAATACCCTGCCCTTGCCGGAACGGCTGCTGATCGAGATTGCCGAAGCGCAGCGCATTCGCAGCCACGAAGGCAAGCGGCGGCAGATGCAATTGATCGGCAAGATCATGCGCGATGTCGATGGCGCGGCGATTCAAAAGGCCATCGACGGCTGGGAGGGCAAGAGCGCGGAAGAGACCGCGCACTTTCACCGGCTTGAACGTCAACGCCAGCAACTCATCGATAACGATGACGTGCTGACCGCCTACCTGCAGGAACATCCCACCGTCGATGCGCAGCAGCTGCGCACGCTGATCCGCAACGTACGCAAGGAACAAGCCGCGCAACCGCCGCGTCCGCCGAAATATTTCCGCGAACTGTTTCAATTGCTCAAGCAGCAACACACCGATACAGGCGAGAGCGACGATGAGTGACGCACTCGACACCTTGCGCATCGGCCTGATCTCCATCAGCGACCGCGCCAGCAGCGGCGTGTATGAAGACAAGGGCATCCCCGGTCTGCAGGACTGGCTGAACCGCGCCCTGCGCAACCCCTGGGAAGCCGTCACGCGGCTGATTCCCGATGAACAGGCGCAGATCGAAGCGACCTTGATCGAACTGGTCGATGTGCAACAGTGCCACCTGGTGTTCACCACCGGCGGCACCGGCCCGGCGCCGCGCGATGTCACGCCCGAAGCGACGCTGGCGATTGCCGACCGCGAGTTGCCCGGCTTTGGCGAACAGATGCGCCAGATCAGTCTGCGCTTTGTACCGACGGCTATACTGTCCCGGCAGGTCGGCGTGATCCGCAAACAGAGTCTGATCGTCAACCTGCCCGGCCAGCCCAAGGCGATTGCCGAAACGCTGGAAGGTTTGAAAGATGCGCAGGGCACAGTGTTGGCTTCGGGAATTTTCGCCGCCATTCCCTACTGCGTCGATCTGATCGGCGGACCTTATATCGAAACACATGAAGCGGTTTGCAAAGCATTCCGCCCCAAATCTGCCCTCAAAAAATCATGACCACCGAACTCGAATGTGTTGAACTGCAAAGCCGCGCCACCCCACAAGCCAGCATCATCTGGCTGCATGGACTGGGCGCCGACGGCCACGACTTCGTGCCCATCGTGCGTGAACTCGATCTGGAAAAAATCTTGCCGCTGCGCTTTGTCTTCCCGCATGCGCCGGTGATCCCGGTCACCATCAACAGCGGTTATCCGATGCGCGCCTGGTACGACATCCGCACGCCCGATTTTGCGCAGCGCGAAGATGAAGCCGGCGTGCGCGCTTCGCAAGCAGCGATTGAACAATTGATCCAGCGCGAAAATGAACGCGGCATCCCGAGCGAACGCATCGTCCTGGCCGGGTTCTCGCAAGGCGGCGCCATCACCCTGCACACCGGCCTGCGCTACCCGCACAAACTGGCCGGACTGCTCGCGCTCTCTACCTATCTACCTGTGCACGAAGCCGTGGCCAGCGAACGCCACAGTGCCAATCAGGACACGCCAATTTTCATGGCGCATGGCACGCAGGACACAATCGTGCAGTTCGCATGGGGACAGCAGACCAGGGCTCGGCTCGAAGAGATGGGCTATCGTGTGGAATGGCACGAGTACCCGATGCAGCATTCGGTGTGCGCGGATGAGGTGAACGACATCGGCCAATGGTTGCAGCGCATCCTGCCAAGCTAGTGTAGTGCTGCATTCTTGAGCGGCCTTATCTTCGAACTCTGGTGGGCTTGGTTCTCCCCCTTCTCCCGCAGGCGGGAGAAGGGTTGGGGATGAGGGCGACGGAACGGGGCAATGTTTTTGTAGTACGAAGATGGATGCGCCCTCACCCTAACCCTCTCCCGCCTGCGGGAGAGGGGACGTGGGCAATGTGCTTAAGTTCCGCGCAGCATGCAACACTACACTTGATCGATTCTGAGAATAATAAAGGGGGAACACGGAATGATGTTGTTGAGACGCACCTGGAAGATCGTCAAATGGTTGCTGCTCATAGCCGTTGCCTGCATTCTTCTCGTGATTCTGATCAACCTGTTTGATCGCAAGCCGAGTCCGGCAGCAGTAGAACTCGCCAAGCCTTTCGTCAACACGCTACAAGATCGGGACAATGCTTATCTGTATATGCTCGGGTTCGATGCCGACAAAAATTCCGACCCAATCGATGCTGGCAGAAGGCGTCTGGACAAATACAATCAAGCCAATGCACTCGGATTTGGAACAACAGACCCTGTTGAGCCAATTCCTGAATCGCACATCAACATCGAAAAATTCTGCAACCCTCTGGCGCAACGATG
Organism: Burkholderiaceae bacterium; assembly: GCA_004298905.1. Lineage (GTDB taxonomy): Bacteria > Pseudomonadota > Gammaproteobacteria > Burkholderiales > Burkholderiaceae_D > SCTK01. Next base: position 17,148 of record SCTK01000018.1, on the reverse strand, counting down.
TCTGCAGGAAATTCGCGCAGCCGATCAGAAGAAATTGCGTGCAACCTTGACAGCAAATGCGCATTTGCTGGGTCGCTATCGAACGCTGCAGAAATTTCAGTCATTCGAAGAACAAGCTGTGGCCGGTCCACACTTACCGAATATCGCACTGCACACTCAGGCGCAGAATCTTTTTTTGACAGAAATCACCGCCCAATATATTGGCGGCAAGCGCGAAGAGCCGCTGCAAGCGCTGGAAATGGACATTCGTTTCAATCGGCTTGTATTCGAGCAATCCAGATCCCTGATTATGAAAATGATTGCTACCGTGCAACTGCACAAGAATTATCGCCTGCTGGGGGAATTTATTGCCGATATGCGTCTAGAAGATTTGCGGCGCTATGAGGCGCTGATCGCACGTGCCTTGATCTTTTCAGAATCTTCACTCGACATGAGCCCTGCCATCCGCTATGAAAACGATTTCATACGCAAAGTTGGTGAAATTCTTGGTAACAACAAGGCACTATCATCTCTGCCTGAGCAGCGCCTTGATTATCTTTTGTCATTCCTGACTCGCTTGGTCTATAACCGCCAGGATTTTGAAAATCAAACGGCTAAGTGGGTGTCAGAATACATGGCGGTTTCCCGCTTAAAACCGCATGAGTGGGTACAGGAGCGCGCGGCGTTGACACACCGGCTTGAATCCATGGCTCAACCAGATATTTCCTGGGCGTACAACCCTATCGGCAGAATATCGGCATGGATGGCGTCCACCAGTTATGTGGACTACATCGATCGCGTATTTGATCTGTATGCAATGAACCGGCTGGTTGGTGCGAGCTGGAAAATCAGATTGATGAACACTGGGGTTTCAGAAGCAAACAAGAAACTCCCAACTGAGTGGTGTAACCCTTATACCGGTCTCCCTTTTGACTGGAACGGAGAGACAAGGGAGCTGGGATTTGATCCACTGCACAAACGCGCTGACAGGAAATATTCGCTAAGTTTGTAGGACGCTAAGCCACCCTGCGGGTGGCGCGGAGCGGACGGGGGCCCTTGTGAATTTCGCAAGAAACCCTTGCGAAATTCATCGCTTCGCGACCGTCAGCCGAAGGCTGACGTCTGCAAACAGTCCACTGGACTGTTTGCCCGAACCCGGCGGGTTCTCGCTGCCCATCCACTGCACCAAACAAAAAAGCCACCCGAGGGTGGCTTTTGTGTTTGGCGGAGCGGACGGGGCTCGAACCCGCGACCCCCGGCGTGACAGGCCGGTATTCTAACCAACTGAACTACCGCTCCGTATGCGGTGGTAAAACTTATTGCCAAAATGAAAAAGCTTGGCATACAACGCCAAGCCTCTTGGATTTGGCGTCCCCACGGGGATTCGAACCCCGGTACTCACCGTGAAAGGGTGATGTCCTAGGCCTCTAGACGATGGGGACGAGGCACTGACTTACGGGTACTGCAACTGCTGTTATTCCTCGTCGATCACCGAAAGAGACTTGGTGGAGGTAAGCGGGATCGAACCGCTGACCTCTTGCATGCCATGCAAGCGCTCTCCCAGCTGAGCTATACCCCCAAACGAAGAAGCGGGATTATATAGATAATTTTTATGGCGTGCAAAAGCGTGCCAGCGGCCCGCCGATGTGGTTTGCCGCTTTAGCCTTTGGACCTTTTGAATTCGTACATGGCGGCGTCGCCCTCTGCCAGCAGCGCTTCAATCGTAGGGTGTTTCGCGGGGTCAAATTCGACGATGCCATGGGAGAACAAGATATCGTAGCCGCGCTTTGCATTCAGATTATGGTTTTCGAGCGCGCGGTGAAATGTTGCCGCCACTTCTTTCGCCTGTTTCCGGATCGTGTTGATCAACAAGACGGCGAGGTGTGTTGGGATTGGCTGCGCATTTGACAGTGGTGGCCTGCCCTTGTTTGGATAAAGCGGCTGCTTGATACGCGCCCCAAACTGAGCACGCAATAAGAAGGGTACATGCCAGAACGTGGCCGTAGCCGATGCGTATTGCTCTCGTGCCTCGAACAATGCGTGTGGGACGAAAGACTTTCTCGCCAGGCAGTGGCACCTGCGAGGCGCGCAGCACCTTGACACCTCGGCGACCCATAGTGCCAGCAACCAGAGCTGCGCAAAACAGCGGAAGCCCGACAAACAGGCCATACCAAAGCACGGCGACGCCACCCAAGCCCAACACGGTTCGGCAGTGCGCTGAAGCGGCGAACCCGGCCAGCCAAGGAGAAAGAAACAGCTTTGCCACGGCGATGACCGGGATCCCAACAAGCACACCGAGTACGATGATTCGGACTCTCTCGGTGAATGTGTACTCCTCTGCAAACTCGGGGGGCCTGTTCATGCGCGAAGCGGTTAACGTTCGAACCCACCGGGCTGCGCGATTCTTTGCGAAGGTCCGGTGGAATGCTTGGTTGGGTGACCCGGCAACACGCTTGTTGATGCGAGTTTCAACTAACCACCTGTGTGACCAGGACAAAGTCATTTGGCCCAACACGCGTTCGAGTAGGGATGGAATTTCGATCCATTTGTCCTTTCAACGTATAGGCCAGATCGTCGTACCAGATGCTGTCTTCCAAATACCACGAGTGCGACACCATGCCATCAACGACCTTCTCGAGGTCTTTCTTCCTTTTGTCCTCCGGTATAGCCACGTAACGCGGGCCACAATCGACATCCACTGCCTTCTCATGCGCGGGGGTGTCCGCTGGCATGCCAACCCGCCCTACGCGGGAGCTGATGTCGATGTTCTTTATGTTGGAAACCGCCAGCGCTTCGTCGTAGCCACTGAAATAATTGGTGAGTCGTCCACAGTGATCAAATACCGGCACCATTTCGGTATCGTTGAGAGCAAAACAATCTGAAGATATGTCGGCGGCAAACAGAACCACCTGACCGATTCGCCAGTCGTTGGCCAAATCTGAGTTACGGCCTTTATCCACAGCACGAAACGCTTCGCGCACGACGAACCCGCCCATAGAATGCGCCATCACGTGAATGTTGATTGGGCAATCCTTGAGCGTGTAGTTGGCAAACGGAATAATGCCGCCCTTAACCAGAAGAGACGCCGCACTCTGCGCCTCGAAACGGTCATATTCGTACAGCACGGCACTGCCACCAGTCGGCCAATCGAAGCCAATGACCATGCACTGGAAACCGCGATTCCTTAACTCTTTCTCAACCTGTCGTTGGCGCTTCAATGCTTCTTCCGGGTCTGTGTTATAGCCATGCACAAAGAAAATAATATCCAGCTCATTTCCTGATTCCGTCCCGGGCGGGCTCGCTTGTTTCACAATCCTGTCTAACCATTCCTTTACCCCACCGACTTTTTGCGAAGGGAGCGGCACATTTGCGCCGTCCGGAACTTCCAGATATGAAGCCGAACCGAGACCGCTCCCGAACTTGTCTTCCCCGGAGGCCTTATCGCGAACACACAAGATGTAGCTATTCATTTGATTCCCCCTATTCAACTAGTGCAATGAAACCAGCGGATGGTTGCCACCCACAAATTTCTCGATCTTGAGCATTTTCATTTCCTTTCCCCGTGCGCGACAAAGTCTCGAACGATTGGGACGTCGGCTGCGATCGCTCGGGCCAACGAAGCCGCGCCAAGCAAGGATCGGTTGCCAACGTGCCGTGGCTAATTCGCAAACGAGCCTCGAATAGGGGAAACGGGCTCGTCGGTCCGGCGCAGCAGAAACTCGCTTGCAGGGGCCCCGGCGCGCAGCCTCGCCAACCAGTCTTCCGGATCATATTCGACGCCAATCGGATTGGCGGTGAAGTGCGGTCCTGCCATGAACGCGTTGGCCTCTTCATTCGAACCATAGCAGTCGACCTGGAACTCCATCTGGTTGCCATCGGGATCGGCGTAGTACATCGACACCGTAACGCCGTGATGGATGCACCAGTAGGGCCGGATACCTTGATCTCTGAGCTGCGCATAGTTCTCGAACAGGTCAATCAGCGAGGCGTAGGTGTACGCCACATGGTCAACACCGATCTTGCCTCTGCAATCCGCCTCAGTACCTTCCGGCTGCAGAATTTCCAGATTGGCAAATGCAAACCGGTGGTGTTCATCATCATAGGTCAGGAAAGCCAGCACTGGATTCTGATGCTGGACCTTGGCGTCGAACACGGTCTGATACCAGCGCAGCATCTGCTCGAAGCGGCGGGTGCGGTAGACGACGTGGGCGAACTTGGTGGGGCGGATGCGTGACATGTGTTCTCCGTGCGCTAAGCGAGTGGATGATAGCGGGACGAGGTTGCATTGCCCCACTGACGTGCGGCCCAACGGACTGACGGGATGGACTCCCCCCGAATTTGCACGGCATCATAGTGCCCGCTGGCGACGATTTGAGAGCGAGTCAGCATAACCCAATCCGAGAGAGGAGTCGAAATGAATGCTACAACTGTTGCAGTGGATTTGGCAAAGAATGTTTATCAACCGGCCGTGGCCGACGCGCAGCACCCATCAGCCATCAGGGTTGGGCACCTAGAACGACCGGCAGAAATCCCGGGCTTCGATCAGTGACCTTGTAGCGCGCCATCGCAATCTCCAGAAAATATGCATGGCGCTCTTACAGCATTGATTTGTTTTTTTATTCATGCGCTCAGTGTCCCGCATTTGCGCGATGCAAGGCAAGTATTGCGATGCTATCGGGCTGTACGGCCCGGTATCTTAGGGACACAGACCACGTTTCTTCCGCAGTGCGCGGCTTTTAACGGCCTGAGCTTAATTATTCTGATAGACCGCATCTCCAAAACCCAGGATGGGGTAAAAGATGAAGCCGAGGAGGAGAAGCCCGATGCCAAACCCAGCGCCCTGTCCGAATTTTTTCGCGATATCAAGCGACAGAATAATGGCGATGATGAAGTTGACGAGTGGGATGAACATCAAAATCAACCACCACCCTGGGCGCCCGGCGACTTTGGCCATAAGGTAGCCGTTGTAGATAGGAACGAGCGCACCCCAACCCGGCTGCCCTGCCTTTTCGAATACCTTCCAAAAACCTGCAAGAACGAAAACAGTGATTGCGATAACAAAAATCACACCCATGATGGCTCCTTTGGTCTGCGACAGGTCAGCGTCTCCAGATAGAGATCTGTCTTGTGTTGAGAGGAATTGAATCCCGTGCAGTATAAGCTCTATCAAACCTTTAGCGTACGGAGGCACGTCGGCCGAGTCTGGCCGATTTACAGCGCCATCAATTCATAACCCGCATCGGCCGGTGACACCACAGAAATGAATACGAGCGGTACGGTACCGTTGTTCAACACGCCGTGCAGGGCGGCGGTGGGGGCGATCACGACATCGCCTGCCTTGATCTGTTGCGAGGTGCCGTCTTGCTCGAGAAAATAGCGGCCGCTGCCGGAGAGGATGGTCCAGGTGTCTTGTCCGCTGGGGTGGATGTGCGGACGAATGCTTTGCCCCGGTTTGACATGCCAGGCGACCACGACGGCGTCTTTCGACTCCGTCACCACCGAACGGATCGGTTCGCCCTCTGCGGGTTGAAAATAATCCGCGCTATTGAAGATACGTGTCGTTTCCATGTTTTCCTTTCAGCGCGATGATGCGGGGTCAGCTTCGATATCCACTACGACCGCAGCCTCATGACCGCACCAACCCACCACGATGACAAAGGGGCGTGCGCGCACAGCGGCCCGGAGTTGTTCGGCGACGCCCTTGAATGCGACCGGTACAGAAATTTCCAGCGCCTCGCCAAAGTGGCGGCGCGCGTTGCCGGCAATCGTGTTGGCGATTTCGCCGACGGCATCGAGCAGGTTGGCTTCGGTCGTGTCGGGCTCGCGCATTTCGATCAGCAATTGACGCAGCATCAGCCGTGGCGCGGTGAAATAGACACAACCGCGATAACAATTGGAGGTCGTGATCAAGCCGGTGTAATCGAAGCTGGGCGTGCCCTGCTCAGCCAGATACGACGTCTTGATTTCGGCGGGGCGTTGGGTCATCTGACTGAAGTAGTGCAACACCGCGTCGATAAAAATTTTCAGTTGGGATTCGCTCAGGTCGCTCATGGTTGGTCGCTCATTTTTTATTTTCCTTACAACTACCGAAGCAATTCCAGCATACCGCCGACCAGTTGCTCGTCGCTGAAGGGTTTGTGCAAAAAACCGTGTGCCCCTTTCTTCAAGGCGTTGATCGCGGTCGTTTTATCGCTCAGTGCCGAAATCACGAGGATGCGCATGCTCGGGTCGAGATGGCACAGTTTCTCGACACAGGTAATGCCGTCCATTTCCGGCATGGTCAAATCCATCGTCACCACCTTGGGCTGAAAGCGCTGCGCCAGCGACAGCGCTTCCAATCCATTCTTGGCCATGCCGATAATCTGGAACAGGGGCAGACGCGAATCCACGGTGAGGCGGGCAATGCGGGTGCGAATGATATTGGAGTCATCCACGATCATCAGTTTCATCATCGGCTCCGGCTACGCACTGAACACGATGGAAAACTGTGTGTAGCTATTGGGACGGGTTGCCACCCGCAAGCGCGCACCCAGTTGCAGAATTTTCTGATGCACGACATCCATCCCCACTCCCTGCCCGGCATGCCGCGACAGTCCCGCTGCCGTTGAAAAACCCGGTTCAAAAATCTTCAACAACAAACTGCGATCATCCAGCTCGTTCAATTGCTTCTCGGTATAGCGGCCGGATGCGATCAACGCGGTGCGCACCTGATACGGCGAGATGCCACGGCCATCATCGCGCAGCACCAGCTCCAGTTCGCCGTCGTCCTGATTACGCAGGTGCAGGGCAATGGCGCCGGTTTCGTTCTTGGACAGCGCACGCCGCTGCATGCCGGGTTCGATGCCGTGCACGACGGCATTGCGCAACAGTTGCACAACAATGTCCTTGACCTCCTGGCGCATGGCCTGCGGCAGAGCGTCGAGCAAATCGAGATCTGCCTGCAAGGTGACTTGCTTGCCATGATCGGTGGCGATGCGTTGTGTCAGCGCGTGCAACTGTTCGGTGAATTCGCGCGCATTCCCCACCGCATCGCTGCCCTGCTGATAACTGCTCAAGCGCGCGAGCATGTCGCGCACCATGGTGACTCGTTCCAGCATTTCATCCAGCGGCATCGGCACGCGCAGCAGATCTTCGCCACTCACCTGGCCGCCGTTCAACTTGTTGTCGCGCAAGGGGCGCAACAGGGATTCAAACTCGTGTGCCAGTTCTTCAAACATTTCCAGCCCCAGCGTCGCTGCATCGCCCTTGATCGTATGGATCTTGCGAAAGACATTGTCGATCAGGCGGTGATAGTCGGGGCGCCCCGAACCGACGCTACGCAACTGATCATTGATTTCCAGCAGCGCTTTTTCCGTATCGGTCAGAAAGCGGCGCAACACTTCCGGACTGACCTTGAGGACATCTAGCATCACCGCCACTTCGGTGCGTGCCTTTTGACGCGCCTGCGCAAGTTTGCTTTCCAGTTCAACCTGCGCGGTCACATCCGATACGGTCACCAGCAAGTGCCGCACCACGCCGCCCTGCATGACGCGGTTGAATTGAAACGTCAGAAAACGTGAAGCCGGGTGCACCGGGTCCAGTGAGACCAGGACTTCAACGGCAATCAGTGGATTGAGTTCCTGCACCAGACTTTCCTTGACCCGGTCGCCGAGCAGCAATTCGATGTAATCGCGCGCAGTCTCATAGACGGTCGTGGGGACCATTTTTTTCAGCACATCGAGAAAGTTCTCACCGGCCACGATGGGCTGACCGAGAATCGGGCTCAGCGAGGCCGAATACTGCGAGCCGATCTTGTAGCGTGCATCAAGCAAAAACAGCCCCTCTCTCACGGTACCGAGAATCTCGGCCGTCTCGTTTTGCGCCGCTTCGATGGCGCGGTCATTCTCGCGCAACTTGCGGATGAATTTGAACAGAATGAAGGCGAAGTTGACCAGCGCCAGCAAAATCCCGGCCGTTTGCACCAGCCGCAAACGATCGGCCTTGGCCGCTGCCACGCGTTCCAGATGGTTGGTCAGATCGTTCATCAAGCCGAGCAGCTTGACGTTATTGGCGCGTGCCACGGCAACCGCCGTCGCAATCTCCGCCGCGCTGAGTTGCTCGCGCTGCAAGGGCAGCAGCGCTTCCCGGTACACAGCCCACAGCGGTACCGCCTGATCCATGATCTTGCGGCCACCGGCCGCCTCAACCGCCTGCAGGACGACGGGATTGCCACCCGCCCCGGTCACCTCACCGCCCTGCACAAAGGCTTGCAAGGTTTGATCGAACAGGGAGACGGTTTTTTTCAACTCTTCGACACTCTCCCCCGTCGACACCCCGGCCGAGAAATCAGCGTCGATCGCATATGCCGCCTTGGCCATGCGCTGCGACAACATACGCTGACGCCCAGCCAGGTTGATGGCATTCGCATCTTCGGAAATCTGGAACGAGATATAAAAATTCAGAACCAGTACCGCCAGATCGAACACCAGAAAAAACGCCACCGCCAAAAGAATTTCGCGATACTTGCCGACGTAACCTGCTGCTGCTTTTACACTCGTTTTCTTGTTACCGCTCATGCGATGACTCCAGACTAATCATGATGCGGCTTCGCCGCGCAGCGCCCTGCATTGTGATCATGCTGCCTGCTTGTGTACTTGCTTGCGATACAGGAATTCCAGCACTTGCGTGCGCAGTTTCATGTAGGACGGATCTTGCGCGAGGGCGACGCGGTCGCGCGGGCGCGGCAGGTCGACGCTGAGCACTTCGCCGATGGTGGCCGCCGGTCCGTTGGTCATCATGACGATGCGGTCCGACAACAACACCGCTTCGTCGACGTCGTGCGTCACCATGACCACCGTGCTTTTGGTCTGCGCCACGATCTTGAGCAGTTCGTCCTGCAGGTGGGCGCGCGTCAGCGCATCGAGTGCGCCAAAGGGTTCATCCATCAACAAGACTCTGGGCTCCATCGACAGCGCGCGGGCAATACCGACGCGCTGCTTCATGCCACCGGAAATTTCGGCGGGACGTTTGTGCGCAGCGTGCGTCAATCCCACCAGCTCGAGCGCGGCATGGGTGCGGGCACGCAACTGCGCCTTGGATTCGTTCGCGCCAAACACCCGCTCGACCGCGAGATGGACGTTTTGATAACAAGTCAGCCAGGGCAGCAGCGAATGGTTTTGAAACACCATCGAGCGTTCCGGGCCCGGGCCAGCGATTTCGCGGTTGGCGCACAGCAGGACGCCGGAGGTGGCTTGCAGCAGGCCCGCCATCAAATTCAGCAGCGTCGATTTGCCGCAACCGGAGTGGCCGATCAGCGTGACAAACTCACCCTTGGCCACCGCTAGATTGATATCGCGCAGCGCGGTGAAATAACCCTGCTTGGTGTCGAACACCATGCCGGCGTTTTCCACTTTCAGATAATCGCGTTCCAGTTTTTCGATACTCATGTCAGGCCTCACTCGTAGGAGAAACGTTTTGCCAGGGCCATCAACGCGGCTTCCAGCAGCAGACCGATCACGCCGATCACGATGATGGCGATCAGGATGCTTTCGACTTTCAGGTTGTTCCACTCGTCCCACACCCAGAAGCCGACACCCACTCCGCCAGTGAGCATTTCGGCGGCGACGATCACCAGCCAGGCCACACCGATGGACAGGCGCACGCCGGTCATCATGTAGGGCAGCACGGCGGGAAACAAAATGCGCGTGAAAATTCTCCACTCGGACAGGTTGAGCACCTTGGCCACGTTCATGTAATCGGCCGGCACGCGCTGCACGCCAACGGCGGTGTTGATCAGCATCGGCCAGATCGAGGAAATGAAAATCGTCCAGATCGCCGCCGGGTTGGCACCCTTGAAAACCAGCAGCCCAATCGGCAGCCAGGCCAGCGGCGAGACCGGGCGCAGCAGCGAAATGATGGGGCTGAACATGTTGTTGAAAAACGTGAAGCGGCCCAGCATGAATCCGGCTGGAATGCCAACCAGTGCGGCCAGCCCGAAACCGAGTGCGACCCGCTCCAGCGAGTTGATGATCTTGTAGGCGATGCCTTGATCGTTCGGCCCATTTTGATAAAACGGATCGGAAAAAATCGTCACGCCATGCTTGAATGTGGCAACCGGGCCGGGAATCGTCTGGCCACCCTTGGAGACAATCTCCCACACCAGCAGCAACAGTAGCAGGCCGAACACGGGCGCCACGACCTTCAGGATGCGCTCATTGCGTATCTTGCGTTTGACCGCTGCCGAAATCACCGGCTGTGCGGCAGGCGTTGCCTCGACCTGTGCCGCAGGCGGTATCGCAACCGAATTTGCAGCATCCTGCTGCGGCTCAACCGCCTTGGCGGCCGGAACCATTGTCGGTGTCTTGCTTTCTCTGGGTGCCGCCCTGGCGGCGAGGACTGGATTCATTGCTGCACTCATGTTCAACTCCTTTCTCAACTCCCTCCCCCTCAAGGGGAGGGCCGGGGTGGGGATGGGTTTCGTCTGAGACCGAACCCCATCCCCCTCCTAACCTCCCCCTTGAAGGGGGAGGGATTTCCAATTTCAAGCCGCGCGAATCTTGAACGACGCGGCGTACTTCGCCGGATCCTTGCCGTCCCACACCGTGCCGTCGATCAGTTTCGACGTGCGCATGTCGCTCTTCGGCAGCGGTGTCTTGGTGGCGGTGGCGGCCTGCTTGTACAGATCGATCTTGTTGATCTGCTTCGCCACGGCCAGATAATCCGGATCCGTCTTCAGCAAGCCCCAGCGTTTGTGCTGGGTGAGGAACCACATGCCGTCGGAGAGGTAGGGGAAGTTCACCGCGCCGTCGTTGTAGAACTTCATGTGGTTGGGGTCATCCCAGGTTTTTCCCAGGCCGTTTTGATAGCGGCCGAGAATGCGCTCGTTGATGGCATCGGTCGAGGTGTTGACATAGGCCGGTGCGGAAATCACTTCGGCCATCTGGCGCTTGTTCATCAAACCGCTGTCGATCCAGCGACCGGCTTCCAGAATCGCGCTGACCACGGCGCGGCAGGTGTTGGGATTCTGCTGGACGAATTCATCACGCGTGCCGAGCACTTTTTCCGGATGGTCTTTCCAGATATCCTGCGTCGTCACTGCGGTAATGCCGATGCCGTCGATGATGGCGCGGTGGCCCCACGGCTCACCCACACAATAGCCATCCATGTTGCCAACGCGCATGTTTGCGACCATTTGCGGCGGTGGCACGGTAATGGTTTTCACATCCTTGAACGGGTCGACGCCATAGGTTGCCAGCCAGTAGTACAACCACATCGCGTGCGTGCCGGTCGGGAAGGTGTGGGCAAACGTGTATTCACGCTTGTCGGTCTGCATCAGCTTGGCCAGTGAAGGACCGTCCACCGCGCCCTTGTCTGCCAGCTTTTTCGACAGCGTGATGGCCTGACCATTGTTGTTCAACGTCATCAGCACGGCCATGTCTTTCTTCGGACCACTCACGCCCATTTGCAGGCCGTAGATCAGGCCGTACAACACATGCGCCATGTCGAGTTCGCCGTTGGTCAGTTTGTCGCGCACCGATGCCCACGAGGATTCCTTGGAGGGAATAATTTTGATGCCGTATTTCTCGTCGAACTTGTTGACTGCAGCCATCACGACTGAAGCGCAATCTGTCAGCGGAATGAAACCGATGCGTACTTCCTTTTTCTCCGGCGCATCCGAACCGGCGGCCCAGGCAACATTGCGCAGCGCCTGCGGAATCATTGCCGCAGTGGTGACTGCGGCGCCCGCGGCCTGAATCACACGGCGGCGCGATAAATCCGGCCGCAAGTCTTCGCTGGCCGTCTGAATGATCTGCTTGGGTTTGAATTCGTCACTCATGTCTGACTCCTCGTTATGGGCATCAACAAAAAACAAAAAGGGCGTCCGTGATCTCTGCGCAAAATCTGCGCACAGTTCAACGGACGCCCTTGTCCAGGAAGCCCCAGCAATGGAGCTTGAAATACTTCTTGATCCTTACGCCCTCATTGGCGTACTCATGCATTCCTACTTAGCAATGACTGTGCCAGTTCATTCACTCCTCCCCCTTCAAGGGGGAGGCTGGGTGGGGGATGGGTCACGAATCACCTGCGCTTCCAACTTTTACCCCATCCCCACCCCAACCCTCCCCTTGAAGGGGAGGGAGTAAATCAACCCAGCAGTTCTACCGCATCCACAATGCGTTCGGCCAGTTCGGCCAGCTTCAGATTCTTGTCCATCGCCCCCTTGCGCAGGCGCTTGTAGGCTTCGTCTTCGGTCAGGCCATGTTTTTGCATCAGCAGACCCTTGGCGCGTTCGATGAGTTTGCGTTCGGCCAATTGGGTGCGCGTGGACGCCAGTTCGGCGCGCAGCCGCTGCTCCACATTGAAGCGCGCCTGCGCCACTTCGAGCACCGGCTTGATGCGTTCGGGCTGCAAACCTGCCACCACATAAGCGGACACCCCTGCTTCGAAGGCTTGCTGTGCATAGCCGGTGTCCGCGTTTTCAGTAAACAACACGACCGGGCGCGGCTGCTCGCGCGTGGCCATGACGACGTGTTCGAGCGAATTTTTCAATGTTTCGCGTGCATCCGACTCGGCATCGACAATGATCATGTCGGGCTGCAATTGCAAGAGGCGTTCGGCCAGATGCACATCGGCGGGCAACACGGCGACGATGTTGTAGCCGCCTTCCAGCAAACCGATGCGCAGCGCGCGATCACGCAAATCCATGTCGGGTTGAACGGCGGTGCTACTCAGACTGTGCACCACGACAAGGCGCAAGGCATGTTCCATATTGAACTCTCAATTGATTGAAGTGCGCCATGCAAGTGCACCGTAGTGACGCCAGTGCCGCATGGGTGAGCGGGGCATTCCTTTACAATCCCGTCTTCACCTCCATTGCAAGTTCCAGACCATGCTGATCCTGGGCATCGAATCTTCCTGCGACGAAACCGGCCTAGCGCTGTACGACACCGCGCATGGCTTGCTGGCGCACGCGCTGCATTCGCAGGTCGATATGCATGAAGCGTATGGTGGCGTGGTGCCTGAGCTGGCCTCGCGCGACCATATCCGCCGCGTGCTGCCACTGCTGCGTCAATGTCTGACCGAAGCACAACGTCAGGTCAGCGATCTTGATGCGATTGCCGTCACGCAAGGCCCCGGCCTCGCGGGCGCGCTGCTGGTGGGCAGCAGCGTGGCGCATGCGCTGGGATTTGCGTTGGGCAAGCCGGTGATTGGTATTCATCATCTGGAAGGTCATCTGCTGTCGCCGCTGTTGTCCGCAGATGCGCCCGCTTTCCCCTTTGTCGCGCTGCTGGTTTCCGGCGGACACACGCAATTGATGCGCGTCAATCAAGTGGGCGATTACGAACTGCTGGGCGAAACGCTGGACGATGCGGCGGGCGAAGCTTTCGACAAGACCGCCAAGCTATTGGGACTGGGTTATCCCGGCGGCCCGGCGCTGGCGCAATTGGCCACGCAGAGTCAGGCGTCTGCCAACACCTACACCTTGCCGCGCCCGATGCTGCACTCCAAGGATTTAAATTTCAGTTTCTCGGGTTTGAAGACCGCCGTGTCCACACTGGTGAAACACCATAGCCCGCTGACGCAGGAACAGCGTGCCGACATCGCCTGTGCGTTTGAAGAAGCGATGGTCGACGTGTTGGCCGGGAAATGTGTTCAATCATTGGCGCACACCGGCTTGCAGCGTCTCGTGGTCGCCGGTGGCGTTAGCGCCAACCGCAAGCTGCGCGCCCGCCTTGATCACGCCGCGCAAACACAGGGATTCACCGTCTGCTATCCCCCGGCCGCGCTCTGTACCGACAATGGCGCGATGATTGCCTTCGCCGCCGCAATGCGGCTGCAAAGTCCAGTAGCGGGAGAAAAAACAGAGCGCGGTGCTGCAGAGGACAGTGCTGCCTATGGCTTTACCATCAAGCCGCGTTGGGATCTGTCGGAATTGACACCCAGCATGCGCCGGGACATGTCGGCCAAACGGGCACGCAGCAAAACACAAGGCGCGCCGCGCACCGGCAAGAAGTGATTGTTTGGATACTGTTCGTGCCGCGCCTCCTCAGGCTTTCGCCGATTTGGCCTCGGCGGTTTCGGCAGGCGGCTCATCACCCTTTTTCATCAAGCGCCACAAGATCGCATGTACCCCGGCAATCAGCACCAGCATGAATAAGGCGGCCAGCATCCAGATCAACTGCTGTTTGCCTTCATGTTGTTCGACCTGGAGCGCACGTTCAAACCATTCCTTGCGCAAGTCGGTCAGCACCTCATCCGTAGGCACTTCTTCATCTTCATCCGAACACAACCGGTCGAGACGGCAGGCATCCCAGAACGACTCATTGGTTTGAAACTTGTCGAACTGCGCACTGCTCAAGGTCACTTCCGGCGTGGCCCAACGCACCACGCTGTAGAACGTGGCCGTGAGCACGACCACCGCGAGGATCCCCGTCATCACACAGCACAGGGACAACACGTAGGCATAAAACTCCGGACTATTTTTTTTCACACACACTCCACAAACAACAGCCGGTATTGTGTCAACAATACCGGCTGGATAGATGTCAAAAAATCAACTCAATGTTTTCAAACAGCACGCTCCATCTGCGTCAGCAGCGACAGCGGGGTGTATACCTCATAGTCACGATGGGTATGCGCAGCACGCCGCATGGCGTGCGTCGCGTTGGTCAGCAGCGCGGCATCGTCAGAACCATGCGAGGGGTTGAGGGCGATCCCGATCGACACACGCAACTGGAATTCGCGCTCCTTGACCACCAGCGGTTTGTGCAGGCAATCGGCAATGCGCTGCGACACCATGCTGGCACCTTTGGCCGAGCGTGTCCCCATCAATAGAATGCCGAATTCATCCTGGCCGAAACGAGCAATGGTGTCGGATTCTCTAAACAAGGCCTGCAACCTTTGTGCCGATTCAACCACCACCGCTTCGACGGTCTCGTGTGCATGTTCGCTCGCGATTTTTTCCAGATCATGCAAGTGCACGATCAGCACGGCAAACGGTGTGGCATGACGATTGACGGCGATACAGGCCTGCGCCAGGCGGTCGCAAAAAAGACTGCGGTTAGGAAGACCGGTATGGCCGTCGTACAGCCCAAGCCAGGGAAGTCCGCGTTGTGTCTGCGCCAGCCAGCGTTCCATCTTCACCATGCGCAGGCCGCCCTCGATCACCGAACCTGCGGGCGCAGCAGACTCCGGCCCCATTTGACTGATGTTGCTCATCACACAACCCTCCTTTAGGGTGAACGTTATTTAGTCTTATGGATTTCAGAACCTACCTGGGCGTTTTAGATAAAGCCAAGCGAACTTTTCCGCAAAGCCTGAAACCATTGTAGGTTTACGAACCGGGATTACCAAACTTGAATGCACGGATTGAGTGCTGCGATATTGCATCGCAGCACAAGCGGCGGAAAATTCAGGGGGAAAGCGGGGTCAGTGCTTCTGTCCGAGGCGCGTTTCCTTGCCCTGCAACAAATTGGCAATGTTGCCGCGATGGCGATAAAGCAAGAGGATGGAGATGAGCGTGACGACAATCGCCTGCGCCGCACGCTCATCAAAACCGAACAAGAGCAGATTGAAAAAGCAGGCGAAGACGGCCGACACAATCGCCGCGAGGGAGGAATAGCGAAAGAACAGGGCGATCAACAGCCAGGTCGTCAAAGTCGCAAGACCCAGCCAGAAATCAAAGGCAAACAACACCCCGGCCGCCGTGGCCACACCCTTGCCCCCCTTGAAGCCGTGATAGAGCGGATAGAGATGGCCCAGGAACACCGCCAAGCCGACCCACGCAGCCAGCCCATCGCCCAAGCCGAAATGTGCACCGTAGCGCTGCGCCAGAAACACCGCCAGCCAACCCTTGAGGCCGTCACCCAGCAGCGTCAACACCGCCGCGCCCTTGTTGCCGGTGCGCAAGACATTGGTTGCCCCTGGATTGCGGGAACCATAAGAGCGCGGATCGGACAAGCCCATCGCGCGACTGACCAGGATGGCAAACGAGAGGGAACCGATTAGATACGCCGCCAGCAGTGCACTAAGAAAATAAATAATTGTCATGGTGTTCGAAAGCCCGGCTGCAAGTTGATTGACGAAGGATTATAACGATTCGCCCATATCTCTTGCCTGCCTTATCGCTCCCGCAAACTCTCGCTGGTATGCGTAATGAGCGGGCTAAGAAAATACTCGATCACGCGGCGCTGACCGGTTTTGATTTCGACGGTCACGGCCATGCCGGGGGACAGGCGCACAGTTTTACCATCCACCTCAATCGTGGTGCGTTCCAGTCTGACACGCGCTTGATAAATCAGACCGCGCTTCTCATCGTTGATGGCATCTTCGGACACACTCGCTACCGTGGCCGGCAACGTACCGTACTTCGTGTATGGAAAGGTTTCGACTTTGACCGCCGCCATCTGATCAACGTGCACAAAACCAATGTCCTTGTTTTCCAGCATGGCTTCCACCTCGACCGGATTGTCTCTCGGCACGATGATCATCAGCGGTTGCGCCGCAGTCACCACGCCACCGACCGTATGCACGGCCAGCTGCTGTACCGTGCCATCCACCGGAGCGGTGATGGTCTTGGCTTCATTGTTGGCCTGCGCCTTGTTCAATTCCTGTTGCAGCACATCCTGTTTGCGCAGGGCATCGTTAAGTTGATCCAGGGTGGTACGCCGAGTTTCGGCATCCAGCGATTGGCGCTGAAAGCGGGATTGCTGCAGGCTGGCGGCGATCTCGTTGAGACGGCTTTTTTGCACCGCCAGTTGTCCTTCCTGTTCCAGGCGGGTTTGCTCCTTCTCCATCCAGCCGTGTTTGGAGATAAAGTTCTTGTCGACCAGGTCCTTGAAATCCTGGGCGCGCTGCTGCGCCAGCGGCACGGTCAACTCCAATTGCCGGATGGCGGCCTGGGTCGATTGCAGCTCGGCTTCGCGGTGCGCAATATCGGCGGACAGCTGAGCACGCTTGCTGACGTATTCCTGGTATTGCCCGGTGACCAACCGCTGGGCTTCGTTGAGAGGTTCGCCAAAGACAGTGGCAGTCGCTGCCATGTGGGGGTTGACACCGCGGTCGAGCGCCTTGAGCAATGCACGCGCGCGCAGAATGTCGGCTTGCGCAGCGGCCAACTCACGGCTGTAACGTTCCTGGTCGGCGGCCGACAGGGTGGTATCCAATTCGACCAGAACGTCGCCCGCCTTG
>SCTK01000026.1 GCA_004298905.1 Burkholderiaceae bacterium | reverse complement strand
GGACCAACAATTGAAGGCTGGCGAACACCCGTTGCCACCACCCGCTGAGAAGCACAACGAAACCGAGAATTGCCATGAGCCAATGGAAGCCCATCTGCAACGTTGAAGACATCCCCAAACTGGGTGCGCGCCGCGTGCAGCGCAAGCAGGGTGGCGAAGTGGCCGTTTTCCGTGCGGCAGATGACCAGGTTTTCGCCCTGCTGGACCGCTGCCCTCACAAAGGCGGCCCGCTTTCCCAGGGCATCGTCTTCGGCCACAGCGTGGCCTGCCCGCTGCACAACTGGACCATCGGGCTGGACAACGGCTGCGCGAAAGCCCCCGATGAAGGCTGCACGCCGAAGTTCTCCGTCAAGGTCGAGGCTGGCCAGGTCTATCTGGACCTGGATGAGTTGAACAGCCTCGCACTCGAAACCGTCAAGGCGGCGGAGTAAGCACCGTGAGCAACAACATCAGCGCCACCCTTGGCGCGCCCGAACTCGCCCCTGCCGCCGGCACCCAGACCACCCGCGCCACCTGCCCCTATTGCGGCACCGGTTGCGGTGTATTGATCGAATCACGTCAGGGCCGCATCATCCAGGTCCAGGGTGACCCGCAGCACCCGGCCAACTTTGGCCGCCTGTGCACCAAGGGCAGCACCCTGCACCTCACCGCATCGCCGGCGGTCACCCAACAGACGCGGCTGCTGGCCCCCATGCGGCGCGACCAACGTGGTGAAGCGCCAGCGCCCATCGCCTGGGACACCGCCCTTGAAGAAGCCGCCGACAAGTTCGCGGCCATCATCCGCCAGCACGGCCCGGACGCCGTGGGCTTTTATGGCTCCGGCCAGTTGCTGACCGAGGACTACTACGTCCTCAACAAGCTGGTGAAGGGCCTGATCGGCACCAACAACGTCGACACCAATTCGCGCCTGTGCATGAGCAGCGCCGTGGCCGGCTACAAAGCCACGCTGGGCATCGCTGC
>SCTK01000017.1 GCA_004298905.1 Burkholderiaceae bacterium | reverse complement strand
CAGCTTCCCGCAAAAATCCAATAATCTGCTCTTCACTAAACCGCTTCTTCATCGCCCGATCTCCTTCTCTCTTGGATCGGACTCTAATACTAGCCGCTACTGATTTCGGGGATCACGTCGTATCCACCGGGAAGACCGGATGGCGCTGGCATTCTAACCTAGTGACCTGAGCGATCGATCACTCAGAAGTGGCGCGCGCAAGTCGCGCAAAAACGAAAAGGGGTTAAGCGAAAAATCACTTAACCCCTTGATGTATGGCGCGCCCGGCAGGATTCGAACCCACGACCCCTTGGTTCGTAGCCAAGTACTCTATCCAACTGAGCTACGGGCGCAAAGGCCGGTATTGTAGCAGAACTGCACTAACAAAGGCTTACGAGACCTTCTCTGCTTCAATAACGGCGGTACTTCAGAGTGACGACGGAGGGATTGTGATTTTTCGCAAGGACGCTGCGCTCTTGCGATAAATCATTTTGCAGCTTGGCTGCAAAACCGCCAAAACTATTGTTTTGGCGTCAGGCGAGCGATGCTCGCCTACTCGAACCCGGCGAGGGTTCTTCTTACCCACCATCGCAGCCAATTAAATAAATGGGGGCAGACTCCATTTAATTGGGATGCTTGTTACAAGTATTTTGTCGTCAAACAATTAAATGGAGTCTGACCCCATTTATTTAATTGGCGGAGACGGAGGGATTCGAACCCTCGATGCAGTTTTTGACCGCATGCTCCCTTAGCAGGGGAGTGCCTTCGACCACTCGGCCACGTCTCCAACTGTCCCCGGAAATCGCAGCGGGGCCAGCAAAAAAGAGCGCGCAGTGTAACGGTTCAGCCGCTTGCGGTCAAACGTTGCGGCGGGCAAGCCTCGCACTCACTGCGCGTATTGCTTACACCTGCTCCAGGTCAAACGCCTTGTGCAGGGCACGCACCGCCAGTTCCATGTACTTGTCGTCGATGACCACGGAAATCTTGATTTCGCTGGTGGAAATCATCTGGATGTTGATGCCTTCCTGCGACAGGCTGCGGAACATCAGGCTGGCGATGCCCACGTGCGAACGCATGCCGATGCCGACGGCGGACACCTTGCAAATCTTGTCGTCGCCGGAAATTTCCTTGGCATGGATGTTCGGCTGCACGACTGTGTTCAACACGTCGAGTGCCTTCTTGTACTCATTACGATGCACGGTGAAGGAAAAGTCGGTGGTGCCATCCAGACTGGTGTTCTGAATGATCATGTCCACGTCGATGTTGGCTTCGGAAATCGGGCCGAGAATCTGGAAAGCGATGCCGGGCTTGTCGGGCACGCCGCGCAGGGTGATCTTGGCTTCGTCGCGATTAAAGGCAATGCCGGAGATGACGGCTTGTTCCATGGTGTTGTCTTCCTCAAACGTAATCAGGGTCCCGGAGTGCATTTCCTCTTCGAGCGGCATCAGCGGATCGGTGAGGCTCGACAGCACGCGGGTTTTCACTTTGTATTTACCGGCAAATTCCACCGAGCGAATCTGCAGAATCTTCGAACCGAGGCTGGCCATTTCCAGCATCTCTTCAAAGGTCACGACATCCAGCCGACGCGCATTCGGTTCAACGCGCGGGTCGGTCGTATAGACGCCATCGACATCGGTGTAGATCAGACACTCGTCGGCCTTGATCGCCGCCGCCACCGCCACCGCCGAAGTATCGGAACCGCCGCGGCCCAGCGTGGTGATATTGCCCTCGGGGTCAACGCCCTGAAAGCCGGTGATGATCACCACCCTGCCCGCATTCATATCAGCCAGAATGCGTTGATCGTCGATCGATTCGATGCGCGCCTTGGTGTACGCGTTGTCGGTCTTGATCGGCACTTGCCAACCGGCATAGCTCACCGCTTCCAGCCCCAGCGCGCGCAGCGCCATCGACAGCAACCCCACGCTGACCTGCTCGCCGGTCGAAGCGATCATGTCCAGCTCGCGCGGATCGGGCTGCTCCTGAATTTCCTTGGCCAGACCAATCAAGCGATTGGTTTCGCCCGACATGGCCGAAGGAACCACCGCCACCTTGTGGCCCGCCGCGTGCCACTTGGCCACGCGCTTGGCGACATTCTTGATGCGCTCCGTCGAACCCATCGACGTGCCACCGTATTTATGAACAATCAGTGCCATTGATTTACCGAAAACCTTCGTAGAAAAACAAGAAAACAGGTTACAAAACAAAAGCTTGCAAGGATACTTGATGCGCCGCCGCAAGGCAAGGTGGACAGACTGAAATGCAGACCCATCCTTGCTGGAAAAGCGGATGTGTTGTCTAATCCGCTCGGGCCAGCAACCCGACAACCAACAAGGCTTGTAAACAATATTTCGCTACGTTATTCGACATGCGTGACGAAGTATCCGCCAAGATTTGGGATACATCATTAGCCCCCACAATATGATTGCTCGCCTTCTCGTTGTCTTTTTAGCTTCCGTCCCAATTACCGTGTTTGGGGCAGATTGCTCGCCGGCTAATCCAGAGTCTTTCGGCACCTTTCTTCCACACTTTTCCAGCGACGCTACGTTTGCAATTCAGAGAACAGTTCTCCCACTCCAAATGCTGAGGTGGGAGTATGGCCTTGACGAACACGGAAAAGATGACTCGGCCCCAGTGAAATCTAGCGTTTCTAAAACTGCCTATTTGAAATGGCCTACGCTTAGTGCACACATAAGGAGCAATGGCCTTACTTCTCGCGAGAAAAGCCAAACACGTACCACGGCGGTGATAGACGTCTTTAAAGACGGAACGGACTGGCTCGTTTCATATCACTTCAAATTGCGGCGCGGATGCTGGTATTTTTGGCAGTACGAAGATCAGTCACTGTGAATACGATGATGGTTAAACCGCGCCGGAGCGGATGGGCCTTAAGCGGCGGGACTCCACTTAGTATCGTGAGGCCTACAGCTCAGTTCCACGTTACCTCACCCCAATAAAAACCGCCGCACGATTTCAATTTGATCGTCGTGCATGAAGGTGGGGGCGTGGCCAACGCCGGGGATTTCTACCAGTTGCGCTTTGGGGCCGCGTTGGCCCATTTGTTGGTGCGTTGCGCGTGAGAGCAAGTCGGAGTGTTCGCCACGCACGGCCAGCACCGGGCAGGTGATGGGGTCGTAGCCCCACCAGAATTCCAGGGTATCGGGCACGCTGGCGGCCTGAGCGCGGGCGTTGATGCCGATGGCAGGGTCGTAGTGCAGCGTCCATTGCCCATTCTTTTGCCGCACGACGCTATCGGTGAGGGCGCGCCATTCGGCGTCGCTGTGCGGGCCGAAAGGTGCGGAGACGGTGCGGATCGTTTGTTCAGCCTGCTCGTAACTTTCAAACGTCATTTGCGTGCCGACGAAATCGCCGATGCGTTTCAAGGCCACGCCGTTGAGCACCGGGCCGACATCGTTGAGCACGAGTTTTTTGATCGGTGAATCAGGCAGCGCCGCCAGGCCCATGCCGATCAAGCCGCCCATGGAGGTGCCGAACCAGTGCACGGTTTCGGCGTGCAGACGCGCCAGCAGCGTCACCATGTCGGCGACATACTGGGGCACTTCGTAATATTTCGGATCGCGCAGCCAATCCGAATCGCCGCGCCCCACCACATCAGGGCACACGACCCGATAGTGGTCGCACAAATTCTGCGCCAGCCGGTCAAAGTCTCGTGCACTGCGCGTGAGGCCGTGCACACAAACCAGCACGCGCGGATTTTCAGGATTGCCCCATTGCCGGTACGCCATGCGGTGCAGACCGGCGGGTGATATACACTGTACGGAGTCAGTTTGCGGATTCATTTTTTCAGAACGAAAGGGGGCTTTCATGTTGAAAAACAAAACTGCGCTGGTGACCGGCTCCACCAGCGGCATCGGCCTGGGTATTGCGAAAACGCTGGCAGAGCAAGGCGCGCATATTGTGCTCAACGGTTTCGGCGACGCTGCCACCTTGCAACAGGTGCAGCAGGAAATCGCTCAGTTCGGTGTCGAGGTACTTTATCACGGGGCCGACATGAGTAAACCGGCCGAGATTGAAGACATGGTGCGCACGGCTGAGCAGAAATTCGGTTGCGTCGATATTCTGGTCAACAATGCCGGCATCCAGCATGTCGCGCCGGTCGAGGATTTTCCGGTGGACCGCTGGGACGCGATCATTGCCATCAATCTGTCGTCGGCGTTTCACACTACCCGCTGCGCCTTGCCGAAGATGAAGGCGAACAACTGGGGCCGCATCGTCAACATCGCGTCGGTGCATGGACTCGTTGCCTCAGAACAGAAAGCCGCTTACGTTGCCGCCAAGCACGGCATCGTCGGCCTGACCAAGGTGGTGGGGCTGGAAACCGCGCGCACCGGCGTGACCTGCAATGCCATCTGCCCCGGCTGGGTGCTGACGCCGCTGGTGTCCAAGCAGATCGACGCCCGCGCCGCCAACGAAAAAATTTCCTGGGACGAAGCGAAGAAACGTTTGCTGGGCGAAAAACAACCGTCGATGGAATTCATCACACCAGAACAACTGGGTCAACTGACGCTGTTCATCTGTTCCGACGCAGCCAGCCAATTGCGTGGCGCGGCGTGGAATATGGATGGGGGTTGGGCGGCGCAGTGAGATTATCCGCACTTTAAGAAAACGACTTAACCGCAGAGACGCAGAGAACGCTGAGAAAATCAACGACAGAAATTACCGCCAAAGCGCCAAGAACGCGCAGAGTCTATCTTCGGGTCCTTGGCGTCTCTGCGGTTTATTTATTTTGCCTTTCTCTGCGTCTCTGCGGTTGCTGTTCACACACACTCTCTCACCATCAAGCCGGCATCAAAAAATCCTTGCTGATGCGCCCGCCCAGATCGTTCACGCGTTCGAGGAAGCGCGTCAGATAGGTGTGCAGGCCGGTATCGAGAATGTCGCCGATGCGGCCGAAGTCGAGCTCGGATTTGAGCAGACCGGCGCGCCGCTGGGTTTCGGCGGATTGCTGATTTTGCACCATGGTCAGATTGCTGACCACTTCACTCAGACAGTTGGCGAGCGAACGCGGCATGTCGCCGCGCAGGATCAGCA
Organism: Burkholderiaceae bacterium; assembly: GCA_004298905.1. Lineage (GTDB taxonomy): Bacteria > Pseudomonadota > Gammaproteobacteria > Burkholderiales > Burkholderiaceae_D > SCTK01. Next base: position 10,442 of record SCTK01000017.1, on the reverse strand, counting down.
GCTCGGCAACGCGCGCGGGAATGATGACGTCGCGATAGACGCGGCGGTAAATCTCGAAGCCGGACACAGAGCGCAGCAGTGCGTTCCAGTGATAGAAATCCTGATACAGATTGACGCCGTGCAAATCCTCGGCATTCGTACCATGGCCATTAACCAGCGAGGTAAGTGATTCACTGACGGCGTGATATTTGACGTCGAGAATCCGCGCCGTGTTGTCGGCTCGTTCGAGGAAGGTTCCGAGGCGGATGAAGTAGAACGCTTCATCCTTCAAGGTGGTGCCGATGGTCACGCCGCGTGACAGGTGCGAGCGGAACTTGACCCAGTCGAGAAACTGGCTGACGTCGTAGTTCTTGCGCCGCGTCCGCGCCAACTGCTGCAGTTCCAGCCAGGTCGCGTTCTGCGTTTCCCACACTTCCGTCGTCAACTGCCCGCGCACCGCGTGCGCATTTTCGCGCGCCGATTTGAGACAGGAAAAAATACTGGAAGGATTGCTGGTGTCCCAGATCATGAACTCCAGCACGTTGTGCTGAGTGATCTCGTCGTAAAAATGATCGAACAGCGGACGCAGTTCGGTAATGCTGAGCACCGCACCCCAACTGTTTTGTGCCTGCTCGTCCGACTGCGGCAGCAGCGACATCTGATAGGTGACGTCGAGCATGCGCGCGGTATTCTCAGCACGCTCGACATAGCGCGCCATCCAGAACATGTGATCTGCGGTTCTACTCAGCATTTTTATGTTTCCATGAAAAATACATATCACTCCCTCCCCTTCAAGGGGAGGGTTGGGGTGGGGATGGGTTTAATAAGCATTGACGTTACATAGTTCCGCATAACCCATCCCCCTCCTAGCCTCCCCCTTGAAGGGGGAGGAACTATTCGATCAGTTCTCCAAAATCCAGGTGTCTTTCGTCCCGCCACCCTGCGACGAATTGACCACCAGCGAACCTTCGCGCAAAGCGACGCGCGTCAAGCCGCCGGGCACGATGGACACTTCCTTACCGGACAGCACGAACGGGCGCAGGTCGATGTGACGTGGCGCGACGCCGCTGTCGACAAAGGTGGGGCAGGCTGACAGTGACAGCGTGGGCTGCGCGATGTAGCGCTCGGGATGCTGGTTGATCAAGCCGCGGAAAGTTTCGATCTCGGCCTTGCTGGCGAGCGGGCCGATCAGCATGCCGTAACCGCCCGCGCCGTGCGTTTCCTTGACCACCAGATCGGGTAGATGCGCCAGCACATGCTTGCGCTCGTCGGCCTTGCGGCACTGCCAGGTGGGCACGTTGTTGAGCAAGGGTTTCTCGCCCAGATAAAACTTCACCATGTCCGGCACATAGGCATAGATCGATTTGTCGTCGGCCACGCCCGCGCCGACGGCATTGGCCAGCGTCACCTGCCCGGAGCGATAGGCCGCCAGCAAGCCCGGCACGCCCAGCGTGGAATCGGCGCGGAATACACGCGGATCGAGGAAGTCGTCGTCGATGCGGCGGTAGATCACATCGACGCGCTGCGGCCCCTGCGTGGTGCGCATGAAGACCTGTTCCTTGTCGACGAACAGATCCTGACCTTCGACCAGCTCTACACCCATCTGCTGGGCGAGGAAAGCGTGCTCGTAATACGCGCTGTTGTATTGCCCCGGCGTCAGCACCACCACGGTCGGATCGCTGATGCCGCGTGGCGCGACGGCACGCAGATTTTCCAGCAGCAAATCAGGATAGTGCGCCACCGGCGCCACCTTGTTGCGCGCAAACAGTTCGGGGAACAGGCGCATCATCATGACGCGGTTTTGCAGCATGTAAGACACGCCCGAGGGCACGCGCAGATTGTCTTCCAGCACGTAGTATTCACCCTCGCCCTGCGCGTTGGCGGCCCGCACGATGTCGATCCCGGCAATGTGTGCATAGATGCTGTGCGGTAGATCGATGTCCTGCATCACCGGACGGTATTGCGCATTGTTGAGAATCTGATCGGCGGGAATGACACCGGCACGCACGATATTCTTGGCGTGGTAGATGTCGTGCAAAAACATGTTGAGCGCCTGCACGCGCTGCCGCAAGCCTTTTTCCAACTGACGCCACTCCGCCGCCGGAATGATGCGCGGGATCATGTCGAACGGAATCAGCCGTTCGGTGCCGGCCTCGTCGCCATAGACGGTAAAGGTAATCCCGACCCGGTGGAAAAACAGGTCGGCCTCGGCGCGCTTGTTGCGCAAATCCTCGTCATTTTGCTGCGCGAGCCAGTGCGCAAAGCGTTCGTATTGAACGCGCGGACTGCCGGGCGAGGCATACATTTCATTGAATGGCGTGGACATCGGTCACCTGCTGGAATAAAACCCTTGATCGGGTATTAGCAAAAATGGGGCCATGCACTCAACTGATGCCATTCTTCGCCCCTTACTCAGGCATCATGCGGAGAATGGATAGGCTAGAATCCAACAACTTCAACTCAGTTCAAACCAGATTCATGACTTATTGCGTTGCCATGCAGCTGGATGCGGGAATGATCTTCGCATCCGATTCCCGCACCAATGCGGGGGTCGACAACATCGCCAAGCATTCAAAAATGCACCAGTTTGTAACGCCTGGCGAACGGGTCATCATCATTCTGACATCGGGCAACCTGTCGGTCACGCAAAATTCGATCAGCTTGCTGGAGCAGCAAGCGCGCAGCAACGGTGACGAGCCGAATATCTACAATTGCACCTCCATGTTCGATGCCGCCACCCTGCTCGGCGAATCGCTGCGGGAGGTCAAGCGCCGCGACGGGCCCACCTTCATGGCGCACAACATCGACGCCAACGCCGGTTTCATCATCGGCGGCCAGATCAAGGGCGAACGCCCGCGCCTGTTCATGCTGTACAACGAAGGCAACTTCATCGAGTCTTCGCCCGTCACGCCCTATTTCCAGATCGGCGAAGTCAAATACGGCAAGCCCATCATCGACCGCGTCATCAACAGCCACACTGCCCTGTCCGACGCCGCCAAATGCACGCTGGTGTCGTTCGATTCGACGATGCGCTCCAACCTTTCGGTCGGCCTGCCCATCGACATGGCGATCATGGAAACCGATGCGCTCGCCATCAAATCGCAGCGTCGCATCGATGAAAGCGACGACTACTTCCGCATGATACACAGCACCTGGGGCAACGGCCTGCGCGAACTGTTCAGGCAACTGCCGGATCCCGACTGGGTCTAGCGCCAGGCGAATTTATTCGTCGTTCCTGCGCAGGCAGGAACCCAGCGGCTTGAAACACCGCAAGACACTGGGCTCCTGCCTGCGCAGGAGCGACGTAGCAATGAATTTGAATAACTCAAAGAAACTACGCCTGTCCTTGAACAGGAGCGCTTGAACCCTGTACAGTGGAGCGATGATGCAGATCGCCCTCACTCATCGCACCCGTTATCAATTCGACCGCAGCGTCCGCATCGGCCCGCATGCGGTGCGCCTCTACCCTGCACCGCATTGCCGCACACCGATTCTGTCTTATGCGCTGAATGTCGAACCGCATGCGGACACCATCCTGTGGCACACCGACAGTGACGGCAACACGGTCGTCAACATGACTTTCGCCACTGCCGCGACCGCGCTGCAGATCGACGTAAAACTGGTGGCCGACCTCTCCCCGCTCAACCCGTTCGAATTTCAGATCGGACCGCAAGCCCACACCTGGCCGTTTCAGTACGGGCCGGACGCCGCGCATGACATGGTGGCCTTCCTTGCGCACGATCCCGAAAGCGCCGCGCTGCATGAATTTCTCGCGCCCTTTCGGCAGCAGCGCAATCAAGCGCCGATCCCCACGATCGACCTGCTGGTGCGCCTGAACCAACACGTCTTCACGCACACGCACTACAACACGCGCATGCTGCCCGGCGTGCAAAGCCCGGAAGAAACGCTGGCGCTCAAATCCGGTTCCTGCCGCGACAGTGCCTGGCTATTGGTGCATTGCCTGCGCCAATTGGGCATTGCCGCGCGCTTTGCTTCCGGCTATCTGATCGAGATTAAATGGGGTCAGACTCCATTTAATTCCGCAGTTAATTCCGGTCATGCCGACTTGCATGCCTGGGCCGAAGCCTGGATTCCCGGCGCAGGCTGGATCGGTCTCGATGCCACTTCCGGTCTGCTGGCTGGCGAAGGCCATATTCCGCTCGCCTGCGGCGCGATCCCCTGCAAGGCAGCACCAATCGCCGGTAGCACCGAACCTTGTCAGGTCGATTTTTCGTTTGCGATGGACGTGACCCAAATTTGATCGAGTGCGGTCAAGTGGGCCGTCGCAGCCATACCGCCGCACCCACCATCCTGATCAGAAAACGCGAAAGCAATTCCATGTCGAGCGGCATGCCGCGGCGGCGAATATCGAGCAGCAGCGCAATACGCACGACATCGCTCTCGTTGCGTACTTCATGGCGGAAAGTGTCGTCCCACAACAGCCATTGCCCGTCGCCGAGACGATGCTCGATACCATCGATCGTCAGCACAGTGCCCGGGCGCCCATCGACCGTCAGTGGCACTGACAACCCGAGATAAAAACGCAGCACGCCGCGGAACGGCCCACGATGCGGCGGGATGTGCTTGCCCGGCGCAAGAAAAGAAAACATGGCCGACAGGACATCAGGCTCGGATTGCACCGCCGCCTGCAAACGCGGACAGCGCGTCACATTGCGGGCCACCGTGACACCATAAGCCTTGAGGATGAACATGCGCCAATCGCGCGCATCGTTGGCGGAGATATCGTATTGCTGCGGCATCACTTCATGGAAGCGCGGCACCGAATTCAGATCGGCGGCGATCTGCAAGGCTTCGTCACGAAAATCCTGCCAGCCTGCCGCAAAGCGATTCACTTCGGGAAAATGCGTGCGCGCATCGAGCACCGGTGTACCGGAAATCCGTTTGTCGTAGAGTGTTCTCACCAATCCTGCCGCACCGTCGTAGATCAGACTCATTGCGCCTCCTTCGCATTAAATTCTGACTTCCACTTTTTCCTGCTATTTTTCTCCCGGCACGTTCACTGGATACCAGTAACGCAGATGCTCGCTACGATACACCTGCCACTGCAACGGCGTTTGCGGTGACCATTGCGCCATCAGCGCGCCCGCTGCATCGGTCCGCAAACGCTCGATCTGCAATTCATCATATCGCTGCCAGACCACTGCCTTCGGGTGATGATAACGATTCAGATAGCCGAGTTGAAACAGTGCCACACGCGGTTGCACCTGCGCCAGAAAATCATCGGTCGATGAAGTGCCGCTGCCGTGATGCGGCACCAGCAAAAGATCGCTGTGCAATTGCGCACCGTACTTTTCCACCAGACGCTTTTCCTGTGGCGCTTCGATATCGCCGGTCAACAAGGCCGTCACACCCGCGCTGCTGATTTTCAACACACAGCTATACGCGTTGGGTTTGAGATCGGTACGCATCGCCGTCGCTTCATCGGGATGCAAAACTTCGAACAACACGCCATCCCATTGCCAGTGCTGCCCTTCGCGGCACGGCAGATGCTGTTTGGAAGCCAGCACAATCGGATGATCGCGCTCCAGTGATGAGGTGGTTTGCGCAACCTCAATGCTTTGCAGCACCGATAAAGCGCCACCAGAATGATCGAGATCGCGGTGCGAAATCATCATCGTATCCAGCGCCCGGATTCCGCGTGCGCGCAAATAAGGCAGCAACACCCGGCTGCCCGCATCGTTGTCCGGGCTGTATTGCGGGCCGCTGTCGTACAGCAGCCGATGCGTTTGCGTTTCCACCAGCACCGCCGTGCCTTGTCCAATGTCGAATGCGGTTAACCAAACGGCGCCCAATTGGGGGTGCGTTGGCTGCACGAGAAACAGGGGCAACCAGCCAACGATTGCCAACCCTCGCCAGCGAAATTTGAACGGCCCGACGACACACACACTCGCCGCCACCGCCAGCAGCACCGCCCATAGCGGCGGCGTGGGCGCCGTCCACACCGCCCAGGGAAATTGCGTCAGCCAGGTCAGCGCCGCCATCAATCCGGCGAACAGCGCATGCGCCCACCACAACAGTTGCGGCAACCACTCGGCCACCACCGCGCCGAGCAGCGCGAGCGGTGTGACAAGAAAACTCACGAGCGGAATCGCAAGCGCATTGGCCACGGGGCCAATCACGGAAATTTGCTGAAACAACAGCAAGGTCAATGGCGCGAGGCCGAGCGTGATCGCCAACTGGACGCGGCTTGCTTCCCGCAACTGCTGCCGCCACCGATGTGCACCGGGTTCCGGTGGCGATTCCAGCGGCCCGCGTTGTGTCACCCACAAAATCAAACCCACCGCGGCAAACGAGAGCCAGAAGCCCGGCGCCATCACCGCCCAGGGATCGCTCGCCACCACCAGCAGCGCTGCCAACGCCAGCATATCGCCCGCTGCCGTCAACCGATCACTCCACAACGCCAGCGCCACGACGAGCAACATCAGAAACGTGCGCTGCGCGGGTACACCCCAGCCCGCCAGCAGGCAGTAGCCCAACGCCGCCAGCACTGCCACCGCGACCGCCACTTTCTGCGCAGGAAGCACCAGCGGCGCACGCGGATGACGGCGCCACAAAAATCCGGCCAACCAGCCAAACATGCCCGCCACCATCGTCACATGCAAACCGGAAATACTCACCAGATGCGTAATGCCGGTTTGACTGAACAATTGCCATTGTTCCTGCGGAATTGCATTTTGATCGCCCAGCACCAGGGCGACGATCACACCGGCATATTCTGCCTCGCCCAGCGCGGCATAAATCGTGCGGCGCAAATGCGCGCGCGTGCGTTCGATCACGGTTGTTGGCGTAACTACAAAGACATCGAGCAGGCGCGGTGTCTTGTCACCCGCAGCAGGCCGCACATAGCCGGTCGCGCCGATGCCCTGCTCCAGCAGAAAAAATTCGTAATCGAAAGTGTAGGGATTGGCGTTGCCGTGCGGGCGGCGCAATCGCAGCGGCAACTGCCAGCGCTGGCCCGGCTGTATATCCGGCAGTGGAGATACCTCTTCGTTTGAATCGTGACCATACCAGCCGAGACCGAGATGTGAGGGCAAGGCGATGGGCTGATCGCGCAGCCAGGCGTGTTCGACTTCAAACTCGAAACGCACGCCGTGCTCGGTTAGATTCGGCAGCGAGACAACCACACCCTGCACCCACACATCCTGCTGCTCCAGCGCGGCGGGCAGACGCTCGTTCAGCCGCGTCTCGGCGCGCCATGCGGCCCAGTAAAACGCCAGGCCAAAGCCACAAAGCACTAACAAGAATTGCGCGCCAATCCGCGTGCGCCCGGTGCGTGTTGAAAAAAGCGAGCCAAGTAGAGCCGCAATCAATAGCAATAGCACGCAACCCCAGCCCGCCCAGACCGGCAGGTGCGCTTGCTGTTGCAGCCACCAGGCCCCGGCAACGAAAGCGCAGGCAAAGAGGCGCATCAGAGAGCAGTCAGAAATGCGTCAAGCCGGGGCAATGCGCGCCGCGCATTGGCCGTGGTTGCTGCGCGCACGGCGTCGAGAGGAACATCACGCAATTGCGCCAGCACGGCGCCAATCCGCGCCAGTTCGCCCGGCTCATTGCGTGGATGTTGCTGCTGCGTGCCGAGCCAGGCCGGTGCGATATCCGGCGCATCGGTTTCCAGCACGAAGGCATCGAGTGGCAACTGCGTGGCCAGGCGGCGAATCTGCAAGGCGCGGTCGAACGTCATCGCGCCGCCAAAGCCGAGCTTGAAACCAAGCTCGATAAACATCTGCGCCTGTTGAAAGCTGCCGTTGAAGGCATGCGCAAAACCACCCGGCACCGCAATGCGACGCAGCTGCTTGAGCAAGGCATCTTGCGAGCGACGCACATGCAGCAACACCGGCAACTGGAATTCAGCGGCAATCTTCAATTGCTCGACGTAGAAAAATTCCTGTTTGTCTCGATCCAGTCCCGGCACAAAAAAATCCAGACCGATTTCACCGATGGCAACGAAACGCGCATCGTCCATCGCCGCAGCCACCGCAGTACGCAACTGCTTGAGATCATCCGGCTGCGCGCGTTCGACGTACATGGGATGAATGCCGAGCGCATAGACATGCTGCGGGTGACTGTGCGCCAGTGTGCGCACCGCTGAGAAATTTGCCACTTCGATGGCTGGGATCACGATGCAGCGCACGTCCGCAGCATCCGCGCGCGCCACGACCGCAGCGCGATCGCCTGAAAATTCATCGGCATCCAGATGACAGTGCGTGTCGATCCACATGGGCGCATCTACAATAGTGAAAACCGCTCAAATCATGCCACGAAAATTCATCCGCAAATATCTGCCCGATGCCCAACAGATCAAAGGCCATCGCTGGCTCAGACTGTTTGGCGACAGACTGCACACGCCATCGCTGTGGCACCTGCACCGCCGCAGCGTCGCCAGCGGGTTTGCTATCGGCCTGTTCTGTGGACTGATTCCCGGCCCGTTCCAGATGCTCGGAGCCTTTATCGGTGTGCTGATACTAGGCGGCAACCTGCCGGTCGCATTGGTGACCACGTTATATACCAACCCGTTCACCATCGTACCGCTCTATCTGATTGCCTACCGCATTGGCCGCTTTGCTCTGGACACGAATCATCACGCCGCACTCGCCGCCCCGCCGGAATGGCTCTGGTCAGCCCCACTGGATTCGGTGAAACTATTGGCGGAATGGGCGCTGAGCCTGGGGCCAGCACTCGCGCTCGGCGTGTTCCTGCTCGCCTGCCTGCTGGCGGTGATTGGCTATATTGCTGTGCTGCTGCTCTGGAGCCTCTACGCACGCATCCTCTATCAGCGACGCCGAAAAAAGCAGCGGCGCACCTTCTCATAACCGGCGAATCAGCTAGTTTTTTAAACGGTAGATTCTTTAGCCCGGCGAAACTGACTGTGCTATTCTGTCCCGCATGAGTACCTCTGTCTCCCGCATCGATCCGAATACAGCCAACGCTGCCAGGATTTTCCTTGGCCGTCTGGCGGGGCGTTATCCGGTCGATCACGCCATTCTGTTCGGCAGCCGCGCGCGCCACAATCACCAGGTCGATAGTGATGCAGACATTGCCGTTGTTTTGCATGGGCCGCATGGTGAACGTACCAACGCAGCGATCGACATGGCCGGTATCGCCTTTGATGTACTGTTGGATACCGGCGTGCTGATTCAGGCCCTGCCCCTCTGGGAAGATGAACTCGAACACCCGGAACAATTCAGCAACCCCGCGCTGATTGAGAATATCCGACGCGAAGGTGTACGCCTTTGAATCAGGCCATGACACCGGCCAAATACATCGAGAAGTCCGAAAGAGCCTCGCAGAGCGCCAGGCTCCTGCTTGAAGCAGGCGATATCGACGGCGCATGTAATCGCGCCTATTATTCCATGCACGATGCGGCGCAGGCGGCGCTTCTCGCGCTGGGTCATGCCGACTACAACGCCACCAAGACACATCGCGGTTTGATTGCTGCATTCGGTCTGCACGTCATTCAAACGAACAAGCTTCCCCGTGAACTCGGGCGCGCCCTGAACGAAGTCGAGCAAGTACGTCTGCTGGCAGATTACACCGGCGACGCCATCAAACCCGAACAAGCGGCTTGGGCTGTGGAGCAGGCAGTAGTATTTGTCGCCGCAGTTTCTGCCCTATTGAAAAATTCCGACAAACTTCCAGCAGAATAGGATCGCCCATGGCCAAGCCAAACTACGCCTACGAGAAACGTCAAAAAGAGATCGCCAAAAAGCAGAAAAAGCTGGAAAAACAGCAGCAGAAAAATGCCGCGCAAGAGGCGCCTGCCCCCGCTACTGTCCCGCAGCCACCGGCGAGCGAAACCAGTGGCAGTTGAGATTCCGCACATATCAGCGCACCGGCTACAGGGGCATCCGGTCGAAACTCGGCACTGGCACTCATTTCATGCGCCACGGCCCGCCCCAGCCACAACCTCTGCTGTTAAGCGATTGAGGTTTTGCTCGTTAGCGGGTTCGACGATGTGGCGAACGGCAGCGGCCACCGCCGGGTCTTCGAATGCCTGAACCCAGGTGACGAGCGTTCCGGCGGCACAGAGCGAGAACTCAACCGTGAGGCGAAACCTCGGCGGAGAAACGTGATCAATCACGACTTTCCGCGCTGCCTCGATCTCAACAAAGACAGATTTGTTTGGGTAGTCGGTGCCTTCCGGGCCGTGCATCGTGAATTGCCACAGGCCTCCGGGTTTGAACTCGCAGATATCAAAGGTGTTATGAAAGCCGTCAGGGCCCCACCATTTCGCAAGGCGATTCGGTTCTTCGAACGCAGCAAACACTTCTGCCGGACTTGCCGGAATTTCACGCGTAGTTTGAAAGGTGGACATGGTGATGCTACTTTGTAAAGCCCCCCAAATCAGTGCCACTCTAAACTAGAGGTATCGGGATGGTGAAGCACACGATACTCGACGGGTGTCAGGTCGCCGAGGGCATCGTGGGGTAACTGCTCGTTGTAATCGT
>SCTK01000002.1 GCA_004298905.1 Burkholderiaceae bacterium | reverse complement strand
ATCAATACCAATTCGCTTAACATTCATTTGGACTCCTCCTCTGTGAACTGTCGGTTTAACCCATCTTCAGTTTGGCACGCCTGATGCCGTAGGGGGAGGAGTCCATTCCATTGCCCTACGAGTTCTGCGGCCTTCATCCAGGCTCCGCTTGCTCAAAAAAGGAGAGGGTTGAAATGAAGGATAGGGCGCAACAAAGTCGCCCCTGACTATTCCATATATTTATTAAAAATCCAGAAAAGCAATGCCACTAGACTGATTAGAACCAAGGAAATATGCTCAAATAACACTTTCTCAAGACCAAATGGCACAAGACAAAAGAATAATACCAACCATGCTGCTAGCGATGCCGCTATGGCTCCTCTAGCCAGCCGGATTGCACGATCAAAAGTCAGAGGTCGATTCTTCATTTCTTAGTCGCCCTTCGCATTATTACTCCTTGAGTCAACCGCGTGGCTTTTCCTACACCGCTTTCTGCTCCACCTTGGTTTCCACATTCCGCAGCCGAATATGCAATTCCCGCAACTGTTTCTCATCCACCGGCGAAGGTGCCTGTGTCAACAGACACTGCGCACGCTGGGTTTTGGGGAAGGCAATCACGTCGCGGATGGATTCGGCGCCGGTCATCATGGTGACGATGCGGTCCAGGCCGAAGGCGAGGCCGCCGTGCGGGGGGGCGCCGTATTGCAGGGCGTCGAGCAGGAAGCCGAATTTGAGTTGGGCTTCTTCGGCGCCGATGTTCAGGGCGCGGAAGACTTTGCTCTGCACGTCGGCGCGGTGAATCCGTACCGAGCCGCCGCCGAGTTCCCAGCCGTTGAGCACCATGTCGTAGGCTTTGGCGATGCAGGTGCCGGGGTTGGTTTCGAGCCAGTCCTCGTGGCCGTCTTTGGGCGCGGTGAAGGGGTGGTGCATGGCGTTCCAGCGTTCGGCTTCTTCGTCGTATTCGAACATCGGGAAGTCGACCACCCACAACGGTTTCCACACGTCGTCGAACAGGCCGACTTTTTTGCCGAGATCGGAGTGGCCGATCTTGACACGCAGGGCGCCGATGGCATCGTTCACCACTTTGGCTTTGTCGGCACCGAAGAAAATCAGGTCGCCGTTTTGCGCACCCGTGCGTTCGAGGATGGCTTTCACTGCCGCATCATGCAAATTCTTGACGATGGGCGATTGCAAACCATCGCGGCCTTTGCTGACATCGTTGACCTTGATCCACGCCAGGCCCTTGGCGCCATAGATGGCGACGAACTGCGTGTAGGCATCGATCTCGCTGCGCGACATTTCGCTGCCGCCGGGCACGCGCAGTGCGACCACGCGGCCATTGTCGGCATTCGCCGGTGCGGCGAACACTTTGAAATCGACATCCTTCATCACGTCGGCCAGATCGGTGAATTCCATTTTCACGCGCAGGTCGGGCTTGTCCGAACCGAAGCGGCGCATGGCTTCGTCGAAAGTCATGGTCGGAAAATCGGCCAGCTCGACGTTCAGCGCATGCTTGAACACGCGGCGGATCATGGTCTCGAACATCGCGCGAATCGCGACCTCATCCATGAAGGAAGTTTCGATGTCGACCTGGGTGAATTCGGGCTGACGGTCGGCGCGCAAGTCTTCGTCGCGGAAGCATTTGGTGATTTGATAGTAACGGTCGAAACCGGCCACCATCAGCAATTGCTTGAACAGCTGCGGCGATTGCGGCAGGGCGAAGAAGTTGCCGGCATTGACACGCGAGGGCACCAGATAGTCGCGCGCGCCTTCCGGCGTGGACTTGGTGAGCATTGGCGTTTCGATGTCGATGAAGCCGTTCTCGTCGAGAAACTTGCGCACTTCCATCGCCACGCGATAGCGCAGGCGCAGGTTGTTCTGCATTTGCGGGCGGCGCAGATCCAGTACGCGATGGGTCAGGCGCGTGGTCTCGGACAGGTTGTCGTCGTCGAGTTGGAACGGCGGCGTGACGGATGGGTTGAGCACTTCCAGCGTGTGGCACAGCACTTCCACTTCACCGCTGACGAGGTTGCTGTTGATGGTTCCCTCGGGGCGCTTGCGCACCAGCCCAGTGACCTGGATGCAAAACTCGTTGCGCACGCCTTCGGCCACTTTGAAAGTTTCGGCACGGTCGGGGTCGCACACCACTTGCAGCAGACCTTCGCGGTCGCGCATGTCGATGAAGATGACGCCGCCGTGGTCGCGGCGGCGGTGCGCCCAGCCGCACAGGGTGACGGTCTGGCCAAGGAAGTCGCTGTTGATCAGACCACAATAATTGCTACGCATTGACATACTTTTTCCCATCTCATTCGTTGTTGGTTTCAACTTCATCCGATGGCGCCACGACGCCCATCGAGATAATGTATTTCAGCGCGCCATCCACCGACATATTCAATTCGGTGACGTCCGCGCGCGGCAGCATCAGGAAAAACCCCGAGGTCGGGTTGGGCGTGGTCGGCACATAAACGCTGACATACTCACCCGGCGGCAAATGGCTGGCGGCATCGCCGCCCGGCACGCCGGTGAGAAAGGCAATCGTCCAGGTCCCCTTGCGCGGATACTCGATCAGCACCGCCTTGTGAAACGCCTGACCGCTTTCCGACAGCAGCGTATCGGACACCTGTTTGACGCTGGAATAAATCGAGCGCACCACCGGAATGCGCGTCACCAGACCGTGACCGGCCTTGAGCAGCTGCCGCCCCAGGATGTTGGCAGTCAGCATCCCCGTCAGCAACACTACGACCACCGACAGAATCACCCCCAGGCCCGGTACATGAAAACCAAGCAGATTGTCTGGCTGCCAGGCAGCGGGCAATAGCGTGAGCGTTTGATCCATCGTGCCCACGACCAGACTGAGCACCCACAGCGTCACCACGATCGGCACCCAGATCAGCAAGCCGGTCAGCAGATATTTTTTCAGCACGGCGAGGTTCATTTGTGGTTGGAAAGAATCTTTAAATTTCAGAAACCTGGTTGCCCGTCTCAGACACAACCTCAGGCACAGCTGCCGCAGCCGCCACTGCCGCACGCATGGCCGCTGCTTTCCGTGGCGGGTGCAGCATCGGCCTTGGCCGCTGTAGATGCGCCAGTCTTGCCCTTGAAATCGGTGGCATACCAGCCGCTACCCTTGAGCTGAAAGCCGGCCGCCGTGATTTGCTTGGCGAAGCTCGCGGCGCCGCAGCTCGGGCACGTCGTCAGCGGCGCATCGGAAATTTTTTGCAGCACATCTTTCTGATGGCCGCAGGCACTGCAACAGTAAGCATAGATCGGCATCGCGACACCCGTATTTTTCAACCCCGCTTTCAAGCAAAGGCAGAATTTGCAAAGCCCTGAATTATAAGGCATCTGGCCCGCCCGGAAGCGCAAAATCGCCGGAGAATGCTACGGCGGGCGCGCCGCATCCAAACCCCTGCAGGCTGCGTATCAGCTTTGGCAAACACTGCACTATGCTGACTTCACACACTTTGACTGAGGAGAATCCGATGAGAACCCACTTGCCCCTGTTAACCGCTCTGCTGATTGCCACCGGCTGCGCCAGCACCCCACCCGCCAAAACCGCCAGCGCCGCACTCAAGCCCACGCAAGGCAATGCCGTCACCGGCACGGTGTCGTTCACGCAGAAAGATGGCCAGGTCTGGATGACCGCCGAGGTCAAGGGCCTGAGCCCCGGCCTGCATGGTTTCCACATTCACGAAAAAGGTGATTGCAGCGCCCCGGACGGCACGAGCGCGGGTGGTCACTTCAACCCCAGCGGCCACCCACATGGCGCCAGCCACGCGCAAGGCGGGCACGGGGGCGACATGGGCAACCTCACCGCTGATGCCAATGGCAATGCTCATTTGAAACTGGCACTGGATGGCGTCGTGATCGGCGACGGCGCAAACAATATCGTCGGCCGCGCCGTGATCGTGCATGCCAAACCGGATGACCTGACTTCGCAACCGGTCGGCAATGCCGGGGCGCGTCTCGCCTGCGGGGTCATCGTTCAGGCGCCTTAAGCGGGGCACAAACAAAAAGGGCGAACCGATCCGGTTCGCCCTTTTTTATTGCAAGCCTTCTCTTAACCAGCGACTTGGCGCTCGTCGTTTGAGCGCCTAGTCGAATGGCTATGCAGAGCATTAAAACGGAATATCGTCATCCATGTCGTCGAAGTTGCCGGCCGGTTTGCTGGCGGGGGCAGGAGCGCTGCGGGCCGGTTTGGCCGGTGCGCTCATGCCGGGGTCGCCGTAATCGGCGCTACCGCTGCTGGCGCCGCCACGCGAGCCGAGCATTTGCATATTGTCGGCGACGATTTCGGTGGTGTATTTTTCCACGCCATCTTTGTCGGTCCACTTGCGCGTTTTCAGGCGGCCTTCGACATACACGGAAGAACCTTTTTTCAGATATTCGCCGGCGATTTCGCCGAGGCGGTTGAAAAACACCACGCGATGCCATTCGGTGTTTTCTTTTTTCTCGCCGGTAGCCTTGTCTTTCCAGGTGTCGGTGGTGGCAATCGAGACGTTGGTGATGGCGCCGCCGTCGGGGCTGTAGCGGGTTTCGGGGTCGCGCCCGAGATTGCCGACCAGAATGACTTTGTTGACCGATGCCATAGTGTGTACTCCTCCAGAAATTATGTGCTCGCAGGCGCGCTGGCCTGACCTCGTTTGGGCAATTCGCGCATCCCCCGCGCAACCAGCCACCATACTAAACTCAAAACGAGGCTGAGGCCAAACACGGCCGTCGCCCCAAAATACTTGCTCAACACGCCGCCCAGCGCGCCACCGGCAAACAAGCCCAGCGCCTGGGTGGTGTTGTACACGCCCAGCGCCAGGCCCTTGGCGCCGGGCGGCGCCACGCGCGACACCATCGACGGCAGGCTGGCTTCGAGAATGTTGAAGGCGACGAAGAAGGCCAGCAGGATGGCGGCCATCGTCAGCAAGCTGTGGGGCAACATCACCCAGCCCAGTTGCACCAAGGCCAGCAAGGCAATCGCGGCGACAAACACGGTTTTCATCTTGCCGTGCCGCTCGGCATAAATGATGGGGGGCACCATCAGCGCAAAGGAAATCAGCACGACCGGCAAATAGACTTTCCAGTGTTCGGACAACGGTAGCCCGCCTTGTTCAATCAGCAGAGGCGGCACCACGACGAACATCGCCATCTGCACCAGGTGCAAGGTGAAGATGCCGACATTCAAGCGCAGCAATTCGGGTTTGAAGATGACCTGGCTTGCCGTCAAGGAAGAGTCTGGCGGCGGCATCTGCGGTGCGGGCGGCACCAAATAGAGTACGACCCCAATCGCCAGCAGCGACAGCACGCCGGTCAGGCCGAACAGTCCGGCCATGCCGATACTGCGGTACAGCACCGGGCTGAAAATCAGCGAGAGCGCAAAAGTCAAACCGATGGTCGAACCTACCATCGCCATCGCCTTGGTGCGATGTTCTTCGCGCGTGGCATCGGCAATGAAGGCGGTCACGGCCGCCGAGATTGCGCCGGCACCCTGCACTGCGCGCCCGGCGATGGTCCAGCCGATGTCAGGCGCCAGCGCCGCGATCAAGCTGCCGAGCGCAAACAGTAGCAGGCCGAACACGATCACCGGCTTGCGGCCGAAGCGATCGGACGCGATGCCAAATGGAATTTGCAGCACCCCTTGCGTCAAGCCGTAAATCCCCAGCGCAATACCCACCAGCATCGTATTGCCCCCGCCCGGCAGGCTGCGCGCATGCACCGCAAATACGGGAAGGATCAGGAACAAGCCCAGCATGCGCAAGCCAAAAATGCTCGCCAACGTGGCGCTGGTGCGGATTTCGAGACGGGACATGCGGGAAGAGTCGAGGCTGGAGGACATAAAGCGGCTGGAGCTGAGTACGGCTAACTTGGCGAATCGGTTATATTAGCAGGTTCGTTTTCCCGGCTGCGCCATGAACAATGACGCGGCTTTGCCGCATGACACCGGCCAGCCGGCATGAATTCATGGCGCAGCCGTCATGCTTGCCTTGCAAGCATCATTCTTCATGAAAGCAAATGGAAGAAATCAAAATCCGCGGCGCACGCACGCACAACCTCAAGAACATCAATCTTGATCTGCCGCGCAATCAATTGGTCGTGATCACCGGCTTGTCCGGTTCCGGCAAGTCTTCGCTCGCCTTCGATACGCTGTACGCCGAAGGGCAGCGCCGCTATGTCGAATCACTGTCGGCTTATGCGCGCCAATTCCTGCAACTGATGGAGAAGCCGGACGTCGACCTGATCGAGGGCTTGTCGCCCGCCATTTCCATCGAGCAAAAAGCCACCTCGCACAATCCGCGCTCGACGGTCGGCACTGTCACCGAAATCCACGATTACCTGCGCCTGCTGTTTGCCCGTGTAGGCACGCCGTTCTGCCCGAATCACCCGGAGCAATCGCTGGAGGCGCAGAGCGTGGCCGAGATGGTGGACCACGTGCTGGCGTTGCCGGAAGACACCAAGCTGATGATCGCCGCGCCGGTGGCGCGTGAACGCAAGGGCGAGTTCGTCGATCTGTTTGCCGAAATGCAGTCACAGGGCTTTGTGCGCTTCCGCGTCGATGGCGCGATTTTCGAAGTCGATGCGCTGCCCACGCTGAAAAAAACCGAGAAGCACAACATCGATGTCATCGTCGATCGCATCAAGGTGAAAGACGACATCAAGCAGCGGCTGGCGGAAAGTTTCGAAGCCGCATTGCGGCTGGCCGAGGGCCGCGCGCTGGCAATTGAAATGGAAAGCGGTGTTGAGCACCTGTTCTCCAGCAAATTTGCCTGCCCGATTTGCAGCTACTCCTTGCAGGAACTCGAGCCGCGCCTGTTCTCATTCAACAACCCGATGGGCGCCTGCCCAAGTTGCGATGGGCTGGGCGTGATCCAGTTCTTTGATCCGAAGCGAGTGGTGCAATTCCCTAGTCTGTCGCTGGCCAGCGGTGCAATCAAAGGCTGGGATCGGCGCAACCAGTTTTATTTCCAGATGCTGCAAAGCCTAGCCGACCACTATGAGTTCGATCTCGACCGGGCTTTTGAAGAGCAGCCGCCGGTGGTGCAAACGCTGATCCTCACCGGCTCGGGTCGCGACAAGATTCCCTTCCGCTATCTCAACGAGCAGGGCCGCACCACCGTGCGCGAGCACAGCTTTGAAGGCGTGTTGCCGAACCTGGAGCGGCGTTACAAGGAAACCGATTCCCTCGCGGTGCGCGAAGAGCTGGCCAAATACATCAATCACAAAACCTGCCCCCATTGCAACGGCACCCGGCTGCGCGCCGAGGCGCGACATGTGACGGTGGCAGGCGAACCGATTTACGCCATCAGCCACTGGCCGCTGCGTCAGGCGCTGGAATTTTTCAGCACGCTGCAATTGCAGGGCGCGAAGGGCGCGATTGCCGAACGCATCATCAAGGAAATCGCGTCGCGTCTGAAATTTCTCAACAACGTCGGCCTCGATTACCTGTCGCTGGATCGCTCGGCGGAAACACTCTCGGGTGGCGAAGCACAACGCATCCGCCTGGCGTCGCAAATCGGCTCCGGCCTGACCGGGGTGATGTATGTGCTGGATGAACCCTCGATCGGCCTGCACCAGCGCGACAACGACCGCTTGATCGACACGCTCAAACATTTACGCGATCTGGGCAACAGCGTGCTGGTGGTCGAGCACGACGAAGACATGATTCGTCACGCCGACCATGTGGTCGATATGGGCCTGGGTGCGGGCGTGCACGGCGGCGCCGTGATTGCCCAAGGCACACCGCAGGAAATTGAGGCCAGCGCCGCTTCGATCACCGGCCAGTATTTGAGCGGCGCGCAGAAAATTGCCCTGCCGAAAAAACGCACGCCCATCGACACGGAGCGCATCGTGCAGCTGCACGGTTGCCACGGCAACAATCTGCAACAGGTCGATCTCGATCTGCCTGTGGGCTTGATGGTGTGCGTCACCGGCGTGTCCGGTTCCGGCAAATCGACGCTGGTGAACGACACGCTGTATCACGCCATTGCACACCACCTCTACGGCTCCGCCACCGAACCAGCGCCGTTTGAAAAACTCGCCGGGCTCGATCACTTCGACAAGGTGATCAACGTCGATCAAAGCCCGATCGGTCGCACGCCGCGCTCCAACCCGGCCACCTACACCGGCCTGTTCACACCGATCCGCGAATTGTTTGCCGGCACCCCAACGGCGCGCGAACGCGGCTACGGCCCCGGACGTTTTTCATTCAACGTCAAGGGCGGCCGCTGCGAATCGTGTCAGGGTGACGGCGTGCTGAAAGTGGAAATGCATTTCCTGCCGGATGTGTATGTGCCCTGCGATGTCTGCCACGGCAAACGCTACAACCGCGAAACCCTCGGCGTTATGTACAAGGGCAAGAACATTCATCAAGTGCTGGACATGACCGTCGAACAAGCGGCCGATTTTTTCAGCGCCGTGCCGCTGGTCAAGCGCAAGTTGCAAACGCTGCTCGATGTCGGCCTCGGCTATATCCGTCTCGGCCAATCGGCCACCACGCTGTCCGGCGGCGAGGCGCAGCGCGTCAAACTGTCGCTGGAACTCTCCAAGCGCGACACCGGACGCACGCTCTACATCCTTGATGAGCCGACCACCGGCCTGCACTTCCATGACATCGCGCTGCTGCTGAAAGTGATTCACCAGTTGCGCGACCACGGCAACACGGTGGTGGTGATCGAGCATAATCTCGATGTCATCAAGACTGCCGACTGGGTGATTGACCTCGGCCCCGAAGGCGGTGGCGGCGGCGGGCGTATCATCGCGCAAGGCACGCCGGAAAATGTGGCCGCCGATCCTGCCAGCTACACTGGCAAATATCTGGCGCCTTTGCTGAAGAGAGAATAGGGTCTGTTGACTATTAAATCGAAGTGGATGAGCAGCATCGAGACAACCGTTCGTGGTGAGTAGCGCGCAGCGCGTATCGAACCACCACGGTGCATCCTGCCCTTCGATACGCCTGAAAAGCACAGGCTACTCAGGACGAACGGTGCCTTTTTTGAATTTTGTAAATCAACAATTTGCCAACAATATCTAATCTGTCAACAGACCCTAAACGCTATGTCGTCCGCGCCAACCTTTCTCACGCCGCTACGCGCCACTGTTGCGTTGACGACCATCGCGGTCGGCCTATGGGTTGATCAAGCGTTCGAGGTGTGGGGACAGATCGCCGTCAGCCTGTGGGTGTGGGGCCTGTATCTCTGGTTCGCGCAACGCGCCGCACCGGCCGACCGGCGCATGATGGTCAAGTGTCTGCTGATCGCCACCGTGGGCGAAGGTATCTGTTCGCTGCTGTGGGGACTGTACGATTACCGGCTCTACAACATCCCGCCTTTCGTGCCGCCGGGCCATGTGCTGATGTTGATGGCGGGGATGACGCTGGCGCAGCGGTTATCGTTGCGGTATGCAAACGCGCTGGCGCTGCTCGCGCTCATTGGTATTACGGGCGCGATGCTGCTCACGCACGATTGGCTCAGCCTGCCCTTCCTGACCCTGTTCGGATTACTCTGGATTTTCAGTCCGGCGCAGCGCCCGGTGTTTGCCGTCATGCTGCTGCTCGCGCTGGGGCTGGAGCTGTATGGCACCTGGGTCGGCAACTGGACCTGGAAACCCGTTGCACCGTGGCTTGAGTTATCCGCGCACAACCCTCCGTTCGCTTCCAGCGTGCTCTACTGCCTGCTCGATTGCCTGACACTGCAAGTCGGCGTGTCGCGTTGGCGCGGCTGGCGCTTGGCACGCAAAGGTGCCGCGTCCTTTGAGCCCATTTCATAAATATTGCCTGGATGCGTCGTTCCCGCGAAAGCGGGAACCCAGTGGCTTGGAACTGTTAAAGACGCTGGATTCCCGCCTCCGCGGGAATGACGAACTCCGTTGTGAGCGCATTCATGAAATGAATTCCCCTCACACCTTGAGCGAGAACGGCGTGAAGTTGGTGTCGCGGTCGTAATAGTCTTCATTCTCGGCGTGCTTCAAACGCGCCACAATCCAATACGTCACGGGCGTAAGCACCACTTCCACCAGTGTCTTGGTGATCCATTGCGTCAACATCAATTTGGGAATCAGTTCATTCGGAATGATGCCGGTGTTCCAGAATGCCAAGGGATAGAAGATCAGCGAATCAACTCCCTCGCCGCAAATCGTCGAACCGATCGTGCGCGTCCACAGATATTTTCCGGCAGTCCAGATTTTCATCTTCGCCAGCACGAAGGAGTTGACGAACTCGCCGCAGAAATACGCCGTCAGCGACGCGATGACGATGCGCCAGGTATTGCCAAAAGCGATTTCATACGCATCCTGATGATGCCACTGTGCCGCGGGCGGCAAGGCCACGACGACATAAGCCATCACCGCCGCGAAAGTCATCGCCGCAAAACCGGACCAGATCACACGTCGCGCCCGCGCAAAACCATAGACCTCCGTGAGGATATCGCCGAACACATAGGAGATCGGAAAGAACAACACGCCCGCGCCAAAGGTGATGGTGCCCAGCCACGGCAGCGTCAACTGCGCCGCTTTCGCCGGGCCGATCAGGTTGGAGCACAGATAAACGGTGACGAAAGCCACCAGGACGAATTCGTAGTATTTGTATTGCCGCGGCTGCATGGATTCCCCCTATTGCTTTCGACACCTCTTGTTGCTGCGGCCACTGTAAGGCGGAAGGCGCAGCACCTCACGCTCTACAGACTAGTCAGTCTGAAAATAATGCGGCTTTGAGCACCGATTTCCCGCCGAAAACGGCTCTTGCTAAAAAGGGGAAGTCCTTATAGAGGGGTTAGGGCTCACGCTGCGCAGCGCTTGATGCGCATGATGGCCAGAAATGTGGCGAGTGGCCTAGAGGAGGACGGTGCCTTGTATGCACCAAGCGCTCCCAGCTGGCGGACACTCATAGCTGCCAGCTCCCAGGCCATATTCTCGTCTTCGACTGACACCGTGGAGTCCGAGCCGAACAACTCAAAACCAGTGAGTTCTTGTAGGTTCCTCAGCGGCTCTGCCTTGCTTCGAAGAGCCGGAAGAATGGTGTCATTGGCCCAAGCCCACTTCCAGGTGTTTGAGTTGTTTGCATAGCTTCCAATGTCGATGACTTCAGCTTCAACTGTCAACTTGCCATCAGCATCAAAGAAGCTAAGAGTTTCGGAGGTCTGCTCGAAATGCCAGCGATCAAAGGTGCCAAAACCGTACTCGGATTTCAGCTGGTCCTGTTTGGCAATGAGTTCATCCATTGATCTCTGCACGAAATCTTCGAACTCTGCGTCGGTCATGTGATCCCCATTGAGCCCTAACTAAAAGTAGGCATCCTAATTGACGCAAAATAATGCGTCAACGCAAATCTATGCGGAGGAGTATTTGTAGGATGGGTGGAGCGCAGCGATACCCATCGTTTTGGTTGGCACCGATGATGGGTATCGCTGCGCTCCACCCATCCTACGATCCGATTTGTTTCTCTCTGCGGTGGCGTACAAATGAAAACGGGATGGCGTGCCATCCCGTTTTCATTGATGCGAATGCGGATTAACGCGGCAAGGTGCTCGAACCCATCAGAAATTCATCCACGGCGCGGGCGCATTGGCGACCCTCGCGGATTGCCCACACCACCAGCGATTGCCCACGGCGCATGTCACCGGCGGTGAACACCTTGGGCACGTTGGTGCTGTAGGCCAGCGTGCCGTTGACGTTGTCGACCGCGGCGCGTGCATTGCCGCGGGCGTCCTTGTCCACGCCAAAAGCATCGAGCACGGCGGCTAGCGGCGAGACGAAGCCCATGGCGAACAGCACGAGGTCGGCGGGCATTTCCCATTCCGAACCGGGGACTTCGTGCATTTTCATCTGGCCGGTGGCTTCGTCTTTTTTCCATTCGACGCGGGCGGCGACCAGCGCTTTGACGTTGCCTTTGCCGTCATCCTTGAACGCTTTGGTGGTGACGCCCCAGTCGCGTTCGCAACCTTCTTCGTGCGAGCTGGAGGTGCGCAACTTGAGCGGCCAGTTGGGCCAGGTCATGGATTTGTTTTCTTGTTCCGGCGGTTGCGGCATCAATTCGAATTGCGTTACCGATTTGGCGCCGTGGCGGTTGGAAGTGCCGACGCAATCGGAGCCGGTATCGCCACCGCCGATGACGACGACATGCTTGCCGCTGGCGAGGATCTGGTTCTTGACCTTGTCGCCCGCGACCACCTTGTTCTGTTGCGGCAGGAATTCCATCGCGAAATGGACACCCTTCAGTTCACGCCCGGCGATCGGCAAATCGCGCGACGCTTCCGCGCCGCCCGAGAGCACTACCGCATCAAACTCTTTCAGCAATTGAGCTGGCTCGATTTGCTGGGTGGCGTCGTTGGTCACACCGGCGGGCAGTTTGCCTTTGCCGACATAGACACTGGTGCGGAAGGTCACGCCTTCGGCTTGCATCTGTTCCATGCGGCGATCGATGTGCGATTTTTCCATCTTGAAATCGGGGATGCCATAACGCAGCAGGCCGCCGATGCGATCGTTCTTTTCAAACAGCGTCACGTCATGGCCGGCACGCGCCAGTTGCTGCGCGGCGGCCATGCCGGCGGGGCCGGAGCCGACCACGGCGACCTTCTTGCCGGTTTTCTGCGCGGCGATTTGCGGCGCGATCCAGCCCGATTCCCAACCCTTGTCGATGATCGCGTGTTCGATCGATTTGATACCGACCGCATCGTTGTTGATGTTCAACGTGCACGACGCTTCGCACGGCGCGGGGCAGACGCGGCCGGTGAACTCGGGAAAGTTGTTGGTTGAGTGCAGCGTATCCAGCGCCTGTTTCCACAGTCCCTTGTAGACCAGATCGTTCCAGTCGGGAATGATGTTGTTGATCGGGCAGCCGCTCTGGCAGAACGGAATGCCGCAATCCATGCAACGCGCGCCCTGCTGCTTGGCCTGATCGTCCGACAAATGCAAGAGGAATTCGCGGTAGTGCTTGAGACGTCCTGCCGCGGGTTCGCTTGCTTCCTGCAAGCGTTGGAATTCCATGAAGCCTGTTACTTTACCCATCTATTACTCCTAATGACACGCCTTTGGCGTATGACCGGGTCTGCGACCCATGACGCCGCTGCGCGGCTATGAATTCATTTTCATAGCGCCCGCAGGGGCGTCATCTTTCATTTATTTAAGCTGCCAACTCTTTCGCCTTGCTGTCTTTCGCTGCCGCCAATTCCTTCAACGCGCGGCGATATTCCAGCGGCATCACTTTCACGAACTGGGCACGCGAGGTGTTCCAGTTTTCCATGATGGATTTGGCGCGGAAGCTGCCGGTGTAGCGGAAATGATTTTCCACCAGACGCTTGAGAATCGCTTC
The DNA here is from genome assembly GCA_004298905.1 of Burkholderiaceae bacterium. Classification (GTDB taxonomy): domain Bacteria; phylum Pseudomonadota; class Gammaproteobacteria; order Burkholderiales; family Burkholderiaceae_D; genus SCTK01. The sequence continues at coordinate 21,600 of SCTK01000002.1, read as the reverse complement.
GTCCGCCTCGGTGGCGTCGCCACGATGCACGGTGTGCCAGATGGCGCGTTCGATCTTGGCTTCCTGTTCGGCGTGGCCGAGCACGGCTTCGAGTTCGACCATCGCCAGGTTGCATTTCTTGTGGAAGCTGCCGTCCGGGTCGTACACGTAAGCCACGCCGCCCGACATACCGGCCGCGAAGTTCCGTCCCGTCTCGCCCAGCACGACAACGGTGCCGCCGGTCATGTATTCACAGCCGTGATCGCCGACGCCTTCCACCACTGCAGCGGCACCGGAGTTACGCACTGCAAAACGTTCGCCGCCGACGCCGTTGAAATAGGCTTCGCCGCCGATGGCGCCGTACAGCACGGTGTTGCCGACGATGATGTGTTCCGGGCCGAAGCCGCGGAAGTCATTCGCGCAGCGCACGATCACACGGCCACCGGACAAGCCCTTGCCGACATAGTCGTTGCCTTCGCCGACCAGATCGAGCGTGACCCCATGCGCGAGAAAAGCGCCAAAGCTCTGACCTGCGGTGCCGGTCAACTGAATATGAATCGTGTCGTCCGCCAGACCGGCATGGCCGTAACGGCGCGCCACTTCACCCGACAGCATCGCGCCGACCGAGCGGTTGACGTTGCGCACCGGCTGGATGAAGGAGACGCGCTCGCCTCCGCGTTTACCCTCCAGCGCGGGTTTGGCTTGTGCGATCAGTTTGTGATCGAGCGCTTTGTGCAACAGATGATCCTGCTCTTCGACCTGGTAGCGCGGCACATCGGCCGGCACGTCCGGCTGATGGAAGATGCGCGAGAAATCGAGGCCCTGTGCTTTCCAGTGCGCAATCGCCTTTTTCTTGTCGAGCAGATCGGCGCGACCGATCAACTCGTCGAACTTGCGAATGCCCAGTTGCGCCATGATTTCGCGCACTTCTTCGGCAATGAAGAAGAAAAAGTTGACGACGTGTTCCGGCTTGCCGCTGAATTTCTTGCGCAGCTCGGGATCTTGCGTGGCGACACCAACCGGGCAGGTGTTGAGGTGACACTTGCGCATCATGATGCAGCCCTCGACCACCAGCGGCGCGGTGGCAAAACCAAACTCATCGGCGCCCAGCAGCGCGGCAATCGCCACATCGCGGCCGGTTTTCATCTGGCCGTCGGCCTGCACGCGAATGCGCGAACGCAAGCGGTTGAGCACCAGCGTTTGCTGCGTTTCCGACAGGCCCAATTCCCACGGCGTACCTGCGTGCTTGATCGACGACAGCGGCGACGCGCCGGTGCCACCGTCATGACCGGCGATCACGACGTGATCCGCTTTACATTTGGAGACGCCCGCAGCGACGGTGCCGACACCGACTTCCGATACCAGCTTGACCGAGATCGAGGCTTTCGGATTGGCGTTCTTCAAATCGTGAATCAGTTGCGCCAGATCTTCGATCGAATAAATATCGTGATGCGGCGGCGGCGAAATCAGGCCGACGCCAGGCACCGAGAAGCGCAGCTTGGCAATATATTCCGACACTTTGTGGCCGGGCAACTGGCCGCCTTCGCCGGGCTTGGCACCCTGCGCCATCTTGATCTGGATTTGATCGGCGGAGCTCAGATATTCCGCCGTCACGCCAAAGCGGCCGGAGGCGACCTGCTTGATCCGTGAGCGCAGCGAGTCGCCGTCTTGCAGCGGCACATCGGCTTCGATCAAATCATGGCCGATCACCGAGGCCAGCGATTCGCCTTTCTTGATCGGGATGCCTTTCAATTCCTGCGCGTAACGCTTGCTGTCTTCGCCGCCTTCGCCGGTGTTGGACTTGCCGCCGATGCGGTTCATCGCAATCGCCAGCGTGGCGTGCGCTTCGGTCGAGATCGAGCCGAGCGACATCGCGCCGGTGGCGAAGCGCTTGACGATTTCCTTGGCCGGCTCGACTTCATCCAACGCAATCGCCTTGCTCGGATCGACCTTGAATTCGAACAGACCACGCAGCGTCATCTGGCGCTTGCTCTGGTCGTTGATCAGCTGCGCGTATTCCTTGTAGGTCTGGAAGCTGTTGGCGCGCGTCGAGTGCTGCAATTTCGCAATCGATTCCGGCGTCCACATGTGATCTTCGCCGCGCGTGCGATAAGCGTATTCGCCACCCGCGTCGAGCGCTTCGGCCAGCACCGGGTCGTCGCCGAATGCCAGTTGATGCAATTGCAGCGCTTCTTCGGCCACGTCGAAAATACCGATGCCTTCGACATTCGATGCCGTGCCGGTGAAGTATTTGTCGATCAGCCCATGATTCAAACCAATGGCTTCGAAAATCTGCGCGCCGCAATAGGACATGTAGGTCGAAATGCCCATCTTGGACATGACCTTGTTCAGCCCTTTGCCAATCGCTTTGACGAAATTCTTGATGGCTTTCTCACCCGACAGATCGCCGGACAGTTCCTGCGCCATCGCTTCCATCGTTTCCATCGCCAGATACGGATGCACAGCTTCGGCGCCGTAACCGGCCAGCAGGGCGAAGTGATGTACCTCGCGCGCCGAGCCGGTTTCCACCACCAGGCCGGTGCTGGTGCGCACGCCTTCGCGCACCAGGTGCTGGTGAATCGCGCTGGTCGCCAGCAGGGCGGGAATCGCCACATGCCCCGCGTCCATCTTGCGGTCGGACACGATCAGTATGTTGTAGCCGGATTTCACGGCATCGACCGCCTCCGCGCACAGCGAGGCCAGGCGCGCCTCGATGCCTTCCTTGCCCCAGGCCGCCGGGTAGGTGATGTTCAACTCGTGCGACTTGAACTTGTTGTCGGTGAAGCGTTCGATGTGGCGAATCTTCGCCATATCTTTTTTGTCGAGTACCGGCTGCGCGACTTCGAGGCGCATCGGCGGGTTGATGTTGTTGAGGTCGAGCAGATTCGGCTTCGGGCCGATGAAGGACACCAGCGACATCACCAGTTGTTCGCGGATCGGATCGATCGGCGGGTTGGTCACCTGCGCAAACAACTGTTTGAAATAGTTGTACAGCGGTTTCTGCTTGTTCGACATCACCGCTAGCGGCGAGTCGTTGCCCATCGAGCCGGTCGCTTCTTCACCGCTGGTTGCCATCGGCGCCATCAGGAATTTCAAGTCTTCCTGGGTATAGCCGAAGGCTTGCTGACGATCGAGCAGCGCTTCAGCAGGTGTGCTGTCTTCGTCGTGCCCGTGCCCGCCCGTGACTTCATCCAGCTTGATGCGGATGCGGTTGATCCACTCGCGATACGGCTTGGCGTTGGCGAGCGAGTCCTTCAACTCCTTGTCGTTGATGATGCGACCAGCTTCCATGTCGATCAGGAACATCTTGCCCGGCTGCAGACGCCATTTCTTGATGATGCGTGATTCGGGAATCGGCAGCACACCGGCTTCCGAGGCCATCACCACGAGGTCGTCATCGGTCACGATGTAACGCGCCGGACGCAAGCCGTTGCGATCCAGCGTCGCGCCGATCTGACGGCCGTCGGTGAACGCGATTGCAGCGGGGCCGTCCCACGGCTCCATCATCGCCGCATGGAATTCATAGAAAGCGCGGCGGTTTTCATCCATCAGCGTGTGCTGTTCCCAGGCTTCGGGAATCATCATCATCATCGCCTGCGCCATCGGGTAACCGGCCATCAGCAACAGTTCCAGACAGTTGTCGAAGGTCGCGGTATCCGACTGGCCTTCATACACCAGCGGGAACAGTTTTTTCAGATCGTCGCCCAGCACGGGGGATTTCATCACGCCTTCGCGTGCGCGCAGCCAATTGAAGTTACCCTTCACCGTGTTGATCTCGCCGTTGTGCGCGATCAAACGATACGGGTGCGCCAGCGGCCACTCGGGGAAAGTGTTGGTGGAGAAACGTTGATGCACCAGCGCCAGCGCCGACACGCAGCGCGGATCGGCCAGATCGAGGTAATAGCGGCCCACCTGATCGGCCAGCAGCAGGCCTTTGTAGACAACTGTGCGCGCCGACATCGACGGCACGAAATATTCCTTGCCATGCTTCAACTTGAGCTGCTGAATCGCGTGGCTGGCCATCTTGCGAATCACATACAGCTTGCGCTCCAGCGCATCGGTCACCATCACATCCGGGCCGCGGCCGACGAACACCTGCCGAATCACTGGTTCCTTGGCACGCACCGTCGGCGACATCGGCATCTCGCGATCCACCGGCACATCGCGCCAGCCCAGCACCACCTGGCCTTCGGCACGGATCGCGCGTTCCATTTCCTGCTCACACGCCAGGCGCGACGCATGCTCCTTCGGCAGGAACACCATGCCCACCCCATATTCGCCCAGCGGCGGCAGCTTCACGCCCTGCTTGAACATGTCCTCGCGGAACAGCTGATCGGGAATCTGAATCAGAATCCCGGCCCCGTCGCCCATCAGCGCATCCGCGCCAACCGCGCCACGGTGATCGATGTTTTCCAGAATCTTCAGGCCATTGGTCACAATCGCGTGACTCTTCTGCCCTTTGATATGCGCCACAAAACCAACGCCACAAGCGTCATGCTCGTTCGCCGGGTTGTATAAACCTTGTGCCAGGGGGGCTGCGTGCGTGTCCATACGGACTCCTCTATAGAAACCTCCCAGCACTTTACCGCACCGCACCAGCATTCTCAACAAAATTAAATGGGGTCAGACTCCATTTAATTTGTCCGGAAGGGCGGTTCTCGGATTAAATGGGGACAGAGTCGAATTTCAGGAAGGTTTTTGCCTGGAGAGGGGCCGCCCTTTGGGTTTTTGCATCATGCGGCGGCTGGCCTGCGGGTCGGCTTTTTCGATGAATTCTGGGGAGGCCAGCGCCCAACCCTTGTTGGTCTGCTGGCGGATCAAGTCAACTTCACTTTGCCCCAACCCCTGCGCCACGATGGCCTTGTAAGCTGCATGCCGCTCAAATGGAGTATTGCCCAGGGCCCAGTACTCATGGTGCGGCGTCAAGAGCAAGTCCTGACTTAACCCCACATTTCCCTGATAGCTCGACCAGGGATACTGTGCCGGATCGTTCGCCAGTCCAGCCCGCACCGGGTTCAACTCGATATAGCGGCTGCACACCATGAAATAACGCGTGCTTTCCACCAGCGTCGCCCGGTAACGTCCTTCCCACAGGGTCCCGGTACGGTCGTAGCGCGCATTGAAATACTGCACATAACGCCGCCCGACCGATTGCATCATCCGCCCCAGCGCCTGATCATCCTTGGGCGTGGCCAGTAGATGCAGGTGGTTGCTCATCAACACATAGGCATGAATCTGCACGCCGTACTCCAGCGCCGCGCTGCCAAGCCATTGAATGAACTGCTGATAATCCTCCCGCGCACGAAAAATCTCCATACGGTTAATACCGCGCTGGATCACATGCTGGGGACAATCGGGGAGAAAAAGTCGGGGAAGTCGCGCCACAGCCACCTCGGGAAAGTGGCTGCATCATAGCAAGGAATTAAATGGAGTCTGACCCTATTTAATTTTCTAGAATTATCCGATGAATTGATCGGTCTGGCCAAACTACATGCGCGAGATCATGACAAAGCCAAAAATCGGCGAGGCGAAAAAAGGAGATTTGGCGGGCGTGTTTGTCCACAAATTCAAGGTCAACAAACAGGACGTTCTGTTGTCGTACGCGCTTATTGGCCCGGATGCAGCGCCCGATGAATTGGTTCTTTTGGCGCTGGGGTCACACGAGGGTTTTTATCGCGACATGCGATGATAGAAAATATTTCAACCGGTACCTTTGACCATTCGTAGGCAGGAGCAAAAAAAACGGCGGCCCCTTTCGGGCCGCCGTTTTACAAACTGAAAGCTTTGATCTGAGCGCTTAGGCGGCCTTACGGCGCGAGACGCCCACGCCCAACAGGCCGAGGCCCAGCAGTGCCACGGTCATCGGCTCAGGTACGGAGGAGGCTTCCCGGACGGAAACGTCATCGACGTGCAGAAAGCCCGGGTCGTTCCGGGTTCCGATGCTCAGAATCGTCGATGCGTCGCTTGCAAACGGGTCGATAACGATCTCGGTGAAACCCTGACTACCCACGTTGAAAGCGTCATACACCACTGCTCCGTCCCACATGACTTGGATTTCGTTCGGGGTGTCGCCGTCGCTTTGCAGAAAGAGATGGATATTGTAGCCAGCGCCCGCCACGGTCGCGAGGGTTTGGTTGATATAACCAAGCGATCCGATCGATCCGCCGGTCCACGAAAAGCTGCTGCCGCCATTGCCAACGGAATCGATATTGTTAAACCCCAGATTGCCAGACTGCACCCAATCGGGAGCAAGGCTGCCGGTTTCAAAATCGCCATTCACCACCAGATTCGGCCCAAACTCATCGGCAACGGGGAAAGCGTATGCGCCTGCGGCCGACAAACTCAACGCCACCGCTACTAATACTGTTTTAATTTGATGTTTCATCGCTACCTCGAATTGTCAGACATCACAGGCGATATTGCCCTGCACGTACAAAAGCAATTGCCATGCCAAAGATCTTTTTTTCATATAATTCATGTACATAACAGGAACATCTCAGGCCAGCGAGGTCTATGCGTAAAGTTTTCCGACAACCTCAGACCCTCGGCACGGTCACGCTAATAAGCCGGATTTTTTTGAGATGGGTTTTCGCTTACGCCAAACGATTATTAAGGGTTGGATATCTACCACCAGGCAATCGCTGAACCTTCTCATCTTTAGTTAGATGAAATTGTTTCGCAATACATTCCACTACATCGCGAAAGAACTATTCTTTGCCATCTGAAATATATTTAGGTAGGCAACATAGGCATCTGGAAATCTGGAATTGCCATTTGTTGCTCCAATGAAAAAATGGACTGCCTAAGGCACCGAAGATCAAATTGAAGTATTACCGATTTACCATACTCAAGGCCACCGCCTCGGCCACCTTGATCCCATCCACCGCCGCAGAAAGAATCCCGCCCGCATAACCCGCACCCTCGCCCGCAGGGAACAGGCCAATAGTATTAATGCTCTGGCAATGCTCATTGCGCTTGATGCTGATGGGCGATGAGGTGCGTGTCTCGACGCCGGTCAGTACTGCATCGTTCATCGCGTAGCCTTTGATCTGTTTGTCGAAGGCGGGCAGGGCTTCGCGGATGGCGGCGATGGCGTAGTCGGGCAGGCTGGGGTTGAGGTCGCCCAGGTGTACGCCGGGTTTATACGAAGGCAGCACGCTGATGAATTCACGCGAAGGGCGATTGGCGATGAAGTCGCCGACCAGTTGGCCGGGGGCATCGTAGTTACCGCCACCGAGTTCGAAGGCGCGTGATTCCCACTGGCGCTGAAACGCGATGCCAGCGAGCGGGTGGCCGGGGTAATCGGCCGGGGTGATGCCGACGACGATGCCGCTGTTGGCGTTGCGTTCGCTGCGGGAGTATTGGCTCATGCCGTTGGTGACGACGCGGCCCGGTTCGGACGTGGCGGCGACCACCGTGCCACCGGGACACATGCAGAAGCTGTAGACAGTGCGGCCGTTCTTGCAGTGATGCGAGAGTTTGTAATCCGCCGCGCCCAGCAGGGGATGGCCGGCGAAATTACCGAAGCGGGCGCGGTCGATCAGCGATTGTGGATGTTCGATGCGGAAGCCGATCGAGAAGGGTTTGGCTTCGACATAGACGCCGCGCTCATACAGCATCTGGAAGGTGTCGCGGGCGCTGTGGCCGATGGCCAGCACGACACGATCGGCGGCGATACGCTCGCCACCCTCCAACACAACCCCGCGCACCTTGCCGTTGTCGATGTCGAGATCGACCACCTTGCTCTGAAAACGAAATTCCGCGCCGAGCGACTCCATCGTCGCGCGCATCGCTTCCATCATCTTGACCAGGCGGAAGGTGCCGATGTGCGGCTTGCTGACATAGAGAATTTCTTCCGGCGCATGCGCCTTGACGAATTCCTGCAGCACCTTGCGGCCGTAGTGCTTGGGGTCTTTGATCTGGCTGTGCAGTTTGCCGTCGGAGAACGTGCCAGCCCCGCCTTCGCCGAATTGCACGTTCGATTCGGGATGCAGTTCGCGCTTGCGCCACAAATCCCAGGTGTCCTTGGTGCGTTCGCGCACGGGTTTGCCGCGCTCGAGGAGGATGGGACGAAAGCCCATCTGCGCGAGGAGCAAGCCCGCAAAAATTCCGCAGGGGCCAGTGCCGATGACGACCGGGCGCGATTTCAGATTGGCCGGGGCTTGTGTGACGAATTTGTAACTAGTGTCCGGTGTCGGCTTGATATGCGGGTTGCCATGATGTCGCTCGAGCAATTGCGCTTCGTTTCTGACTTCCACATCCAGCGTATAGACCAGATGGATGTTCGATTTCTTGCGTGCATCGTAGCCGCGCCGAAACACGATGAAGCCGGTCAGTTCAGCTGCGGCGATTTGCAGCCGCGCGAGGATTGCGGCAGGCAGTGCGGCCTCGTCGTGGTCGAGCGGGAGTTGTACTTCGGTGAGCCGCAACATCAGTCTTAGTCTTCTTCAACGGCAAACAGGCGGCGGTGCTCGCGCATGGCGTAGCGGTCGGTCATGCCAGCGATGTAGTCGGCCACCGTGCGCGACAGATTTTCCTGTGCCTTTTCTTGATGCTGCGTCGGCAACAAGCGCGGCTCACTCATGAAAGCATCGAATAATTCACGAATGATGCGCTTGGCTTTTTCGCTCATGCGCATGACGCGGTAGTGACGGTAAAGGTTGTCGTAGAGAAATTTCTTCAGCGCTTTCGATTCAGCGCGCATGCTGTCGCTGAAGGCGATCAGTTCGCCGCTATTGCGCACGCCTTCAATACTTTGCGGCTTGTGGTCGGCAATGCGCTGCTGCGTGGTCTGCAACAAATCCATCACCAGCGCGTTGATCATGCGCCGCACGATTTCATGCACCAGGCGGCGTTCGCTGATGTCCGGGTAGGCCTTGCGCACGATCATGGCATGACGCTCAAACAGTTCCACTTCGGCGAGCTGTTCCAGCGTGATCAAGCCGGAGCGCAGGCCGTCGTCGACATCGTGATTGTTGTAAGCAATCTCGTCGGCGAGGTTGGCTAGTTGCGCCTCGAGCGAGGGGCGACGGCCGTTGAGAAAACGTTTGCCCAGCTCGCCCAGTTGTTTCGCATTCTCTTTCGAGCAATGTTTCAGGATGCCTTCGCGCGTTTCGTAACACAGGTTCAAGCCGTCGAACTCGGCGTAATGTTCTTCGAGTTGATCAACCACGCGCAGGGATTGCAGGTTGTGCTCGAAGCCGCCATGCTCGCGCATGCATTCGTTCAAGGCATCCTGTCCGGCGTGGCCGAACGGCGTGTGGCCGAGATCATGTGCCAGTGCGATGGCTTCGGTGAGATCTTCATTCAGGGCCAGCACGCGCGCAATCGAGCGGCCGATTTGCGCGACTTCCAGACTGTGCGTCAGGCGCGTGCGGAACAGATCGCCCTCGTGATTGACGAACACCTGCGTCTTGTATTCGAGCCGGCGAAAGCCAGTGGAGTGCACAATGCGATCGCGGTCACGCTGAAATTCGCTACGCGCCTGCGCGGGGGGTTCGGCATGTCGCCGCCCCTTGGTCAACTCCGGATGCGCGGCATAGGCGGCCAGTGTCATGCGTGGCATTCCTGCAAGGTGGCGCGCAAGGCTTCTTCGGGCACGGCAGTGAGGAAGGCGTGGCCGCATTGTTTAAGCAGCACAAAACGGATTTTTCCGGCCTCGTTTTTCTTGTCGCCCAGCATCAATTGAATGGTGCGCTCGGCTCCCAATCCCGGGCCTTGCGTGGGCAGCCCAGCGGCAGCGACCGTGGCGCGGATTCTTTCCACGAGGGCGATTTCGATATATCCCAGACGAGCACTCAAATCGGCCGCCATCACCATGCCCGCGCCCACGGCCTCACCATGCAACCATGCGCCGTAGCCCATGCCGGCTTCGATGGCGTGTCCGAAGGTGTGGCCGAAGTTAAGCAGCGCACGCAGGCCGGATTCGCGCTCATCCTGTGCCACCACATTGGCCTTGATTTCGCAGGAACGAATCACCGCGTGGGTCAGCAGATCAGCCTCCAGCGCCCGCAGTCCCGCCATGTTTTGCGCGATCCAGTCGAAATAGGCGGCGTCGGCGATCAGACCGTGCTTGATCACTTCGGCCAACCCGGCGGAGAGTTCTTTGGCCGGCAGCGTGAGTAAGGTGTCCATGTCGCTGAGCACCGCCAGCGGCTGATGAAACGCGCCAATCATGTTCTTGCCCAGCGCGTGGTTGATGCCAGTCTTGCCACCGACCGAGGAGTCAACCTGAGCCAGCAAGGTGGTGGGAATCTGGATGAAATCGACGCCACGCTGATAGATGGCTGCGGCAAAGCCGGCCATGTCGCCAATAACGCCGCCCCCCAGCGCGAGCACGATGGTCTTGCGATCCAGATGATCGGTCAGCATGACGGCCAGGATGCGCTCGATGGACTCCCACGCCTTGTGCGCCTCGCCATCGGGCAGGATCACCGTCCGCAGATCGACCCCCTGCGCTTTCAGCGCGCCTTCCAGGGCTTGACCGTACAGCGGGTGCACGGTGCTGTTGGTGACCAGCATCACACGACGATTGTGCAAATAGGGAAACAGCGGCGCGGGGTCGTGCAAAAAACCGCTGCCGACCAGGATGGGGTAGGCGCGTTCGCCCAGTTCAACGTGTAGGGTATGCGGCATGAAAATTTGGGAGCGATCCGGTCATGACCCGGATTGTAAAGCGTTCAGCACTTTGTCGGCGAGTTGATCGAGTGGCGCTTCGCCGGTTTCGAAGATATGGCTGGCCACTGCGCGGTAGAACGGATCGCGTTCGGCATAGAGTTGCGCCAGCTTGGCCTGCGGATCTGCGGTCTGTAGCAGCGGCCGTGAGCGGTCATGGTGCAACCGTTCCCACAGGCGTTGCGGTTGCGCGTGCAGGTAAACCACCGGGGGATGCGCCTTGAGCAGGGCGCGATTTTCCGGCAACAACACAATGCCGCCGCCAGTGGCCAACACCGTATTGCGCCTGCCCAGCAATTGCTCTAGCGCCTTGTGTTCGCGGGCGCGAAAGGTGGCCTCACCTTCGATTTCGAAAATGTCGCGGATACGTACGCCCGTCTGCGCTTCGATTTCATGGTCGGAATCAACGAACGCAAACCCCAGCCGCCGCGCCAGTAGCTTGCCCAGCGTCGTTTTACCTGCCCCCATCATACCGATCAATATCGGAGCACTCTTGCCCTGATTTGACATCCATTATTCCTCTGAAAAAAACAAGCCCGCAGGCGCGGGCTTGTTTACTACGCTTGGTGATGCTACCTATTGCTGCGTTGCCGTCAATTTTTCGTTCAGCACTTTCGGTGTGAGGAAAATCAGCAGCTCGGTCTTATCATCCTGGCGCGACTTGGTCTTGAACAGATTGCCAAGCACCGGAATATCTCCCAGCAACGGCACCTTGGTCACATCGTTACGCTCCGTTTGCTGGTAGATACCACCAATCACCACGGTGCCACCATTTTCCACCATCACCTCAGTTTGCACTTTTTTGGTGTTTATGGCGGGAACGCCACCCGCCAACTCACCGCGCGAGTCCTTATTGACCTCCACCGACAATACGACATTGCCCTCGGGGGTGATCTGCGGTTTAACCTTGAGGGAAAGCACCGCTTTTTTGAATGCAATGTTGGTAGCCCCACTGGATGAGGCTTGCAAATAGGGGATTTCCTCGCCTTGCTCAATCAAGGCCTCGACATTGTCGGCCGTCACTACGCGCGGGCTGGAAATGATTTTCCCGCGGCCATCGGCTTCCAGCGCAGAGATTTCCAGGTTGAGGAATTTCAGCGCCCCCTGCCGAAACAGGCTGATCGCGAATGAACCGGGGGTGGCGCCGTTGATTGCGCCCGCCGGCAAACTGACAAACTGGGTGTCAGGGATATAACTCCCCGATGTTACCGTCGCTTGCCCGTTTTGCTCTCCAACACCAAGATAGTTACCTGTCACCGAAACACGATTCCTCCCGCCCCAACCGGCTGTCGTAGAGTTCTGGGACAGATCGGTAAAGCCCAGCTTGGCGCCCAGGTTTCTGCTGAACTTGTCATCCGCCTCCACAATCCGCGCCTCAATCAACACTTGGCGTGCTGCCACATCGATTTTGGCCAAGAGGTTGCGCATCTCTTCCAGCTTGGAGGGAATATCCTGAACAAAAAGTTGATTGGTGCGTGGGTCGATGACAGCACTTCCTCGCTTAGACAGTATTCTCTGCTTTTCATCCGTCAGAATTTTCTGGAAATTTTCTGCCTTCTGATAATTCAACTGGAACGACTCCGTGCGCAAGGGTTCCAACTCTGAAATCTGTTGTTTGGCTTCAAATTCCAGTTTTTCCTTGGTCGTCAATTCATCGCGCGGCGCAATCCACAGTACATTGCCGCGCTTGCGCATGTCCAGGCCCTTGGCCTGCATGATGATGTCCAGCGCCTGATCCCAAGGCACATCTTTCAAGCGCAGCGTGATGTTGCCGCCGACGGTTTCGCTGGCGATGATGTTGAGGTTGGTAAAATCGGCGATCACCTGCAGCAAGGCACGCACTTCGACGTTCTGGAAGTTGAGCGACAGCTTCTCGCCCTTGTAGCCCTGGCGGGTACCCTGCACCAGCTTGTTCGGATCTTCCTTGATCGCTTTCACTTCGAGTACGAAGCGGTTGTCGCTCTGATAGGCATTGTGTTCCCACAAGCCGGTCGGCTCGATCACCATGCGCACGTTGTCACCTTGCTGGAAGGTATTGATAACGCGCACCGGCGTGCCGAAATCACCCACATCCAGCTTGCGGCGCAGGGCGTCCGGCAATTTGGTTTTAACGAATTCGAGCACGATGTTCTGACCCTGCGTGCGAATGTCCACACCGGTATCGGCATCAGACAAGTCCACCACGACACGCCCCTCGCCGCCCTTGCCGGTGCGGAAATCAATATCGCGCACTTCATGCGCCGCGCTGCTTGGCTTGGCAGGCGCAAATTGGGTCGTGTTTGCCGATGCTACGGCCGGCTCGCCACCCAAGGTCACGATGAGCACGTTGCCCTGCACCGATTTCTGGAACGACACCATGCGCTTGAGATTGAACACGACACGCGTGCGATTACCCGCTTCGACGACATTGATGGTACGCAACTCGCCCTGCGAGACATCGACCATCGACTTGCCCAATCCATTGGAGGTGTCGGGGAAATCGAGCACAATGCGCGCCGGCGCCGCCTGAGTAAAACCATCTCCCGGAACTTCCTTGAGCGGCTCTTTCAGTTGAAAACGCAGAATGGTCAAGGACCCCTGTTGCGTCGCCGTCACCGATTCGATGGCATTGGCCTGTTCCTCTGCGCGTACCGCAAAAGGTACAAGCAGCATGGCGCCGAAGATCAGGCCGCACAGTGGGCCGAATAATTTGTTCATCATGGCAGACTTCCGTTTCTGATTCATTTCCCGCCCTCCTGCAGTTGCAACGTGGCATCACGCTCGACCCAGTCGCCCGCAGCGTCTTGCGCCAATTCCTTGAGAGTCACTTCGGTTTCGGTGATCTTGACGATCTTGCCGAAATTCTGGCCCAGATAATTGCCGACATGGACTTGATGGAGCGTCTGGTCGGCAGAAATCAAGGCGTAAATCTGTTTGTTCTTCTCCATGACGCCGACCATCTTCATCGAATCCAGTGCATAGGCTTCCAGCACCTCCCGGCGGCGATCGAAGTCGGGGCGCTTACCCTTCGAATTCTTGTCGGCCAGACGCTTCAATAAATCCGCCAGCTTGACAGGATCGAAGGGGTCTGCGCTGCCTTGTGAGGCGTACTGGAACGGCGTGTATTCCTTCGGCGGATTAATCTTTTCTACCCGGACCGGCGTTTCCTTGCGCGTCTGTTCCATCCATTCACGGATTTCTGCCTGGTCGTTGCCGAAACAACCCGCCAACAGCGTAGCTATCAGCGCGAGCGAAAATGTGGTGGCGATCCTCATTTCTTCACTCCCGCCTTCGCATCCTGCTTGGCTTTTCTGACGGCCGACACTTCCTCGGGATCAAGATAGCGGAAGGTTTTTGCCACCGACTCCATCGTCAAACCGCCACCTTTGTCATTGGTTTTCAGCGAGATTTCGTTCAGCGTGACAATCCGCGACAAGCCCGCCACATCACCGGTGAATGAGGCCAGATCGTGATAGCGGCCACTGATGCGGATGCTGATCGGCAGCTCGGCATAATAATCCTTGACCACCACCTGGCCGGGTTTGAACAACTCAAACTGCAAACCGCGACCAACACCCGCCTGGTTGATGTCTGACAGCAGGGCGTCCATTTCCGCCTTGCTGGGCAGTTTTTTCTCCAGCGAATTCACGTATTGCGTCACTTCTTCCTTTTGCTGACGCAGCGCCTCGAGGTTGACCGCTTGCGCAATTTTTTTCCGGTACTCGGTTTTCAATTGCTCTTCTTGATCGATACCGGCCTGGCGCGTGTCCTGCAAACCGGAAAGATACAAAAACCAGCCCAGCGCCAGTACCAGCGCAAACACGCCCAACACCGCTGCAGCACGCGGCAGCGCCGGCCAGGAACCCGGGTCGTTGGGGTTGAGCCCCCGGAACTGGTCGGTTAATTGATTGATGTCAAGATTCAAGGCCATAGGTCCTCATTTCCGCGCCTTGCCCGGCGCGGTTTTCGCCGCCGAATCCTCTGGCGACACCCCTGCACCCTTGATGAGGGTTGTCAGGCTGAATTCAAACAGCAGCGGCCGATTGGAAGTTTTCTGCGCATTGGGCGCTTCCGAACGAATTTCGATCAGCTCGGGCCGCTCGATCCATTGCGATTGCGTGCCCAGATTGCGCAGCAACTCGGACACGCGCTCGTTGGATTGCGCAATGCCGGTCAACGTGACTTGCTTGCCCGCTTGCTTCAGCGTTTTCAGATGCACGCCTTCCGGCACCAGCTTGACCATTTCATCCAGCAAATGCACGGGCAGGTTGCGCTCGGTCTGCAAATCTTCCACCGCTGTCTGGCGCGCGCGCAAGCCTTCAATTTCCTCTTTCAGCGATGAGACTTCCTTGATTTGCTCATCCAGCTTCTTGTTTTCGGATTGAATGAATTCGTTGCGCTGATTCTGCGTCACGATCAGCGCCTGGAAATACAGCGCACCAATGACCACAACCGCCAGCGCGGCAATTGCGCCCAGCACCAGCATGGCATAGAAATCCCGGCGCCGTTGCGCACGTTTGGCTTCGCGGTGCGGCAGCAGGTTTATGCGGAGACTCATTCTTCAAACCTCCGCAACGCCAGTCCGGTGGCGACCAGCAGACTGGGCGCATCCTGCGCCAACTGCTTCTCGCGCACATTGGCAGAAAAACCCATGCCCGCAAACGGCGAGATAGACGTCGTCGTCACCTGCACCCGATTGGCCACCACCTCTTCCAACCCGCCCACCACGGCCGAGCCGCCCGCAAGCAGAATTCTGTCGACACGGGTGTAAGGCGTCGAGGTAAAGAAGAATTGCAAGGCGCGCGCCACTTCGGTCGCCACACTGTCGACGAAGGGTTGCAACAAGTCGCGCTCGTAATTTTCCGGCAAGTCGCGCGCGCGCTTGCGCGCCTCGGCTTCTTCAAACGTCAGCCCGAAATTGCGCACAATATCCTGCGTCAGCATCGCGCCGCCAAACGGCTGCTCGCGCTCATACACCGACTGGCCATTGATCATGACGTTGAGCGAGGTGGTGTTGGCGCCGATGTGGAACAGGGCAATCACCGCTTCCGGCGAATAGCCTTCCATGTGAACGTTGTAGTGATCCATCGCGGCGCGCAGGGCATAGGATTCGATATCCATCACCACTGGGGTCAGCCCCGCCATCTCCGCCACCGCGACGCGGTCCTGTACTTTTTCCTTGCGTGAGGCGGCGATCAGCACATCGACATCGCCCGCCGAATTGGCGGCCGGCCCAATGACCTGAAAATCCAGGTTCACTTCGTCGATAGCAAAGGGAATATATTGATTGGCCTCGCTTTCCACTTGTGCTTCCATTTCTTCTTCGCGCAAGTCGGCGGGCAAAACAATGCGTTTGGTAATGACGGCGCTGGAGGGCAAGGCCATGGCGACATTTTTCACGCTGCTGCCGCTGCGTTTGAGGGCGCGGGAAATGGCATCGGCGATCGCGTCCATGTTTTCCATCGCGCCGTCAACCAGCGCGCCGCGCGGCAACAACTCGATCGCGTAGCGTTCCAGTTGATAGCTGCCGCTTTGCGCACCCGCAGACAACTCCACCAGCTTGACGCTGGACGAGCTGATATCCAGCCCGATCAAGGGCGGATTTTTTGAACGGAATAAAGATCCGAGGTCTAAAGCCAAAATATGCTCCCCAACGCTCCACGGGTAGAACGCTCAACGCCACCGAAGCCGCCTTGAGCGATTCAAAATTTCCCTAAAAAAACAAGTCTTTTACTGCGACTTTGGATAATTTACGTTAGATGCTAGCAATATCTTTTCAGACCTGTAAAGCCTTTTATCAGGCTTTTAGCGGTTTTGCGCCTGGAGGTTGCGCGCCCACCACGCGATCCGGCAATGATACGAAGCAGAAAACAGCGCCTTGGTCCCGGAACGGACTGGCGACTCCACTATAATCCGCCAGGCTCTCAACCATTCTCCGAAAACCCGCCGGAAAACACGTCAATCCATGTTATCGAGATATTTCGAAAAAACTAAAGCGCTATTTGCACAGCTGTTCGCTCTCCGGGAGCGCGGCTGGAGCGGATGGCTATTCCTCGCGGTCATGATCTTCGTGGCCGGCCTGGTGTGCCTGTCGCTGCTGGGTTCGCTGGCGCTGGCGCTGGCTTACCCGAATCTGCCCTCGCTGGAATCGTTGACCGATTACCGGCCGAAAATTCCGCTGCGCATTTACTCGGTTGAGGGCGTGCTGCTCGGCGAATTCGGCGAAGAGCGGCGCAACCTGGTGCACTTCAAGGACGTGCCGCCGGTGATGGTGCAAGCCGTGCTGGCGGCCGAAGATGACCGCTTCTTCGAGCACGGTGGTGTTGATCTGTGGGGCGTGGCGCGCGCTGCCGTGGCCAACCTGAGCAGCGGCCACCGCGGTCAGGGCGCAAGTACGATCACGATGCAGGTGGCTCGCAATTTCTTTCTGTCCAGCGAACGCTCCTTCACGCGCAAGGTCTATGAAGCGCTGCTGGCCTTCAAGATCGAAGCCAATCTGAGCAAGAACCAGATTCTGGAAATTTATCTGAACCAGATTTATCTGGGTCAACGCGCTTACGGCTTTGCCTCCGCCGCGCAAATCTATTTCGGCAAACCGCTCGCCAAGATCACCGCCGCCGAAGCCGCCATGCTGGCCGGACTACCCAAGGCGCCGTCGGCCTATAACCCGGTGGTGAATCCCAAGCGCGCAAAAATCCGTCAGCAATACATCCTCGAGCGCATGGCTTCGCTCGGCTTCTTGAACAAACAACAATATCAAGCCGCGCTCGCCGAACCGTTGCAAGTCAAGGCCTCCGGCCAGGAATTTGAAGTTCATGCCGAATACGCGACGGAAATGGTGCGCCAGTTGATTTACAACACTTACCATGAAGACGCCTACTCGCGCGGCCTGAACGTCTACACCACGCTGCGCAAGGTCGATCAGGACACCGCCTATAAAGCCGTGCGCAGCAACGTGATGAACTACGTCAGCCGTCATGGTTACGACGGGCCCGAAGGCTATCTCGACCTGTCTGAAAACGAAAACATCGAAGACGCCATTGATGATGCCTTACTCGAATATCCCGATAGCGATGACATCTACGCCGCCGTCGTGCTTGAAGCCTCACCCAAGCTGGTCAAGGTGGCGCGCCATCGCGGCGAAGCGATCGAAATCAAGGGCACGGGTCTGACCTTTGCCGCCAGTGCGCTCAATCCACGCGAGCAGCCGAACAAGCGCATCCGCCGCGGCGCCGTCGTGCGCATCATGCAGGATGAAAAAGGCGTCTGGGGCATCACGCGCATGCCGGAAGTCGAGGCCGGTTTTGTCGCCGCCGACACGCACGACGGTGGCGTGCGCGCCCTGGTCGGCGGCTTCGATTTCAACCGCAACAAATTCAATCACGTCAGCCAGTCCTGGCGGCAACCCGGCTCCAGTTTCAAGCCCTTCATCTATTCCGCTGCGCTGGAAAAAGGCTTCACGCCCTCCACCATCATCAACGATGCGCCGATTCGTTTCGAAGCCAGTGTCACCGGCAGTGAAGCCTGGGAGCCGAAGAACTACGACGGCAAATATGAAGGGCCGATGAAGCTGCGGCAAGCGCTGGCGAAATCCAAAAACATGGTGTCGATCCGCATCCTCCGCGCCATCGGCCCGCAGTATGCGCAAGACTACGCCACGCGCTTCGGCTTTGAGGCGGCCAAGCATCCGCCGTATCTGACCCTGGCGCTGGGCGCGGGCAGCACCAACCCCTGGCAAATGGTCGCGGCTTATTCCGTGTTCGCCAACGGCGGTTATCTGATCAACCCCTATCTGATCAGCAAGGTCACTGATGCCGACGGCAAGGTACTGGCCGAAGCCAAGCCGCAAACGGTGGGCGCCGATGCGCGCCAGGTCATTGATCCGCGCAACGCCTACATCATGGACAGCCTGCTGCGCGACGTCACGCGCTACGGCACGGCCGCCAAGGCGGTTGCACTCAAGCGCAACGACATCGCCGGCAAGACCGGCACCACCAACGATTCGCAGGATGCCTGGTTCGCCGGTTATCAACCCAATCTGGTGGGCGTGGCCTGGATCGGTTATGACATCCCGAAAAAACTTGGCGACAAGGAAACCGGCGGCGGACTGGCCTTGCCGATCTGGATGAAATACATGGAAGTGGTTTTGAAAGGCGTGCCGGAAGTTGAACGTACCGCGCCGGACGGCGTCGTCTCACTCAACGGTGAGTACTACTACACCGAATATCAGCCCGGCCAGAGCGTGCCTTCGTTGGGTGTGGAAGAAACACCCGAGCCGCCCGCCGAACTTCCGCCCGGACAGCAACCCGTCCCCATCCACTCGCTGCCGCCCGATCCGGCAGCGCAGAAGCCTTAAAGCGCTGTCACGAGCTTGCCCGTCATGCTCCCTTCTCCCGCAGGCGGGAGAAGGGTTGGGGATGAGGGCGATGGAACAGGGTAACGTTTTTGCAGCACGAAAATGGATGCGCCCTCACCCGGCCCTTCGGGCCACCCTCTCCCGCCTGCGGGCGAGGGGAAATTCCGCAATAGCCTCTCGCGCTTAAGCCTTCAGGTTAACCTCCGCCCCGCACTGCAAAGACAACACACGCGATAGGCTGGCGAACAATTCGCTGCCGTCGCGCGTGTTGCACCAACGGTCTTCGACGCGGCGAAAATGAAAGCCGCCGGATTTGGCCGCCAGCCAGATTTCCTGCACCGGCGCATTGCTGTTGACGATGATCTTGCTGCCATCTTCGCATTCGATTTCCAGCACGTTGCCCTGACGCACGCAATCGACCTCCGCGCCGCTCCGATCCAGCGCCGCTTCAACGGCATCGAGAGTGGCTTCCGCCAACTGCATAAATTGTGATTCGTTCAAAGTTGCCATGCTAAACTGCCCGTCAAAATTACCGGCTTAAAATACCATGCGCCCCATCCTTCTGCTTGGCATCCTTGTTTTTCTCGTGAGCGCGTGTGGCCAGCGCGGCCCGCTGTACCTGCCCAAAGACAAGCCCGTGCCGCCCGCTGCCACAGACACAAAATAAGCACAAAATAAGCACAAAATAATTTTTCTCAGACATGACACCGACGCAATTCTTCCCCACGCTCAATGGCGTGATGCACGCCGAACGCGTGCCGCTGCCGCAACTCGCCGCGCAGTTCGGCACGCCGCTCTACGTCTATTCCAAAGCCGCGCTAGTGGCCGCCTGGGAAAACTATCAGGGTGGCCTAGTAAATCGCAACGCGCTGGTCTGCTATGCGATGAAAACCAATTCCAACCTCGCCATCCTGCGACTGTTTGGTGAGCTGGGCTCCGGCTTCGACATCGTCTCCGGCGGTGAATTGCTGCGCGTGATTGCGGCGGGGTGCGATCCGAAAAAAGCGGTGTTCTCCGGCGTCGGCAAATCCGCCGAAGAAATCCGTCTCGCATTGACCCACGACGTGCTGTGCTTCAACGTCGAATCGGAAAGCGAATTGCTGCGCATCAGCGAAGTTGCCACCGCGATGAATAAATCCGCACGCGTCTCTCTGCGCGTCAACCCCAATGTCGATGCCAAGACCCACCCCTACATTTCCACCGGTCTGAAGGAAAATAAATTCGGCGTCGAATACGAAAGCGCGCTGGATCTTTACAAACGTGCCGCCAGCCTGCCGCATATCGAAGTAGCTGGGATCGATTGCCATATTGGCTCGCAGCTGACCGAGATTCGCCCCTACCTCGACGCCCTCGACAAAGTGCTCGACCTCGTCGATGCGCTTGCCAAGCATGGCATCAAGCTGCACCACCTGGATCTCGGCGGCGGCCTCGGCATTCGTTACGACAAAGAAGAACCACCCGCCGCCGCCGACCTGCTGGCGCAACTGTTTGCCCGCATCGAAAGCCGTGGCTATGGCGCGTTGAAAGTGCTGTTCGAGCCCGGCCGCTCGCTGGTCGGCAACGCCGGCGTTCTCTTAACGAAGGTGGAATATCTCAAGCACAACGCCGACAAAAATTTCGCCATCGTCGATGCCGCCATGAACGACCTCATGCGCCCCGCCCTCTATGACGCCTGGCACGGCATCGACGCCGTGCGGCCGCGCAGCGGCGTCCCCACCACCTACGACATCGTCGGCCCCGTCTGCGAAAGCGGCGACTGGCTGGGCAAAAACCGCGCGCTCAAACTCGAGCAAGGCGACCTGCTCGCCGTGTTATCCGCAGGGAGTTACGCGATGGCGATGAGCTCCAACTACAACACCCGCACCCGTGCAGCGGAAGTAATGGTGGACGGGGATGCGGTGTATCTGGTTCGGGAGCGGGAGCGAGTGCAGGATTTGTTTGCGCTGGAACGCGTACCGCAAAATCTCGCCGGTTAAAACGGTTTGTAGGCTAGGACGCAACGTCTGAGCTCAGCCACCTGCGAAGGGCTAAGGCCAGATTGGCCCACCGGGCTCCCCCCGCAACCATGCCTTGAGTGTTGCGATCTTCTGCGCGTACGCGCGTGGGGCCAGATCAAGCGTCCGGTTCCATCGATCAGAGGCAAGAAGCGCCTCCAGGGTTCCGATTCGATCGTGGCAAGCGACCTCATCTTTCAGTTCAGTCCAAGTGTCTCGTGCGTAGCATAGACGCCAAAACGGCGCGTCTGGCTCGGATGCGAACACCTTGGCGAACAGCCGTTCAAATGCCTCCCGATTGCCAATACTTGCTTCATGGCGCGCCCATTCTGAGAGATAGAAGTTGGGTCCCAGCCCCGCACCGGGAAGCGCCGCCTTAGCTACACAAACGCTGTATAGCTCTCGCGCACGCTCGTAGTCTCCGGCCAGCCAGGCATCGACAGCTTGGCGTGCTTCCGATGGTTCGCGTGGTTGCATCACTTTCGGGTCCTTGTAGCTCGCGTAGATACCGTCTTGCTTGTCAAGGGTGAGCGAGCCAATGTTGATCATAGGGTTTGCCGGATTTAACGACGCCGAAGCATAGATGAGCGAGCTTGCGCATGGCGGCACCGATAGCTG
>SCTK01000016.1 GCA_004298905.1 Burkholderiaceae bacterium | reverse complement strand
CAAAGAAGGAGTTGGGTGGCCTGCCACCAGCGATTTATGCACAACGGCTGCAGGAAAGTCAGGTACAGTTTTAAACCATGGACTCTAATTCAAAGTGATACTGAAATTGGGATCACGTCGCAGTGACTGCAAAGTAGTTGTGTAAAGACCTTCTATATTAAGGGCTTCAGCTACGCGAGCGGCAACGGAGATGCTATCCGGGTGTTGTGTAGATTGAACCAAAATGCCATCAGGAACAAACCGATTACTTCGTGCCTCTTCGGAATGGATTTCGACGTTCCACCCAGCCATAGAGAAAGCCGCGCCTAGCCACCGAACTAACCATTCGTTTTCATTATTTGATGGCTTAACTCCGAGCGACACAAGATGTCCCTTGTAGGCCGATAGTTTGTTGGCAATTTCTTGTTGCTGCGCTTGGGTTATATGCCTAGGGCGAACTTGTTTTCGTAGTTCCTCGAGCTTCAACTGTGCCTCAGCAGTTCTTTGTTCTGCTATAGCTGCCCGTTCGTTTGTCGTCGCCAGCTCTTGTTCTAAATAGTCCTCCTTAATACTGCCCATCCATACAACCAAGGCTGTAGAAGCGACGCCTGCGACAAGGCTGATGATTAAAGCAATGTTCGCCCAATCAAAAACGCGCGTTGCTATTTCTAGGGAAGGCCACAGTGGGTTATTCATAATGCATGTCCTAATGAGGTATGGAGTGTTACGAATGCTTGCTTCCTGGGACACGTTGGAGCAAGTGTGAATTGATTAGATTTGACGCGATATTTGGTTTCGTGACAAGCATTGTTCTGGCGGTCTGAAAAGAACTCGTAGGGCGGAAAAGCGTAGCGCCTTCCGCCGCATGTCTCTCCAAGGTACGGTTACATTCCAACTGCGCATTCGGCGGAAGGCGCTACGCTTTTCCGCCCTACAACTATTAATATCAAACTGCCCAAGCGCGTTCAAGAATTTCCTGTTCGAGTTGAGCGTTGCTCAGCGTGCCGAATACGCGTCCGCCGTCGGCGTCGGTACGGCTGCCGATGAAGGCTTCGGCGGAGGAGAGGGGGGCGTGTTGCAGCATCAAACTTCCCTGTAATGCGAGGACGAGCCGTTGCGTGATGCGGCGGGCGAGGGCTTCGCGTTTTTCTGCGGGCTGGTCGAGATCGCTGCGTAGTGCGGTGAGGAGTTTTTGCAGTTCGGGTTCGGCGTTGGCGGGTTCTTGCAATTCTTTCATCAAGCGTTCGAAGCCTTCGGGGTCGCGGTCGATGGCGCGCAGGACGTCTAGGCACATGATGTTGCCGCTGCCTTCCCAGATGGAGTTGACGGGGGCTTCGCGGTAGAGGCGGGCCAGGGGGCCGGTTTCGACGTAGCCATTGCCGCCCCAGATTTCCATGCATTCGCCGGTGAATTCGAGCGCGCGTTTGCAGACCCAGAATTTTGCGGCGGGGGTGACGATGCGGCGCCAGGCTTGTTCGAGCGCATTGGCGGGGTCATGCTGACCAGCGTCGAAGGCGCTGGCGAGACGCAGCATGAGTACGGTGGCGGCTTCGGATTCGAGTGCGAGGTCGGCCAGCACATTGCGCATCAGTGGTTGGTCGGCGAGGCGTTTGCCAAAAGCGTTACGGTGGCGCGTGTGGTGCAGGGCTTGCACCAGCGCCTGCCGCATCAACGCGGCGCTGCCGATGACGCAATCGAAGCGGGTGGTGCTGGCGACTTCGATCAGGGTTTGAATGCCACGCCCTTCTTCGCCGATCATCATGCCCCAGGCTTGATCGAATTCCACTTCGCTGCTGGCGTTGGAGCGGTTGCCGAGTTTGTCTTTCAGCCGCAGGATGTTCACGGCGTTCTTGCTGTCGTCGGGCCGCCAGCGCGGCACGAAGAAACACGACAGTGAATCATCGCTGCTGCGCGCGAGCACGAGATGCGCATCGCACATCGGCGCGGAAAAAAACCATTTGTGGCCGGTGAGCAGGTAGCCGGCGCCGCGGCCGCTGCGGCTGTTCAGCGGACGGGCATGGGTGGTGTTGGTGCGCAGGTCGGAGCCGCCCTGTTTTTCAGTCATGCCCATGCCGACCATGATGCTGTGTTTTTTCTCGATCGGCAGGTCGCGCTTGTCGTGTTCGGTGGCGAACAGTTTGTTTCTGAGTGCGTCGAACAAGACGGGTTCGTTTTGCAAAACGGGGATGGCGGCGAACGTCATCGTCACCGGGCACAATGCGCCTGCCTCAACCTGGTAGTGCAGAAAATAGCTGGCAGCACGCGCGACATGCGCACCGGCTTTCGGTTGTACCCAGGCAGAAGCTTGCAGCCCTTCGCGCCGCGCCAGATGCAACAGCGTGTGCCAGCTCTGGTGATATTCCACCACGTCGATGCGGCGGCCCAACGCATCGTAGTTGATGAGCTCTGGCGTGTATTTGTTGGCTTGATCGCCGAGGTGAAAAATTTCCTCGCCACCGTATTCCAGCCCGAGATAACTCAGATGCTGTTCGTGCCAGCCCGCTCCTGCGCGGCGCACACCTTCGACCAGCGCGGTGTCGGTGGTGAACAGGTTGTAATCGACCAGTTCCGGAACCTGATTGGTGGCTTCGTGGCGGGGGTCTGGCATGGCGTGATCTCCTGAGTCGGAAATACTTTCCCTCAGTTTAGAACCCGTCCGGCAGGCTGCACGGTTTTTTTTGGTGTATGCGGAGCGGCACGACCCAAGAGAAATTCCTGCATTTCAATTTGTATGTAACAGCGTGTAAGTGTGCAGAACATGCTGCCCGGCGTTTTGTCCAATCTTTATCTCTGACCGGAGATTGACCCCAAGAGAATCGATACAGGAGCCATCATGAAAAAGCTATTGCTGGTTGCGCTTGCGTTGAGTGCTTTATTGTCGGGTTGCGTGGTCTATGACGACGATGATGGATATCGCCACCACTATTACCACCATGATTACTATGGGGGATATTGGCACGGTGGTGATTACGACCACGATCGCGACCACTGGCGCCATTAACGCAGGGTTGCTTGATAGTTAATTCAGCTAGGCATAGCATGAGTCGGTGCCTTGCTCCCCTCTACCGCATCAGCGGGAGAGGGGCCGGGGGTGAGGGAAAGCGATGCCTGAACTGGCACCTTCCTTGAATCGTAAACCGTGGCCCTCACCCGGCCCTGCGGGCCACCCTCTCCCGCTGATGCGGGCGAGGGTGACCTTGAAGCAAATGCGAGGATGTCATGTCGGATGCCGGTTGGCACACGGTGAAAATTCATAAAGGGCGTGGAGCGGTATCGAATCTGCAGGGCCGCTACGAGACACTGGCGCGTGAGGCGTTCGACGATGGCTGGTCGCATGAATCACATGATGAAGACGAAGCCGCACCGCCACCCCAAACGCAGATTATCGAAGAGCAGGCCAAGAGCATACTCACGCGCAACGCTTCGCCGGATATTCCCTTCAATGTTTCGCTCAATCCTTATCGCGGTTGCGAACACGGTTGCATTTATTGTTTTGCGCGGCCGACGCATAGCTATCTCGGCTTGTCGCCGGGGCTGGATTTCGAGCGGCAGATTTACGCCAAGGTGAATGCGCCGGAATTGCTGCTGCGTGAACTGGCAAAGCCGTCGTATGTGGCGGAGCCGATTGCGCTGGGCGTCAACACCGATGCCTATCAACCGTGTGAGCGCGAGCTGCGCATCACGCGCCGCGTGCTGGAAGTGCTGCGCGACTGCGCGCATCCAGTGGCGCTGATTACCAAATCGGCGCTGATCGAACGCGATATCGATCTGCTCGCGCCGATGGCCGCGCAGCGCTTGGCGATGACAGCCGTCACGCTGACCACCCTCGACCCCGCTATTGCGTGCACGCTGGAACCGCGTGCCGCATCACCGGCACGGCGCTTGCGCGTGATCCGCACGCTGACCGACGCGGGCATTCCCGTGCACGTGAGCATTGCGCCAGTGATCCCCTTCATCACCGAGCCGGATCTGGAACGCATTGTCGAAGCGGTGACCGAGGCCGGCGCCATCAGCGCGCACTACCTCGTGCTGCGCCTGCCGTGGGAAGTCAGTCCGTTGTTCCGCCAATGGCTGGAAGCGCACTTTCCCGACCGCGCGCAACGGGTGATGAATCGCGTGCAAGACATGCGCGGTGGCAAGGATTACGACGCCCGTTTCGGCGCGCGCATGCGTGGTGAAGGTGTGTGGGCCGATTTGATCCGCCAGCGTTTTGAAAAAGCCGTGCAGCGCTGCGGCTTGGGTGGGCGAGCAGGTCAGTTCAAAGGTTTGGATGCGTCGCAGTTTCGTCCGCCAGTTGTGGCGACCACACCCCAGCGCCGACAGAAGACTGCTGCGCCGGGGCAGCTTGATTTGTTCTAGCCACCAAAAAAATCAGCCCCACCGAGGTGGGGCTGATCCAGCGGCGCGCAATGCGCAGTGTTTATTGTTGTTTGCGGCGGGCGAAGCCGAGTCCGGCCAGACCGATTCCAATCAACGCGAGCATACCGGGTTCGGGAACGCTGCCCACAGTCACGTTGGTGAATGTGTAGCGAATGTCTTCGAAGCCTGCATCGCCCAAACCTGCCAAATCTTCAAAACCAACCATCACGCCGCCAAACGGGCCGGTGTAAGCGGCATCGACAAAAGCGTGTTCAAGGCCATCCGCGTTGCGGGATGCCGGGCCGGTATACCAGTTCAGGAAACCGCCGCCGTGCGTGTCGGCCAGGACATTGAAAATAATCTCCGTGCCCGCGGCAAAAGTTCCGAGGCTCACGGTGGCGCCCGGCGAGGAAAAATGATTTTCAAAAATCCAGTTAGAGCCGATGCTGCCACTATCCGCGTTTGTAAACGGGCCGGAAGGGGAGCTGACGTAGAGATAATTGTCGTAAAAGCCGCTGCCCGTGACAAAGGTCGCAACGACTTCACCGCCCGTGGTAATGAGGCTAGCCCCCAGGATTGGCGAGCCTTCGCCAAGATACGGAACGATGGCCGCAGAAGCATTCGAGGCCGGCAGCCACAGCAAACTACTGAATGCCAGGCTACTCAGAAACGACAGGGTACGGCGGGAAAGCAAGCGAGCTAGGGATTGCATATTCAGCTCCATTCTTTTTCGTTTGGTTGGGATGAACAGCTATAGCGGGATGCGTCTCAATAGAAGCAACGCTTGTGCCAATGGCGGGCGTAAGAAATTTATACTGCCCAAACAATGGCTTACGCATTCAGTCAAGCATGGGCAGCGCGGTCAAGCTTGAAGGATGTAAATTAAGTCGACAGTATTTTGCGAGCACGGGCTAGATTACGTTGTATCGCGGCGCGGTGAAGATTGGCGACAGCAGTGTGCCGCAACAGCGCATGGCGATTTTGAAAAACGGTGCGGGTGATGACGGTGTGATTCTGCATGCCGAGCAGGAAGCGCGTGCCCTGCTGATCGCCGGTCAACCCTTGCGCGAACCCATCGCGCAATACGGCCCGTTTGTGATGAATACGCAGGAAGAGATTTTTGCAACGGTCAACGCATTTCGCGAGGGCCGGTTAACCAGCGTCGCATGAAGTAATTTTTAAACCGCGTTTTATACAAGGAGAACATCATGAACACCTGTGAATCCACCCTGCAAAATTACGGCCCACTCGTCGGCCGCATCTTGATCGCGCTGATTTTCCTATTCGCCGGCTTCGGCAAAGTCACCGGCTTTGAAGGCACGGTCGGCTACATCGCCAGCAAGGGATTGCCACTGCCGCAACTGGCCGCCATTGTCGCCATCGTTGTCGAACTCGGCGGCGGTCTCGCGCTGGTGCTGGGCTGGCGTGCACGCTGGGCGGCGGCGGTATTGTTCATATTCGCTGCTGCTACCGCGCTCTTCTTCCACAACTTCTGGGCCGTGCCGCCCGATCAGGCGCAAAACCAGATGATCCATTTCATGAAAAATATTTCCATGATGGGCGGCTTGTTGTTTGTGGTGGTGCATGGCAGTGGCGCGTTCAGCGTGGATCGGAGTAAGTGACTCACGCGGCGCACACAATGCTCAAGATTTCTTGAACAATGCGAGCAAGGCAATGCCGCAGAACGCAGCGCTGGCATAGAAGGTGAAAGACGCGCCCAGTTGATCCCAGAGCAGACCGGCAACTGCGCTGGCGATCAGCAGGGCGATGCCGCTTACGAGATTGAAGAAGCCGAAGGCGGTGCCGCGCAGGTCGGCTGGCGCGGTGTCTGCCACCATCGTTGCCAGCAAGCCTTGCGTCATGCCCAGATGAATTCCCCACAGCGCGACACCGGCGAGCACCGTCGTCCAGTGATCGTTGGTCGCCAACACCAGATCGGCCGCAATCAGCATGGCCAGCCCCAGTGCCAGCAGCGTCTTGTGGCGCATGCGGTCGGACAGCTTGCCAAACGGATAGGCCGACGCGGCGTAGACCAGATTCATCGCCACCATCATCAGCGGCACGAACGCGACCGGAATGCCGCCCTGCTGGGCGCGCAGCACCAGGAATGCTTCACTGAACCGGGCCAGCGTAAACACCGCGCCTACGCCGACCACCCACCAGTACGCGCCACTCAAGCGCTTGAGATTTTCGCGGCGGATCGGATTGCTGCGCTTCTCACCGATGTGCCGTGCCGGCTCGCGCACGCCGAACAGCAGCAGCGCGACGGCCAGCATGCCGGGAATGACGGCGACCCAGAATACCGCCCGGAAATCGTTGGCCCATAGCAGCATCAAGCCAACCGCCAGCAGCGGGCCGAGGAAAGCACCGACCGTATCCAGTGACTGGCGCAGACCAAAGGCTGCGCCGCGTACTTCAGCGGGTGCGATGTCCGCCACCAGCGCATCGCGGGGCGCGCCGCGAATGCCCTTGCCAACGCGATCCAGCAAACGAGCGGTCAGCACGACGCCGATGACTGGCGCAATGGCGAACAAAGGCTTGGTCAGTGCCCCCAGCGCATAACCGAAAACAGCCAGTCCCTTGCGTTTGCCCAGATAGTCGCTGAGTGCACCCGAGAATACCTTGACGATCAGCGCCGTGGACTCGGCCAGCCCTTCGATCCCTCCCACCACAAAGGCACTCGCACCCAGGGTGCCGACCATGAACAGCGGCAGCAGACTGTGAATCATCTCGGAAGAGATATCCATCAGCATGCTGACAAAACCGAGCACCCAGATACCGGATGGAATTTTGCCGAGCGTGGTGGATGTCGCGGGTGTGGTCGCTGTTGTCATGACGGGATTTTAGTGGTTCGTGAAGCCGGCGGGGAATTAGAATCTACCGATCGCGTAAGTGACGGAACAGGAAAGGGGGCAACACAATGGCAAGAATCTTTATCACCGGCTCATCCGACGGCCTGGGTTTTCTCGCAGGCAAAGCGCTGATTGATCAAGGGCACGAGGTGGTGCTGCACGCCAGAAACGCGCAGCGCGCACAGGCAACCAAAGAGCGGCTGCCCAAATGCCGCGACATTGTGGTCGGCGATGTCTCAACGCTGGCAGTCATCAAGAACATCGCCCATCAGATCAACGCCATGGGGCCGTTCGATGCGGTGATCCACAACGTCGGACTGGGCGATCGTGAAGCGCGTGTGGAAACAGAAGACGGCGTGACGCAAATCTTCGCCGTCAACGTGCTCACCCCCTATGTGCTGACCGCCCTCATCACGCCGCCCGAACGATTGATCTACCTCGGCTCCGACATGCACGCCCGTGGCGATCCCGGTTTGGACGATCCCCAGTGGCAGACCCGGCGGTGGGATTCATACGCCGCCTACAGCGACACGAAACTGTACGACGTGACACTGGCGATGTATCTCGCCCGCCAATGGCCCGGCAAATTCATCAACGCCGTCGACCCCGGCTGGGTTCCCACGCGCATGGGCGGCGCAACCGCTCCCGACGATTTGGCTCAAGGTGCCGCCACCCAAGCGTGGCTCGCCGTGAGCGACGATCCCGCCGCCAAGGTGACGGGGCGCTACCTGTATCACAAGAAGCCGCAAAGGATGAACCCCGTCGCTGCGCGTGAGGATGTGCAGGCGCGGTTGGTTGAGTATTTGCGGGGGGTTACGGGGGTGGAGTTAGGTTAGAGAATGTTTCTCGTCGCTCCTGCGCAGGCAGGAGCCCAGTGTCTTCGCAGTTATTAAAGCCGCTGGGTTCCTGCATGCGCAGGAACGACAAGATAATCAGATTTCAAATAAGTTCGAGCCGCCCAAATCAGTGGCTGCGCTTATGCAACCGATAGACTATGCGCCCAGCAACCTGCGCGCCAACACCGACTGCATATCGCGACGACCGTCAGCAATCAGCATGATGACGACTTGATTGCCGATGATGCGGTAGATCACACGGTAAGGCTTGAACGAAGTTTGACGGTACTCTTTGATGCCCAGCGCGGCCAACTCCTTCGGGTAGCTGCCACGTTCCGGGAAGCGAGACAGTTTCTCCACAACCTCCATCAACGCATCCAGCACGTAGTTGGCGTTGGCAACACAGTCGAATTGGGCGATGTAATCGTGGATCGCCTCCAAGTCCTGCTCGGCACCCGCAGTGAGCAGGACTTTGAATTTGGCAGATGCGCCAGCCATCAGTCCTTGGCCCGCTTGGTGCGCAGCCGGGCGGCCACATCAGCCACAGGCTTGACCTTGCCGGATGCAACATCCTGATTGCCCAGCGCCAGAATTTTCAGCAAGGCCAGCGTCTCCTGAGTCTCCTCAAACGAAGCCACATCCTGCAGAACCGCCTTGGCCTCACCGTTCTGGGTAATGACCAGCGGCTCGCGCTGCTTGGCAAGGCGCGTCAAGACTTCAGCCGCGTTGGCCTTCAGATAGCTGATCGGTTTGACTTGAGATGAGTAGCGCATGGCCGTGCCCTTGAAATTCGATAGAGACCGAATGTAGTCTTTTTATGGTCTTGTGGCAAGGTGTCGTGGTTGATCCCGGGCGGGTTCCTTTGGGCATGGGAGTGTGGATGCCTCAGCCGCTGGCGCGTGAGGATATGGGGAGCGCTTAGTTCGGTATTTGCGGGGTTACGAGGATAAAGATTTAGGGATGACGGTCGTCGTAATAAAAGCCCAATTTTCGTCGGCAAGAACCATTTCCACGCCAAATGAGAATATCACCGGAGCATATTTTATATATTCCAGGAATATTATTGACAATATCCCTGGAATATATAAAATATGTTCCTGGCGATTTGCCAATACAATCCTGGAGATAATAATGTTCCCCTCAAATGCTCAAGGCAATCCAACCCCGCTTTCATCACTTAACGACCTAGTGGAAACTGGGGGAACAGCTGACAAGCCTTACAAGGTTTTTATTGGACACAATCTCGGTTTTCGCACGTTTGTTACGTACATACCAATGCACGAATTCTTCGAGATGTCCGAAGTGGCGAATGACCCTGTCCGTGATGGCGATGCAGTTTCTCAGCGCAAACTTGATCCAGCACATGCCCACAAACTTGCTGTCTATATTCTTAAGGGATTGGTTAGCGCAGCAATTACTCGTTGCAGCATTGATAAGAAGCCGGTTCCAGAAATATTTGAGGAAGTGCAATCGCAGCTTGGTAAACAACCCTATCTTTCCGTGCAGCCGATTGTTGTCAATATTCGCGAGTGCAACCCTGAAGGAAATAGCTTGCGCGGCCAGCGTATGACTACTCAGGATCAGGAAACGGCATCGTTCAAAGTTTTCCTCTCGCAAAAGCATGTTTTGTGGGTTGTTGATGGCCAGCATCGGCGTAAGGCCATGGAAATGGTTTTTCAATTTCTTGATGAGCTTCGTACCAAACGTGTTTATCCAAAGAAGGGGGGGCTGTTCCAAGGCTTGGGTTCCGAGCCTTCGGCTGGTGAATTTGCGCTTTGGGAAGAATGCTTTGTTGTTGCACGGACTTTTTGTACGGTTGCCGTCGAAGTTCATCTTGGTCTAAATGTTGATCAAGAACGTCAGTTATTTCATGACCTGAATCGCCTAGCAAAAAAGGTGGAAACAAGCCTCGCTTTGAACTTTGATAATTCAAATCCGGTTAATTTGTTCATTAAGGAACGATTGATTAACTCACTGGGCCTCAAAGTCCAAGAAAAAGATCAATCAGATTGGCACTCAGATGATGGTTCTGTGACGCGCAAAGATTTGGTCGCAATAAATGCGATTCTGTTCTTGAACAAGACAAACATTGCAAGCGCCACTCCTCCAGAGGTCACCCCAAAGATCGAAATTGCCTATCGTTTTTGGGAGGCTGTGACTGCTATCCCTGGGTTCGGAGAAACGCAAGCCAGGGAAAAAACAGTCGCTGCCCAACCTGTTGTATTGAAAGCTCTCGCAAAATTGGTTTACGACTTCGCGTTTAGTAATCGGAAGCCTGATAACAGCGAAGAGATCTTAAATAAACTACTCGATGGCATCACTGAAGTTGATTTTTCTCACCAAAATAAACTGTGGCAATACTTTGATTTGTCTGAGTCGGAGCGTGCCGAAGCTCAAATCAGTGGTCTTGCTCATTTCATTCCGGATGAAGACACTGGCGTAAATCGCGACATTGGTAAGTTTCAAGGTGTATTCATGCGCTTTGGGGCAAAACACAACGACATTTATCCAATTATCGGGGACATGATTCGTTGGAAACTTGGATTACCAGATCGCCATAAAAAATCATAAAAGGTGGTTCCCGCGACCTGGAAATCAAATGTGCCGGAGTTGTTTTGTTTTCTTGAGATGATGCGGCCGGCGGGAATGTGTCTGTCTCGCCACGACGCGCCTGCGGCGCTGTGTCGATTCAGCCATCTCACGGCGTTGCCGTGAGACCGTGCTGCGCACGTCCAAGCGAGCAGTGCTCGCTTAGTCGAACCCGGTGTGCGGGTTCTCATCCCGCCGGCTGCATCAAATTAAAAAGCCACCGCAAGGGTGGCTTTTTAATTTGGGCCGGCGTCTATTTAATCCAGTGCGCAAAGCCTTTATCTGAGGCATTTCCAGCGATTCAGGGGATTGAGTTACCCCCAAAGTTACCCCTGTCAGTGCCTATTGTGCGGCCTTCAATTGCAATGGCATTATGGGTGTCCGTATAAAAATACCGTGGGGGACAGTCATGAATGGACGCCGCTTAGTTCTGTTGAGTAGGTTTTTTTTCTTGTCGTTGATTGTTGCAATTACTGGCTGTGCGCAAACTAATTTCCAGCAATATGAGGGCCGCAATGGGGCGCAAATTATCGAGGGAGAGGGTGGGACAAAAGAGATTATTGATGGCATCGAATATTGGGGAACTGGAACGCCGCCTCGCCGCTATCAGATACTTGGCGTGGTAACTATTGAAGATTTCGACAACGTGTTTGGGAATCAGCGCATTCGGCATGCCATTGCCGATCAGGTGAAGGCCGCAGGTGGTGATGCGGCAATTGCTATGGATTTTTCAGGTGGCGGCCAATCAATGGGCGTGGGCGTGAACAGTCGCGGAACGGTGTCATCTGGTACTGCATTCGGCAAAAAATCGAATCGCTATTTGATCGTCAAGTATTTAGACAAACGGCCCTGAGTGCTACTGAGATAGCCATGATTCAATCCCTAAGCCATTGAAAAAAAAGCAGTTGATTCATTCTAAAGCCATTGTTTTGTATGAGGTAATTTGGCTGACTTGTCATTGCCTATCATCCAATACAGATGGCTAATTCTAGATACGTTCCGTCCGACGGCGCAGAGGCCACGCAAAAAAGCATGGCATAGCGCCGTCAAGCGGCGTAGCAAATCAGCCTGTTGTTCCGTATCGCGGCGCTATTTTTACCTTGCCTATACCGGCGCACGGAATAAGAGAATTACGGTAGCTCTTCCGTTCTCGTTCAAAAAAATCCGGGTCGATGTCCAGTCCCTGTGATTGGTCGAGAGTGAACCAAGCTAATCCGTACCAAGCTGCTTTGTTCGGTCTTGCGCCTTTGCGGGTTTCGATCAAGAGGCCACTGGCAAGCAAATCGCGTTTGGCACGAGTCACGGTGTCGGCACTGCGCCAGCCTAACGGCTCCAGGTACTTCTTGCACGCCACTAGCTTGCCATTATTGTGGCCGCAGTATTGCATGGCTATATCGAGCAGCAACGAGCGGGCAACATGGCTTAGTGTGCGGTATGCCGGGCACTCAAGAACAATTCTAGGAATCGCCAGATGCTGCCCTGAATCACGCTTGCCCGCATTGCCTTTCAACTTCCGGGTGCGGGACATGGCTACCTTTCTGACATGCGCTGCAAAAAGCAATAAAGGCCATAGGCCTCTTGCACGGAAAGGCCAGCAAGATCGTGTGAAATTCCATACTCAGAAAACCGCAGAATCAGGTTATGCAATGCAATCAGCCAATCGGGATGGTTATTCATCATTGACTGCCTTTTCTGTGGATATCAACACATAGCGCCCAACCGAGTGCTTGATGCCGCTCTCGGTTTTTACCGGCACGCGCAGAGTCAGAATTTCATGGCCTTGTTTGCGAAGTTGTTGCACCCTACCCGCCGGATGGAGCACGTCCAGATATTTCCGCGCCTCGCAAGTGTCCAGCGTGCCCAATTGCAATGCCGCAAATATCCGCCTGCATTGTGTATCGGTGTCGAGCCCTTTATACTGATCTCGCAATTGAATTAAGGCCGCTTCTTTTTCCGAGGGAGTGGCTATTTTTTTGTTCATAGCTTTCCCCTTAACCGGCTTTGCGCGAAGCTTTGACGCGAGCGGTGATAAATTCATCCACGTCGGTTTCAAGCCAGCCCACGGCACGCGCACCAAGGCTGATTGGAGCCTTGAATTGCCCACCTTTGATGAGTGCGTAGATAGAACTTCTGGATAAACCTGTGCGCTGTTTGACAGCGGGTAGCCTGAGTATGGTTTGCATCGTGTATTACCTTTCAGTAAGCGGCTATAACAGCCAACGATGCATTGAAACTTTTTTTGCTCTGAATTTGAGGCAATTGCCAAAATGGAATAGGCAGTTGCCTATTTTCTTATTTGTTGTGGCTGTCCAAGAAGAATTTGCGCTTCTTTTAAATAATTCTCTATCGTGGTTTCGCCTATTTTTAGATCAAGTTGTTCGGCTGCATTTTTTATAACGGTTGCGCTGGCTGCGTGGGTTCTAAGGTCAATCTTATTTAACGTGCATAACGTGGCGATAATTGTTAGTAGCGACTTTCGTTCCTTTGGATGAAGTGACTTTTCTTGGTTCGCGGGTTGCTCAGGTTCTGCCAGTTTCGTCTCAAACCGAGACACTTCAGAAAACATCACCACACCATTTTTAACAACCTCATCAAGGGTCAACCAAGAAACCAACCTCCACCATTTACCCTTTGGTTCTTCCCATGGGGTTGTTTGCCAATTGAGGGTATCGGTTATGTAAGAAAATAGGCAATCAAACGGTGTGGTTTGGTGGGGCAGTGCCAGATGATAAAAACCTTTATGGATTCTTGTATGTTCGTGCGATTCTTCAATGTCGTCATAGATGCAGTAATAAGCATCTTCATGTTCCCAATCCCACATTGCCTCGACATAACCAAGTTCTTCTGGGTCAATAAAAACGCTAGCGGTTAGTTTTCCGTCAATCAACAAGTGTCGAATATCGGCTACTTCACATCTCCAACGACTTATTAGCTCTTCAAAATTAAAATAACGAC
Source organism: Burkholderiaceae bacterium (assembly GCA_004298905.1). Taxonomy (GTDB): domain Bacteria; phylum Pseudomonadota; class Gammaproteobacteria; order Burkholderiales; family Burkholderiaceae_D; genus SCTK01. The sequence continues at coordinate 164,891 of SCTK01000016.1, read as the reverse complement.
GTTCTGGTAATTTAATTGTCATAGCGTCCCTTTACGCGCTTGATCCTTGATTGAGAAACCACGCCAGCAGGATCAAGGGAACCCTGTTTTCGCCCCGTCGGGCTAGGCGTGGTTAAATCGATTAATCCCACACAAACTGATTCCGAGAAATAGCTCTTTCAATGATTGGAAATATATAGGCTGGCCAAACAACGCCTTTATTTTCTGTCGCGTTGAGACGATCTCTGAGATGGGTGGGGCTTATTGTCGGCTTTTGCAGCATTCGTAACAAATTTGTCATTTCATCTAGAAGCTCACCTCTCTGAAAAAATTTGTCGAACACTTCCCCTTTTGAGAGACGCCAGTTTGTTTTAAGTAAGACCCAGAAACCAAGGCCAGCGAGCGGCCCAGCCCACCAGCCATGAAATTCAGCAGCGCCAAAGCCAATGGACACGGATAGGAGCAACCAGAACAGAAATTTTCCAGAAACTATTATCCAAGCAATAACTTTCGATTTTCTGCTTTTGCTGGCGGCAAGTGCCCCGGAAAATAATGGTGAATGATCAAAAACTTCCGATTGCAATCCTTCTCCATAACTAATCACTTCTTGATGAATCGCGGCACTTAAAAATAATTTATCTATCGCTCCGCAATGCAGCCAAGGCATGGTCAGGTAGTATCTAACGATCTTTTCTAGGTCATTTGTATCAATGTGGTGACTATCGCTGTCCCTATTCTTAAGAAGAGTAACGGGGTCAGAGTATTTCCAAATCCACGAGCTGTGATCTTCGGGTTCTGGATTGGCGGATGGAGGTTTCAAAACTTCTGCCATTTTCTCAATGAGATAAATGGCCTGACTAAGGCAACCATCAAATTTTTCTGGTGTTTGCGCTGGCATTTCAGCGAGGTGGTTTACAACCTTATCCAATACCCCCCGCTTTTGGCTGTATTCCGGCAAATGACTGAACTGCTCAAGCTGTTTCTCTGCGCGTTCTATAAGAGATACTTTGTTATTCATTTGACCCTCTTAAAATAGCTTCGTTTGTTATCAAACTGACCGCCCGTCACGCCGCTTGCAAAATCAAAATCGCAAGCGTCGCGCCGGGCTACGCTGTGCCGAACTCAAACACGCTGGCTGCTGCGCAACCCGCTTTGTGCTTTTGGTTGGCTTGGTTCCCCTTCGTTGCCGCTTGCGCGTGGGCACTATCAGGCTCGGCTTCGCCCAGCCCTAGCGCCCCCGCACTGCGCTACGTTTCCAGCCCGCGAATGCCTCGCTTCGTTTCCCGTTCTTCCCTGCCTGCCCAGCCGTACATAGTGATCGGCATTGAACATAATGCGAGTAATTATGCGCAGCACTGCGTGCTGTCCGGCTTGCGCCCGCATAACTTGCATTATGTGTAAATGCCTCATTATCAAAGGCATGGCACCCCGCCCGCCACCCATCCGCCCCAAGGCTCCCTTAAGAGCGTTATGCGGCGGTATGACCTCTGCGCCAGCCCTCAGCTTGTCCAGGTGGTCTGCCCATGGCTGCATCAACCTCAGCCGTTTCGTGTATCTGTCTGAGGAGAGTCGGCTATCCATTTGTTGTCTTCAAGGCGCTTCTTTGTCATTGTTTTCTCGCTGCGCCGAAGTTCCGGTGGCGTAAGGCCATGCGGCGCGTGGATCATGATTTTTCTCACCCTCTGTTTTTTTCTGCTCGGGTGGCGGCGGGGGCTGCATGTTTCTTTGGATATCTTCAAGAAAGTTGCTCATCAGTATGAAAACGAGAGCCCAAGCAAAAAATGAAAAAATTCCACCGCCCCATGATTCACCCGTATCGCAATTTATTTCAAAAAAGCGCTGCATTGCTGGTGCCGACTGAAAAAGAGTCACCATTAATTTTGCCGGGAGCAGCCAAATAAATTCAATAAGCAACCAAATGTCAGTGATTGAATATATTCCATCGCCATTCATGTCTTGGGCAAAGTACAAACGCCCACAAAAGTCTCCCATCACTATCCCTCCTCGTTTAGTACTCCATTGAATTAAGCCGCATTACCGTGCAACGTTATTACCTCCGCGCCTGCTTTCAGTTTGTCCAGATAGTCAGCCCATTGCTGCATCATCTTCTTGCGCTCGGCAAGGTGTGCGGTGCGGTTGTAGGCGCGTCCGTTCGGGTCGCGCACTGCGTGCGCTAACTGGTGTTCGATGTAATCCGGGCGAACGTGCAGCACTTCATCGAGGATGGTTCGCGCCATAGCGCGGAAACCATGTCCGCTCATTTCTTCCTTCGTATATTCCATGCGGCGCAGAGCGGCCAGAATCGCGTTATTGCTCATCGGGCGGCCATTGGTGCGGGCACCGGGGAACACATAGCGCCCTTGCCCTGTAAGGGCTTGTACCTCACGCAAAATCTCGATTGCTTGGGTGGAGAGCGGGACAAGATGCGGTTCGCGCATTTTCATGCGCTCGGCGGGGATGTTCCACTCCGCTTGCTCCAGATTGATTTCGTTCCATTCGGCTTGTCGCAGTTCGCCGGGGCGCAGGAACACCAGTGGGGCGAGACGCATGGCGCACTTCGTTATGAATGAGCCGTTGTAGGCGTCTATCGCTCGCATCAATTCGCCGATGGCTTTAGGTTCGGTAATGGCGGCTAGGTGCGTCGGTTTGACGGGGGAGAGTGCGCCGCGCAGGTCGGCAGCAATGTCGCGTTCGGCGCGGCCTGTGGCGATGGCATAGCGCATGACCTGCCCACAGTTTTGCAATGCTCGATGTGCGGTTTCTACGGCCCCCCGGTTTTCTACCCGACGCAGGCAGGCCAGCAGTTCGGGGGCTTTTAATTCGGCAATAGGTTTTGCGCCAATCCAAGGGAAGAGGTCGCGTTCCAGCCGGGCGATGATTTTGCTGCTATGGCCTGCCGTCCACTTCGGCTCGAACTTGGCAAACCATTCACGCGCCACCACTTCAAAGCTGTTTGCGGCAAGATCAGCGCGGGCGAGTTTTTGTGCCTTGCGGTTTTCTCCGGGGTCGGTGCCGTTGCTCAAATGTTTGCGGGCGGTATCGCGCTTTTCCCGCGCCTCTTTCAGACTGGTATCGGGGTAGGTGCCCAAAGACAGCAGCTTTTCCTTGCCGTCGAATCGGTACTTCATGCGCCACCACTTGCCGCCAGCCGGGGCTACCAGCAGGAACAATCCTTTTTCGTCGTACAGCTTCACGGGCTTGTCGCCCGGTTTGCTGTTGCGTACTGCGGTATCTGTGAGTGGCATGGGGGTAACTCCTATGGCGGTACTGCCTGTTACCCCGGAAATTACCCCCAGTTACCCCCGGATGTCAATGGATCATTCTGGACGCCTTGAAACAAAAAACCCGCGCAATCATTAGGATTTACGCGGGTTCTTAGACTTCTTTGGACTACCTTAAACATCGTAATGGTGGAGCCGGCGGGAATCGAACCCGCGTCCGTAAATCCTCCACATACAGTTCTACATACTTAGTCTGTTTATTTTGATCTCGTCACGCGCTTAGCCAGCAGACAGGCCGACGCGCAACCAGTTACCTTGGATTTAGTGGACGGTTAAGTAACCCAACCGGACACGAGTCTCTGTGAATGACACTGCTGTGAGTTGCCTCACCTGACCCAGAGACCAATCAGTGCAGCGTCCAGCCGGGATTAAGCGGCTAGAGCGAAACGCTCTTCGTTTGCGTTTACAGATTTCCCATTGTATTTACGAGGTGATGGGTCCTCGGTATGCCCTGCATGCTTTGTAACCCACGTCGAAACCAGGTCGGCCCCAAAACGTTGACAGTGTAGCACTTGGAGTGCGCGGGCCGGCGCGAGTTCAGAGCAGGGGCAGGAGTTCTTGCGGGGTGTGGACGAGGTAGTCGGCGCCCCATTGATCGGGCGGGCCGTCGCTGCAGTAGCCCCAGGCGGCAGCGGCGGTGGGCATGGCGGCGGCGCGGCCGGCTTGCACGTCGCGCAGGTCGTCGCCGATGTAGAGGCAGTGTTGCGGGTCGAGTGCGAGCGCGGCGGCGGCGTGCAGCAGTGGCGCGGGGTGAGGTTTGGAATGCGCGGTGGTGTCGCCGCTGACGACGACGCGGGCGCGTGCGGCGAGGCCGAGCGCGGCGACCAGCGGGGTGGTGAAGCGGGTGTGTTTGTTGGTGACGATGCCCCAGGGGACGCGGCGCGCATCGAGCGTGTCGAGCAGTTGCGCCATGGCGGGGAAGACGCAGGTTTGGATGGCGAGATGGGCGGCGTAGTAGTCGAGAAATTCTTCGCGCATGTCGGCAAAGGTGGCGTCGTCGGGCGTGAGTTCAAACGCGGCGCCGAGCAGGCCGCGTGCGCCGTGCGAGGCCCAGGGGCGCAGGATTTCGAGCGGCAGCGGGGCGAGTCCGCGGCGGATGCGCAGGGCGTTGGCGGCACCGGCCAGATCGGGCGCGGTGTCGGCCAGGGTGCCGTCGAGGTCGAACAGGAGGGCGGAAAATCGGTTCATGCAGGACACCTTAAAAAAATTGCCGTTCGCCCTGAGCTTGTCGAAGGGCGTGCTTGGTCAGTGACTGACTCTGTTCAGAAGGGGCTTCGACAAGCTCAGCCCGAACGGCTCCCCTTGAATTTTTAGAGGCCGCCTAGAGCGGCTTGCGGCACGCCATCAGATAGTTCACGTCGGTGCCGGGGCCGAGCGTGTAGATTTGGGTGAGCGGGTTGTAGTGCATGCCGATGAGTTCAACCGTGTCCAGTCCGGCGGCGCGGGTGTGGGCGGCGAGCTCGGAGGGTTTGAGAAATTTGGCGTAGTCGTGGGTGCCGCGCGGCAGCATCTTGAGCACATACTCGGCGCCGATGACGGCGAACAGATACGCCTTAGCGGTGCGGCTGAGGGTGGAGAAAAAAATCCAGCCGCCGGGTTGGGCCAGTTGCGCGCAGGCGGTGACGATGCTGGCGGGGTCGGGCACGTGTTCGAGCATTTCCATGCAGGTGACGACATCAAAACTTTCCGGCGCGGCGGCGGCGAGGTCTTCGGCGCTGCGCAACTGGTAATCCATCGCGACGCCGGTTTCCAGGCTGTGCAGTTGCGCCACCTTGAGCGCTTTTTCGGCGAGGTCGATGCCGGTGACTTGCGCGCCGCTGCGCTGCATGGATTCGGCCAGGATGCCGCCGCCGCAGCCGACATCGAGCACGCGCTTGCCCTTGAGCGCGGCGTGCCCATCGATCCAGCGCAGCCGCAGCGGATTGATTTCGTGCAGCGGTTTGAATTCGCTCTGCGGGTCCCACCAGCGATGCGCCAGCGCGCTGAATTTATCGAGTTCCTTGGGGTCGGCGTTCATGGGGTGGGCGGGAGCTTATTGAGAAGAGTACGGAGGCGTAAGTGTACATAAGACGCATCATAAAAAAAGCCCTGCAATCGCAGGGCTTTTTAGTGCTGCTGAAGCGATACGCTTATTTGGCGCCGACGACTTCGATTTCCACGCGGCGGTTTTTGGCACGGCCCGCGGAGGATTTGTTGTCAGCAACCGGTTGGCTCTCGCCCTTGCCTTCGGTGTAGATGCGGCTGGGTTCAATGCCTTGGCTGACCAGATAATCCTTGACCGCATTGGCGCGGCGCTCAGACAGTTTCTGGTTATAAGCGTCGGTACCGACCGAATCGGTGTGGCCGATAGCAATCACGACTTCCAGTTTGATTTCCTTGGCCTTGGCTGCCAGATCGGCCAGTTTGGTCTTGGCTTCCGGTTTCAGCACAGCCTTGTCGAAATCGAACAGGGCATCGGACTGATAGGTGATTTTTTCAACGGCCGGCACAGGTTTCGGTGCGGGTGCCGGAGCAGGGGCTTCAGCGACTGGAGCTGGTGCGGGAGCTTCGGCTTTAGGGGCTGGCTTCAACGCGCCGTCGCATTCTGGAGCTGCCGTGGCAGGGGTCCAGACGCCATTGCGCCAGCACAGTTCGTTGGTGCCGTTTTTCCAGATCATGCCATCTGGACCTTGCCAGTTGTCATGGGCGAAAGCGACGTTGCTTAGGGAGAACAGCGCCGTCATTAGCGCAATTTTGTTCGATATTTTCATAAAGGGCCTCTTAAGTTAAGTCAGAAGCAGACGGGCTGCCGGTTTTGGTCAGGTGATTCTGTGTTGCAGTGTATCAAATACTTTGGCTATTACTGTGGGTTTTTACTGATTTGCCGCTGGATTTTACTGATTTTATACGTGGATAATGCTGATTCCATGAATTTTGATAAGTGCTACAAGCTTTTCAGCTGTGGTTGCCACGCCGCCAGACGGGCCATGAGGGCGGCTTTGTGGGCAGGGTCATGATATTGCGCTGCAACAATGCGCTGCTGGCCGGCAACCCAGACATCGCTGACTTGTTCTCGACCTGCCACGTAAACCAGGTGAGAAAGAACGTCGTAGATCGGCTGGCTGCTCGGTTCACCCAGGTTGACCAGGCACAGGTCGGCGGCTTTTCCTGGTACGAGCGAACCGATCTGCTGTTCCAGACCGAGCGCACGCGCGCCATCCAGCGTGGCGGCTTGCAGGGTTTGCATGGCACTGGCGGCTGTGGCGTTGCCGGTGCTGCCCTTGGCAAGCAGGGCGGACAGGCGCATTTCGCTCCATAGGTCGAGCCGGTTGTTGCTGGCACTGCTGTCGGTGCCCAGACCGAAGTTAATGCCTGCTTCGCGCCAGGCCGCGGTGGCGGCAATGCCACTGCCGAGCTTGAGGTTGGAGCTGGGACAGTGGGCCAGATGGCAGCCGAGCTGCGCCAGTTGTTCGATTTCCAGCGGCGTCAGGTGGACGGCGTGCACGCCAATCAATTGCGGGCCGAGCAGGCCCAGACGCTCCAGCCGCGCCAAGGGCCGGCAGCCGTAGTGGCGCAGGCTGTCTTCGATTTCGGTCTGGGTTTCATGTAGATGCACATGCACCGGCAGGTTCAATTGTTCGGACAGGGTTTGCACGCGCGCAAAGGCGGCATCGGATACCGAATAGGGCGCGTGCGGTGCCAGGCAGAAGCTCACCAGTGGTTCGTCGTTCAGGGTGTCGCGCAGGGCCAGACCCTGATTCAGATAACTGTCGGCATCCGGCGCATAGGCGCTGGGAAAGTCGATCACGATGATGCTGGCGGCAATGCGCATGCCCGCTTGCTGGGCAGCGTGTACGGCCGCCTCGGGATAGAAATACATGTCGTTGAAAGTCGTGACGCCTCCTTGCAGCATTTCCATACAGGCGAGCGCGGTGCCGTCGGTCACGAAGGCGTCGCTGAGCAGTTTGCCTTCCAGCGGCCAGATGCGCGTTTGCAGCCATTGCATCAGCGGCAGATCGTCGCCGACGCCGCGCAGCAGCGTCATGCCCGCGTGCGTGTGCAGGTTGACCAGCCCCGGCAGCAGCACATGTTGCGGGCGGCGGATGGTCTCGCGCGGGGCAAAGCGGGACAGCGCTTGCGCAGTGGGTTCGAGGGCGACGATGCGGCCTTGATCGATAGCCAGCGCGTGGTCGGAAAGGACAGTATGTGCGGGCTCAATCGGGACGATCCAGCGCGGAATGATGAGGGTGTCGATCGCTTGCATGGAGGCTTGGCACCGGGGTTAGCAGGGTAAGTGCGCGGGTAAGTACGGGGGCCGCGCATGGTAAAATCGCGGCTTGCTACATTTGGCTCTGCGCACGAATTTCAGGGGTAGTTTACCTGCGAAAGAGTGTCCCTGAAATTGCTGGCCGCATATTAGAAAAATACCCACTCCCCCATGGATCAATTCGCCAAAGAAACCCTGCCGATTTCCCTCGAAGAAGAAATGCGCCGTTCCTACCTCGATTACGCGATGAGCGTGATCGTGGGCCGTGCGCTGCCGGATGTGCGCGATGGGCTGAAGCCGGTGCATCGGCGTGTGCTGTTTGCCATGCACGAGTTGAACAACGACTGGAACCGGGCGTACAAGAAATCGGCGCGTATCGTCGGTGATGTGATCGGTAAATACCATCCCCACGGCGATCAGGCGGTGTACGACACCGTGGTGCGCATGGCGCAGGATTTTTCGCTGCGCTACATGTTGGTCGACGGGCAGGGTAACTTCGGTTCGGTCGATGGCGATAACGCGGCGGCGATGCGTTACACCGAGATTCGCCTGGCGAAAATTGCACACGAAATGCTCGCCGACATCGACAAGGAAACGGTCGATTACGGTCCCAACTACGATGGCAGTGAGCAAGAGCCGCTGATTCTGCCGGCGCGCCTGCCCAATCTCTTGATCAACGGTTCGAGCGGCATAGCGGTGGGCATGGCGACCAACATCCCACCGCACAATCTGAACGAAGTGGTCGATGGTTGCTTGCATCTGTTGCACCACCCCACGGCGACGGTCGATGAGCTGATCGAACTGATTCCGGCGCCGGACTTTCCCACGGCGGGCATCATCTACGGCATCCAGGGCGTGCGCGAAGGTTATCGCACCGGCCGCGGCCGCGTGATCATGCGCGGCAAGACGCATTTCGAGGAAATGGATCGCGGTCAGCGCATGGCGCTGATCATTGATGAACTGCCATATCAGGTCAACAAGAAAACCCTGCTCGAGCGCATTGCCGAGCTGGTCAACGAAAAGAAAATCGAAGGTATTTCCGACATCCGCGACGAGTCGGACAAATCCGGCATGCGCGTGGTGGTCGAGCTGAAACGCGGCGAAGTGCCGGAAGTGGTGCTCAACAATCTGTACAAGCAGACGCAGTTGCAAGACACCTTCGGCATGAACATGGTGGCGCTGGTCGATGGTCAGCCGCGCCTGCTGAACCTCAAGCAGATGCTGGATTATTTCCTCCAGCATCGCCGCGAAGTGATTACGCGCCGCACCGTGTTCGAACTGCGCAAGGCGCGCGAACGTGGCCATGTGCTGGAAGGGCTGGCCGTCGCATTGGCCAACATCGATGACTTCATCGCCATCATCAAAGCGGCGCCGACGCCGCCGGTGGCGAAACAGGAATTGATGAACCGCGTGTGGGATTCGGCCGTGGTGCGCGAAATGCTGTCGCGCGCGGAACATGGCGACGCCTATCGTCCCGACGGGCTGGAAGCGCAGTTCGGTTTGCAGAAGGATGGTCTCTATCGCCTGTCAGAAACGCAAGCGCAGGAAATTCTGCAAATGCGTTTGCAACGCCTGACCGGCCTGGAACAGGACAAGATCGTCAACGAGTACAAGGAAGTGATGACGGTGATCGCCGACCTGCTCGATATCCTGGCGCGCGCCGAACGGATTACCCAGATCATTGCCGATGAGCTGACGGCGATCAAGGCCGAGTATGGCAAGGAAGGCGCGAAAGACCGTCGCCGTTCCGAGATCGTGCTGAACGCCACCGAGCTCGATACCGAAGACTTGATCGCCCCGGCTGACATGGTGGTGACACTCTCGCACAGCGGCTACATCAAATCGCAACCGCTGTCCGAATACCGCGCGCAAAAACGTGGTGGACGCGGCAAGCAGGCCACCGCGACCAAGGAAGACGATTGGGTCGATCAGCTGTTCATCGCCAATACGCATGACTTTATCCTGTGCTTCTCCGACCGTGGCCGTCTGTACTGGTTGAAAGTCTATGAAGTGCCGCAAGGTTCGCGCAATTCGCGCGGCAAGCCGATCATCAATATGTTCCCGCTGCAGGATGGCGAGAAAATCACCGTCGTGCTGCCGGTGAAGGAATTCACCGACGACCATTACGTCTTCATGTCCACCAGTCTGGGCACGGTGAAGAAAACCGCGCTGTCCGAATTCTCCAATCCACGCAAGGCCGGCATCATTGCGGTCGATCTGGATGATGGCGATTTCCTGATCGGCGCAGCCTTGACCGACGGCAAGTACGATGTGATGCTGTTCTCCGACGCCGGCAAGGCGGTGCGTTTTGCCGAAGAAGACGTGCGCCCGATGGGCCGCACCGCGCGCGGCGTGCGCGGCATGATGCTCGACGATGGTCAGCGCGTCATTGCCATGCTGGTAGCGCAGAATGAATTGCAGAGCGTGCTGACTGCGACTGTGAACGGTTACGGCAAGCGCACACCGATTGCCGAATACACGCGCCACGGCCGTGGCACCAAGGGCATGATCGCGATTGCCACCAGCGAACGCAACGGCAAAGTCGTCGCCGCGACCCTGGCGACTGAGGCAGATGAAATCATGCTGATCACCACTGGTGGCGTCTTGATTCGCACCCGTGTCTCAGAGATCCGCGAAATGGGCCGCGCCACGCAAGGCGTGACATTGATCAGTCTGGATCAAGGCACTACGTTGTCCGGCTTGCAGCGCATTGTGGAAAGTGATGCCGATGCGGATGTTGCGGGCGAGACTGAGGCCAACGATTAATGCTTTGCATAGCCATTCGACTAGGCGCGGTGAAACTTGCGCCAAGTCGCTGGTTAGTGTCACAAACAGGTAGGCGGCGTGCGCGCCAGCATTTACAATGCTGGCTTCGGTGGAAAGAGGAATTTGAGCGGGCGTGTGCCTGAGCGCGCTTTTCTCCTCCCCCTTCAAGGGGGAGGTTGGGAGGGGGATGGGGGAGACGTGCTTCTGCGCAAGAAACCCATCCCCACCCCGGCCCTCCCCTTGAAGGGGAGGGTGAGTACAGTCTGCGAATACTTATGATTGACAAACTCAAATCTCTGCGTACAGAAATCGATTTGCTCGATGCGCAAATGCTGGAGCTGCTGACCCGCCGTGGACGTTTGGCACAGGAAGTGGGGCATGTGAAGCAGGAAGCGAACGCGCCCATCCTGCGTCCCGACCGCGAAGCGCAAATCATCCAGCGCTTGCAGGGCCTGAATCAGGGGCCGCTGTCCGGCAGCGCGATTGAAAGTATCTTCCGAGAAATCATTTCCGCCTGCCGCGGGTTGGAGCGGCGCTTGCAGGTGGCCTATCTCGGCCCTACGGGTACGTTCACCGAACAAGCCGTCTATGCGCATCTCGGCCATCAGGTCGATGTGTTTCCGCAGCCCACTATCCTGGATGTGTTTCGTGCCGTTGAAAGCAGTCAGCACGATTTGGGCGTGGTGCCGGTGGAAAATTCGAGCGAAGGTTCGGTCAACCAGACGCTCGACAAGCTGCTCACCAGCTCGCTGAAAATCTGTGGTGAAGTCGCGCTGCCGATTCATCACATCCTGATGACCCGGAGCGGCACCATGGACGGCGTGCTGCGCATCAGCGCGCACCCGCAAGCGCTGGCGCAATGCAATGCCTGGCTCAATCAACATTACCCCGCGCTGGAACGCGTGGCGGTGACCAGTAACGCCGAGGCAGCGCGTCTCGCCGCTGAAGATGCCACGCTGGCGGCCATCGCCGGTGAAACCGCGCAACAGCACTATGGTTTGCAGGCGGTGGCCAGCCATATTCAGGACGACCCACACAACCGCACCCGCTTTGTCATCATCGGCACGCTGGAGCCGGGTATTTCCGGCCACGACCGCACCTCACTGATCCTGTCGGTCGCCAATCGCGCCGGTGCCGTGTATGACTTGTTGCAACCGCTGGCACAACACAAGGTGTCGATGACGCGCTTCGAGTCGCGTCCGGCGCGCACCGGCAAATGGGAATACCACTTCTATATCGATATCGACGGTCACCGCGAGCAGCCGCACGTTGCTGCAGCCCTGGAAGCGCTGGAAAAAAATGCCGCGTTCTGCAAGGTGCTGGGGTCGTATCCTGTGAAATAAAAAGGTGGATATTCAATCGGGTGATGAAGCAAAGTCCGGCCCATTGGATTCCAGCAATGTCTCAAACAAAGAGATCTTATGAACAAGCTTCCCGCCCCCGACCATATTCGCGCCATTGCTCCCTACATTGCGGGTAAGCCGATCAGCGAGTTGGCGCGCGAATACGGCCTGCAGGAACACACCATCGTCAAGCTGGCGTCGAACGAGAATCCGCTGGGCATGAGTCCGAAGGCGCGTGAGGCGATGCTGGAAGCAGCCAGCGATCTGGGCCGCTATCCCGATTCCAACGGCTTTGCCTTGAAGGCGGCGCTGGCGGAAAAATTTTCTGTGCCGGCCGATTGGGTCACGTTGGGCAATGGTTCCAACGACATTCTCGAATTGGCGGCACGCGCTTTTCTGGCGCCGGGCAAGCAGGCCATCTATGCGCAGCATTCCTTCGCGGTGTACCCGCTGGCGACGCAGGGCGCGGGTGCGCAAGGCATTGTCGTGCCCGCACGCAACTTTGGACATGACTTGCCCGCGATGTTGCAAGCGGTGACGCCGAACACCAATCTGGTTTTCATCGCTAACCCGAACAATCCCACCGGCACGTTTGCGCCGGCCGAGGAGGTCGAACGTTTTCTGATGCAATTGCCGCCGCGTGTAGTGGTCGTGCTGGACGAGGCGTACAACGAATACCTCGCGCCCGAGCTGCGCTTCGACAGCACGGAGTGGGTGCGGCGCTTCCCCAACCTGATCGTGTCGCGCACCTTCTCCAAGGCGTATGGACTGGCCGGCTTGCGTGTGGGTTATGCGTTGGCGCAGCCGGAAGTGACCGATCTGATGAACCGCGTGCGTCAGCCATTCAACGTCAACACGCTGGCGCAAGCCGCGGCGCTGGCGGCGCTGGATGACGTGGAATTTTTGCGGCAAACCTACACGCTCAACCGCGACGGCATGGCGGCCATGGTGCACGCCTTTGAACAACTCGGCCTGGAATATGTGCCGTCGTTTGGCAATTTCGTGTTGGTGAAAGTGGGCGCGACCGACGATGCCGGCGCCAAGGTGTATCGCGCGCTGCTCAAGCGCGGCGTGATCGTGCGGCCGGTGGCCAATTACGGTTTGCCGCAATGGTTGCGCATTTCCATCGGCTTGCCGGAAGAGAATGCCGTGTTCCTCGCAGCCTTGCCGGTCGCGCTGGCAGAGGCGCAGAAAGACGCATCGTGAGTGCACCTATCTTTTCCCGCGTGGTCATCGTCGGTGTCGGCTTGATCGGCGGCTCGTTCGCCCTTGCGTTGAAGCAAGCCGGACTCGCGCGCAGCGTGGTCGGCGTTGGGCGGCAACAGGCGAATCTGCAACAGGCACTGGAATTGGGTGTGATCGATCAGGCCTTGCCGCTGGCTGAAGCGGTGACAGGTGCCGATCTGATTTTTCTCGCGGTGCCGGTGGCACAAACCGAAGCCGTGTTGCGCAGTCTTGCGCCGCATCTGGCTGCGCACGCCTTGATCACCGATGGCGGCAGTACCAAGCAGGATGTGATTGCGGCGGCGCGCGCAGCGCTGGGAGAAAAATTCTCGCAGTTCGTTGCCGCCCATCCGATTGCGGGCAGCGAGTTCAATGGCGCCGCCGCGGCACGGGTGGATTTGTATCAAGCGCGCCGCGTGATTCTGTGCCCGGAAGCGGACACGCCCGCAGCGGCGCTGGCGACAGTGCGTGCCGTCTGGCAAGCCTGTGGCGCACAGGTGAGTGACATGCCTGCCGCGCAGCACGATGCCGTGTTCGCGGCAGTCAGCCATCTGCCGCACATGCTGGCCTTTGCGTACATGAATCATGTGCTCGCATCCGACGATGCTGAATTGAAACTGCAGATGGGCGGCACCGGCTTCCGCGATTTCACCCGTATTGGCGGTGGCAATGCAGATATGTGGGCGGACATTGCGCTGGCTAACCGTAAGGATGTGCTGGACGAGATCGCGCACTTTCAGGCGACGCTGGAACAATTGAAAGAAAAAATTTCCAGTGGCGATCGTGCGGCACTGCGTGCTTTTATCGAGGCGTCCAGTCAGGCACGGCGGCAGTGGAAAATCTGACGCACGCAATAAATTCTAGGTGAGTTGTACTTCTGATTCGTGCAGCAGTAGTCCAAACAACTGCTGTCGCTGTGGCGTAATCCTTCCTTCCTTGACAGCCTGTGCGATGGCGCAACCCGGCTCGCTGGCGTGACGGCAGTTGTGGAACTTGCACGCACCACGATACGGCGTGAAGTCGGCAAAGGCATGTTCGAGCTGGCTCTTGCTCAAGTGATGCAGACCGAATTCCTGAAAACCGGGCGAATCGACCAGCGCGGTGTCGCCGTTGAGGCGATACAGCCGCGTAGTGGTGGTGGTGTGTTTGCCGCTGCCGAGCGCGGTGGAAATTTCGCGCGTGAGCGCTTGCGCATCGGGCACCAGTAAATTCAACAGCGATGATTTGCCCATGCCGGACTGACCAATCAGCAAGGTGATGTGGCGTGTGATCAGCGGTTGCAATAGATCGCGTACCTGTGCGGGTTCGGTCTTGGCGCTGAGTGCGTGTACCGGATAACCGAGTGCGGCGTAATAGGCCAGCCGTTGCTGGCTGCTGGCAAGATGGGTCGCCAGGTCGGTCTTGTTGAGAACGATCTGCACCGGCAAGTCAATGGCGCCCGCTGCGGTCAGTGCACGGCCGAGAAAGTCTTCGCTGAAATGCGGTTCGGTGGCGAGCACCACGATCAATTGCGTGAGGTTGGCGGCCAGGAGTTTTTGCCGGTAGGCATCGGAACGGTAGAGCAGCGACTGCCGTTCTTCCAGTGCGACGATACTGGCTTGATCGCCGCTCGCGCGTTCGAGTTGCACCCAATCGCCCACCGCATATTCGCTACGCTTGCTGCGTGGATAGGCTTGCAGAGGCTGCGCGCTACCGATGTCGGCCAGGTAGTGGCGGCCGTGACCTGCAATGATCTGTGCCCTCATTGTGCGGCGGCGTGTTGTTCGTAGAGGGCTTCCGTTTTGGCGGCGCAAATGAAATCGTTTTCCGAAATGCCCTTGACCGAGTGCGTGTTGAAACGCACTTCGCAGCGGTTGTACGTCACCAGCAGATCGGGATGATGATCTTCGTGGTGGACGATGTAGGCCAGTGCATTCACGAAGGCCAGCGTCTCGTAATAATTCTTGAATACATATGCGCGTTGCACAGCGCCTTGTATGTATTGCCAGTGCGGTAGGGCAGCAAGCTGCCGGGTAATGTCGGCCTCGGCCAGGGCACTGCCGTGTTGCGGTGTGCAGTGCTGCGTCAGCAATTGCGCATAGGTTCTCATCATGCCGTTACTCTACGCAAATGCTCGACGCGCAACAACGCGGGCGGGTGGGAATCGTAGACGGCCGAATGCACCGGGTCGGGCGTGAGCGTGCTGGCGTTGTCCTTGTACAGTTTGACGAGCGCGTTCACCAGATCGTCGGCACTGGTTTGCTGCGCGGCATAGTGGTCGGCCTCGTATTCATGACGGCGCGACAGCCAGCTCGACAGTGGTTGCAGCGGGAAAGTGAATGTCGACAGCGAGAGAAAAAAAAGCAGCAAGGCGAGTCCATTGCTGGCGCCCGGTTCACTGAAATTCGGTGTTACGCCCAGGCCGGTATAGAACCAGGGTTGCTGCACCAGCCAACCGAGTACAGCGAGCATGGCCAGACTCAGGCCGAAGGACCAGACGATGCGCTTGACGACGTGGGCATGCTTGAAATGTCCCAGTTCATGCGCGAGCACGGCTTCGATTTCACCGGGGCTCAACTGCGTCACCAACGTATCGAAAAATACAATCCGCTTGGCTTTGCCCAGGCCGGTGAAATAGGCGTTGCCGTGGCTGGAGCGTTTGCTGCCATCCATGACGAACAAGCCGCTGGTTTTGAAACCGCAGCGTTTGAGCAAGTTTTCAATGCGTTGTGCCAGCGTCGCGTCGGTCAGGGGTTCGAATTTATTGAACCAGGGTGCAATCAGCGTCGGGTAGAGCACAAGGGTGAGCAGATTGAATCCGGCCCAAACCAGCCAGGCGTAGAACCACCAGTAAGTGCCACTCATGTTCATCAGTGCGAGCACGATCGCCAGCAGTGGCAGGCCGATGACAGCGCTGAGTACGGTGCCTTTGACGAGATCGAGCAGCCACAATTTCAGCGTCATGCGATTGAAGCCGAAGCGTTCTTCGAGCCGGAACTGGCGCACCCAGGCCAATGGCAGGTCGATCGCTGAGCCGATCAGAATGACGAGCGCGATCAGTGCGATTTGTTGCAGCAAGCCATGCGTCATTTTGCTGGAGAGCCATTGGTTCAAGAGATCAATACCACCGAGCAGGGTGAAGGCGATCAGCATGATCGTGCTGATCAACATATCCAGCGTTCCCAGACGCAGTTTCGCCACCGTGTAGTCGGCTGCCTTTTGATGATCGGTCAGACTGATGCGATCTGCAAAAGCGGGTGGAACTTGATTGCGATGCTGGGAGACATGGCGCAGTTGCCGATGGGTCAACCAGAGCTTGGTGGCTATGGTCAGGAACAGAAAAAAGATGAATACAAAAGTAAACACGGAGCGTCTTCCTTGTCGAGGGTTCGGCCGATCAATTTTTTGGCCGGGCAGTTGTGCCACAATCGCGGCTATCAGTGTAGTCGAATTTACTGGAGCGATATGTCAAACAGTGCCACCCCTGCGGTTTTGCGTCCCGACGAGAATCACCTGATCTGGGTCGATATGGAAATGACCGGTCTGGTGCCGGAGACAGATCGGATCATCGAGGTGGCCGTCGTCGTCACCAATAGTCAGCTCGAAGTGGTCGCGCAAGGACCGGTGCTGGTCGTCCACCAAACGGATGAGGTACTCGATGGCATGGACAACTGGAACAAGGCGACGCATGGACGTTCCGGGCTGATCGATAAGGTCAAGGCCTCGACGCTGACGGAGGCGCAGGCGGAGGAACAATTGATTGCGTTTCTGAGAACCTGCGTGCCGCCCAAAAAATCACCCATGTGCGGCAATTCGATTTGTCAGGATCGCCGTTTCATGGCGCGCTACATGCCCGCACTCGAAGCGTATTTCCACTACCGCAATCTCGATGTCAGCACGGTGAAGGAATTATGCAAACGCTGGAGGCCCGATCTGGTGAAGGGCTTCGAGAAACGCTCGGCGCATACGGCGCTGGCCGATATCGAAGAATCGATTGATGAGTTGAAATACTATCGCCAGCACTTTTTGAATATGCCGGTGTAGATCATCCGCTCACACGAGTTGTTAGAAAAGCGCAACTGTGGAGACTACTCGCCTTTGCGCAACATCAGGCTGACAAACTCACGCACCATGCGTTTTTGCTCAGTCGTCAAACGTTGCAAATCATTCAGCAAGTCCGGATCAATGGTGTGATAGATAGCCGTGGATTGCTGCGCCACCATTTGCGATGGCGAGCCGGTGCCGAAACGCAACCAGTCCGGCGCCACACCCAGCCATTGCGACAGAGCGAGGAGTTTTGGCTGGCTGGGGATGGCTTCTCCAACCATCCATTTTCGTACGGCGTGCAGGGTGACACCCTTGCCCTGGTAGCGATTATTGAATTCCTTGGCAACCGCACTCGGACTGCCGGTTTTAATGAGGTTGGAATTTTTAAGGGCCAGATGAAGGCGTTCGCTAAAGGCCTGCCGTTCGAGCTGATTTAACATTTTTACCATGCTGTGACTATCCCGGAATGCCGAAAGACTATCAATCAAAATCCACGTGATTGTTAGTCACTTGCCCCCTGAGTTAGTTGCTGCATGGATTTCCACAGGCCTAATTCGCTCGTCACAGATCTTGCTGCCTGTATCGACGAGGACAATCCGATTGTTAAATTTTACGGTGAAATTTCACGTTCGTACAGCCTGAAACGCTCATCCCGGTTGGCCGCGCGCCGGCCTTGCCAGAGTAAATGCCAGCGCTCATCGGGCAGGCGCGCATCGCGCAGATCGGCCACGCTATCTTGCAGCAGGAGGATGTCGCACGATTGTTGTTTTTCTGTATCG
Source organism: Burkholderiaceae bacterium (assembly GCA_004298905.1). Lineage (GTDB taxonomy): Bacteria > Pseudomonadota > Gammaproteobacteria > Burkholderiales > Burkholderiaceae_D > SCTK01. The sequence continues at coordinate 147,247 of SCTK01000016.1, read as the reverse complement.
GTCTGGGCAAAACGCAGGTTCGCGTAAAACGCCAGGGTTGCGCGTTGTGCGAGGCCCAGATGGCGTGTCTCCACGCAACGATAGTCGGCCGGTAAGGCGGCGCGGATTTGTTGCGCGACATCACGGTAAGTGCGAGTGTGATTCAGCCAGGGCAGCCAGAGTGTCGTGAGCAAAGCCCAGGCGAGCACCAATCCACCACTGGACAGGACGACGCTGCGCCAGAGCACTTTCGGGCGGCGGCTGATGCGCCAGTGAATCAGCCAGCCCCAGGCGATGGTGATGCTCAGGGCCAGCAGCAATTCAGTCCACACCAGCACGGGTTTGAAGCCGGGCGCCAGTGTCGCGATTCTGGCCGCCGCGCGCGCAGGATATCCGCTGATGGCGGCGATCCAGTAAAACCAGGCAGCGATACATAACGTGCTGAACACCATCACCGCGAACCAGTCGATCGCGTTGATCGCGCCGCGTTTCAAGCGCGTCAAGCCAAATGCGGCGAGGATGGCCAATCCCGGCAGCAGCGGCATCAGATAACTGTCCGACCCTTCGCGCATGCCGAGTGCGAGCAGTACAAATGCAATGGTCAGGGATAAAGGCAGCGCGAACTGCGGCGAATAGCCGGACAAGCCCGTACCGCGGCCGTTCGGTGCCGGGATACGCAGCGTCCAGAGCGCCCACAACGCAATCGGCCAAGCGGGCCAGGCAAACCACAGCACGGTTCGTCCCATGCTGCGCCAGGCGGCAGGGTTCAGGCCGAACTGATCCAGGTTCCAGTCCCACCACTGTTGCAAATAAGCTTGCCCGGCAGTCCCGTTCTGCCACAACAACAGCGGCCAAATCATCAGCAACGGCACGGTCAGCGACACGGCCAGACTGGCGAAAGGTTTGAGATTGAACCGCAGCGGCCGGCATAAGGTAAATGCGAGCAGCGCTGCGAAAAAAAGCGGCAGGGCTACGACCACGCCGCGTGTGAGCAGAGCACCGGCCAGCGACAGGCCAAACAGTGCGCCACCCTTCAGCGGGCGGCGCAAGGTTGTTGCCAGGCTGTAGAGCCCTAGTGCCACCCAAGCGATTGCGCCCACTTCGGCGGTGGTCTCGTGCAGACGGCCGACCAAACCCAAGGTCGCGAGCAAAATCAACATGGCGGCATCGGCCACCATGCGGCCGTAGGCAACTGCTTCGGGCGACGCGCCGCCGATGGGGTCGTGCGGTTGCGCCTCGGGGCGGCGGGCCAATGCAAACGCGGCGTACCAGAGCGCCCAGCAGAGGGCGTAGACAGCGAGCGCGGTCGGTATGCGGCTGGCGACGACCGCGCCAAGCACGGGGCCAAATAGTTTGATGCTCAGACCGCCCAGCCAAAAAAACAGCGGACCTTCACTCGGCAGAGGGATGCCGACGACATTCGGCATCAGCCAATCACTCAGCGTGCCTTGCGCCATGGTCCACATCAGGCCAAAGCCGGTGGCATCGTCCGTGCGCCAGGGATCGCGCCCCAGCAGACCCGGCAGGATATACAGCAGCAACAGACCGAACAGCAAGAGGCGGGGCAGCTTGCGCGCGGCGGGTGAGGTAATCAGTGGCGCCATGGTCTAAAAACAAAAGGCAGCCTTCGCTGCCTTTGTTGGTGTTTTAAGTTCGAGCTGCGTGCGTAGATTACGCTGCCTTGCCGGTGCGCGACCCATAACGTTGACGGAACTTGTCGACACGACCAGCCGTGTCCACAATTTTCTGCGTACCCGTATAGAACGGATGCGATTCCGAGGTCACGTCCAGCTTCACCAGCGGATATTCCTTGCCGTCGACGGTGATTTTTTCGCGCGATTGAATCGTCGAGCGGGTAATGAACTGGAAGCTGTTGGACAGATCCAGAAAAACGACTTCGCGGTAATCGGGGTGAATGCCTTGTTTCATTGCAGTGTCCTAAAAGAGTCGTGGCAGCCAAGCAAACCGGAGCAGAGCGGGGAATTTCCCCAGCGGTTCAGTCACTTGCCGAAAAATAAGTCCGCCATTATGCCTAATAGACGGACTTAATTCAAGCGCACGATGGGTTTTAGGGGCGGCGAGTGGGCAGGTTTGCGCCGGGTCGCGTCATTCCAGCGCAAACCCCACAGGCCTTCCACGCAACGTAGGCCGCGCCAACTTATCAGTGATGACGGCAAAAAATAACGGCGCACAAGGCGCCGTTATTTGTTCTATGCAGAACGTTTCAGGATATACGGCGACGTGAAAACATCGAGAGTGCCACGATGCCGATACCGAACAACGCAATACTCATTGGTTCAGGCACGGTTGCCCCACCGACCGCTTCGCCCGCGAAGAAACCAGTCTCTACGACGGAGATACCAGGAATGTCTCCTATTGAGCCCAGCACGGTTGCGGCTGATGCGGGCACACCGTTGTTATCCAGATAGGTATAGCTGCCTATGATGCCATTTGTAACATCGAACTCGAGCGCAATTTCTGCAAAACCAAAATCGACTGGTGCTTGGGCGATTGGGGTAATTGTGTGACTAACGAAGTCCTGTAGCACCAGGAAAATCGACAAAGCATCGTCAAAACCATGCCACACCATAAAATCGAGCTCAAGGCTGGCGCTGGGGCCAAAACCGAGCATATACAGACCGTAGGCATCACCGCGCGCAGGCGGTGCAACCAGATCAAATTTGCCAGAAATGTCTGTCACGCCTAACGAGAGCAAGTTAAGCGAAAGGGTTGCGAACTGACTCTTGCGCGAATCTCCAATCGCGTTCACGTAGGGTCCGCCCAAGGATGAGTCGAGTTGCAGTTTCCCACCGCTTTCGGCGCCGGAAGGGAACCCGGCAGGCGCGAAGTAGGAAGCTGCGCCGCCGCCGACTAAATCCGGCGCACTTGGTGGCGGATTCCCATCACTGAAATTGTCAGTAAACACGGGGGAGACGGAAAATTCGTGGATGTTGGTGATTACACTGGCCGAAGCGATGTTTGCAACGAGAGCCAGTGAAACGATAGAGAAAAACCATCCGAGACGATTGACTGCACTTCGGTTCATTTTGCCTGCTCCTTTTTTGGTTATTGATAAATACTGTTTGATTGTTTTAATCAAATGAGCGTTAAAGCACATAACGTACCAGCAAGGCATTTATAATAAAATCAATGACATAGAATTGATCTCTCGACGCGCTGTAAATTAATTCGACGCCGAAAGGGTCTGGAGGAGAGTCACTGGATGGAGCCAAGCAATCTGTGACTGATAAGCAAGTGCAGCACTTGCTATGTGGGACGTTTGATTCGTGGCATTGGGGAATTACTCTTCTCAAGCACTTGCAACGGCACCCTATGGGATTGCAACTACTTCACGTTTTGTTACTCAGCCCCTTTGGCAAGGGGAAGGCAACGTGTTCTTCAATCCCCTCCAGGGTGCGCACCGACTTTGCACCCAACCGTTTGAGGGTGTCGATGACTTCTTGCACCAGCAGTTCCGGCGCGGATGCGCCGGCGGTCAGGCCGATGCGTTTCCTGCCGGTCAGCCAGGCGGGGTCGATCATGGTGGCGTTTTCCACCAGATAGGCGGGTACGCCCATTTTTTCGGCGACTTCGCGCAGGCGGTTGCTGTTGGAACTGGTCGGGCTGCCGATGACCAGCAACAAATCACATTGCGGCGCCATGAACTTGACCGCATCCTGGCGGTTCTGTGTGGCATAGCAGATATCGCCTTTCTTGGGTTCGGCAATTTCCGGAAAACGTCGTTTGAGTGCCGCGACGATGGTCGCGGTGTCGTCCATCGACAGCGTCGTTTGCGTGACATAGGCAAGCGCGGCTGGATTCTTGACTTGCAGCTGCTCGACATCCGCGATCGATTCGACCAGGTAGATCCCCTCATCGACCTGTCCCATCGTGCCTTCGACTTCTGGGTGACCGTCGTGGCCGATCACGATGATTTCCCTGCCTTGGGCGCGCATCTTGGCGACCTCTACATGCACCTTGGTCACCAGCGGACAAGTCGCGTCGAAAATACGGAAGCCGCGGGCGGTGGCAGCCTTGCGTACCGCTTGCGGCACGCCGTGTGCACTGAACACCAGCGTCGCTCCTGCCGGCACGTCATTCAAGTCTTCGATAAAGATCGCGCCCTTGGCGCGCAAGTCGCTGACCACGTAGGCGTTATGCACGATTTCATGGCGCACATAGATCGGCGCGCCGAATTGCGCCAACGCACGCTCGACAATTTCGATGGCGCGATCCACGCCCGCACAAAAACCGCGCGGCTGCGCCAGGACGACTTCTTCCAGAACGTGTTCACTTGTCATGATCAGAGAATGCCGAGAATTTGTACTTCAAACACCATAGCCTTGCCCGCCAGCGGGTGGTTGAAATCGAATAGCGCATAGCTGTCGGTGATTTCCTTCAAGACCCCGGCAAAGCGCTTGCCGTCAGGCGCGGGAAAATCGACCAGATCGCCGGGAACGTAGCTGGCATCGGCCTCGCTGTTCTGGTCGAGTGTGGCGCGGCTGATTTTTTGCACCAGTTCGGGATTGCGTTGGCCATAGGCGCCTGCGTTCAAATTGAATGTCTTGCATTGCCCGACAGACAACCCCGGCAGGCACTGCTCCAGGGCATCGGCCAGCTGTCCGCAGCCGAGTTGCAAGGTGGCGGGTTTGTCGCTAAAGGTATTGACCACATCTCCTTGTGCCGATCCTTCATCCAGTGCAATGCGGTAATGCAGCGTCAGGAAAGAATCGGCTTGCACGGTGGGAGTGTTGGGAACGGCAGACATGGGGGCTTGCGGCTAGAATAAAGCGCTATTTTACAGGGAGAAGCGCATGTCCATCAGAGACTGGCCGGAGGGCGAACGCCCGCGCGAAAAGTTGATTGCGCTCGGGCCGCAAGCCTTGAGTGAAGCCGAACTGCTGGCGGTGTTTTTGCGCACCGGCATCGTTGGCAAGAGCGCGGTGGATATTGCGCGCGACTGTCTGCGTCAGTTTGGCGGTTTGAACGATTTTCTGGCTGCGCCGCTCAAGGAGTTTTCCAAGATCCCCGGTCTGGGCAGTGCCAAGTTCGCGCAATTACAGGCGGTGCTGGAGCTGGCGCGCCGTACCGTGCGGGAAGATCTGAAGCGCAACAGCACGCTGAGCAGCCCCCGCCAAGTGCGTGACTTGCTCGCGCTGCAACTGCGGCAGCGGCCTTATGAAGTCTTTCTGGCGCTGTTTCTGGATGCGCAGAATCGCCTGATTTCCTGTGAAGAATTGTTTCGCGGCACGCTGACCCAAACCAGCGTTTATCCGCGTGAAGTGGTCAAACACGCACTGGCCGTCAATGCCGCCGGTGTGATGTTTGCCCACAACCACCCCAGCGGGGTGGCTGAGCCGAGCCGGGCGGATCACAGCCTGACCGACCATCTGACGCGGGCGCTGGCCTTGGTCGATATCCGGGTGCTCGACCACTTTATCGTGGCGGGCGATGCGTTTTACAGCTTTGCCGAGCGGGGGCAGCTACAACCCTGAAGGACGCCCGCCACAGTGGGGCTGGGCGGGGTTTGATTTGCCTGAGGTTTTCTGTGATAATGCCGGGCTTTGCAGCACACCGTAACTAATTTAAGGAGTACTGACATGGCACGCGTCTGTCAGGTCACGGGGAAAGCCCCGATGGTGGGTAACAACGTTTCCCACGCCAACAACAAAACCAAGCGTCGCTTCATGCCCAACCTGCAATATCGCAAGTTCTGGGTCGAGAGCGAAAACCGCTGGGTACGCTTGCGCGTATCCAACGCCGGCCTGCGCACCATCGACAAGAAGGGCATCGATGTCGTGTTGGCCGAATTGCGTGATGCCGGTCAAATTTAAGGAGCCGGATCATGGCAAAAGGCGGACGTGAAAAAATCAAGCTGGAATCCACTGCGGGTACCGGTCATTTCTATACCACTACCAAGAACAAGCGCACCAAGCCGGAAAAAATGGAGATCATGAAGTTTGATCCCAAGGCGCGCAAGCATGTGGCTTACAAGGAAACCAAGATCAAGTAATTGATCGCTGGTAACGCATAAAAAAACGCCTCGAGGAATCGAGGCGTTTTTTTTACGCGTCTTTAGCATGGACAAAAAAATGCCCGCAACAATGTGCGGGCATTTTTATTAACGGGGGCGCAACAACTTACGCGTAGCTGCGCAGGCGTACCGAGAAGTCATGCAGGAAATGGTTGCCACTGGCTTCAGCCTTGGCGCACCAATCGTGCAGGTGGGCCAGCAATTGTTCGCTGGTGGCAGAAGAACGTGCCCACAGCTTGTGCAATTCCTGGCGCATGTCGTACAGCATTTGCAGCACCTTGCTCTTGGACAGCACTTCCGACAGCTTGGCGCGTTCAGTTTCATTCAACTGATCGGCATCCTTGTGCAGCCATTGCTTGACCGATTTGACGAAATGCGGCTCAAAGTTGTGTTTCTCGCGCAGCTTGGCCAGTTCGTCGGCGCAGGTGCGTTTGAACGACTTCGCATACTTGGCGCTGACTTCGTAACGGTTGGCGATCACGGCTTGCAGCGTCGCCAGATCGGCTTTGGCCTTGGCCACAGTGAACTTGGGCTTGGGCGGTACTTTCTTGACAGTGGCCAAACCGAGCATCGACAAAATCCGGATATACATCCAGCCGATGTCAAACTCATACCATTTGTTCGACAGCTTGGCCGAACTGGCATAGGTGTGGTGGTTGTTGTGCAGTTCTTCACCGCCGATCAAGATACCCCAAGGCAGAACATTGGTGCTGGCGTCATTGGGCGAGAAATTGCGATAGCCCCAGAAGTGACCGATGCCGTTGATCACGCCAGTCGCCATCACTGGAATCCAGGACATTTGCACGACCCAGACGATCAGGCCAATACCGACACCAAACAGTGCCATGTCGATCGCCATCAGCAGATAGACGCCCCAGACGCTGTGCGCGGCATAAAGATTGCGCTCGAGCCAGTCGTCCGGCGTGCCGTGGCCATAGCGTTCCATCGTTTCCGCGTTCTTGGCTTCGGCGCGATACAGTTCAACGCCTTCCAGCAACAACTTCTTGATGCCGTAGATTTGCGGGCTGTGGGGATCTTCCACGGTTTCGCATTTGGCGTGGTGTTTGCGGTGGATGGCCGTCCATTCCTTGGTCACCATGCCGGTGGCGAGCCACAGCCAGAAACGGAAGAAGTGGCTGGCAATCGGATGCAGGTCAAGGGCGCGGTGCGCCATGCAGCGGTGCAGGAAGATCGTTACCGAGACAATAGTGATGTGCGTCGCGATGAGGGTAAACACCACGATCTGCCAGCCTGTGGCGTGAGTCAGGCCATAGGCGAGGAAGTCAATTACAGAGTCAAATGAAGGCATGCGGCTTTCCAAAAAGAGGCCAAGATGGCCAATGGGGAGCATTTTACGGGATAACGGCGTCCGCGTCTGTATTTTTGAGAGAAATATTCTTGATTGAAATCAAAGGGTTGTGATATTTCACTTTGCTCAAATGGATTGATTCCTGGTTAGAACAATGGAACCTCGATCAGTTCGGCCTGGTGGGTAATCAGGCCGCAGCGGAGCGGGCGGCCGCCGGTATGAGGCTGCATTGCGCTGGCGTAGCCGCGCACCTGCGCGGCATAGGCGGCTTTTTCTGCGGGCGTGACTTGCCACTTAAAGTCCAGCACCCAGCATTCGCCGGGAAATTCCACCCAGCGGTCGATCCGCTGCAAGGCCCCGGCGGGGGTGACGATGTCCATTTCGCTGCGTGCGCTCAGGTACTGCCCCGCCGCGAAGAAGCGCGCCAGTGCAGGGGACTGGACGACACGCTCCGCAGCGGTGAGCGCTGCCTGCGCATCATCCGGTGTCAGCGCGAATTGCAGTGCAAGGCGCGCTGCCTGTGTTGCGTTGCCCAAGTGCTCCGGTTGTTCCAGCAGCGCATGCCAGGCGCGGCCCAGACGCATCAGTGGTGTTTCGACCACTTGCGTGCGTTGTCCGACATGCAAGGCGGGGGGCAGGAAATCGTGGACTTGCCGTGGCAACTCCACTGCGCCGATGGTGCTGCCCGGCACCGGGTCGCGGAGCGCAAAGGCTGTAGATAGCGCGGCGGCGCGTTCCAGCAGCGACGGCCACTGGCGTCCCGCACTTGCCTGTTTGAGTGTTTCCGTGGCCGACACCAGCAACCATTGGCGCGCTCGTGTCAAGGCCACGTAGAGCAGATTCCAGTCTTCGTTGCGCTCCAGCCGTTCTTCTGCGTCCAGCCAGGGTTGCTGCGCTTGCCCGCGTCGGCCGCCGGGCAGATGTAGAGAAAAATGCTGTGGCTGGGCGGCGTCTGCGGGCCAGTCGATCAAGACGCCGTAGTGTTCATCCTTGCCGTCGGCGGCGCAATCCATCAAGACCACCACCGGCGCTTCCAGGCCCTTGGCGCCGTGGATCGAGAGGATGCGCAGCGCCTGTTCGCTGTGCTGCGCGCCCTCGTCGGGCGCTTCTTGCGCGGAGGCGCGTTGCAATTGTTTCAGTTCATCGAGAAAGGCAGGCAGGCTGGGATAACGCCCGGCATCGAGCGCCAGCGCCAGTGCCAGAAATTGCTGCAAATTGGCTTGCACCTGCGCTACCAGCGCCGCCGGGCTGCGCGCGCTGTAACGTTCCAGCGCATGGCTGTCGTGATAAATGCGGTCGAGCAGATCATGCACCGGCAGCACACCGGCGAGCGGCAGCCAGGTGGCCAGGTGCGTGTGCGCTGAGGCCAGTGTGGTGGTGGGCGGCCGTTGTTGCAGCGTGGTCCACCAATGGCCGCCAGCGCTGCCGTGCGCGAGGGCGAGCAAATCGTCATCGCTGCAGCCGAACAAGGGGCTGCGCAACAGCTGCGCCAGTTCCAGATTTTTCCACGGCGCCGCCAGCCAATTTAATAGCGCGGTCAGATCGCTGGCTTCCAGGGTGTTGAGCAAACCGCCGCTGCGGTCGGAAATGAAGGGCAAGCCGCAATCGCGCAGCGCGCGTTCGTATTCACCTAGATGTTTGCGACGCGGCACCAGAATCATCACATCGCCCCAGTGCGCCGGACGCGCTGCCTGATTTTTTTCCTGGATCGAAAGCGTTGGCAGCAAGGCGTGCAATTGCTGCGCCACGGCCCAACCTTCTTGATAGCGTTCGTCGCGCATGTCGTCTTCCAACGGCGTGATGAGCGGATCGCGCCACGGTGCATCCGGCAATAACTCCACCTTCTCTCGCCGCTGCGCGGCAATCGCCGGCAGCAAGACAAAACCGCCAGCCTCCGCGCTGACGGTGCCTTGCGGTTGATACAAGGGGTGGTCGTTCAACACGGCGTTCAATACGTTCACCACCGCAGTACTGTTGCGCCGGGTTTGATTGGTGCGCAGACGCATGGCGCCGTGCGTCTGCTGCAATTGCTGCGCGACTTGTTCGAACAGGCGTGGTTCGGCGCGGCGAAAGCGATAAATCGATTGCTTGGGGTCGCCGACGATGAACAGTTGCGGCGCCTGCGCATCGCTGCCGTAGGCTTGCAGCCAGGCGTTGAGTACACCCCATTGCAACGGATTGGTGTCCTGGAATTCGTCGATCAGAATGTGGCGGTAGCGCGCGTCGAGCCGCGTCTGCACATAGGGCGCATGTTCTTCGTGCTGCATCAATTGATGCACGCGCCATTCGAGATCGTTGAAATCGAGGCTGCCCAGCGCATCTTTTTGCTGCTGATAGCAATCGATCAGCAAGATGCCGCAGAGCAACGCGTGGCGATTCAAATCGAGCGTGGCCCATTCGCACAACTGCCGATGCCAGTGATCGAGTTGCGTGAGCACAGTGTCCAGCAGAGTCAGATAACGTTCCGCCAACGCGCCCAGTTTTTTCGGCAAGTTCTTGCGGTGAAATTCGCGTGGCGTTTCTGCGATGGTAAAAAATATCCGGCGCAGCGTGGTGTAGTGCGCTTGTTCCAAAGTGTCATTCTGCGCATCGAGCCAGCGCGCTAAACCATCGCGGAATTCGTCGATGGTTTTGCCCTCCTCTTGCAGGCCGAACAAAATGTCGCGCAAGCCTTCCAGCGCTTGCTGCATCGCATCGCTCAGCGTGCACGGCAGGGGAGGCAGCTCACCGAGGGCAATGCCTTGTTCCGTTGCGCTGGCGCGCAATGCCTGCGCGACGCGCTCCATGCCTGCGTGTTGCTGTGCGTGCGTTTGCCCGCCGCAATACGCCCACCATTCGGCACGCCGGTGCAGCAGCGTCTTCAGCAGGTGCTCACTGTTGTATGCGCCGATGTCCGCCACCAGCGCAGCATAGGCATCGCGCTGGGCGCGGTAGGCGGGTAATTGCAGGCGTTGCGAGAAATCCTGCCAGGCGCGCGCGATCCAGCGTTCCGTGTGTTCGAGCAACGTGAAGTCGGCGGCAATCCCGCTGGCCAGCGGCGCGTGGCGCAAGACGCGGGCGAACCAACCGTGAAAGGTGTCGAGGGTGACACCCTGCGGCGCATTCAATACGCGTTCATACAAGCTGCGTGCTTGCGATAGCTGCGCACGTGCCTGTTCGGCCGACAAGGCGCGTTCCTGCAGACTGCGCAGCACAGCGTCGTCGTCGGCGCTGGCCCAATGTTCCAGTTCGCTCAGCAGCCGCGTGCGCATTTCCAGCGCCGCTTTGCGCGTGAACGTGAGCGCGAGAATCTGTTGCGGCGCGACGCCCGCGAGCAGCAGACGCAGAATGCGGCTCACCAGCAACCAGGTTTTGCCGCTGCCGGCACAGGCTTCTATGACGATGCTGCGCGCCGGATCGAGCGCCGTCTGTTGAAATTGCGTGGCGTCGATGGCGGTCTGATCGGCGGAAAAAAGAGTGCGCGCATCCATGCTTATGCAGCCTCCCCGCCCTTGGACAGCCACTCATCGCGGCGGCACAGGCCGCGCGCTTCGCAGTTCGCGCATACGGCGTCGATGCCTTGTGCGGGCAGTGCAGCACCGGCCTGGATGCGGGTCATGTCGTGCCGCAGCCGCGCGGCGAGCGTGCGGCTGCTGGCCGCCAGATCTTGCGGCGGTGTGATGGCGGTCACGCCACTCTTGTGCAGCGAGAGATAGGCGGCGCTGCACGTGTCTTCTTGCTGCAGCAGGGCATAAAATGGCAATTGAATTTTTTCGCCGGGAATTTTCAGCGTGGTTCTGAGGGCGCTGGCCGGAGTCGTTTTGTAATCGATCAGCTGCGCCGTACCGTCTTCCATGTGACGGTCGATGCGGTCGATGCGGCCCTTGAGCAGCAAGGGTTGATCTTCGGTATGCACTTCACAGTGCAATGCGCGCTGCAATTTTTCTTCAGCCTTTTCCCACTGCCAGCCGTCGGCGCGTTGCTGCGCCCACCAGTCCAGATAGTCTGGAATCAATTGTTCGAATTCCAGTTGCCCGCCGAGGTAATCCGAAGCCATCGATAGCAGCGGGGCGAAGGTGCGCGCGCAATGATTGCGCAGCAATTCGCTTTGCGCGGCACGCGTTGCATAGCGTTGCGGCTCGCGCGCGCAATCGCGATGGAAGTGTTCCAGAATCGTGTGGATCGCCTGCCCGCGACGGCGCGCATCGACCGTTTCTTCCACTTCATCTGCGGCTGACAGGCCGAGGATGCTGCGCGCAAAAAAACGGTAGGGACAATCAATCAGCGCCTGATACGCGCTGGCACTGAGGCTGACCGGCCAGTACGCGGGTGCGCGCGGTGCGGGTTGCGTGCTGGCTTGTGCAGCCACTTCGATGACCGGCAGCGCGGCCGTGTGTTGCACGTTCAGCCCGGCCAATCGGGCGACGGTTTGATATTGTGCCAGCCAGGGCGACAGCACTTGCGGCTGATCGCTGTGCGCGTTGCACCAGGTGGCGATGACCTGCTGCGCACTGGCGAGTAGAGACAGCCAGCAGGAAAATTGTTGCTGGCGTGCTTGCACCTGCGTCGGCAAACCCAACTCCGCGCACAGGGCATCGCCGAGAAACAGCGCTTCGGGCGCGGCGGCGGGCAGAAAATCGGCGCTGGCACCGATCACAATGACTTTGTGGAAAGCGCGTAAATGCGCACCGCTCAGCGACACCACGGCCACCGGACTGTCGCCCGCTTCCTGCCGGTCATTGCTGTGATTATTGTGTTCAAAGCAATGCGCCAGCAGCGCGCGAAATTCCTGCGCTTGCAGGCGCGCGCTTTGTCCCTGTAAAGACGATTCCAGTTCTTGCAACAGCTGCAGCACGCTGCGGCCGACGGCATCCTGCGCCAGGCTTTCGTCCAGACCGAAAGTGCTCAGTGCGGCGCGCAGCAGGGCGAAGTGCTGCGCCGCGCTGCCGGAAAATTTTTCTGCCGCTTGCGCGTGTTGCTGCAAATGTTCGAACCAGCGACACAATTCTTGCTGCGTCTCTTGTTCGTCATCTGCCACGCGCAGCGCCGCCAGCATCGCGCGCAGGCCCTCCCAGCCGCGCAGCACGCCGTGCGCGGCCAAGCCTTCCTGCAACAAGCGCAACGCTGCCTGCTTGTCGCGCCCGGGCAGTACGAAGGGCGATTGCAACCAGTCCAGCACGTCGCGGAAGTAACCCTGATTGCGCACCACGTCGAACCAGCGCATCACCGCGCCCGCAGCACTGGTGGTGGACAGCCGCCAGCCGGTCTCATCGCGCAACAGCACTTGGGCGCGTTCCAGCAGGGCGCGCACGCGGCGCGTGGTCAGGCGGTCGAGCGCGACCAGGGCAATCGACGTTTCGCCCTGCTGCAACCAGGTCACCACCTGCGTTGCAATGGCCTGCGCTTCCTGCTCCATGCTGTCGGCGCCAAGAATGGTCAGCTTGGGCGGCGCCACATCGTGCAGCGCCAGAGCGCGCGTGCGCAGCGGCGCGGGCATTGACTCTGTCGGCCAAGCGGCAGCGAACAAGGAGGTGTGTGCGAGGGTGGCACTGGCATCGGCCTGAATCAGGGTGAGATCGCCACGCTGTGCCCACTGTTCCAAAAAGGTTTGCTGCCAAGGGAGCAGAGGCTGGTCGGCCAGCCACCACAGCGGTGCGATGGGTGTCTGTTGCAAGACCGTTTGCATGGCCTGCAGGGTACGGCTGGCGGGCCAGTCGGCCGCTTGTTGATGCCAGATTTCCAGCACCAGCCGCGCCTCGGCCACCGCCAGGTGACCGCCGAGGTGCTGATAGTGACGCGCGACGGCGGCTTCAAACCCGGCATCGAAATCGCGCGCGTTGCGGAAGGCGGCAAAACACAGCTGATCGCTCAGTTGCACCAAGGTGCGCGCCAGGGCCCATAACTGCGCCGGGGTCTCGCCAAACTGTGCACGGATCCAGGCATTGCCGCGCAGGGCGACATAGGTATCGGCCTGCAATTGCCACAGTGACAGGCCGGATGCCAGTGCCACACCGTGCTGCGCCAGCCATTGCTCCAGCAGCACGATGCGCGGCGGAATCAGGCTGCGTTGCTGTTTTGCGGCCTGCTGGGCAAAGGCATTCAGCAAGGCGGCGCGTTGATGTAGGGTGGGTACGATCACCCACGATTGCGTCAGCGTACCCGCCGCGCAATCGGCCAGCATGCGCTCGCACAGCTGCGGCCAGAGACCGGCGTCGGCAGGAAGAGACAGGGTGCGCAGCGGCATGGTGGGCGGGGTTTGGCGTGCGATCGTGTGGGTAATAGCTATAAATACAACAATCCGCCGCATTCTACGCTGGCATGATTTTCCTGCGCCCCGGCCCTAGGCCAAACCAGAAGTTTTCGTGTAGTATTGCCGCAGAGCCTAGAGCAGTATTACTCCAATGCGCTTCTCTGGCGCGACCTGAATCTTTCACTTGAAGCATTCGTCAGCGCCCCAAACTCCTACTTCATGAAATACCCCGCCGCTCCCGGATGTGCCATCGGAGCCGCAATGCATAAGCAACAAGCAAATTACTGAAAGGTGCAGCAATGAGTGAAATCAAATACGTCAGCGATGCGACTTTTGAACAGGACGTGGTCAAGGCCGACGGCGCCGTGTTGATCGACTACTGGGCCGAATGGTGTGGCCCCTGCAAGATGATCGCGCCGGTGCTTGAGGAAATTTCCAAGGAATACGATGGCCGTCTGCAGATCGCCAAGATGAATGTCGATGAGAATCAGGAAACGCCGGCCAAATTCGGTATTCGCGGCATCCCGACCCTCATGTTGTTCAAGAATGGTGCCGTAGTTGCCACCAAGGTCGGCGCGCTGTCGAAATCGCAATTGACCGCGTTTCTGGACAGTCATCTGTAAGCAGCGCTACAACCCCAACTCCGGCGGGCGACCACGCCCGCCGCTTTGAAAAATAATTCAGTGTAATTTTCCGCAGCCTTTTCTGGCTGCACTTCCATCCCATCCATCCCTCACCTACCCGCAAGGGGCCTGTTATGCATCTCTCCGAATTAAAAAGTCTGCCCGTCACCCAACTCGTCGAAACCGCACTGGGACTGGAAATTGAAAACGCCAACCGTTTGCGCAAACAGGAGCTGATGTTCGCGATCCTGAAAAAACGCGCCAAGCAGGGCGAAAGTATTTTTGGCGATGGCACGCTGGAAGTGTTGCCGGATGGGTTTGGTTTTCTGCGCTCGCCCGATGCTTCCTATCTGGCCAGCACCGACGACATTTATATCTCGCCCTCGCAGATTCGCCGTTTCAACCTGCATACCGGCGACACCATCGAAGGCGAAGTGCGCACCCCCAAGGATGGCGAACGTTATTTCGCATTGGTCAAGGTGGACACCGTCAACGGTCAGCCGCCGGAAGCGACCAAGAACAAGATTCTGTTTGAAAACCTGACGCCGCTGCACCCGGACAAACCGCTGCTGCTGGAGCGCGACATGCGCGGCGATGAAAATATCACTGGCCGCATCATCGACATCATCGCTCCCATCGGCAAAGGCCAGCGCGGCCTGCTGGTGGCGCCGCCGAAATCCGGCAAGACCGTGATGCTGCAACACATCGCCCACGCGATTGCCGCCAATCATCCCGACGTTGCGTTGTTTGTGTTGTTGATTGACGAACGTCCGGAAGAAGTGACCGAGATGCAGCGTTCGGTGAAAGGCGAAGTAGTTGCCTCCACCTTCGACGAACCCGCCACGCGCCATGTGCAGGTTGCCGAGATGGTGATCGAAAAAGCCAAGCGTCTGGTTGAGCACAAGAAAGATGTCGTGATTCTGCTCGACTCCATCACGCGCCTTGCACGTGCCTACAACACCGTCATCCCTGCGTCCGGCAAAGTGCTCACCGGCGGTGTCGATGCCAACGCCCTGCAACGTCCGAAACGTTTCTTCGGCGCCGCGCGCAACATCGAGGAAGGCGGCTCGCTCACCATCATCGCCACCGCCCTGGTCGAAACCGGCTCGCGCATGGACGATGTGATCTACGAAGAATTCAAAGGCACCGGCAACTCCGAAATCCACATGGAACGGCGCATGGCCGAAAAGCGCGTCTATCCCGCGATCAACCTCGGCAAATCCGGCACCCGCCGCGAAGAACTCCTGATCCCCAAAGAAGTCCTGCAAAAAGTCTGGGTCCTGCGCAAACTGCTGTTCGACATGGATGAACTCGAAGCGATGGAATTCATGCTCGACAAGATGAAACAGACCAAGAGCAATGCGGAGTTCTTTGACATGATGCGTCGGGGGGGGTAGCGCAGAGCGTCGTCCGAGGGGCCCCGCGCAGCGGGGATCGGACAGCGGAGCGTTACCCAAGCACTTTGCGCTCAACGCGCAAAGTGCGCAGTCCAACAATTGAAATCATCCCGCTTCCAATCGAAGCGAAATGCCACCATGTCCACGAAGCCTACCTTCACCACCACCTTCGCCGACAACCTCGCGCAACTCCCCGCCATCAATGGATTGACCGCAGTTGAATTGTTCGACGCCAACGGCGCGCAGGTCGCACGTATCGAAAACA
Organism: Burkholderiaceae bacterium; assembly: GCA_004298905.1. Lineage (GTDB taxonomy): Bacteria > Pseudomonadota > Gammaproteobacteria > Burkholderiales > Burkholderiaceae_D > SCTK01. Next base: position 131,411 of record SCTK01000016.1, on the reverse strand, counting down.
AACCCGGCCAGGCCGGCTCCTTGCGCATCTACGTCTGGCTCGCCAGCGAATTCGGCAGCATCACGCCGGAAGCCGCTGCCCTTGGCCTGCGCATCTACGCGGAACATACGGCTGACGCCCAAGCCCATCCCGGCAAGCATCCGAACATCGACCGCCTGTTTGCCATTCGTTCTGCCGAACAAGCATTGACCCTGCAAGCGGTGCCCGCCTGAGTAATCTACGGGCGGCTCATCGTCAATGCCCTCATAAATCCCATGCCCGCGAAGCGGCAGGCTTCACTGTGTAATCTTGTCGTGAGTATTGAGGTCGCGATCATAGGAATACCCTGACCTCAAAAAATATTCTCTGTCATCCATTTCGCTTGAGAAAACAGGCCGACTCCGGTACCTTTCGGTATCCTGTCGTGTCGTACACTTGGAGCCTATGGGAAGTGGCAATCAGGGGCGTTAGATGCAGAAAATAGATAAGAGCATCCGTTATGGCTAATCACTTAGATGTCCCCCGACAAGAGGCGGATGCGGTTCTGTCTCCACGGAAAATCGCGCCACACGCAGAATTTCGCTTGTCTAAAAGTGGTCAGCGCGAAGTATGGGAGTTTACTGTCGGTGTAACTGAAAATGGCCTGTATAAAAAAGGGCTTACAGTCGAGCTCCTTTGCCAGCGAACCCAGAAGCCCTATAGAGAAAATTTCAAGTTCAGCCTCTTCTTGGCCGAATATGGACGTACGCAACGCATCTATCAACTCGACACGACAAGTGCGCCGATTTGCGAAGAGGGTCAACATGATTGGCCACACCAACACATCGGACAAGACAGGGTTGTTTTTGGGTCTTCTTACCCTGTTAATTTTGATGCGGCTGTTGCATACTTTTGCAGGGAACCAATGTCGAATTCGAAGAACCACTTGAGTCTCCATTCGAGTTCAAGTTAAGGCCGTGAAATGAATTGCACAGAATTTTTAGAAACCCTCGGGCTGAGCTGCAAGATTCTTCCATCCTTTGATGGAAAACCGATTCATTGCATCAGCACCCCATTCGAGTATTTCGATGGCGATGGAATTCACCTCTACGCAGAAGAGCTTGGTGGTTTGATGCGATTCTTTGATGCCGGAGATACGTTGTTCCATGTTTCCGGTTCAGGGATCAAACTCAGGGACAAGCGCGCGATCAAGCCCATTCAGAAATTGGTTGAGGAGGCCGGCGCACAAATTTCAGACGAAGGAGAAATCTCGATTCTCTCCCCGTTACAAGACGGCAGGGAAGGTTTTAGGAAAGCACTCACAGCAATTTTAAATATTGCCGGCTGGGAAGCCGAAAATGCCGGCATCTCAAACGATGTAACCAGCCTCGCCAGTGAGGTAGAGATTTATTTGCGCGAATGGAAAGCGGGTTATGAGTTTTTGTATGAACAACCCCTTGCCGGTATTTCCGGGCGCTCGCATTCTTTCTCTTTCCTGGTGGATGGCGAACTGATCGATGTGGTTTCATCCGCGCCGCAATCAACCGCCTCGGAAGTGCGAAAGTTGGCGGATATTCGAGGGATCCCGTCCCAATCAGACACTCCCATTAGGGTCATCATTGACGACAGAAGTAATCCGGAGCGCGCCCGCCAAGAAGCCTTGATTCTTAGCCGTTTTGCCGACATTTGGCCCCTTACTTCTCTTCAAGCTACTGTCGAAAAAATGGGGTCGGCACAACACTAAGTCGAGCGCCATTCTCAGGCCGATGTCAAGCGAACGAGTGAGCCCATGGTGGCGGCCCTCTAAAAATTGCGTAATTCTGTCCATAACAAAAAACGCCTCCCGACCAAAAATCAGAGGGCGTCGGAATAGGGGTGGGGAGTATAGGATTCGCTGACCGAAGCCAACGCCTCACACGGCATGGAGCCGAATTTCTTTCCCGCACGGACGCAAGTGTAGCAACGCCCGCGCGCGCCGACCATCATTTTTTGCAACTGTTCGGCCGTTTTCTGTACCGCGCGAAGTCGCTCTGTTATGATGCACCCCATATTCCCGCTGCATGAACTTTCTCTGGTATGCGCAAAATTCTGGTTGTTCTTCTCTCGCTGAGTCTGTTGGGTGCCATGCCGTTGCAGGCATGGGCGCAGTCTTGCGCCTTGCGTTGTGCGCTGGCGCAGGGTGGGATGCAGCAGATGGATGATCAGCGTGACGGCGCGGTGCATCAGCCGCAGGCGCCGGAGCAGAAGGGTTCTTGTGCGCACGCGGCGCTGTGCCAGGTCGCGCAGTCGGTGCAATTCTCAGTCATCCCCGCCACGCTGGGCGACATGGTATTTGCTGGAGGCGTCTTGCCTCCCGAGGCCAGTGTCCAAGCGCTCATTGGCAGACATCCTCCTCCGCTGGACCGCCCGCCGATTCTTTCCTGATCTGAGTTGAACAATGCCGCGCCTGAGCGCGGCAGGTTTCTTTTCATCAGGAGATTCCCATGAAGTATTTTGTTTGCACACGGCGGTGTGCGCTTGTGTTCGCGTTTGTGCTTGCGTTTTGCGCTCAGGCGGGCGTGGCGCAGGCCCAGGTGCAGCCGCTCACGCTGGCGCAGGCGCAAAGGCTTGCGGTGGAACGTTCGCTGCAACTGGTGGCGGGGACTGCGGCGATTCAATCGGCGCAAGAGATGGCGGTGGCCAGTGCGCAAAATCCCGACCCCGTGTTGCGGCTCGGGATCGAGAACTTGCCGGCCGATGGGCCGGATCGCTTCAGCACCACGCGCGATTTCATGACGATGCGGCGCGTGGGGCTGATGCAGGAATTCACCCGTGCAGACAAGCGTCAGTTGCGCGGTGAACGTTATGAGCGCGAGGCCGACAAGGCGCGCGCCGAACAATCTGCAATGCTGGCCGACATTCAGCGCGATACGGCGCTGGCGTGGCTGGAGCGCTATTACGCCGAAGCCATGGTGGCGCTGATGACGGAGCAGATCAAACAGGCGCAACTGGAAATCGATGCCGCCGACAGCGCATATCGCGCTGGGCGCGGCAGTCAGGCCGATGTGTATGCGGCGCGCAGTATGCGCGTGGCGCTGGAAGATCAGGCCAGCGAATTGGCGCGCAAGCAGCGTACTGCCAAAACGGTGTTGGCGCGCTGGATCGGCAGCCGCGATGCAGAGGCACCGCTGGCGGACAAGCCGGTGATGGCGGCGCTTGATTTGCACGACCATGCGCTGGAAAAAGAATTGGCGCGCCATCCCCGGATCGAGATGCTGAGCCAGCAGGTCGCGCAAGCCGAAACCGAAGCGCGGCTGGCGCAGGCCAACCAGCAGGCCGACTGGAGCGCCGAGGTGGCCTACAGTCAGCGCGGCCCGCAGTATTCCAACATGATTTCGTTCGGCATTTCGATTCCGCTGCAATGGGATCGGAAGAACCGGCAAGGTCGCGAACTGGCCGCCAAGCTCGCGCAGGTCGAACAAGCCAAGGCGGAGCGCGAAGAGATGTTGCGTGCCCATGTCGCGGAAGTCAAAACGATGCTGGCCGAATGGGACAACGCTCGCGAGCGACAGACGCGCATCGCGGATGAAATGCTGCCGCTGGCGATGGCCCGCACGCAAGCGGTTTTAAGCGCCTGGCGCGGCGGCAAGTCTTCACTGAACGAAGTGCTGAACGCGCAGCGCAATGAAACCGAGGTGCAGTTGCAGGCGCTGCAACTGGAGCAGGAGGCAGCGCGCCTGTGGGCGCAACTGAATTTCCTGCTCCCCGACGCGTCCTCCATGAATTCCAAGGATACAAAATGAACACCAGAAAACTTGTAGTGATTCTTGCGGCCGCCGGTGTATTGAGCGCGAGCGCTTACGGCGTGTACCAACTCGGTCTGAGCCGCGGCATGAACAATGCGTCCGCAGGTGCGGCGGTCAGCGGTCAAGCCGCCGCGCCTGCCACGGATAGAAAAGTGCTGTACTGGCACGACCCGATGGTCCCCAGCCAGAAATTCGATAAGCCCGGCAAATCCCCTTTCATGGATATGCAACTGGTGCCGGTGTATGCCGACGAAGGTGACGATGCTGGCACGGTCAGCATCAGCCCGCGTGTGCAGCAGAATCTGGGTGTGCGCATCGCCGAGGTAACGACCGGCGTCTTGAATCCGGCGCTCGAAGCGGTTGGCGCGGTGGCGTACAACGAGCGCGATGTGGCGCTGGTGCAGGCGCGCGCCAATGGTTTTGTCGAGAAGCTGCTTGTACGCGCGCCACTCGATCCGGTGCGCAAAGGCCAGCCGCTGGCCGAGTTGTATGTGCCTGACTGGGTCGCGGCGCAGGAAGAATTTCTGACCGTCAAGCGCATGGGCACGGCGGCACCCGAGGTCATGCTCGATGGCGCGCGGCAACGCATGCGGCTGGCCGGGATGGACGACGCACAGATACGGCAGGTCGAAACCAGTGGCGCCGTGCATGCGCGTGTGACTATCACGGCCCCGCTCAGTGGCGTGATCGCGGAGCTGGGCGCGCGCGAGGGGATGGCGGTGACGACCGGCGTCACACTGTTCCGCATCAATGGTCTTGCGACGGTCTGGGTCAACGCCGAAATTCCCGAAAGTGCGGCGGCGCAGGTGCGGCCGGGCACGCAGGTCGAAGCGCACGCTCCGGCCCTACCGGGCACGGTCCTCAAGGGCCGCGTTAGCGCCATCCTGCCGGAAGTCAGTGCCGCCACGCGCACTCTGAAAGCGCGTGTGGAGTTGAATAATCCACGCGCGCAACTGCTGCCGGGCATGTTTGCCACCGTCAACTTCACGCCCAGCAAAGTGGGCAAGGAAGTGTTGCTGGTGCCTTCGGAAGCAGTGATTCAAACCGGCACGCGCAGTGTGGTGATGGTGGCGCAGGGCGATGGCAAGTTTGTTGCTGTCGAAGTCGAACCCGGCATCGACAGTCATGGGCAAACTGAAATTCGCACCGGCTTGAAGGCGGGACAAAAGGTCGTCGTCTCCGGTCAATTTCTGATCGACTCCGAAGCCAGCCTGCGCGGCACCGCGACGCGTCTGGGTGAAACGCCGCAGCCGGAAAGCGCCATGGACAAGGGAGCGCACCCATGATCGCCCGCCTGATTCGCTGGTCGATTGCCAATCGCTTTCTGGTGTTGCTGGCCACCGTGCTGTTGAGCGCATGGGGCGTGTGGTCGCTGCTGAAGACACCACTCGATGCGATTCCCGATCTGTCCGATGTGCAGGTCATCATCCGCACCACCTGGCCGGGGCAGGCGCCGCAGATCGTCGAGAACCAGATCACCTATCCGCTCACCACGACGATGCTGTCGGTGCCGGGCGCAAAAACCGTGCGCGGGTTTTCCGCGTTCGGCGATTCCTTCGTCTACATCCTGTTCGAGGATGGCACCGATCCGTACTGGGCGCGTTCGCGCGTGCTGGAATATCTGAACCAGGTGCAGTCGCGCCTGCCTGCATCCGCGAAAGCCTCGCTGGGGCCGGATGCGACGGGCGTTGGCTGGGTCTATGAATATGCGCTGATCGACCGCACCGGCCGCATGGATCTGTCGCAACTGCGTGCGCTGCAGGACTGGTTTTTGAAATACGAATTGAAGACTGTACCGAATGTGTCGGAGGTTGCCAGCATCGGCGGCATGGTGCGCCAGTACCAGATCGTGCTCGACCCCGATCGCCTGCGCGCCTATAACATTCCGCATGGCCGCGTGATCGAGGCGGTGCAGCGAGCCAATCAGGAAAGCGGCGGTTCGGTGCTGGAATTGGGCGAAGCCGAATACATGGTGCGCGCTTCCGGCTATCTGCAATCGCTCGACGATTTCCGCAAGATTCCCTTGCGTGCCAGCGAAGCGGGTGTACCGGTGAAGTTGGGTGATGTCGCGCGCATTCAGATCGGTCCGGAAATGCGGCGCGGGATTGCCGATCTGAATGGTGAAGGCGAAGTGGCGGGTGGCGTGATCGTCATGCGCTCGGGCAAGAATGCGCTGGAAACGATTGACGCCGTGAAAGCTAAATTGGCGACGCTGAAATCCAGCCTGCCCGCGGGCGTGGAACTCATCACCACCTACGACCGTTCCAGTCTGATCAAGCGCGCCGTCGACAATTTGCAGCACAAGCTGATCGAGGAGTTCATCGTTGTCGCGCTGGTGTGCGCGATTTTTCTGTTTCATCTGCGCTCGGCGTTTGTGGCGATTGTCGCGTTGCCGCTGGGCATCCTCGCTGCCTTCATCGTCATGCACCATCAAGGCGTCAACGCCAACATCATGTCATTGGGTGGCATTGCGATTGCGATTGGCGCGATGGTCGATGCGGCGGTGGTGATGATCGAGAACGCGCACAAGAAACTGGAACTCTGGCATCGCGAACATCCCGCGCATGAGTTAAGCGGCGAGGCGCGCTGGCAGGTGATCGGCGATGCCGCCGCCGAAGTCGGCCCGGCGCTGTTCTTTTCGCTGCTGATCATCACGCTCTCGTTCATCCCGGTCTTCACGCTGGAAGCGCAGGAAGGCCGGTTGTTCGCACCGCTCGCCTTCACCAAGACCTACGCGATGGCCGCTGCCGCCGGGCTGTCGGTGACATTGATTCCCGTGTTGATGGGTTATCTGATTCGCGGGCATATCCCCGACGAATATAAAAATCCGATCACGCGCGCTTTGATCGCGGCATATCGTCCGCTGCTGGAAATGGTGTTGCGCTCTCCCAAGGCCACACTGGCGATTGCGGGTCTGATCGCGCTGCTCAGCCTGTGGCCGCTCAGCCGCCTCGGCGGCGAATTCATGCCGCCGCTGGACGAAGGCGATGTGTTATACATGCCCTCGGCGCTGCCCGGCATTTCCGCCGGCAAGGTCGCGCAATTGTTGCAGCAGACCGACCGCCTGATCAAGACGGTGCCGGAAGTCGAGAGCGTGTTCGGCAAGGCCGGCCGCGCCGAAAGCGCCACCGATCCCGCACCGCTGGAAATGTTCGAGACCACGATCCAGTTCAAGCCGCGCGCACAATGGCGCGCCGGTATGACGCCGGACAAGTTGATCGAAGAACTGGATCACATCGTCAGGGTGCCCGGCCTGTCGAACATCTGGGTGCCGCCGATCCGCAACCGTATCGACATGCTCGCCACAGGCATCAAGAGCCCGGTCGGGGTGAAAGTTGCGGGCGCCGATCTGGCGCAGATCGACCGCATCACTGCCGAGATCGAGCGCGTGGTGAAGCAGGTGCCCGGCGTCACTTCGGCACTGGCCGAACGGCTGACCGGCGGGCGCTACATCGACATGAAAATCGACCGCGATGCCGCTGCGCGTTACGGCCTCAACATCGCCGATGTGCAAAGCGTGATTTCCGCCGCCATCGGCGGCGACAACATCGGCGAAACGGTCGAAGGTCTGCAACGTTTTCCGATCAATGTGCGCTATCCGCGCGAAGTGCGCGATTCGCTGGAAAAACTGCGTGATCTGCCGGTGCTCACCGAGCGTGGCGCGCAATTGCGTTTGAGCGACATTGCCGAGATCAAGATCACCGATGGGCCGCCGATGTTGAAAAGCGAAAACGCGCGCCTGTCGGGCTGGGTCTATGTCGATATCCGTGGCCGCGATTTGAAATCCGCCGTGCATGAAATGCAGCAAGCCGTGGCGAAAGAGGTCAAGGTTCCCGCCGGTTATTCGGTGTCCTGGTCGGGTCAGTTCGAATTTCTCGAACGCGCCAGCGCGAAGCTTAAGATCGTCATCCCCTTCACGCTGCTGATCATCTTCGTGCTGTTGTACCTGACCTTCGCCCGCTTCGACGAAGCGCTGCTGATCATGGCCACGCTGCCGTTCGCGCTCGCCGGTGGGGTGTGGTTGCTCTGGCTGCTGGGGCACAACCTGTCGGTCGCCAGCGGCGTCGGCTTCATCGCGCTGGCCGGTGTCGCCGCCGAGTTTGGCGTCATCATGCTGCTGTATCTGAAAAATGCGTGGAACGATAAAGAAGACCAGGGACGAACACAGGAAGCCGATCTGCTCGACGCGATTCGCGAAGGCGCTGTGCTGCGCGTGCGGCCCAAGGCCATGACCGTGGCAGTGATCGTCGCCGGTCTGATTCCGATCATGCTCGGCGCCGGCACCGGTTCGGAAGTCATGCAACGCATCGCCGCGCCGATGGTCGGCGGCATGATCACTGCGCCGCTACTGTCGCTGTTCGTGATCCCGGCGGCGTATCTGTTGATCCGACGCCGCCACTTGTCATCGCATCATTAAAAGGACAGCAAAATGAAATCATTGATTCAAATCGTTTGCTTCGCGCACGATCATCACGACAAGTAATCGATAGGTTGATACAGATCAATCGGTTTCTCCGGTGGACGCCTAGAATGAACGCAGCATTCTGCGCCTCCATTCCACCTCACCGGAGAATCCCATGAAAACATCTTTGTTCCTTGCACTGGCCGCTGCGCTGTCTTTGACGCTGGCCGTCTTCACGCCGTCCGGTATGGCTGCCGACGCGCATCATCCAGACGCCGCTGCCACACCCAAGGCCGCGCCGAAAGCGATGAAAAAAACGCCGCCCGCCGCGGCCCCCTGCATGGCGGAGATGGAGGCGCAAATGAAAACGATGCGCGCCATGCATGAAAGATGATGCAGGCCAGCACACCGGAAGAACGCAACGCGCTGATGGCCGAGCACAAGCAAGCCATGCAGGACGGCATGTCGATGATGCAGGGCATGGTGGGGATGGGGGGTATGGGTAGCCATAGTCAGACGCAGACCCCGCCACCGCAGATGATGCAAAAGCAAATGGAAATGATGCAGATGATGATGCAAATGATGATGGACCAGATGGAAATGCAGGCGCCGGCGGGCCAATAAAGACTGGTGCAACAAGTCATTCGTGCGACGCAGTTCGCTGACTTGTTTCAACGTTATCAGGCCTTCGGCGACGATTACCGGCGCTACCGCGCACGCGTGCCGGGTTTTATTCCCTCGTTGCGCAAACAAGGAGCATTGAAATGAAACCATTACACACCGGTATTACGCTGGCATTGACTCTGATCGTTTTTTATTCGCTCTGCACCTTGATCGCCGTGCTCTGGCACGCGCAGTTCATGCAATTTACTAATGCCCTGTTCCACGGTCTGGACTTCGGCAAATTGCAGACGGACGCGCCGTACAGCTGGGGCGCGTTCTTCCAGGCCCTCGTCGTCTTTGCTGTGTGGGGATTTGCGGTGGGCACTTTCTTTGCCTGGTTGCACAATACGGTTTCCAACATTTTCCGGAACTAGCCCATGACCGACGTCACGCCTGCGCATTCTCATACTCATTCCGCTTCCTGTTGCGGCCACAGTCACGGCACGGCGGCTGTTGCCAGCCCGCAGCAGGTCGATCCGGTGTGTGGCATGAAGGTGGCGGCGAATCCGGAAAAATCGGTGGTGCATGACGGGCAGACATTTTATTTTTGCAGTCTGGGCTGCGTCACGAAATTCCGCGCCGATCCGCAGCGTTATCTGCATCCTGCCGTCGAGGCGCCGCAGGCGCAATTGAAAGACGCGCTGTACACCTGTCCGATGCATCCCGAAGTGCAGCAGACCGGCCCCGGCACTTGCCCCAAATGCGGCATGGCGCTGGAGCCGATGCTGCCGGCGCTGGAAGAAGAAGAGAACCCGGAGCTGATCGATTTTCGCCGCCGCTTTTGGTGGACGCTGCCGCTGACGGTGATTGTGATGACGCTGGCGATGGCCGGGCACCGGCTGTCCGGTATCGCGCCAGCGTCACTCTCGTGGATCGAAATGCTGCTGGCGGCGCCGGTGGTGTTGTGGGCGGGCTGGCCGTTCTTCGTGCGCGGCGCGCAATCGGTGGCGCAACGCAGCCCCAATATGTGGACGCTGATTGGGCTGGGCGTGGCGGTGGCGTTTGTCTACAGCGTGGTGGCCACGCTCGCGCCGCAGTGGTTCCCGGCGTCCTTTATTGAGCACGGCCGGGTCGGCGTGTATTTCGAAGCGGCGGCGACCATCGTGTCGCTGACATTGCTGGGCCAGTTGCTGGAGTTGCGCGCGCGGTCGAAAACTTCGGCGGCGATCAAATCGCTGCTGGGGCTGGCGCCCAAAACTGCGCGCCGCATCAACGCCGACGGCAGCGAGGAAGATATTCCGCTCACGCATGTACACATCGGCAATGTGCTGCGCATTCGCCCCGGCGAGAAGGTGCCGGTCGATGGCGTGGTGATCGACGGCAGCAGCGCGGTGGACGAATCGATGTTGACCGGCGAACCGCTGCCCGTGACCAAGCGCCCCGGCGACAAGGTGATCGGCGCCACCCTCAACACCAGCGGCAGCCTGCAAATGCGCGCCGAACGCATCGGCGCCGAAACCATGCTGGCGCAGATCGTGCAGATGGTCGCGCAGGCGCAGCGCTCGCGCGCGCCAATGCAGCGCATGGCCGACGCCGTGGCAGGCTGGTTTGTGATCGCCGTGATCGCGATCGCCATCGCCACCTTTTTCGCATGGGGCATGTTCGGCCCCGAACCGCGCTGGGTCTATGCCTTGATCAACGCGCTGGCGGTGCTCATCATCGCCTGCCCCTGCGCACTGGGATTGGCGACGCCGATGTCGGTGATGGTCGCCACGGGTCAAGCGGCCACGCGCGGCGTGTTGTTTCGCGATGCCGCCGCGATCGAGACCTTGCGCACCATCGACACGCTGGTGATCGATAAGACCGGCACGCTGACCGAGGGCAAGCCCGCGTTCAACCGCGCCATCGCCGCCCCCGGTTTTGACGAAGCGCAGATTCTCGCGCTGGCCGCCAGCCTCGAACAGGGATCGGAACATCCGCTCGCGCACGCCATCGTCGCCGAAGCGCGCTGCCGCAATTTGCCGCTCAGTGCGGCCAGCGCATTCGAATCGGCCAGCGGCATCGGCGTGCGCGGCAGCGTCGACGGCCACCGCATTGCGCTGGGCAGCAGCGCCTTGATGGACGAAGAAAAGATCGACTGGCAAGCGCTCACGCCCGATGTCGAAACTCTGCGCCAGCAAGGCGCCAGCGTGATGTTGCTTGCGATTGATGGGAAGCTGGCGGGACTGCTGGCCGTCGCCGATCCGATCAAGGCCACCACGCCCGAAGCGGTGGCGGGATTGCACGCGGCGGGCATCCGCCTCGTCATGGCCACCGGCGACGGCTGGACCACCGCGCGCGCGGTTGGCGCCACGCTGGGCATCGACGAAGTGATCGGCGAAGTTAAACCCAAAGACAAGGTGGACCTGGTCGCGCGCCTGCAACAGCAGGGCCACAAAGTCGCGATGGCGGGCGACGGCATCAACGACGCCCCCGCGCTGGCGCGCGCCGACATCGGTATTGCGATGGGCACCGGCACCGACGTGGCGATGAACAGCGGCCACGTCACGCTGGTCAAGGGCGACCTGCGCGGCATCCTGCAGGCGCGCGCACTGTCGCAACGCACCGTGCGCAACATGCGCCAGAACCTCGCCTTCGCGCTGGTCTACAACGCGCTCGGCATCCCGCTCGCCGCCGGCGTCCTCTACCCCTTCACCGGCCTGCTGCTATCTCCGATGATCGCTGCATTGGCGATGAGCTTCAGCTCCGTATCGGTGGTGACCAATGCGTTGCGGCTGCGCTGAACTGCTGATTCAGGTGACCCACGAGAACGTAATGGTCTAGTGGAATGTCTCGAGCGCGCTCAGCGTCTGAAAAAATAGGGTAACGCGATCAGCGCAACGCCAATCGTGACCAGTGGCAGCGTGTTTGAAATGAAATACGGGAACACCATCAGCGCCAGTCCGCACAGGAAGGGAACGAGCACCTTCTGTTTCTTGCCGTAGATGAAAAAGCCCAGCCCGATCGAGCCGAAAAGCAAACCCCAGAAGAGTGTCGACGTATTCAATGTATTCAAGGCTGGCCTTCATCGCGCTCCACAATTCGCGCAGTGTATGACACAGTACTGAGCCGGTGGTGAAAATGTTAAGCTGAATCTCCACTGTTCAGTGCCGTTAACCTTTTCCCATGCTCGATAAAATTCAGGCCGCTGCGGCGCAAATCAATCAAGTCATCGTCGGCAAGCCTTTGCAGATCCGGCAGGCGCTCACCTGTTTGCTGGCGGGCGGGCATTTGCTGATCGAGGATTTGCCGGGGGTGGGCAAGACCACGCTGGCGCATGCGCTGTCGCTGGCGCTGGGGCTGCAGTTCAAGCGGGTGCAATTCACCAACGATTTGCTGCCAGCGGATTTGCTCGGCGTGTCGGTGTACGACCGCAGCGCCAATGCCTTCGTGTTTCATCCCGGACCGATTTTTTCGCAGGTGCTGCTGGCCGATGAAATCAATCGCGCCACGCCGAAAACACAGAGTGCGCTGCTCGAAGCGATGGAAGAACATCAAGTGTCGGGCGACGGCCAGACGCGCGCCTTGCCGGAACCGTTTTTTGTCATCGCCACACAAAACCCTGCCGATCACAGCGGCACTTTTCCATTACCGGAATCGCAGCTCGACCGTTTCTTGATGTGCATTTCGCTCGGCTACCCAGATGCCAAGGCCGAGCGTGCGTTGCTCGAAGGCGAAGATCGGCGCGTCATGCTGCGCCAGTTGCGCGTGCAAATAACGGCCGCGCAATTGCAACAGGCGCAACAGGGCGTGAATCAGGTGCACTGCGCCCCTGCATTGCTCGATTATGTGCAAGCGCTGATTGCCCATTCGCGCGCCAGCAATTTATTTGCCGAAGGCTTGAGTCCGCGCGGCGCACTGGGCTTGCTGCACGCTGCGCGTGCCTGGGCCTGGCTGGATGGGCGCAGTCATGTCTTGCCGGAAGATATTCAAGCCGTGCTGCCCGCCGTTGCAGGCCATCGTTTGCGCGCGGCAGCGAGCAGTGCAGGCACCGGCCGACTGCAGCGCCACGAACTGGCTGCCGAGTTGATTCGCGCCGTGCGCATTCCCTGATCACATCATGTTGGATGCATTCACGCATCGCCTGCAACACAGCGCTCTCGGACAATCCATCGCGCGCATGATTTTCCGTCCGCGCGTGGCGGAAGCGGGTGTGGTGGAACTGGTGCAGCGGCGCGTATTCATCCTGCCCACGCGCACCGGCCTGATGTTTGCGCTGACCCTGCTGGTGTTGCTGCTGGGCAGTATCAACTACCAACTCAGTCTCGGTTTCGCGCTGACGTTTTTGCTCGGCGCAGTCGCCATCGTTGGCATCCTGCACACCTTCCGCAATCTCGCACATTTGCGTATCGTGCCCGGCCGGGTGGAACCCGTGTTTGCTGGCGAGTGGGCGCGTTTTCAAATCGATCTGGAAAATGCGCAGCGTTATGACCGCTACGCTGTGACGTTGCAAGGCGATGAGAGTGTAGAAGCCGTGGTGGCCGATATTTCCGGCGGCAATCGTGTGGCGCTGGAATTGAGTTGCGCTACCACGCGGCGTGGCTGGCAGACTTTACCGCGCACCACCCTCGCCACCATTTTCCCACTGGGCCTGTGGCGTGCCTGGGCCTATTGGTATCCCTCGTTGCGTTGTCTGGTGTATCCCGCGCCGGAGCAGGATGCGCCACCGCTGCCAGTGCCGCAGGCGGCGCCGGGGGAGGGCGGCATCACGGTCGCGGGTCACGAGGATTTTTCCGGCGTGCGTCCGTTTGTGCCGGGCGATGCGCTGCGTCAGTTGGCGTGGAAGGCAATTGCGCGGCAGGCCGACGACACCTTGCTGAGCAAATCCTTCGACAGCAGCGGCCCGGCCTTGCTCTGGCTCGATTGGACGCAATTGCCCGCTGCACTCGGACGCGAAGCACGGCTATCGCGCTTGACACGCTGGATACTGGAAGCCGAGCAGCAGCATGTGTTGTATGGCTTGAGTTTGCCGACGCAACACATTGCGCCAGCGCACGGCGATGCGCATCGCGCACAGTGCTTGCGGGCGCTGGCATTGTTCGAGGGATAAGGAATGCGTGCGCTCGGTATTCTCTTCGGCCGTCTCGGCGCGCAATGGGAGCGTGAACAACGCGACACGCTGTTTCTGCTGACAGCGCTGTTCTTGTGCTGGATTGCGCATGCCCAGCATTTGCCATTCTGGGTCACGGTCACCACGTTGCTCCTGATGAGCTATCGTGCCTGGCTCACGGTGCAGGGTCAGCCTTTGCCCGGACGCTGGTTGCTGTGGCTGCTGGCGTTCACGCTGACGCTCGCCTTGCTCGCGCAGTTTCGTACCCTGTTCGGGCGCGATGCGGGCGTTGCCGCGCTGGTGGTACTGCTTGCCCTCAAGCTGCTGGAAATGCGCGCGCGGCGCGATGTGTTCGTCGTGCTGTTCATCGGCTTCTTTCTCATGCTCACGAATTTTCTGTATTCGCAATCGATCCCGGTGGCGCTGTTGATGGTGTTCGCGCTGCTGGCGATTGTGCTGGCGCAAATCAATGTGCAATTCATGGACAGCGAACCGCCGTTCGCCGCCAAACTGAAAATGGCGGCGAGCCTGCTGGCGCAGGCTGTGCCCTTGATGCTGGTGTTGTTCGTCCTGTTCCCGCGTATTGCCGGGCCGTTGTGGGCCTTGCCCAAGGATGCGGCGGGCGCCAAAACGGGTTTGTCCGACACGATGGCACCGGGTTCGGTCTCCGAACTGGCGCTGTCGGGTGAATTGGCTTTCAGTGTTGCTTTCGATCAAGCCGTGCCGCCCAGCGCCAAATTGTATTGGCGCGGGCCGGTGCTGGAAACTTTCGATGGCCGCACCTGGCGGCGGAGCGATGTCGCAGCGAGGATGCAGAAAAGCCTGACGCTGCGCATTCCCGCCGATGCCGCCGCCATCGATTACACCGTGACGCTGGAAGCCAGTCAGAAACCGTGGATTTTTGCGCTCGAAGCGCCGGTGCAGGTGCCGGTACTTTCACAAGCAGGCAACGAAGTCCGTATGGGAATGGACCTGCAAATGACGGCGCAGCGGCCCTTGAGCGAGCGCGTGCGTTATCGCGCACGATCACAATTGAATTTCTCCTACGGTGAAGAACTGGACGCTGCGCAGCGCGCTGCGCTCATTGATCTTCCTTATGGCATGAACCCACGTACGCTGAAGCTGGCGACGCAATGGCGCGCCGAAGAGAGCGATGCAGCGCAACTCTTGCAACGCGCACTGCGCTTCTACACCAGCCAGCCCTTCCGCTATTCGCTGACGCCACCGGCCCTGGGGCTGCATAGCGTCGATGAATTTCTGTTCGACACGCAAACCGGATTTTGCGAACACTATGCCAGCAGCTTTGTGGTGCTGATGCGCGCGCTGGAAATTCCGGCGCGGGTGGTGACGGGTTATCAGGGCGGCGAAATCAACTCGGTCGATGGCAGTCTGTCGGTACGCCAGTCCGATGCCCATGCCTGGGCTGAGGTGTGGCTGGCGCAACGTGGCTGGGTGCGCGTCGATCCCACCGCGCTGGTGGCGCCCAATCGCATCGAACGTGGCGTTGCGGGCAGTGTGCTCGACAATGCCGCCTTGCCGTTTCTTGTGCGCAGCGATATCGACTGGCTGCGGCGCTTGCGTTTCAATTGGGAAGCGGTGAATCACAGCTGGAACCAGTGGGTGCTATCGTTCAACGGCGAGCGGCAACGCGATCTGCTGCAACGGCTCGGCCTGTCCGATCCCGATTGGCGGCAACTCGGCGCATTGCTGCTGGGCATGACCGGCGTCGTGCTGGGCAGCGTGTCCGCGTGGTTGTGGTGGCGCACGCGCACGACCGATCCACTGGCTCGTCTATACTCGCGCTATTGCACGTGGCTAGCGCGGCGTGGCGCAGAACGCTTGCCGCACGAAGGCCCGCAGGATTTTGCGCAGCGCGCCGTGCGGCAATTGCTGCGCACGCAGGAAGTGCAGCCCGCGCAAGCGCGCTTGATCGAGCAGGGGGCGTTGTTGTATGCCAGCTTGCGTTATCAAGCGCTGGCGCGCAGTGAATATCAACGAAAATTAAGACAACTCAAGACATGCATCGCCGCACTCGCGCGCTTCTGATGGTTCTGGCCTGCTTGCTGGCCATCCCGGCAACAGCCGTTCCCAGTAAGAAACATCAACACCCCAAACCACACATCGACGAAACCGTTGGTGTGCTGAGCAATTATCCGCAGCGCCCGGAAGTGCGCGCCTTCATTGATACGATGGTGCGGCAGCATGGTTTTGTCGCGGCCGAGCTGGAACACATGTTTGCGCGTGCGCGCTACAACGCGTCGATTGCCCGACTGATGACGCCGTCGGGATCGACCCAGCCGCAGCGTTGGCAAGATTACCGCACCCGCTTCGTCGAGCCGCAGCGGATTCGACAAGGGCTGGTCTTCTGGCGCGACAATGCCGGTGCGTTGCAACACGCGACCGAGCAATACGGTGTGCCGCCGGAAATCATTGTGGCGATTGTCGGCATCGAAACCCGCTACGGCCGTAATCCCGGCAACTATCGCGTGATCGATGCGCTGACCACCTTGTCGTTCGATTATCCGGCGGATGCCGGTGATCGCGCACCGTTTTTTCGTGGTCAATTGGAAGACTACCTGCTGTTTGCGCGCGATTATGGGCTGGATGTGTTTGCGATTCGCGGCTCTTATGCGGGGGCCATTGGCATGCCGCAATTCATGCCCACCAGCTGGCGCCTCTATGCCGTGGATTTTGATGGCGATGGAAAAATCGATCTGCGCCAGAATCAGGCCGATGCAATCGGCAGCGTCGCTCATTTTCTGCAAGCGCATGGCTGGGTGCGTGATCTGGCCACGCATTACGCGGCCCAGCTCGATCCGGCGCGCTTGCAACCCTTGCTCGCCGCGGGCATCGTGCCGCAGTTCACGCCGCAGCAGCTGGCCGCATTTGGCGTGCGCCCCGCTGCTCCGCTGGCTTCGGAGTTGCGTCTGGCCTTGATCGATTTGCCCAATGGCGAGGCCGCGTCCGAGTATGTGCTCGGCACGCAAAATTTTTATACGATCACCCGCTACAACCGCAGCAGCTTTTACGCCATGGCCGTGATCGAGCTGGCGCAGGCGATCCGCACCGCTTACGATTCAGACAGGAAAAAAAACTGACGCAGGGGCCGCCGGATTTCGTTCCGGGTCGGATACACTGATGGCGGTCTATCACAATGAATACAGAAAATGAGTTCAACCGGTTCTGGCAGTGATGCGCGTAAAACCATTCGGGTCGCGGTCGTTTGGCGTGGCGGAGTGATCCTCGGGCCGGGCAACTACCTGCTCACCAAGGTCATCGATATTTCAGAAGGCGGGTTGGCTTTTCTATGCCAGCAGAATTTTCCCGTCAATACCACCTTGACACTCGGCATTGAAATTCCCGCCCCGGACAGTTCCGGCAAGCGTCATCAATGCGTATGCAGCGCCCGCGTCACGCACACCATCCTGAGCCACGGCGATTACAAGGTCGGCGTGAATTTTGTCGATATCCAGGACGAATACCGAACCCTGATCAAGACCTGGGTAAACAAGCAACTGAGCCCCGGAATTTGAGCGCGGGGTCAGATTCCATTTTTCTCCGAGGTGTATTTGCGAAGCTCGACGGCACAGAAAATAGGGGGCCTGCCCCCGAAATCCAGCAGTTGCGACAACGGCTAGGCGCATCTTGAAACAGGGATTGAACAAGTTGGCACACTTGACCGCCACGCTCCTCAAGGGGCGTACGTTGACACGGGTCGTCAGACTTGTGCGCATATCATCACGTACGATTATCTGCCGATAACTGGAATCGACGGCTCAAACGTAAGGCTTAACTATTTGTCCGAGCCTGCTTTCCGTACCCGCCAGAATATTTTTGATGTTCTGGCGGTGGCGATAAATCAGTAGTACGGCCGACAGCGCCACGCTAGCAAAGAACGGATGCGTAACGCCGAATAGCATCCACGTCACAAACGGCGCAAACAGCGCCGATACAATCGACGCAAACGACGACATGCGAAAAAATACCGCGATAATGATCCACATCGAAATCGCGCCTAGTCCGAGGTAAACACTAAAGCCAAATAGCGCGCCCAGTGCCGTTGCCACACCCTTGCCACCCTGAAAATGATGAAACAGCGGATACATGTGACCGATCACAGAAAAGGTGCCCGCAATGGCCATCGCCAGTTGGGCGTCGCCAGCAGGCGCAAATCGTTGTGCCAGCCACACGGCCAGCCAACTCTTGAGTGCGTCGCCCAGCAACGTTAGCATGGCCGCAACTTTGTTGCCAGACCGGAGCACGTTGATTGCGCCGGGATTGCCTGAGCCATAGACACGTGGATCGGGTAGCCGGAATACGCGGCTCATGATTACCGCGAAGCACACTGAACCGATAAGATAAGAAACTATAGCAATGACTGTAATCATGGGTTTTCAGCTGGAATCAACGGACATTTTGTCCAAAGCCATCTAGGTGCGAACGGCGAAAAGTTGGGTTTAATTTTCTGCTTGCTCGCTGACCCTGGTCGCGTCGAGTTCTGGCAAGAGCTTGCCTGGATTCAATACCTGTTTCGGATCTAGTGAAGTCTTGAGTGCGTGAAGAGCCTGCAGTCCCGCAGGTGATACTTCCTGATTCATCCAAGGGCGATGCTCGATTCCAACGGCATGATGGTGGCTGAGAGTACCGCCCAGGCTCATGATCGTATCGGTGACGAGACGCTTGTATTCGTAGTAATGCTCGAGCTCTTTACCCTTCGGTTGCCGCGCTGCGAACGTGAAGTAAAGGCAAGCGCCAGTCTTGTAAGTATGGGAGATATGGCAGCCTATGTAACCCGTGCCATCTTCCTGCCGGAAGCGTGCCTTCACGGCTTCGACTGTGCCGGTATAAAGCGGCAGCACCTTCGACCATAGGATCGAAGTCTCAGCTACATCGGCCATGCAGCCGTAGTCCATGATGTAGTCGCGGAGATAGGGGATGTTGAACTTGTCCTTCGACCACGTATTGCCGACACTCTTGCCGAGAGGGAAACCGCCATGGCTCTTCAGTATCGCGAGTGCGGAGCGGCGGGTGGCCGCGATCGATTTCCCCGCGCCCTCGAAGCCTACAATCAGAATGCATGGCTCGGTATAGCCGCGGAATCTAAGCCAGCCTTTCACCCGATTCTGAATCCAGCCCTCAAGCCCATGCTTGGGGGCTTTCATGTTGAAAGCGAGCTCGCTCTCACCGCTGTCCTGGAGCCGAATCATGCTCGGGGCGAAACCGCGGTCCAGACACTCCTGGATCCCATGCACGCCGTCTTCGAAACTCTTGAATAGATAACCCCGGTAATCCTTGATGGCGGGTGTTTTGTGAACACGCATCGTCGCTTCGGTGATCACGCCCAAGATGCCCTCGGAACCGACCATGATGCGATTGAGATCGGGGCCAGCGGAGGACGACGGAACAGCTTTCGTGATGATCGTACCCGAGGGAGTGATCATCTTGATCGAAACGACCATGTCCTCGATCTTGCCGTAGGCGTCTGACTGCATGCCGGCTGAGCGGGTGGCTAACCATCCTCCCAAGGTCGAATATTCGAAAGAGTCAGGGTAATGTCCGAGCGAATGACCTTGTTCCGCCAGATCTGCCTCCAGCTTGGGGCCGAGTGCGCCAGCCTGAATTGTCGCGGTACGAGATTCTGGGTCGATCGAAATCAGACGGTTCATGTTGCGCAGACTGAGCGTCATCATCGGACGCACTTCGTCGGCTTCGGGATTGATTCCGCCCACGATGTTCGTTCCGCCGCCAAAAGGGATCAGACAGAAGTTGCGCTGATGCGCGAGCTTGACGAGCGCCTCTACTTGTTCGTGCGAGTCTGGAAGGAGAACAGCGTCGGGTGCTCGTCTCACTACGCCGTTTCGAACGCAGAAGAGATCAGGGAAACTCTTGCCATAACTGTGAAGAAGCCGCTCGAACGGGTCGAGCGTGATCTGGTCGGGCTTCAGGATCTGACGTAGTTCGGCGAGCAACTCCGTACTCGCCTGCGTCGGAGTCATCTGAATCGATGAAAGATCAACCGGCATGGCCGTAGGCACGGCACTCACAATGCCAAGTTTCTTTGCCACCCAAGGCCACAGATTCGGCTTGTCAGCCATCGGGAAATTCAACTTCGGATCGCCCCAACCCCACCACTTCATCATGTGGGGCATCCTTCTGCGCTGAAAAGATTAGCCGAGAAGTCGACTGGTGCTCGCGTCGCATTATGGTTATCACTATGCGAGGGACTCGGAAAGTAACCTCCCCGGATTCCAGCATGCACATAGGTTTCTATGAGCTTGCGATTGATTGGCGCGCAGGTCACTCCCAGCGTCTCAAGCTTCGAGCGCGTGTACTCGCAGTCCGTCATCGCGCTGACGTAGAAGCTGATCTCAGAGATAAAATACCAGAGATTGAAAGCCTTCAGAATCGTGCTCGTGTAGGGTTCGCCGTTCTTCGTGATCTCACCGCGTCGAAGCCTCTGTTTGTAGATCTCTTCGGGAAGCAGATCAATATGGTAGCCAATTTCCCGCAGAAGCCCCATGACCTGAGAAAACGTTTTCGCGTCAGGGTTGGTCAGGTGATAGACGTCGAAGAAATTCTCAACACCCGCAGAAAGAGCGACGATTCCACGGCTCACGTAATCCACAGGTACGACGTCGTAGTGTATGTAAGATTCGGGCATTACCCGTGTGTCCATCGCGGTTTTGAAGAGATCGTAGAACAGTCCCGTGACTTGGGTCTCGGAATGCGGATATGCGCCGGTGGTCGAATCGCCATAAATCTGTCCCGGACGGAAGATGCGCCACTTCAGACCACGCCCCTGAGCCGCCCTTACCATGGCTTCGGCACGGAACTTCGAGCGCTGATAGTTCATGTACTTGAATCCCTGCCCCAGGTCATAGTCTGTCTCCTGGAAGCGGACGCTGTTATCGAAAGTCTTGTCTCCCATCACCGTGTAAGTGGAGACATAAGAAAGGCTTTTCTCAACAGTGCCGAGACAGAACTCAATCACGCGACCGGTGCCCTGAACGTTGATTGGTTCGAGTCGCTTGTATTTGAGAAGCAGGCTCGTGTTGGCTGCCGCGTGGATCGTGATATCCGTGTGGCTTTGAAGTTCGGCATAAGTCGCCTTCGATAGCCCGAGCCGATCCTGAGTCACGTCTCCCCACAGCACAATCACGCGAGAGAGGAACGCCGACTCCAGTGCCCCATTAGCGTCATAAACACGGAGAAACGAACGAACACGTTCCTGACAATGCACCAGATCTTTGCCACGTGCCAGGCAATAGATACGAGATGAAGTCGATTGAAGAAGGTCTTTCAAAATGCTGCCGCCCAGGACGCCTGTGGCGCCGGTCAGAAAGACGGTCTTGGGAAATGTCTCAAGCTTCATAGATGAAAAGAACTTTGGTTGAGCACGTCAATAATCCGCTTCGTCGAAATCGATGGAGAGAAAGTAGCATTAAGCCATTACTTCTCGCAAGGCTTTATGCGGCTGTTGCTTAATTCCGCATTTACATATGCTGTGAAAGCAGTTCTAATCTCGGTTTAAGAAATGGCGAGGAAATTCATCATGAAAATATACAATGTCATTGGCTATTCGATTATTATTTTCGATCTGTTGGCGTGCATGATTTTCGCACCAGCTCATTTGGGCCCCTGGATTGGTCTACTAATAGGCGGAGTTTACTTTTTCTTTTTCTGGTTTCTAGCTGGACTGTATTTGGCCGATGTTCTTCATTTGGGAATTGCACATCGTTCACTCGACTACAAAGAATGGTTCATAAAACTCGTCATTCTTGTGAATAACTTCTTCGGGCTCTATGTTGATCCGGTCGCCTGGGTGAATCGCCATCGATTGCATCATAAATATTCGGACCATCCTGGAGACCCCAATAAACTTGCAAGCGATGGTTTCTGGCGAACATTGTATCTCTGCGTAATTCCTTATTCATGCAATGAGAATCTGGCTAACGACAAGATTTTTAAGTCGTGGCCATTCAGGCTCGTTGCGAACAATTTTTTCGCGACATTCTCACAAATTTTCAGTTTCTCTCTCTTATGGTGGTTGGTGGGAGATTTGAAGTTTGCGTTAGTGATGTGGGTTGGGATGCGAATTTTTGCCTTGTGGGTAAATATGATTCAGAATTATTGGACCCACACCAGAAAATATGGGTATCGACGCTATAACGACGAGCACGACAATGCCATGAACATTGGTGAGTGGCTACCAGTTACGGCGACCTTTAGCGCTTGCTTACAGAATAACCATCACCACCATCCAGGCCTTTTGCGGCTAAGCCACGATGTGGCTGAATATGACTTTGGATTTATCACTGTCAAATTCATGAAATATCTTGGCTTGGTCAAAGCAACGGCAAAGGGTGCAGACATCCCGAAGGATGTTCCTTTGGAGGCATTAAATTTTTAGAGCATGTTTGTTCTTTTTTATAAATGGCTCGTAGGTTTGCCTGATAAAGCCATTCGGAATTTCTTCGCCATCCAGGCCGTAAACTTTCGGCCATTCATCAGGAAAATAATAAGTTCCGAAAATTTTATCTATCCAGGGAAAATGAATGGCAAAGTTCTTATCGATGGCCTCTTTTTGAGAGGTGTGATGCCAATGATGGTATCTGGGCATAACCAAAAACTTTTCGAGCCATTTGGCATTGGGACGAAAATTGCAATGGGTCCAGGTAGCGTGAAGGGTAACAAAAATCAAATACGCCACGATGATATTTTGAGAGAATCCCAGCATCATGGGAACAAGGATAAACCCACGTACCAGGGTGTCATCGAAAAAATGGGAACGTGAGCCCGCAATCCAATCGAGCGCCTTGGAGGAGTGGTGGATAGAATGAAACCGCCATAGAAAAGGTACTTTATGCAGAGCCCAATGAATGGACCATTCAGCAAAGTCTGCAACCACAACGGCTAAAAAAAACTGTAACAACCAAGGCATCTGACCGATGAACTGCTGAATGCTTGGAACGGCCAAATATTTAGTAGCCTGGGTTGCGGGCAATAAGACGAGAAGCGATAAAATTTGTATGGGAAGATGGGTGGACAGAAAATAAACGATATCCAAAGTCCATTGTTCCCTGAAGGTTCCTTGTTTTGGATACTGAGGCCAGAGTCTCTCGATGGGCACATAAATGAGTGACATCAAAAACAAATCAAGCAAAAACCAGTCTAGGCCGATTGCGGGCCCGTCGTGCAAAGTTTCGTTAATCGGTACACTTGATCCGCCCAAAGCCGCTGCCGCCAGGGCAAGCGACATTCCAGTCAACCCCAAAATCTTTTTCTTGCGCAGAATCGAGGAGATAATTCCGAATAAAATTGCCGCCAATATGAGGCATTGGATTAGAACGCGAATGGTGCCCATTGGATAATGGGAACGCAGTTCAGGAGAGCTTAGCAGTTGAGGAAAATGCAGACACAAAACTGCTCCGAATGAAAGAGCTCCAAAAAATGCCGACGATATCCCACTCCACCAACCTGTTCCAAAGCCAGTAGACTCAGTATCACCAAAGAATTCATTAATTTTTTGCTCGATCACGATGTCTCCTAGGGTTTGTGAATATACATGTTGGCCCTGCCTCAAGCAGGAAACACGCCGGTAGAAAGATAACGATCCCCACGATCGCAGACGATGAACACAATTGTCGCCCGCTCCACCTGTTCCGCCACGCGCAGCGCCGCCTGCAGCGCGCCGCCGGAGGAGATGCCGCAGAAAATTCCTTCTTCCGCCGCCATCCGGCGCGCCATGTCTTCGGCTTCCTGCTGATTGACCTCGATCACTTCATCGACTTGCGAGCGGTCGAAAATTTTCGGCAGATAGGCTGCCGGCCATTTGCGGATGCCGGGAATTTGCGAGCCGTCTTCCGGTTGCGTGCCGACGATGCGCACCGCCGGATTTTTTTCCTTCATGAAACGCGACACGCCCATGATGGTGCCGGTGGTGCCCATGGCGCTGACGAAGTGGGTGATCTTGCCGTGCGTGTCGCGCCAGATTTCCGGGCCGGTGCCTTCGTAGTGCGCGCGCGGATTGTCGGGGTTGGCGAACTGATCGAGGATGATGCCGCGTCCTTCGTCGCGCATTTTTTCCGCCACGTCGCGTGCGTATTCCATGCCGCCCGATTGCGGCGTCAGCACGAACTCGGCGCCGAAGGCGCGCATGGTCTGGCGCCGCTCCACGCTCAGATGTTCCGGCATCACCAGCACCATCTTGTAGCCGCGCATGGCCGCGGCCATCGCCAGTGCGATGCCGGTGTTGCCGCTGGTCGCTTCGATCAGGGTGTCGCCCGGTTTGATGTCGCCGCGTTCTTCGGCGCGGCTGATCATCGACAGGGCGGGCCGGTCTTTCACCGAACCCGCGGGGTTGTTGCCTTCCAGTTTGGCCAGCAAGACATTGCCGCGCTCATCGTTGCGGGAACCCGGGATGCGTTGCAGGCGCACCAGCGGGGTGTTGCCAACCGTGGCTTCGATAGTGGGATAAGTCATGATGGGTCGGTCGTTTGAAATGCACGCTGGAATCATACCGCACAAACAAACAGGCCCCGCATTTGCGGGGCCTGGGGTGCGGACAGAGTATTTTTATTTGCTCTTGTCAGCGTCCTTTTTGGTTTTCTTTTTACTGTCCTTCTCGCTGGTTTTTTTCTCATCCTTCGCAGCTACTGGCGCTTTGTCCGCAGGTTTAGCCTCTTTCTTGGTGGTCACTTTTTCTGCCGGGGCGGCGCTGGATTTTTCACCAGCGACTGTCAAACCGGCAGCCTTGAATTTTTCCACATTGGTATTGCCCACGCCTTTGACGCGATCCGCCAGATCTTGCGTGTTTTTGAAAGAGCCGCCTTTTTTGCGTTCGGCGATGATGGCTGCGGCGGTTTTCGGGCCAATGCCTTTGATCGATTCCAGTTCGGCCTGGCTGGCCGTGTTGACGTCCACGGCCCAGGCAAATGCAGCGAACAACACTCCGGCGAGTCCGAGTAATAGTTTGTTCAACATACTTCCTCCTCTT
Organism: Burkholderiaceae bacterium; assembly: GCA_004298905.1. Taxonomy (GTDB): domain Bacteria; phylum Pseudomonadota; class Gammaproteobacteria; order Burkholderiales; family Burkholderiaceae_D; genus SCTK01. The sequence goes on along the minus strand of SCTK01000016.1, from coordinate 106,578 downwards.
ATGGTGGTGGGAACAACCTACGCTACAACGCAAAACTCGGGGATTCGGTTGACGCTTATTTTTGTAGCCACTGCACGTAACGTTGCACACCTTCTTCCACGGTGAGGAAGGGGGCGCTGTAGCCCGCGCTGCGTAGACGTTCAATATTGGCTTGCGTGAAGCTTTGGTATTTGCCCTTGAGCGCGTCGGGGAAGGGGATGTATTCCAGCAGGCCTTGCTGCACCAGGGCTTCCAGGGGCAGCGCGGGTTGGCCCTGTTGCTGGCGCAGGGTGTTGACGACCGTCATGGCGACATCGTTGAAAGTTTGCGCGCGGCCGGTGCCGAGGTTGAAAATGCCCGAGTGCGGATGATCGAGGAAATGCAGATTGACCTTGACGACATCTTCGACCGAAACGAAATCGCGCTGCTGGCAACCAGCCTGGTAGCCGTCCCAGCCTTCGAACAATTTCACCTTGCCTTCGACGCGGAACTGATTGAAGTTGTGAAACGCGACCGAAGCCATGCGGCCCTTGTGATTTTCGCGCGGGCCATAAACGTTGAAATAGCGGAAGCCGGTGATCGGTGTATGTGCCGTGGGCAGCACCTTGCGCACGACTTGATCGAACAGGAATTTCGAATAGCCGTAGACGTTGAGCGGTTTTTCGTATTGACGTTGTTCGACAAAGGTGTCGCTGCCGCCATAGGTAGCCGCTGAGGAAGCGTACAGATATGGCACCTGGTGGCGCAGACAATAACTGAGCAGATGCTGTGAATAACGGAAATTGTTTTCCATCATGTAGCGGCCGTCGGTTTCCATCGTGTCCGAGCACGCGCCCTGATGCAGAATCGCGCGGACTTGTCCGAGGCTGCCGTTTTGCACACGTTCCAGAAATTCATCCTGATCGAGATAATCGACCAGTTCGCAATCGACGAGGTTGCGGAACTTGTCGGCCTGCGCGAGGTTATCGACGGCGATGATGTCGGTCTCGCCGCGCTCGTTCAAGGCCTTGACCAGATTGCTACCGATGAAACCGGCCGCGCCGGTGACGACGATGCTCATGACTGCGCTTCCTGAAAAAGTTCGGCGGGCGTGACCACGGCGGTGCCGAGTTTGCCGACCACGATGCCGCCGGCACGGTTGGCCATCTGCACCGCATCGTGCAAGGGCGCGTGAATGCCGAGCATCACCGCCAGCGTGGCGATCACGGTGTCGCCCGCACCGGAGACATCATAGACTTCGCGTGCCTGCGCCGATACATGCAAGGTCGGCGCCTCCTGAAACAGGCTCATGCCTTCTTCCGAACGCGTCAGCAGCAAGCCTTCGAGATCCAGTTGCTTGCGCAGCGCTTGCGCTTTCTGTTCCAGCTCCGCTTCGTCTTGCCAGGCGCCGATCACGTCGCGCAGCTCGGCGCGGTTGGGCGTGAGCAGGCTGGCGCCGGTGTAGCGCGCGTAGTCGCGGCCCTTGGGATCGACCAGAACTTTCTTGCCTGCCGCGCGTGCGGCGGCAATCATTTCGCGGATGTGCGTCAACCCGCCCTTGCCGTAATCGGACAGGACGATGACATCAAAGTCCGGCAGGATGGATTTGAACAATTCGAGTTTGCCCAGCAGCACGTCGTGGCTGGGTGTGCTTTCAAAATCGACGCGAATCAATTGCTGCTGACGGCCGATGACGCGCAGCTTGATGGTGGTGGGCAGGCTGGCATCGCGCTGCACATGGGTTTTGATGTTTTCTTCTTGCAGCAGCGATTCCACGCGATCGCCCGCCTCATCCTGGCCGACCACGCCCATGATGGCCGTCGCCGCGCCCAGCGTCTGCGCATTGCGCGCCACGTTGGCCGCGCCGCCGAGCCGATCTTCAGTGCGCTCGATGCGCACCACCGGCACCGGCGCTTCCGGCGAGATGCGATGCGCATCGCCGAACCAGTAGCGATCCAGCATCAGATCGCCGATGACGAGTACGCGGGCTTGTTTGAGTTGTTCGGGTGTGTATTGCTGCATTGTCGTTCTACCAATTTAATACCGAGAGAGTGCTTGGGTGAAATGTGAAAGGTGAAAAATGAAACGCAGTACCCCACGTTTCACCTGAGGTGCGTAGCACCAAGTCACGCTTCACTTTTCACTTACGCCCAATGCCTTCGTACTCAAAGCCCAGCTTGCGCATCCACGCGGGATCATACAGGTTGCGGCCGTCGAAAATGATCGGCTGACGCAACGCGGTCTTGAGGGCATCCATATCGGGGCTGCGGAAGGCTTTCCATTCGGTGAGGATGAGCAGGGCGTCGGCAGCGTGCAGGGCCGTGTGCGCGTCGTCGCAGAACTGCACGCGTTCTTCCCAACCCGGCATGTCTTCCAGATCCAGGGCGAGGCAGCGCTGCGCTTCTTCCATCGCCACCGGGTCGTGCAGCGCCAGCGTGGCGCCTTTTTGCAGCAGGTCGCGAATGATGTAGCGGCTTGACGCTTCGCGCATGTCATCGGTATTCGGTTTGAAAGCCAGGCCCCAGATGGCGAAATGCTTGCCGGTCAGGTCATCGCCAAAACGCTTGGTTACTTTGTGGGCGATGCGCAGTTTTTGCAGATTGTTGGCGACTTCCACGGCCTGCATCACATGCAGCGGATAGTTGTTCTCGGCGGCGGTGCGAATCAACGCTTGCACATCCTTGGGGAAACACGAGCCGCCATAACCGACGCCGGGATAGAGGAAGTGGTAGCCGATGCGCGGATCGGAGCCGATGCCCTGACGCACCATTTCAATATCGGCGCCGAGAATCTCGGCCAGATTGGCCAGTTCGTTCATGAAAGAAATGCGCGTGGCCAGCATCGCGTTGGCGGCGTATTTGGTCAACTCGGCCGAGCGCACATCCATGAACAACATGCGTTCGTGATTGCGCTGAAATGGCGCGTACAGGGCGCGCATGGCTTCCTTGACTTCTTCCTGTTGCGGGCTGGCGGGCAGGCCGATGACGATGCGATCGGGACGCATGAAATCCTCGACTGCCGCGCCTTCCTTCAGAAATTCCGGGTTGGACAGCACGCTGAATGGAATGTTGGCATCACGTTGCTTCAGGGTCTTGGCGATTTCTGCGTGCACCTTGTCCGCGGTGCCGACCGGCACCGTCGATTTGTCGATCACGATCTTGGACGATTGCATGTGGGTGGCGATATTGCGTGCGGCGGCGAGCACATATTGCAAATCGGCCGAGCCGTCTTCGTCCGGCGGTGTGCCGACGGCGATGAATTGAATTTGTCCGTGCGCGACGCTGGCTGCGACATCGGTGGTGAAGCGCAGGCGTCCCTCGGCGCGGTTGCGCGTAACAACTTCTTTCAGGCCGGGTTCGTAAATCGGAATGCCGCCGCTGTTGAGAATGTCGATCTTGCGTTGATCCACATCCAGACACAACACGTTGTTGCCGACATCGGCCAGACAGGCTCCCGTGACCAATCCCACATAACCACTACCGATAATTGTGATGTTCATTCCACTTCCCTTATACAAAATTCTGCTGCGTTATTCCGTTTCTTCCTGCCGCTGCGGCGCATAACTATCCCAGTGTGCGCAGCCCGGGCACTGCCAGTAAAATTCGCGCGCCTTGAAGCCGCAGGCCTGGCAGGTGTAGCGCTCCATCTGTCGCGCATGGCGGTGAATCAGATGCTTGATCGATTCCAGCATGGCGCGTTCGTCGCCCGTCGCATTTTCCAGTTGCATGCCGAGCAAGCGGTTGAATGCTTGCAGGGTGGGTGCGCGGCGCAATTCCTGTTGCAGCAGGGTCAGCGCGGCGGCTGCGCCGTGCGCCTCCTGAGCGGTATCGAACAGGGTCAACAGAATATCGTGCGACGGCCGTTTTTCCAGATAGGCACGCAAGCGTGTTTCCGCTTCGGCGGCGCGTCCTTGCGCCTGCATCGCGGCGTAGTAGCGGCGCGCAATGAGCGGGAGAAACTCGGGATGCTGGTGCGCCAGCGTGGACCAGATCTCGGCGGCGGCGCGGGTCTGGCCCTGTTGCTGTTTCAACTCGCCTTGCAGCATCGAGGCCCGCACGTGGTGGGGGCAGACACTCAAGGCCTGTGTCAGCAACGCCTCGGCGTTTTCCCATTGCTGACGTTGCAGCGCTTCCTGCGCCTGTTCGCAATAGAAGTGCGCCAGCAAGCCGGCCTGATTGATCCCATGCGTGTGTTGCAATTGTTGTGCGGCGGCAATGGCCTTGTTCCAGTCGTGTTCGCGCTGATAGATTTCCAGCAAGGCCAGTTGCGCGTCGCGAGCGTGGCGGCTGTCGTTCAATGCGCTAAAGGATTGCTCGGCGCGATCGAGCAGGCCGGCTTTCATGTAATCCTGGCCCAGCTCATACAGGGCATGTTCACGCTGTGCGGGTTCCAGATCGCTGCGCTGATAGAGGTTCAGATGCATGCGAATCGCGCGATCAGTTTCGCCGCGCTTGCGGAACAGATTGCCGAGTGCGAAATGCAGTTCAATGGTTTCCGGATCGAGCCGCACCACTTCGATGAAGGCGTCGATCGCTTGATCGGACTGTTCGTTGACGAGGAAATTCAGGCCCTTGAAGTAGGAACGCGGCAGTTCGCGTGATTCATGCAGCAACTGCCTCAAATCCAGCCGCGCCGCCAGCCAGCCCATACCAAAAATCAGCGGGATGGTGATCAGCCACCAGTATTCAAATTCCATCATGTTCAATTCGGCCTAAAAACGGACATGATCGGCGGGCGGCGCCTCATTGGGCAGCTCGGTATCCGATGCGATCCTGGGCCCGCGGAGACTTGCGCTGGTGGCGGCATGGCGCTGCCGGAACAGGTTGAGCGCGCGGCGCTGCGAAATCAACAGCGGCGTGCAAGCCAGCACGCCCAACAGCGCACCCAGCACCAGGGTGAGGAGCAAGACCAGAATCAGAGGTGCTTGCCATTCCCAGTTCTGGAAAAATTTCAGCGAGACGTCACTGGTGTTTTTCAGGGCGAAGGCGAGCAGCAGCACAAACAGAACCAGTTGCAGCAGCCTGAGCAATAGTTTCAGCATTGTGCGTGTGTCCCCAGTCAGATAAAAAACGGCGCTGAGTCAGCGCCGTGAATGTCTGTGAATCTCAGGCTTCATTGCGCTGTTTCAAATCGACTTGTTCGCGCAATTCCTTGCCGGCCTTGAAATGCGGCACCCGCTTCTCGGGCACCATGACCTTTTCGCCGGACTTGGGGTTGCGCCCCACGCGCGGCGGGCGCCGGTTGATCGCAAAGCTGCCAAAACCACGGATCTCGATGCGATGCCCTTCTTCAAGGGTTTGCGTCATCGCATCGAGGATGGTTTTGACGGCGTAGTCCGCGTCCTTCGCGCCCAGTTGCGGGTAGCGTTCGGCCAGACGAGCGATCAGTTCCGACTTGGTCACCGGTTTCTTCAGCTTTGCTTACTTGTTGTCGAGCTTGGCTTTCAGCAGCGCACCGAGGTTGGTGGTGCCGCTGGAAGCGCTGCTGTCGGATTGCACCTTCTGCATCGCGGCGGACGTTTCAGCGCTGTCCTTGGCCTTGATCGACAGATTGATGCTGCGGCTCTTGCGGTCGATGTTGATGATCATCGCTTCGACCTTGTCGCCTTCCTTGAGCAGATTGCGCGCATCTTCGACACGCTCGGACGCCAGTTCGGAAGCGCGCAGATAGCCTTCAACGTCATCGCCCAAGGTGATCGTGGCGCCTTTGGCGTCCACCGATTTCACCGTGCCGTTAACGATGGCGCCCTTGTCGTTCATGGCCGCGAAGTTGTTGAAAGGATCGCCTTCGAGTTGCTTGATACCGAGCGAGATACGCTCTTTCTCGACGTCGATCGCCAACACCATGGCTTCGACTTCATCACCCTTCTTGTAATCGCGCACGGCTTCTTCACCGGTTTTGTGCCAGGAGATGTCGGACAGGTGCACCAGGCCATCGATACCACCGTTCAGGCCGATGAAAATACCGAAGTCGGTGATCGATTTGATCGCGCCCTTGACCTTGTCGTTTTTCTTGTGGCTCAGCGCAAAGTCATCCCACGGATTGGATTTGCACTGTTTCATGCCGAGGCTGATACGGCGGCGCTCTTCGTCGATCTCCAGCACCATGACTTCGACTTCGTCACCCAGTTGAACGATCTTGCTCGGAGCAACGTTCTTGTTGGTCCAGTCCATTTCGGACACGTGCACCAGACCTTCGATGCCCTGTTCGATTTCCACAAACGCGCCGTAGTCGGTGAGGTTGGTGACCTTGCCGAACAGACGGGTGTTTTGCGGATAACGACGCGACAGACCGCTCCAGGGATCGTCGCCCAGTTGCTTGATGCCGAGCGAAACGCGATTTTTTTCCTGATCGTATTTCAGGACTTTGGCTTCCAGTTCCTGACCCACCGTCAACACTTCGGACGGGTGGCGGACACGGCGCCAGGCCAGATCGGTGATATGCAGCAGACCATCGATGCCGCCCAGATCGACGAACGCACCGTAGTCGGTAATGTTTTTCACCACGCCCTTGACCACCGAACCTTCTTTCAGGTTTTCCAGCAGCTTGGCGCGGTCTTCGCCCATCGAGGCTTCGATCACAGCGCGGCGCGACAGCACCACGTTGTTGCGCTTGCGATCCAGCTTGATGACCTTGAACTCCATGGTCTTGCCTTCGAACGGCGTGGTGTCCTTGATCGGACGGGTATCGACCAGCGAACCCGGCAGGAAGGCGCGAATGCCGTTGGCCATCACGGTCAGGCCACCCTTCACCTTGCCGGTGATGGTGCCGGTGACCAGCTCGCCGTCATCCAGCGCTTTTTCCAGGCTCAGCCAGGAGGCGAGACGCTTGGCCTTGTCGCGCGACAGGCGGGTTTCGCCATAGCCGTCTTCGAGGGATTCGATCGCCACGGAAACGAAGTCGCCTTCCTTGACTTCAACCTGGCCTTGATCGTTGTGAAACTCTTCGATGGGAACGTAGCTCTCGGATTTGAGGCCGGCGTTCACCACCACAAAATTCTGGTCGACGCGCAACACTTCGGCGGTAATCACTTCGCCGATGCGCATTTCCTTGCGGGCCAGGCTTTCTTCAAACAGCGCGGCAAAACTATCGGCAGGTGCGCCGGAATTCAGGGAGATAAAGGAAGACATTTTGTACAGTTCACTTTCAGTCGATGCGGAAGATTTGGCCTGCGGCCACCGGCAAGGACTTGGTTAGGTTAATCAACACGCCAGATTCCATTGCGGAATCAGACGCACCGTTTTTGACGACTTTCCTGATACCAATGGAGCACTTGATCGACTGACGCGGAAATCGTCAGATCGGAGTTGTCCAGCAACAGGGCATCGTCGGCAGGTTTCAGAGGGGCGCTGGTGCGCTGTGTGTCACGCGCATCGCGTTCCTTCAAATCCTGCAAAAGGGCTGCAAGGTTAGCAGAAAAGCCTTTTTCGATCAACTGCTTATAGCGCCTTTCGGCACGTTTTTCTGTGCTCGCAGTGAGAAACACCTTCAGGCAGGCATCGGGAAAGATCACCGTGCCCATGTCGCGGCCATCGGCTACCAGTCCAGGCGCTTGGCGGAAGCTGTGCTGCAGGGCCACCAGCGCGCTGCGCACCGGCGCGTGCACCGCCAGGCTGGAGGCCAGATTGCCGACTTCTTCCGTGCGCAACAGATCGCTGACGTTTTCGCCATCAAGCCAGATTCCTTGCGTATCGAACTTCACCGGCAGCTTTTCCGCCAGCGTGGTGAGGTAGCCAATGTTGTCGACCGGGATGCCCAGCCGCAAGGCTTGCAGAGCAACCAAACGATAGAGGGCGCCGCTGTCGAGCAGATGGAAACCCAGTGCCGTTGCAACTTGTTGTGCCAGCGTGCCCTTGCCGGACGCAGTCGGACCGTCAATCGTGATGACGGGGATGGAAGTCATAAAGCGGCAAACACTTCGAAATAATCGGGAAAGGTCTTGGCAACGCACATGGGGTCAAGGATACGCAGCGGTGTGCCGGCGCGCAGCTTGCCATCCAGCGTGGCGAGCGAAAAACACATCGCCATGCGGTGATCGTCGTAGGTTTCGATTTCGGCAGGCTGCAATTGTTCTGGTGGGGTAATGCGAATGTAATCGGCACCTTCTTCCACTTGCGCGCCGAGCTTGCGCAATTCCTTGGCCATCGCCGCCAGGCGGTCGGTTTCCTTGACGCGCCAGGAGGCGATGTTGCGCAGGGTGGTGGTGCCGGCGGTGTGCAGGGCGCAGATCGCCAGCGTCATGGCGGCATCGGGAATGTGGTTGCAATCGAGGTCGATGGCTTTGAGCGGCCCACTGGCACTGGCTTCGATCCAGTCATCGCCCCAGGTGATGGTTGCGCCCATCTGTTCCAGCGCAGCGGCAAATTGCACATCGCCTTGAATACTGGTTTTGCCCGCGCCGATGACCCGTACCGGGCCGCCGGTGATTGCCCCTGCGGCAAGGAAATAGGACGCGGAGGAAGCGTCGCCTTCGACGCGAATCTCTTTGGGCGATTGGTAAGTCTGCCCGGCGGCAATATGGTACCGGCGCCAATCCTCTGTCTTGACCTGCACGCCAAAGCGCGCCATCAAGTTCACGGTGATTTCAAGATAGGGCTGGCTGATCAACTCACCCACCACTTCAAGTTGCAGCGGTTTCACTTTCGCCAGCAAAGGCGCAACCAGCAGCAGGGCGGTGACAAACTGGCTGGAAGTGCCGCCATACACCTGGATTTTGTCCGGCGCATGCAATGCCTGGCCGATAATTTCCAGCGGGGGGAAACCCTCGTTTTCCTTGTATTTGATTTGTGCGCCGAGCTGCCGCAAGCCATCGACCAGATCACCGATCGGTCGCTCGTGCATGCGGGGCACGCCACGCAGGGTGTAGTGGCCGTTGTTGTGCGCGGCGGCAACCGTGAGCGCGGCCGTTAGTGGACGGAATGCCGTACCAGCGTTGCCGAGAAACAAATCCGCATTCGCTACCGGGAAGACGCCACCGCACCCTTCGATCGTGCAATCGTTACCACTCCGTTGCAGCTTGATCCCCAGTTGTTCCAGCGCCGCGAGCATGACCCGCGTATCGTCGGCATCGAGCAGATCGCGCACCACGGTCGACCCCTGGCACAGTGCGGCCAGCAGCAACGTGCGGTTGGAAATGCTCTTGCTGCCGGGCAGCGTGATGCTGCCTTGCACGTGAGCACGGCGCGGCAAATCGAGGTGGGCGGGCCGTTGAGATGGGGTGGACATAGAGAGGCGAACGCTCAGGGCTTGCAGCCCCGACTGAAAATGCAAAGGCCGAATTATAGCCGCCTCGGCTATGGCCCTTAATGCGCTGCATAGCCATTCGACTAGGCACGATAAAACCTGTGCCAATGCGTTGCATGGCCAATCGGCTACGCATTCAAAAAACGAATGCCAAGCCGCTGGTCAAGTCGCTGGTTAGTACCGCTTGGTCAGCGTCATGGTCTGACCATCGCGCTTCATGTCCATGCGGTTGAGAAAGCTCATCCCCAGCAGGGCCATGCCGTGCATGTTTTCCAGCACCACGGCTTCAATCCCATACAGCACGATACCTTCCACGTTGACTTCGGTCAGGGTGACCTTATAGACCGCTGTCACACCATTGGCAGTATTGGAATAACCTACTCTCGAGGGATCGAGCTTGATGCCCAGCCGCCTGGCGTCCTCTATTCCGAGGGCGATGCTGCTGGCGCCGGTATCGACCAGAAACTGCATATAGCCGCCATTGATGGTGCCGGTGGCAAAAAAGTGGCCACGCGCGTCAGCGGACAGCGTGATCGACTTGGCATTGGCGCTGTCACTGCCGCGGCCGGCGATGGCGGCATAGTGACTGCCCATGGATACGAACTCTTTGCGGCCATTGATTTCCAGCGTGGCGCCCGATTCTTCGACGGAAATTACCTTGACACCGTTGAGGCTGCTACCGACTGCAACCACCTTGGTCTGGCCGTCCATGCTCAGCAGAACCTTGTTAGGGGGGAACAGGCCAGCGACGCCGACATTGATCTCTTGAGCTTGTGCGCTGCTTAGCGTGGTGCCGAGCGCAGTGCCAAGAATAAAGAGACCGGCGGCAATCCTATAATGATTTGGCCGCAGCAGACGAAGCCACAGAACCTGCCAGGACCGTTTGATGAAACCGATAGCCATTTTTCAATTCTCCCCTCGCGTTGCGTCAGGTTATTTTGCCACGTGGTTGCAGGCGCGTGGCATAAATTTCACGCTACATCGCATCGATCAGGGCATGCCGGTGCCGGCCGATCCGGAGGCTTATGCGGGCATTTGTTTGCTCGGTGGCGAAATGAGTGTTAACGACGATTTGCCGTGGATTCCCAAAGTATTGGAATTGGCGCGTGCTGCCGATGCTCAGGGTGTGCCTTTGATTGGGCATTGCCTGGGCGGACAGTTGCTGGCCCGCGCTTTCGGCGCCGCCGTGACGCGCAATGCCGTGAAGGAAATCGGCTGGGGGTCTGTGCAGCGCGCTGATAATGCTGTGGCTCATGATTGGGTGCGCGATGGGTTGGGTGGGGAGGGGCGGGTAATCACACAATTCACCACGTTTCAATGGCATGGCGATACGTTTGCCTTGCCGCCAGATGCGACACCGATTTTTTCCAGCGCCTACTGTGTCAATCAGGGTTACGTGATTCAGCGCCGGGATGGACAGGGCAAACCTTATGCGCATCTGGGCATGCAGTGCCATGTCGAAATGGAGCCGGTGCTGGTGCGTAGCTGGGTGCACGAGGGTGCTGCCGAAATTGCAGCCGAACTGAAGCAGCACGGGCCGGGGGCGACGCAGGCGGGGACGGAGATCCTGCGCGACCTCGAGGCACGCTGTGCAGCGCTCAGTCGTGTGGCCGGGCAGCTCTATGACCGCTGGATGAAAGGCGTGCTGCGGATCTTGTAAAAAATCCAGACCCTGAAGCACCAGGCGTCTGCGTGGCAAGCGCGCATAATTCATCTTTCCAAAATTACAACGCGGTTTTCAGTCTCGGGGATTTCAGGGATGCTGTTACGTTTTCTTGCCTTGCTGTTGTGTTGCGCGGGCACGCTTTCGCTATCGGCCTGCAAAGACAAGCCAACGACCGCGCAGCTGCTCGAGATGGCTGCGCAGGCCAGTGCGGCCGACGACCACATCACTGCGGTGATTCACTACAAATCGGTGTTGCAGCAGGATCCCTACAATGTCCACTTGCGCGTGTTGCTGGGCAAGGAATACCTGGAACTGGATGAGCCAGTTTACGCAGAAAAGGAATTCCGGCGCGCCATCGAGATGGGTGCGCCTCTCAAGGAGGCCAATCCGCTGTTGCTGCGCGCACTGCTGGAGCAGCGCGCGTTCGACCCATTGATCGAGCAGACGCAGGCACAAGCCGTAGCGCACACATTGGACCCGCTGGCGCAGACCTATCGCGGCATGGCGTTTCTGTCGAAAGGGCAGGTCGATGAGGCGCAAGCCTTGTTCGCGAGTGCGCTGACGGCGGATCCCAAACTGGCACCGGCGCGACTGGGACAGGCGCGGGTGGCGTTTGTGCGCGGGCAGGAGGCGCAAGCACTCGAGCAAGTCAATGCGGTGCTGAAGGAGCAACCGCAATTGCCGGAAGCCTTGTCCACCAAGGCCGATCTGCATGCCTTGCTGAATCAGCGTGATGAGGCGATTGCTGCGTTTCAGGCCTTGCTGGCGGTGAAACCGAAAAGCATTGTCAGCTATTCTCGTTTGGTCACTATGCTCAGCGAAGCAAAGCGTTTTGACGAGGCGCACAAAGCAGTGGATGCGCTGGCGAAAATCGATGCGCGCAACGGCTTGGTCGATTACCTGGGCGCGCTGATTTTGTACCATCAAGGCGATTTGAAGAAGGCGCGGGAACAGTTGCAGGGCGCAGTGCGCGAGATGCCGGGCTTTGCCCAGGCGCATGTTCTGGCTGGGCGCATCGAGCTGGCCGACAAACGTCCGGATGAGGCGATCAAGGCGTTGTCGCTCGCCACGCAACTGGCACCCAACGATGTGCCCGCACGTTATCTGTTGGCTCAAGCGCTGCTGCAGGAGCGCCAGCCACAGCAGGCATTTGAAACCTTGCGCCCGCTGCTGTACATGTACCAACGTTCGCCGCAGTTGTTTGAGCTGGCCGGCACTGCGCTACTGCAAAGCAATGATCTGAAACTCGCCAATGCCTATCTCGAGTACGCTGCCAGACTGGATCCGAAACGCGACAGTACGCGCCGCACGCTGGCCATGTCACGGCTGTTGAATCAATGGGATCGCGGGGATCTGCCTACGGTGAGTAACAATAGCGATGCCGACCCAGCGCTGAAATTTTCCCGCCGCATGTTTGAAGTGGTTCAAGCCTTGATGTCGGCACAGCCGGGCGCGGCTGAGAAAGCAGGAAGTCTGGCAACGCAATTGGTGCATGACTATCCCACGCACGCCGTGGCGCACAATGTACAGGGCACGGCGCTGGTCCGTTTGAACAAGCGTACAGAAGCCCGTGCTGCTTTTGAAGAAGCCTTGCATCAGGAGCCTGACTACTATCCGGCTTTGCTCAATCTGTCGCAAATGGATCTGGATGAAGGCAAGCGTGACGCCGCGCTCAAGCGTTTTGAAGATCGGCTGGCCAAACAACCGGATCAATTGGACGCCTTGTTGGGCCGCGCTGAAATCGCTGTTCGCGCAGGCGAACCGGGCGAGAAAATCGTGGCTTGGCTAGAGAAGGCGCAACAGACGCATCCGCAGATCCTCAAGCCAGCGGTGCTACTGGCGCGCCAGTATTTGCAGATGGGCAATACGGCGCGGGCCTTGCAGGCGGTCGAACGCGCTCAGCAAATCGCCCCCAACGATGCTGACGTGGCCGAACTGATGGGGCGGGCGCAAGTGGCCAATGGCAATCGCACGGCGGCGTTGACGGCGTTTGCCCAGCTGGTCAGCCAACGTCCCAATAGTGTTGAAGCACTACTGCTCTTTGCGCGGGCGCAGCTGGCCGATGGCAAAAACGCGTCGGCGGTGCAAAGTTTGAGCAAGGCCCTGCTGATCAACCCGCAGGCAAGCGATGCGCGCATTGAACTGATTCTGCTCTATGCCAGCACGGGGCAGATGGCTGAGGCGCAGAATCAATTGACTCAGCTTAAAGAACATAAAGCCTCGCCGTTGCAGGTGGCCGAGGTTGAAGGCGATATGGCGTACGCCGCTGGCCAAACCAAACTCGCCATTGAACGCTATCGCAAACTGCAACAGACGGCGCCTAATCCGATCATGCTGCGCAAACTGCATAGTGCCTTGATCGGCGATGGTCAGATCGACGAAGCGTTTGTCTTGGGTTTGGATTGGCTCAAGCAACAGCCCAAGGATCTCGCCACCATGAACTACCTGGCGGCTTCTGCGGCGCAGCAAAAGCGGGACCGGATTGCCGCGCAACTCTATGCAGCCCTGCTGGCCGAACGCCCCAAGGATGCGTCCCTGCTCAACAATCTGGCGATGGCCACCACCAGTTTCGATCCGGCACGGGCCATCACGCTGGCGCAACAGGCCCAGCAGCTCGCGCCAGACAACCCAGCCATCATGGACACGCTGGGCTGGATCCAGGTCAGTCAGGCCGCATCAACGGAACAGGTTCGTACCGGCCTGAACTGGCTCGACCAGGCGCGCGTGAAAGCGCCGGATGACCTCGACATCGCTTATCACTACGCCATGGCTTTGCTCAAGAGCGGGGATCGCCTCGCGGCGCGCATGGCTTTGAGTGATTTGTTGGCACAAAACAAGCATTTTGCCGAAGAAGAGGAAGCGCGTGGGCTGTTGAATACCCTGGGCCGTTGAAATGGCTGAGTTCGTTTGGGGCTAATTTAAACCGGTTTGGTTGTCGATACTTTTTACACATTGGCTTTGTGAAATTTGTTAAACTTCCGCCCGAAATTAATAGATGATTTAAATCAAACGCTTACCATTGTTTTTTGGCGCCAAAAAAAGTGGGTATGTCTCTTGCTTTGTAGTGCGGTAATGACGCCCTCAGGCGGATCGATACGTGGTCGCAGGGAAAACGGTATTCAGAGGAAAATAATGAAAAACACATTCGCTAAACTGATTTTCGGGATGATTACTGTTCTGGCCTCAGGCAGCGCCAGTGCGACCTCTACGCCACCGGATTGCTCGGGCGGCGGTGGCGGCAACCCCGCCTGCACTACCTGGAATTTGACTAGCGGAGTCAAAACCGGTGTTGCGTATAGTGGCACTGATGCAAACGGCCATTCGGGCACAGTGTATGACTCAGCAAGTGTCGTTGCTGGCGGGCATACTCTGTCGATGCGCGCCTATGCTTCCACCGACAGTAATGGCGCAGCAGCCTTCACGAAGGCCTATATCGGCACCTATGGCGGCGGCATTGGTGTTTCAAACTGTTACGACGGCTCGTCGGGTTGCAACGAATTGACTTCCCCGGATCACGCTATCGATTCCAATGGGAAACACGATTTCCTGCTGCTGGAGTTTGACAGCGTCGTCAGTGCGCAGGCTTTCCAGATTGGCTGGAGCGACACCGATTCGGATGTCGAGCTATGGACGGGTTCCGCGTCCGCTGCTGCGGGCTTGGACTTGACCGGTGCCTGTGTCAGCGGTTGCGTCAAGACGCTGACTTCGCTGGGTTTCTCGGCAGGCACCAATCACGAAGGCGTCGCTGTGGATACCAACACCGCCATCAACCCCCTGAGCAATTCCCGTTATCTGCTGGTTTCCGGGCAACTCGGCGAGAGCAACGATTACTTCAAGTTCAAGAGTGTGACAGCTTGTCTGCCGCTTCCAGTGCCAGGCACCGTGGCATTGTTCGGTGTGGCATTGCTTGGCATGCTCGGCTTGCGGAGAACGCGCAAACTGTTCTAAGCGGCTTCAGCTGCCGCACTTTGGCCTCATTAAAAATACCCGCGTATGCGGGTATTTTTGTATGCGTTGTCAGTATGTGCGGATGCAGTGAAGCTAGTCGCGGAAATTTTCAAACTCCAGCGGGGCTTCATTAACTTCCTTGCGTAGCAGGGCGATCGCTGCCTGCAGGTCATCACGCTTGTTGCCATTGATGCGCACCACATCGCCCTGGATGCTGGCCTGCACTTTCATCTTGCTTTCCTTGACGATCTTGACGATTTTCTTGGCCAGATCGCTGTCGATGCCGTTTTTCACAGTCACTAACTGCTTCAGCTTGTCGCCACCAATTTTTTCCGGATTCTCGAATTTGAGAAAACGGACATCCAGATTGCGCTTGGCGCATTTGTTGGTGACGATTTCGCGTACCTGACCGAGCTTGAAATCGTCGTCTGCATACACGGTGAGTTGAAACTCTTTTTGCTCGACGCGCGCGTCCGAACCCTTGAAGTCGAAACGGGTGGAAACCTCCTTGTTGACTTGCTCCACGACGTTCTTCAATTCCACGGGATTGGCTTTGCAAACGGTATCGAATGAGGGCATGATGCGCTCCTGAAATTTTGGATGCCGAATTATATAAATATGCAGCCGCTGGCGCATCATTCCCTGCAATCCTTGAACACACTGGGCGTGCCTGCGCATGCCGCCTGGTATCTGGCAGTCGATTCCGTCGATACCCTCAAGGCTGGCTTGGCGCGTGCCGAGCGCGAGGGCCTGCCGTGGCTGGTGCTTGGCGGCGGCAGCAATCTGGTACTGACGCGCGATTATCCCGGACTGGTTTTGCATATGGCGTTGCGTGGGCGCTCGCTCGTCGACGAGACTGAAAGCCATTACTACATTACCGCCCAAGCGGGAGAAAACTGGCACGAGTTGGTCCAATGGACGCTGGAACAGGGTTGGCCCGGGCTGGAGAATCTGGCCTTGATTCCCGGCACCGTGGGCGCCGCGCCGATTCAAAACATTGGCGCCTATGGACTGGAGCTGGCCGAGCGTCTTGTGTACCTGGAGGCGTTCGACACCCAAACGCGACAGGTCGTGCGGCTGGATAAAAGCGTATGTGGTTTTGGGTATCGCGATTCGATTTTCAAGCGGCAACCACAGCGCTACATCATTCTCAACGTCACGCTGGCCTTGCCCAAAGCTTGGCAGCCAGTCGTGACCTACCGTGATCTGGCTGAATCATTGGCAGCGCAGGGAATCGGCACGCCCACGGCAGCGCAGATTTTTGACGCCGTGGTTGCGGTGCGCCAGCGCAAACTGCCAGACCCGGCGCGGCTCGGCAATGTTGGCAGTTTCTTCAAGAATCCTATCGTGAGCGCTGTCCAGCAACAGGCTTTGCTGGCGCGGTTTCCGCAATTGGTGAGTTACCCGCAAGCCGATGGTGCCTACAAACTGGCGGCGGCCTGGTTGATCGATCAATGCGGCTGGAAGGGAAAATCATTGGGTCGTGCCCGGGTGCATGATCAACAGGCGCTGGTTCTGGTCAATCCCGGTCAGGCGACGGGCGCGGACATCTTGCAATTGGCGCAGGCAATCCAGCGCGATGTGCAAGCCCGATTCGGGGTGATGCTGGAGCCGGAACCGCATATTCTATGAGCCAGCCAACCGATAGGAAGTACAATCGGCTGCTGACGCCCACTTCATCGCATTTCCCCGTATGACCTCCACTTTTTCCTGTGCACCCTATATCAAGGAAATCGGCCGCGGCAAGGCCGGTGCCCGTAGCCTCTCGCACGCGCAGGCGTTTGCCTTGTTCGACGCGATTCTGCGCGGGCAAGTCAGCGACTTGGAGCTTGGCGCAGTGATGCTGGCCTTCCGCGTCAAGGGCGAAAGTGTTGAAGAAATGACGGCGTATATGGATGCAGCCCAAACCTGGTTATTGCCGTTACACGTCGACAGCGCTTGGGCGCCTGTGGTGCTGCCCAGTTACAACGGCGCGCGTCATGCGCCTAATCTGCTGCCTTTGCTGGCGGCTTTGCTGGCGCGAGCGGGTGTGCCGGTACTGGTGCACGGGATCGAACATTTTTCCGGGCGGGTGAGCAGCTTTGAAATCTGGGAACAATTGGGCTGGCCGGTGGCAGACGCAGACTCTGGTGCAGAAGCTCAGGCACAGATGCAGACGGCGTGGGCGCAGCAGCAGCCGGTGTTTGTTCCGACCCGCGTCCTGGCCCCACGGCTGGCCGAATTGATCCATTTGCGCACCATTCTTGGTGTGCGCAATGCCACCCATACGCTGATTAAAATGGTGCAACCTTTTACCCGACCCGCTTTGCGCATAGTCAGTTATACCCACCCCGAATATCACCAACTGCAGACCGAGGTCCTGCGCAACTCCGGCGCCCATGCCTTGTTACTGCGTGGTACTGAGGGCGAAGTGGTGGCTAACCCACGCCGACAGCCCCAGATTGAATGGTTTCACGGCGGCCAGCTTGAGGTCGTGCAACCGGTCGATATGGCACCTTTGGTTGAAGTCCCGCCCTTGCCCGCCAGTCGCGATGCCGAGCCAACCGCGCAGTGGATCGCACAAGCTCTGGACGGCCAGCAGCCCGTGCCTGCCGTTATCACCCAACAGGTGGAACAGACCTTGCGTGCACTAAAATACGTACAGCCTCCCATTTAATGCCAAAGTCCTGAGCCATGTCGCACACAAACGCTCCTGCCCCTATGGGTAAAGTCATTCTGATCGGTGCCGGTCCGGGCGACCCCGATCTATTGACGATCAAAGCCGTCAAGATCCTGCGCCGTGCCGACGTGGTGCTGGTCGACGATCTGGTACACCCGGATATTCTCGATCACATCAATCCGACTGCGCGCGTGATACCCGTGGGCAAGCGCGGCGGCTGCAAATCGACGCCGCAAGCCTTTATCGAACGCCTGATGGCGGAAGAAGCCCGCCTGGGCAAGACGGTTGTGCGTCTGAAGGGTGGCGATCCATTTGTCTTCGGGCGCGGCGGCGAAGAGCGTGAACACCTGCTTGCGCAAGGCATCTCGGTGGAAGTGGTCAACGGCATTACCAGCGGCATGGCGGCCACGACCTTGTATGGCATTCCACTAACGCATCGCGACCATAGCCAGGGCGTGATTTTCGTCACTGGTCATGGCAAGGATGATGCAACGCAGCCGGACTGGCCTGCACTGGTTGCCAGCCGTATGACGCTGGTGATCTATATGGGTATGCGCCGCAGTAACGAGATTGCTCAGGCGCTGCAAGCTGCTGGCATGCGCAGCGATATGCCGGTCGCGATCATTCAAGCCGCTGGCACGGCGTCGCAACGTGGGGTGCGCAGCACCGTGGCCGATTTACCCAGCACCATCGCGCGCAAAGGTCTGGGCAGCCCGGCCATCATCGTTATTGGTACCGTCGTTGATTGTGGTGCCGCACTACTGGAACAAGACGACGCCCCGCGCGTCGACGTGCGCTAATCAGAAGTCCTCTGCTGATCCCTCTATGCCAATCGCGGCAGGCTGCGTTATGATCGCTGCTGCGGCCCGGAGGTGGGTTGCCCGAATCCTATAGAAAATCATATGTCGGCAGCCAAGCGCATCATCAGTCTGGCAAAAGAGCGCGCGCTTTTTTGCTTTCCCACGCTGGTCAAGCAGCTGCTTGACGGCGCCAGCTTGGCAATTGATGCAACCCTCACCGGCGGTGGCCGTCGCGCCACCACCAAACTGAACGTCCGCGAAGAAGGCAATTTCGTGGCGGCTCAGCAATTTTTGCGGCGGCAGTCGCAGAAATTCCAGAAGAATTTCTTCACGCATTACCAGGCCAAGCTGGAACGGGCGATGCAGACGATTTACTTCGATGTGCGTGGTCAAAGCAAGCTCAAGATGGGAGAGTTGTCTCTGGTGGGCGATGAGGCCGTGATGCGCGATCTGGATCTGGATCGTCTGACCAAACAATTCCGAGATGCGGACGAGGAAAGCCTGGGCCTGGTGAATATCATGGTGGCGCAACTGCATGGCCAGGCTAATGTCATTGAACGCGAAAATCCTTTTCGTCCCTATCTCCTGGCGATCAGTCTGCATGAGGTCGTTCACCAAATGGTGGCTGAAGCTGAGGTTGCCAAGGTTTTGCTCAAGCATATGTCCGAAGCCATGGTGCGTGGTCTGCCGGCTTACTACACAGAAATTCGTACTGCCTTTGAAGCGCGGGGTGTGCGCGCTCGTTTGGTAGCGCGTCCAAATGTAACGACGCAGCGTGGTCGGGCATCTTCATCCGGGCAGAACACGCAGGGTGGACCGGTCACACAGGCCCCAGGTCAGGACGGACTCACTATTTCCGCCGTCAGTCAGTATCGTGTCTCGGGCCATCCCACCATTTCTGGAGCGACGGTTTCCAACGTCAACCCGCCGACACGCATTTTGCCCAACTTGCGTCGCTTGCTGGATAAATCCGGTGGTGCGGCACAGGTGGCCGGGCAGTCCTTGCCGCCGGGGGCAGACAGTGGGGAGTTGAGCGAAAGTCTGGCGCAGCGTCCTGATGCCTTGCAGGACTTGATTTGGAATCTGTTCCATCGTGCGCCGACCACGCTGCAAATGATGGGCGAGGAAGAAGGCGAAGGCGCTGTTGTTGCGGGCGCAGCGGCTGGCATGCCGGTGCTGCCCCTGATCCCGGCTTCCTCCGAATTGCTGGCGGCGCTCAATCGCTATCAGGCCCAGGAAGTGGGCGACGATGTTGCGGTTGCGGCAGCAGAGCAGAATCGCTTGCTGAAGCTGCGCGAAGAAATCGATCCCAAGATCGCGACGGAACAGGAACTGCTGACGATTGACGTCGTGGCGGTGTTGTTCGAGTTCATCCTTGAAGACCCGCAGATTCCCGCTGAAGTGCGCTTGCAGATCGGACGTTTGCAAGTGCCCTTCCTCAAGGCCGCGGTACTCGACAAATCGCTGCTGCAGGATGAAACGCATCCGGCGCGTCGCCTGCTCAACCGCCTGGGTTCGGCCAGTGTCGGGATCGATCCCGCGACGCCGCAAGGGCAGGGCTTGATCGCAGAAATCAAGCGTCTCACAGTGACCGTGCTGGAGCAGTTTGAAGACGATGCTTCAGTCTTTGCTACTGCACTGGAGGAGATCGAACGCTATCTGGCAGACAGTCTGCGGCATACCGATGTCACCAACGCGCAGGCCATCGAGGATGCCGAGAAAATCAGTGTCTTGCTGGTCAAGACCACTATCCTGTTGCGTGATCTAATGGTGCCGCTGCGTGTGGATAGCCGCGTCGTTGATTTTGTGTTGATGATCTGGGCCCGTGTGCTGGTGCGCACCTACTGGCTCGAAAGCTCGGAAAG
This sequence comes from Burkholderiaceae bacterium, assembly GCA_004298905.1. GTDB lineage: Bacteria > Pseudomonadota > Gammaproteobacteria > Burkholderiales > Burkholderiaceae_D > SCTK01. Next base: position 86,439 of record SCTK01000016.1, on the reverse strand, counting down.
CGAAACAGAGGCGCCGGGACCGTTGACTACGCAGATGCGCGGCACGCTGGCCGGGCTGGTCTGGAGCGCGCAGGAAAAAGCCGATGAGGAAGAGAAAAAAATATTGCTGCAGATGTTGCCGGGGCTGGTGAAAAACGTGAAGACGGGTCTGCACATGATCCAGTTGCCGGACAACGAACGGCAAGCGGCATTCGATCAACTGGTGGAGGTGCATACTAGCTTGCTGAAGAAAGACCGTTTTTTTGGTGGCCTGCCTTCGCTCACGGAACTGCACCAGCATTTTTCGCGCCTCGAATTATCGCGCGAGCAGGCACGTATCCTGCCCACAGAAGAATGGGTGGTGCCGCGCGTTGTGCTGGAAGAAGTGCTGGGCGGACGCGAAGTCAGTGTCAGTCTCGATAGCCCGTTCGGCAGCCAGACGGTGTTCGAGAACGATCGCCAGATTCTCGAACAATTACGCCTAGGGGTGTGTATCGAACGTCTGGTCGGACGCGAGTATGCGCGCGCGCGCCTGACCTGGATCAGTGCGCACAAATCGCTCTACTTGTTTACGCAGGAAAACGATGCCGCGCCCGTGGTGTTCTCGCCTTCTTCGCTGCTGGATGAACTGCGCGCGGGCACTATCCGCATGGTTGAATACGCGCCAGTGTTCGACCGCGCCGTTGATGCCTTGATGCTCAACGCTGAAGCCATTGATGATGGCTCCTTGAATTTCCTTAAAAGCGAATAGACGCTCGCATTCGTTTCAGAATCCGATGCGCGCACGCTTCATGCTGCGTTCCATTTCGATATCCTCGGGCAGAATCCGGTCGCGGTTGTGCAGGCGCGCATTGCCGAAGCCATGCAAGATCAACCGGCGCATTTCACGCGGGCGGCAGCGCGCCAGCACATCGAGTGTGGCGTCCGCAGGTTGGATGGGGAAGCGTTCACCCCACACATGCGCGCCACGAATGTCTTGATAGATGGACAGGGCGATGTTGCGCGCTGCGGCCAGATTCGGCGCATCGATCTGATACACATTCATCCGGTTCAGAATCGGTTCTGGAATGGTCTGGCCTTGGTTGGCGGTGGCGATCCAGACAATATCGCGCGCGTTGATCGGAATTTCTGCGAACTCATCGATGAATTCTTCCGCCGTATCCGGTTCCAGCAGGCTGTAGAGCGCGCCCAGGGGATCGTATTGACCATCGACCGCGGCCTTGTCGATTTCATCCACGACCATGACCGGGTTGGCGTAACTGCCGTGCACCAGCGTGTCGAATACCTTGCCGGTTTTGGAGTTTTTCCACTGCGACGAAGAGCCGGACAAGACCCACCCCGCCGTCAGCGAACTCATGCTGACAAAACCATATGCTGTGCCCAGAATTTGCGACAGCCGTTTGGCGAAATGGGTTTTGCCGATGCCCGGCTCACCCAGCAATAACATCGGTGCCAGTTCCAGCGGGTCGGAAGTTTCCATGCATAGCGCCAATTGCTTGCGGATGTCGTCGAGCACCTCAGAGAAATTCGGCAGCTCGCGATACAGCGCCTGCATGTCCGGCATGTGCGAGGGTTTCACGCACAAGCGCGCGCCACCATTCTTCAACATTTTTTCGTAAGTGCCGCGCAGACCTTCATGCGCCGAGGCGGATAATTCCTGGAGCGCGTGTTCCACCTTTGCGGTGTCATACACGGATTTGAAACCGGCGATCGGAATCGCGATCGGGGGCGTCGTGGTAAGAGCATGGGTGTGCGGCATGACAATCTCCTGCAGGCAGGGTGTCGTCACTGCGGCGTAAATAAGGCACCCTTGACTCTAACAACGGCGGTCGCGGCGGAAAATGAAAAATTTACCTGCGTGCGCCGCAACAAATTCGGCTGCCATGGGCTGGAGAGAGAATAATTACATATAAAAATCAGCTACTTGTGTGGCCTTTGTGGCGCGGAGCGGTGGCTGGGTGCAACACCCCCGGCGATTTTCCAGGCATGGTTGGTTTTGCCGCCGTAAACGGTTATAATCCCCGGCTTTGCGAATACCGAAGCCCCCGCGCGGACTGTGTTGGGCATTCGGATCCTGAACACCAGAAGCGGAACTTAGAGAGCCCATGCCTACCATTCGATTGAAAGAAAACGAGCCGTTTGAAGTTGCGATGCGTCGCTTCAAGCGCACCATTGAAAAAACCGGTCTGTTGACCGATCTGCGCGCACGCGAGTTTTATGAAAAACCCACGACCGAGCGTAAGCGCAAGCTGGCCGCCGCCGTGAAGCGTCATTACAAACGCCTGCGCAGCCAGATGCTGCCCAAGAAACTGTACTGATCGCAGCGTGGCCAGCGGCCTGTATGGCCCGGCCCGTGCGTGATACACGCTATACAATGACAACCCGCAGTGGCCGCGCCGCTGCGGGTTTTTGTTTTTCATCAATCATCGGGGGATGGCATGACGCTCAAGGAACAGATCAACGAAGACATGAAAGCGGCAATGCGCGCCAAGGAAGCCGATCGGCTGGGCGCGATACGCATGCTGCTGGCTGCCCTGAAGCAAAAGGAAGTTGACGAACGCATCGTGCTCGACGATGCCGCCGTGCTGACCATCATTGAGAAACAGATCAAGCAGCGCAAGGATTCCATCAGCCAATTCGAGCAAGCCGGGCGCACCGATCTGGTGGCCAAGGAACAATACGAGCTCGGCATTCTGTCGGCGTATATGCCGCAGCAATTGAGTGTCGATGAGATCGCCGCCGAGGTCGCCAGCGCGATTGCGCAGACCGGCGCCGCCGGGCCTCAGGAAATGGGCAAGGTCATGGCCGTGCTCAAACCCAAGCTCGCTGGTCGCGCCGACATGGGCATGGTGTCGAAGTTGCTCAAGGAAAAACTGGCAGGGTAGGCCGGCTGCCGACCGCCCCATGATCCCGCAATCGTTCATTCAGGACTTGCTCAACCGCGTCGACGTGGTGGAGGTGGTCGGCCGTGCGGTGCAACTGAAAAAGGCCGGCGCCAACTTTTCCGGCCTGTGCCCGTTTCATAACGAAAAAACCCCGTCATTTACCGTCAGCCCCGCCAAGCAGTTTTACCACTGCTTTGGCTGCGGCGCCCATGGCAGTGCCATCGGCTTCTTGATGGAATATCAGGGCATGGATTATGTCGAGGCCATCAAGGAATTGGCCCAATCGATCGGCGTGCCGGTGCCGGAGGAAGACCGGTTGCCGCCGCAACAGCGGCAACAACAGCAAGCGCACAGCTTGACTTTGCTGGATGCACTGGCGCGGGCCAGGGACCATTACCGGCATGCGTTGCGCGGGGCGACGCGCGCGATCGAATATCTCAAGGGGCGTGGCCTGACCGGTGAAATCGCAGCGCGCTACGCCATGGGTTATGCGCCGGATGGCTGGCAAACGCTGGCCGAAGTATTCGAAAATTACCAGGACCCCACGCTGCTGGAAGCGGGTCTGGTGATCGATAGCGAGAAAGATGGAAAAGCAGGTCGCCGCTATGACCGCTTCCGCGATCGCATCATGTTTCCCATTCGCAATTTGCGTGGGCAGGTGATCGGTTTTGGTGGCCGCGTGATTGATCAGGGCGAGCCCAAATATCTCAACTCGCCGGAAACGCCGGTGTTTCATAAAGGCAGCGAGTTGTATGGTTTGTTCGAGGCGCGTCAGGCGATTCGCGAAGCGGGTGCGGCGATCGTAGTCGAAGGGTATATGGATGTGGTGGCGCTGGCCCAACTGGGTTTTACTCATGCGGTCGCGACCTTGGGCACGGCAGTGACCGCGCAGCATGTGCAAAAACTGTTGCGTCATACCGATGCCATCGTGTTCAGCTTCGATGGCGACAATGCCGGACGCAAGGCCGCCTGGCGCGCGCTGGAAGCCAGCTTGCCGCTGGCGGCGGACAACAAGACACTGCGCTTTCTGTTTTTGCCCAGCGAACACGATCCCGACAGCTATGTGCGCACTCTCGGCGCGCCCGCGTTTGCGACCGCGCTGCAAGAGGCGCTGCCGCTATCGCAGTATTTGTTGCAGGGCTTGTGCGAGGGCAAGGATCTGACGCTGGCCGAAGAGCGCGCGCGTTTGCTGCATGAAGCCAAACCCTTTGTGCAAGCGTTGCCGGCGGGAGCCTTGCGCCTGCAAATCGTGCGCGAACTGGCGCAACGCGCCGGCAGCAGTGCCGACGAAGTGGCGCAGTTGTATGAACTGCGTAGTGCGGCCACACCCGCCGCGCAGGCAGCGCAGAGTGCGCGCCAGCAGCAACGTCCGCAAGCGGCGCAGCGGCTGAACAAGAATCGCCCGCAACCCTCGGCGCGGCGGCGCGTTTTGCTGCTGCTGGTGACGCATCCGCAATATCTGACCTGGCTGCGCGATCCGCAAGTGGTGGCCGATTTTCTGCCCGAGCCGACGCAGTTGGCGGCCTTTGATCTGTTGACCCAGTGGGCGACTGAAGACACCGCGCCCGCCAGCTTCCCAGCCTTGGTCGAAGCAGCGCGCGTTCTGCCCGAAGGGCATCCGCTCAACCTGCTGTTGCAAGAGGCACTGGCGGAAGACTGGTTGATGGAGCTGGATGCCGAAGCTGAATTGCAAGCGGCATTTCATGGCTTCCGGCGTCAGAAGCTCGAACAGGACATGCGCGCAGCCCTGGACGCGGGCGATGTGGCGCGTTATCGCAGCCTGGATCAACAGTTGCGCCAGTTGCAGCAGCGCCAAAGTTGATCGCCGAATCTCTATGAAAATCAGGGATTTATGCTAGAATGCCCGGTTTCGCGCTTGCTCATTGATTGCGACGGGGCCGTACCCGGCGCGCGATCATTGTGTATTTTGGCCTGATGTTTTTCGCCTGACAGCTCGTGACGGGAGTTCCGACCGTGAAGTCTGTAACAAAAACCGTTCGCACGATACTGCGCACGCTTACCGGCAAGAATCCTCCGGTGGCGGCGCGTGTCAAATCGACACAATCATCGGCACAAGCAGCCACCGTATCGAAATCCAAATCGCCCAAGTCTGAACCCGCCAAATTGAAATCCAAGATGCCTACCAAGTCAAACAGCAGCAAAACCAGTAAAGCGACTCCGGTCAAAACAGCCGCCGCCAAAAAAGTGGAACCGGCGAAAAAAAGCAGCACGGCCAAGGATGCTGTGGCGCTGACAGAGAAAAAAGCTGCCACCAAAACAACGCCCGTCAAACCTGCTGCCAAAGCGGCCGCTGCGCCCAAGCGCGGCCGGGCCAAGGCGGTGGCTGAAAAAAAATCCGGCGACGATGCCGAGTTGGGTGATGAGGGCTTGCTGCTGGACGATGAAAATGGCGAAGGCTTTGATGAAGCTGAAGTTGTTGAGGTAGCCAAAGTCGAAGAAGCCACGCCCAAACAGCCGACCGCACGTGCCCGCCGCGCCAAGGAAAAGGCGTTGATGAAGGAAATCGAAAACGCCGGCCAGCGCAATCTTTCCGAGGAAGAACTGGAAGCGCGCCGCGCCAATTTGCGCAACCTGATCAAGATGGGTAAGGAGCGTGGCTTCCTGACTAACGCCGAGATCAACGATCATCTGTCCGATGTGCTGACCGATGCTGACGCGATCGATTCCCTGGTTGGCACGTTCAACGACATGGGCATCGCCGTCTACGATCAGGCGCCCGATGCTGAAACCCTGTTGATGAGCGACGCTGCGCCGGTGGTGTCCAGCGAAGATGCCGAGGAAGAAGCCGAAGCCGCGCTGTCCACGGTGGACTCGGATTTTGGCCGCACCACGGATCCGGTGCGTATGTACATGCGCGAGATGGGCACGGTTGAACTGCTGACCCGCGAAGGCGAAATCGAAATCGCCAAGCGCATCGAAGATGGATTGAAACGCATGGTGCTGGCGATCTCTGCCTGCCCCTCGACGATTGCCGAAATCCTCGCCTGGGCTGACAAGATTCAGCGCGAGGAATCACGCATCGATGAAGTGGTTGATGGCCTGGTCGATCCCAATGAAGACGCAAATTTCACCCCCACCGCACCGGCTTTTTCAGCGCCCAAACCTGAAGCCGAGAATGATGAAGAAGCTGAGGATGATGACGAAGAGGGTGGCAACGCCCTGATGAACGCCAAGCAGATGGAAGAGCTCAAGCGCGCCGCGCTGGAGAAATTCGAGTCCATCGCCAAGCAGTTCGTCAAGATGCGCACTGCCTTCGAGAAGGAAGGCTACAAGTCACGCACCTATGAACGCGCACAGAACGCCATCTCCAACGAATTGATGGAAATTCGCTTCACCGCCAAAATGGTGGATCGCCTGTGCGACACCTTGCGCAATCAAGTCGATGAGGTACGCACGTTGGAGCGTGGCATTCTCGACATCTGCGTCAATCGTGTCGGTATGCCGCGCGACCAATTCATCAAACTGTTCCCGGGTAACGAAACCAACATCAAGTGGGCCAACCGGCTGGTGTCCGCAGGCCACGCCTACAGCGAAGTGCTGGCGCGCAATATTCCCGCGATTCACGAACTGCAGCAGAAGCTGATTGATCTGCAAGCGCGCGTCGTGCTGCCGCTGGCCGATCTGAAGGAAGTGAACAAGGAAATGGCGCGGGGTGAAGCGATTGCCCGCAAGGCCAAGCGCGAAATGACCGAGGCCAACCTGCGCTTGGTGATTTCGATTGCCAAGAAATACACCAACCGCGGTCTGCAATTCCTCGATCTGATTCAGGAAGGTAACGTCGGCTTGATGAAGGCGGTGGACAAATTTGAATACCGCCGCGGTTACAAATTCTCCACCTATGCGACCTGGTGGATTCGTCAGGCCATTACACGCTCGATCGCCGATCAGGCGCGCACGATCCGCATTCCCGTGCACATGATCGAAACCATCAACAAGATGAACCGCATCTCGCGCCAGATTCTGCAAGAGACGGGTTCGGAGCCCGATCCAGCCACGCTGGCAGTGAAGATGGAAATGCCGGAAGACAAGATTCGCAAGATCCTGAAAATCGCCAAGGAACCGATTTCGATGGAAACCCCCATCGGCGACGACGACGATTCTCACTTGGGCGATTTCATCGAAGATCTGGCCACGCTGGCACCGGCCGAAGCAGCGCTGCACGCGTCCATGCACAACGTCGTCAAGGAAGTTCTGGATTCGCTCACGCCGCGTGAAGCGAAAGTGTTACGCATGCGTTTCGGCATCGAGATGAGCACCGATCACACGTTGGAAGAAGTCGGCAAACAGTTCGACGTCACCCGCGAGCGGATTCGCCAGATCGAAGCCAAGGCCCTGCGCAAATTACGTCACCCGAGCCGATCCGACAAGCTGAAGAGCTTCCTCGAAGGCAGTTAAAAAGTCTCCTCCCCTGCAAGGGGAAGGTGAGTATGGCGGGCGCAGCCCGCTTCACAAGATCGGGCCTGTAGCTCAGTTGGTTAGAGCAGAGGACTCATAATCCTTTGGTCCACGGTTCAAGTCCGTGCAGGCCCACCAATTAAATAATGTCAGAGACCATACCACCGAAGTTCAGCGATTTTGGATTCCACCCGGAAATCATGCGGGCGCTGGCGGCCAGCGGCTACACTCAGCCGACCCCGATTCAGGCGCAGGCGATTCCGGTGGTGCTCCAGGGCCACGATGTCATGGGCGCCGCCCAGACCGGCACCGGCAAAACCGCGGCATTCACTCTGCCCATCTTGCAACGCCTGCTGCCGTTTGCCAGCAGCAGCCCTTCGCCCGCACGACATCCAGTGCGGGCGCTGATCATCACGCCGACGCGTGAGTTGACCGATCAAGTGTCCGAGAGTGTGCGCAAATATGGCAGCGCGACGGCATTGCGCAGTGCCGTGGTGTTTGGCGGCGTCGATATCAAGCCGCAAAAAGAACAATTGCGTCATGGGGTGGAAATCCTGATTGCCACGCCGGGCCGTCTGCTCGATCACGTGCAGCAGAAAAACGTCAACCTGAGCCAGGTGCAGATTCTGGTGCTGGATGAAGCCGATCGCATGCTCGACATGGGTTTCATGCCTGACATCCTGCGCATCATCGACCTGTTGCCCAAGCAGCGTCAGAGCCTGTTGTTCTCGGCCACGTTCTCGAATGAAATTCGCAAACTCGCTGCTGGTTTGCTGAACAATCCGATCAGCATCGAAGTGGCGCGGCGCAATCAAACCGCCGACACCGTCACACAAAGTGTTTATCAACTGCATTCGGCGGAACAGAAGCGCGCGGCCGTGTCTTACCTGATCCGCGAACTCGGCCTGAAACAGGTGATCGTGTTTTCCAACAGCAAGCTGGGCGCAGCACGCCTCGCGCGCGAACTGGAACGCGACGGCATCAATGCCGGCGCCATCCACGGTGACAAATCGCAGATCGAACGGATCAAGGCGCTCGAGGCTTTCAAGGCGGGCGAACTGGTTGCGCTGGTGGCGACCGATGTTGCCGCGCGCGGCATCGACATTGTCGATCTGCCCTGCGTGATCAACTACGATCTACCGTTCAGCCCGGAAGATTATGTGCACCGCATCGGCCGCACCGGCCGCGCTGGCAGCGAAGGCAAGGCGATCTCGCTCTACGCGCCGGAAGATGAAAAATATTTGCAAGCGATTGAAAAACTGATCAAGCGCACCTTGCAACGCGACACCCTGCCGCCGGAAGTGTTGCAGCATCACCGCCCGCGCGTCGCGCGCGAACATGCCAAGCCAACGCGCTCCAGCCGCCCGTCCGAGCCTTATAGCCCCCGCGCAAAACCCCCGGCTGCCGACGCCTGGTACATGAAGCCCTACGAAGCGCAGTCAGCCGATACGACTGCCAACGGATTGCCGCCGGCCGCCGATCCAGCAAAAACGGCCGCGACGAGCCGCACCGCTCCGCGCAAGGTGGCGGCTCTCTTTGGCAGCAAGAAAAAAACCTAGAGACCCGTTCCGGGTGGTCAGCGGCCACCGGTTTGGAGTTACACTTGGCGCTATTACAAATACAGCGCCCGCCGCGCGCCATTGACGCCCCATGTCTGCCGCAGTGTTATCCGTCCTCAGGCATTTCGGCCTGACGCAGCCGCCCTTTCAGATTGCGCCCGAAACCCGGTTCTTTTTTTCCGGCGGCAAGCGCATGGCAATTTTGCAGGCGCTGGTCGAAGCGCTGAATAATTATCGCGGTGTGATTCAAGTGACTGGTGTTGCGGGCAGCGGCAAAACCCTGACCTGCCGCATGATGCTCGAACGTGTGCCTCACGAACGCGTACTGCCCATCTATCTCGGCGACACTTCATTGCTGCCGCAGGAAACACTGCAGGTACTGGCGCGCAATCTGAACGTGGTGTTGCCGGAAGAGGATGAAGCCGCCGCACTGCACGTCTTGCGCCAGGCCGCCGTTGCCTTGCGCGCACAAGGGCGCGACGTGGTGATCCTGGTCGATGAAGCGCAGGCGATGCCGGCCGAAACATTTGCCCTGTTGCATCGCTTGTCCCATGTCGAAGGGGACTGGCTGTTCCGCTGGGTCATGTTCGGCCAGCCGGAGCTGGACGATATTCTGGGTTTGCCTACGTTGAGCGAGGTACGTCGCGCCGTGGTGTACAAATTCAATCTGGAACCGTTGACGGTGGAAGATGTGGCGCGCTATATCGCGCATCGTCTGACGATTGCCGCCGCACCGGCACAGGATATGTTCCTGGCTGCTGCGCAGGAAATTTTTACACCGCCTGCCGTGATCGCCATTGCCGATATTTCGCTCGGCGTGCCGCGCCGCATCAACCTGTTTGCTGAAAAGGCACTGCACGCCGCCACGCAAGCGGGCGCCCGTCAGGTGCAGGTCGAACATGTGCTGGGTGAGGCAAAGTCATCGGTCGCACAGAATCCCCAGCGCGTCGAAGTAACGCCGGAACGGGTGATGCCGGAAGTAGTGCCGGAGGTGGCGCCGCTTGTCATCGCAGCAAGCCCGGCAGACGAATCACTTGCTCAAACTGCTGTTGTGGAAACGCAAGCGGTGAAAATTGCAGAGCAAGAGCCTACGCACACGGCGCATTTTGCTTATGTCGACACCTACGCCGATACCTATGTTGATAAATATGCAGACACGCCGCTGGAAGCTAAGGCAGAGGACGATATCCCATCCGTATTGAGCGACCCGCTGGAAGATTCCGGTCGCCTGGATTTCTTGAGCCTGGCGGCTTTGCAACCCAAGCGGCCGCGCTGGCCCTATGTTGTATCCATTGGCGCGGCCCTATTGCTGGCCGCCTGGCTGTTGCCGGTGGCGGATTGGTTGTTTGGCAGCCAACGTGAACCGGTTACGGCTGCGGCTGTGACGCCACCATCGCCGCCGCCATCGCAGAATAGCGGGGTCATCGCGGCCGAACCCGAGCATGCGCCAGTGGCCGTGGCGCAGACGGCTGAGGTGCAAGCTACTGTCATTCCCGAGGCTGCAGTGAAGAGTGTGCAAGCAGCAGAACGCTTACCTGCACCTGCAGCGGGTCCGGCTGCCGAGCGGGCGGCGCCAGCGCCACCTTCCGCTGCCCCGGTGGAAACAACGGCTCCGGCGCAATTGCCGGCGCCACAATTGACCGGCAACAAGCACATCGATGCGCGCTTGCTGGCGGGCAAGCACTGGCTGGAAACGGCGACCGCCGTGCAGGGCAGCATTCAGTTATTCGTCTTGTCGGCAGACAATCACGATGGCCTCAATCGTTTTCTCGCGCGCTATACCTCGCCGCACGCCAAGGTGCGCGGCACCCTGGATCGCGAGCAGATTTATCTTTATCTCGCGCCGTTGAAAGGGCAGATGCGACTTGGCGTTTTGTATGGCACGTATGAATCGCGTCAGGCGGCTGCCGATGCCATCGGACAATTACCCGAACCCTTGCGCAAGTTGAAACCGTATCCACGTTCCGTGCAGGGATTGCGCGATGAGGTTGGGAAGAGCCAATAGTCAGGTGGTAGTAGAGGCTACAGCCATCCACCCACTGCTGACCGATACATGGCCCATTGCTCCAGCGCGCGCGGCCAGAAATTTTCCAGTTTGCGCGCGCGAACCGGCGCGAGGCCGAAGTGTTCCAGTGCACGATTCAGCAGCTTGATGGGGTGGCGCATGTCCAGCGCTTGCGCGCCATTTTGTTTGCTCAACTTTTCTCCATCCTCGGCCAGCACCAGCGGCAAGTGCCAATACTGCGGCGTGGGATATTGCAGGCTGTGCTGCAGATACACTTGACGCGCGGTAGAAGTCATCAAGTCGGCCCCACGCACGATGTGCGTAATGCCCGTTTCCGCATCGTCCACCACCACGGCCAATTGATATGCCCACAGACCATCGGCGCGCTTGAGCACAAAATCGCCCACCGTCTGCGCCAGGGTTTCCTGTTGTTTGCCATAGGCAAAATCACACCAGTGGATGGGTGTGTCATTCGTGCGCATGCGCCAGGCGCGCGCTTCCTTGCCCGGTGGCAGACCTTGTCGGCAGGTGCCAGGATAGACCGGGGTGTCCGCGTGTTGTTGCGGCAGCAGCGAATCGGCGATTTCCTTGCGCGTACAACAGCAGCCATAGACACGATCTTCGGCCAGCAAGACATCGAACGCCATTTGATAGGCGCTTGTGCGCAAGGATTGATAGACGATGGGGCCATCCCACTGCATCCCCAGTGCGAGCAGGGCGTTGAGAATATTTTCCGTCGCCTCGGGTTGGCAGCGCGGGGTATCGATATCTTCGATGCGCAACAGCCATTGACCCTGGTGCAAGCGCGCATCCAGATAACTGCCCAGCGCTGTCACCAGTGAGCCGAAATGGAGCGGCCCGGTGGGCGAAGGGGCGAAGCGGCCGACATAGCCGGTGGATGAGCGCTTCTGTTCCAGACCGCGAGGTAGCACTTCAACCTCGGCGGGCAGGGCGGACGTATCGGGTTGGGTGGGCAGATCCTTCAGCACAACATCTCCCTGCGGCAGCGGATAAATGTTTTTCGCGCATTGTAGCGCGCACGACACTTCGGCTTTGCCTGGCCTGGTGCGCCAGGCATATACTGTTGGTCATACAAACAAACAAAACGGGATCGCACATCATGGGTATCAAGGCAGAACTACGTCCTGCTTCCGACCGGGGACACGTCGACCGCGGCTGGTTGCAATCCTTCCACAGTTTTTCCTTCGCTGATTATTACGACCCGGATCACATGGGTTTCGGGCCCCTGCGCGTGATCAACGAAGATATCATCGCGCCCGGATCGGGCTTTGACGTTCATGGTCATCGCGACATGGAAATTATCACCTACCTGCTGGCAGGGGAGCTGACGCACAAGGACAGCATGGGCAATGGCAGTACCCTTCATACTGGCGATGTGCAGCGCATGAGTGCAGGGATGGGGGTACAGCATTCCGAATTCAACCATTCCAGCAAGGAGCACTGCCATCTGCTGCAGATATGGATCCAGCCGAATGTGGTGGGCGTGCCGGCCAGTTATGAAGAAAAGAATTTTTCGGCGGAAGAAAAGCGCGGGCACTTGCGCTTGATTGCCAGCCCGGAGGGGACCGATGGCTCGATCCTGATTCATCAGGATGCGCGTGTCTATGCGGCATTACTCGATAGCAGTGAAAATATTGCCTACCCTTTGCACGATGGACGTCTGGTTTATCTGCATCTGGTGCGTGGCAAGGCGACGGTCAACGGCCAGCGCCTGGTGGCAGGTGATGCGCTGAAAATCAGCGGCGGTGATGCGCTTTCGATCGCTCAGGGGGCACAGGCGGAGCTGCTGCTGTTCGATCTGCCGGCAGTCTGGTAAAGGGCCACTGTCTTATGCTGCAGCTCTGCGTGCAGGATGGCAATGCGGGCACGATTTGCCTTCCACGTAATGCGGTGAACGCCGTTCTTCTTTCGATACCACGGCGCGGCACGCGAAGCACTGCGCAAATTCCGCCTCTTCCAGAGCGGGCGTGACAGCGACGCGTTTGTCGAACACAAAACAATCGCCCTGCCAGTGCGCGCCGCCGACTTCCTCAAAGTATTTCAGGATGCCGCCTTCGAGTTGGTAGCTGTGTTTCAGGCCAATGTTGTGCATGTGAATCGCTGCTTTTTCGCAGCGGATACCACCGGTGCAAAAACTGACAATGGTCTTGCCGGCAAAATCTTCCAGATGTTGTTCCAGTTGTGCCGGGAATTCGGAGAATGACTTGATGCCATATTCGATGGCGTTTTCAAAAGTGCCGACATCGACTTCAAACTTGTTGCGCGTATCGAGCATGACCACCGGCCGCCCGGCGTCGTCGTGACCCTGATCGAGCCAGCGCTTCAGCGTCGCTGCGGGCAAGGCCGGCGCGCGTCCGGTGGCGGGCTTGATCATCGGCATCTTCATGGTGATGATTTCGCGCTTCAGTTTCACCAGCATGCGGTTGAAGGGTTGCACGTCTGACCAGCTTTCCTTGCCGGTGATGTCGGCAAAGCGTGGCTCGCTGTTGAGCCAGGCCAGGAACGCGCGCACGGCGTCTTCCACTCCGGCGACGAACAGATTGATCCCCTCCGGGCTGAGCAGGATCGTGCCCTTCAGGCCGAGGGCGCTTGCACGCTCCTGAAAGTGCGGGCGCAGTTCGGCGTGGTCAGGCAGAGGGACGAATTTGTAGGCGGAAATATTCAGAATCGGCATGGGGCGAATTATAGCGAAGCGGCTGCCCCCTCCATCGGCAGCAATCCGTCACTCAATCCAACCCTAAATCGCCTACTATGGTTTATACCAGTTAAACCGCAAGTCAACTGCAAACGGTCTTAGAATCAAAATCCGGCCAGTTGATCAAAAATTCCTTTTTGAATATGTGCCACGAATATAAAAATCATGATGGAAGCGGATTGGATCTGCCTGGACTCTGGTCGGGCGGTCGCTGATGGCGGCGCGTCAGCATAACTATCTTTCCGACCCCGCTCTGGTGAGGGAAATTCAGGTATTGCTCGAATGCCAAAGCGTGGATGAGCTGTACAAGTATTGCCGCCACATTACTGCGCTGTTGGGCTATGAGCATTTTCTGTATGGCGTGCGCACCAGTGGCACCAGCCCGCGGGAGTTTGTCTTGAGTGGCTATCCCAAGGAATGGCGCGAGCATTACATCCAGCAACACTACGAAATGGTCGATCCCACCCTGCTGCATTCCATTCGCAGCTATGTGCCATTACACTGGAGCGTGGATTTGATGCCGCGCGAGACCGGGCCTTTGTTTGAGGAGGCGCACGATTTTGGTTTGAAAGCCGGACTGTCGCTGCCCTTGCACGGCGCCAATATCCAGGTGGCGATGCTCAGTCTTTCCAGTAGTGCACCGGCCGAGAAACTTCAGGAACATATCGTCAGCACCATGCCGGTGGCACAACTTTTTTCCAGTTATCTGCACGAAGCAGCGTTGCGTCTGGTGCTGGAAAAGGAAGAAGTGGTGATTGCCGCGCCGCATCTGACACCGCGCGAGCTGGAGTGTCTGAAGTGGGCCATGCTGGGGAAAACCGCCTGGGAAACCGGACGCATCCTCTCGATCAGCGAACGCACCGTCGTGTTTCACCTGGAGAACGCCAAGAACAAGCTGGATGTGCACACGACGCGTCAAGCCATTGCCCGCGCACTATCACTCGGCTTGATGGCATAAGGTTTTCCGCGCTGCCTGTCAGAATTTACAGCTTTATTCTCCTTTCCATCTGAACCAAATTTCTCCTGTCATTCGACACAGGAGAACGAGATGGAAATCATGATCGCCCCCAGCAATTCAGCAAACCTTGCACAGCACGACCGATTTGAAATGTTCCGTCTGCGGCACCGTGTTTTCAAGCAACGGTTGCAATGGGAAGTCCCCACCGTGGCGGATATGGAGCGCGACGAATTCGACAATTGCAATCCGGTGTACATGCTGGCGCGTAACGATCAGCGTCAGATTTGCGGTTGCTGGCGGCTGTTGCCGACGACCGGGCCCTATATGCTCAAGGATACGTTCCCGCAGCTTTTACACGGAGCACCCGCACCGGTGGACCCTGATATCTGGGAGCTCAGCCGTTTCGCCGTCGCCAAACGCGATGAAGGCGGCTTTCATGTGACGACGATTCCCTTGCACATGATTCAAAGTGTGTTCCGGCATGCCTTTGCGCATGGCATCAAACGCTATGTCACCGTGACCACCGTGGCGGTCGAACGCATGATGCGCCACCTCGGCTTGCGTTGCATCCGCATGGGCGAGCCGGTGCAGATCGGCATCGAAAAAACCGTCGCGTTTTATATCGATGTGGATGCGCATGTTCATCAACTCCTGCACCTGGACCAGCCGATCTCTTTCGATTTGATCGGGATGCCGTCCGAATACACCTTACCCGAGCGGTTGGCAGCATGAAGCTGCTCTGTCTTGTCGCCCAACTCAGCGTGCATCTGCCGGCCCGGCAGATGCTGTCGGGGCTGCACTGCCAGCAGGTGTGGTGCACGCCCGCAGCGCTCAGGGATGATGGTGCCTGGGGGTTGCAGGACTTCGATGTGCTGGTCATGGACAGCACCTTGTTGCGTGAGGAATCGGTGTGGTGTGCGCCGGAAATGGAACAACTGGTCGAGCTTGCACAACGAGCCAGCAAGCCGATTCTGTGGTTCAGCCCGCCGTTTTTATGCGCAAGAAATGTGCTGATGGATGTTTCAGCACCCGCTGAGCCGGTGTTTACCGTGGACGATGGAGTCGTTCTGTGGCGCTGGTCCCGTTTCGGTGCCGAGCCAGACATACCGCACACTGGGCGCCATTGCGGTAACCGATTGATGTATGAGGGTTCGCCGCCCCTGTGATTTCTTACAGGTGCGGCATTGCCCAGCTTGACCGAGAATGACTGCAATAGAGTGCCCTGATCGTTTGGCCGCATGGCGGTGGCCCGATCGCATGATGGCACCTGCTCAGGGGTTGTTTTTTTATATTAGTTTTGTAGTACCGCCAGCCCGCTTGCCTTGCCAAGCGTTCGAATCCCCCGGTTGATCGGGGGATTTTTTTTGGATTGTTGGCTGGCAAGGCTCTCCGGTCTGGCCCGGAATCGGCGGTGTGCGGGCGGTAGAATACCGCCATGAATGCCGCTCCGACCCTCACTTCGATACCCGCCCCCGCTTTTGTCCATCTGCGCCTGCACTCCGAGTTTTCCGTCAACGACGGCATTGTGCGCATCGGCGACGCCGTTAAGGCAGCGGCGGCGGACGGCCAGCCCGCGCTGGCCCTGACCGATGCAAACAATCTGTTCGGCTTGATCAAGTTTTACCGCGCCGCCCGTGGCAAGGGCGTCAAACCTATCGCCGGGTGCGATGTCTGGATCACCAACGACGCCGACCGCGACAAACCCTATCGCATGCTGCTGCTGGTGCGCAATCGCACCGGCTATTTGCAACTGTGCCAGTTGCTCACGCGCGCCTGGCTCACCAATCAGTATCGCGGCCGCCCTGAACTGCGCAGCGAGTGGTTCGACGAAATTGGTGTCGATGGCCTGCTCGCCCTGTCCGGCGCACAGGCGGGCGAAATCGGTGTGCACTTGACCAACGGCAATCCCGATGGCGCGCGTGCTGCCGCCCAGCGGCTGGCGGCGCAATTTCCGCAGGCGCTGTATCTCGAAGTGCAGCGTTATGGTCAGGCCGGTGCGGAAGCGCAGATTCAGCAAACACTGGCGCTGGCGGTGGACTTGCAGCTGCCGGTGGTGGCTACTCACCCGGTGCAGTTTCTCCAGCGCGAAGATTTCCGCGCGCACGAGGCGCGCGTCTGCATTGCCGACGGCGAAATCCTCACCAACCCGCGTCGTCACAAGCGCTTTACCGAAGAACAGTATTTCAAATCGCAGCAGGAAATGGCTGCGCTGTTCGCCGACATTCCGGCCGCGCTCGCCAACACGCTGGAAATCGCCAAGCGTTGCAACCTGACGCTGGAACTGGGTAAACCGCAACTGCCGCAATTCCCCACGCCGGACGGTGTAACGCTGGACGACTATCTGCGCCAGCTCGCGCAAGTGGGTCTGGAAAAACGCCTGCTGCAATTGTTCCCGCATCCGCAAGACCGCGACAGCCATCGCGCCGAATACGAAGCGCGCCTGAAAATCGAAGCCGACACCATCATCAAGATGGGCTTCCCCGGCTACTTCCTCATCGTGGCGGACTTCATCAACTGGGGCAAGAACAACGGCGTGCCGGTCGGCCCGGGGCGCGGCTCCGGCGCGGGTTCGCTGGTGGCCTATGCGCTCGGCATTACCGATCTCGATCCGATCCGCTACGACTTGCTGTTCGAACGTTTTCTGAATCCCGAACGCGTGTCGATGCCCGACTTCGACATCGACTTCTGCCAGGACAATCGCGACAAGGTGATCGACTACGTCAAGCAGCGCTACGGCAAGGACGCCGTATCGCAGATCGCCACCTTCGGCACGCTGGGCGCCAAAGCTGTGATCCGCGATGCCGGGCGCGTGCTCGATCTGCCCTACAACTATTGCGACAGTCTCTCGAAACTGATTCCGTTTTCGCCCACCGACCCATGGGATCTGGAACGCGCCATGAAGGAAGAACCCGCCTTCCGCGAGCGCGTGGAAACCGAAGAGGGCGCGGGTGAACTGGTCGCACTGGCGCGCCCGCTCGAAGGCTTGACGCGCAACGTCGGCATGCACGCTGGCGGTGTGCTGATCGCGCCGGGCAAGCTGACCGATTTCTGCCCGCTGTATTGCGCGCAAGGCACCGACTCGGTGGTGTCGCAATACGACAAGGACGATGTCGAAGCGATCGGTCTGGTGAAGTTCGACTTTCTCGGCCTGCGCAACCTGACGATTCTCGACTGGGCCGTGCGTTATGTCCGACTCTACAACGAGGATCAAAAAGAATTCCAGTTGGAAACCCTGCCGCTCGACGATCCCGCCGTCTATCAACTGTTCGGCGAAGGCCAGACCACGGCCGTGTTCCAGTCCGAATCGCGCTCCGCGAAAGATCTGGAAAAGAAACTCAAGCCCGACAACTTTGAAGACATCATCGCGTTGATGGCGCTCAACCGTCCCGGCCCGCTCGGCTCCGGCATGGTGGACGATTTCATCGCGCGCAAAAGCGAGCAGCGCAAGACCGGTATCGGCAAGGATGCCTGGTACTTCCACGCCAAACTGAAAGAGACGCTGCAATCCACCTATGGCGTGATCGTCTATCAGGAACAGGTGATGCTGGTCGCGCAGCTGCTGGCCGGTTACACGCTCGGCGGCGCCGACATGCTGCGCCGTGCGATGGGTAAAAAGAAACCGGAAGAAATGGCGCAGCAGCGCGCCATCTTCACCACCGGCGCGGTCGAACGCGGCGTCGATAAAAATCTCGCCACGCAACTGTTCGACCTGATGGAGAAATTCGCCGAATACGGTTTCAACAAATCGCACTCGGCCGCCTACGCGTTGATCGCTTATCAAACCGCCTGGCTCAAAGCACATTACCCCGCCGAGTTCATGGCCGCCACCCTGTCGTCCGACATGGACGACACCGACAAGATGAAGATCTTTGTCGAAGACGCCGCGCAGGTGTGCAAGCTCAAGGTCTTGCCACCGGATATCAATCTATCCGGCTACCGCTTCGAGCCCGTGCGACTGGACAACGCGCAGCGATGCAATGCGATTCGCTACGGCCTCGGCGCCGTGAAAGGCACGGGCGCGGCCGCAGTGGAACAGATCGTGCAGTCACGCGATACCGACGGCCCCTTTAAAGACATTTTCGATTTCTGCCTGCGCGTCGACAAGCGCTTGGTCAATCGCCGTGCCGTCGAAGCGCTGGTGCGTGCCGGCGCCTTCGATAAACTCAACCCCGATCGTGCCAGTGTGCTCGCCACCGTCGGCAACGCCATGAGCGCGGCTGAACAGGCGCAGCAATCGGCCAGCCAGGTCAGCCTGTTCGGCGAAGAAACCGGCACCGCCCGCGCACACGAAATGGTGAGCGCGCCACCGTGGAGCGAGCGGCAAAAACTGCTGGAAGAAAAAACCGCCCTCGGCTTTTATCTCAGCGGCCACCTGTTCCATGCCTGCGCCAAGGAAGTGCGCCGCTTCGCCAAGACCCCGCTGGCCAACCTGCGCGCCGCGCGCGAACCGCAACTGCTCGCCGGCATCATCGCCGCCACGCGCACCATGATGACCAAGCGCGGCAAGATGATCTTCATTGTCCTCGACGACGGCAGCGCCCAAGTTGAAGTCTCCGTGTTCAACGAACTCTATGAGCAAAACCGCCCGCTCCTGAAGGACGACAACCTGCTCATCCTGCAAGGCAAGGTCAGTGAAGATAGCTACACCGGCGGCCTGCGCGTCGTCGCCGACAAATTGATGGACCTGCCCACCGTGCGCGCCCAGTTCGCCAAAGCCCTGCGTCTGTCCATGAACGGCATCTCCAACGCCGCGCAATTGAAAACGCTACTCGCCCCGTATCGCGTCCCCGCCGAGCAGGGCGCCTGTCCGGTGGTGATTCATTTTCACAATGGTGACGCGCAGTGTGAGGTGAAGCTGGGGGATGACTGGTTGGTGCGGTTGGAGGATCAGTTGTTGGCGGATTTGGGGGCTTGGTTGAAGGGGGAGAATGTGGAGTTGGTTTATGGGTGATTGAACATTTTCAACACTTTAAAACGGAGAAAGATAAAAGCATGAAATACCATGAAATCAAAGAAGACGGCATTCGAAAAGCAAGAATTGGTCACATTGAATCCAGATGGGATGCTCTATATGGGGTGATCGTATCGTCGAGAACACGCATCCTTAATCTGTTGTTTGCTCTAAATGCGGGGTCATTAGTCGGTGCGTTAACTTACATTGCCACTAAGGGCAATACGAGGGAAATTCATTTCTCGATCTGGTGTTTTCTTTTTGGTATTGGATTTATTGTGGCGCATGCCACCATTGATTATTACGGTAGCGAAACCCATTTCAAAAAGTTTAGGAACAATGTCACATTGTTTTATAAAAACGAACTTGATTGGGAGGTGTTGTTGGAAAGAGATAGCCAACACACAACTATTGATCGTGTCTTGCATTTTTTTGGGTGGTTATCTGGAATCTCGCTAGCCATCGGACTATTCGTTGGTATATGTGCAATTGCACCTTCTGCGTAAGCATGGGCTCGTAGGCTGGGATTCAACCCCAGCAATCAACGTCGGACTTCGTGGACAGGTGCCGGGGGGTTGCCCCGGCGGCAAGTTACTTTCTTTGCTTCGCCAAAGAAAGTAACCAAAGAAAGGCGACCGCGAAGACGCTGCCCTTCGCTGCGCTACGGGTACCCGCCAAAATTCAATGCAAAACGGGAAACGAAAGAACTCGCCCTCGCTACGCTCGGTGCTCAGACAGCTTTCGTTTCTTGTCCGTTTTGCATTGAATTTTGTCGGCAGCGTCTGAGCGGGGTTTTAAAGCAACGGCAACTTCTACCCCATCCCCACCCTGGCCCTCCCCTTGAAGGGGAGGGTAAATTCGTCATAGTGCATCGAGTTTTCTGGAGATACATCGTCGCGTGAGCTACGAAGTATGGGCAGGTGCACGACATCCCCTCCCCTTCAAGGGGAGGGCTAGGGTGGGGATGGGTTTGCTGCTCGGTACGCTGAAACGCTGCCGCCAAAGCGGGTGGAAAAGCGGATCAGAAACGAAAGCTGTCTGAGCACCGATAACCAGCGACTTGGCGCAGGTTCTTATGCGCCTAGTCGATTGGCTACGCAGAGCGCTGAAGGAGGGCGAGTTCTTTCGTTTCCCGCTTTTCCATCCGCTTTGGCGGGAACCCGTAGCGCAGCGAAGGGCAGCGTTTGCGGTTCGCCTTCTTTTGGTTACTTTTCTTGGCGAAGCAAGAAAAGTGACTAGCCGCCGGGCTACCCCCGGCATACATCCACGGAGTACAACGATGACAAAGCACCTGAAAATTACCGGCCTAGTTCAGGGCGTGGGCTATCGTTTCTCTTTTCAGCGTGAGGCGCTGTCACTGCATCTTTCCGGCTGGGTACGCAATTGCCGCGACGGTTCAGTGGAGGCACTAGTGATCGGCGAGGCGCAGGCGTTGGAGCGGATCATTGCATGGGCCCGTCGCGGCCCGCCGGGCGCAGCGGTGCGCGAGGTGTTCGTCAGCGAGGCGGACGATGGCGCGGTTCAGCTACAAGGGTTTGAAATTCTGCCGACGCAATAGCGTTGGGTGGTGAACTTCGCTTACTCCGTCTATTCCTTCATCACCCAATTCGGAATGAATTTTTTCACGAGGGCGTGGAATTTTTCTTCCTTGATGGGTTTCTTCCAGTAGGCTTTGCAGCCGGCGGCCTGAGTTTTGAGACGGTCGCTGAGGGAGCCGTGGGTGGTGAGGATGACGACAGTGGTGGTGCGGCGGTCTTCGCGTTGCTTGATGGTGTGCGCGATTTCGAGCGCATCGACGCCGAGGATGAAGCGTTCGGTGAAGACGATGTTGTAGCGGCGCGTGGCGAGCAGTTGGTAGGCTTGCGGGGCCGTGGTGGCGGAATCGACACGATAACCGTCGTTGGCCAGTAGGACGCGCATGGTCTGCGCGGTGCGGGGGTCGGGGTCGACGACGAGGATGCCGGGCTCGGTCTGGAAGGCGATGGTTTGCGCGGGGTCAAAGCGCGGTTCGATCTGCAATTCTTCCACCTGGTTTTCGGCGTGAGAGATGACTTCGGGCGGCACCTTGTCGGCCCAGCCGTCGCTGTTGCTGCTGCTGCCCATGCCATCGTTCTGGAACAGTTCGTCGAGAATGGCGAGCACGCTGGCCCAGCGCACCGGGCGTTCAATGAATTTCTTGACGGGGAAATCGGCTTTGGGGGCGTGGCTGCCCACGCCTATCAACAGGCCGGAAAACGCTTGCGCCAAATGGGTTGCGGAAGTGGTGGCGTGCTGGCCGGCATCGAGATCGACCATCACGATCTGCGGCTTGGTGCTGGATTGCGGATCCCAGAGCCGGAAATGCCGCGTGCGCATTTCGGACAGTTTGAAGACTGAACGGATCAGCGTCAGTTCGCGTTCCTGAAAGCCGACCAATTCGACTTCGTAAAACGGCCCCTTGGCGGGCAGCGAAAACGATAGCCCGATGACGGTATTTTCAGCAGTCAGCATGGTCGGCTCCCAAAAGCATGTGGTTGAGAAATTGTTAGTTCTGTGCCCGGCATTTGGCTGCGAAGGCGTGCGATGTGTAGCGGAACAATCGCGACCTATTATTTGTCACAAGGTGAAACGGTACGCGAGGTTTTATCCGTCACCTCATTGTCCCGTCCGGTTATCGGCACAAACCGGGACGAGTTGAGGTTGGCTTATAGCAGAGCCGCTGTATGTGGCCCCCGACCAGGCGCAGAAAGCGCGTCGTCCGATTTTCAAGGAAAATGCTTTCGCGCACTGCTTTTGATCAAGTGCTGAATTACTGTAGCGCTGTGCAACAGTTGTTTCTGGTGAATGTTCTTATGTTACGTTTTGTCCCTGGCCTTTGTCTGATCGCCACACTATCGGCTTGCATGACCACGCGCGGTTATGAACATGAGCTGGATCGTTATCGTGGTACGCACGAAATCGATCTGGTGCGGGAGTGGGGCACGCCCGTGCGCGTGCATACGGTGGGCGAAAGCCGTTTCCTCACCTTTCATCGTGCCGAGCAGGTGCTCATCCCCGCGCCGCCATTGCTGGACGCGCCGATTTATACTCGGCGTGGCTTGGTGTATCCATGGTTTTATCCACCGGATCAGGTGGTGCAGCGCTGGTGCAACACCACCTTCGAGCTACAGAATGATGAGGTGGTCGGCTGGCAGCATGACGGCAACGATTGTCTGGCACGTGATCGGCATTAGGCACAACCCTTCACCCCTCCTGCGATGAACAAGGGTCTGCTCTATGCGTTGGCGGTCTACCTGGTCTGGGGGCTGTTTCCGCTGTTCTTCCATTTGTTCAATGCGGTGGCGCCGATCGAGGTGATGCTCAATCGCATTCTCTGGTCCGGTGTGTTTGTGGCGTTGATCTGGTTGCGTCGCAATGAGTGGCGTTGGCTGCGCGATGCGGTGACGCAACCCAAGGTGTTGTGGACCTTCATCGGCAGTGCAGTGTGTATTGCGCTGAACTGGTTTGTCTATATCTACGCCGTACATACGCATCGCGTGGTCGATGCCAGCCTTGGTTACTTCATCAATCCGCTGGTGAGTGTGCTGCTCGGCTTTGTGTTTTTGCGTGAGCGCATGCGCTCAGTGCAATGGCTGGCGATTGTTCTGGCAACGACCGGCGTGGTGTGGATGATCGTGCAGCGTGGCGAGTGGCCGTGGATTGCGCTGGTGTTGGCGGTATCGTTTGGTGCCTATGGATTGTTGCGCAAGATTGCGAGCCTGAATGCACTCAAGGGCCTGACGCTGGAAACATTCCTGCTTTGCCCCCTGGCGCTGATCTGGCTGGGCCGCTTGATGGCACACCAACAAAGCACGCTGCTGCATGGGCCGTTGTCGATGCAACTCCTCTTGATTGCCGCCGGGCCGGTGACGGCCGTGCCGCTGATGTTCTTTGCCAGCGCGGCACGACGCATTTCACTCACCACACTCGGCGTGCTGCAATACATTGTGCCGACGATGCAGTTATTGATCGGCTTGTGGGTGCTGGATGAACCGTTCGGCAGCGGTCGCGCGGCCGGTTTTGTGTTGATCTGGCTCGCGCTGATACTGTATGCCACAGAGGCACTATGGCAGTACCGGCGCGAGACCCGGCCGTGGGGAAACCTGCGCTAGACACAGGCAGCTTCAGCGTTTCAACTTCTCGATCCAGTGCTCCATCAGTTTGCCGGCAGCTTCGCGGCCGCCCAGACCAAAGGCCAGTGCGAAGGCAACGGCAACGGCGCCCAGCGTGAGTGCGAACGCCAGATTGACGATGTTTTCGGCCACCTCCATGGCTTGCAGACCCATGGCAAGCACCAGGCCGAGAATGGCGGCACGGGTCAGCCGAGCCCATAGCACACTTTGACTGCCGCTGCCTTTTTCAACCACGCGGTAGGCCAGCTGCGCCAGCCAGTAACCGATGATGAAAATCGCCAGCCCCAGCAGCACCTTGCCGCCAAACACGGTGAACATGCCGACCAGCGTGGCGAGTTGGCTGAAGCCGAGCCGGTTGGCTGCTTCCATGGCGGCAAACAGCATGGCGAAAAACAAGACCAGCACGCCGACGATGTGCGACGGTTTCAGGCTTGCGCTGAAGCATTCCGCACAACCGAGTTTTTCCGGCAGGGCGTCGGCGCCGATGGTGGCCAGCAGTTTTTCCAGCAGTCCGGCGGCAAAGCGCGCGACATACCAGGTGATCAGCAAGATCAGCGCAGCGGCCACGATGTTGGGTACCGCAGCCAGAATCTGATCCAGCATATGCGTCGCCGGCGTGGAGATGGCTTCGATCTTGAGGGCATCCAGCGCGGCAATCAGAATCGGCACAAAAATCAGAATGAAGGCCAGCATCCCGGCTAGTTTCGAAATCGGCACGCGCTCGGACATGCCCGCCTTTTCGCTCCAGTGATCGGCGCCGCTGGCCTGCAGCACATTGCTGACCAGACCACGCACGACACTGGCGATCAGCCAGCCGACAAACCCCAGCACCAGGGCAGCAAACAGATTGGGCGCCATCAGCAGGGTTTTTTCCATCATGGCTTGCACCGGTTGCAACAGGCTGTAGAGCTGCAACGCTTCCAGCACCATCGGCAGGAACAGCAGAATCACGACCCAGAACAGCACGTCGGCGGCATTCTTGCTCGCGCCCGGCATGCCCGCCTGACGCGTCAGGCGTTCGTCCAGCGCGGTAGCACGCAGCGCCTTGCCGCTGAGATAGCGCACGACACTGGCCAGCACATACGCCAGCAGCGCCAGCAGCGCGCCCGCCAGTAAATGCGGCAGATAACCCAGCACCTGGCGCACCAGATCGGCAAACGGCAGCGACAGGGTCTGCAGATCCAGCACATTCAGGATGCCGATCAGCGTCAGCAGCATCACCAGCCAGAACACCGTGCTGTTGAGCACGGCTTCGAGCGGGATGGTTTGCTGTGTGCTGTCGCTCAGGCGCTGGTCGACCTTGAGCATTTTCAGCAGATGGCGCGACGCCGCGCGTGCCACCACGGCCAGAATCCAGCCAGCAATCAGAATGCCCAGGGCGGCGGCCAGAGCCGGTAAATGCGTGCCCAGGGTCGATTGCAGGTTTTGCACAAAAATCGAGAAGTCCATGATGTCTCCTGTTTGTTGTTGGCTGCTTCGTTACTTCTTCGTTGGTGAGACTGCGTAAGAAAGAACGGGCTGTGCATCAAGAGCGGTGATTCGAAACGCAACCGCCCTTACAGCAGGGAGAGGAGAGCACAGCCCGGGCGACACAGAGTGCGTCGCGCTCAGTATAGGCAATGGATTGAAATGGGGAAGGGGGAATGCTGTGGTTAGCTCCCTTCTCCCGCAGGCGGGCGAGGGGAACAAGCGACGACTACTTCCAGGTGTCTTTCAGCGTAGCGACGCGGTTGAACACCAGCGCTTCGCGCTTCGAATCCGTGCGGTCGGAGACGAAGTAGCCGTGGCGTTCGAACTGGAAACGTTCTTCGCGGCGCGAGCGTTCCAGCGTGGGTTCGAGCCAGGCCTGCACGATCTTGACTGAGTCGGGGTTGAGGCAGGTCTTGAAATCCTTGCCGCCGCTATCGGGCTGCGGGTCGAGGAACAGCCGGTCATACAGACGCACTTTCGCCTTGAGCGCGTGCGCGGCGCTGAGCCAGTGGATGTTGCCCTTGACCTTGACGCTGTCGGCGCCGGGCGTGCCGGATTTGGTGTCGGGAATGTAGTTGGCGTGCACGGCAATGATGTTGCCGTGGACATCCTTGGCGCAGCCGGTGCATTCGATCACATAGCCGTAGCGCAGACGTACCTTGTTGCCGGGGAAGAGGCGGAAATAGCCCTTGGGCGGCTCTTCGCAAAAGTCCTCCGCTTCGATCCACAGCGTATTGGAAAAAGAAAATGTGCGCTGACCCTGTTCGGGATGGTGCGGGTGTACCGGCGCATGGCAGGGTTCGCTCTGACCGGCGGGATAGTTGTCGATGATCAGTTTGAGCGGATTGAGCACGGCGACCGCGCGCGGCGCGATGGGATCGAGGTCGTCGCGCAGTGCTTGTTCCAGCACACTGTAGTCGATCCAGCTGTCGGCCTTGGAAACGCCGATGCGTTCGCAAAACAATTGAATGCTCGCGGGTGTGTAGCCGCGGCGGCGCAGCCCGACGAGGGTGGGCATGCGCGGATCGTCCCAGCCATCGACCAGTGCTTCCTGCACCAGTTGTTGCAGCTTGCGTTTGCTGGTGACGACATAGGTCAGATTGAGGCGCGCGAATTCGATTTGCTGCGGCAGCGGGCGATGGAAAAAACCGCCGTCGGCCAGCTGGTTCAGCACCCAGTCGTAGAGCGGGCGGTGATCTTCGAATTCCAGTGTGCAGACCGAATGGGTGATGTGTTCCAGCGCATCGGAAATGCAGTGGGTGTAGTCGTACATCGGATAGATGCACCACTTGTCGCCGGTGCGGTGATGATGCGCGCGGCGGATGCGGTAGATCACCGGATCGCGCAGATTCATGTTGGGCGAAGCCATGTCGATTTTGAGGCGCAACACATGGGCGCCGTCGGCATGTTTGCCCGCACGCATCTCGCGGAACAGGCGCAGACTTTCTTCCACCGAGCGGCTGCGGTACGGACTGTCCTGACCGGCCTCGGTCAGCGTGCCGCGCGTGCCGCGCATGTCGTCGGCGCTCTGGCTGTCGACATAAGCCTTGCCTTGCTGGATGAACCACTCGGCAAACTGATACAGCTTTTCGAAATAATCGCTGGCGTAGTACAGGTGCGTGCCCCACTGGAACCCAAGCCAGTGCACGGCATCCATGATGGACTCGACGTATTCCAGGCTTTCCTTTTCCGGATTGGTGTCGTCGAAACGCAGATGGCAAATGCCGTTGTAATCGCGCGCCAGACCGAAATTCAGGCAGATCGATTTGGCGTGACCGATGTGCAGATAGCCGTTCGGTTCCGGCGGGAAACGGGTTTGAATCAGGTGTGAGGACCCCACCAGTTTCTGCCGCGCCGACCATTTTTGCTGGGACAAATCTTCATCGATGATGTTGCGGATGAAGTTGGTGAGATGGCTTTCGGATTTGGTTGGGATTGTCATACATTTGCGGGGTCGTGGTTGGCGCACATTCTACCGCAGAGTGAAATGACAAACGACGCTTTCCGGTGCAAGCAAGCGCGCTTTTGGCGCGAAGCGCTGCTTCGTGGCGCAGCCGCATCAGCGGCCATGTTTTACAAGTCGCGTGATCAGGCTCGATGTGTCCCAGCGTTGTCCGCCCATGGCTTGCACATCGGCATAGAACTGATCGACCAGGGCGGTGACGGGCAGTGTGGCACCGAGCGTCCGCGCTTGTTCGAGGACGAGGCCAAGATCCTTGCGCATCCAGTCCACCGCAAAGCCGAAATCGAACTCGCCCTTCAGCATGGTCGGGCCGCGGTTTTCCATTTGCCAGGAACGCGCCGCGCCTTTGCCGATGACCTCCAGCACACGCGGCATGTCCAGTCCGGCTTGCTGCCCGAAGTGCAGGGCTTCGGCCAGACCTTGCAGCAGTCCGGCGATAGCAATCTGGTTGACCATCTTGGCCAGTTGTCCGCTGCCGGCATCACCGATGCGCGTCACTGCTTGCGCATAGGCTAGCGCCACTGGCGTCATCGCCTCGATCGCCGCTGCGCTGCCGCCGCACATGATGGTCAGCGTGCCGTTTTCCGCGCCGGCCTGACCGCCGGAGACAGGCGCGTCGACAAAATGCAGGCCGCGTTCCTGCGCGGCCGCATAGAGCTCACGCGCCATCGTGGCTGAGGTGGTGGTGTGATCGACAAAGATCGCGCCGGGGGGCATGGCGGCAAAAGCGCCGTGTTCGCCCAAGGTAATGCTGCGCACATCAGCATCGTTGCCGACGCAGGAAAAAACGATCTGCGCATCGCGGGCTGCAGCGGCCGGGGTGGGTTTTGCTGCGCCGCCAAAAACATCCGTCCAGCGTGCGGCTTTATTTGCGCTGCGGTTGAAGACGGTGACAGCATGCCCGGCGCGCTGCAGATGGCCCGCCATGGGAAAACCCATGGTGCCCAGACCGATAAAGGCGACCCGTTGCGGCGGCGTGGCAGAATAAATTTTGTCCATGACATTCACTTTGTGGCTATGCTGTTGGCAGATTAACCGATTTCATAGCGCGATTTCATGGCGCGATTTATACGGCGCGATCTGCGTGGTGCTGTTTTCATTCAGGAGAAAAATCATGGCTGCCTTACCCGATGCCGCATTTGAACAACTATTTCTACGCGCGCGCACCTACACGGCCTGGCTGCCAAAGCCAGTGAGCGACTCGACTTTGCGCCAGCTCTATGACATCTTCAAGTTTGGCCCGACCAGTTCCAATTGCAGCCCGGCGCGCATCGTCTTCGTCAAATCGCAGGCGGCCAAGGAAAAACTCAAACCCGCGCTGGCGCCCGGCAATGTCGATAAAACCATGGCGGCTCCAGTCACGGCCATAGTGGCGATGGACATGGAGTTTTATGAGGAATTGCCGCTGCTGTTTCCACACACCGATGCGCGTTCCTGGTTCGTCGGTAATCCAGCCTTGATCGAATCCACCGCGTTTCGCAACAGCAGTTTGCAAGGGGCTTATTTGATGCTGGCGGCGCGTGCGCTGGGGCTGGATTGCGGGCCGATGTCCGGCTTCGATAATGCCGTGCTGGATGCCGCTTTTTTTCCAGAAGGCACTGTCAAATCCAATTTTCTGTGCAACCTGGGTTATGGCGATGCCTCGAAATTGCATCCACGCGGGCCGCGTCTGTCTTTTGAAACCGCGTGTGAGCTGCTCTGAGCGCGCCACTGCGCAACGCGATTCTCTATAATCGCCGCATGCTGCGTTTTTCTTCCATCGTCCGTGCGCTGCGTGCTGCATTGCTTGCGGGCGCACTTTCCCTGTGCTGCGCGGGTGCGGCGGCGCAGGGCCTGTTGTGGCAGGCGCAACGTGGCCAGTCCACCCTCTTCCTGGCCGCCTCGATACATGTGTGCGACGCCAGTTGCTATCCATTTCCCCCGACGGTGCTGAAGGCACTGCAAGTGTCCGAAGCGCTGGCGGTTGAACTCGATCCCGAACGCGAAAACGTCAACGAGAAAATTGCCCAGCGCGGTTTTTATCCGCCGGGTCAAAGTCTGCGCCCGTTGTTTGACGATGACCAGTACCAGCGTCTGGAAAGCGTGCTCGATGCCGAGTACAAAAAAAAGCTGAGTGCGCTGATGCAGATGCGGCCCTGGTTGTTTCAAACCGCCGTGTCGATTTATGCGGCGGAGAAAGTCGGTCTCGACTCTAGCCTCGGCATCGATCTGAAACTGATGGAACAGGCGCGCACACTGAAAAAACCGGTGCGCGAACTGGAAACCATCGACGAACAGTTGCAGCTGCTGGAAGTGCTGGATGGTGCCGACCCCGCTGGCGCGCTGAAGGAATTGGGCGCGCAAATGGAAAGCGGTCTGCTGGGCATCCAGTTGAGCAATCTGGTGGTGGTGTGGAAGCGGGGCGATGCAGCACGTCTGGAAGCCATGCTCGATGCGCTGCAAAGCGAGTCTGAAAAAAATCCGGCGTTCCAGAAACAGGAACAGGAACGCAACCAGCGCATGGCACAGCGCATACTGCAATTGATGCATGAATACCGGACGCTGACGGTTGTGGTCGGAGCTGCACATTTCCTTGGGCCGGGCAATTTACTGACGTTATTGCAGGCGCAGGGTTATGAAATACGGCGCCTGCCTACCGACGTTCCACCCCGGCCCAAGAAGTGAGCAATCAGTGAGTGACCAATGAAGATTGCATTGCGTATCCTGACACTACTGTGCGTGTGCCCTGCTACGGCATTCGCCGCCGCGCCGGAGACGGTTGAAATCTGGCACAGCCTGGACGGCGCAGCCGCACGCGTGTTCACCGAACTGACCGCACGCTACAACCTGCTGCAAAGCAGCGTGCAGGTGCAATTGACGCGACCGGGCGATGCGCAGGAAACCGTCGCGGCGGCGCTGGCACAGGGCGCCACGCTGCCCGATCTGCTGCAAGTGCGCGATGATCTGGGCGAAAAGGTTTTGCAGGCGGGCATCAGCCGCCCCTTGCACGGCGTGTATCAACCGGCGTTTGGTGATGCCGGCTGGTTCGTGCCCGACACACCCAGCTTCCCGCGCGATGCGCAGGGGCGGCCCATGGCCTATCCCCTGGCGGCACAGATTCCCATGTTGTTCTACAACAAGGATGCGTTTGCCAAGGCCGGTCTGGATGCCGAGCTTGCACCCAAAACCTGGTACGGCCTGCAGGCGGCGGCGCTCAAGTTGTCGCAGTCAGGCATCGATTGTCCCTACACCACCAGCGATCAGAGCTGGATCTTTCTGGAAAATCTGTCGAGCTGGCATAACGCGCCGTTCGTGAGCGACGATGCCGGGTCCGCCGGAAACAAACCCCAACTCAAATTCAATTCACTTTTGCAAGTGCGCCATATCGCCCTCATGAACAGCTGGGTGGTCAGTGAACTGCTGCGCATCAAGAGCGATGACGTGGAGAGCAATCACAGTTTCGCCAGCGGCGAATGCACCGTGCTCACCGGTGGCACGGCCGCACTGGGCGAGGCGCTGGCGCAGCCGGTGTTTCATGTCGGCGTCGCCCCGTTGCCGTATTACGAAGAAGCCGGCAAGCAGACCGGGCATACCCAGATCGGCGGCGATGCGCTCTGGCTGATGGCTGGCAAGAGCAAGGAAAAATACAAGGCGGTGGCCGATTTCCTGGCCTGGTTTTCAAGCCCCGAGATTGCCGCCGAATGGCACCAGCGCACCGGTTATCTGCCAGTGACGACCGCCGCTTTCACCGCAACCCGCAAGGCGGGTTATTACCAACCCTGGCCCGCGCTGGAGGCGCAACTGCAGCAAGTCGAGCAACGCGCCAAGCCCTCGTTGACGAGCCTTCCGCGCAAATATTGGCAGCGCCTGCGCGCCATGATCAGCCAGCATCTCAACCGCGTATGGAAACAGCAAACGCCGCCGAAGCAGGCGCTTGACGACGCCGTGCACGAAGGCGATCAACTGCTCGGCAACCCAGCCGACCCGGCCGCCGTGGTGGCGCAACGCAAGGGTA
This sequence comes from Burkholderiaceae bacterium, assembly GCA_004298905.1. Lineage (GTDB taxonomy): Bacteria > Pseudomonadota > Gammaproteobacteria > Burkholderiales > Burkholderiaceae_D > SCTK01. The sequence goes on along the minus strand of SCTK01000016.1, from coordinate 55,392 downwards.
ACGAGAAAACGGGGAAGAAGAAGGGGCCGTGACGCAAGACTTTCATTCCTTCTTGTCTTCATCGCGATCGCGCGTCGGCAGGGCATCACGAAAAACTTCAAACGACTTCCACGCCGGAACGGGCGGTGTGTATTCGGGTCGCGGCGCATAGGCCGAGTGTTCGACCAGTTGCATCTTGTGGAGATAACGCGGGCAATTGGGAAAGATCTTTTCTGCCGTGACGCGAATCATGAACACCGCTCCGGGGAATTCCGCACGCAGAGGATCGTCTTCACTGACCTGCGCGGTGCCGTTCACACGCAGCCGCTTCGGCTGCTCGAAATCCAGAAACAGCAGCCCGACATGCGGATTGAGCAGCACGTTCCCCCAGGTCCGATACATGCCATTGCCATCGTAATCGGGAATGGCCAGCGTGCGCTCATCCAGCACCCGCACAAACCCCGGCAACCCGCCTTTGTAGGAACAGTCGGGATGCCCCTGCGCATCGGCGGTGGCGATGAAGAACATCGCACACCGTTCAATGAACGCGCGATCCTCGCCGGTGAACGCCGTGCGCACCGTCACCTGCTCCAGTCGGTCGGCCAGCGCCCGTGTCTCGCGCGCGTCCTGAAGCCGCCGCATGCCATCGTGGTACATCGGATCATTAACCATCAATCCTCCCGATTGGTTGCAATATTTATAGCCCGGATGGAATGAAATTGAATCCGGGAACCCGCCCCGGATTGCGCTACGCTACATCCGGGCTACGCTTGCTCAAAGAGATATTCCGGGAATCACGTACCGCGTGGAAGAGTGTTGGCACATCATTTTTCCACTGTGGCAGCACTGCAGAGATCAATAAACCTTCAATGTCTGCAATGATCCCGATATAAATGGCGGCCTGCACCAGCAGGTTATCCTGACGAAACACTAGAAGCGAGAAGAAACCGAGGAACAACGCGACCCCCCACAGCTTGGAGCTCCACATATGGTAGCTGGCCTCCCGTCTGAATTTGAGCAGGTCGAACAGATATCGTGCAACTTCCAGAAAAAATAAAATGTATAGCGCAGTTGCATGCTGCGTGATTTCGGTTGGGTAGAGTTTCCAGACTGCGTAGGTCGCAGCTGCATAAAATATTGTGTCGGCCAAGCTATCGAGCCGACGCAGAGTGGGAGTGGCAATACCAAGTTTGCGTGCCAGAATGCCATCGAAGACATCTGAAAAGAATGCAAGTACAAGGCAGACAGCGAAAATTGCCGGGTCGGGTTTTTGCAGAGACAGGAAAACTACCACCGGCCCAAGCAAAGCCCGTAATGCCGTGAGCATTAATGGAATAGTCGATGCTATGCGGCTGTCAATCAAGGGGGGTGTCCTGTTACCGCACCTGCACCGGCACAAACCCTCGTTGATGCGCAATCCGGTTGTTGTCGTCAACGAACACCAGTTTGGGTTGGTAGCTGGCGATTTCGGCGTCGGTCATTTGCGCGAAGGTGGCGATGATGACGAGGTCGCCGACGGTAGCGCGGCGGGCGGCGGAGCCGTTGATGGAGACGGTGCCGCTGCCGCGCTGGGCGCGGATGGCGTAGGTGGTGAAGCGTTCGCCGTTGTTGATGTTCCAGATTTCGATTTGCTGGAATTCGCGGATGTCGGCGGCGTCGAGCAAATCTTCGTCGATGGCGCACGAGCCCTCGTAGTGCAGTTCGCACTGGGTGACAGTGGCGCGGTGAATTTTTGCGCTGAGCATGATGCGGTTCATGATGAAACTTCGACGTCCTTGTCCGGTAAATCAGTCAATCAAACAATCTAGATGTGCAACAGGGCCAATACTGCCAGAACCCCGCCAATTCCGCTGACGGCGTAACAACCCACCTGCAGCCAGCGGCGGCGCGTTAACAGTGTAATGGCGGCCAGTGAAATGGCAATTTGAATGGCCGTGGTGGCTTGGGCCCAGCGGTGGTGCTGGTGCATTTGCTCATCGCTCTCCTGGTTCGCTTCCAGAGAGGCCGCCTCGAGTTTCTCGGCATCCTTCTTGATGTCTTCTTTTTCTTTTTTGTAGCGTTCAATTTCGCCCTGGTAAAACTCTGCCTTAGCGGGGGTCAGCGTCAGTGCAAGTTCGGCCAGATTCTGCTTGTTGCTTTTGGCCTGATAGAAATTCCATTTGTCCGAAGCTTCGGTCTTGCGGATCGCGGCTTCGTTCTTGAACAGCATGGCCGTGTTTTGCGTCAGGCCGCCCTGATAGCTGAAAAAAGCGCCGACGGTGGCAAGGATCGCGGTCATGACCGCGATGCTGCCGGAAAAATCATCACTGCCGTGTGCCGCATGCTCGACCGCGTGGTCGTGCGGGCCATGGACGTGAAAATGGTCGTCAGACATGCGTTCTTCCATCAAATTTCGAGATTGTCGATCAGGCGCGTAGCGCCCAGTTTGGCCGCAGCCAGTACCACCAGTGGTTCGCCGTTGCGGTGTTCCGCTGGGGTCGGTGCTTCCAGATTACGGCGCTTGCGGATCGAAATGTAGTCTGGGGCCCAGCCGCGCAGGCGTAATTGTGCCATTGCTTGCTGTTCCGTGTCGGCCAGCGGCTGACCGGCCTGAACCTGGGCTTTGACCTGTTGTAACTGGGCGTACAGTTGCGGTGCTTCGGCGCGTTCGGCGGCGGACAGATAGCCGTTGCGCGAAGACAGCGCTAGACCGTCGGCGGCACGCACCGTTTCGGCCGGGATCACTTCAGTCGGCAGGGCAAACTGGCGGCACATATTGTTGATGATCATCAGCTGCTGATAATCCTTCTTGCCGAACACGGCCACCTGCGGTTGCACGCAGTGAAACAGCTTGAGCACGACCGTGGTGACGCCGACAAAAAAACCTGGGCGGAATTCGCCTTCGAGGATGTCGCCCAGATTGTGCGGCGGGCTGACGCGGTAATCCTGCGGTTCCGGGTACAGCTCGCGCTCGTCCGGGGCGAACAGGACGTAGACGTTTTCGCGTTCGAGTTTTTCGCAATCGTCCTCGAAGGTGCGCGGATATTTGTCGAAATCCTCGGCCGGACCGAATTGCAAACGATTGACAAAAATGCTGGCCACCACCGGGTCGCCGTGCTGGCTGGCCAGCCGCATCAGCGACAAATGGCCTTCGTGCAGATTGCCCATGGTGGGGACAAACGCCGTGCGCAGCTGGCCGCGCAATTGCGCGCGCAATTCTTCAATGGTGCGGACGATTTTCATGGAGTCTTGATGGTCTGGGTGCGGCGAGGTGCCATACCACGCGGAGCGCGGAGGATAAACCAAAATGCACGGCTGCGTGATGTGTATCGAGCGGCTGCCTCAGTGTTTGGCGGTGGCTGCCGCTGCGGTTTGCACCGCCAGCGCCTTTTCGGTCTGGTTGACGATTTCGGTGGCGGTGGCCGCGTCGTAAAGCAAGCCGTTGCGCGCCGTCACCTCGACCCGCGTGGTTTTGGCTGTCAGTGCTTCCATTTTCACCGAGATCTCGCGCCCGCCCGCCGTCGCTTGAAATTCTTCGCCGGTCCAGATGCGGTAGCGGCCGTTGATCTTGATGTCCATGCTAGTCAGCGCCGACCGTGCCGCGTCGCGCACGTCTGGTAACGGGGCGGCCAGCGTGCGCGTGACGATGCCCGTCATGGTGTGCTGCACGCCGGCAGAGGCGCCGACACCCGCCACGGTAAGCGTCAATGGATCGCAGGCGGCCAGCAGAATCGTAGCGGTAAGGCAGGAAAAAACTTTGGCACAGGGCGACATGATTTTCGAACAACGTGTCATTGCGCACAGAGTAACCGCTTGCGGTGCTCTGGACAAGCGTTGGCGATGGCCGTGAAGCGGCTTATCTAATTGGCTAATTGGCTAATGGTGCGTTTTTTCGCTGCGTTTCTTTGCATTGGTCGCGATGTGGCGATGGGCAGCGGTTGCGCCCTTGCTCTTGATGTGGGGTTGCAACGCCGCCATCTTTTTGGCGGCTTGTTTCGCCGGGCTGCGGCTGACCGCGGACGACATCAAATTGGCTGCGTCGGTCGTATCCTGCGTTTCCTCGGCGGCGCGTGCGGCCACATCGGGCCGATAGGCCAGGCCTGACCATACCTGCAGCCAGTGCTGCAACCAGTGGCCCACCACGTCGCGGTTGAATTCAAACATGGGCGTGACAATTTCCACGATGGCGTGCCGGTAGGCCGCAAAGGCATCCTGGCTGTCGTGCAGCCAATGATGCCGGTCATGCGGTTCCTGGGGTGGGGACGAATGCGGGGACATGAGCCTTCTCCTGAAGCGTTTCCAAAGCGTGCTGCTATCAGGATAGTGCGACTCCGCCCGCTTGCCAGTTTTTTATTTCTTGGTGTGTCGGTGTAACCATCGATCCAGCTGTTGCCCAAACGTTTGCCGGTCGGCCTGGCTGAGCGGGGGCGGGCCTTCGGTCTGGATGCCGCTGGCGCGCAGGGTGTCCATGAAATCGCGCATGGTCAGACGGGCTTTGATGTCGCCGGGGTCAAACGGCTCGCCGCGCGGGCTGAGGGCGTGGCCACCTTTTTCGATGACTTCGGCGGCCAGTGGAATGTCGTTGGTGATGACGAGATCGCCCGCTTCCAACCGCTTGACGATTTCATTGTCGGCCACATCGAAACCGTGTGGCACGACCAGGGATTGGATAAAAGGCGACGGCGGCGTGTACAAGTGGCGATTGGCCACCAGCGTCACCCGCACCTGCGTGCGTTGCGCGGCGCGGAACAGAATTTCCTTGATAACCTTCGGACAGGCGTCGGCGTCAACCCAGATTTGCATTTTTACTTCCTAACCAATCGAGTACACCCGTGCCTGCCGCACGGCCGCTGGCGCAGCAGGCGGTGAGCAGATAACCGCCAGTGGGCGCGTCCCAGTCGAGCATTTCACCGGCGCAAAAAACGCCGGGTAGATTTCGCAGCATCAGGCTCGAATCGAGCGCGGTGAAGGTGACCCCACCGGCTGTGCTGATCGCTTCGTCGATCGGGCGGGTGGCGGTGAGTGTCACCGGCAGAGATTTGATCGCAGCGGCCAGTTGCTGCGGATCGTCGAACGCTTCCTTGCGCAGGCATTCGCGCAGCAGCCCGGCTTTCACGCCAGTAATGCCGGCCTTACTTTGCAAATGACTGCTCAGCGAACGCGAACCGCGCGGATGGGCCACTTCACTGCGCACGCGTTCCGCCGATTTGCCGGGCGCCAGATCGAGATGAATCGTCACCGATCCGTGCTGGTTCAGTACATCGCGCAAGGACGCCGACAGGGCGTAGATCAGGCTGCCTTCCAGCCCATGTTCGGTGACGACACATTCGCCTTGCCGTTGCAGTGTGTGCCCCTGCGCATCGGTGCAAGTGAGCGTAATCGATTTCAACGGTTGCCCGGCAAAACGGCTGCGGAAATGCTCGCTCCAACTTGCCTCAAAGCCGCAATTGGCTGCTTGCAGCGGCGCGATCTCGACGCCGCGTTGCGCCAGCAACGGTACCCAGGCGGCATCCGAACCCAATCTTTTCCAGCTGCCGCCGCCGAGCGCCAGCACTACCGCATCGGCCTGCACCAGGGTTTCTCCGGCGGGGGTGGCAAAGCGCAGCGCATTGTTTGCATCCCAGCCCAGCCAGCGATGCCGCATATGAAATCGCACGCCCGTTTCGCGCAGCCGATGCAGCCAGGCGCGCAACAGCGGCGCCGCTTTCATCTCGGCGGGAAATACGCGGCCCGAGGTGCCGACAAAGGTGGCGATGCCTAAATCGTGCACCCACGCACGCAAGGCCTCGGCATCGAATCGCTCCAACCATGGCTGGATGTGCGCCTGCCGTGCGCCGTAGCGGGAGAGAAACTGCGCGGCTGCTTCGCTATGCGTGATATTCATTCCGCCTTTGCCCGCCAGCAAGAACTTCCGTCCCACCGATGGCATGGCGTCGAACAGATCGACCTGCACACCGCCCTGCGCCAGCACCTCCGCTGCCATCAATCCGGCCGGACCGCCACCGATGACGACACAGGTTTTTGCGGGTGGCTCATGGGTGTTCATCAGAGTGTGCGCACAATTTCATCGGCTTCAATCACGCGCACGCCGGTGGCGGGTTGCGCCACGGCAGCAGCCAGTGTGGACACCATCTGCGCCAGCGTCACCATACGCAACCTGCGCGCCGACGCACGCCACACGGGCACACATTCGGCCAGCCAGTAAAACGGCAGCAGTAGATACGGCCAGCGATGCCCCGGCCCCAGCACATACCACGGCCGCACAATCGTCGCGGGAATGCCGCTGGCGCGAATCAACGCTTCAGCCCGCGCGCGTACATCTTGATAGGCGCGCATCACCGGCGCCGGTTGCGCCACGCTGACGTAAATGAAATGCGCGGCTTGTGCCTCCCGCGCCGCCGCCAGCGCTGCGACTACGGAAGCCAGATCAATACTTTCAAACTGCGCCGTCTTCGCTGGCGCCGGATGCGCCACGCCGATCAGATGCACAAAGGTTGCGCCGTGCGGCACCTGCGCCGCATAGCTCGCGGCATCCAAGGCATTGCCCAGCACCGACGCCGCCCCGGCAGGCAGCTTGTGCGCCGAACCCGGACGCGCCAATGCGATGACACGATTTCCGCGTGTCAGTAGTTCGGTAATCAAGGCATGGCCTAGATAGCCGGTACCACCGGTGATGAAAACAGGAGGATTGGTTTGCATGTCTATCCAAGAAAAAAGGCCGCTGAATCGCGGCCTTTTCGGGAGCTATTTATTTTCGGCATTGCGGCGGTAGTGATTTTGCCAGATTGGCAGATTCCACTTCGCACTTCCAGCCAGCAATCGTGTTGTTGCTGATTTGGGGGACAAGGTAGAACGCCACTCCAGGCATGGTTCCCTGTCCGGGGGCGCTGATTTTAATGATCCCCTTGCCCTCGTAGGAAATATCTTTCAAGCCGCTTATGCCAAGCTGCTCAAGAGAGTCTGGCCATTGTTTGTTGGTATTGCCGTAATCAGCAATGGCGTTTTGAAGTGGTATTGACTGCTGGTAAGCCAGACTGAAGTGGGCGCGATGTGTGTAATCCGCATAGGCGGGAATAGCGACTGCGGCCAGAATCCCGATGATGGCCACGACCATCAGCATGCCGACTGCGCCGCCGGCGCCGGGGACGCCGGTGCGCGGGACAAATAGCGCTAGTAGAAAGGCGAACGGGTTGCGGCCCGGCATTTTCGGTTCGCGGCGTTCGGCAAGCTGCAGCAACGCTGACATCCTTTTGGTGAGCCATGGATAGTCGGCACACAGTTCATGGAAGGAGATCCAGAAACCGCGATGGGTGTGCGCCTGTTGCGCATATTCGGCTTGCTTCAGGGTTTTCCAGCGTTTTCCCCCGGCAGCCAAAGCGCCCAATCCGAAATGAGCATCTTCGGCTTTTGAACAGCATGCCAGACCATGGCGGTCACAGGTGTATTCGCAGGCCCGCGAATAAGCGGCGCCGAGCAAAGGCAACCAGCGCATCGGAAAAACCCAGACACTTTTGCTCAGGTGATTGCGCTTGATGTGCCCGAGTTCATGTCCAATGTAAAAATCGATGGCATCGGGATGGTCTTCCAAGGCATCGACCACATCGGAATACAGCGCAATGTAGTGGGTGCCGAGAAAGCGGGTGGCAAATGCATTCAAGAGGCCGTTACCATTCAACAGGAAAGCGGTAGGTGTGGGCACATTCAGTTTTTGGGAGCAGCGTTCGATCCGTTCGGCCAGATCAGGGAATTGTGCGCGGTCGATGATGACCGCAGTGCCCTTCAGATAAGCGATGAAACCGGATTGCGCAAATACGTAAATGACAAAACCGAGCAACAGATAAATCAGCCCGATTCCCAGTGTTCCCACAATCAAGACGATCCAGATAATCATCGATAGCGTGAACAGGATCGTGTACAGCGTGTTTTCCTTCTTGTAAACCATTTCCATGGCGTGTCCCCAGTCGTTGTTGATCAATGGCATGATTGCGGCGATGATACTGCGGCGGTGATATTACTGGCGCCGATCTTGAACGTCCAGTTATTTTCCAGCGGGTACAAAAAAATACAGGCCGCATCCAGCGGCCTGTATTGAGAGATCAGCCTTGATATTCGCTGATCGGCACGCAAGCGCAGAACAGATTGCGGTCACCATAGACGTTGTCGACGCGGCCGACCGGCGACCAGTATTTTTGCTGGCGCAAACAGGCCACCGGGTAGGCGGCTTGCTCGCGCGAGTAGGGCCGCTGCCAGTCGCTTTGCAACAGCGCTTGCGCAGTGTGCGGGGCGTGGACAAGCGGGTTGTTGTCGCGCGGCCATTGACCTTTTTCCACGGCGTCGATTTCCTGACGGATCGCGACCATCGCTTCGATGAAACGATCCAGCTCGGCTTTCGATTCCGATTCGGTCGGTTCGATCATCAGCGTGCCGGGTACCGGGAAGCTCATCGTCGGCGCATGGAAGCCAAAGTCGATCAGGCGCTTGGCGACGTCTTCATTGCTGATGCCGGACGATTCCTTCAACGGGCGCAGATCGAGAATGCATTCGTGCGCGACCAGATCGTTCTGGCCGGTGTATAGCACCGGATAATGCGGCGCGAGTTTGCGGGCGATGTAGTTGGCGTTGAGCATGGCCACGGCGGTGGCGCGTTTCAATCCTTCTGCCCCCATCATGGCAATGTAAGCCCACGAAATCGGCAGGATCGATGCCGAGCCGTAAGGCGCCGCCGTGACGGCGCCGATGCGCGGCTTGCCGTCCTGCAATTCGCTCGCCAGCGAGTGGCCGGGCAGGAAAGGCGCCAGGTGCGCACGCACGCCGATCGGGCCGACACCGGGGCCGCCGCCACCGTGGGGAATGCAGAAGGTCTTGTGCAGATTCAGGTGCGAGACATCGCCGCCGAAATGACCGGGTGCGGCGGTGCCGACCAGCGCGTTCATGTTGGCGCCGTCGATGTACACCTGGCCGCCGTGCTGATGCACGATGTCGCAGATTTCCTTGATGCCGGCTTCAAACACGCCGTGGGTGGAGGGATAAGTCACCATCAGCGCAGCGAGATTGTGCGAATGTTGCTCGGCCTTGGCACGCAGGTCGGCGATATCGACGTTGCCCTGCGCGTCGCAATTGACGACCACCACCTGCATATCGACCATCTGCGCCGACGCCGGGTTGGTGCCGTGGGCGGAGGAAGGAATCAGGCACACCTTGCGATGGCTTTCGCCGCGCGAAGCGTGATACGCCTCGATCACCAACAGGCCGGCGTATTCGCCCTGCGAACCGGCGTTGGGTTGCAGCGATACGGCGTCATAACCCGTGGCGGCGCACAGCATTTGTTCCAACTGCGCAATCATTTCCAGATAGCCGACGGTTTGATCGGCGGGCGCGAATGGATGCAGCGCACCGAATTCCGGCCAGGTCACCGGGATCATTTCGCTGGTGGCGTTGAGCTTCATCGTGCACGAACCGAGCGGGATCATCGCGCGGTCGAGTGCAATGTCCTTGTCGGCCAGCATGCGCAGATAGCGCAGCATTTCGGTTTCGGAGTGATAGCGGTTGAACACCGGATGCGTGAGATAGGCTGTGGTGCGCGTTTCGATGGCAAAGGTTTGCGTGGCTTCCGTTTCCAGCGCGTCGAAATTCAAACCATTCGCATCGCCAAAGAGATTCCACAATTGCACGATGTCGGCGCGCGTCGTCGTCTCATCCAGCGCGATGCCGACATGGTGCGTATCGATATTGCGCAGGTTGCATTGCGCAGCATGCGCGCGTGCGTGAATCGACGTGGTGTTGGCTTCGGTGTATACCGTCAGCGTATCGAAAAATGTGTTGTTGACAATCTTGAAGCCGAGCTTCTTCAAGCCCAGTGCCAGCGTGCCGGTCAGACGTTGCGTGCGCTGCGCGATTGTGCGCAGACCTTGCGGGCCGTGATAGACCGCATACATCGAAGCGATCACCGCCAGCAGCACTTGCGCGGTGCAGATATTGGACGTGGCCTTCTCGCGGCGGATGTGCTGCTCGCGCGTTTGCAGCGCGAGGCGATAGGCGGTGTTGCCTTGCGCATCGACCGACACGCCCACGAGGCGGCCCGGCATCTGACGCTTGAATGCATCCTTGGTGGCGAGATAACCCGCATGTGGGCCGCCGAAACCCATCGGCACCCCGAAGCGTTGCGACGTGCCGACCGCGATGTCTGCACCCCATTCGCCGGGCGGCGTGAGCAGTGTCAGCGCCAGTAGATCGGCAGCAGCAATCAGTAGCGCGCCTTGCGCATGCAGCGTTTGCGCCAGTGGCGAATAATCTTCAACGGCGCCATTGGCGGTTGGGTATTGCACCAGCGCAGCGAAACATTCGGTATGCAACGCGGTGCTCAGCGGCAGCACCTGCACTTCAATGCCCAGCGGCTTGGCGCGCGTTTGTACCACTTCCAGAGTTTGCGGCAGCACGCCTTCGACGACGACCAGCCGTTTGCTTTTTGCCTTGCCCGCGCGCAATGCCAGCGTCATCGCTTCGGCTGCGGCCGTCGCTTCATCGAGCATCGAACCGTTGGCGATATCCATGCCGGTGAGGTCGGCAATCATGGTTTGAAAATTCAGAATCGCTTCCAGGCGGCCTTGCGAAATTTCCGGTTGGTACGGCGTGTAGGCGGTGTACCAGGCCGGGTTCTCCAGAATGTTGCGCAGAATCACGCCCGGCGTATGCGTGCCGTAGTAACCCATGCCGATGTAACTCTTGAACACCTTGTTCTTGCCGGCGATGCCTTTGAGTTGCGCGAGCACTTCGGCTTCCGAGCGCGCTTGCTCGAATCCCGGCGGCAACGGTAGCGTGTCATGGCGACGGATACTGGCAGGCACCAGCGCATCGAGCATCGCGTCGAGCGAGTCGTAACCCAACTCGGCCAGCATGGTTTTGATGTCGGCTTCATCCGGGCCGATGTGACGGCCGATGAAGGCATCGTGTTGTTCCAGTTCGGCGAGCGAGCGCAGGGCGGGCAGGGATTCCATTTTCATTGAAGGCTCTGGAGCAAAAGATTATTTTTTCGTGAAAGCTTGGTATCCGGCGGCATCCATCAACGCGGCAAACTCATCCGGCTTGGATGGTTTGAGTTTGAGAATCCAGCCATCGCTCTCGGCGGCTTCGTTGACCAGGCCGGGGTTGTCGGCCAGGGTTTCGTTCACGCTGAGCACTTCGCCCGATAGCGGCATTTTCACGTCGGCCGCGGCCTTCACCGATTCCACCACCGCAGCGGCTTCGCCCTGCGTTACGTTGCGGCCCACTGCGGGCAGTTCGACATAGACCAGATCGCCCAGCGATTCCTGCGCGAATTCGGTAATACCAATCGTGACGCTGCCATCAGCTTCCTGACGGGCCCATTCGTGATCTTCGGTAAAGCGGACTTGTGACATCGTGGTCTCCTGAAAATTGCGGCGAATGGGGTGAAATTTAACAGCCTCAACCCATTAGTCAAATGAATGGTTAAAATCCATGCATTTAGAACGTAAATAGTCCAATGGCAACAGAAACTTAGGCTCGGCACTGCATGAAAAATCTACCCACCGATCTGCTGCGCACCTTCGTCACCGTGGTGGACGAAGGCGGGTTTTCGTCTGCGGGTGGGCTGCTGGGTCGTTCGCAACCGGCCATCAGTCTGCAGATCAAGCGCTTGCAGGACTTGCTCGGCGTCACCCTGTTTCTCAAATCCGGGCGCGGTTTTGCGCTGACCGATGAAGGGCAGATGGTGCTGTCGTATGCGCGTTCGATGTTGAACCTGAACGATGAAGTGGTGGCGCGGCTGACGCGCTCGCCCGTGTCCGGCGTGGTGCGGCTGGGCGTGCCCAATGAGTTTGCTGATTCCTTCCTGCCGGAAATTCTCGGCAAATTCGCACAGCGTTATCCCGAAGTGGCGATCGAGGTGGGTTGCGAACTGTCCACCCACCTGCTGGCGAAATTGCAAAAGGGCGAATACGATCTCGTGTTCGGTCTGCACACCAATCTGCAAGCATTGCCACGCAGCGGCCGCACCCGCACCGCCAGTGCGCAGGGTTGGAGCGAAAATCTGGTGTGGGTCGGCAGCCCGCAGCAGCCGGTGCAAAATCGCAGCCCGCTGCCGCTGATCGTCGCGCCCAAGGGTTGCGTCTATCGGCAACGCATTCTGGAAACGCTGGAAAAACTCGGCCGCCCCTGGCGCATCGCGTACACCAGTCCCAGCTTCGGCGGCATCAAGGCCGGGGTGCTGGCGGGGATGGGCGTGACCGTGCTGGCGCAAAGCACCGTGCCCGAAGGCTTTGCCGTGCTCGGCAGCAGCGAAGGTATGCCGCAGTTGCAAGGCATCCGCGTGCATCTGCATTACGATCGTGAAAATGCGGCGGAAGCGGTGCAGGCATTGGTGGATTACATGGCTGAGCGTCTGGCGCGCACGGCGGGTTGAAAATAACACTTCGAGGGAACGATGGCTCACTACGATGTATTCAACGGCGACGCCGACGGCATTTGCGCACTTCATCAATTGCGTCTGGCGCAGCCCTGTGCCGATGCCGAACTGATCACCGGGATCAAACGCGAAATCGCTTTGCTCAAACGCGTGCAGGCCGTAGCCGGAGATATCGTGACCGTGCTCGACATCTCGCTCGACTCCAATCGCGCCGATCTCGAACGTCTGCTGCACGCGGGCGCGCAAGTGCTGTACTTCGATCATCACTATGCGGGCGATACGCTGTTCGCCCATCCCAACTTCAATGGTCGCATCGACACTTCATCGCTGGTGTGCACCAGTCTGCTGGTCGATGTCTGGCTGCATGGCGCGCATCGCCTGTGGGCGGTGACGGCGGCTTTCGGCGACAACCTGCACGCCAGCGCGCGCCGCGCCGCCGAAGGTCTCGGTTTGAGTGAAACGGAATTGACCGCCCTGCAAACGCTGGGCGAATGCCTCAACTACAACGGCTACGGCGAACAGCTGGCCGACCTGTGGTTTCATCCCGCCGAGTTGTATCGCGCCGTGCAACCCTACGCCGATCCGCGCGCCTTCATGGCCGAAGCGCCCGCCTACCAGAAATTGCACAGCGGCTATCTGGCCGACCTCGACGCCGCCGAACACCAAACCGCGCTGCTGGAAAACGAAAGCGTCGCCGCATTTCAATTGCCCGATGCCCCCTGGGCGCGCCGCGTCAGCGGCATCCTCGCCAACCGGCTCGCGCACGCGCATCCCACGCGCGCCCACGCCGTGCTCACCCCCGTGGCCGATGCGCGCTACACCGTCAGCGTGCGCGCCCCCTTGAGCCATCCCGCCGGTGCCGATGCCTTGTGCCGCCAATTCCCCAACGGCGGCGGCCGCTCTGCCGCAGCGGGCATCAACGGCTTGCCGGAAAGCGACGTGCCGCAATTTCTGCAAGCGTTCGCCGCGCAGTTTCGCAGGCAATGAAGGCGGCAAAAACCTCCCGTTTGTTTTACGCCCTGTGGCCGGACGCGGCGACACGCACAGCGCTCGCCACCTTGTGCGCGCAGCTGCCCGGCAACCGCATGTCGCCGGACAACCTGCATCTCACCCTCGCCTTCCTTGGGCAACAGCCGCAAACACTGCTGCCAGTGCTGAAGAAAATCAGCGCCGCGCTGCCGCCGCTGGATGCGCCACTGCACATCGACTACCTCGGTTTTTTCAAACGCCGCCGCATCGTCTGGGCCGGCCTCCACAACCCGCCCGCCGAATTGTTCGCGCTGCAGGAAACACTCGCGCAGCAACTGCGCCAGCATCACATTACCTTCGACGACTCACCCGCCTTCAAACCCCACATCACCCTCGCGCGCGATTCGGCCCTGCCGCACGAGACGGCCATCACCCCTATTCACTGGGTCGCGGGGCGGATCGTCTTAGTGGAATCGATTTCGCGGCCGGAGGGTGTGCAGTATCGCGTGCTGGGATTGAAGGGTGGCTGGCTGTGTTGATACCTCAAGCGTTTTTACGAAGACGCCGGATTTTATATTTCGATTGACGCATTATTTTGTGTCACATAGGATGCCTACTTTTAGTTTGGCTTCAGGAGAATCTATGGACGTTGCATCGATCGCTAGTGCCTATCAAGGTCTCAAGGTAGCCAAAGACCTCCTCGGTGCGGTTTTCGACGCAAAGGTAGATGCAGAGGCAAAGCCAAAGGTACTGGAGGCGATGCAGAAATTGGGTGATGCGCAGGATGCATTGTTCGCCTTACGTGAAGAGCTCTTTTCTCTTCAGGAAGCCAACAACACACTGCGACAGGAAGTTGCCGATTCGAAGTTTTGGCAGAACAAAGCCGATCAATACGAACTCACGAAAACGGCGGGCGAGGCAGTGGTGTACAAGTTCAAGGGGCAGCCTGAACACTTTGCCTGCCCCAGTTGCTTCAATACCAAAGCAATCCATATCCTTCAAACGAATAGAACCCTAAGCGGCAAGTACCGTTGCACTGGTTGTGAGAGCGAGTTTCCTGTAGAGCCACAAAAGAAGGCCGATCCAATTCGAGTTGATCGCGGTGGCACATGGCCCTGAGGCCTGCCCTTTTAGCGAGTAGGGCGTGAGGGAATAATTGGTGCCAGAGCCCATTCTCTTCCAAGATTTCACGGCGTTGTCAGAATTCTGAAAGACAAATGTTTTAAACTCTCCGCGCTGTGCGGAATCGGGCCGCTATGATGCGTGTCTGACATGAAGGCCCCAATGTGGGGGCGAGTTTGCCTGGAGGCGTGGAATGAGTTTGAGAGCAGGAGGAGTGCGCACATGGATAGCGGTGCTGATGCTGACAGTGTCGGGCGTCGCGATGCAGAGTGCGTTTGCAGAAGTGACTTCGATTGGCGATGCCATCAACAAGGCGGGACGCCAGCGCATGCTGTCGCAGCGCATCGCCAAGGCGTATCTGCAGATCGGCCAAGGGATTGAGGTCGAGCGCTCGAAGAAAATTCTGGATGAGTCAATGGCTCTGTTCGACCGGCAAGCGGTGGAGCTGAAGGTCTATGCGCCGACACCGGAGATCAAGGATGTCTATCAGCGGCTGGAGCAAAAATGGGGCGCCTATAAGGAAGTGATTCTGGGCGCCGCGCCCAGCCCGGAATCCGGTGCCCAGGTCATCGCTCTGAGTAGCGAAGTGCTGGATTTGGCCAACATGGGCACGCTGCTGCTGGAACAGAAATCCGGCACGGTCACGGGCAAGCTGGTCAACGTCGCGGGCCGTCAGCGCATGCTGTCGCAGCGCATGGCCATGTACTACCAGGCCATGGCGTGGAATGTGAAGATGCCGCAATTGCAGGGTGAACTGGAAAAGACCAAAAAAGAATTTGTGCAGGCGATGAGCCTGCTGGAATCTGCCGGGGAGACCACGCTTGAAATCAAAGACCAACTCTTGCTGGCAAACTCACAGTGGATCTTTTTCAATCAGGCGCTGACCAGCAAGGGCGGTACCGCCCGCAAGGACTTATCGACCAACGTCGCCACCACCAGCGAACGTATTCTGGAAGTGATGGACAAGGTGACGGGTTTGTATTCGAAGTTGTGATGATGACTGTGTGCCAATAAAAAACCCGCCGAGGCGGGTTTTTTATTGCGTGCAAGTCACGAAAAGCCGTGCTAAGTCGCTGGTTAAGGGTGGGTTGCCATTGTCGTTGTTGTTAGAACCCCGCTTGGGCGCTGCCGACAAAAATTCAATGCAAAACGGATCAGAAACGAAAGCTGTCTGAGCACCGACGAAGGAGGGCGAGTTCTTTCGTTTCCCGTTTTGCATTGAATTTTGGCGGGGACCCCGAAGGGGCAGCGCCCTCGCGGTCGCCTTTCTTTTGGTTACTTTTCTTTGGCGAAGCAAAGAAAAGTGACTAGCCGCCGGGCTACCCCCGGCAATCTCCGCACTTCGTAGTCCCGCGAAAAAGGGGTCAGACTCGATCTTTTCTGTGCCTTCGCACTTCGTAAAAGCACCTCGGAGAAAAATCGAATCTGACCCCGTTTTCGCTATGCTCAACCGCCCGGACTCAGAATTGATTTTCCGGTTGTTACAGAAACAAAAAACCCGCTGCAAGCAGCGGGTTTTTTATTGCGTGAAATTCAGCCAGCGAATCAATACGTGCTATTGCCGAAACGCGCCGGTTTGGTGGACGGGCGGGCGGGACGGGTGTTGTCGGAATACGCGGTGCGGGGTTTCGGTTTGTCGCCGAAGCTGCGCGTGTCGGCTGCGGCGCCGAAACGTTTTTCACCGGCAGGCTTGGCGAATTTGCGGTCGCCGAAACCACCGGCCGATTTATAGCCGGTGCTGTTTCCGTTGGTATTGCCGTTGCCATTGGCATTGCCGTAGTTCGATTTTTTCTCGAACGTGTTGCCGTTGGCGTCGCTCTTCCGCGGTTCCCAAGTGCGGCCTTCGCCGCTGTTGGAGAACGTGCGCGGGGCTTTTTTGAATTCACCGCCAAAGCTGCCTTCGGCCGGGCGTGGTTTGCGCTCGCCGTCAAACGGTTTGGCGGCGTATTTGTCGCCGAATGCTTTTTCGCCGAAGGGTTTGCTGAACGTCCGTTCGCCGTGCGGTTTGCTGCCGAAGGATTTTTCGCCAAACGAGCGGCCACCGGATTTGTTGCCCCACGATTTGCCTGCGGGTTTGCCGCCGCCGGGACGACCGCCATTGCTGCCACGTTCGCCTTTTGGTTTGGTTTTGGGTTCCAGACCGGGCAGGGTGGAGACGGGAATTTCCTGTGCGGTGAAACGCTCGATACGTTTTACATCGTAGTGCTCTTTCATATTGGCCAGGGTGATGGCAATGCCGGCGCGGCCGGCGCGGCCGGTGCGGCCGATGCGGTGCACGTAGTCTTCGGCTTGCTTGGGCAGATCGAAGTTGATCACGTGGCTGATGGCGGGCACGTCGATGCCGCGTGCGGCAACGTCGGTGGCAACCAGAATGCGGATGTTGCCGCGGCGCATGTTGGTGAGCGTGCGGTTGCGCTGGCCTTGCTTCATGTCGCCGTGCAGGGCAGCGGCGGCGTGGCCTTGATCGCACAGGTCGTCGGCCAGGGTGTCGGCATCGCGCTTGGTGGCGGTGAAGACGATGGCTTGGTTGACGTTGACGTCGCGCAGCAGTTCGTTGAGCAATTCGTTTTTGTGTTGCAGGTTGTCGGCGTAATGCAGACGCTGCTCGATGTTTTCGTGGCGCGTGGTGTGCGAAGAGATTTCAATCTTGCGCGGTTCACGCATCAGGCGTTGGGCGAGCTTGCCGACCGGGCCGTCGAAGGTGGCGGAGAACATCAGCGTTTGACGGTTTTTCGGGGTGGCGTTGACGATCGCTTCGATGTCGTCGATGAAGCCCATGTCGAGCATGCGGTCGGCTTCGTCGAGCACCAGAATTTCCAGGCGCGAAAAATCGACGCGGCCGGCTTGCATGTGGTCAAGCAGACGGCCGGGCGTGGCCACCATGATTTCCACCGGTTGTTTCAATTGACGCAGTTGCGTGTGATACGGCATACCGCCGAGCACGCTGACCACGTTGACGCGCTTCAAAAAGCGGCCATAGGTTTCCGAGGCTTTGGTGACTTGCAGCGCGAGCTCGCGCGTCGGGGTCAGCACCAGAATGCGCGGGCCGAGGCTGCGCACGGTAGAGGGTTCGGCTAGCTTGTTCAGGCCGGGCAGCATGAAGGCGGCGGTCTTGCCGCTGCCGGTGCTGGACGAGACCATCAGGTCTTCGCCGTTGAGCACGGCGGGAATCGCTTGCGATTGCACCGGCGTGGGTTGATCGTAACCGGCGGCTTGGACGGCTTTGAGGATGAGCGGGCTCAAGCCCAGTGTTTCAAATGACATGAATTTCTTTCAAACGTAACTAGCCAGTGGCGCGATTCGATAGGGTCCGCCCGATTGCGCAGACAGCAACGCACAGCGTCGCCCGGCGAAGGGGATGAACAAATTGAATCAGCCGTATGTGAACTGGCGATTGGCGCAAGCGCGCAAACATCGGCGCCAACCAGAAACACTGTCACGCGAAAGAGAGGCTAGTGAAACAGCCAGTGCGGAGGGAATGATAGGGTGAAGCAGATGATTATTTACGTGACCCAAAGATCACGCAGGCGCGCAGTGTACAGGGTTTGGCTGGGAAAGCAAAGGATTTTTTGTGCAAGCGCACGGTGTGTGACGAAATGTGAAATGACGGTTTCTATCCTTGTATGAGGCGGACAGGCCGATCGTTGAAGTGTGGGGTTATCATGATGTCTGCTTCGTCGTGATCCCCCATTTCTCATGAGTGCCGAGCTCTCTTCCCTGAATCCACCGCCTCAACCCATTGCTCGTGAGGTCGAGGTGATTGGGCTGGTAGGGTATGCCCACGGCACCTCGCATTTCTTCCATCTGTTGCTACCACCGCTGTTTCCCTGGTTGATGCCGGAATTCGGTTTGTCGTTTACGCAGGCAGGTTTGCTGATGACGGTGTTCTTTGTCGTCTCCGGTTCCGGGCAGGCGGTGGGCGGGTTTGCGGTGGATCGCTTTGGCGCGTTGCGGGTGTTGCAGGGTGGGATGCTGTGCTTCATTTTGGCGGCGCTGCTGCTGGCGGTGGCGACGGGGCCTGCGGGTTTGGTTGCGGCGGCGGCGTTGGCGGGTCTGGGCAACAGTATTTTTCATCCGGCCGATTTCACTTTGCTGAACCGGCGCGTGTCGCCGCATATGCTCGGTCATGCGTTTTCGACGCATGGGCTGATGGGGTATCTGGGCTGGGCGGCGGCGCCGCTGTTCCACACTTTTCTGGCGGGGCATTTTGGCTGGCGCGTTTCAGCGGCGGCTGCCGCGATTCCGGCTGGGCTGGCTTTGCTGGCGCTGACGCTGCGTCGCGCACAATTGCATGAAGGTCAGTTGACGGATACGGCAACGCACGCGGCGGCGGCCCCTGCAGTTTCCACATTTGCTTTCATGCGTGAACCGACGGTGTGGCTGTGCTTTGTTTTTTTCCTGTTCATCACGACGGCCTTTGGCGCTTTGCAGAATTATGGGCAGGCGGTGTTTCATGCGCTGTACGGTTTGCCCTTGACGGCGGCGGCGGGCGCCTTGTCCGGTTATCTGGCGGCGGGGGCGGGTGGTACTTTGCTCGGCGGTTTTCTTTCTTCGCGTGAGAGTGGTGACCGGCAACAGCATGAGCGGCAGATTGCCTGGGTGCTCACGTTCGCTGCGTTGCTGGCGCTGGTGCTGGCCAGTGGCAAGGTGGGTGCGGGTTGGGTGATTCCGCTGGCGGTGGGGATTGGTTTTTGCGTCGGCATCGCCGGGCCGTCGCGCGATTTGATGGTGCGCCATGCGGCGACGTCGCGCTTCGGGCAGGCGGCGTATGGACGCGTGTATGGCTTTGTGTATTCCGGCCTGGACATTGGGTTGGCCGCCGCGCCCTTGTTGCTGGGGCCACTGATGGATGCCGGGCGTTTTTCGGCGGTGCTGGTCGCGGTGGCGATGCTGCAGGGCGTGGCGATACTGACTGCGTTGTCGGTGGGCAGACAGGTCGAGTCAGCCTGATAACTTCAAAAAAATTTTGCCACAGAGGGCACAGAGAAAAGCGAGTCGTGTTTTTGTCTTTCTCCGTGTCCTCTGTGCCCTCTGTGGCTAATCGTCTTTTCTTTTACTTCCCTCTGTAATATCGATTCGGCACGAACGGCATTTTGCTGACCGTCATGGGGATGCGTTTGTCGCGCACTTTGGCAAACACTTGTGTGCCTGGGTCGGTATACAGAGTGGATAGTTTCGCCATCGCAATCGGTTTTCCCAGGGTGGGCGAGAAGCCACCGCTGGTGACGGTGCCGATGGGTTCGTCGTCGGCGTTGACCAGTTCCGCACCTTCGCGCACGGGGGCGCGTTCGTCACCGATCAGACCAGCGCGTTTGGCGATCACGCCCAGCTCCATCTGCTGAAAAATTTCGTGTGCGCCGGGGAAGCCGCCGGAGCGGGCACCGCCGTGGCGGCGCACTTTTGGCAGGGCCCACAGCAAGGCCGCTTCGACCGGCGTGGTTTCATCGTCGATGTCATGGCCGTACAGGCACAGGCCCGCCTCCAACCGCAGCGAGTCGCGTGCGCCCAGGCCGATGGGGGCGACTTCCGGTTGCGCCAGCAGCAGTCGCGCAACTTTGGTGGCGTGGTCGTTGTGGATGGAGAGCTCGAAGCCGTCTTCGCCGGTGTAGCCGGAGCGGGTAACGAAGCATTCGATGCCGTCGATGACGAGTGGGCGTGCGGTCATGAATGTCCAGGCGGCGTAATCCACGCCGGGCGCGACGCGTTGCATGACCTGCGCTGCTTGCGGGCCTTGCAGCGCGAGCAGGGCGTGGTGGTTCATGCCTTGCACCTCGCACGCCACGCCGATTTGCTGGCGCAGGTGGAGGGTGTCCTGTTCCTTGCAGGCGGCGTTGACGACGACAAACAGATGATCGCCGGCGTTGGTCACCATGAGGTCGTCGAGGATGTTGCCGCTGCTGTTGGTAAACAGGGCGTAGCGTTGTTGCATCGGTGGTAGATCGATGATGTCCATCGGCACCAGCGTTTCCAACGCGCTGGCGGCGTCAAAGCCGATCAGCTTGATCTGCCCCATGTGCGAGACATCGAACAAGCCAGCCTGGGCGCGGGTGTGCAGGTGTTCCTTCAACACTCCCATCGGATACTGCACCGGCATTTCATAGCCGGCGAAGGGCACCATTTTTGCGCCGAGTTCGAGGTGAAGGTCGTGCAGGGGGGTGCGTTTGAGGACGGTGATGGACATGCTGGCTCCGCGATTTTGGAATGACGCGATTATAGGCGGTGGCGTGAAATGCCTGCCTTGCTCCCCTCGCCCGCAGGCGGGAGAGGGGCGGGGGTGAGGGCGGTTGTATCTTCGTGCTGCAGACGACAAAGCCAGTTAATCGCCCTCATCCCCAGCCCTTCTCCCGCCCGCGGGAGAAGGGGGGGCCTACAGCCCCAAATCCCGCATCAACTGATCCACCCGTTCCCGGGTGGCGTCATCCATCTTGATCGGCGTGCCCCATTCGCGCTGGGTTTCGCCCGGCCATTTGTTGGTGGCGTCGATACCCATCTTGCTGCCCAGGCCGGAAACCGGGCTGGCGAAGTCGAGATAGTCGATCGGCGTGTTGTCTACTAATAGAGTGTCGCGGCTGGGGTCAACGCGGGTGGTGATGGCCCAGATCACTTCCTTCCAGTCGCGGATGTCGATGTCGTCGTCGACCACGACGATGAACTTGGTATACATGAACTGGCGCAAGAAGCTCCACACCCCGAACATTACCCGCTTGGCATGGCCGGGATATTGTTTCTTCAGGCTGACCACCGCCATGCGGTAGCTGCACCCTTCCGGCGGCAGGTAAAAGTCGGCGATTTCGGGAAACTGCTTTTGCAGCAGCGGTACGAAAACTTCGTTCAGGGCCACGCCCAGAATGGCCGGTTCGTCCGGTGGTTTACCTGTATACGTAGAGTGATAAATCGGGTTGCGGCGTAGGGTGATGCGCTCGACCGTGAACACCGGGAAGGTTTCCTGTTCATTGTAATAGCCGGTGTGGTCGCCGAAGGGCCCTTCCAGAGCGGCCTCGTCGGGGTGGATGACGCCTTCCAGAACGATTTCCGCGTAAGCGGGTACTTGCAAGTCGGAGCCGATGCATTGGGTGACTTCGGTCTTGCCGCCGCGCAGCAGACCGGCGAACTGGTATTCGGACAGGCTGTCCGGCACCGGCGTGACGGCCCCTAATATAGTAGCGGGGTCGGCGCCGAGCGCGACCGCGATTGGGAAAGGCTGGCCAGGGTGGGTCAGACAATGGTCGCGGAAATCCAGCGCACCGCCGCGATGGGACAGCCAGCGCATGATCAGCTTGTTGCGCGCCAAAACTTGCTGGCGGTAAATGCCCAGGTTTTGCCGTGTCTTGTGCGGGCCGCGCGTGACCACCAGGCCCCAGGTAATCAGCGGCGCCACGTCGCCAGGCCAGCAGGTCTGAATCGGCAAGCGGCCCAGATCGACGTCCGGGCCTTCCCAGACGATGTCCTGACAGGGCGCGCCTTTGACGACTTTGGGCGCCATGTCCCAGAGCGACTTGACCAACTCCAGCAGGCGGCCGGTATCTTTCAGGCTCTTGGGTGGTTCCGGTTCCTTCAACACCGAAAGCACGCGCCCGACCTCGCGCAGGGCGGCGACGGATTCCTCGCCCATGCCCCAAGCGACGCGCTCCGGGGTGCCGAACAGGTTGCCCAGCACGGGAATGTCCCAGCGTCGGTTGCCTTGCACCGGTTGCTCGAACAGCAGGGCCGGGCCACCCGACTTCAGTACGCGGTCACACAGTTCTGTCATCTCCAGATGCGGGGAAACTGGCTGAGCGATACGTTTAAGGGCGTTTTTTTGCTCCAGTTGCAGCAGAAAATCACGCAGGTCACGGTATTTCATGTGGCTCCCCGGGTTGTGAGTTGGGTAGATGCAACACTGCGAGATTGTTGTAAGCCATTGAATTTTAAATAATTAAATTTTTAATCGCGCAATACATGAAAGAAAAATTCGCCGACAAGCAATTTAATGTTGCAGAGCAAAACGTGATCGTTGCAGATCGGTCCGGCGGCAAGCCCCGATTTTACTAGCGTTCCGACCCATGGACCATGTTTCACCCAGTTCTTATATAAGATTTGGTTATCAAGTTATATTTCTTTAGTGTTGACTGATCATAAGCAGCGAACATAGAATTCGCGCAACTGATTGTTCTGGACTATCTTCCTAGCATCAGTTTTATTTTTCGGGGGTCGGGTGCCCCGTCATCCAAGTGACGAAAACAGTCACGCGACGAAATGTATTTCGTCTCATTGATTCCGTTGAGCGGAATTCAATACACGCCCGGGCAGAGTCAGAGGTTTTGATCAGACTGTGGCAGTAACGGCAGGGCGAAGGGCCCAAGCCGCTGGAAGCTGTGCCAACCGAGCACGGCTCCATCAACAAACAAGGCAGAACGAGGAGACAACACTGCGTCATGGGGCGCGGTGTAATAGCGTGTGTACGGGGCGCGTATAAAGCGCGCCTATAAAAAGTGCATACGTATTGCAGGAGAAAAAACATGAAACTGAACCTAGAAATACGGCAGTTTGCATGGTTGGAAAGCCTCAAAAGGACGCTGTCCTTGCGTGCGGCAAAATCGATGGTGCAACAACAGTGGGCCGCGCTGACGCGGTTGACGGGCAACGCCGCCAGTCTCGTGCGTGACAGTCTGGCCGTGATTGGCTTCGCCGCGATCGCATTTTTGGTGCTGGTTTCGCAGAATGACGACTTGCGCAATAGCTTGTCTGAAGCCAGGAAGGTGAGTGAGTGGCTCCGTCCCGGTGTCGCTCAGCAGTTTTCACGTCTTTCCGAGCAAACTGCTGCGCAAGACAACCAGATGACTGCGCTGATGGGTCTGGACGACGATGCTTCGTCCCTGTATCCACAGCAGGCCAGCTTTGAAAAGGGCGAACCCTATCGTCAGGAAGTGCTCAGCCGTTACCTTGCCAAGCGCTATCGCGTCTCGCAGGATGCCGCCAATCTGGTGGTCGGGGCGGCTTTCAGCACAGGCAAGGAAATCAGTCTGGATCCGCTGTTGATTCTGTCGGTGATGGCGGTGGAGTCGAGCCTGAACCCGTTTGCCGAGAGTACGGTTGGGGCCCAAGGGCTGATGCAGGTGCTCAGCCAGGTGCACGAAGACAAGCTGGAAGTCTATGGCGGCAAGATGGCGGCGCTCAATCCCGTGGTCAATATCAAGGTGGGCGCGATCATTCTGCGCGATTGCATCCGCCGCGGCGGATCGCTGGAAGCGGGTTTGAAGCTTTATGTCGGCGCGACCACGCCCACCGATGGCGGCTATGCCGACAAGGTGATTGCGGTGCGCAGCCAGCTGCAGCAGGCCTTGGGCATGCCGGTCAGCCAGACACCGGCGGCGGTAATGAGCAAGCCGGCCGACCAACCGGCCGATCAACCAGCTTAAGGAACCGATTACCTCCTTGTTGTGACAAGCAAGCTGGGCACTGTCAGGAATCCCTGACAGTGCCCTTTTTTATTGGGCGCCGCTCAATGCGGTACGTATAATCCACTCTGTCACTGGTCACGGAAGCTGCACTAAACTGCCCGCCTTTTCGGCACAGTTGTCACAGTTGTATGAGGCAGACATAAGGATATTCAATGCCATCTCCGCCCATCAAAGAAGACCTGCGTAAAGCAGCGCTGGACTACCATGAGTTCCCCGTACCAGGGAAAATCGCGGTCACGCCGACCAAACAACTCATCAACCAGCATGATTTGGCGCTGGCCTATTCGCCCGGCGTCGCTGTGCCTTGCGAGGAAATTCATGCCGACCCGCTGGCGTCCTATCGTTATACCGCGCGTGGCAATCTGGTCGCGGTGATCACCAATGGCACAGCTGTGCTCGGTCTGGGCGCCATTGGCCCGCTGGCCGCCAAGCCGGTGATGGAAGGCAAGGGCGTGCTGTTCAAGAAATTCGCCGGGCTGGATGTGTTCGATATCGAAATTGACGAACGCGATCCGGACAAGCTGGTGGACATCATCGCGTCGCTCGAGCCGACCTTCGGCGGCATCAATCTGGAAGACATCAAGGCGCCGGAATGTTTCTACATCGAGCGCAAGCTGCGCGAGCGCATGAAGATTCCGGTCTTCCATGACGATCAGCACGGCACAGCCATCATCGTTGGCGCGGCGATTCTCAATGGGCTGCGCGTAGTAGGTAAGGACATCGCCCAGGTCAAGCTGGTGACTTCGGGGGCGGGAGCGGCGGCGCTGGCCTGCCTCGATCTGCTGGTTGACCTCGGTTTGCCGCGCGAAAATATCTGGGTCACCGATCTCGCAGGCGTGGTCTATCAAGGCCGGCAGGAATTGATGGATGCGGACAAAGCCGTGTTTGCGCAGCCAACGGCGGCACGCACGCTGGCCGAAGTAATCGCCGGGGCCGATGTGTTTCTGGGGCTGTCCGCCGGTGGCGTGCTCAAGCCCGAGATGGTCAAGCAAATGAATGCCAAACCGCTGGTGCTGGCGCTGGCCAACCCGACGCCGGAGATCATGCCGGATCAGATCAAGGCCGTGCGCGACGATGCGGTGATCTGCACCGGCCGCTCGGATTATCCGAATCAGGTCAACAATGTCTTGTGCTTTCCCTATATTTTCCGCGGTGCGCTCGATAGCGGCGCGACCACGATTACCCGCTCGATGGAGATTGCCGCGGTGAATGCCATTGCGGAGCTGGCGCGCGCTGAACTGAGCGATATTGCCGCCAGCGCCTACGAAGGCGACAGCCACGCGTTCGGCCCCGAGTACATCATTCCCAAGCCGTTCGATCCGCGCCTGATTGTCAAGATCGCACCGGCGGTAGCGCGCGCGGCAATCAACTCCGGTGTGGCGAAGCGCCCGATCAGCGATTGGGAGGCTTATCACGATCACTTGCAGCAATTTGTCTACCACTCAGGTGGCTTCATGCGGCCACTGTTTTCGCTGGCCAAGCAAACCACTCGGGATGGCGGGAAGTCGCGCATTGTTTATGCTGAAGGTGAGGACGAACGCGTGTTGCGTGCGGTGCAGGTGGTGGTCGATGAAGGGCTGGCGCGACCGATATTGATTGCGCGACCCGAAGTACTGGCGCAGCGGATCGAGCGCTTCGGCCTGCGGTTGAAACCGGGTGAGAACATCGATGTCACGAATCCGCAGTCCGATCCGCGTTACCGTGAATACTGGCAGGAATACTGGCGCCTGACCTGCCGCAAGGGCGTGACTGAACCCTATGCCAAGCTCGAAATGCGTCGCCGCCATACCCTGATCGGCGCGATGATGATCCGCATGGGTCAGGCCGACGGCATGATCTGCGGCACCTTCGGCACGCATCATATTCA
The DNA here is from genome assembly GCA_004298905.1 of Burkholderiaceae bacterium. Classification (GTDB taxonomy): domain Bacteria; phylum Pseudomonadota; class Gammaproteobacteria; order Burkholderiales; family Burkholderiaceae_D; genus SCTK01. The sequence continues at coordinate 29,615 of SCTK01000016.1, read as the reverse complement.
CCTGCATTACATCGACCAGGTGCTGGGCAAGCGTCCGCAGGCAACCGTCTATGCCGCCATGAATATTCTTTTGCTACCTGGCCGGCAAATGGCGCTGGTCGATACTCATGTCAATGCCGATCCGAGCGCGGCCGAGATTGCCGAAATCACCCTGATGGCGGCCGAAGAGCTGCGCCGCTTTGGTGTGGAGCCGAAAGTGGCCTTGCTGTCGCATTCCAATTTTGGTTCAACCAACGCGCCTTCCGCCATCAAGATGCGCGAGGCGCTGGCCCTGATTCAGGCGCGCGACCCGCAACTCGAAGTCGACGGCGAAATGCACGGTGATACCGCGCTGGACCCAGTGCTGCGCAAGAAACTGATGCCCGACAGTCCACTCAAGGGCGAAGCGAATCTGGTAGTGCTGCCGACCATCGAGGCCGCCAACATTGCCTACAATCTGCTCAAGGCCGCAGCCGGCCACAACGTCGCTATCGGTCCCATCCTGCTTGGCGTCGGCGGCCCGGTGCATATAGTGACGCCTTCGGCCACCGTGCGCCGCATCGTCAACATGACCGCGCTCACGGTGGTTGATGCCAATGCGCCACGCTGAATGCCACTCAGCGCTGCTGAAAACTGTAGGTGGTAGTGGCATTCGATAAGGTGTGAAAAATCTTGTTACTTCACGCTTTCACCAATGCGTTGCGGGTGATACAGTGAATACATGCTGAACGATCACCTTGAGAGCCTGCTCCAACTACAAAAATCGCATGCCGTGGAAACAGCACCCAATTGTGGCTTGCTGCTGACCGGAGGTGGCGCCCGTGCCGCTTATCAGGTGGGTGTGCTCAAGGCGATTGTGGAATTGCTGCGCGAAGCCGGGCGCAAGGATGCAGCCAGCCCGTTCAAGATCATTTGCGGCACTTCGGCGGGTGCCATCAACGCCACTGCTCTGGCGTGCCGTGCCGATAATTTCGACGAAGGCGTGTATCGCCTGCTCGATATCTGGGAAAATTTCACCGCCGAGCAGGTCTATCGTGCCGATTCGCTGGGCGTGATTCGCACCGGCGCAAAATGGCTGACAGCGCTGACGTTCGGCTGGCTGCTGCGCCGCCGCCCAACTTCCCTGCTCGACAACACGCCGCTGGTGGGCTTGCTGCATCGCATGCTCGATTTGCCGCGGCTGGACGATAATCTGCGCTATGGTCATTTGAAAGCCCTGGCGGTGACGGCTTCCAGCTATACCTCGGGTTATCACGTCACTTTTTATCAGGCCAACGAGCCGGTGGAGCCTTGGTTGCGTTCGCAGCGGCTGGCACAACCGGATCAGATCACCATCGAACACTTGATGGCATCGAGCGCGATTCCATTCGTGTTTCCTGCCATCCCCATCGGCTTCAACAATCGCCGCGAGTATTTCGGCGACGGTTCAATGCGCCAATTGGCGCCGATCAGTCCGGCAATACATTTGGGATCGGAAAAGGTACTGGTGGTGGGTGCGGGTCAGGTGGAAGGCAAGACGCCCTATAACAGCCCGGGTCAGACTAACAATGCGCATGGCACTTATCCGAGTTTGGCGCAGATTGCCGGTCATGCCATGTCGAGTATTTTTCTGGACAGTCTGTCGGTCGATATCGAACGCCTGCAACGCATCAACAAGACCATCAGCCTGTTGCCCGAGACGATTCGCAAGAATTACGCGCTGCGTCCGATCGAGGTGCTGGTAATTTTCCCCAGCCAGCGTCTTGATGTGCTGGCGTCGAAAAAAATCGGCAGCTTGCCGCGCGCCATGCGGACTTTGCTCGGCGGCATTGGCGGCACCGAGGTGCGCGGCTCGGCGCTGGCCAGCTATCTTCTATTCGAAGCCGAGTACACGCGGGAATTGATCGACCTGGGTTACAACGATACGCTGGCGCGGAAAGTCGATGTGCTGAATTTCTTCGGCCTGAACAGCGCAACCTCATCCCAGGAAGATCAATCCTCGCCAGCATCCATGCCCGGTTGATTTTCTGCCGGTTGCGCCAGCCAGGTTTAAAAATCGCCTAACAGCGTATTGACCGCTGCCAGAAACGCGACGCCCGCTGTCTCGGTGCGCAGAATGCGGCGGCCGAGGTTGACGGCTTGGAATCCGGCCGCCAGCGCCTGGCTGATTTCTTCATCGGTGAATGCACCTTCCGGGCCGACCATGACGGTGATCGCTGCGGACTTTACCGCTGTGAAATCAAGTTGCGATAGACGCGGGATATCCGGTGCCAGATCCAGCAACAGGTGCAAGCCGGGTTTTGGCGGGGTGGACAGCCAACTGGCGCAGGATTGCACCGGCAAGATCGTGGGCGCAACATTGCGGCCGCATTGCGCGCAGGCGGCAATGGCGATGTCTTGCCAGCGCTGCTGCTTTTTCTCTGCGCGTTCGCCCTGCAACTTCACCACGCTGCGTGTGGCCTGGATGGGTTGAATCGCTGCGATACCCAATTCAGTGCATTTTTCGACAATCCAATCCATCTTGTCGCCGCTGGGCAAGGCCTGCACCAACGTGATCTGGAGCGCGTTTTCGCGGTCGATCGCAACCGGCGGTTCACACGCCACGCGCAGCGCCTGCTTGCGCGCTTCAATCACGCTGGCCGCCGCTTCCCGGCCATGGCCGTCAAACAGCACCAAGGCTTCGCCCGGTTGCATGCGCAGTACCGTGACGGCATGGTGACTGAGTGCGGCGGGCAGATCGACCGGGCCTCCTGCGTCAGGCAGCGCCGGGTAATAAAAGCGGGGTGACATGGGCGTTGTTAAGAGCTAAAAAGAAGGGTGATCTGTTAGAATCACGGGTTTCAGTCGTTATGCGACGGGCGCCCTGCCATTGTAATGCGCGCCTTCGCGACCCCGGAATTTTTTTGTATCTTCAGGAGAAGAGTAAATGACTATTCGTGTTGCCATCAATGGTTATGGCCGTATCGGCCGCAATGTCTTGCGTGCGCATTATGAAGGCGGCAAGAAGCATGACGTTCAGATCGTGGCGATCAACGATCTGGGCGATCCGAAGACCAACGCCCACCTGACCCAGTACGACACTGCGCACGGCAAGTTCCCGGGCACCGTCACGGTCGATGGCGATTACATGGTGGTCAACGGCGACAAGATCAAAGTGCTGGCCAACCGCAACCCGGCCGAATTGCCCTGGGGCGAACTGGGCGTGGACGTGGTGATGGAATGCACCGGCTTTTTCACCACCAAGGAAAAAGCCTCCGCCCACCTCAAAGGTGGCGCGAAGAAAGTGATTATTTCCGCCCCCGGTGGCAAGGATGTCGATGCCACCATCGTGTTTGGCGTCAACCAGAATGTGCTGAAAGCCAGCGACACCGTGATCTCCAACGCCTCGTGCACGACCAACTGCCTGGCGCCGCTGGTGCAGCCGCTGCATCAGAAGCTGGGCGTGGTCAACGGCTTGATGACCACGGTGCACTCCTACACCAACGACCAGGTGCTGACCGATGTGTATCACGAAGATCTGCGCCGTGCCCGTTCCGCCACCATGAGCATGATCCCGACCAAGACTGGCGCGGCTGCCGCGGTCGGCCTGGTGTTGCCGGAACTGAACGGCAAGCTGGATGGTTTCGCGATCCGTGTTCCGACCATCAACGTGTCGCTGGTCGATCTGTCGTTCGTCGCCGCGCGTGACACCACCGTCGATGAAGTCAACGCCATCCTGAAGGAAGCCGCCAACGGCGCGCTCAAAGGCATCCTGACCTACAACACCGAACCGCTGGTGTCGGTCGACTTCAACCACAACCCGGCTTCGAGCAACTTCGATGCGACACTGACCAAAGTGTCGGGCCGTCTGGTCAAGGTGTCGAGCTGGTATGACAACGAGTGGGGTTTCTCCAATCGCATGCTCGATACGACGGTTGCCTTGATGAACGCGAAGTAAACAATCCCTTCCCCTTCAAGGGGAAGGTTAGGATGGGGATGGGGTTGGTCGCTGGATCACTGTAACCCATCCCCACCCCGGCCCTCCCCTTGAAAGGGAGGGAGCAAAACAGAATGCTGCCAATCTCATGAACTTCAAACGACTCTCCGAACAAAGCCTTGCCGGTAAGCGTGTTTTCATCCGCGCCGATCTGAACGTGCCGCAAGACGACCAGAACAACATCACCGACGACACGCGCATTCGCGCCTCGCTGCCCGGCATCCAGTTCGCGCTGGAACAGGGCGCGGCCGTGATGGTCACCTCGCACCTGGGCCGGCCGACGGAGGGTGAATTGAAGCCGGAAGATTCACTGGCGCCGATTGCTGCGCGACTGGGTGAATTGCTCGGCCGCAAGGTCACGCTGGTGCAGGATTGGGTCGAGGGTGGTTTCAATCTGCAGCCGGGTGAAGTGGTGCTGTTGGAAAACTGCCGCGTCAACAAGGGCGAGAAAAAGAATGACGACGCGCTGGCGCAAAAAATGGCCAAGCTGTGCGACATCTATGTGAACGATGCCTTCGGCACGTCGCATCGCGCCGAAGCGACCACGCATGGCATCGCCAAATATGCGCCGATCGCTTGCGCCGGTCCCTTGCTGGCGGCCGAGCTGGATGCGCTGGGCAAGGCCCTGCAACAACCCAAACGTCCGCTGGTGGCGATTGTCGCGGGTTCGAAAGTTTCGACCAAGTTGACGATTCTCAAATCGCTGGCATCCAAAGTGGACAACCTGATCGTCGGTGGCGGCATTGCCAACACCTTCCTGCTGGCTGCGGGTCTGCCCATCGGCAAGTCGCTCGCCGAAGCTGATCTGGTGAACGAAGCCAAAGCCATCATGGAAATGATGCAAGCGCGTGGCGCCGCAGTGCCGATTCCGGTGGATGCCGTGGTGGCCAAGGAATTTTCCGCGACGGCGGCCGCGCGCACGGTCGATGCTGCGGATGTGCAAGCGGACGACATGATTCTCGATCTCGGCCCGAAAACGGCAGCGCAACTGGCGGACATTATTGCCAAAGCGGGTACCATCGTCTGGAATGGCCCCATCGGTGTGTTCGAGTTCGACCAATTCGCTGGCGGCACGCGCGCGTTGTCGATCGCAATCGCCAATTCGCCGGGTTTCTCGATTGCGGGCGGTGGCGACACGCTGGCGGCGATTGCCAAGTTCGGTATCGAAAAGCAGGTGGGTTATATCTCCACCGGCGGCGGTGCGTTCCTCGAATTCCTCGAAGGCAAGGTCTTGCCGGCGGTGGAAATTCTGGAACAACGCGGCAAATAAAATTTTCACGGCGCGCGCAGAAAAATCCTTCTGGTTCTTCTGTGCGTCCGGTGTATTCACTGACAAATAATTTCAAAGGTTAAAAGATGCGCGCTACTAAAATCGTTGCAACCCTCGGCCCGGCTTCCAACACGCCGGAAGTTCTGACCCGCCTTATCGCCGCTGGCGTGAATGTGGTGCGCATGAATTTTTCGCATGGCACGGCGCAGGATCATATCGACCGTGCGCGCATGGTGCGCGAGGCGGCCGCCAATGCGGGTTGCGAAGTGGCCATCATGGCCGACCTGCAAGGCCCGAAAATCCGCGTCGGCAAATTTGCCGAAGGCAAGATCGAACTGGAACCCGGTGCGCCTTTCATTCTCGATTCCGAATGCAAGCTGGGCGATCAAAACTGCGTCGGCCTGGATTACCCGGAATTGCCGCGCGATGTGAAGCCCGGCGATGTGCTGTTGCTCAATGACGGCTTGATCGTGTTGACAGTGGAGCAAGTGCTGGGCAGTCAGATTCACACCAAGGTGCGTATCGGCGGCACGCTGTCGAACAACAAGGGCATCAACAAGCAGGGTGGCGGCCTGTCCGCTCCTGCCTTGACCGCCAAGGACATGGAAGACATCAAGACGGCCGCCGCACTCGGCGCCGACTACATCGCCGTCTCGTTCCCGAAAAATGCCACCGACATGACGATGGCGCGGCAACTGGCCAACCTGGCGCTGGATGCGCATGCGGGCACCACCGGCGGCAACAAGGCGCAGATGATCGCCAAGATCGAACGCGCCGAAGCGATTCCGCTGTTGCAGGAAATCATCGACGCCAGCGACGGCATCATGGTGGCACGTGGTGATCTGGCGGTGGAAGTCGGCAATGCCGCCGTGCCCGCGCTGCAGAAGCGCATGATCCGCATGGCGCGCGCATCGAACAAGACCGTGATTACCGCCACCCAGATGATGGAGTCGATGATCACCAACGCCGTGCCGACGCGCGCCGAAGTGTCCGACGTCGCCAACGCCGTACTCGATGGTACCGATGCGGTGATGTTGTCGGCTGAAACCGCCGCCGGTAAATATCCGGTCGAGACGGTGGAAGCGATGGCCTCGATTTGCGTGGAAGCCGAAAAGGCGGGCATTTCCATGCCGGACAAGGATTTCCTCGACCAAACCTTTACGCGCATCGACCAATCGATTGCCTACGGCGCACTGTTCATTGCACATCACTTGCGCGCCAAGGCCATCGTGGCTTTGACCGAATCGGGTTCGACCGCGCTGTGGACCAGCCGTCATGTGGTTTCTCTGCCGATTATTGCGTTGACGCCGAATCAGCGCACGCAACGCAAGGTGGCGCTCTATCGCAATGTCCAATCCTTCCAGATGGTGCAAACCGGCGAACGCGAAGCCGTGCTGCGTTCTGCCGAAGCACTGCTGCTGTCCAAAGGTGTGGTGAAGAAGGGCGACGTTATCGTCGTGACCATTGGCGAACCAATGGGACAGGCGGGTGGCACTAATTCGCTGAAGATCGTTCGCGTGGGTGAACGCAATTAAGACGGACTGAACACACTGGGAATAGGGAGTACAGAGTAGCGCCGGAACTATCAACCGGCTTTGCATCTGTAGCGGTTGTTTTTGGATTTTTAGAAGGAAATATCATGGCACTAGTTTCCATGCGTCAATTGCTCGATCATGCCGCCGAGAACGGATACGGTATTCCCGCGTTCAACGTCAATAATCTCGAACAGGTGCATGCCGTGATGTCGGCAGCCGATGAAGTAGGTTCGCCAGTGATTCTGCAAGCCAGTCCCGGTGCGCGTAAATATGCCGGTGAGCCGTTCATCAAGTACATGATTCTGGCGGCCATCGAAAGCTATCCGCATATTCCGCTGGTGATGCATCAGGATCACGGCCAGACGCCGGATGTGTGCAAGGGTGCGATCAACCTCGGTTTCAGTTCGGTGATGATGGATGGTTCACTGCAAGCCGACGGCAAGACGATTGCCAGCTACGATTACAACGTCGACGTCACGCGCACGGTGGTGGATATGGCGCATGCGCTGGGCGTCACCGTCGAAGGCGAACTGGGCTGCCTCGGCTCGCTGGAAACGATGCAGGGCGACAAGGAAGACGGCCACGGTACCGATTCCACCATGACGATGGATCAATTGCTGACCGATCCCGAACAGGCGGCGGATTTTGTGAAGCGCACGCAACTCGATGCACTGGCGATTGCCATCGGCACGTCGCACGGCGCTTATAAATTCACTCGCAAACCGACGGGCGACATTCTGGCGATCAGCCGCGTCAAGGAAATTCACCAGCGCATTCCCAATACCCATCTGGTGATGCACGGATCCAGCAGCGTGCCGCAAGAATTGCTGGCCGAGATTCGCAAATACGGCGGCGAGATCAAGGAAACCTACGGCGTGCCCGTGAGCGAAATTCAGGAAGCCATCAAGCACGGCGTGCGCAAGATCAACATCGACACTGACATCCGTCTGGCAATGACGGCCGCGATTCGCAAATTCTGTGTCGAGAATCCCTCCAAGTTCGATCCGCGCGATTACCTGAAACCGGCGCGTGAAGCCGCCAAGGTTATTTGCAAGCAACGCTACATCGATTTCGGTTGCGCTGGACAAGCGGCCAAAATCAAACCACGTACCCTGGTGCAAGTCGCGCAACAATACAAGACTGGCGAACTCGCGCAGGTGGTTAACTAATCAAGAGGATTTGCCTCAGCGGGCACAAGGCACACAGAGGGAGACAAAAACTTCTCTGTGTGCCTTGTGCCTTTAATGGCTAAAGGTTTTTCTATGGCGTTGTATCAATCTTCCATTCAATCTCTGCCTTTGCTGGCGCGCGGCAAGGTGCGCGACAACTATGCGCTCGGCGATGACAAGTTGCTGATCGTCACCACCGATCGCTTGTCGGCGTTCGATGTCGTGATGAACGAGCCGATTCCCGCCAAGGGCAAGGTGCTCAATCAGATGGCGAACTTCTGGTTCGACTATCTGCAGGATGTGGTGCCGAATCATCTGACCGGCATTGCACCGGAAAGCGTCGTGACGCCGGCTGAGGTTGAACAGGTCAAGGGCCGCGCCGTGGTCGCCAAGCGTTTGCAACCGATCATGGTCGAGGCGGTGGTGCGCGGTTACCTCATCGGTTCGGGCTGGAAGGATTACCGTGCCACCGGCGCAGTGTGCGGCATTGCCCTGCCGGCGGGATTGCAGATGGCCGACAAGTTGCCACAACCGATCTTTACCCCGGCCGCGAAAGCAGCAGTGGGTGAGCATGACGAGAACATCAGCTTTGCCGACATGGAGCAGCGTATCGGCAAGGAACTGGCGGCAAAGATTCGCGACATCAGCCTTGCGCTTTACAGCAAGGCGGCGGATTATGCGGCGACGCGCGGCATAATCATTGCCGACACCAAGTTTGAATTCGGTCTCGATGCGCAGGGCACATTGCATTTGATGGATGAAGTGTTGACGGCCGATTCGTCGCGCTTCTGGCCCGCCGATTCCTACCGGCCCGGCATCAGCCCACCCAGTTACGACAAGCAGTTTGTGCGCGACTATCTGGAATCGGTCTCGCATTGGAACAAGACGGCGCCGCCGCCCAGGCTGCCCATCGAGGTGATTGAAAAAACCGCAAGCAAATATCGCGAAGCCCTGTTCCGTTTGACGGGACATCCATTGCAGGGATAACCATGGCGACTCAGGCAAAACGAACCGTGCGCAGCAAACCGGCGGCTCCCAAAAAATCCGCAGCGAAAAAACCGGCGACTAAATCCGCGGCAGCCAAACCGCTGGTCGGTGTTGTGATGGGCAGTTCCAGCGACTGGAACATCATGCAGCACGCGGTGGCCTTGCTGAAAGAATTCAATATCCCGCATGAAGCCAGCGTGGTGTCGGCGCATCGCATGCCGGATGAAATGTTCAACTATGCCGAGACGGCGGCGGCGCGCGGCTTGCGCATCATCATTGCCGGCGCGGGTGGCGCGGCCCATCTGCCGGGCATGCTGGCGGCCAAGACCATGGTGCCGGTGCTCGGCGTACCGGTGCCGAGCAAGCATTTGCTCGGTGAAGATTCACTGTTGTCGATCGTGCAAATGCCCAAGGGCATCCCCGTGGCGACCTTTGCCATTGGCGAAGCCGGTGCGGCCAATGCGGCGCTGTTTGCCATTGCGACTCTGGCCACGCGCGATGCGCGGCTGGCCAAGAAACTTGCCGCGTTCCGTGCCCGTCAGACCACGGCGGCCAGGGAAATGCAATTGCCTGCATGAGCACCGCATCTTCCAACGCTTCAACCTCACATCAAATGATTCCTCCCGGTCAGTGGCTCGGCTTGCTCGGTGGCGGACAACTGGGCCGCATGTTTTGCATGGCGGCGCAGAGCATGGGCTACAAGGTTGCAGTCCTCGATCCGGCGCAAAGCTGTCCGGCGGGCGATGTCGCCGACCGCCATATCGCCGCGGCGTATGACGATGCACAAGGGTTGCAGACGCTCGCCGAACTGTGCCATGCGGTGACCACCGAATTTGAAAACGTGCCGGCGCAGGCGCTGGCTTATCTCGCGCAGCATTGCATCGTCAATCCAGCGGCCGAGGCGGTGGCGGTGGCGCAGGATCGCATTCGTGAAAAACAATTCATCGCGCAACTGGGTTTGCAAGTGGCGCCGCATGCGGTGATCGATAGTGTCGCTGCGCTGGATGCTTGCAGCGCGGAACTATTCCCCGGCATTCTCAAGGTCAGCCGCCTGGGCTACGACGGCAAGGGGCAGGCGCGCGTCAGCAGTCTGGAACAAGTACGTGCGGCCTATACGGCCATGGGCGAGGTGCCTTGTGTGCTGGAGCAGATGCTGCCTCTGGAGCGCGAAATTTCCATCGTGGTTGCACGCGCGCGTGATGGTTTGTGCGCCGTGTATCCGGTGGCGCAAAACACGCATCGCCATGGCATTCTCGATACCAGCGTAGTTCCGGCGCACATTCCCGCAGCGTTGGCACAACAGGCGCGTGAAGCAGCGCTGGCACTGGTCAATGGCTTGAACTATGTCGGCGTGTTGTGCGTGGAATTCTTTGTGTTGCAGGATGGCCGCTTGATCGTCAATGAAATGGCGCCGCGTCCACACAACAGCGGCCACTACACGATCGACGCTTGCGTGACCAGTCAGTTCGAGCAGCAAGCGCGCATCCTCGCCGGCATGCCGCTGGGCAGCGTGGCACAGCACGCGCCCGCGATCATGCTCAATCTGCTGGGTGATGTCTGGCTGCACAGTGGTCAATATCGGGAACCGAATTGGGCTGCGGTGCTTGCGCTGCCGACCGCAAAATTGCATTTATATGGCAAGACGGATGCGCGGATCGGGCGTAAAATGGGCCACGTCACGCTGATCGGTGATGACGCGCAGATTCAGCGTGATGTGGTGCACATCAGGCAACTCTTGAATATCCCCACCGCGGAATAAGTACCGGGAAATAAGCCATGGCCATTCAACCCGCAACCACGGAAAACATCAACCGTGCCGCGCAGAAATTGCGTTCCGGCGAGTTGGTGATCTTCCCCACTGAAACCGTTTATGGTGTCGGTGCGGATGCGCGCAATACGGAAGCGATTGCAAAAATCTACAAAGCCAAGGGACGGCCGCAGGATCATCCCGTCATTGTGCATTTGGCCAAGGAAACCGATGTGCGTGAGTGGGCGGCAGAATGGCCGCCGATGGCGCAGCGGCTGGTGGACATGTTCTGGCCCGGCCCGCTGACGCTGATCGTCAAACGTAATCTTCAGATCCCCGCTACTGTCAGCGGTGGTCAGGACACGATTGGTTTGCGCTGCCCTTCCCATCCCGTTGCACAAGCGCTGCTGCATTCTTTTGGTGGTGGCATTGCTGCGCCGTCGGCCAATCGCTTTGGCCGCATCAGCCCAACCACCGCCGCGCATGCGGAAAGCGAATTGGGCCGCTATGTCGAATGCATACTCAACGGCGGCGCGAGTGCGATTGGTATCGAATCGACCATTGTCGATTTGTCGCGCGGTTATCCGGTGCTGCTGCGTCCCGGACAGATCAGCCGGGTGGCTTTGCAGGAAGTGTTGAGCGAACCGATCCGCACTGCCGATGCGCAGGCGCCACGTGCGTCCGGCATGCTCGAATCGCACTACGCGCCAAAGACACCGATGTATTTATTGAGCGCAGCGGACATCACAAAAAAACTGCAATCGCTTTCTGCCCGGCAAACACCGCTGGCCATCTACAGTCACAGCCTGCCCGCACTTGATGGTCAGGGGCTGACCTGGAAAGCGGCGCCCGTCAATGTCGTCGCGTATGCGCACGATCTCTATGCCGATTTGCGTCAACTCGATCAGCAGGGCTGCAAGCAGATCTGGGTGGAAGCGGTGCCGCAATCGATTGAATGGCAAGGCGTCGCCGACCGCTTGTTTCGCGCGTCACGCTAAGATTGCGCTGACTATCCAAAAATCAGCCAAACCTGAGTTTCATCACCAGAATAAACAGCGCCAGCAGTAGCGTGACGATGTTGGTGATGAGCACCGGCCAGATCCCCGCCAGCGCACCGTAAATCACCCACAGCAGCACGCCACTGGTGAAGATGCTGTACATCCCGAGCGAGATGTCACGGGCAGATTTGTTCTTCCAGGTCATCAGCGCTTGCGGGACAAAAGCCACCGTGGTCAGCAGACCCGCCAGAAAACCAATCCAGTCGTGCAGCGCCATCATTCCTCTGCCCCCGCCGCGCGGTGCGGTGCGCTGCTGTAGTAATCGCGGCTGTGGTGTATCAGCGGCAAACCTTCTGCAAACGCGCAGCGTTCGACTTCCCCCACCAGAATCGTGTGGTCACCTTCCGGGTAGCGGCTGCGGTTTTTGCATTCAAACCAGGCTAGCGCGTGGTCGAGAATCGGCACGCCCGTACCACCGGGATGGCAGGCAATGCCGGCAAAGCGGTCGACGCCGCGCCGGGCAAATTGCAACGCCAGATCCAGTTGATCTTCGCGCAAGACATTGATGGCGTAGTGCGGGCAATTTTGGAAGATTTCCAGCAGCGAAGACGATAGCCCCAGACTCCATAACACCAGCGGCGGATGCAGCGACAAGGTGCTGAAGGAACTGACCGTCAGCCCGATGGGAGTCCCTTGGGGGGTGAGACTGGTGACCACAGCAACTCCAGTGGCAAAGCGCGCCAATGCCGAGCGGTAACCATGTTCGTCTTGCGTGGGCGTGATCAAAACGGGGGGTTGGGGAAGGGTCACGGAAGAGCCGGGTTGAAAGGTCATTGCGCCGATTGTACCGCGACTCCCAATCTGCAAACGGATGGAATGAGGACCTAAATGACGGCTACAGAGCGTTCAAATCGGTGGCTGGGAAACTCGATGCTTCCTAGATGCGTTAGTTTGCGAAAGGTTAAATTTCCTGAAAAGTATCACTGGATGATACCTGCCGTTGCGGTACCTGCCACCCCTGATATATCGATTGGCACACCGCATTTCAACCGCCATTATTCAGCCCGTCGCAGCAAATTCATGGCACCCCTCGGGGAGGTGGCGAACTACCAAGGGGCACGCAGATGCCCCGATTTTCATGAAGCAGGCAGCGATGCAGTCGATTCGATTTTTTTTTGGTGCGATCCCGGCTCAGGATGGCAGGAAATACGATTCGGAAAACGAAAATGATAAAGCAGGAAACACTGGAATTTTATATGCTGGCCATCGCCAGCTTTGTCGAAACGTCGGCGTCTCTGTACGGCGAACGTTTGCGTCAGGTTTTTGTCGAAGACTCGCAATTTTGCTGCTGGCTGGAAAAAGTCTGGCAACCCAAGCGTCTGGCACATGCACGTCAGTTGCGCACCCTGGTCAAAAAACATTGGCCCGATCTGGACTGGGATGAGGCTTACCTGGTTTATCTGCGCCAGGCGGTTGCGCTGATGGACCAGGACCGGCGCCTGGAGACATCCGCCAGCATCGCCCTGGCGCACTGCTTGAGCGAGCGCAAGACTGCCATGTTGGCCGCTGCCATGGCCCGCGCCAACCCCTTGTGCAACCAGGCCAGTTTGTTGCAGGGGATCAGCAACGACGCGCTGCGCAATTGCACGGCGTTTCGCGATGCCCATGAGCGTTTTGACGACTGGGAACAGATGGGCATGGTGCGCCGTCATCACCCGCGTCTGCATGGACGCACGATGGTGGGGCCGGTGGAGATTCAGCGCGCTTTTGCCGCGATTCAGCAGAGCTGGTATGGCCCCAATGATTTTCTGGCCAACAATTATGCGAGTCTGCGCCGGGCGGCAGAGCATTTGTTGCACGGTGTCTGGCCGATTCAGGAAGCCCGGCGTTTCATGTTTGTGCCCTATACCCGCCCGAGTGCGCTGGGTTATGAGGCGGGTGATGTTGTGCGGAATTTTCAGGGGCTGGATACCTACTCAGGGTTTGCACCACAAGCCGCATGAACTTTCCGGAAGAGAGTGTTGGAGGCGATCATGCATACTGAACAAGCAACATTGGGCGGTGGATGTTTCTGGTGCCTGGAAGCCGTGTTCGACCAGGTACGTGGCGTGACGCGTGTGGAATCGGGTTACGCCGGTGGATATGTGCCGCAGCCAACCTATGCCCAGGTGTGCGAAGGGCAGACCGGTCATGCCGAGGTGGTGCAAATCACCTTCGACCCGGCGGTGGTGAGTTATCAAGCCTTGCTCGATATTTTCTTCACCATCCACGATCCGACCACGCCCAACCAGCAAGGCAACGATGTTGGCAGTCAATACCGTTCCGTGATCTTTACTCACGACGAGGCCCAGCACGCAACGGCACGCGCGACACTGGAACGGCTGACTGCCGAAAAGGCTTGGCCCGATCCGATTGTCACCGAGTTGTCACCATTGCAAGGCTATAGTGCGGCGGAAGATTATCACCAGTCTTATTTTGAAATGCATGGGCACCAGCCTTACTGCCAGTTTGTTGTTGCACCCAAGGTGCAAAAATTCCGGCAGAAATTTGCTGCCTTGCTGAAAGAATAAAAGGGAATTGGAAATGCGTTCGATGACACTCAGAGTGTTGACGGTATTGTTGTTTGTCAATACGGCGTTTTTGCTGCGCGAATATGTGGCCTACCTGCATCTGGCCGAGCTGGGCAGCATTCGCACCAGCGCAAGTGCCACACGCCTGATTGACCTGTTGTGCCTGCTGATGCCACCCCTGTCTCTGGTCGGGCTGTGGATGCTGGTGTCGCGTCGTACTCCGCTGGGCATGGCTTTGCTCGCACTGTATGCGTTGGGCAGTATTGGCACGGTGTTGCGGGGTGCGGCGTTGCTCGGGCCATCGGCCACAGCATCGCTGGCTGTTCCGGTGCTGTTGCTGGCGGGTGTGCTGCTGGCGCCCTGGTGGCAGGGCAAGCGCGAACGCGCCGAAGTCAGGGCGCTAAACGTTCCCGCAGCCACTCCGAACCGCTCACCGCTGGACGATAGCGAATTCGATCATGCAGGCGCGATGGACGACCCTGCCAGAATTCATAAACAAGCGGCGTGAGGCGATAGCCGCCCCAGTGCGGCGGGCGCGGCGGGTGGCTGTCATATTGTCCCTTGAATTTTTCTTCGGCTTGTTCCAGCACGGCGCGGTCTGCAATGACCTGACTCTGCGGTGAAGCCCACGCGCCCAGACGATTTCCCAGCGGACGGGATTGGTAATACTGTTCCGACTCTTCCGCGCTGACCTTGCTGATGGTGCCTTCAATCCGCACCTGCCGTTCCAGCACATCCCAGTAAAACAGCAGTGCAGCACGCGGATTGGTTTGCAAGTCCGCGCCCTTGCGGCTTTCATAATTGGTGAAGAAGCAATAGCCCGAGGCATCGTACTGGCGTAGTAACACGATGCGTGCCGAGGGTTGCCCATCTCCATCTACCGTCGCCAGCGTCATCGCATAGGGTTCCAGCAATCCGGCTTGCAAGGCCTGCTTCAACCACAGATCGAATTGCGTCAGTGGATCGGGCGCAACGTCGGCTTCGGATAGCGCCGCTTGCGCGTATTCGCGGCGCAGTTGCGATAGGTCGGGACTGCTTTGGCTCATGGTATTCCCAAGATGGAAAATCACAGGCCATTCTAGCGCACCGTTCAAGCCATCAGTGTCGTGGCCAATTGAGTGAAGTCTTCGTTGCTGGGCGCAGTGTTGTCGAAATAGATCAGTTCTGGATATTCCACTGGATCAGGAAAGAAACGCCGCGTGCGATAGTCTTCCCAGTGCTTCAGCTTGTAGGCGTCGCGGTGATCGGCGCGCTGAGCGATGCGTTGATGCGCCAGTTCTTCCGAGATATGCACCCACACTACGCGGATGTCCACGTCGGAGTCTATCTTCAGATAGGTGCGATCGAACAGATCGCGGCTTTTCAACTCGCGACTGAGCGGGCCGATGACAAAGGTGTGCGTCCCAAACTCCAATTGCTCGCGCGCGGTGTGCAGCAAGCCATCGTATTCCGGCTGGCGCAAATGATTCAGGTAGGTCGGACTGTCGCGGTCGTTGGGGTCGCCGGTCAGCAGGCCCATCACCGCGCAACTGTATTCGCCGTATAGCGTGTCCTTGTCGAGAAAGGCGAAGCTATCCGACTGGCGCGCGCGCAGCAGCTTGAGCACGCGCTTGGCCGTGGTGGTTTTGCCACTGCCGGCGTGGCCGCAAAAGAAAATCAGCTTGGTCGTCATGGTTGAAGTCGCTCTCGGTATACTTGTCCCTTGTTATCGGCAGCCACTCTATCATTCCTGTGAACTTTCCCGTTGATTTTGAACGCCGCTTCGGCGGCATTGCACGCCTGTACGGCAGCGCCGGTGCAGCGCGCATCGCGCAGGCACATGTCTGCGTGGTGGGCATCGGCGGGGTGGGTTCGTGGACGGCGGAAAGTCTGGCGCGCAGTGGCGTCGGTCAACTGACTTTGATCGATCTGGATCAGGTGGCCGAAAGTAATCTCAATCGCCAGATTCAGGCGCTGGAAGATACGCTGGGCATGGCCAAGGTCGATGCCATGGCACAGCGGATTGCGCAGATCAATCCTACCTGCCGCGTGACCTGCATCGAGGATTTTGTCGGCCCGGAAAATGTTGCGCAGATTTTCGCCACCCGTTTTGACTGGGTGGTCGACGCCAGCGATCAGGTGCTGGCCAAGTGCGCTATGCTGGCGCATTGTGCGGCGCATCGTCAGGCCATCATCACACTCGGCGCTGCGGGTGGCAAGACCGACCCAACGCGCATCGCTGTGACCGACCTGAGCCGCACGCTGCAAGACCCTCTGTTGGCGAGTGTGCGCGCACGTCTGCGCCGTCATCACGGCTTCCCGCGCGGCGATAAAAAATTCGGCCTGCCGTCTGTCTACTCCAGCCAACCGCTCATACGGCCGCGCCTCGAATCTCCCTGTGCGGCGCCGATAACCAATACAAATGACCCGCAAAGTGAAACCGCTCCGGCGGCGCTCCAAGGTTTGAGCTGCGCCGGCTATGGATCGGCAATGCATGTCACAGCCGTATTTGGTTTGTGTGCCGCAGGCTATGTCCTCAACCAGTTAGCAGACGACGGGAACGTTGTTTGAGGATGGGGTGGAGGGGTTGCAACACATTCGTCGGAGCATCGGCATGACTACGCACATGAGCACGCATTCGCATTCGTTTTCCTCTTTTCGTTTCCCCGTTTTGACACTGCTGGCTGTTTTGGCCGCTTGCTCGACCCCCGGTGATCAGGTGGCAAAGGCGCCAGCGCCATCACCTGCGGTGACTTCTCCCGTGCCAGCGACTGCCGTCAGACAAGTGGGGCCGGTGTCACGGGCCAACCATATCGAGGATTACAAACGCGAAGTGGCCGCCTGGGTCAGTGTGCACAATAACCGCGATGTGTATTCGAGTCAGCCCCAAGCCTTGCTGCGCGGCGTGGTGGTCTTGAGCATTAATGTCGATAGCGACGGCGTCGTGCAGGGTGTTCGCGTTCTGCGCGGTTCAGGCGATCGCGAGGTGGAACAACGCGCGGTCCAGAGTGTCTGGCGCGCTTCTCCCTTGCCGCGGCCGAATCGTGCCGTCATCAATGGCCAAGCCACGCTGAATTTCTCCGAGACCTGGCTCTTCAACAACGACGGCCGCTTCCAGTTGCGCAGCATCGCGCTGGCACAGAAAACCACCAACTTCTAAGCTTTGCGGCCTTGCCGCGCGGTTGGGTCATCGGTCATGGCCCCTGGGCTACAATTCGTCCTTTGCATCAATTCCAGCAAGGACAAATCACACCATGGCTCAGTACGTCTACACGATGAACCGCGTCGGCAAGATCGTGCCGCCCAAACGTCAGATCCTCAAGGATATTTCGCTCAGCTTTTTTCCCGGCGCCAAGATCGGCGTGTTGGGCCTCAACGGTTCGGGTAAGTCGACCCTGCTCAAAATCATGGCCGGCGTCGACAAGGAGATCGAGGGCGAAGCCGTGCCGATGCCGAATCTGAACATTGGCTACCTGCCGCAGGAACCGCAACTAAACCCGGAGCAGACCGTGCGTCAGGCGGTGGAAGAAGGTCTGGGCGAAGTGTTCGATGCGCAGAACAAACTCGACGCCATCTACGCCGCCTATGCCGAACCAGATGCGGACTTCGACGCGTTGGCGGCTGAGCAAGCCAGGTACGAAGCCATCATCGCCGCCGGTAGCGGCGACAACGTCGAACACCAATTGGAAATTGCCGCCGACGCATTGCGCCTGCCACCGTGGGATGCCGTGATCGGCAAACTCTCCGGCGGTGAAAAGCGCCGCGTCGCGCTGTGCCGCCTGCTGCTATCCAAGCCCGACATGTTGCTGCTCGATGAACCGACCAACCACCTCGACGCCGAATCGGTCGACTGGCTGGAAATGTTCCTGCAAAAATTCCCCGGCACCGTCGTGGCGGTGACGCATGATCGCTACTTCCTCGACAATGCTGCCGAGTGGATTCTCGAACTGGATCGCGGTTCCGGCATTCCCTGGAAAGGTAATTACAGTTCCTGGCTGGAGCAAAAGGGAGATCGCCTGAAGCAGGAAGAGGCGAGCGAATCCGCGCGCCAGAAAACCATCAAGAAAGAGCTGGAATGGGTGCGGCAAAATCCGAAAGGCCGGCAAGCCAAGAGCAAGGCGCGTCTGGCCCGCTTTGAAGAACTGTCCAGTCACGAATATCAGAAGCGCAACGAGACGCAGGAAATTTTTATTCCGGTGGCCGAGCGTCTGGGTAATGAAGTGATCGAATTCAAGAACGTCACCAAAGGGTATGGCGACCGCTTGCTGATCGATGATCTGAGCTTCCGTGTTCCAGCCGGTGCCATCGTCGGCATCATCGGCCCCAACGGTGCCGGTAAATCCACGCTGTTCCGCATGATCGCGGGCAAGGAAAAGCCGGATAGCGGTGAGGTCGTGCTCGGCAAAACCGTACAGCTCGCGCACGTCGATCAATCACGCGATTCCCTGAGCGGCGACAAAACCGTGTGGGAAGAAATTTCCAACGGTTCCGATATTCTGACCGTGGGCCGTTTCGAAGTGCAGTCGCGCGCCTACATCGGCCGCTTCAACTTCAAGGGTGGCGATCAGCAGAAGCATGTCGGCAACCTGTCCGGCGGCGAACGCGGTCGTCTGCATCTGGCCAAGACCTTGATTACCGGCGGCAATGTGTTGCTGCTGGATGAGCCGTCCAACGATCTGGACGTCGAAACGCTGCGTTCACTGGAAGATGCGCTGCTCGAATTTGCCGGGGTTATTCTGGTCATCTCGCACGACCGCTGGTTCCTCGACCGCATCGCCACCCACATCCTTGCTTTCGAGGGCGATTCGCACGTTGAATTCTTCCCCGGCAACTATCACGACTATGAAGAAGACAAGAAGCAACGTCTGGGTGAAGAAGGGGCCAAGCCGAAAAGGATTCGCTACAAAGCGCTCAAGTAATCGAGTTCCGTCAAAAGAAAAGGGCACCGCGAGGTGCCCTTTCTTGTTTCGTCCATGCGTTTATTGTTTGGCCTTGTATTGCGCTATTGCCTGCGACAAATCCTTGTATTCCTCGCACGATGTTCCGCACAGGCCTTCCAGCGTTTTCAGTGCATTCTCGGCACTCTCCAGATCGTTCGCCATCAGATAGGCCTCGCCTCGATATTCCAGCGCACCGGTGTGTTTCGGATTCAGTTTGAGAGCGATGGCATATTCCTCAAACGCTTTCGGCAGGTCGCCCGCTTTGCGATAGCTGTAGCCGAGCAGGTTGTGAATGTCGGCATTGTTAGGATCGAGCTCGACGGCTTTTTTCAGATTCGCCAGCGCCGGTTTCCATTTGTTGTTGGCCAGTGATGCCTTGGCGTCGTCGTAATAACTTTGCGCGGTCGGTTCGGGCGCGCTGAATTCGGTTCCGGCGGCGAGGGCGTTAAGAGTGATGCCAAGCAGTAACGAGGCAAATATGGTTTTAAACATGGTCGGTCTCCTGAGTAGAGCGTCATCTGGTTGATCGTCGTTTGAAGTCAATGCACTTCATGCACATTTATACGGAGCCACGATCAGACTGGATGCAACTTGCTTGGCATGGCCAAGCGACTAGTCCGCTAGTTACTGCGCTGCATAGCCAATCGACTAGGCACGAAAAACTTGTGCCAATGCTTTGCATAGCCATCCGACTAAGCGCTATGAAACCAGCGCCAAGTCGTTGGTTAAGTCGCTGGTTACCACATTTTTATGCAATGGCCGCTGGCCACAATCGGGCCGTGTGGTGACGTGACATTGGCATCCGCTTCATAGGAGAGCGCGAGTTTGGGGACGGTGGCAAAGATCTGTTCGGCGGGCGCCGCCAGCGCCACATCGGCCTTGCCGGTGAGCGGCACGGTACTGACAGGAACCGGCGCGCCACCTTCGGGTAACGCCCATAGGACGGCGACTTGCCCCGGCGGCGGTTGCAGGGCCTTGAGAATTTTCACCGACAGGATATTGCCTTTGCGTAGCGAACTGGCTGACAGCACCGGCGTGTCGTTGCTGTCGGTGAGCAAGCCGACATAGCTGGGCGCAGTTTTGCTGGCGGTGGGTTGCAGTCCCAGCCACTGCGGCGTCTGGTGAATGAAGCCCACGCTTAACACCAAACCAAAACCAAAGGCCAGTGCCGGTGTGGCCCAGTTCGAGAAAAATTTATTCAACCAACTGCTGCTGGCGGCGGCCGATTGTGTTCTTTGCACAATCGCTTTCCACACGCGGGCGGGTGGTGTCACCGGTGCAATCGGACGGTTGAAAGGTTGCAGACGTTCATTCCAGCCGGCCAGCGCACGTTGTGCGGCGGGCGAGTGATGCAGCACCTGCGCGAAGCGACGGCGCGCGCGCGGGCTCATTGTTCCCAGCGCGTATTCGGCGGCAAGTTTTTCGAGTAAATCGCTTCGTTCGTAATTCATGCTTCAATCCCGCAGTGGTGTCGGATTGCTGTCCAGACACTTCTTCAATTTTTCCAACCCGCGTCGCACCCAGGCCTTCACGGTGCCGAGCGGCGCGCGTAAATGTTCTGCCAGCTCGCTGTGCGACAGACCATCGTAGTAGGCCAGCGCCAGACTCTGCCGTTGTGCCGCTTCCAATGTGCCCAGACAGTGGCGCAGCCGCAGGCCCTCGGTGGCTTGCGCAAACAATTCCTGTGGATCGGCGCGCTCGTCGGCAATCTGGGGCAGGTAATCTTCGCCATCGTCATTCACCATCACCACGGTCGATTCATCGGCCAGTTTTACATGGCGCAGCCAGTCCAAAGACTTGTTGCGTACCACGCTGGTCAGCCAGGTCATCGGCGCCGAAAGCCCGGCCGCGTACGATCCGGCCTGGTTCCAAACATTCACAAATGCTTCCTGCAACACATCTTCAGCGCGGTCCTGTCGATTCAATATACGCAGGGCCACGCCAAACAGATGCGGGCTGGTGAGGGAATAGAGCTCGGCAAAGGCCGCCTGATCACGCTGGCCGACACGGGCCAGCAGGCGCACGAGTTGTTCGTTTTGTTGCGGCGAAGTGGCCATGGGGGAGCCTGCCTGAAATGGTTATGATTTTGCGCAAAATAACATGAAATGCCCGCTTGCAGGCAGTCGCCGGTCGACCGTAAAACTGCAGCCTGCGTGCGGGTAGCGGTAACTGCAAACTCCAGCCACCCCAAGAATTAAACCTTTTTTACCCTTTTATTCTCCGCCTGCCTGAAAGTCCGGGCTCCGATAATGACTCTCGATCAGAAGGTTGCCGCTGGCAATGCGCTGCGCATTACGCCGATCGGAACCGCCGACCGAATTTCAGGAGAACGTCATGGCAGACTCGAACCACACTCCCGTAGCATCGGAACAGGAAACCCAATCCGGCTTGCGCCGCATTCGCGAAGCCATTGCGCGCGCGGAGGCCGAAGCCAAGGCGATGACCGCGACCAACAGCCGCGCCCAGGCCGAAGTGATTGCGCGTCAGCTGGCCGAAGAGCGTGCCAAGATGGAAGTTGCCGCCGCGACCGCCGCCTACAAGAACGCCAAGGCGGCCGAAGATGAAGTCGCACTCAATCGTGCCCGCATCGAAGCCGAGCGCGAAGCGCGCACTGCGATGGAGTCGCGCGTGGCCGCCATGAATCGCGAACTGGCCGAATTGCGCGCCCGCCGCGAGACCGACCGCAAGGCCAGCGATGTCGCGCAATCGCGCGCGCATGCCGAAGCGGAAGCGCGCCGCCGCGCCGAGCAGCAAATGACGCAGGAAAAGGAACTCACTGAAAAAGCCTTGCGCGAAGCCGCCAAGCTGGCCGAAGACACGGAACTGGCGCGTCAGCAAGCGACCGAACGTGAAGCCGCTGCCCTGGCGGCGCAACAGGAAGCCATCGCGCGCGCGCGCGCCGATGCCGAAGCGGCGCAGTTGGCGCGCGAACGCGAACGGCACGAACAGGAAGCACGCCAGACCGCAGAAATGCTCGCCCGCGCCCACCGCGATGCCACCCTGAAAGCGGATGAGCGCAAGAAACTTGATGGTTTGCTGCTCGAGTCCACGGTCAGCCGCGCTGGCGCCGAAACGCTGGCTACGGAAGAATCACGCGCACTCGCTGCGGCTGAACGCGAACGCCATCAAGTGGCCCAGGCGCGCGCCGACGCCGAACGCCGCGCCGCCGAATCACTGCAGGCACGTTTGCGCGCCGATGTGGAATTGCGCGATGCTGCTGCGGCACGTGCGCAGACCGAAGAATTGGCCCGCGCCGCCAGCAAGGCCCGCGCCGAGGCCGAACGCAATATGCGCGCGGCGGCCGAGGAAAGCATTCGCGCCGAGCGTCAGCTGCAGGCAGAAATCATGACGCGCGTGGAAGCCGAACATCACGCTGATCAAAAAACCCGCGAACGCGTGTTGGCCGAGCAGGAAGCCAGTGAGCAGGCACGTGCACGTCAAGCTGCAGAAGAACAAGCCGAAGCACTCGCCCAGCAACGCAGCGCGCAGGAAGCGCACGCAAGAAAAATTGCCGAGCAGCGCAGCGCGGTCGAACGTCAAGCCATCGAACAGGCGGCACAGCAACGGCGCGCCGAGGAAGAAGCGCTGGCTGCTGCGCAGCAAGCGCAACGCGCTCAGGCCGAAGCGGCCGAGCTGGCACGCGAGAAAGCGCGTCAAGCCGTCGCCCGCGCGCGCGCCGAACAGGAACGCGCACAGGCCGAAGCGCAAGCGCTGGCCGCCTTGCGGGAAAAGCAAAGTACTGAAGAAGCGCTGCGCAATGAAGCTGCAGCGCGCGCGCAGGCCGAGCAAGAAGAAAGCAAATTGCTGCACACCCAGAAGGAAGTGCAGCAAGCCGAGCGTGAGGCGCGCGAAGCCGAAGCCCGTGCGCTGAAAGTGGCGGTTGAAAAAGCAGTGGAGCAAGCCGAGTACCAACGTCAGGCCGCTGAGGCGGCCATGCAAAAGGCACGCGATGCCTTGTTGCTCGCACGCGCCGAACGGCAGCGCGCCAAAACCGAAAGCGATGCGCTGGAAACTTTGCAGACGCTGTTGCGCGTCGAGACCGAACGCGGGCAGGCTGAAGCCGCGGCGCTGATCGCCGCCCAGGAAAAACTCGCCGCCGAGCAGGTTGCGCGCGATCAAGCGCAGGCGCGTGCACAGGCCGAGCAGGAGCAGACCGAACACTTGCGAGTGCAAGCGGCCACCGATCAGGCGGCGCTGGAAGCGCTGCACGCCAAGGCGGAAGCCACGATACATGCGGTCAAGCAATCGCGCGAGCGCGCCGCCTTGCAACGCAAGGCCGCACAGATCGCCTGCGAAAAGGCGGAGCAGCAGGCGCAACTCGCCGCCGTCGAACGCGAGCGAGTTGCTGCCGAGACGGCTGCGCTGGCGGCCTTGCAGGAAAAATTGCAGCAAGAGGAAGCCGGCCGCAAGGCTGCACAGGAACGGGCGGCGGCGGATCAGTTGCAAGCCGAATTACTGCAAGCGGCCCACGCAGCCGACGAACTCGCGCGTCAGGCCAGCGCCGCTGCCGTAGCCGGGCAACAGGAGGCGCTACGGCGTGCGCAGGAAGCTGCTTCCAGCCAGCAGGCCGCGGCCCACCTCGCGTTGCAAAAAGCGCGCGAAGCCGATGCATTGGCGCGTGCCGAGCAAGCGCGTCTGCAGGCCGAGCAGGATGAGCTGGCCGCCATTCAGGAAAAACTGCGCAGCGAACAAACCTTGCAGCAGGAAACCGAAGCACGCTTGCGTGCCGAACAGCAACAGATCGAAATCGTTCGGCAGCGCGAACAGGCTGAACGCGAAGCGCGTGAAATCGCCGAGAAAAAATCGGCGCAGGAACGGACATTGTTTGAACAGGCCAGCGAACGTGCGCGCCTGCATCGCGAAGCAGCTGCCATTGCCGCTCAGAAGGCCGAACAGGAAAAAACGCTGGCGCAACTCGAACGTCAACGTGCTGACGATGAGCGGCGCACACTGATTGCCCTGCAGGAAAAGGCCGCATGCGAACAGCAACGGGCACTGCTTGAGCAGGAAAAGGCGGATCTCGCGCAAGAGCGTTATGAAATCGAACACGCGGCGCTGAATGCCAGCGCTGCCGAACGTGCTGCCGAGGAATTGATGCGCAAGGCGGTTGCCGAACAGGCGCAGGCCCATCAACGCGCCGCCGAAGCGGCCGAAGCGCGTGCGTGCGAAGCGCAGGAATTGGCGCGCATCGAAAACGAACGTGCACTCGCCGAAGAACACGCCTTGCAAGCGCAGCGTGAAAAGATGGCGGCCGAAGCACAAGCCCGTCAGGATGCCGAGCAACGCGCACGCGCCGAACAAGCCGCACTGGAAGCACAGCGCGACCAGGCACAGGCGGAAGAAAATGCCCGTCGCGCTGCCGAAGGGCGCGCGCAACTGGAACAGCAGCGCGCTGCTGCTGCACGTGAACGTGAAGCCATGGAAGCTGCCGCCCATGCCGCCAGCGAAGCACTGCAACGTGCCGAACAGGAATTGCTGGAACAGAGCACGGTGCAGGCCGAGCAGCAACGCATCGCAGCTGAACTGGCGCAGCAGAAAGCCGCTGAGGGACAGCAATTGATCGCCCACGAGCGTGCCCGTCAGGAAGCCGAACAAGCCTTCATCGCCGCGCAACAGCAGCAAGTGCAGGCCGAGATGCAGGCCAGCGAACATGCGCAGACCACGGCGCAGAGCGAGCAACAGCGTGCCGCTGCGGCAGTGGCGCGCGAACAGCACGAGCGCGCCGCACGCGAAGCGGCCGAAGCATTGTTGCGTGCCGAACAGACCTTGCTCGAACAAGCCGAGCAACAGGCCCAGCAACAGCGTGTGGCGGCCGAATTGGCGCAGCAAAACGCCGAAGAGGCACAACGTCTGGCTCAACTGGAACGCGAACGCGCTACGGCTGAACAGGAAGCGCTGGTCGTAGCACGTGAGAAACTGCGCGCCGAAGAAGCGGCGCAGCAGCATGCACAGCAGCACCTGGAAAACGAGCGCGAGCAGGGCCGTCTGGTGGCCGCACGCGAAGTTGCCGAACGCGCAGCGATGGAAGCCAGCGCGGTGCGCCGGGCGGCTGAAAAGTTGCAATGCGACAAGGCACAGGAACACGCCGAATTTCAGCGCCGTGCGGCCGAAGCGGCCGAAGCGCGCGCGCGCGAAGCGGCAGAACTGGCGCACGTCGAACAGCACCGTGCGCTGGCGGAAGAGCAGGCCCTGGCTGCGTTGCAGGAAAAATTGCGCGCTGAGCAATCGGCCCGCATGAATGCCGAATTGCGTCAGCACGCTGAAACGGAAAAGGCGCAAGCGATGCAGCAACGCGAACAGGCGGAGATCGAAGCGCGCTGCGCCAGCGAAGCGCAGGCGGCGGCGGAAAAAACCCTGTTTGAACAAATTGCGCAGCACGCCGAGCAGCAGAAACGCGCCGCTGTCGCTGCCGAGGCACGCGCACGTGAGGCCATCGAACTGGCGCGCGTCGAACGTCAGCGTGCCGACGACGAAGCGCAGTCACTGGCATTGATCGAAGAAAAACTGCGCTACGAGCAAGAGCGTGCGCAAGCGCAGCAGCGCAGCCTGCAGGCGTTGGTGCAACAGGCCGAGGCCGAGCGCAAAACGCATGCGGAAGCCCAGCAACATGCCGCCGCTGTGGAAGCACAAACGCGCATGGCGTGCGAACGTGCCGAGGCCGAACAGACGCAACGCATTGCCGCCGAGGAGCATGCCAAGGCCGAACAGGTGTTGCTGGAAAGAACACGCGCGCAGGCTGAAGCGCAACGTCAGGCGACGGCGCTGGCAGAAGCCCGTGCCCGCGATGCCGTCGAACTGGCGCGCATTGAAAGCGAACGTGCCGATGCCGAGCAACGCGCATTGGCGGCCGTTCAGCAGCGTCTGCGCGATGAAGAACTCGCCCGCGAACAGGCTGAGCAACGCGCCCAGTCGGAGCGTGCAGCGGCGGAACTGGCGGCGCAGCGTTTGCAGGCCGAAACGGAAGCTGCACAGGCTGAAGCCGAGCGCGTCGAAGCCGAGCGCCGTGCGACCACGGCGGCGCAGCAACGCAGCGAATCAGAGATCAAGCTCAAGCAAATGACCGATGCCGTGCGCAACAAACTGGAAGTCGAGTTGCGCGGCGCCGAGCAAACCGCGCACGCGTTGATGCAGCGCATGACCATCGAAACACAAAACGCGGGCAACTGGACGCAGCGCGCCGAAAGTCTGCTGGCCGAAGCACCGGTCAGCATTACCTTGCCGCAGCTCAAGAAAACACCGAAGAAAGTCAGCCTGCCCTGGGCACTGGCAGGCATCTCGGCGGTGGTAGGAATGACAGCAGCGACCGGCATCAATCTGGCAGTAGGCCCCGCCACCGCCACCACCCTGACACACAGCACACCCGAGCAAGCCGTCGCAGAAGTGCCGCTGCAAATGAGCTACGCGTTGGGGCAAGTGAAAACGGAAAAATGAATCAGGCGATGGCCGCAGCATGACATCCCCTCCCCTTCAAGGGGAGGGCTAGGGTGGGGATGGGTTGCCAGCCGCGTGTTTGACCCATCCCCATCCCAACCTTCCCCTTGAAGGGGAAGGAGTCTGAGAACTGTCTCAGATCACCGTCTTCACCACCAGACCCACAACGGCACAGGCCGCAATCACATGAATCACATTGCGCTTGTAGCGAAATAGCGCGATCGCAGCGGCCAGCGCGATCAGCAGCGAGATCCAGTCGAAGTTGCCGTCAAATCCCTGCGGCCACAGGACGTGATAGCCGAAGAACATTGCGAGGTTGAGAATCACACCCACCACGGCCGCGGTGATTGCGGTGAGCGGCGCAGTGAATTTCAGATCGTCATGTGTAGCTTCCACCAGCGGCCCACCCGCGAGAATAAAAATGAACGAGGGCAGGAAAGTGAACCAGGTCACCAGTGTGGCAGCGAGTGCGCCGCCGAGAAACAGCAAGTCCGGCCCGACCAGCGCGTGCATCTGCTCGCTCAGATAGCCGCCGACAAAACCGACGAAAGCGACCACCATGATCAGCGGCCCCGGCGTGGTTTCGCCCAACGCGAGGCCGTCGATCATCTGTGTCGGCGTCAGCCAGCCGTAGTGGCCGACTGCGCCCAGATAAACATAGGGCAACACCGCATAGGCGCCGCCGAAGGTCAGCAGCGCTGCCTTGGTAAAGAACCAGCCCATCTGTGTCAGCGTATGGCTCCAGCCGAGGCAGGCGGTTAGGACCAGCATCGGCAACAGCCACAGCAGGAAACCGACCATCAGCACGCGGGTCAAGCGGAGCCAGTGAAAACGCGCATGCGCGGGCGTGGGTGTGGTGTCGTCAATCAGCGCCGGGCCGAAGGATTTTTCGGTTTTGCCATGACCGCCACCGGCCTTGAATTTTTCCGGCGCGATGCGGCCACCGACATAACCGATCAATGCTGCGCTCAACACGATCAGCGGGAAGGGCAATTTCAATGCGAAGATCGCCACAAAGGCCGCTGCGGCAATTGCCCACAGCCAATTATTTTTCAATGCGCGCGAGCCGATGCGATGCGCCGCCTGCACGACGATGGCCGTCACCGCCGGCTTGATGCCGTAGAACAAACCCGCCACCCACGTCACCTCACCATAGGCCACATAGAGCCACGACAACGCAATCAGAATGAACAGCGATGGCAGCACGAATAACGCGCCCGCCACCACGCCGCCCCAGGTACGATGCATCAGCCAGCCGATATAGGTCGCCAGCTGCTGCGCCTCCGGTCCCGGCAGCACCATGCAGTAATTGAGTGCGTGCAAAAAACGCCGCTCCGAAATCCAGCGCCGCCGCTCCACCAGTTCCTGATGCATGATCGAAATCTGCCCCGCCGGCCCGCCAAAGCTGATGAAGCCGAGCTTGAGCCAGAACAGGAAAGCTTGACGGAAGGTGATGCTGGGAGCGGTGGTGGAGGCGGGTGTCGTAGTCATAACGTGGGCAGGTGAATATGTTGCGTGAGTTTAAACGACAGAACCAAATAGAGTTTGACCTCCTTCTATCACCACATTAAATATGTGAGGTCAGAAAAAACTTGTCCAATAGAAACAATCCCAGTATCGTTCTTTTTCACGCCATCACTTCAGGGAATGCGTCATGTCAAAACTTAAATACCTTGTTCTATTACTACCTTTTCTTGCCACACCGATTTTTGCTGAGGGCGTGCCGCCGACCGAGGAATCGCTCAAACAATTGTTGGCGGTCACGGAGGTCAGAAAACTGGTGGATGGCATGATGAACCAAATGGATGGGCTGATGAAAAATGCAGTGCAACAGGCATTACAAGGAAAGCCCGTTACGCCGAAAGAACAAAAAATACTTGATAACATGCAGGGCAAAACCATTGCGCTGCTCAGGCAGGAATTGGGCTGGGAAAACCTGGAGCCTCTCTATATCAGGGTGTACCACGATTCCTTTACGCAAGATGAAGTTGATGGAATGCTTGCGTTTTACACATCCCCTCCGGGGGCAGCAGTGGTCAAAAAGATGCCAGTTGTCATGCAAAAAACGATGTCAGAAATGCAAACCCGAATGGGGCCGCTGATGCAGAAACTCCAGAAAATTCAGCAAGAGTCCATTGACGAGCTGAAGTCAGCCCAGTAGCTCGGCAGGGCGGATAAATAAAAAGGTACTGGAGTGAGCTAACTCGGGTTGGCTCACTCCAGTACCTTTTTTTATTCGGTGAGAAGTTGGCACACATGGATGATTCATGGCTCAGGCGTTCCAGTGTCCTGGTTCCCTAGATCCAAGTCGCTTCGCGCGGCAGTCGCAAGTGCCTGGTATTTCTTCCTGAAGGCGTCGAGCGTCTCCTCTTCAAGCTCCTCCAGATCAAGCAAAGCGTTGTGTGCACCTTTGGTGGAACGGATCAATTCATCGAGCTTTACCTGGATGGCCTCAGTGTCACGATTCTGTGTGTTCTGGATCAGGAAGACCATTAAGAACGTGACGATGGTCGTGCCGGTGTTGATGACCAATTGCCATGTATCACTGAAGCCGAAGATCGGGCCTGTGATAAGCCAAACCGCAATGACAGCCACCGCCAGGGTGAATACCCGTGGGCGGCCACAAAAATGCGCGGCTGATTTTGCAAACCGAGAATACCAGGCAGCGCTCTTCATCCGGCGTTTCCTCGTAGCCGGCTAACGCCGGCTTGGCATATGTCGCGCATTGAATTTATTGGGCGTCGCATTCTTTTCTCGGGACATCCGTCAGGGGCAAACACGGCACGCTTCGATTCCGCCGAGCTTGTTGTTAGAGGATAGCGAAGGCCTTTTGGCGGGACAAGTTTTTTCTGTGGCGGGCGGATGATGCTGCGCTTGCCCAAAAAGAGCGGTGCCGTATGACCAGCACATACGGCGCATTACGCCTGCGGCTAATACGTATATGGACTCCTCCCGGTTTGCAAGTCATTTGATGCATTGGCATTAGGTGCAACTGCATACGTATATCCGGCCTCCGATTGAGCACCGTCGTGCTCGGGCCATAATGGAATCTGCG
>SCTK01000015.1 GCA_004298905.1 Burkholderiaceae bacterium | reverse complement strand
ATCTACGCGACAAGATTCCCATCCTCAGGGTGGGCCCAAGCTCTCTTCACCTCTTGTGATAATAGCTAATCATCACAGTGAACAAGATACAAGGATGGGTTGAGCCTCGGCGAAACCCATACTGCTCTCTAACGATGATGGGTATCGCTGCGCTCCACCCATCCTACATTTCTATTTTCTTTATGGAAAAGAATCCGATTTTGATTGGGTGCCTTTGATCTACCGAGGAGCAATACACCACGCTGACGGGCTCGCCGGAGAATTGTTCGCAAGTTTTCTGCTGGCCGCTATTGTTAGCCCCGGCGAGATAGCGACTGCCCAAAAATCGTCCCCTTGAAATTCCTCGATTCGGAAATATGTTTGGGGTACCCCTTTATTTTTTTCAAGGAGGACACCATGAATCTGATTACACGCAACACCAATTATCGTGATCCGCTGACCTTGTTTGAAGATGTGTTCGGCGATGTGTTTGCCCGGCCCAGCTGGACCACGAACGAAGGTGCGCCGCTGGCACGGGCGCGCATGGATGTGACGGAAAAACCGGAAGCGTTCGAGGTCAAGGTTGATCTGCCGGGCGTCAAGAAAGATGACATCCAGGTGGATATCCAGGGCAACCGCGTGGCGATTTCCGCGCAGGTGCAAACCAGCAAGGAACAGAAAGACGATCGGGTGCTGTATTCCGAACGTTATGCCGCGTCCTATGCACGCAGTTTCGACTTGCCGCAGGAAGTCGATGAAACACACGCTGATGCGCGTTATGAAAACGGCGTGCTGCAATTGCTGCTGCCGAAAAAAGCAACCACCGCCAACAAACGTCTGGCGATCAAATAATCACCTGAACCCACTCCCGGTCACCGCGCAGCGGGTGGCCGGGAGCGTTTTTCGCTGGCGTACAATCACGCCATGTTCTCCGAAGCCGATCACGATTACATGGCGCGCGCGCTGCGTCTGGCGCAGCGCGGCTTGTTTACGGCCACGCCCAATCCGCGCGTGGGCTGCGTGCTGGTCAAGGACGGGCGGGTGCTGGCCGAGGGTTGGCATGCACGCGCCGGCGAACCGCATGCCGAGATCATGGCGTTGTTGGCGGCCGGTGCGCAGGCGGCGGGCGCGACTGTCTATGTGACGCTGGAGCCTTGCAGTCATATTGGCCGCACCGGGCCCTGTGTCGATGCCTTACTGCGGGCCGGGGTGAGCCGCGTGTTTGCCGCCATGGAAGATCCCAATCCGCTGGTTGCTGGGCGCGGCTTGCAGAAATTGCGGGCTGCGGGCGTTGATGTGCGTTGCGGCTTGTTGCAACAGGAAGCGCAGGCGCTCAATTGCGGTTTCATTTCACGCATGACGCGGCAGCGGCCGTGGGTGCGCAGCAAACTGGCGCTCAGTCTGGACGGCAAGACCGCACTGGAGAATGGTGCCAGCCAATGGATTACCGGCGCGGCGGCGCGCGCCGATGGCCATGCCTGGCGTGCGCGTGCCTGCGCGATTCTCACCGGATCGGGCACCGTGCACAGCGACAATCCGCAGCTCGATGTGCGCGAACTGGAAACACCGCGTCAACCAGTCAAGGTCGTCGTCGATGGCCGCTTGATGATTCCCGCCGATGCGCATCTGCTGCAAGGCGCGCCAACCTGGATCGCGACGGCGTTGCGCGATGAAGCCCGGGAAAATCTCTTGCGCGACCGCGGTGCCGATATTCTGTATCTGCCTGCCGCATCGGCAGAGTCCCGTTTTCAAGTCGACTTGCCGGCGTTGATGCGCACACTGGCGCAGCGCGAGATCAATGAAGTACATGTCGAGGCGGGTACGCGTTTGAACACGGCGCTGCTGCAACTGGGATTGATCGACGAGTTGCTGCTCTATGTGGCGCCAGTGTTGCTGGGGCCGGGCCGCCCCTTGTTCGATCTGCCGGCATTGGCGCGTTTGCCGCTGGCGCCGGTGTGGGAATTTGTCGATGCGCAGCGTGTGGGTACCGATGTGCGGCTGCGTTTGCAGTACAAGGGGCTGGAGGGATAGAGGAAAAATGTTTACCGGGATTGTGGCTGCCATGGGTACGATTGAAACCGTCACGCCGATCGCGCAGGGCGTGCCGGGCGTGCCGGGCGTGCGCTTACGCGTGCATGCAGGCGCGTTGGCGCTGGACGATGTGGCGCTGGGCGACAGCATCGCCATCAATGGCGCGTGCATGACCGTGGTGGAAAAGAGTGCGCCACATTTCGCCGTCGATGTGTCGCAGGAAAGTTTGCGTTGCACAGCCGGGCTGAATCAACCCGGCCCGGTCAATCTGGAAAAAGCTTTGCGCCTGTCCGATCGTTTGGGCGGCCATCTGGTGTCCGGCCATGTCGATGGCGTCGGCACGGTGACTTGTCTGGAAGCGGTGGGCGTCTCCATGCTGCTGAAAATTCTCACGCCACTCGCACTGGCAAAATATTTTGCGCACAAAGGCTCGGTGGTGGTCGACGGCGTCAGTCTGACGATCAATCAAGTGGAGGATCTGCCCGCAGGCTGCGAAATTGCCATCAACCTGATCCCGCATACTTTGCAGATGACCACGCTGCAATATTTGCACGTGGGCAGTAAGGTCAATCTGGAAGTGGATTTGATGGCGCGTTACTGTGAACGCATGCTGAGCTTGCGGTCACAGTAACGCCTGGCTGGAATTCAGCCGGCTACTTTTTCACTGCTTGCGGCGTTGATGCCGTATTTGCGCATGATGGCGCCAAGGCGTTTGTGTGCGCCCTGAATCTCCGGACTGGCGGGATCTTCATGCGTCCAATGCTCGACGTTGCGGCGGCAGAGTTCACCCAATTCATCGCTCCATCCCTCTTCGTCCAGCCGTTTAATGGCGTGGATCAACTCATCGACCGGGAGTTTCCGGAGCGGAGCCGCTTTGCGGCGTGCTTCCTGGCGCTCGCGGTACTGATCCAGCAAGACTTCGATGCGGCCGCGCACGCCTTTGTCAATGTCGCCCCGCAGCGCAACTTTGCGCGCGATATTGAAGCCGTGGTCGAAATGCGAACGATCGAAGCAGGCTTCCGCCAGATCGGCTTCCATTGTGGCGGGCAAAAGGGCCGTGTTCTGCAATTGCAGCTGGACCGCTTGCAGCAAGACTTCGTCGGCTTCTGCGGTTTTATTCTGCGCCAGCAGGCGCTGATACTCGATCAATTTGGCGGTGATTTCCGTGTCCGGTGCGCCGCGCAGCGTGCGTTTCAAATCGGCATTCACCTTCTCAGCCTCATCCAGACGGCCTTGCGCCACAAAGGCTTTGGACAGGTTGGAAAAATCCGCGCTGCGAATCAGCGATGAATCGCGCACCCGATCGACAACCTTGGCAAACACTTGCGCCGCCTTGGTGTGGTCGCCGGTCGCGGCGGCCAGTTCACCGGTCTTGCGCATGCGCTTGACGTTGAAGCCGGAAATACTGCCGGCACGTTCCAGTACTTCGAGCGCTTCGCCTTCCTTGCCCATTTCCTTTTTGATCTCGGCCAGAAAATCGTAGGCCGCCAGATATTCTTCTTTTTCGCCGATCAAGCCTTCCACCAATTTTTCCGCTTCATCCAGACGGTCCTGGTTATAGCGCACGACCGCCAGTCCCATTTGCGCCCAGGGCACCACCTTGCTGTTAACGATCATCTGCAGCAGTTGCTCGGCTTCTTCATGACGCCCGGCGGTGTTGAGCATGTCGATTTTCAGGCGTAGCGCATCGGCCGCGAAGCGTGGCTGAGCAGTCATCACGCTATCGCATTCGCTCAAGGCTGCATCGATCTTGCCGTCCTCGATCAATTGATAGGCTTTGCTGAAGATTTGTTTTTTGCGAAACGCACGCAACAGCCGCTGATAAAGTTGATCCGGCGTAAACGGTTTGAGCAGGTAGTCGTCGGGCGCAAACTCGGCCACGGCAACCACCTGTTTATAGCTGCGCTCATTGGTGATCATCATGAACATAGTCGACAGCGGGATCAGTTTTTCGTGCCGCAACTCTTCCAGCAATTGCTGGCCGTCGCGCACTTCGTCCAGCTTGTATTCGCACAGAATGATGTCGACGATGGCGTTCTTGACGATGCGAATCACATCGCCAGCGCTGTTTGCATTGATGACGTTGGCGACGCCCAGCTGGGTCACCATATCGCGCAAAGCCATGCGCGTGCTGGCGTGGCGGTCGGCGATCAATACCTTTTTCCCCGCCAGCGGCGAGGCTTCCGATGTCTTGTCGGACGCGCCACTCAGGGACTGAAACAGGGAGGCAGCCTTGCTCATGGGGATAGGGATGGGAGAACAGGGTCAGTCCTTGTTTACGGCAGCGAGAACCAACAATTAAGTGCGTACTGTCTCGGAAGCATTGAAAATACTGGGTCTGACTGGCCGGATCGGCTAGAATGCACGCTTTCCCAAGCGCAACCTCCCCCGCATGTCCCAGCCTGCCATTCCTGCTATAGCCATCGCCAGTACCCCCGAGATCGTCGCCGAGCTCAAGGCGGGCCGCATGGTCGTATTGGTCGACGAGGAAGACCGTGAAAACGAAGGGGATCTGTTGCTGGCGGCCGATTTTGTGACGCCTGAAGCGATCAATTTCATGGCCCGTTTTGGCCGTGGCCTGATCTGCCTGACTCTGACCGAGACGCGCTGCAAGCAGCTCAAGCTGCCCTTGATGGTGAGTGACAACGCTTCTTCCTATGGCACCAACTTCACGGTCTCGATCGAAGCCGCAGCGGGTGTGACCACCGGCATTTCGGCCGCCGACCGCGCGCGCACGATTCAGGCGGCGGTCGCTAAAAATGCCCAGCCCGAAGATTTGGTGCAGCCGGGACACATCTTTCCGCTGCAAGCGCAGGATGGCGGGGTGTTGATGCGCGCCGGTCATACCGAAGCTGGTTGCGATCTGGCGCAGCTGGCCGGTTGCAGCCCGGCCGCCGTGATTTGTGAAATATTGAAAGATGACGGCACCATGGCGCGGCTGCCCGATTTGCTCGAATTTGCCGCCCAGCACCAGCTCAAGGTCGGCACGATTGCCGATCTGATCCAGTACCGCAGCGCCCACGAAAGTCTGATCGAACGGCTGGGCGAGCGCGTGATGCACACACCCTACGGAGAGTTTCGCGGCCGGCTCTACCGCGATACCCCGAGCGGCGCTACCCATTTGGCTCTGGTATTCGGCGACATCGACCCGGCGCGCGAAACCCTGGTGCGCGTGCACGAACCGTTGTCCATGCTCGACATGCTGGAGACGCAGACCAGCAGCCATTCCTGGCCCTTGCCACGCGCCCTGGAAGCGATTGTCCAAGCCGGTT
The DNA here is from genome assembly GCA_004298905.1 of Burkholderiaceae bacterium. Classification (GTDB taxonomy): domain Bacteria; phylum Pseudomonadota; class Gammaproteobacteria; order Burkholderiales; family Burkholderiaceae_D; genus SCTK01. Next base: position 87,175 of record SCTK01000015.1, on the reverse strand, counting down.
CCGGGGTCGTGGTCTTGCTTAACTGCGCCGAAACCAGTATGCGTCTGCAACAACAGTTTGCCGCGCTGTGCACGCAGGATACCGGCAGTACACCCACGCAAGGTAAACCGGATCTGCGTACCTATGGAATCGGCGCCCAGATCCTCAAAGACCTTGGCGTGGTGCAAATGAAGCTACTCGCCAAACCGCGCAAGATGCCCAGCATGACGGGCTACGCGCTGCAGGTGAGTGGCTATGAGGAATGAAATTAATAAAGGAAACATTATGGAAACAAGCTTGCTGACTCCCGATCTAAATGGCGAGGGTTTGCGCATTGGCATCGTGCAAGCGCGTTTCAACGAGCCGCTGTGCCGTGCCTTGAGCGCCGCTTGCGTTCAGGAATTGCTGCATCTGGGCGTTGCCTCGAACGACATTCTGCTGATCACCGTGCCGGGCGCACTGGAAATCCCTTTCGCCTTGCAACAGTTGGCGCAGACCGAATCGTTTGACGCGTTGATTGCGATCGGTGTGGTGATTCGCGGCGAGACCTATCACTTCGAGATTGTGGCCAATGAAAGCGCAGCCGGCGTGACGCGCGTCACTCTGGAACACGATATTCCGGTCGCCAACGCCATCCTGACCACCGAGAATGAGGCGCAGGCTGAAATTCGTGCCGCCGAAAAAGGCGCGGATGCGGCGCGCGTGGCCGTTGAAATGGCCAACCTTGAGCTGGCCCTGCTCGAAGGCGCGGAAGACGATGAAATGGACGAGGACGAAGCATGAAGAGTGCTCGCCGCCGCGCGCGCGAATACGCTTTGCAGGGTTTGTACCAATGGTTGCTGGCGCGGGAAGATGCTGGCGTCATTGAAGCGCACCTGCGCGAGGACACTGGTTTTGCCCAGGCCGACCAGGCTTATTTTGTGACGTTGTTGCACGGTGCGATTCGCGAGGCTGAGACGCTGAGCAATGGCTTTGCAGCGCATCTGGATCGTCCGCTGGCGGAACTCAGCCCGGTGGAACATGCCGTGTTGTTGCTGGGCAGCTTTGAATTGGCGCACCAGCCGGACATTCCCTACCGCGTGGTAATCAACGAAGCGGTGGAGCTGGCCAAGTCCTTCGGTGGTACTGATGGCTTCAAGTATGTCAACGGCGTGCTGGATAAGCAGGCGCTGGTTCTGCGCGCGTCAGAGGTGGGCCGCAAGGGCCGCTGATGTTTTTTTGCCCGAAGTAATCCGCAATGCAATCCCTTGTCATGTTTTCATGATGAACGAGTTTGAACTGATCGAAAAATATTTCACCCGCTCGCCCCGGCGTGCCAAGCTGGGGGTCGGGGACGATTGCGCCATCATTGCGCCGGCCAGCGACATGGAGCTGGCGGTGACGACTGATACGCTGATTTCCGGGCGCCATTTTTTCCCTTTTGTCGATCCGCGCAAGCTCGGCCACAAGGCCCTGGCCGTGAGCCTGTCCGATCTGGCGGCGATGGGTGCGACGCCGCGCTATTTCACGCTGGCGCTTTCTTTGCCCAAGGTCGATGAGGACTGGTTGCAGGAATTTTCACGCGGCTTGTTCAATCTGGCCGACAGTTTTCATTGCGAGTTGATCGGCGGCGACACGACGTGCGGGCCGCTGTCGATCACGATTACCGCCATCGGTGAATTGCGCAAACCGTTTGTGTTGCGGCGGGATGCTGCACGTGCGGGCGACGATATCTGGATTTCCGGCACGCTGGGCGATGCCGCGCTGGCGCTGCGCGTACTCAACAAGCAAGCCAAACTGCCGGAGGCGTCCTTCGCCTACGTTGCCGACCGGCTGGAGCAGCCTTTGCCGCGCGTCGCGCTGGGTGCAGCGCTGCGGCCGCTGGCGCATGCGGCTATCGATATTTCCGACGGTTTGATCGGCGATCTGAAACACATTCTGGATCGCTCGGGCGTCGGTGCCGAGGTCTGGCTGGAGTGCATTCCCGTGTCCGAGGTGATGTCGAGTCAGCCGCTGGAAGTGCAATACGAATGCGCCCTCGCGGGAGGTGACGACTACGAATTGTGTTTCACCGCACGCCCGAACAACCGCAACGAAATCGAAGCGGCCGGCAAGGAAGTCGGCGTGCGTCTGACCCGGGTTGGACATATCTCCGGTGGCGAAGAGTTGCGCTTGCTCGACAAGAATGGCCAATCCGCACAGCAGTTGCTCCAGCAAATGGGCTTGCAATCGTATGACCACTTCGCCTGACGCCATGACGGAATCCGCGACGACCTTACCCCATCCGACCTTCCGCTGGTTGATGCAACATCCGGCGCGCATGCTTGCGTTTGGTTTTGGCGCAGGATTGCCGCGCCGTGCGCCGGGCACCTGTGGCACGCTGGCCGTCTGGCCGGTGTTTGTTCTACTGCAACCTTTGTTCAGTCCGGCGGTTTGGCTGGTCTTGCTGGCGGGTGGTTTTGGCGTTGGCATACTGGTGTGCGAGAGGACGGGGCGCGAACTGGGCGTGGCTGACCACAGCGGCATGGTATGGGATGAAATGATCGCGTTCGCCTTGGTCTTGTTGCTGATTCCTCACAATGTGCTGTGGCAGCTGGTTGGCTTCGGCTTGTTCCGCTTTTTCGATATCGTCAAACCGCCACCGATCCGCTATTTCGACCGCAGTCTGAAGGGCGGGTTTGGTGTGATGTGGGACGACCTGATCGCGGCTTTCTACACCCTCCTGGTCATGGCGCTGCTGACGCGTCTGTGGAGCATGTGGTGACGGCGCTGGAAGAACAAGTTGCGCGGCTCGCCGATACTTTGCTTGGGCGTGGGTGGATGTTGGTGACGGCAGAATCGTGCACCGGCGGCGGGATTGCTGCCGCACTGACCGAACGGCCGGGCAGCAGCGCCTGGTTCGAGCGCGGCTATGTGACTTATTCCAATGCTGCGAAATGCGAATTGCTCGGCGTGCAGCTGGCCACCCTCGAACGCCAGGGTGCGGTCAGCGAAGCCGTGGCGCAGGAAATGGCCGTTGGGGCGCTGGCACAAAGCCATGCACAACTGGCCGTGTCGGTGACTGGTATCGCCGGGCCCGATGGCGGTACGCTCGCCAAACCCGTCGGCACCGTCTGCTTCGCCTGGGCGGTGCAGGGGCAACCCTGCCGCACCGAGACCCGCGACTTTGCTGGCGATCGCCAGGCCATACGCTTGCAAGCCTGTATTCATGCGCTTGCTGGCGCGTTGCAGGCGCTTGAGCGGGCGCCCCCCTCGGTCTGAGATGTTCAGGTGAAATAAAACCTGTCCGAAGTGGTGCCAACAGAATTTCAGTAACTCATTGCTTCCTATCACATACGCTCGCCCGCCTTCGGCTGCTCACGACAAAACGAGCATTTGTTCAGAGCGCCACTATGCAATAATCCCCGCTGGTAAATTCGGATCAACTCGGGGGAAGACATGGACAAAGCCGTCAACACAGAAAAAGCCAAGGCACTGGCCGCCGCACTGGCGCAAATCGAAAAACAGTTCGGCAAGGGTTCAGTGATGCGCCTGGCCGATGGCGAAGTGGTAGAAGACATTCAATCCGTCTCGACCGGTTCGCTGGGGCTGGATATTGCACTCGGCATTGGCGGCTTGCCGCGCGGCCGGGTGGTGGAAATCTACGGCCCGGAATCGTCCGGCAAGACCACGCTGACGCTGCAGGTGATTGCCGAAATGCAAAAGATCGGTGGCACCTGCGCTTTCATCGACGCTGAACATGCGCTCGATGCGCAATATGCGCAAAAGCTCGGCGTTGATCTGTCCGATCTGCTGATCTCGCAACCTGATACCGGCGAGCAGGCACTGGAAATTGCCGATGCGCTGGTGCGTTCCGGTTCGGTCGATTTGATCGTGATCGACTCGGTCGCGGCGCTGACACCCAAGGCCGAGATCGAAGGCGACATGGGCGATTCTCTGCCCGGTCTGCAAGCTCGTTTGATGAGTCAGGCGCTGCGCAAGCTGACGGCGACCATCAAACGCACCAACTGCCTGGTGATTTTCATCAACCAGATTCGCATGAAGATCGGCGTGATGTTCGGTTCGCCCGAAACCACCACGGGCGGCAACGCGCTCAAGTTCTACGCTTCGGTGCGGCTGGACATTCGCCGCATCGGCTCGATCAAAAAAGCTGAAGAAGTGATCGGTTCCGAAACTCGCGTCAAGGTGGTGAAAAACAAAGTGGCACCGCCGTTCAAGCAAGCCGAGTTCGACATCCTCTATGGCCAAGGTATTTCACGCCAAGGTGAGATCATCGACATCGGTTCGAACAACGACATCGTCGAAAAATCCGGCGCCTGGTACAGCTACAAGGGTGAACGTATCGGTCAGGGCAAGGACAATGCGCGCGACTATCTGAAAGAGCATCCGGAAATGGCGCTGGAAATTGAAAACCTGATCCGCGAAAAACTCGGTGTCAGGGGCCGTCCCGTGGGCGACTCGCTGACAGCAGCAGCACCTGCGCCAGCGCCGAAATCCAAAGGCAAGTCCAAAGACGCGCCGGAAATTTAAACCCGCAATTCAAACCCATTAACCGCAGAGACGCAGAGAGCGCAGAGAAAAACCAGTCTTTCTCTGCGCTCTCTGTGTCTCTGCGGTTAGGTTTTATGCCTCTTAATCGCCAACTCCCCTCCCTCAAAGCCCGCGCGCTGGCCTGTCTGGCGCGGCGTGAGCACAGCCGGTTGGAGCTGGAAAAGAAACTGCAGCCGCATGCGGAAAGCGCGGAGCAATTGCAGCAGTTGCTCGATGCGCTGGAAGCCAAAAACCTGCTGTCCGCGCAGCGCTACGCCGACAGCCTGATCCACCGCAAAGCGAGCCGTTTCGGCGCGCAGCGCATTCTGGCTGAAATGAAACAACAGGGCCTGGATGAAACGATTCGTGCTACCAGTGCCACCGTGTTGCAGGCCACCGAACTGCAGCGCGCCACCGAAGTGTGGCAAAAGCGTTTCGGCGTGGTACCGCAGGATTGGCGCGAAAAAACAAAACAGGCAGCTTTTTTGCAGCGGCGCGGGTTTTCGCTGAGTGTGATCAGGCAGGTATTGAAAGACGCCGAATTGCCGGGTGTCGAGTGAAACGCAAGCCTCAAGTAAGTGTTTATCGCTACAGTTTTCCGCCGGCGCTCCGAAAGTGAGTGAGTGCTGCCATGTTAAAATCCGCCGCTTTGCACAAAAGCTTGCACGTTGAGGCGTTTTAGCTCCGGCAGGCCCGCCCGCCAGTTTTAAATTTCAGATCGATAGGACGATTCGATGAAAATCCATGAGTACCAAGGCAAGGAAGTCTTGCGCAAATTCGGTGTCACGGTGCCCCGTGGCATTCCCGCTTTTTCGGTGGATGAAGCGGTCAAGGCCGCCGAAACCCTGGGCGGCAAAGTCTGGGTGGTGAAAGCCCAGATCCACGCCGGTGGCCGCGGCAAGGGCGGTGGCGTCAAGCTGGCGCGCTCGCTGGATGAAGTGAAAACCATTGCCGGCCAGATTCTCGGCATGCAATTGATCACGCACCAGACCGGCCCGCAAGGCCAGAAGGTCAACCGCCTGCTGGTCGAAGAAGGCGCTGACATCAAGAAGGAATACTACGTTGCCGCGCTGACCGACCGCGCCACGCAGAAGGTGGCGATGATGGCCTCCTCCGAAGGCGGCATGGATATCGAGGAAGTCGCGCACCACACGCCGGAAAAAATTCTCAAGGTGTTCGTCGATCCGCTCGTCGGATTGAGCGATGCGCAGGCCACCGAACTGGCCAAGGGGATTGGCGTTCCGGAAGGCTCGATTGCCAAGGCAGTCGACAACCTGAAAAAGCTCTATACCTGCTACATGGAAACCGATGCCTCGCTGGCGGAAATCAACCCGCTGATCCTCGAAGGCGACGGCAACATCAAGGCGCTCGACGCCAAATTCAACTTCGATTCCAACGCCCTGTTCCGCCATCCCGAAATCGTCGCCTACCGCGATCTGGATGAAGAAGATCCGGCCGAAATCGAAGCCTCAAAATTCGATCTGGCCTACATCTCGCTTGACGGCAATATCGGTTGCCTGGTCAACGGCGCCGGCCTGGCGATGGCGACGATGGACACCATCAAGCTGTTCGGCGGCGAACCGGCCAACTTCCTCGACGTCGGCGGCGGCGCCACGGCCGAGAAAGTGACCGAAGCCTTCAAGATCATGTTGAAGAACCCCGAAGTGAAAGCGATCCTGGTCAACATCTTCGGCGGCATCATGCGTTGCGACACCATTGCCGATGGTGTGATCGCTGCCTGCAAGGCAGTCAACCTTTCCGTGCCGCTGGTGGTGCGCATGAAAGGCACCAACGAAGATCTGGGCAAGAAAATGCTGGCCGAATCCGGCCTGCCGATCATCTCTGCCAACACCATGGCCGAAGCAGCGCAGAAGGTTGTCGCCGCTGTCGCTGGAAAATAATTGAAGGAACCCATATGTCGATTCTGATCAACAAAGACACCAAAGTCATTACCCAGGGCATCACGGGCAAGACCGGCCAATTCCACACGCGCGGCTGCCGCGACTATGCCAACGGCAAGAACTGCTTTGTCGCCGGCGTGAACCCGAAGAAAGCCGGTGAGGATTTCGAAGGCATCCCGATTTACGCCACGGTGAAAGACGCCAAGGCGCAAACCGGCGCCAGCGTTTCCGTGATCTATGTGCCGCCCGCAGGCGCGGCGGCGGCGATCTGGGAAGCGGTCGAGGCCGACCTTGATCTGGCGATCTGCATTACCGAAGGCATCCCCGTGCGCGACATGCTGGAAGTGCGCAACAAGATGAAAGCCAAGGAAGCCGCCGGCGGCAAGAAAACCCTGCTGCTGGGCCCGAACTGCCCCGGCTTGATCACCCCGGATGAAATCAAGATCGGCATCATGCCCGGCCACATTCACCGCAAAGGCCGCATTGGCGTGGTGTCGCGTTCCGGTACGCTGACCTATGAAGCGGTGGCGCAGCTGACTGAAATCGGCCTGGGCCAGTCTTCCGCAGTCGGTATCGGCGGCGACCCGATCAATGGGCTGAAGCACATCGACATCATGCAGATGTTCAACGACGATCCTGATACCGATGCCGTCATCATGATCGGCGAGATCGGCGGCCCGGACGAAGCGGAAGCGGCCTACTGGTGCAAGGCCAACATGAAAAAACCGATTGTCGGCTTCATCGCGGGTGTGACCGCGCCTCCCGGAAAACGCATGGGCCATGCCGGCGCGCTGATTTCCGGCGGTGCCGATACGGCCGACGCCAAGCTGGCGATCATGGAAGAGTGCGGCTTCACCGTGACACGCAACCCCTCGGAAATGGGCAAGTTGCTGAAAGCCTTGCTCTAGTGCGCTGCATAGCCATTCGACTAAGCGCGATAAGACCTGCGCTGAGTCGCTGGCTAAGCCAGTTACAGGTAAAATAAAAGGGAGCGTCAGCTCCCTTTTGTTTTTTGTCGGCAACTACACAAAGAGAAACGATGAAAATCCCTGCGCTGGAAGCAGCGTTTGCCACCCACACTGGGCTATTGCGCGAGCACAACGAAGATTCGTTGGCGGTTTCGACGCAGTACGGCCTGGCGATGCTGGCCGACGGCATGGGGGGCTACAACGCGGGCGAGGTGGCCAGCGGCATGGCGGTGGCAGTGCTGAAGAACGATCTGGAAGCCGATCTGTCCGCCTGGTATCGCGAGTTGACGCGCCACGGTATGCAGAAACTGCATGACTTGATTCAGGCGCGCATTGCCCGCACCAATCTGTCGATTTATCAAAGCGCACAAACCCAGACGCAGTATTCCGGCATGGGCACGACGCTGGTGCTGGCGGTGTTCCTCAATGATCGCGTGGTAGTCGCGCATATCGGCGACTCGCGCTTGTATCGCTTGCGTCAGGAAACGCTGGAGCCGCTCACGCGCGATCATTCCTATTTGCAGGAACAGCTCGACATCGGTCTGCTGACGCCAGAGCAGGCGCGCCATTCGCACAACAAGAATCTGCTCACGCGTGCGCTGGGCGTGGATATCGAAGTGATGGCGGAAATTCGCGATTATCAGACCGAGCCGGAAGACATCTATCTGCTGTGCTCGGACGGCTTGACCGATATGTTGACCGAGACGGAAATCGCGCATGTACTGATCCAGAATCGCTCGCTCGGTTTCGGTAAACTTCAGCTCGCGGCAGACGATCTGATACAGCGCGCCAACAACAATGGCGGGCGCGATAATATTTCGGTGGTGGTGTTGCGTGTGCTGGACCAATACGTGACGCAAGGATTTTTCAGCCGCCTGTTTGGTGGATGAGTGGCAGATGAGGGATGGGTAAAAAATCATGGCGATGACCAAATTGATATTGAGCAAGGATGGAAAGATCCTGCAGCAGTTGCTGATCACCAAGGAGCGCGTCACGATCGGCCGGCGGCCGGAGAACGATATCGTGATCGACCACAAGGCCGTGAGTGGCGTGCACGCGGCCATCATCACCATCGTCAACGACGTGTTCCTCGAGGATTTGAACAGCACCAACGGCACCTGGGTCAACGGCAACGCCGTCAAGAAACACTTTTTGCAAAACGGTGACGTGATCGAGCTGGGCAAATACCAGCTCCAGTTCAGCTCCGACAATGCCTCGCACGCGCGCATCGTCGGCCGTCTGGAGCGCACCGGTTCCTATCCCGCCTATGGTTTTGCTGAAGCGCCCTTGGTACAGGCTGAGACCAAACCCGTTACACCGGCCCCGAGCCCAAGCGAGGCGCCGCCCGCCCCATCGGCTGAATCGGCCGAACCCCTCGAGCTGGCCGAAGCGGTGGCAGACATCAATCCCATCAGCCGGCCCATGCAGGAAGTTGTTCAGAACATCGCTCCTCTGAATCAAGGGGTTTTGCAAGTGCTCAATGGGCCACGCCTGGGCAAGGAAATTCATCTGAATAAATCGATTACCACTCTGGGCACCCCCAAGATTCAAGTGATTGCCATCAGCCGCCGCCCGCAAGGCTATTTCCTCACCCATGTCGAAGGCGAGCAAAAGCCGATCGTCAACGGTGCAGAAATTGGCGCCGCCGCGCACGCTTTGCAAGAGAACGATGTAATCGAACTGGCGGGCACCAAGCTGATGTTCTTTTACGCGCACTGAAGCGCGTGTGTTGAGAAGTCTTTGACCCAGCGGAAATTGGGTCAGCTTCGATTTTTCTCCGAGGTGGTATTGCGAAGTGCGACGCCACAGAAAATATCGAGTCTGACCCCATTTTCGCGGTACTAGCACGAAGCACAACGATTGCCGGGGGTTGCCCGGCAGCAAGTCACTTTCTTTAATAGCGGCGCAATTGCGACGATCTCGCTTCGTTGATACAGCTGGGTTGATCGAAGATCGAGGCTCATTGGCGTTTTTTTCTTGGGGATATGAAATGACCTTTCGGATGCGAACAACCCTAATCACACTTGGCGTATTGTTTGCCACCGCGATTGCGAGTGGAGTGGCTGGCTGGCACGTGGGAGTCGATTCCGCGGCAGGATTTTTTGCCGATGGCTATATGTTAAGAAATACCACTGATGTTAGAACCCAAGTCGCAGTGCTTCAAAGCCTTCGAAATGGGCAAACGGAAAAAGCAACGGAGCTCCTTGAAGCATATCTGGACGGAAATATTATTGGTTTATCTACTAGGAATTCGTTCTCAAACAGGACAAATGCTGCTGTTGCCGAGGCGATTCAGAAAACGAAAGACTACAGATCAAACTACCCTCGACATACTTCCATCCAAGAAATTGACATGGGCGTTGATCGCGTATTGCAAAATACGCCAATCAAAGAAAGCCAGCCTTAGGATGACGTTGTGATTAAAGCCGTACTCATAGATCTGGACGGAACCCTCGTAGATTCCATCCCCGACCTCGCCGCTGCCGCCAACGCAATGCGCGCTGAACTCGGCCTGTCCGAGTTACCCGTCGCCAAAATTGCCACCTTCGTCGGCAAAGGGGCGGAAAGCCTCGTGCGCCGCACGCTGGCGGGCAACATCGATGGCCAATGCGAAGATACACAGGTTGCTCCGGCGCTGTCCATCTTCCGTCGCCACTATCATCGCATCAACGGCACCCAAACCGTGGTGTATGACGGTGTGCGTGAGGGCTTGCGGGCGATGCGCGCGCAAGGCTTGTTGCTGGCGGTGGTGACGAACAAGCCGCTGGAATTCACGTTGCCGCTGCTGGAGCAAACTGGGTTGAGCGAATACTTTGTCGCGGTGGTGGGCGGGGAATGCACGCCGCACAAGAAGCCGCATCCGGCGCAGCTCCTGCATGCCTGCGAGCAGCTTGGCGTGACGCCGGCGCACATTTTCATGGTGGGCGATTCGGCCAACGATGCGCTGGCGGCCCGCGCTGCGGGCTGCTGTGGCGTTCTGATCGTGCCTTATGGCTACAACGAGGGGGAGGCATCCCACAGCATTCCGTCCGATGGTATAGTGACAACTCTGCTGGATGCTGCGAATCACATCGCAGACTTTAACCGGACGCGAACACTGCAATGACACTCTGCAAAGCATGGATCCAAAATTTGACCAACGCCTGGCGCGGCGGCTGGTCATGGCGTTGGTGTAGCTGACACCGATTGCCGCAGGCGTATTTTCTTCTATTCGCCTGTCCATGCTTTGATCAACGTGGCCGGAGTTTCATGGCCCGCATACCAAAAGAGTTTCATCATGACCGAACTTGAATTCAATTCGCTCGCCGCGCAAGGCTTTAACCGCATTCCATTAGTGGCGGAATTTTTCGCCGATCTCGATACCCCCCTCTCGCTCTATCTGAAGCTGGCCAACAAGCCGCTGTCCTGCCTGCTCGAATCGGTGCAGGGCGGCGAACGCTTTGGCCGCTATTCCTTCATTGGCCTGCCTGCGCGCACCTTGTTGCGTGCGACTGGCGATCTGACCGAAGTCGTCACCGATGGCAAGGTGGTTGAGCAGCATCGGGGCAACCCGCTCGATTTCATCGCGCAATATCAGCAGCGCTTCAAGGTCGCTACCCGTCCCGGCTTGCCGCGCTTCTGCGGCGGACTGGCAGGGTATTTCGGCTACGACACGGTGCGCTATGTCGAGAAACGTCTTGAGAAGGGCAGCCATCCCGATCCTATCGGCACACCGGACATTCTGTTGATGCTGACCGAAGAGCTGGCGGTGATCGACAATCTGCAAGGCAAGATTTATTTGATCGTCTACGCCGATCCCGCGCAGCCGGAAGCCTACCAACGTGCACAACAGCGTTTGCGTGACCTGCGCGTCAAGCTGCGCACCGCGCCCGATCTGCCTTACAGCGCGCCCAGCATGCCTACCGAGGTTGAGCGCAAATTCGCCAAGGAAGATTTCAAGCGGGCGGTGGGGCGCTGCAAGGACTACATCGCTGCGGGCGATTGCATGCAGGTCGTCATCAGCCAGCGCCTGAGCAAACCGTTTCGCGATTCGCCGTTGACGCTGTATCGCGCCCTGCGTTCACTCAACCCTTCGCCCTACATGTATTTTTATCAGTTCGGCGATTTTCAGGTGGTCGGCGCGTCACCCGAAATTCTGGTGCGGCAGGAACACACGCCCGAGGGCACGAAAATCGTCGTGCGCCCCATCGCCGGTACGCGCCCCCGTGGTGCGACGCCGGAACAGGACGAGGCCTTGGCCACCGAACTGCTGGCTGATCCAAAGGAAGTGGCCGAGCACGTCATGCTGATCGATCTCGCGCGCAACGACATCGGCCGTATCGCGCAAACCGGCAGCGTCAAGCTCACCGAAAAAATGGTGATCGAAAATTATTCGCACGTGATGCACATCGTCTCCAACGTCGAAGGCCTGCTCAAGCCCGGCATGAGCGCGCTGGATGTTTTACGCGCCACGTTCCCGGCGGGTACCCTGTCTGGCGCACCGAAAATCCGCGCCATGGAAATCATCGACGAACTGGAGCCCGTCAAGCGCGGCATCTACGGCGGCGCCTGCGGTTATCTGAGCTTTCAGGGCGACATGGATGTGGCCATCGCCATCCGCACCGGCGTCATCAAGGACGGCGTGCTGCACGTGCAAGCCGGTGCCGGCATCGTCGCCGACTCGGTGCCCGAAAGCGAATGGCAGGAAACCGAAGCCAAGGCCCGCGCCGTGATTCGCGCGGCGGAGCTGGTGCAGGACGGTCTGGATCGGGAGTTGTGATGGAAGAGGCTAACCGCAGAGACGCAGAGAACGCAGAGGAAAACCTTAATGCGTTATCTGGTGGAATTATTAATGCGGCTATCGAAGTACATCAAGTGCTTGGACCTGGGTTGCTGGAAAGCATTTATGAACATGCTCTGGCACATGAGCTGTCTCTTCGTGGATGGAAAGTGGTGCGCCAGACTGAGGTGCCTGCTCAATACAAGGGGCTTGACTTGGGGGCTGCATATCGACTTGATCTGCTGGTAGAGGACAGGGTGATTGTTGAGATAAAGGCCGCCGATAGTTGGCAACCCATACATACTGCGCAAATATTGACTTACCTGAAGCTGCTGGATAAGCGCCTCGGGCTATTGATGAATTTCAACTGCAAGGTGATGCGCGATGGTATTAAACGCGTAGTCAACAATTTCTAGACTCTGCGTTCTCTGCGTCTCTGCGGTTAGAAAGGTTTTAAGATGCTATTGATGATCGACAACTACGATTCCTTCACCTACAACCTGGTGCAGTATTTCGGTGAGCTGGGTGAGGATGTGCGTGTGTATCGCAACGACGAAATCACGCTTGAAGAGATTGAGCAACTCAAGCCAACGCGCATTGTCGTTTCGCCCGGCCCGTGCACGCCGAACGAGGCAGGTATTTCGGTGCCCTTGCTGAAACATTTTGCAGGCAAGCTGCCGATTCTCGGCGTATGCCTTGGGCATCAAAGTATTGGTGCGGCATTCGGCGGCAAGGTGGTGCGCGCGCAGCAGGTGATGCACGGCAAGACTTCGCCGATTCATCATACGGGTCAAGGTGTGTTCGCCGGTATTCCCAATCCCTTCACCGTGATTCGTTACCATTCATTGGCGATCGAGCGTGCCTCCTTGCCCGCCTGCCTGGAAGTCACTGCGTGGACCGACGATGGCGAGATCATGGGTGTGCGGCACACGCAATACGATATTCAAGGGGTGCAGTTTCATCCTGAGTCGATTCTGACTGAGCACGGATACGCGTTGTTGAAGAATTTCCTGGAGGCAAAATAAATGAATCCACAACAAGCACTGGCGCAGTTGATTGATGGCAAGGAACTGGTGCATGACGACATGCTGGCGCTGATGCGCAGAATCATGGGCGGGGAAGTGGCGCCACCGTTGATTGCAGGGCTGTTGATCGCGTTGCGGCTGAAAAAGGAAACGGTGGGCGAAGTGGCGGCCGCGGCGCAGGTGATGCGCGAGTTGGCGGCCAAGGTCAATGTCGTCGACCGCACGCATCTGGTCGACATCGTTGGCACGGGCGGTGATGCTTCGCATACCTTCAACATCTCAACCACCTGCATGTTTGTCGCCGCGGGTGCTGGTGCGCGTGTGGCCAAGCATGGCGGCCGCTCGGTGTCGAGTAAATCCGGCGCCGCCGATGTGCTGGAAGCACTGGGCGTCAACATCATGCTGTCGCCGGCGCAAGTCGCTGAGAGCTTGCAGCAGGTCGGCATCGGCTTCATGTTTGCCCCCAATCATCACAGCGCGATGAAGTACGCTGCGCCGGTGCGGCGCGAACTGGGCGTGCGCACCATGTTCAACATCCTCGGCCCGTTGACCAATCCCGCTGGCGCGACTCGGCAGTTGTTGGGTGTGTATGCGCCGGAACTGGTCGGCCTGATGGTACGCGTGCTGCAAAAACTCGGCAGCGAGCATGTGCTGGTGGTGCACGGCAAAAACGGCATGGATGAAATCTCGCCCGCTGGCCCCACGCTGGTGGGTGAGTTGCGCAGTGGTGAAGTGCACGAATATGAAATTCATCCCGAACAATTCGGTTTTCCATTGCATGATCTGACCAGCCTGAAAGTGGCTGATGCGGACGAGTCAAAGGAAGTCGTGCTCACGGTGCTGCATGGTGAGATGGGCGCAGCGCGCGATACCGTGCTGCTCAATGCTGGTGCGGCGCTGTATGTTGCGGGTGTCGCCGATTCGATTGCCGATGGTATCGAACGCGCGCGCCATTCGATCGATTCCGGCGCTGCCAAAATCACCCTCGACAGCTTGGTACGCTTCACCCAAAGTTGTGAGCCGCCACCACAACAATAATTCTCATGTCCGACATTCTCAAAAAAATCATTGAAGTCAAACAAGGTGAAGTTGCGCAAGCCAAACGCGCGCGCGATTTCGCCAGCCTGCGCCGCGACGCCGAAACGCTGGGTGGGTTGCGTTCGTTTAGCGGCGCATTGCAGAACAAGGTTGCAGCCGGTCAGGCTGCGGTGATCGCCGAGGTCAAGAAAGCCAGCCCCAGCAAAGGCGTGCTGCGCGAAAATTTTGTACCAGCGGAAATCGCCAAGAGCTATGCCGAACACGGCGCGGCCTGCCTGTCGGTGCTGACCGATGTGCAATTTTTTCAGGGCGCGCCGGAATATCTGCAACAGGCACGCGCCGCCTGCACTTTGCCGGTCTTGCGTAAGGATTTCATGATTGATCCGTACCAAGTTTATGAAGCGCGCGCCTGGGGTGCGGATTGCATCCTGCTCATCGTCGCCGCGCTGGATCAGGGATTGATGATGGAATTGGAAGCTTGTGCGCACGAACTGAAAATGGATGTGCTGGTCGAAATTCACGATGGCCCAGAGCTTGATCGCGCACTCAAATTGCAGACACCGCTGCTGGGTATTAACAACCGCAATCTGCGCACGTTTGAAGTTACGCTCGACACCACTTTGAATTTGCTGCCACACATTCCGGCCGAGAAACGGGTCGTCACCGAGAGCGGCATCCTGCAACGCGAAGACGTCAAACGCATGCGCGACCGCAACGTCCACACCTTCCTCGTCGGCGAAGCCTTCATGCGTGCCGCTGATCCGGGTGTTGCGCTGGCAGGGCTATTCGCATGAAATTGAATGGCAAATTAAATGGGGTCAGACTCCATTTAATTTTTGCGAGATTCGTTGCAAGGAAAATATTTCAGAGAAAAATTAAATGGAGTCTGACCCCATTTAATTTGCCATTCAATTTCCTCATCGCGCTGTTGTTGCAGTCTTGCGCACTAACAGCATACGCGCAAGAATCCGCCAAACTTGAAACCGATCATCTCCACTCGCAATTGCTGTCCAGCCAATCGCAGGTGGCGGCGGGACAACCGTTCTGGGTGGGCCTGCGTTTTCAGCATGAAGAAAAATGGCATACCTATTGGCGTGTATCGGGCGATTCCGGCTTGCCGACACAAATTACGTGGAGCTTGCCGCCGGGCTGGACCGCATCACCCATTCAGTGGCCGTTGCCGCAACGCAAGGCCTACGGCGCCGAGCTGATGAACTTTGTCGTGCCGCAAGACACGATTCTGCTGACGCAAATCACGCCGCCAAAAAACGCCACTGCAGACGCGGTCACGTTAACTGCGCAGGCGCGCTGGTTGATTTGCGCCGATGTGTGCATTCCCGGCAGCGGTAGTTACACGTTGACACTGAATGTCGGTGCCACGGCGCAACCCAGTCTATGGCAGAACCGTTTGCAGCGCGCGCAGGAAGGCTTGCCGCGCGCCTTGTCGGGCTGGCGTGTCGATGCGCAGTGGCACACAGCGAGCGTGGCCGTGCAATTGCAGCCGCAACAGGGTCAAGCGCTACCTGCTGCGCTGGAATATTTTCCCCATCAACCCGATTTGATCGCCAATGCAAAACCGCAATCCTGGGTGGTCAAGAATGGCGCCGGCACCCTCACCATTCCGGCCGCCGACAACAAAACGCGCTGGGACACACTGGATGGTTTGCTGGTCGCCGATGGCGGCGCGTGGGCAGCGACGGTGGTTGCGCCGATTCGTGGCGCACGCGCGGTTGCAAATACGGCTTCTCTCACACTAGCCCCTTCCCCCAAGGTCGAGAGCGCCACGCAAGCAAACAGCACCCTCCCTCCGCGCACAGACTCCCCCGCAGAAGTGAAGCCATCCTCCTGGCTCACCGCGCTCCTCGGCGCCTTCCTCGGTGGTCTGATCCTCAACCTCATGCCCTGTGTCTTCCCCGTGCTGTCGATCAAGGTGGTGGCCATGGTGCAGCATGAAGCCCGTCATCCCGGTGTTTTGCACAAGCACGGATTGATCTACGCAGCAGGCGTCCTCCTCGGATTTCTGGCGTTGGCAGGCGCACTGCTCGCGGTGCGCGCGGCGGGCAGCACATTGGGCTGGGGTTTTCAATTGCAGAACCCGTGGTTTGTTTTCGCGCTGGCGATTCTGTTCACACTGATCGCGCTCAACTTGTTCGGCGTGTTTGAAATCCGCTGGGGTCAGACACGCGCGGCCCAAGCTGAACACGACGCGCAGCAACTGCATCCGCACCTCTCCGCCTTCGCCACCGGCCTGCTCGCGGTCGTGGTGGCTTCTCCCTGCAGCGCGCCGTTCATGGGCGCAGCACTTGGTTTTGCACTCACTCAGCCTGCCGTGCTGGCCTTACTGATTTTTGCTGCGCTGGGGTTGGGTCTGGCCTTTCCCTATGTGCTGTTGTGTTACTGGCCCGCTTTGCTCCAGCGGCTGCCACGTTCCGGCGCGTGGATGAACCACTTCAAACACCTGCTCGCTTTTCCCATGCTCGCCACCGTGGCCTGGCTGCTCTGGGTCTATGGTCTGCAAACCAGTGCCGACCGGCAATTTTCTGCGCTGCTGGTTTTGTGTGCGCTGGGTTTGGCGTGCTGGTTGTGGGGAACCATTCAGCGTACAACGCGCCCTAGCAGGGCATGGTGGGCGCTGGTCGCAGTGGCGCTGGCCTTACTCGCCTACGCCGGTCAGCGCAGCGCTTCCAATCCGTCCGATGAAACGGGCCACTGGAAACCCTGGTCGGAAGCCGCCATGCAAACCGCCCTGGCGCAAAACAAAACCGTCTTCGTCGATTTCACCGCCGCCTGGTGCGTCACTTGTCAGCTCAACAAAAAAGCCGTGCTCGAAACCGAGCAAGTACAACAGGCGCTGGTGCAAAGCGGCATTGTCCTGTTGCGTGCCGACTGGACCCGGCCCAACCCGGAAATCGCCGCCGCCCTGCAAAAGCTCGGCCGCAACGGCATCCCGGTCTATTGGCTGCAACGCCCCGGCCGGCCGCCGGTGCTGTTGCCGGAAGTACTGACACGCGCTATTCTGCTCTCCGCACTACGGGCGGATTCCCCTTAAGTTGCGGTGCAAGCCGCCGAAATCCCCGCTGTTGCTGTGCAAAAAATGGTCGGTTGACCTGACGATTATTGTCAGAAACCTTATTTTCCAGCGGCGATGTGGAAAACGGGCCGGCGAAAAACGTTTTAAAAACAGGGCATTAGTTTTTTGAGCGAGGCTGGCACAGCACTTGTATAGTAATGGCTAACGGTTGAAGCCGTGATTTTTTCTCAAGGAGAAGTGTCATGAAACAGATGAATGTCGTAAGCAAGATGCAACGCGGCTTTACCCTGATCGAATTGATGATCGTGGTCGCCATTATTGGTATTTTGGCAGCCGTGGCATTGCCAGCTTATCAAGACTATACGGTACGTTCGCGTGTCTCAGAAGCAGTTGTTGCTCTTGATGCTGCAAAAATTACGGTTGCCGAGAATGCTGCTAACGGACTTGCCTTTGCAACTGGTTATAACGCTGGTGTAGCGACACAGAACATTGCGACCGTTCCAACGATTAGCGCAGCCGGCGTAATTACCGTCGTCACTTCGGCGAAGGCTGGCAGTGTCACGGTTAACATGACGCCATTCGACGGTGCGGTAGGAACCGCGCTTACGGTGGGCACCCCACCCACTAACCAAATTGTGTGGGCTTGCTGGAGCGCGGCTGGACCCAATAAGTATCTTCCAGCCAATTGCCGTCAAGCTACTGCTGCTGCGCTGCTATAAGTCTCAATCAATGCAATCAATGGAGTCAGACACGCTTTAATTGAGCAAATCAATAGGTTCGGACTCGATTCAATTTTGATTGCCCACCCAAACGCCCGCGCAAGCGGGCGTTTTTTATCGCGTCGGTCGGAAAATCATGAATCTCAAAACCTTGAATCGTTTCCAGGCGTCAGGTGCGCATTTACTGGCTTCTGGGGGCGTGGCCTTATTGTCTGCGGCTTTGGTGTTTTTGCTCTGGTATCCGGGGTCGCTGGCATATGCCAGTGGTGTGGCCAGTATTTTCCTGATGGTGCTGGGAGTCGATGTCACGCTAGGGCCTTTGATTACGCTGATCATCTTCAATCCAAAGAAAAAGGAATTAAAATTCGATCTGCTGGTTGTGGCGCTGGTACAGTTGGCGGCCTTGTTCTATGGACTGCACACGGTATTTGTGGCGCGTCCGGTGTATCTGGTATTCAACACGGATCGTTTCGATGTAGTGTATGCCAACGATCTTTCCAGGGAGGATCTGAACAAGGCGGGCGCAGATAATCGTAATTTGTCGTGGTTTGGCCCGCAGACGGTAGCGGCACGATTGCCGGACGATGCCAAGGCACGCAACGCGATTTTGTTCAGTGCCATCAGTGGGGGTGCGGATGTACAGGGGATGCCGCAGTACTATGTCCCCTACACGGAATTGCAAAGCGTTGCCGCGCAGCGCGCGCAGCCGTTGACGGCATTGCATGACCTGAACCCGGACAAGACGCTGGGGATAGACGTACTGATCAAGAAATATGAATCACAAAAAATCGACGCCGGGTTTGTGCCGCTCAAGGCCAAGGTCAATGACCTTACGGTCGTGCTGGACAAGAAAACCGGGACCGTGCTGGAGATGGTGGATTTTCGGCCGTGGAAGTAAATGTTTCTCAGGTGGTGGAGAAGTCTCCCGACGCTCCGCCTGATTTTTGCAGGAGCTTGATGCAGCGCATTTCCATCCCACGATCGGTCGCCTTGCACATATCGTAAATCGTCAGCAGGGCGATTTGCACGGCGGCGAGAGCTTCCATTTCCACGCCGGTGGGGGCGAGGGTTTCGGCGGTAATCTGGCAGCGGACAGCACTTTGTTTTTCCAGAATCTCAAATTCAACGGTGACGCGTGTGAGCGGAATCTGGTGGCAGAGGGGAATCAAATCCGAAGTTTTTTTAGCGGCCTGAATGGCGGCGATGCGGGCGATGCCGAGCACGTCGCCTTTTTTGCTGGTGCCCTGCGCAATCAGTGCCAGCGTGGCGGGCTGCATTTGAATCAAGCCTTCGGCGACGGCAATGCGATGCGTCGCGGGTTTGCTGCCGACATCGACCATGTGAGCCTGGCCGCTGGTGTCGAAGTGAGTTAGAACAGGGGAATCTTTTTTGGGCATGGTGTTCGAAGGGTGGGGAACGACGGCCGATATTATCGCGCATCGTTCAGTGGCGGGGATGGATAATCTGTGTATTTTGGAAAAACCGGCACCGTTCGCCCTGAGCTTGTCGAAGGGCAGGATGTAACGTGTTGTGTGCGATAAGATTCAGCATTGCCCAAATGCAACTGAGTCAATGTTGCAGGAACATCCCTCTATGCAGCGAAGTCATAGCATCCTGTCCTTCGACAGGCTCAGGACGAACGGTGCCGGGTCGACTGAAACACCAGAAACGCATGCGGGTTGGCCAGTCTGAGAAAATGAGCAATCACGAAACATAACGACATGCCTGCATCGTCCCCATTTTTTTTTCGCAAACCCCTTGCCATCGTTATCTCGTTCGCGCTGGCGGCTGCGCCGGTGGGCGCGCAGGCGCAGTTTGTCAATCAATTGCCGAATCTGGGCGATGCGTCAAGCGACGCCTTTTCGCCGCAGATGGAACGCAAGGTGGGCGAAGGCATCATCCGCGAATTGCGGCGCGCGCATGACATCGTGGATGATGTGGAGTTGTCGCAATATCTCAATGCGCTGGGCAATACGCTGGTGAGTCACGCGCCGCGCGCTGAATCCGATTTTTATTTCTTCGCTGTCAAGGACAACACGCTCAATGCCTTTGCCCTGCCGGGCGGTAACATCGGCGTACATACTGGCCTGTTGCTGGCGGCGCAGAGTGAGTCTGAGCTGGCGTCGGTGATGGCGCATGAAATCGGTCACGTGGTGCAGCGGCATATTGCGCGCATGCTGGCCAAGCAGGGGCAGGATGCGCTGGTGTCGGTGGCGGCGCTGATTCTGGCGATTCTGGCGGCGCGTTCGAATCCCGATGCGGCGCAAGGCATTGCCATGGCCGGGGGCAGTTATCAGATTCAGAATCAGCTCAACTTCAGCCGTGATGCCGAGCGCGAAGCGGATCGTGTTGGTCTGCAAATTCTGCAAGGCTCAGGTTTCAATACGCACGACATGGTGACTTTCTTCGGCCGCTTGCAGCAGGCCGGACGGCTGTACGAAAATAATGCACCGGCCTATCTGCGCACCCATCCCTTGACGACCGAGCGCATGGCCGACATTCAGGGCCGTGTGCAGGATGCCCCGGTGATTATGCGGGCCGACAGCCTCGACTTCACCCTGCTGCGCGCCAAATTGCGTGCCAGTCAGGATGGTTCGGTCAACGGTTTGCGCGAGACGCAGAAATTTCTTGAACACCAATTGCAGCAGCGCACGGCGCCCAACGAAGGCGCGAGCTGGTTTGCGTTGGCCGTCACCTACAGCTTGCAGCACAACTGGGTTGCGGCTGCGGATGCATTACAGCACGCGCGCAGCCTGCTGAAGGCAGCGCACCCAATCCTGGATCGTTTTGAAATCGAATTGAAACTGGCGACGGGCCAGAACAGCGCAGCCCTGACACTGGCACAGAGTGCGACGCAACGTTTCCCACAGGCGCGGGCGCTGGCGCAAGTGTATGCGCAGTGTTTGCAAGCCAATGGTCAACACGTCAAGGCGATCGCCTTTCTGAGAGAACAGGCCACCCTGTACCGACAGGAGATGGAACTCTACCCGCTGCTGGCCAACAGTTATGCGGCCACCGGCCAGCATGCGCAGGAACACTGGGCCACCGCTGAATACTTGATTCGCATGGGCGCTTACCCGGCCGCATTGGAACAATTGCAGCAGGCCCGCCGGGCAGGCGATACCGATTTCTTTCAACTGTCGATGATCGATGCACGCACGCACGAAGTGCAGCAACTGGTGGCGGAAGAAGCGAAGGAACGGGTGCGATAAAAAAATGCAACCGCAGAGACGCAGAGAGCGCGGAGAAAACCAAGGAAAGTTTTTCCTGCGTTCTCTGCGTCTCTGCGGTTAGTCTTTGATTTTCCCTACACACCTTCAAAAAACCGCATCACCCGTTTCGGTAGCCAGTGCAGATCGCCAGGGTAGCGGCCTTGCGGAAAACCGACGTGACCACCGTGGCGGGGTTGTTCCAGCGTGACGGCTTTCGATACTTCGTGGGCATGCGGCAGTGTGTGCGCGGGCAGGAAGGGATCGTTCAAGGCGTTGAGCACCAGGGTCGGCACGGTGATCGAAGCGAGAAACTGTTTTCCGGAACAGGTTTGCCAGTAGTGCAGCGCATTCTTAAACCCGTGCAGCGGCGCGGTGACAACCTCGTCGAATTCATGAAAGCTGCGGCTTTGCAGCATCTTTTTCACATCGAAAATGCCGGGGTGGCGACGCGCTTTTTCGAGTGATTTCGGTTTCAATGTAGACAGAAAATTGCGCGTATAGAGTTGGTTGATGCCGCGTGACAGGGCCTGCGCGGTGGCGGTCAAATCCAGCGGTGCCGAGATGCAGGCAGCCGCATGCACAAAGTCGGCCTGGTGCTGTTGCTCGCCCAGCCATTTCGCCAATGCATTACCGCCCAGCGAGACGCCGACGACGTACAGCGGCATGGCGGGATACTGTGCATGCAGACGTTGCAGCACCCAGCCGATTTCAGCACTGTCGCCGGAGTGGTACGCGCGCGGCAGGCGATTGAGTTCGCCGCTGCAGCCACGAAAATGCGGCACCACGCCGCGCCACCCGCGCGCAGTGCAAGCCGCCATAAAACTTTGCGCATAGTGGCTGCGCGCGCTGCCCTCCAATCCATGAAACAACACCAGCAGCGGCGCGCTGGCGGCGGTGTCATGCGTGGTCCAGTCCAGATCGATGAAATCCCCATCCGGCGTTTCCCAACGCTCGCGCCGCAACGCCACGTGCGGGCGCGGCGCATACAGTGCGGGGTAAATGCTTTGCAGATGGCCGCCGGGCAGCCAGCGGGGGGCAGTGTAGGTCATGGATCGGTCGACGGTTACCTCCCTTCTCCCGCAGGCGGGAGAAGGGTCGGGGATGAGGGCATGTGCCCATCGTGCTCATGATTATTGCATTATGCCAACGCCCTCACCCCCAGCCCCTCTCCCGCCTGCGGGCGAGGGGAGTATCCGCCAACCGTTTAATGCAATGCAGAGGCCGGTGGCGTCGAAGGTGCTTCGGTGGCAGGGGAGGCATGATGCAACACCAGCCGCCAGCCGCGCGAGGTCTTGTGATAAACGTTGGTGGCGTTGACGTAGAGCAGCTCGGGGCCATTCTCGCCTTGCACCATGATTTCCTCGATCAGGGTATGCACGCTGATCAACATGCCGGAGATGGCGGTTTGTCGCGTGACACTGATTTCCAGCGCGCCATTGCCGAGGATGGTTTGCCACGATGCGCGAATCGCATCCAGGCCTTCCAGGCGCGGTCCGCCGGGGTGGATGCAGATGACATCATCCTCTTCGGCCCAGAGCGACATCAAGCCGTGCAGATCGGCGCGCGCCAGGCAATCGTAGAACGCTTGTTCGGTTTCATCCGCCGTGGCGAACATCACTTTCGATGCGGGTCTCGACATGAATTTCCTTTGTATCTGTCCCTCCCCCTTCAAGGGGGAGGCTAGGTGGGGGATGGGGTTGGCACAGAGCCGTGCCGAAGAAACCCATCCCCACCCCAGCCCTCCCCTTGAAGGGGAGGGAGTGATGGTTACTTGAATACGACGGTGCGGTGGCCGTTGAGCAGGATGCGGTTTTCCACATGCCACTTGACTGCACGCGCCAGCACCAGACATTCGACATCGCGGCCGACGGCGGTGAGCCGTTCCGGATCCATGCCGTGTTCGACGCGGGCCACTTCCTGCTCGATGATCGGGCCTTCATCCAGATCGGGCGTCACATAGTGCGCGGTGGCGCCGATCAGTTTCACGCCGCGGTCGTGTGCCTGCCAATAGGGTCGCGCGCCCTTGAAGCTGGGCAGGAAGGAATGGTGGATGTTGATCGCCCGGCCGCGCAACTCTTCGCACAAAGCGGGCGACAAAATCTGCATGTAGCGCGCCAGCACCACCAGATCGATTTTTTCCTGCGCGATCAAGGTACGCAAGGCCTCTTCCTGCTCCGCCTTGTTATCGGCGGCCAGCGGCAGATAATGAAACGGAATGCCATACGACTTTGCCAGCGGTTCAAAGTCGCGGTGATTGGATACGATGGCCGGAATGTCCACTGGCAACTGGTCGCTGTGCCAGCGGAACAGCAGATCGTTCAGGCAATGCCCCTGTTTGGAAACCAGCAGCAGCAGCCGCGCGCGGGTTTTGCGCGCGTGAATGTCCCAGTCCATCTTGAATTTTTCTGCCAGCGGCGCAAATGCGCTGCGCAGCGATTCCAGTGTGTGTGCAGTGGGCGGCACATCGAAGTGAATGCGCAGGAAAAAAAGCCCGGTCGAATCGTCGCCGAACTGCTGCGAGTCGAGAATATTGCCGCCGCGCTCGAACAGAAACCCCGTGACGTGATACACGATGCCGGTGGTATCCGGGCAGGACAGAGTAAGAATGTAGTCGTTATGTTCCATGGTGCGGCTATTGTACGAGGAATGGGGGCGTGCTTCTCAGCCCTGCAACAGTAAAACCAAATCACCCCACACCCGTTCCGGCGTCAGTTCCTTCATGCAGCGAAAATGTCCGAGCGGGCATTCACGCGCGAAACAGGGGCTGCATTCGAGGTGCAGCCATTCCACTTTGGCCTGTGTTGAATGTGGTGGTGTGTGGCGTGGATCGCTGGAGCCGAACAGGGCGATTTGCGGGCGTGCGCAGGCGGCGGCGATGTGCATCAAGCCGCTGTCGTTGGAGACCACGGCGTTGCTGGCGGCGATCAGGGCGCACGCCTGTGCCAGCGTGGTCTTGCCGCACAGATTGTGCGGTGGCGTGGACGTGGCGGCACAGATTTCAGCGGCGATGGCGCGATCCTTGGCGCTGCCGAGCAGAATGATTTGCGCCTGCGGTTGCGCTTGACTGACCAGTTCGGCCAAGCGCGCGAAATACGCAGCGGGCCAGCGTTTGGCCGGGCCGTATTCAGCGCCGGGGCAGAGCGCAATCAGTGGTCGTGCACGATCCAGCTGGAATTCCGCACAGGTTTTTTCGATCAGCGTGGCAGGAATTTGTAACTGCGGGTTGGGCAAGCTGGCATCCGAGACACCAGCCAGTGCGGCATAGTGTTGCAGCATTGGCGCACGCTCGGCGCTTTTTTCTTTGCGGAAAATTTGGTTGAGCAAGAAGTAGCGCTGCTCGCCCAGATAACCCACGCGCACCGGAATACGTGCCAGCCAGGGGATCAGCGCCGACTTGAGCGAATTGGGCAGGACATAGGCGCGCGTAAATTTCTTGCGCAGCTCACGTGCCAGCTGACGACGCATTCTCCACTGCAATTTGCCATGCGCCAGCGGCGCTTCGATCACCTCGTCGACTTCGGGCATGAAGCGGAACACGGCCGCCGCTGCGGGTGGAGCGAGTACGGTGAGGTGCTGGCCCTGTGCCTTGAGTCGCATCAGCAAGGGCTGGGCCATCAGACAATCGCCTATCCAGTTGGGGGCGACGATTAGCGTGGCGTGGCGGGGAGTAGCCTCAATGCCCATGCACCACGGCACCCTCTTTCAAACGGTATTGCGTGCCGCAGTAGGGGCAGGCCGCGCTGCCGGTTTTGGTGACGTCAAGGAAGACCTTGGGGTGATGATTCCAGATCGGCATCGCCGGGTTGGGGCAATAGACCGGCAGGTGTTCGACTTCGACGACGGCATTGGGTTTGTTTGTGTCAGACATGAGAAGCCTCAAACCAGAGTGAGCCAGGATTGATATTTTTCGCTGCGTCCGTTGACGGCATCGAAAAACGCGCTTTGCAATTTTTCCGTGATCGGGCCGCGCGTGCCGCTGCCGATGGCGCGGTTGTCGTATTCGCGAATCGGCGTGACTTCGGCGGCGGTGCCGGTGAAGAACGCTTCGTCGGCGATATAGATTTCATCGCGCGTGATGCGCCGCTCCGTCGTCTTGATACCGAAATCGGCCGCGATCTGCATCACCGTGGCGCGCGTGATGCCATCCAATGCGCCGCCCGACAGATCTGGCGTGTGCAACTCGCCTTTGTTGACGACGAACAGGTTTTCGCCCGAGCCCTGGCAGACGAAACCTTGCGGATCCAGCAACATCGCTTCATCGTAGCCTTCATTGGTGGCCTCGGTATTGGCCAGAATCGACACCGGATAATTTCCCACCGCCTTGGCTTTGCACATGGTCACGTTGGGGTGATGGTGCGTGTACGACGAGGTGCGCACGCGGATGCCCTTGTTGATGCCTTCGTCGCCCAGATAGGCACCCCAGGGCCAGGCGGCAATCGCCACATGCACGGTATTGGTTTTGGCGGCAATGCCCATCTTTTCAGAACCGAGCCAGGCGATCGGGCGCAGATAGCAGGATTCCAGTTTATTCATGCGCACGACCTCGCGCTGTGCATCCATCAGGGTTTGCAGATCGAAGGGAATCTTCATCTGGAAAATGCGTGCCGAATTCAGCAGCCGCTGGGTGTGTTCCTGCAGGCGGAAAATGGCGGTACCGCGCGGCGTGTTGTAGGCGCGCACGCCTTCAAATACGCCCATGCCGTAGTGCAAAGTGTGGGTCAGCACGTGCAGCTTGGCATCGCGCCAGTCCACCAGTTTGCCATCCAGCCAGATCAGGCCATCGCGGTCCGCCATCGACATGAAACTCTCCAAGAACGAAGTATTGAATGGCTGCCATTTTAACAGGGAGCGGAAAGATAAAACCTAACCGCAGAGACGCAGAGACCGCAGAGCAAAGCAAGTCAGAAATATCGGTTCGTGGACCACGCAGATCAATGACTTTTGTCTTTCCCTGCGGCCTCTGCGTCTCTGCGGTTAGGCCTTCACTCCCGGGAGTCCAAACAAGTATTCCCACAACGCCATCACCGCAGCGCGTTCGCGCTCGATCAGCGCCGGTTCGACGCGGGCGTAGGGTGCGCCGTCCAGACGCAGCTGGTGTTGCAGAGCACGGAAATGGCGGTAGGCATTGGCGGTCTGCTGTGCCAGTGTGGGCGGTATCAGACCGTGCGCGGCACACAGTCCGAGCAGGGCGATATTACCGAGGTTGGCAGTCAGCGCGGGTTGTTCGGCACTGTGCAACAACACCAGAGTTTGCACACAAAATTCAATGTCCACCATGCCGCCCGCATCATGCTTGATGTCGAACAGGGCGCTGGGGTTGCGATGACCATCGTGCATTTTGGCGCGCATAGTGAGCACTTCGCGTTTCAGCACAGCAGCGTCGCGCGACTGTTGCAGGATGGCGTCGCGCTCAAGTTGAAACGCAGTCCCGAGCGCGGCATCGCCGGCGCAAAAGCGCGCGCGGGTGAGCGCCTGATGTTCCCACACCCAGGCCGCTTCGCGCTGGTAGCGCGCAAAGGCGGGCAGACTGGACACCAGCAAGCCGGCATTGCCATTGGGGCGCAGACGCAGATCAATTTCGAACAGAAGGCCAGCGCGGGTCTGGCTGGACAGCCAGGAAGTCAGACGTTGTGCCAGACGCGCGTAGTGTTCCTGCGCGTCGGGGTGATCTTCGGCGTAGAGAAAAATCAAATCGAGGTCGGAGGCGTAACCCAGTTCCTTGCCGCCCAGCTTGCCGTAGCCAATGATGGCAAAGCGCGGTTGCACGGGCCAATCCTGGCTGTGCGCCGTCTCGCGCAAGCGTGTCCAGACGGTTTCGAGGCTGATTTGCAGGACGCGATCGGCCAGCGCAGACAAATAATCGGCCAGTGTTTCTACGCTCAGAATTCCTTCGAGATCCTGCAGCAACAGACGGAACACTTCGGTGTGATGCGCCTCGCGCATGCCATCCATTTGCCGCTCGGGGTCGTCGTGATGTTGCGCGAGCAGGGCGCGCAGATTCGTTTCAAATCCGGCCAGATCGATGGGGGCGTACAGAGTACGCGGATCGACCAATTCGTCGAGCAACAAAGGATGGCGCAAGAGATAGGTGGCGGCCCAGCTCGAACTATCGAGCAGGCGCACGACACGCTCCAGCGCCTGCGGGTATTCGCACAACAAGGCGAGGTAAGCGCCGCGCCGGCCGATGGTTTCGAGCAGATCAAGTGCGCGCCGCAGCGTCAGCACCGGATGGTTGACCGTGGCGCAGCGCGCCAGCAAGGCGGGGATCAAGCGCTCGAAACGTTGACGATGCTGTTCCGGCAGGCCGAGATATTTGCCGCTGTTGCGGATTTGCTCGAGATGGCTGCGGGCTTCCTGTGCGGTCGTCGCATCGAAACGCTGGCCCAGCGCCTGCAGCAGTTGATCTTCATTGGCAACGCCGAGCAGATCAGGTGGCACGCATTCGGCCAGATGATTTTTGGCGCCGAACACCTGGTCGAATTGTTCTTGCACCCGGCCGCGATGTTGCACGAGCGCTGCCTGCCAGACAGCAGGCTCCATGCGCATCATGGCCGCCAGGGTGTCTTGCTGTGGCCGGTCAGCGGGCAATAGATGGGTTTGCGCATCATCGCGATATTGCAGGCAGTGTTCCAATTGGCGCAGGAAGCGGTAGGCTTGCAACAGCGCGTCGGCAACCTGCGGGTCAAGGTGGCCGCGGTCGGCGCACAGCAACAGCGCGGCTTGCGTGGCATGCACCCGCAAGGCGGGGTCGCGGCCGCCGCGAATCAACTGGAACACTTGCGCAATGAATTCGATTTCGCGAATGCCGCCGCGCCCGAGCTTGATGTTCCGTTCAGCATCCTGCCCTTGGCGCAGCTCCTGGTGTTGCCGGGTGCGGCGCCCCAGTTCCTGCTTGATCTTGCCGTGCAGGTCGCGCAGCGCTTCAATCGCGCCGAAATCGAGATAGCGGCGATAGACGAAGGGACGCACCAGTTGATCGAGTTGCGTCACTGTGTGCCGCCATAGATCGGGCTGGTCACGCAGCAAGACCGGCGCGCTGATGACGCGCGCCTTGAGCCAGGCATAGCGTTCCCATTCGCGTCCCTGGGTGATGAAATAATTTTCCAGCATGCTGAGGCTGGAGACCAGCGGCCCGGCGTCGCCATAGGGCCGCAGCCGCATATCCACGCGAAACACACAGCCATCGGCGGTGACGTCGGCCAGCAGGGCGATCACCTTGCGGCCGACACGTTCAAAAAACTCTTGATGCGTAAGCGCGGCCTGATTGTCCGCAGCCTGTGTGTGGCCGTCTTCAAGATAGGCAAAGATCAGGTCGATATCGGACGAGACATTCAATTCGCGTCCGCCGAGTTTGCCCATGCCGATCACCAGCAAGTCGATAGCCTGGCCCTTGCCGTCCAGCGGCACGCCGTGCTTGGCGGTACAGTGCGTGGTGGCCCAGCGCAATGCGGCTTGAACCGTGGTCTCGGCCAGCCAGGTCATGCTGTGGGTGACTTCGTCGAGCGAGGCCGTGCCGCGCAAGTCGCGCTCCATCACGCTCAGGAAAACTTCCTGGCGTAATTGGCGCAGCGCCTGGCACAGTTGCGCTTCGTCCGAGGTGGATAGGTTGAGTGCCGCCAGACGTTGCTGCAAACGCTGCGGCGACCAGGCCTGGTCGTAATCGAGTTGTGCCAATGCGGGCTGCGCTGCCAGACGTTGGGCGGCGTAGTGTGAGAAACGGGGTGCCAGCAGTGAAGGGGGAAGTGTAGTGGTCATGGAAGTTCGAGAACGTGGACACCACATTACGCATCGTGGCGACCGCCGTCAATGCCGCTGTCCGCGCGGGTGTGCATCCTTAAACGCTATGCTACATTCCCGCTGAACCAATGGGATTAACCAATGTTTTCAGCCCTGCGTAATTTTTTTCTGCATGTGCCCATGATGCTGGCCCGCGGGGTGTTGTGGGTGCTGCGCGCGGCGCATCACTTCAGTCCGCGCTTGTTTCGCTATCTGCGCCGCGCGCTGCGCTGGGCAGTCTGGCTGGTACTGGCCGGCTATCTGGTGTTTGCCGTCCTGCTGCTGATTCTGCGTTACGCAATTTTGCCGCACATCGATGATTACCGGCCGCAAATTGAAATGACGGTGAGCCGGGCGATCGGTCTGACCGTGCACATCGACGATGTTGATGCTAATTGGAGCGGGCTCCAGCCCAGCCTGACGCTGAAGGATGTCACGGTGCTGGATCAACAGCAGCACGTCACGCTGCTGTTGCCGGAAATTTCCGCCACGCTGTCCTGGCAGTCCCTGTTGTTCCGGGAAGTGCAACTGGCTGAGTTGCGGATCGACGGTGCTGACCTGGAAATACGCCGCCACGCCGACGGACATGTGACGGTCGGTGGTCTTGATACGGCCGGGTCGCATGATAACCAGGTGGTCGAGTGGCTGCTCAAGCAGCAGCGTGTCGGTGTGCGCGGCGCGCGCGTTCGCTGGGTCGATGAGCTACGCGGCGCGCCGGAGTTGCAGCTGGAAGCGCTTGACTTCACGCTGGTCAATCGCTTGCGTCACCATCGCTTTGCCTTGCTGGCCACGCCGCCGGCGGCATTGGCTGGACGCATCGATGTGCGTGGCGATTTCACGCACCCGTTGTTTGCAAAGCGCGTTTCGGATTACCACCAGTGGGATGGTTTGCTCTATCTGAATTTGCAGAGCCCCGATCTCACGGCGTTCAAGACCTATGTTGATTACCCGCTGGTCTTGCAACGCGGCAGTGGTGCGCTGCGTGCCTGGCTCGATTTCGACACCATGAAGATACGGCAATTTACGGCCGATGTCGCGCTGCGCGGTGTGGTGACACAATTGCACCACGATCTTGCACTGCTGGGGCTGGAGCAGGTGCAGGGGCGCTTGCGGGCCATCTATGACGGTGCGCGCTATGGCGTCGAATTGCAGCAATTTTCCTTGCGCACGACCGAAGGCTTGACGCTGCATCAATTGAATTTGAGCCACCACTACAACCCGGCGCTGGATGGGCAGCCTGCCGCGGGCGAGGTAGCCTTGAACAGCATCGATTTGCGCACCCTGACGCGCCTGGCGGCGTATGTTCCGCTGGATGCGCGCGTGCGTCATTGGTTGGAAGTGTATGCGCCACGGGGTCGCCTCACGGATTTGAGAGCCACCTGGCAGGGCGACCCCATGCTCGCGCCGGAAGCGCTACGCTATCGCGTCAAGGGTGAATTTGCCGGTCTGGAAATGCGTGCCCAGGAGGCCCAGCCCGTTGTCGGAGAGCAGGCGGTAGCGACCCCTGCACCGCCGGTAAAAAAACCGCGCGGCAAACTGGCTGCAAAAAAATCCCCACCCGTGCCAGAGATTCCACCCTTGGGCAGTGAGCTGGCCGCACGGCCCAAGCTGGGTGTGCCGGGATTTTCCAACCTGTCGGGCCGCTTCGAAATCGATCAAGAGAGTGGCGTGCTCGCCTTGGACAGCCACGATTCCAGCGTGACTTTTCCGGGTTTGTTTGCCGAGCCGCTGGTTCCGGTACAGGCGCTGAAAGGCGAGATTGGCTGGAA
Source organism: Burkholderiaceae bacterium (assembly GCA_004298905.1). Lineage (GTDB taxonomy): Bacteria > Pseudomonadota > Gammaproteobacteria > Burkholderiales > Burkholderiaceae_D > SCTK01. Next base: position 56,489 of record SCTK01000015.1, on the reverse strand, counting down.
AAAGCAGGCGGCGCAATATGAGGTGAATTTCAAGCATCTGAGCTTTGCCAATGCCGATGCCGCCGGTGAATTGGAAGGCCAGTACCGCTATGACGGACAGGGACCGGGCGTGGCCGATTTGCACGGCCGCTTGTCGCACGTGCAGGGGGTTCGCGTGGCGCGTTATCTGCCGCAATCCATTCCCATCACGCGTCATTGGGTGGAGCAGTCGATCAAGGAAGGTGGCTCCGACGATGTGCGGTTTGAACTGCGCGGGGCCTTGCAGGATTTCCCGTTCCGCGATCCGGCCAAGGGCCAGTTTCGCATTGCCGCGCGCATCAAGCAGGGCGCCATTCAATGGGCACCGGTCTGGCCGGCGATCGATCAGGTCGAAGGCGAGCTGGTGTTTGAGCGCGAGGGGATGCATATCAATGTCAAGAGCGGGCGGGTATCTGGTTTGCAGATCGCAAGCGGGGAGGTATCCATAGCCGACCTGCGACATGCTGTATTGGTGGCTTCCGGCAAGGCCCGTGGCAAGTTGCAGGATGCCCTGCGCTATGCCAACGACAGCCCGGTGGGCGACTGGATCGATCAATTCACCAATACGATTCAGGCCAGTGGCAATAGCCAGGTCGAGTTGCAATTGGAGCTGCCATTGAACGACATTCGGCAGGGCAAAGTGAGTGGCACATTGGCATTTTCCAACAACGACATTGCGCTGGATGGCGCGCAGCCGCAACTGGCTTTGCAGCATACGCAAGGGCGGCTGGAATTTACCGAGCACAGTTTTAATCTGCGCGAGGTCAGCGGCAATTTTCTCGGCGGCACCCTCAAGCTGGATGGCAAGACCCAGCCCAATGGCAGCACGCTGATTCGCGTTGACGGTCAACTGACTGCACCCGGTATACAGCGCGCGCTCCCCAGCATGGCAACACAGGCATTGAGCGGTGCGGCGACTTATGGCGGCAGCATCACCCTGAACCGGGGCGCGTTGCAGATGCAGATCGAATCGACGCTGAAGGGATTGGCGATCAATTTGCCGGCGCCATTACGGAAGAGCGTCAACGACAGTCTGCCCTTTCACCTCGAAAGCCGCCCGCTGGATACGCCCACCAATACGTCCGCTACGGCACCGAAACGCGGCGGACATGAGGTGCGTGTCTTGCTGGATGCCAACGCCGCCCATATCGAAGCACGCCTCGAACGGGAGCACGGAGCGCACGGCGCTGAATTCAAGCGCGGGGTGATTGCCGTCAATGAAAGCGCAGTATTGCCCGACAGTGGTCTGGCGGCCCACATTCATTTGCCTGCGGTGGATCTGGACCAGTGGCGCGCTGTTCTTGGCAATGCGGGCCCGGCGGCCGACAATCGCAGCAACGATGTCCTGCCCGACCTGTTGACCCTGCGCAGCGATGCGGTGACCCTGTATGGACGCACGGTGCAACACGTCACTCTGGGCGCGGCGCGCAGCGGCAAACGCTGGCAGGCCAACCTGGATGCCGATCAGTTGTCCGGTTACCTGGCCTGGCAACCGGAGAAAAACGGCAGCACGCTGATGGCGCATTTGGCACGGTTGGAAATTCCGCAAAGCGCGAGCCGTGAAATGGCCGATGTACTGACCGATGTTCCAGACGACATGCCGGCCATCGATCTGCGGGTCGATGCGTTCACCCTGAACGGCAAACACCTGGGCCAACTCGAATTGCAAGCGAGCAATGTAGGCACCGCGGGCAATCCTTTGTGGCAGTTGCAGAAACTCAAATTGAACAACCCGGATGGCAGCTTCAATGCCAGTGGCACCTGGGGTCGGCTCTCGTCGCTGGCGCAAAAGGGGGCAGGGAAAGAGGTGGGAAAAACCCCGGTACCACGCAGGATGGCGCTCGAGTTCACGCTCGACATCGTCGATGCTGGCAAGCTGCTGGAACGCTTCGGCCAAAAAGATACCGTCAAAAGCGGGAACGGCAAACTCGAAGGCAGCATCAGCTGGCGCGGCAGCCCGGTGGCGATCGACTACCCGAGCTTGAATGGCCATATTCAAATGGGGGTCGACAAGGGACAATTCCTCAAGGCCGACCCCGGCATTGCCAAGTTGCTGGGTGTGCTCAGCCTGCAGGCCTTGCCACGACGGATCACGCTGGACTTCCGCGATATCTTCAGCGACGGTTTTGCGTTCGACACCGTGCGCTCCGGCATCGAGATCAATAACGGTATTGCGACCACCCACGATTTCAAGATGAAAGGCGTCAACGCCACCGTGTTGATGGAAGGCGACGTCGATCTCGCCCATGAAACCCAGCAATTGCATCTGGTGATCCTGCCCTCGGTGTCGGGCAGTGTTTCTGGCTTGCTGTTGCTGGCCAATCCGGTCGCAGGTGTCGCCAGCTGGCTGGCGCAGAAGCTGCTCAAGGATCCGCTGTCGAAGATTCTGACCTATGAATACGATGTCACTGGCTCTTGGGCCGAACCAAATGTCGTCAAACGCGAGCCAAAACAGCAAGGCAATGTCAGCGAGGAGACCGCCAAATGAGTGCCCCTGCTTTTCGCGTAGCCGCCGTGCAAATGACTTCCACGCCCGAGATTGCGCGCAACCTCGATACTGCTGCGCGCCTGATCGCACAGGCAGCGGCGCAGGGCGCGCAACTGGTGGCCTTGCCGGAATACTTTTGCCTGATGGGCTGGAAAGATGAAGACAAGGTAAAGCAACGCGAAGCCGAAGGCAGCGGCGTGGTGCAGGAATTTCTGGCGCGCACGGCAAAACAGCACGGCCTCTGGCTGGTCGGCGGTACGCTGCCCTTGGTGGCTCCGGAAACGGACAAGGTAAAAAATTCCGTGCTGGTGTTCAACCCGCAGGGCGAACGGGTGGCGCGCTACGACAAGATCCACTTATTCAATTTCAAAAAGGGCGAAGAGTCCTACGACGAAGCGCGCACCATCAGCAGTGGCGCTGACGTCATCACCTTCGATGCGCCGTGCGGCCGCGTCGGCCTGTCGGTGTGCTACGACCTGCGCTTCCCGGAACTCTACCGCGCGATGGGCGCAGTCTCCCTGATCCTCGTGCCTGCCGCCTTTACCGCCACCACCGGCCGCGCGCATTGGGAAGTGCTGCTGCGCGCCCGCGCGATCGAAAACCAGTGTTACGTCCTCGCCCCCGCGCAAAGCGGCCACCATCCGAATGGCCGTCACACCTATGGCCACAGCATGTTGATTGATCCCTGGGGCGTTGTGACACAGGTGCTGGCTGAAGGCGAGGGCGTGGTGGTCGGCGACATTGATCCGCAACTGCTCTCCACCGTGCGCAGCAACCTGCCCGCGCTGAGGCATCGGGTGATTCGCTAAGGCGGCCAAGGGTTTTTCAACCGAGTATGATGTAATCAGTCCCCTTGTAGAAACACGCCATGAATCCTCTGGAACCCAATCTCTCCACGCTGGCGATCGCCCGTGCCACCCTGCTTGAACCCTACGGCCTGGACGAAGCCAAAATCCAGCGCGTGCTGCATGAGATGCGCAGCCATCAGATCGACGCCGCCGATTTTTATTTTCAACTGACGCGCGCCGAGGGTTGGAGTCTGGAAGAGGGCATCGTCAAATCCGGCAGTTTCAGCATCGACCAGGGCGTGGGCGTGCGGGCGCTGGTCGGCGAGAAAACCGCCTTCGCTTATTCCGACGACATCAGTCTGGCAGCCTTGCAAGCCGCCGCGCACACCACGCGCAGCATCGCCCAGCAGGGCCAGCAACGCCGCATCAAGGTGCCGAGTGCGCAATTCGCGCCCGCACATCGACTCTATGGCCACAGCGATCCCTTGCCGACACTGGATGCCACCCAAAAAGTTGCGCTGCTGGAAAAAATCGAACGTGCGGCGCGCGCGCGCGATCCGCGCGTCAAGCAAGTGATGGCCAGCCTCGCCAGCGAATACGATGTGGTGCTGATTGCACGTCACGACGGCGTGATGGCCGCCGACGTGCGACCGCTAGTGCGTGTTTCCGTGACCGTGCTGGCCGAACAAAACGGCCGTCGCGAACAGGGCAGCAGCGGTGGCGGCGGGCGCTACGACCTCGCCTATTTCAGCGATGAACTCTTGCACCGCTATGTCAACGAAGCAGTCGACCAAGCCCTCACCAATCTCGATGCCCGCCCCGCGCCCGCCGGACAGATGACGGTTGTGCTCGGCCCCGGCTGGCCCGGCGTGTTGCTGCATGAAGCCATCGGTCATGGATTAGAGGGCGACTTCAACCGCAAAGGTTCCTCCGCGTTCAGTGGCCGCATCGGCGAACAGGTCGCCGCCAAAGGCGTCACGGTGGTGGATGATGGCACGCTCACCAACCGGCGCGGCTCGCTCAACATCGACGACGAAGGCAACCCGACGCAGTGCAATGTCTTGATCGAAGACGGCATCCTGCGCAGCTATTTGCAAGACAGCCTCAACGCCCGCCTGATGAAAGTCCCCGTCACCGGCAATGCGCGGCGCGAATCGTATGCCCACATTCCCATGCCGCGCATGACCAACACCACCATGTTGAACGGTGACAAAGACCCGCAGGAAATCGTCGCCTCGATCGAACGCGGCCTCTACGCCGTCAACTTCGGCGGCGGGCAGGTAGACATCACCAGCGGCAAATTCGTCTTCTCCACCAGCGAAGCCTACTGGGTCGAACACGGCAAAATCCAATACCCCGTCAAAGGCGCCACCCTCATCGGCAACGGCCCCGACGCCCTCACGCGCGTCTCCATGATCGGCAACGACATGGCCCTCGACCGCGGCGTCGGCGTCTGCGGCAAGGAAGGCCAGAGCGTCCCGGTGGGTGTCGGTCAACCCACGTTACGCATTGATGGCTTGACGGTGGGTGGGACGCAGCATTAGTGAGTGCCGCGGCAGGCTCTTGCTGCTGGTATTTTTATTGTCCCGATAATTTTTCAAATCAACAACGTCAATGACTGATATGAAATTTTTGACTGGGTTGTACGACAAGATGTCGTATACATCGGGTTAGCCGTCATGTCCGACAACTGGCTCCAGTACGTCCCCAAGGTTCCCACTTTCCGACCGACGCAGGAAGCGTCGGCCAAAGCTCAGTCCTTGCTGTCTGTGTTGCTGCCAGATGCCGAGTCTGTTGAATCAACGTTCCAAGAGGAAGTCGTGTTCTTTCACCCTGGCGGCAACTGGTCAGGCGTGCAGTGCCCAGTCTGCGGCGCAGATGCCGAGCCATGGTGGAGCGGCGCAATGGAGAACGCGGCCAAGTCTGGCTTCTCGTCTCTGCAGTGCGTCGCACCGTGCTGCGGCTCGTCCGTGTCGCTCGCGGGCTTGAGGTATGTTTGGCCTGCGGGCTTCGGTAGCTATGTGCTCGAAGCCATGAATCCCAATAGCAGAGGTTTGTCGGCCGACCAGCTCGCTCAGTTGGAGGCAGTCTTGGGTTGCCAGCTTCATGAAATCCCGCTTCACATATGAGCGAGACGGCTAACCCTTCCATCGAGGGGACGTCCAACATCAGGCTTCGCCTGCTGTCGGCCGCCCCTCATGTCAAACGTTAGGCCTCATGTCACAGGTCATCTATCTGCACGTCAAGCCTGAGGTAGTTCTGCCTGACGCCCCTCGCCTGGCGCCGTTCCGGGCAGTCATCATTGCGGAGGCGCAGGTTTCGCCCGATTGGCAGGCAGCCGTTAGCGGTTGGCTTATCCAGTCGGGCTGTCTGTACATGATGGCGTGGGGCGTGAACAGCAGCTCATGGGATGACTCCGTCGACATGGCCAACATAGAACAGTTCGACTTCAAAGAGATCCCGCAGGACCGCTTCGTCATGACAACCTGGCACGAAGGCGAAACGCTGGCTGAGGTCTTCTGGTTCTCCAAGAACAGCGCGTTTCATCCGACGGTCTCTTTGGAGAACACGCTGCTGCTCCACATTGCAGCGGAGGAGCGAGAGAAAGAGGTTGTGAGGTCGTATGCTGAGGCCTAATAAAAGGTACCGGAGTCGATACGATTTTGGCAGCCTACAGAAAATCAGCGCGACTCGTCACAAATGAGTGCGCAATTTCCCCTGCAAGTAGAGTGAGCTGAACGCATGAGCAAGCTGCTATCGGCATTAGCGCTCATCGCGGCCCTGTATCTGGGCTGGGGTCAGTTGCAGGGCAATCACGCTGTTGCAGAAGGCCCGGCGACGGCGGACGCGCTGATTGCGCGTGCCGTCAGTGAACATGCGAGCGGCATCCGCGTCAACGGCGAGGGTGTGGTGACACGGGTTTTTTCGGACGATAAATTTGGCAGTCGCCATCAGCGTTTCATTCTCAGGCTGGCTTCGGGGCAGACGGTGCTGGTTGCGCACAACATCGATCTCGCGCCACGGGTGGCAGGGTTGAAGGCCGGTGATACGGTTGCCTTCAGCGGTATCTACGAATGGAATGCGCGCGGCGGCGTGGTGCACTGGACGCATCGCGATCCGCGTGGCGCACATGCTGCGGGTTGGTTGAAGCACAACGGTGAAACCTATCAATAGCGGCGTCGTTTCGGCGTGTTTTATATGCGGTGGTTAAACTCGATCGCACGCTTATCCCCAAAGTCCGTCACGATGCCTGGGTTTATCAAGGCGAGACGCATGAGTTCAGGTACGTCAAGGGCAAGATGCTGTAAGCATTCGCTGTGCCGGGCCGTTAATTAATGCACAGACCACAGGAGCAGTGCATGCAGATTCTCAAAATGTTGATGCTGGTGGGTGTGCTGGGGCTTGGGTACCATTTCTGGAGTGGTCATCAGAATTCCAGCTTCAAGCAAACGCAAGCCATGGCACACGCCGAGCCCAGCCCGAATGGGTTCATCCCGACTGCAATGCCGGAAGCTGCGCGCCAGAACACGGTGCTGATCCTTGCGCCGCTCAATTGCCCGTCCGCCGCCGCGAAGCGCGCGGATGCGCTGGCGGAGGCGCTGACGCGCCGGGGCATTCCCAATACGCGGGGCGCATCGTTCGCGGCGCATATACAAAACCCGACCGAGGAAGACAAGGCCAGCCTCACGCGTGCCTCAACGGTGCTGAGCGGCGAGATCCCGGCGGTGTTCATCAACGGCATGGGCAAGTCCAATCCGTCGGCCGATGACGTTGCGGCGGAATTTGAACGCACCAAATAAAAATGAATTCCCGCGAGCGGCAAGGATTTTCTGTGCAAGCGGCGTGGTTGAAATACTTGTCACCGTCTTGGCTGAAGTGCTAACATCGACGCGCCGGTCTTGGGGAAGACTGGCGTTCCAGAGGGCTTGTCCGATCAGCATTGAGACCACGCCCCACCCTCCGCAGTGCAGTTGATTCCAATAACAAGCAGCACAAACAAAGTGGAGTTTTCATGTCGAAAATCGCAGAGCATATTGCTGCCTCGCGCGGGCTGTTGCAGGCGCTGGAGGCTGTTTCCAACCGGCGTGCTTTTATCACGCTGCTGTTGACCGTGATTGTGACGACCGTATTCTTCATGGCGGTCAGTGCACTGGCCATGCGCGTTGGCATGCGTTTCGGTGCGGCGGGGATGGGTGTAGGTTTTCTGGGTTTCTTGATCGTGTCTGTGCTGGCGGTCGTGGGGGTATCGACTACCGGTGTGCTGGTGCGCGATCAAGTGCATGGCCAGCCGGTACGCACGATCAGCGATGCCCTGTGGGCGGGCTTGGTCACCGTGCCGCGCATGCTGGGCATTTTATTGCTGCTGGGGCTGGCGCTCTTATGCCTGTATCTGGTCGTTGTCATCGCCTTGCTGGTGTGCAAAATTCCGGGCATCGGCCCACTGTTCTATCTCGTCGTGTTTCCCTTGGCGGCCTTGTCGATCGGTGTGGCCTGGTTCGCAGCGGCTTTTGTCGCCGCACTGGCCTGGCCCGCGCTGTGGGAAGGCCACGGTGTGATGCAAACGCTGGGCATGTTGTGGGCGATCACGCGTGAGCGCTTGCTGGCGGTCGTCGTGCAATCCGTATTGCTCAGCCTGCTGGTGGCAATGGTGGCCATGCTGGTATGGGGGATTGTATTTTCCGGGCTGTTGGGTACCGCAGTGCTCTCCGGCATGGTTTTGCCGAACGGCGATCAAATGGGTTTTGGTGGCATGTGGGGTGGCATGCATGATGGAATGTATGGCGGCTGGCACGGGGTGGGGCGCTGGGAAGACGGCGGCGCTTATGCCATGACGGGCATGCTTGGTGGTGGCTTCCTGCTCGCGTGCGCGGCGGTGATTCCATCGCTGGTCGCACTGGCGGGTTACTGCATCATCTACACCAACGTCAGTAGCGGTCTGTCGGCCGATGCGTATGCTGCACGTCTGACCGGTGCGGTCGATCAAGTCAAGCAAAAGGCGGAAACCACCCGGCAGCAAATGCAGGTGCAACGCCAGAGTCCCTCTGTCACTTGTCCGCAGTGTCAGGGATCTGTGGGTGCAAACGATCTTTTCTGTGGCCACTGCGGCCATAAACTTGGAGGGAACACAGTATGACAGCCTGTCCTCAATGCGCGGCGGAAAATAGTCCGGGCGCAAAATTCTGCAGCAAATGCGGTTGCAACATGGCAGCTACCTCTGCCGCCGTACCACCCGCTGCGGCAACCACGGCCAGCGGCGGACGCGGAGCGTCGTACTGGGCCTTGATCGTCATGGTGGTGGCGATTCTAGTGCTTGCCGTTGGCACCGGCACAGCCTGGTGGATCAAGAATAAAAAAACCGCCGATGCATCACCGGCGGCTGGAACTTCTGATGTGCGTCAGGATGAATCACCGGGCAGTGCGGCGCCCGCGTCCGCTAAGCCCGCCAGTCCCGCCCGCAAGGCGGCTGGCACAGGGACACCGTCCCAGCCGGCGGCTCAGAAATCTCAGGCAGCGGCCGCGGCACCGGCGCAATCTTCAGGACATACCACCTGCGAGGGTGTGGGAACACTCTACTGGCTGCAATGCAAGACCGAAGGGCCGCAAACATTCTTCAAATGTGCGCCCGACGGTAAACACTGGAATCACGATACGCCCGGCTGCGACCGCAGAAAAGATCCAAGTCGCCCTAATAATTTTTAAGTGGCGAAATACAATGGTGGGTGATGGTTCAAGGTGATGGCATCAATGTTTTCGTGAAGGAGAAGACTATGGAACAGGTTCAAGCAAAACGCATTCATCCGATTATTCTCGCGGCGGCGGGAGCGGTGTTGTTGTTCTGTCTGATTGGCTCGGCCGCTGTGCTTGGCTGGCTGCCGGTCGGGCACACAGAAAAAAGCGTGCAGGCCCCACCCTGCCTGGAGTGCGGCGTGATCAGCGCCATTACGCCGATCAAAGTCAAAGGCGAGGGCACCGGCACGGGCGCTGTGGTGGGCGGTTTGACCGGTGCTTTGGTCGGCAATCAGTTCGGTAGCGGTAATGGCCGTACTGCAATGACGGTGGTCGGCGCGGCGGGTGGTGCTTATGCTGGCAATGAAATTGAAAAAAATGCCAAGTCCCACATCGTCTATCACATCAGCGTGAAGATGGAAGATGGCACGACCCGCACGCTTTCGCAGAGCCAGTCTCCTCCCTTTGCCGTTGGCGATCGGGTACGTGTGGTCAATGGGGCATTGCAGCGGCACCAAGGCTGAGGTTGATGATTGACGGTATTTGCCTTGAGGCTGCGAATCATGATAAAAAGCTGGTTCACTACTGGAGTGACTGGAACGTTTTATGGCGACGCACACGATGTTTCGATTTTGGTTTGATGACCGGAACGAGTCAGTGGCGGCGCGCGCGTAATCCAGACCGATTGCACAAAAACCGCCAGCCTGAGTTGGCGGTTTTTTTTTGCCGGCAACGGGTTTAAAGATAATTGAATTGAAAATTTCAGGAAGCAGGAAAACTCATGATCAGCACCGATGACGTTCGCATTACCGAAATCAAGGAACTCACTCCCCCTTCGCATATCCTGCGCGAATATGCGTGCAGCGAGCAGGCGGCGCAGACCGCGTTTCAGTCGCGTCAGGCGATCCACCGTATCCTGCACGACATGGATGATCGTTTGGTTGTCGTGATTGGGCCGTGTTCGATTCACGACACCAAGGCCGCGATGGAATATGCCAATCGCTTGCTGCCCTTGCGTCAGCGCTATGCCAACGAACTGGAAATCGTGATGCGTGTGTATTTTGAAAAACCGCGCACGACGGTGGGCTGGAAAGGGCTGATCAACGATCCCGATCTGGACGGCAGTTTCAAGATCAATCAAGGCTTGCGCGTGGCGCGCTCGTTGCTGCTGGACATCAACAATCTCGGCTTGCCCGCAGGCACTGAATTTCTCGACATGATCACGCCGCAATACATCGCCGACCTGATTTCCTGGGGCGCGATCGGCGCACGTACGACCGAGAGCCAGGTGCACCGCGAACTGGCGTCCGGCTTATCGTGCCCGGTCGGGTTCAAGAATGGCACCGATGGCAATATCAAGATCGCCATCGATGCCATCAAGGCGGCTTCGCATCCGCATCATTTTCTCTCAGTGACCAAGGGTGGTCACTCCGCGATTGTGTCCACCAAAGGCAATGAAGATTGCCACGTGATTTTGCGCGGCGGCAAGACGCCGAACTACGATGCCGCCAATGTGCAGGCCGCCAGCGAAGAGATTGGCAAGGGCGGTCTGGCGCAACGTTTGATGATCGACGTCAGCCATGGCAACAGCAGCAAGAAGCCGGAAAATCAGGTCCCGGTGTCGGCGCAAGTGGCCGCACAGATCGCAGCAGGCGATGAGCGCATTTTCGGTTTGATGATCGAGAGCCATCTGGTGGCTGGGCGGCAAGATCTGGTGGCGGGACAGCCACTGACTTACGGTCAGAGCATTACCGACGGTTGCATCGGCTGGGAAGACAGCGAAACAGTACTGGCCACGCTGGCCGATGCGGTGACGCAGCGCCGCTTGAAGTTGAGCGCCGAGGCGTAGCGCCACCATGCACGCCCTGTTCGTGCATGGCATGGGGCGCACACCCCTGTCGGGCGCACCCTTGCTCTGGCGTTTGCGCGCGCAGGGCGTGCGGACCCGCGTGTTCGGCTATGTGGCGGCACTGGAAAATTTCGACCGCATCGCGGCGCGTTTACATGCGCGTCTGCTGCGCCTGGCGCAGCAAGGCCCGTATGTCGTGATCGGACATTCGCTCGGTGGCGTCTTGTTGCGTGCCGCGCTGGATGCATTGCCACCCGGCACATCGCTGCCACAAAGAATTTTCCTGCTCGGCTCCCCCATGCGCCCCTCGCGTCTGGCGCAACGCATGCACAAGCATCCGGTATATCGGCTCTTGGCGGGCGATCCCGGTCAGCTCCTCGCCAATGCCCAGCGCATGACGGCAATTCCTCCTGCCCCCATTCCCACCACGCATATCATCGGCACCAAGGATTTTCGAATCACGGCCCATCAGTTCGGCGGCGAACCCAACGATGGTGTGGTTGCCGCTTCTGAAGTTGTTGCTGTTACCGGACACGAAGAAATCCATCTGCCGGTGATGCACACCTGGCTGCCGTCCAGTCCTCTGGTCAGCGCCGCCATTCTGGCACGCATCAAGAGCGTTCCCTGATTATTCCTTCCCCCGCGGGAGGGAAGGTTGATGCGTTGTTCTAGTCGACGGCCTTGACCATGTCTTCGACCACTTTCTTGGCATCGCCGAAGACCATCATGGTCTTGTCCATGTAGAACAGTTCGTTGTCCAGGCCCGCATAACCGGCGGCCATCGAGCGTTTGTTGACGATGATGGTTTTGGCTTTGTAGGCTTCCAGGATCGGCATGCCGGCAATCGGCGATTTCGGATCGGTCTTGGCGGCGGGGTTGACCACATCGTTGGCGCCGAGCACCAGTACCACATCGACCTGACCGAATTCGCCGTTGATGTCTTCCATCTCGAACACTTGATCGTAGGGCACTTCCGCTTCGGCCAGCAGCACGTTCATGTGGCCGGGCATGCGGCCGGCCACGGGGTGAATCGCATATTTGACGGTCACGCCTTTGTGCGTGAGTTTTTCTGCCAGTTCCTTGACCGCATGCTGGGCACGCGCGACGGCGAGGCCGTAGCCGGGCACGATCACCACGGTTTCGGCATTGCCCATCAGGAAGGCAGCATCGTCGGCCGAGCCGGATTTGACACTGCGTTGCGCTTGCGTACCGGCAGTGGCCGCGGTGGCATCACCGCCGAAGCCGCCGAGCAGCACGTTGAAGAACGAACGGTTCATCGCCTTGCACATGATGTAAGACAGAATCGCGCCGCTGGAGCCGACCAGCGAGCCGGAGATGATCAGCATCTGGTTGTTGAGCGAGAAGCCGATGCCGGCGGCGGCCCAGCCGGAATAACTGTTGAGCATCGACACCACCACTGGCATGTCGGCGCCGCCGATCGGGATGATGATGAGCACGCCGAGGATGAAGGCGATGCCCATCATGACGATGAAGGGAATCCAGTTTTGCGTGGCGTAGAACCACAGGCCAAAGCCGACCATGGCCAGCGCCAGGATCAGGTTGAGCCAGTGCTGACCGAAAAACGAAACCGGTGCACTGCGGAATTTGCCCGACAGCTTGCCGAAGGCAATCACCGAACCGGAGAACGTGATCGCGCCGACGAAGGTGCCGATGAAGAGTTCCAGACGATTGCCTTTTGGAATCGGCTGCGCAATGTGGAACGCCGTGGGTTCGGCGACCGCGACGACCGCGATCAGCACCGCAGCCATGCCGACCAGTGAGTGCATCAGCGCCACCATTTCCGGCATCTTGGTCATTTCAACGCGGCGCGCCACCACGGCACCGACGGTGCCACCCGCAGCAATACCGAGCGTCAGCAAGCCGTAGTTCTGAGTGAGCGTGAGCGTGGTCACCACGGCGAGGGCCATGCCGATCATGCCGAAAACGTTACCCATGCGTGCGCTGCTTGGATGCGACAGGCCCTTGAGCGCCTGAATGAAACACACCGAGGCGACGAGGTAGAGGAGAACGACGGTATTCATTGAAAGCATGGGGTTCTCCTTATTTGCCCTGTTTGGTTTTTTTCTTGAACATTTCCAGCATGCGCTGCGTGACCAAAAAGCCGCCGAACACATTCACCGATGCCAGAGCGACGGCGATCACGCCGATCCAGGAATTAAAGAGGTCGGTAGTCGCGCCCGCCGCCAGCATGGCACCCACCAGAATGATGCCGGAGATAGCGTTGGTCACGGCCATCAGCGGCGTATGCAGCGCGGGGGTCACCGTCCAGACGACGTGGTAGCCGACATAAATCGCCAGCACAAAGATGATCAGGTTTGTGATCGTGGGGTTGATGAGTTCCATGACAGGGCTCCGGTTTTTTTCGGGGGCTATTTCAATTTTTATTTCAATGCTTGACCGGCATCGCAGACCAGGCAGGCGGCAACGATTTCATCGTCACGATTGATGGCGAGCGCGCCTTCCTTGTCGACGATCAGTTTGAGAAAGTCGATCAGGTTGCGTGCATAGAGCGCGCTGGCATCGGCGGCGACCAGCGCGGGCAAATTGGTTTCGCCAATGATGTTGACGCCATGCTTGATGACGGTCTTGCCCGCTTCGGACAGCGGGCAGTTGCCACCCTGTTCAACCGCCATGTCGACGATCACCGAACCGGGTTTCATGCTTTGCACCATCGCTTCGGTGATCAGCACCGGCGCCTTGCGGCCGGGGATCAGCGCGGTGGAGATGACGATGTCGGCTTGCGCGACGCGCGCGGCGACGGCAGCGGCTTGGCGCTGCATCCACGCTTCCGGCATGGGGCGCGCATAACCGCCGACGCCTTGCGCGATTTCGCGTTCTTCGTCGGTTTCAAACGGCACGTCAATGAATTTCGCGCCCAGCGATTCGATTTGTTCCTTCACCGCCGGACGCACATCGGAGGCTTCGATCACCGCGCCCAGACGCTTGGCGGTGGCAATCGCTTGCAGACCTGCGACGCCAGCACCGAGCACAACCACGCGCGCGGCTTTCACCGTGCCTGCTGCGGTCATCAACATCGGCATGAAACGCTGATAGGTATTGGCGGCCAGCATCACTGCCTTGTAGCCAGCGATGTTGGCTTGTGAAGACAGCACGTCCAGACTTTGCGCGCGCGAGATGCGCGGTGCTGATTCCAGCGCAAAGGCGGTGGCGCCGGTGGCGGCGATCGCTTGCAAGCCTTCCTTGTCGAAAGGGTTGAGCATGCCGATCACGATCTGACCCTGGCGCAGCAGCGGTAGCTCATCGGCTTGCGGCGCGCGCACTTTCAGAATCGCGTCCGCCTGAGCGTAGAGCGCGCTGGCGCTGTCGGTGATCGTTGCGCCCACATCCTGATAGGCCTGGTTGGGCAGACTGGCACGGATGCCGGCACCGGTTTGCACCCAGACGTGATGGCCGCTGGCGATCATTTTCTTGACGGTTTCTGGAGTGGCTGCCACGCGCGTTTCGCCGGCGCGCGATTCAAGGGGGATGCCGATTTTCATGCAAGCTCCTGCGCTTATTGGTGTCAGGGCGCTATTGTAATGGTTGGCGGCCGAATGGTCTTCCTGCGCTACAATCCCCGGCACGAAATCATGCAGGACACCCCCATGCGTCAAGTTTGGAAACCCAGTGTCACCGTGGCAACGATTGTGCCGCGCGATGGGAAATTTTTGCTGGTCGAGGAACAGACCACGGACGGCCTGTGCATCAATCAGCCGGCCGGTCATCTCGAATGCGGTGAAGCGCCTGCAGACGGTGCCGTGCGCGAGGCGCTGGAAGAAACCGCCTACCAGGTGCGCGTGAATGCCTTTCTGGGCGCCTATCTGTCGCGTTACCGCTCAAGCCGGACGGGGGAAGATGTGACGTACCTGCGCCTCGCCTTTGTGGGTGAGGTGGTGGGACATGTGCCCGAGCAGCCGTTGGATGAGGGCATTGTGCGCGCGCTCTGGCTGGCGCCGGACGAAATCAGTGCCACGCGCGAACGGCATCGCAGTCCATTGGTGTGGCAATGCGTGCAGGATTATCTGGCTGGACGGCAGTTGCCGCTGGAGGCTGTGTACACGCACCCCAGCGTGTTGAATGGGGTGTGAGCGGTGGGCAAGCCCAGAGTCGTGGTCGGCATGTCAGGCGGGGTGGATTCCTCGGTGGCGGCCTGGCTGCTCAAACAGCAAGGTTATGAAGTCGTCGGCCTGTTCATGAAGAACTGGGAAGACGATGATGACAACGAATACTGTTCGGCGCGTCAGGATTGGCTCGATGCGGTGAGCGTGGCCGATGTCGTGGGCGTCGATATCGAAGCGGTCAATTTCGCGGCGGAATACAAGGATCGCGTGTTCACCGAATTTTTGCGCGAATACGCCGCCGGGCGCACGCCCAATCCCGATGTGCTGTGCAATGCCGAAATCAAGTTCAAAGCCTTTCTCGATCACGCACTGTCGCTCGGTGCTGAGCAAATCGCCACCGGCCACTATGCGCGCGTGCGTCAACATGAAGGGCAGTTTCAATTGCTCAAAGCGGTCGATGGCAGCAAGGATCAAAGTTATTTTCTGCATCGTCTGAATCA
Organism: Burkholderiaceae bacterium; assembly: GCA_004298905.1. GTDB lineage: Bacteria > Pseudomonadota > Gammaproteobacteria > Burkholderiales > Burkholderiaceae_D > SCTK01. Next base: position 41,037 of record SCTK01000015.1, on the reverse strand, counting down.
GGCACAGCTTTCCAAAACGCTGTTCCCGCTCGGTGAGCTGCACAAGACCGAAGTGCGCAAGATTGCGCAGCAATTAGGGCTGTCGAACGCCGCCAAAAAAGACAGCACCGGTATCTGCTTCATCGGCGAACGTCCGTTCCGCGAATTTCTCAATCGCTATCTGCCCAACACGACCGGCCCGATGAAAACGCCGGAGGGCAAAGAGGTGGGTCAGCATGTCGGCCTGGCGTTTTACACGCTCGGCCAACGCAAGGGAATCGGTCTGGGCGGCAGCAAAACCGGCAGTGGCGAACCCTGGTTTGTTGCCCGCAAGGAGATGGCGAGCAATACGTTGTATGTCGTGCAGGGACACGACCACCCCTGGCTGTTGTCGCAGCAGGTGCAAGTGCAGGACAGCAGTTGGGTGGCGGGATACGCTCCACCAACACAGACGTTTGCTGCCAAGACGCGCTACCGTCAGGCTGATGCGCCGTGTACATTGAACGCGGTTGACGGCGCTACTTTCCAGCTGGATTTTGCTCAGGCGCAATGGGCAGTAACGCCGGGGCAATCCGCTGTGCTTTACGATGGGGAAATCTGCCTGGGCGGTGGAATTATTGCAATCGCTGAATAACAAAAAAGCCGCTCGAAAGCGGCTTTTTTGTTTCAACCAAATCGGCTCAGGACTGTTTGCGACGACGCAGCATGAACATGCCAACCAGTGCCAGGCCCAGCAGTGCAGAGGTATTGGGAGCAGGCACAACAGCAAAGGATGCATTGATGTTGCTCGACACCAGCCAGCCACTGTCCACCCGATTTTCGCGGGCGAAGATACTCGTGTCGCCAACGATATCATGCATGAGAAGGCTGATCGGAGACAGGATGCCATCATCAGCGATGGGCAAACCGCCAGGGTTGTCCAACGTGCTCAGGCCAAAAACGCCGTTGGGCGACTGGCCCTGACCGGCTGACGAGGAAGCAATAGCGTCAATGGTAGTCCCGGTAAGGACAGTGGAGAACCAATAATCTCCCACTTCCCCGAAACCAAAAGAGGCAAGGAAAGTTTGTCCAAAAACGTTGGCAATACCAGTGGCTGGCGCTACATTAAGGTTAAACGATGGCTGCAGGGCAGTGGTTCTTTCATAAATCCGCACCATGGCGCGCGGATCCAGCCCCATGTTGGCGCTACCCGTTGGGGCAAAAAACAACGTATCGAACAGACCTCCGGGGCCTGTGCCGGAAACGATGGCCGCAATTCTCAGCTCGCTATAGCCGGTCAATTGGTATGGGGGGCCCAGAGTGTCACTAATGAAGCCGCCGTTAGCCGTATCAAAACGGAGAATGGATTGGATCACATCACCGACCGCGAGTGAACCGCTGGTTATCACCCTGCCTTCACGAAGTACGCGCTCAGCATCCGAGTCTTGAACCTCGTTAATGCCAGGCGAAAACAGGCTGTTGATTATTGCAGCATGTGACGCCAGCGGAGTGAAAGCGGTGCCAAACACTACCAGCGATGCAAGGTATTTACTTATTTTCATGATGTGTTCCTCTCAAAGAAGAGCTCTAACTATTTGGAAGCACCCAGTGCAGACTGGGGCAACCTCTTGGACTTTACTTCTAGACACTGACTCTTAAGCAGAATGCATGCCAAGGAATAAATTTCAATAAATTCAATAACTTAATATTTTCCATTGCTTGAGATGGGTAGTCGCTGTAAGAAAAATCGACAGCTTCCGGGGACGGTTCGGTGTTTCATGGCATTGATGTCTGGCCAAGCTAGCTCTGGAGGGTGGGAGAACCCCACTTTTAGTGCTATCGTACCCGCTGGCCCCAAAGAACGGAGGGTGGTTGTGCCTCGAGTTTCCTTCATTCCCGTACTAATGCGCGAGTATCTGGCAAATGAGCGCTTTCCGCGCGAGCCCGAGCCAGCATTGGTGATGGATGATGATGCGCAAGTGAGTGCCTATGCCGAGGCCGGCCGAATTGATGGCGACATGGCGGCCGCCTATTTGTTCCATTCGGCGCGTATCTCGCAAACAATCGCTGGGGCCGGGAAAGTACTGGATCTGGGTTGTGGGCCGGCCACCCAGTTAGTGCAAATCGCGCAGCTCAATCCTGAAATCGAATTTGTTGGTGTGGATTTGTCTGAATCCATGCTGGATAGCGCGCGTGCTTATGCAATACAGCAAGGGGTGTCGAATATCCGGTTTGAACACGCGGACATCACCCAGCTGGGGCAGTTTGAGACCGGTTCTTTCGATGCTGTGATCAGCACTATGGCGCTGCATCACTTGCCGCACGAAACGTTACTGGATGCCTGCTGCCGTGAAATTTCCCGGGTCCTCAAGCCGGGTGGGGCGATATACCTGACGGATTTCGGCCGCTTGAAGTCCTTGAAATCAGTACTGTTCTTTGCCTACCTGAATGCCAAACATCAGCCGCACCTATTTTCGCTGGATTATGAAAGATCTTTGCGCGCCGCTTTCTTGCCGGAAGATTTTGCGCGTCGCCTTGAGGTGCTTTCCTTTGACGCCAGGCTGATCTCGACCTTTCTGGTACCACTGCTGGTCATTGTGCAAACGCCAGTGCGTACGTTGTCTGCTGCCACAGTGCGACAGATCAAGCGTATGCGCCGCGAGCTTGTTGGCAAGTATCGCCGCGACTTGGATGATCTGCGCCTGTTCTTCTGGTTGGGTGGTTTGCGGGACGATCCCTTTTCCTTGCCCGATTAATGGAGCGTACTCAAGCGAGTATTGCCAGAGCAGCTCTGTTGGCGCCGTCCGCCGACAATTCGCAACCTTGGGCCATGCGCTGGCGTGGCCGTACGCTTGAAATTTCTTATTCGCCGCACGCTCCGGTACCTCAGGTGTTCAAGGCTGACAGCCATGCCACCTTGCTGGCTGCCGGCGCATTGGCGGAGAACTTGGTAGCCGCCTGTGCTACCAATGGCATCAGCGTCGATTTGCAATGGTCGGCTGAAATAAACGACTGCCACCCCTTTCTGGCGGCCACACTGAATCATCTCCCTGATCACTTTACTGTTCCGGCGCGGGTTGAGCAGCGTCATACCAATCGCGGAGCATTCCGTTCCACAGCGCTTCCAGACGCGCTGCTGACAGCCATGGGTCGTTGTTCCGAAGGCGGCAATCGTTTGTTGGCGCTGCGTGATCGATCACAAAGGATAGCTCTGTCGAAGCTGATACGCATCTGCTCGGAAGCGCGTTTCTGCAACCGGGATTTGCATGAATGGCTGTTCGATAGTTTGCGTTTTACGCCAGCCGAGGCTGCGCGTGGAAATGGTCTGGACGTACGTTGCCTGGGGTTGCCACCGGGAGGAAAAATCTTTCTGCGTTTTATTTCGGACTGGGGCCGCCTGTCGATGTTGAACCGGCTGGGCGCGTACAAGCTGTTGGCGCGTTCGGAAGCCATGGCCATTGCGACGGCCCCCGCGTTGCTTTGCGTCGTCGGTCATCGGCAGCCGCCGGATGTGATTCAGGCGGGCCGGTTGATGACGCGCATCTGGCAGGAATGCAATGCGCAGGGAATTGCGGTACATCCGTTTTACGTTGTGACGGATCAGATTCAGCGGTTGCACGCAGGTGCGCTAGCGACCGGTTTTGCGGCAAGAATCACCGCTGTGGAGAATGATCTACACACACTATTGCAGCTGCAGCCGGACGAGATGCTGCATATGGTGTTGCGTGTCGGTTATCCCGCCTCCGTTCCTGTGCGCTCACAACGTCTCCCACTGGATGCGGTTATGCGGGACGATACTGCGGATTGACGCCACCGCGATTCATTGGCCGTTGTGTGGCGGTGCAGCCCGTCGCATGCGGGCAAGCTGCCATGCAGCAATGGACAGCGCAAGGCGCTGGATTGGATTACGGTTGCCCCAGGGACGCCAAGTGGTGACCAGCCGCTGGCGGTAGGCATCAAAATGCATGCCTCGCGGGGCGTAGGTGATCGGCCCTCGTTTGAGCAGTATTTTGAGTGCTTCGGTCGCTGCAATACCTGCGCATAGCTGACATGCCATGATGGTCGAGGGTCCGCGCTTTTCCTTGAAATCTACTGCCGCTGGCTCAGCCAGATAGGGGCGCTGCAACATGGCAGGAGACAGGCCGAGCAAAAAGCGCAATGCCATTTGTTCTTCATTACAACCTTGCCAGCGGAAATATTCTTCAAACGTCATGCCACCCGGCAGAAAATTGAGCAGCGCCGCACCCATGCCCAATGGAGCGACAGTGATCGCAGGAATCCCCTTGTGTGCGCAGGCGGCAAATACCATTTGGCGTGCAGTGAATGCGAAGAAATCGAGGCCATCAACATACAAATCGACATCGTGCAGGAAATCATCGAGATTGTCTGCCATGACACCTTGATCAAATACTTCAAGTTCCAGTTCCGGATTGATGTCGCGCGCCATGGTCGCCAATACGGTTGCCTTGGGCTTATCCAGACTGGTCATCGTGGCGCCGGCCTGGCGATTGAAATTGACGATGTCGAAGCTGTCGAAATCGGCAATATGAAATTTGCCGATACCCAGTCTTGCCAGCGTCGTCAGGTGAAAGCCGCCTACGCCCCCCAGTCCACCGATAGCGATGCGTTTGCTGCGCAAGCAGACTTGCTCCGATTCTGTGACCCAGCCGATGTTGCGGGAGAAGGCCTGATCGTAGGAAAAATGGCTCATGAGTTTGTGCGGGTGTAATGACCCAGTGTTCTTCGAGGGTGCCCAGATTACGATAACTCTAACGAAAGATACAGTCTCGTAATGAACACTGGGGTTGCGTAGCCAATTGAGAAAAATCCAAATTCAATGCGCATCACTTTTCTCGCGATTTTCCTCGATCTTTTCAAGTTCATAGAGGATGGCGGAAGCTTCATTGTCGGCAAAACCATAGTCGAACAAACCGCCAGTGGTGTCAGTTTCTCTACGACGCTTCTGCTGTTTTGCCAGGTTGCGCGCTATTTCAGAGAACTCAATGCCCAATAGTATTCCAGGGGCGTTGACATTGGTATTGTGGCGTGTATCACTGAGTTTTTTGAAACCAAGCATGCGTTGGTAAAACACAATATGCCGCGGGTGTACCTCGATGACGCAATAATCGTGGCCATGGATGATTCCTGCCCACAGATATCCAGAGTGAAACAGGGTTGCCAGCGCAGCTTTCGAATCGGCGGTTGTTTCAACAGCCAGGCGGGTGTATTCGCACAGTTTGTGTCCGGCCTCCCTTAGCGCGTTCAGCTCCACTTGATATAGCTTGTCCGCTGCGAGTCTATTCTCAGAATCCAGACGCACACCCACTGTTCCGATTAACTCGCCGTCATGATAGGCAAGGAAGGTAAACAACTGCGGTTCTTCCCATTCCTCGGGTGTTTGGTAGCCACGTCCGCCATAGCGTTTTTGCACCAAACCGCTGGCCCGCCTGGGTGTGCCAGGCTTACTGGCGATGCGCACCTTGAAACCGTGGCCTGATTCCAGCACACGCTTGATGGCTTCACGTTCGCCCGAAGAAAGCGCACGAAAACGGGGTTGTTCCTCACGGAAGATGGTTTGTTCAGTTTTTGCCTCAATGTCACCTTGTTCCAGAGCATGCTCGTCGTCAGGCTTTGCGTTGATGGTGATTTTTTGAGTGTCCGACGTATCGCTGAAACCAAGTTGATAGCCGTGGGGGTCTTGGCCGCGCATGAGCGCCCATGTCTTGACCACGGGCCAAAGCAAGCGCTTGATGGACTTACCGGGTGAGCACAGACGCATGTGATGGCTCCGTTCGGTAGTAGTGGTGCCGGTGCGGATATGTGTGCATATAGCCGCAGCTGTTGCTTGGGTGCAATGTTGATAAATGCCGGTGAATTCAAGCGCCGTTAACGAGGCGCTTTGGGATCCAAACAGCCTCCTGTTAATGACTGTTAACGGACCGGCATGCCTATATTTTAGGGCTGAGTATCGAGCAGGGAAGGGTTGATTAGAGATTCGTTTGTGCGGTATCTTCAAGCTTGAGTACAGCGCTTTGTCGAATTGCCTGGGCAATAATGGCGGTAAGTTAAATTACCCGCTCGCTGAAAATACAGGATCTGCCTCGGTCGCTACGGTCGTTTCTGCACAATCAACACCGCATTACTGCCACCAAAGGCAAAGGAGTTGGACATCACGGTACGCACTGCAACACCCCGGCGCGCTACTCCAGCCACGTAGTCGAGATCGCATTCGGGATCAGGTTCAATGACGCCCGCCGTGGGCGGCAACATTTGTTCTTCCAGCGCCAGCAGGCACGCCATCATTTCGACTGCACCCGCCGCACCAAGCAGATGACCATGCATGGATTTGGTGGAGCTGACCGGCAAGCGATAGGCACGTTCTCCAAATACCTGTTTGATTGCCGCTGTTTCGGTGGCATCGTTGACTGCGGTGGCGGTGCCGTGCGCGTTGATATAGTCGATTGCATCAGGCGTTAGCATGGCATCTTGCAGTGCTGCACGCATGGCTTGCGCCTGGCCCTCGACCGAGGGGCGAGTAATGTGACCGGGATCATTGGTGCTACCGTAGCCGACCAGTTCGGCATAGATTTTCGCGCCGCGCCGCTGTGCGTGTTCCAGGCTTTCCAGAATGAATACCGCGGCTCCTTCGCCCAACACTAGGCCGGTACGATTTTTGGAAAATGGTTTGCAGGAACGCGAAGGATCCTCCGGGTCTTCCAGCCCTAGTACGCGCATGGCTTCCCACCCTTTCAGACTGCCGTAATTGAGCATGGCTTCGGTGCCGCCCGTGAACATCACATCGGCATAGCCGTGACGAATTTGCCGCGCCGCTTCGCCGATAGCGATGTTGGAGGAAGAGCAGGCGCAGGTGTAAGTCATGCTGGGCCCCTGCGCCTGGTATTTGAGCGCGATATGCGCGGCCGGGGCGTTGCTCATGGTCATCAGCACACTGAGAGGGTGCACGCGGTTGGGATCTTTCTTGAACAGCTGGACATAGGTTTCGTTGATAGTATTGGCGCCACCCAGACCAGTCCCGAGCGCCACGCCGACACGGGGCCATTCGTTTTCTTCAAAAGCAATCTGGGCGTCAGCCATCGCCTGTTTGGCAGCAGCGAGGGTGAACTGGCTGACGCGATCCATGCCCGTGAGCTCAGGCCGGGTGAGGAAATCGGTGGGGTTGAAATCGGTGAACCCGGCAATGCGGGTTTTCAAATCGGGGTAATCCGGTGTGCGCACCTTGATACCGGAACGTGCCGTACGCAGGGCTTCCAGAAAATCGGCTTTAGAATTTCCAATGGGAGAAATGACTCCCAATCCGGTAATGACAACACGCCGCACTCGTGCTCCCGTAGTTGGTGTGATGGAAACGGAATGAGAAGATTTCCTGGGTCAGTTTTCTCTGGACAGCAGATTGTCCAGCAGGGTCACAACTTCACCGACAGAAGTGGGCCTCACCCGATTGTTGGCATCGTCTGGAATCGTGATACCAAATTCGTCTTCGAGGTCAAACAACAACTCAATCACGTTCAAGGAGTCCAGGCCCAGCGATTCGAGGGTTGAATCAGCATGAATATCAGACGGATCCAGGCCAAATTTCTTGACCAGCAGATCCTGTATTTTCTCAAAAGTGCTCATGGTTTCCCTCGTCAATAGGGGACGGGCTGATTACTCTATCCACTTTAGGCAAGTATGCTCGATTGAGTAGTATAGATGAAGTGACCGGCAATCTTACGGATCCGCCGGAATCCTGTATGTCAAAGTGTTCTTTGTTTAATAAGTCACCTGGCTTTCGGTAAGTAGTGCGCTCGGGAAAGCCAGCCTTATTCTGGACTTGCCTGGCTACGGATCGAGTACTATTTGCAGCATCGTCGCGTCAATTGCTTGCCATTTTGATGAAACTTTTTTCTGGCCTTTCGTTATGTTCCCACGCGCTGCCATCTCGCACCGAGATGTGGATCGCCTTGCGCAATGTTTTGCGTTACCGGCGAAATTCGGCAGTCTCGGTCGCTGTGATCGTATTTGGTATCAGTGCCATGGTAGTGGCTTCGGGCTTCATCGAGTGGGTTTTCTGGGCCATGCGCGAAGCCTATATTGAAAGTCAGTACGGGCATGTGCGGGTGGTCAAGCCGGGCTATCTGGAATATGGTCAGGTTCCTGTGGGAAAATTTCTGCTGTCGCCAGATTCATCTTGGCTTGAGAAACTGAAGCAGGATAGTGAGGTGCGTGCTGTTGTGCCGCGGTTGAGTTTTACCGGCATGGCGAGTGTGGGCGATACCACGATCGCCTTCCTTGGCGAGGGGGTCGATCCGGGGGCAGAGTTGCAAGGTTCGACCGCGCTGGTGGTGTACAAGGGACATGGCTTGGGGCCGGGGGAGGCACCCGGCATCATTGTTGGTGAAGGGCTGGCGCGACAGTTGGGCGTTTCGGTCGGCGAGAAATTGGCACTGTTGTCAAATACGCGTAGCGGCGGCTTGAATGCGGTCGAGTTGCCTGTGCAAGGAATTTTCTACACGGCGAACAAGAATTACGACGATGTCAGTTTGCGTATCCCGATCGAGACGGCGCAAAAATTGTTGCGTGTCCATGGTGCGCAAAGCTGGCTGGTGATGTTGAAAGAGACGCACCAGACAACGGAGTTTCTGGGACGCTGGCGTGGCCTGCTGCCTGCGGATCAATTTGCACTCTCGCCCTGGACCGATCAGGCTGATTTCTACAATAAGACTGTCACGTTGTTCAGCAAACAGGTGAACGTGATTCGCGCCATCATTGCCGCCATCATCGTGCTGGCGATTTCCAATACCTTGAGCATTGGCATCATGGAGCGCACGACCGAGATCGGTACCTCGATGGCGCTAGGCGCCAATCGCCGCCGTATCCAGCGGCAGTTTGTGCTGGAGGGTTGCACGATGGGGTTGCTGGGCGCAGTGATTGGCGCCCTGTTTGCCTTGCTGCTGTCCTGGGTCATTTCCAAAATTGGCATTCCGATGCCGCCGCCCCCCGGGATGACGCGTGGTTTTGTCGGCGCGATTCGTGTCGATTGGAAAATCATGTTCGACGCATTGGCGATCGCCTGGCTGGCAACGTTGGCGGCATCCTTTTATCCGGCCTGGCGTGCATCGCGGCTGGATATCGTCGATGCATTGAGAAAGGCACGCTGATGCTGTTTCTGGCATTTCGAAATCTGTCGCGGCAGTGGGTGCGGTCAGGCATGACGCTGGCGGCAATCGCCTTCGGCGTGGCGGGTTTGATTCTTACCGGCGGATTTATCCGCGATGTCTATCACCAATTGGCCGAAGCGCTGATTCATTCGCAGACGGGGCATTTTCAAATCGCGCGCGATGGCTACTTCCATCTTGGCTCACAGTCGCCGGAAAAATATCTGATCAAAAATCCAGAGTTGCTGGCCGCGCGGGTACGTCAGGTGCCGGATGTCGTTGATGTGATGGCGCGGCTGGATTTTTCCGGACTGTTGAACAATGGTGAGACTGATCTATCGGTGCGTGTCGAAGGCATCGAACCGGAGCGTGAAAACCGTCTCGGCAGCTATGTGCGCATGGTCGCAGGAACCCAGCTGCCCGTGGGCGACCCGCACGGGGTACTGCTTGGCAAGGGTGTGGCTGATCGTTTGAAGCTTAAATCCGGCGACCCGGTCACTCTGGTCACCAATACGCCGGAGGGGGCACTGAATACAATCGAATTGACGGTGCGTGGCGTGTTCGTGTCAGCAGCCAAGGATTATGATGACCGGATCGTGCGCATCCCGCTCCCCGCTGCGCAGGAAGTGCTGACCGTGGCCGGGGCGACGCGGCTGGTGGTGTTGTTGCAGCAACGAGAACAGACCGATAGCGCAGTTGTTGCAACGCGCGCGCTATTGGCAGGCAACGGCGCGCAACCCATGGAAATTTCAACCTGGATTCAACTCAATGATTTTTATACCAAGACCGTCAATATGTACGACCATCAATTTGCCGTATTGCAAATCGTGATTCTGGTGATGGTTATGTTGTCAGTTGCGAATGCGGTCAACATGAGTATTTTTGAACGCACCGGTGAGTTTGGCACGATGCGCGCACTCGGCAATCGCAGCCACTATATCAGCCGTCTGGTGATGCTGGAAAACTGTTTGCTTGGTGCTACAGGCGCCTTGATCGGTGTCGTGCTCGGCTTGGCACTGGCGGTGCTGATTTCCTGGATTGGCATCGACATGCCACCTCCACCGAACATGAGTCAGGGGTATACCGCCGCGATTCGTGTTACGCCCGGGATTCTCGGTTCGGCGTTCCTCATTGGCGTCTGCGCTACTGTTGTAGCGTGTGTCTGGCCTGCGCTTAAGGTGAGTAAAAAACCGATTGTCGACGCCTTGCGGCAGAATATCTGAGCGGCACCACTGCGTCGGGATTTCTAGCCGATGGATGACTTACTGTCACTGTCGGCGGATTTTCGGCTGGTGTGCTCGATCTTGACCTGCTCTAGTTCGAACACGATGGTCGCGGCTTCTGCCTCCGAGAAACCATAACTGAAGGCACTGCCTGACTGCGTTGACGAAGCATGCCGTTTGCGCAGGCTGGCTTCGATGTCGGTGAAGGAAATCCCCAGCAAGACCGCCGGCGCATTCACAGATCTGTTATGCACCGGCTGGCCCAGTGCCTTGAACTTCAACAAGCGTTGATAGAACGTTGCGTGGCGGGGGTTCACTTCAATCACGCAGTAATTGAAGTCGTGTACGACACCGGCCCACAGATAGGCTGAATGAAACAGCGTGCCCAGTGCGGTAATTGAATCGGCGCTGTCTTCAACGGCCAGCCGGGTATATTCACACAGGCGCAATTTATGTGCGCGAAGTGTGCGCATGATCTCGGGATGGGTTTTGTCAGCGGCTAGTCCGGTGGGTGAATCGAGTCGAACGCCGACCGTGCCGACCAGTTCACCATCCTGATATTCCATGAATGTGAAGACGGAGGGATCGTCCCATTGCGCAGGCATGCTGTAACCGCGACTGCCAAAACGTTTCTCCAGCAACTGACTGGCCTGACGCGGCGTGCCGGTGCGGCGTGCAATGCGGACCCGAAAACCGTTGCCTGCCTGCAGTACGTTCTTGATCTCTTCGCTATTGCCGACCGACAAGGTGCGAAAGCGTGGTTGATCGTCGCGGAAAATGGTTTGCTGAGTTTTGGGGTTGAGTTCGCCCTCCTGAAACAGCGTCAGAGAAACTTTACGGATTTTCGCAGGCGCATGAAAATCGGGGTGATACATTCTGCGTCCAAGTAACCGGCCCCAGACTTTGCGCAGAGGACGGAAAAGTCGTTTGACACCGTGACGAATCGGATTCGATGACTTCATGGGTTCAGAATGCAGCGAGAAAAGGGGACACGGGAATGCCTAACATGGCACCTAGTGCGTTGAGCACAGCCTTTCGATTTGGATTAAGGATAGACTGTAAGTTCCCGATAACCTGCACATTATGCCCTGTAATGAAACGAGTAATGAATCTCCCTGTTATTCCTGGTGTCGCTTTTAATGCGCTGGCCCCCACAGTGGGCAGCGTTTTCATGCGCTTGCCGATGTTGATTGCAGTATGCGGCATTGTTTTTGCCTCGGCCCATGCCGCAGAGGAAGTCTCGGCACAAAAAATGGTGGAAGCAGCGGATGAGGTGCGCTTTCCTAAAGGCGGGTTTGAAGTCGATATTCACGTGACCAGCAGCAGTCCGGGAGAAGATCAGGAAGCCCGCACCTATCATGTCCTGTCGCAGGGTAATGAAAAATCAATTGTGCAGGTCACCGAGCCGGCGGCCGAACGCGGGCAAAGCTTGTTGATGCGTGGGCGTGATCTGTGGATGTATCTACCCGATGTGTCGCAACCGATTCGCTTGTCGTTTTCGCAGCGCTTGACCGGGCAGGTGGCCAATGGCGATATCGCACGCGCCAATTTCAGTGGCGACTATGAGGCCAAATGGTTGCGCGCCGAAACGGTCGACAATCAGGAATGCAATGTACTGGAACTGACGGCATCGGATCGCTCGGTGACTTATTCCAAGGTCGTGTTGTGGGTACGCAAGGCCAGCAATTATCCGTACAAGGCTGAGTTTTATTCGCTCTCGGATCGGTTGCTCAAAACAGCCTGGTATGAAAACTATCAACAGATGCAGGGCCGTATACGGCCGACGCGGATCGTGCTCAAGGATGCCGTGAAAAAAGGCGAGCAGTCAGTGCTCGATTACTCCAACATGCAGATGCGCGATCTGCCGGATCGTATCTTCACCAAGTCGTATTTGCAGCGGCTCAATTAATGCTCTGCATAACAATCGACTAAGCGCTCAAACGACGAGCGCTTAGTCGCTGGTTAACGTTCCGCCCGCGCGGGCGGAACGGTTCTTCAGAAATGGTTCCGCAGGGTCAGATAGACGCGATCCTTGTTGTCATACTGACCAAACAGACCGGTCGGCTGGCCTTTGAAAATATCGGCGCCGAAAATCAGATGCGTATCCTTGGTGATGCGGTAGGTCACCTTGGGACGGAACATGTAGTCTGACCGGTTCAGGTCATGCACCAGCAGTGCCACGAATTCAAACTTGCCGTAGGGTTGCGTCAGTTGAATACTGGCGAGGTTCTGATGTTGGCGGTCGAACAAATCACTATCGCGATTCAGAATAATGCGCTGGAACACTTGCAGATTGATCTTGGTGTCGTCGCCGACGGGCACATCCAAACCGGCCAGCCAATCGAAGGTGTTTTGCTGCACCAGTCCATCGTCATCGCTGGCGCGGTTGACGGAAAATTCATGGCCGTGGCTGTAGACTCCCTCCAGTTTCAACACGGCAAAGTCCAGATCCTTGGTCGCGGTCGCGCCGCTTTGCCAGATGCGGGTGCCGACCCGCGGTGTGTAGGTCAGCGTGCTGACACCGATGGTGCGCGCAAACGCGACTTGCCGATCCAGGCTGTTGTAATAGAAACCGGATACATCCCAGCCATTTTTCAGGAAGCCGCCGCGCACACCCCAGTTACTGTTTGACAGGCGATGGCTCGGACGTTCCGGGTCGTCCTGAATCACCGTCGTCAGGCCGGGGATGCTGGGCAGTACCGGATAATAGTCGCTGCCGGGCACGCTGATATTGTCGTAGGACGGGTAGGGGATCCACAGCAACTCGGCTTGCTTGTCGTCGCCGGTCCACTCACCGCGCAGCGCCCACTGGCCGATGCGCAGCTGATCCAGATCGGCGGCGACAAATTCGCGCAGGTCGCGCGCATTCACCACATCGGCGACGAACACGCCGATTGCTTCGCCCCAGTTGATGTATTGGCGGCCGATGCGCAGACTGAAATCATCGTGCGGCAGATCAACCCAGGCTTCGCGCACGTCGAGGTTGAAGCGCTGCTCCTGATCCAGGCGGCGCGGGTAATAATCTTTTTTCATACGCGAGGCGTAATCGGTATCGGCCCGCAGCGCCAGCTTGAATTTGTTGTCATCGCCGAACCCGCCGCTGACAAAACCATCGCCACGCAGACGCATGGTTGACCAGCGGTCCGGTTCATCGATGATGCGTTTGACTTCCGCTTGCAGCACGCCACCGTACTTGAGGCTCTGTGCCTGCGCGCTCGCACAGAACGCAATCATGGCGCTGCCCAGAAGCCATGCCGTCGTGCGGTTTGAATGTCTCGTCCAGTCTTTCATGCTGCCTCCTCGTGTTTCTCGTGATTATTTTCTTAGGTCACTACCGTCGGCTTGCCGGCCTTGCCGGTACTAACGAATTTCCATTGCTTGTTTTCGCGGATGCCCATCAGATTGATCTTGCCGTCTTCGATGCGCACGATGCGATCGGCCGCGCTCATCACGCGTTTATCGTGGGTGGAAAAAATAAACGTTGTACCGAACTGGCGGTTGAGCGATTTCATCAACGTCAGAATTTCCGTTCCCGTCTTGTGATCCAGGTTGGCGGTCGGCTCGTCGGCCAGCACAATGCGTGGCTTGGTCACCAGCGCGCGCGCAATCGCCACCCGCTGCCGCTGTCCGCCCGACAACTGATCGGGGCGGTGGTTCAAATGCGGCGTCAGGCCGACGATATCGAGCGCAGCGCGGATGCGGCGGTCGCGGCGTTCAGCGTCAATATCGTCAAACTGCAACAGCGGATATTCCACGTTTTCATACGCGGTCAACACCGGCAGCAGATTGAAGGTCTGGAAAATGAAACCAATCATGCGTGCGCGCAATTCGGCCAGACTGTCTGGCGTGCCATTGGTCACATCATGGCCGTCGATGCAGATCGTACCTTCCGACGGCGTATCGATCAAGCCGATCATATTCAGCAAGGTCGATTTGCCGCTGCCCGACGGCCCGGCAATCGCCATGAACACCCCTTCGCCCACCGACAGGCTGATGTCATCGAGCGCATGCACATCCTCACCGCCCAGGCGATAACGCTTGTGCACACCCTTGATTTCCAGAAACGGCGCTTTCGATTCCTTGGACTCCACGTCTTGCCCGTCGATAGGTGGTTCGGAATTGTTCTGGCGCTATTATGCCGTGACGGGAATTAAGTGGGTCAAATTAAATGGAGTCTGACCCCATTTAATTTGACCCACTTAATTTTGTCAGCTCTGCGGCGGCGCGGTGTTGACGAACGACGGGCGCGCGAACAATTTATCCGCCAGCTTGGCGAGGTTGGGGTATTCATCGCGCCAGAGTTTGTCGGCGAAACGCAGATCGAGATAACCGAGCGCACAACCGACCGCCACATCGGCCAAGGTGAAATTGATGCCGGTGCAGAAAGGGTTTTCGCCCAAGCCCTTGGCCATGGCCGCCAGACCGGCATCGATTTTTTGCATCTGACGTGCAATCCATTGCGAACTGCGGTGGCGCGGTTCGCGGCGGTTGTTTTCAATGAAGATCAGCGCGGCGGCGTCCATCACCCCATCGGCCAGCGCTTCCCAGCATTTCACTTCCAGCCGCGCCTTGCCGCTGGCGGGAATCAGCTTGCCGACTGGCGTTACGGTGTCGAGATATTCCACGATCACACGCGAATCGAAAATCGCTTCGCGCTCATCCATCACCAGGACGGGCACTTTGCCCAGCGGATTGATCTCTTGCAGTGTGCTTTCGTCGGCCCAGGCGTTTTCCAGGACAAATTGATAATCGATTTTCTTTTCCGCCATCACCACGCGCGCCTTGCGCACGTAGGGGCTGGTCAACGAGCCGATCAGCTTCATGGTTTTCCCTAATCTTTTAATATATTGCGGTGCAGTATAGCATTCGACTGTCGCGTCAAGAAGCCTGTTGTGTGGGCATATTTTGGTTTTTGCAACGCAGCTTTTGCGGCGGATGTGCAAGCACAGCGGGGGTGTAAAATTACGGCTTGATTTCAGGAGCCGTAATGTCCAACGCCGCGTCTAACTCCATGTCCAACGACTTGTCCGACTTTTCCTCCCTCACCGCACTGTCGCCGCTCGACGGCCGCTATGCCGGCAAAACCGCGGCGCTGCGTCCGCTCATGTCCGAAGCGGCGCTGTTGCGATTTCGTGTTCAAGTGGAAGTGGCCTGGCTGATCGCGCTTTCGCAAGCCGGTTTTGCAGAAATCAAACCCTTCTCCACCGCCGCGCAAAATCGCCTGCAGCAATTGGTGAACAACTTCTCCGCCAAGGATGCGCAGCGCATCAAGGACATCGAAGCGACCACCAATCACGATGTGAAAGCGGTCGAATACTGGCTCAAGGAAAACGTTGCCGATCTGTCCGATCTGACCGCCGCCAGCGAGTTCATCCACTTCGCCTGCACCTCCGAAGACATCAACAATACCGCGCACGGACTGATGCTGCGCCACGCACGCGACACCGTGGTGCTGCCCGCGCTCGATCGTCTGATTGACCGCCTGCGCGATCTCGCACATGAACACGCCGCCCTGCCCATGCTCTCGCGCACCCACGGACAACCCGCCAGCCCGACCACGCTGGGCAAGGAAATTGCCAACGTCGTGCAGCGCCTACAACGCGCGCGCAGCCGCATCGCTGCGGTGGAAATTCTCGGCAAGATGAATGGCGCGGTCGGCAACTACAACGCCCACCTGTCCGCCTATCCGCACTTCGATTGGGAAAATTTTTCGCGCAGCGTGGTCGAAGGATTGGGCCTCACCTTCAACCCCTACACCATCCAGATCGAACCGCACGACTACATGGCCGAACTGTTCGACGCCATCGCGCGCAGCAACACGATTTTGATCGACCTGAACCGCGACCTCTGGGGCTACATCTCGGTCGGTTACTTCAAGCAGAAATTGAAAGCGGGCGAGATCGGCTCCAGCACCATGCCGCACAAAGTCAACCCGATCGACTTTGAAAACTCCGAAGGCAACCTCGGCCTCGCCAACGCCCTGCTCAAACACCTCGCCGAAAAACTACCGGTCTCGCGCTGGCAACGCGACCTCACCGACTCCACCGTCCTGCGCAACATGGGCGTCGCCCTCGGTTACAGCCTGCTGGCCTACGACTCCTGCCTGCGCGGCTTGAACAAACTCGAAGTCAATCCCACGCGCCTCGCCGAAGACCTCGATAACTGCTGGGAAGTCCTCGCCGAACCCGTGCAAACCGTCATGCGCCGCTACGGCGTCCCCAACCCCTACGAACAACTCAAAGAACTCACCCGCGGCAAAGGCATCACCCGCGAAGCCCTGCAAACTTTCATCGCCACGCTCGCGATTCCCGACGCCGCAAAAAAAGAATTGCTGGCGATGACGCCTGCCAACTACGTCGGCAAGGCAGAAGTTCTGGCCAGAAAAATATAGGGCCCGCACAGACACGCGCAGACCGATGCGTTTGATGCTTTGCGAGGGGATGGGATGCTCAACAGGCGGAGGAAAACGTGGTCTGTCCCCTATTATTGATTCTTAAAAATTCTTTCAATTTGAAATGAAGCCCAATAGTTATTTTTACGAAATTTTCCAAAAAACCATCTCTTCTCAATTTGAGGCTTTGGCGGCCGAATTTGAAGCCTATGCTAAAACGCATAGGCCTCTTGAAGTATTTCTTTGGATTGATGAAAGAAAGAAGAATGGTCAATTGAAAGATATTGATCTTGAACCGCATTTGGAGGAATTCTTTTGGTCAAACTGGTAGCAAGAATAATTGGGGACAGACCACGTTTTTCATTCGCACTTCGCTACTTGCGCGTGAACGGTGGCATTTCCAGCGCGGCGAGTTGTTGGTCTTGAACGAAGGCGTAGAGCAGCAGATGGGTTTCGCGGGGGGCTTGTTCGAAGCAGAGGCCGTAGCGGTAGAGGTGGAACTGGTTGGGGTCGACGTGGCGTTCGCCGACGATTCTGGCGTTGAGTTCGATCTGGTAGCGTTCTTCGGTGAGCGTGACGCGGAAGGAGAGGCGCAGGAGGTTGAGCGCTTCGGGCAGGGCGTCCATCAAGCCGATTTCGGCGCCGCCGCAGGAGAGGTTGGACAGGTGCGCGCTGATTTTCTGTTCGTGGCCGTGGACGCCGGTGTAGATCACCGAACAGGGTTGATCGAGGGTGATGCGGCGGTGGGCGCGCACGACGGTGGCTTCGACGCGTGTGGGGTCGGGCCATTCGATGTGCAGGTAGGGGTAGGGGCGTTCGCACACTTCCAGCACGCGGGCGGTGAAGCGGTAAATCGATTGGCCGAAGAAGCCCTTGAAGGCGAACAGTTGTCCGGGATGAATTTCGATCGGCGCGCCATTTTCCTGCGGGGCGCTGACCAGCAGCGAGCGGCCTTCAACGCCGCCAAAGTATTGCACCAGATAGCCCTCGGTGGCACCGGGGGGGATCATGCGCAGGTATTGCGCATGTTCTTTGGTTGAGATGTCCAGTTCCATCGGCCGTTTTTCTTTCGTTCTTCTTTTCTTGCTCAGTGTTCACGTGGGGAGTGATTGTACGGAGCGCTGAGAACATGTAAAGAAAAATTTTGCGGGCAGCGGGTGCTGCGGCCGGAATGATGCGGTGCGGAAGAGCTTCCTTTGTTTCCCCCAGCCCAGCCAGAGCCGGGCGGCCCGCCTTACAGCGTGTAGGTTTCTTCCTTCTGTTCTTTCTTGACCGGCTGCACCAGGTCTTCGCGCGAGATGCCCAGCCATTTGGTAATCGGTGCCATCACCAGTACCGACGAATAGATACCGAAGCAGATGCCGATCGTCAATGCCAGCGCAAAGCCATGCAGCGTGGGGCCGCCGAAGATCAGCATGAACAGCACCATCGTCTGGGTGGTGCCGTGGGTGATGATGGTGCGCGAAATGGTGCTGGTAATGGCGTTGTCGATTACATGCTCGACTTCCGCCTTGCGCATTTTCTTGAAGTTTTCGCGAATCCGGTCGGCGATCACCACCGATTCGTTGACCGAGTAGCCGAGCACGGCAAGCACGGCGGCCAGCACCGGCAGCGAAAATTCCCAGTGGAAAAAGGCGAAGAAGCCCAGAATGATGACGACGTCGTGCAGGTTGGCGACGATGGCGGCGACGGCGAATTTCCATTCGAAGCGCAGGGCCAGGTAGGCCATGATGAACATGACGACGAACAACAGCGCGAGCAAGCCATCGTTCAGCAATTCCGCGCCGATCTGCGGGCCGACGAATTCAACGTTCTGGATACTGGCGTCCGCGCCGCCGGCTTGCAGCACGTTGGCCGTCAGTTTTTCGGTATCGATCTTGCCGCCGGTCGCCAGGCTGGGCAGTTCCAGCTCCTTGAGCGAGAAGCGTATCAGGACATCCTGCGAGTTGCCGAATTTCTGCGTCTGCGGATCCTTGATGCCTTGTTCCTGAAGCTTGGCGCGCACGGCGTCCACATTGACCGGGCCGCTGTAGTGCGCCACCACGTTGACGCCACCGGTGAATTCCACCGACAGATTCAGGCCGCTGTGAATCAGGAAGAAGATCGCAGCGAGGAAGGTCAGCAGCGAAAAAATATTGAACTTCAATGCATGACGCATGAAGGGGATGTCGTTTTTGATTCTGAAGAATTCCATTTCTGTTTCCTGTCGGCGGTGACGGTCGGATCGTGAGTTAGCGTTTGACGATGGCGGTTGGGTCGGCTTTCCAGACGCGGCCGATCGAAACAGCCGTCAGTTTTTTCTGACGGCCATACCAGAAGTTGACCAGGCCGCGTGAAACGAAAACGGCGGAGAACATCGAAGTGGCGATGCCCAGACAGTGCACCACGGCAAAGCCGCGCACCGGGCCGGAACCGAAAATCAGCAGCGCCAGACCGGCCACCAGCGTAGTGACGTTGGAGTCGAGAATCGTCGCCCAGGCGCGGTCGTAACCGGCCGTGATCGCGGCTTGTGGCGTGGCGCCGTTGCGCAGTTCTTCACGGATGCGCTCGTTGATCAGAACGTTGGAGTCGATCGCCATACCCAGCGCCAATGCCAGCGCGGCGATGCCGGGCAGCGTCAGCGTGGTCGGCAGCAGCGAGAGCAGCGCCAGCAAGAGCAGCATGTTCATTGACAGCGCAATCGCCGAGAACGCGCCAAACATCACGTAGTAGGCGATCATGAAAATGACAATCGCGGTAAAGCCCCACAACGTCGATGTGATGCCTTGGCGAATGTTTTCCGCACCGAGGCTGGGGCCGACGGCGCGAATCTCGATGATTTCCATCGGCGCGGCAATCGCGCCGGAGCTGATGAGAATCGCCAGGTCATGCGTTTCTTGCGGGCTGAAGCGGCCGGTAATCTGGAAGCGGTTGCTGAATTCGCCTTGAATGGTGGCGGCCGAGATCACTTCGCCCTTGCCTTTTTCCACCAGCACAATCGCCATGCGTTTCTTCACGTTTTCGCGTGTGTAGGCACCCATGATGCGGCCGCCTTCATTGTTCAGGCGCACGGCCACGGCTTGTTGCTGATTGCTGTCGATGGTGGCTTCGGCTTTTTCGAAATGTGGGCCGGCGATCACGACATCGCCCTTCAACCAGATCTTGCCGACGCTGCCGTCTCCAAGACGTTCGGTGTATTCGACACTGCCCGGCGCCGGGCCGCTGACCGCGGCGGTTTCGTCCACGGCACGCACTTCCAGCGTGGCGGTGCGGCCGAGCAGACGCTGCGCTTCGGCGACATCCTGCACACCCGGCAGTTGCACCACGATACGGTCGGCGCCTTGACGCTGCACCACGGGTTCCGAAACGCCGAGTTGGTTGACGCGCTTTTCCAGCGTGACGCGGTTTTGTTCGAGCGCAAATTCCTGGGTTTCCTTGACCGCTTGCGGGCTCAGCTTGAGTGTCAGGTGCAGGGGATTGTCGGCGGCCGGCGTGGCCGCCAGTTCGCGGTAGCGATCGCCGAGCAGCAGGCGCGCGTGATCCAGTTCGCTGTCCTGAGTGAATTCCAGCACAATCGACGCACCCTCACGGCGCAGGCTGGCGTAGCGAATCTTCTCTGCGCGCAAATCGGTGCGCAGGCTCGACAGTGTGCTCTCGATACGCTTGTTGACCGCTTCGGCCATGTCCACTTGCATCAGGAAGTGAATCCCGCCGCGCAGATCCAGCCCCAGATTCATCGGCAGCGCGTGCAGGATCTGCATCCAGCGCGGCACCTTGGGCAGCAGGTTGAGCGCCACCACGTAATCGCCTTCACCACTGGCGGCATCGCCATTGAGCGATTTATTCAGCGTATCGCGCGCCTTGAGTTGCGCATCGCCATCGGCAAAGCGCACGCGCACCGAAACGTTTTTGCCGGTATCCAGCTGCGCCTGCTCATAAGCAATTTTTTCTTGCTGCAGAGTTTGTTCGACGCGTGTCAGCAAAGTCGTATCCACCTTGACCGTATTCTTCGCGCTGGACACCTGCACCGCAGGCGCATCGCCAAGGAAGTTGGGAGCCGTGTAAAGCAGCCCGAACACCAGGGCGAAAACGATGAGGAGGTATTTCCAGAGAGGGTAGCGGTTCATGGTTTCAGTCGGAATTAAATGGGGTCAGACTCCATTTAATTTTGCTTCCAGTGAGGTTGTGCCAGCGAGGCGAAAATTAAATGGAGTCTGACCCCATTTAATTCGACTGCCGACTGGTTTTAAATTGATTTGATCGTGCCCTTGGGTAGCAGCGTTTGCACGGAGCCTTTTTGCACAGCGATCTCGATGGCGTTGCCACCAGCTTGGGCGATTTCCAGCGTGATGTAGGCTTCACCGACTTTGACGATTTTGCCCACCAGGCCGCTCGCAGTCACCACTTCGTCGCCTTGTTGAATACCTTCAAGCATGGCGCGATGTTCTTTCGCCTTTTTCATTTGCGGGCGGATCATCAGGAAATACAGCACCACAAACATCAACAGCAGCGGCAACATGCTGCCAAACAATTCACCACCGGCAGGGGCGGCAGCCTGGGCGTAGGCATTGGAAATAAACACGATGAAAGTCTCCAGATTCAGGGCGTTGCAAAGCGTGCAAGTATAGCATCGGCCCCCTGCCGGATTGAGTCCTGCGGGAGTCAGTCAGATTGACTGGGGAGGCTGTGCTGGCGCGGCGTTCGTGGCTTATTGCTTGTTACAGGCAGCAAAATCCTCGAAGGCGCCATATGCGGGCTGGGCCGGACGTGGCTGGCCGCACAGATCGATGGCTTCATCTGTGCTGGCTGCCGCTTGGCGTGGCGGTGCGCCACGCCAGCGCAGGTCGAGCTGGGCCGCATCGGCAAACAGATCGCGCACGCGATGCAGGCCGAGGTATTGGCCGGTGACCCAGTTGCTGCGGTTGTCGGCATCGTGCAGCACAGCGCCGTCGCGCAGGCGCAGCGGGCCGTCGATCAGGTTGCCGCGCATGTCGGCGCTGGTGACGGCATAGCGCAGCGAGACGCCCGCCGTGTCGAGCAGCGTGTTGTGGTGCACGGCGCTGCGCGCGGCGCGGTTCAGGTAAATACCCTCGTCGGAACAGCCGGCAATGAGGTTATTGCTGATCACACCATCTTCTTGTTCGACGACACACTTCTTGTCGCGACAGGCATTGGCAGAGCTGCCGCCGCCGCCCAGGGATGCGCCCACCTGGCGTGAGTCCTGACTGAAGGCCGGGTTGCGCAGCAGGACCGTGCACAAAATCACGTTGCTGCGAATCTGGTTGCGCGCGCCGCCGCCTTTGGCAAACACGCCATAGCTGGTATGGTCGCCGCGCTGCTTGACGAAATCGGCGATCAGATTTTTTTCGATCACCCAATCGCTCGCGGCCACCAGATCGATCAGCGTGACGGAACGGTCGGTGCGGCGCGGATGTTCGTTGCTCAAACGGTTGCCTTCAATGCGGCCGTGATCGGGAAATTGTCCCTGTGCGCCGTTGATCTTGAAATGCGCATTGAAGTCGATCAACGTGTTGTTGCGCGCGACAAAATGATGCGCACCGCCGACGACATGGAAGGCATGTTCGCAATCGTGATCCTCTTTGCAGATACCGCGCACGGTCAGATTTTCAAATTGCCAGTACGGTCCCTGCACCCAGAATCCTTCTTCCGTTGCCAACTCCAGCTCGACGGTGCCCGGCTGCGCCGCACGCACGATGATGGGCGCGTCCTCGCGTCCCGCCGACGAGGCTGGAATGTTGCTGCCGTCAAAACGATAGTGGCCAGGTTGAAATTCAATGATGTCACCGGCTTCGGCGGCAGCCAGTGCGGCGCGTGCTTGTTCAGCGGTATTCACGCTGATGTGGCGTTGCCCCGGTTGGGCGGGCGAAGGCTGATGCGCTGTCTGCCAGCGTGCAATCCAATCGGGGTATTGCACCGTCGTGGGCGGAGCGCCGCGATCCAGTGCCAGCAAGGTGTAGCCTGCGCGCGCCAGCCAGACCGAGCGGTATTGACGTTCCGTCAGATAATGAGCGGCCAGACGCGGCGCGATATGCACGGTCTCGATCAACACCATCCCGGCGATGATCAGTGCACCGCTACTCAGCAAGATGACAGCAAGCCA
Source organism: Burkholderiaceae bacterium (assembly GCA_004298905.1). GTDB lineage: Bacteria > Pseudomonadota > Gammaproteobacteria > Burkholderiales > Burkholderiaceae_D > SCTK01. Next base: position 18,210 of record SCTK01000015.1, on the reverse strand, counting down.
ACGCCGCATGTATGGAGGCATGTGAATCAAGGCTCGATCAATCGTTGCGCCAGCAAGCCCAGCCATTCGTGCAGGGCATACCAGCCGACATAACTGGTGGTGGCGCTGGGTAGAAAGGTGCCCAGCGTCAGTTCCTTTTCATCGCTGCCGGTGAAGAAAGCGGTGGGCGCTGGAATGACCTCCAGTCCGGTAGCCTCAAATTCGTTCACGGCGCGGCGCATGTGTGCGGCATGTGTGACCAGCACGATGCGGTGGATGCCCGCCTTGCGCAACAGTACGTGGGAGTAGCGCGCGTTTTGTCTGGTGTCGAGCGATTCGTTTTCCACCCAGCGCGGCGCGATGCCGTAGTCGTCTTTCAAAGTGGCGGCCATCACATCGGCTTCGGCTTCGTGTTTTTGCGGCGCGCCGCCGGTGACCAGTACCGGCAACTTCAATTCGCGCGCCAGCCGCGCGCCATAGCGTACCCGCTCCAGCGTGCGATAACCCACCGTGGCGCCGCCGTACTCGGGCGCATTGGGCGTCATGCCACCGCCGAGAATCACGATGGCTTGCGCCGATGCCAGCGTGGCGTGGTCTGGCACCACAAATTTTTCCAGCGGCGCCGTCATCGGCCCCACCACCAGCGGCAGCGATAGCGCAATGCCGAGCACGATGCCGAGCGCGGTCAAACAGCGCCCCAGCCACGGCCGCCAACGAAGGAACAGGAGGCCGACGATCACCAGCAGCCAGGGCAGAAACGGCGGCAGCAACAGTGCCGAGAGAATTTTCTTGAGGAGGAAAGACAGTGGCAGATTCATGGTCTCAGGCCCGTGATGGACAGTGCCTGAGAGTATAGATTAATGCGTTGCATAACCAATCGGCTAGGCACGATAAAACCTGTGCCAATGCTCTGCATAGCCAGCCGACTAGGCGCTATAAAACCAGCGCCTAGTCGTTGGTTAAGTCGCTGGTTAATCGACGCCGCGAGCGCGTTCACCCGCGAACTGTTGCTGGAAGGCGGCAAATTTTTCTGCCGCAATCGCTTCGCGCATCTCACGCATGATCTGCTGGTAGTAATGTAAGTTGTGAATGCTGTTCAGCCGCGCACCGAGAATTTCGTTGACCTTGTCCAGGTGATACAGATAGGCACGGGTGAAATTGCGGCAGGTGTAGCAGGCGCAGGTTTCATCGAGCGGGCGCAGGTCCATCTTGTACTTGGCGTTGCGGATGCGCAGATCGCCAAAGCGTGTGAAGAGCCAGCCGTTGCGCGCATTGCGCGTGGGCATTACGCAGTCGAACATGTCGATGCCGGCGGCGACGCTGGCGACCAGATCTTCCGGTGTGCCCACGCCCATCAGGTAACGCGGCTTGTCTTGCGGCAGGCGCGGCGCGGTGTGCGCGAGGATGCGGCGCATGTCTTCCTTCGGCTCGCCGACCGATAGTCCGCCGATGGCATAGCCGTCGAAACCAATCTCTTGCAGCCCCGCCAGCGATTCGTCGCGCAAGGTTTCATGCATACCGCCCTGCACGATGCCGAACAGGGCATTGGGGTTTTTCTGTGCATCGAATTCATCGCGCGAACGTTTTGCCCAGCGCAGCGACAGCCGCATCGAATCGGCGGCTTTTTGTTCGTCGGCAGGGTAGGGCGTGCACTCATCGAAGATCATTACGATGTCGGAATTGAGCACCGTTTGAATCCGCATCGATTCTTCCGGCGTCAAAAACATTTTGTCGCCGTTCACCGGCGATTGAAAGCGCACCCCTTCCTCGGTGATCTTGCGCAGATCGCCCAGGCTGAATACCTGAAAGCCGCCGGAGTCGGTCAGGATGGGCTGTTCCCAGCCCATGAAACGATGCAGCCCGCCATGCGCGCCAACCACCTCCAGCCCCGGCCGCAACCACAGATGAAAGGTGTTGCCTAGCACGATCTGCGCGCCCATCTCGGTCAGCTCGTTCGGCGCCATGGCCTTCACCGTGCCGTAAGTGCCCACCGGCATGAAGATCGGCGTTTGCACCACGCCGTGGTTCAGCGTCAGTTGTCCGCGCCGTGCTGCGCCGTCGGTTTTCAATAATTCGAATTTCATTTTTTCTCCAGCAGCATGGCATCGCCGTAACTGAAAAATCTATAGCGTTGTTCGATCGCGTGCGCATAAGCGGCGCGGATGCGTTCCAGCCCGGCGAAGGCGGCGACCAGCATCATCAGGGTGGATTTGGGTAGATGGAAGTTGGTGATCAAGCGGTCGACGGTGACGAAATCATAACCGGGGGTGATGAAGATTTGCGTTTCGGCGCTGCCGGCTTCGAGCATGCCGCTTTGCGAGGCGGACTCCAGTGCGCGCAGGCTGGTGGTGCCGACGGCGATCACGTTGCGATTGAGTGCCTTGGCGCGCTGGATCAACTTTACCGTTTCTTCCGGTACGTGGTACCACTCGCAATGCATCTGGTGTTCGGCGATATTTTCCGTGCGCACCGGCTGAAAGGTACCGGCGCCGACGTGCAGCGTGACGTGGGCCAGTTCGACGCCACGCTCTTTGAGTTGTGCCAGCAAGGCATCGTCAAAGTGCAGTCCGGCGGTCGGTGCGGCCACCGCACCGGCATGTTTGGCATAGACAGTTTGATAGCGCTGCGCGTCGGTGGCGTCGGGCGTGTGGGTGATGTAGGGCGGCAGCGGCAGCTGGCCGTGTTGCTCCAGCAGTTCATACACATTGTCGGCAAAACGCAGCTCGAACAAATCGTCGCGGCGGCCCAGCACCTGCACATGAATCGCATCGGCCAGCGTCAGCGTTTGCCCTGCCTTGGGCGACTTGCTGGCGCGGATATGCGCTAGCGCATGTTGCGTATCGAGCACGCGCTCAATCAGCACTTCCACCTTGCCGCCGCTGGCCTTGCTGCCGAACAACCGTGCATTGATCACGCGCGTATCGTTGAACACCAGCACATCGCCGGGGTGCAGCAATTGCACGATGTCGCGGAAACTGCGATCCGTCAGCGCATCAGGTTCGACATGCAGCAGACGGCTGGCCGCGCGATCCGGCAGGGGGTGCTGCGCGATCAGTTCCGGTGGCAGATCGAAATCGAAGTCGGAGAGTTTCATTGGTCGTGCGTTAAATCATCGGTATGTTCCTCCCTCTTCAAGGGGGAGGTTAGGAGGGGGATGGGGGGCATCGCGCAATCTGAAACCCATCCCCACCCTAGCCCTCCCCTTGAAGGGGAGGGGATTCATTAGCTGTCCATTTTCTTTTGAAACACCAGCCCCGCATGTTCCCGCAGCGCATGGAAATGAATTCCGGGCGAGAGCTTTTCCACCGCGCGCAATTCGCCTTCGTAACCGGCGAGGAAGGTCGGTGCATCGACCACATCATAGGCAATGCGATGCGCGTTCTGTTCGATGAATTTTTTCAGCTCCTTTGGATCGTCGGCAGTGATCCAGCGCGCGAGCTTGTATTTGCTCGGCATCATGCGCGCGTCGACGCCGTATTCGCCTTTCAGACGATGCATGACGACTTCGAATTGCAGCACGCCGATGGCGCCCAGCAGCAGGCTGCCGCCGATCTCGGGGCGGAATACCTGAATCGCGCCTTCCTCGCCCAGCTGTTGCAGGCCGGTGCGCAATTGCTTGGCGCGCAGCGGGTCGGCCAGTTCGATCACTTGAAACAGTTCCGGCGCAAAGAAGGGCAGGCCGGTGAATTGCAGTTGTTCGCCTTCGGTCAGCGTATCGCCCAATTGCAACAGGCCGTGATTGGGCAGGCCGATGATGTCGCCGGGATAGCCGTCTTCCAGCAATTCGCGCCGTTGCGACAGGAACGAGACCACACTGTTGGTGCGAATCTCCTTGTTGTTGCGGCAGATCTTCAGCGCCATGCCGCGCGTAAATTTTCCGGAGCAGATGCGGATGAAGGCGACGCGGTCGCGGTGCGCCGGGTCCATGTTGGCCTGAATCTTGAACACCACGCCAGAGAACTTTGGTTCGTCCGGTGTGACGTTGCGTTGCATTGCCGGTTTCGAATGCGGCGGCGGCGCCAGCGCGATCAATGCCTCCAGCACTTCCTGCACACCGAAGTTGTTGATCGCCGAGCCGAAAAATACCGGCGTCTGTTTGCCGTCGAGAAAGGCCTGATGGTCGAAGGTTTGCGATGCGCCTTCGATCAGCTCGATCTCGCCTTGCGCGTCAGTAAACTCGCTGCCGAAGCGTTGTACGCATTCTGGATTGTTAATACCTGTGATGGTTTCCTCGTCACTTTTGCCGACACGATCCTCGCCGGGGCGGAATACGCGCATGCAATCGTTGCGGATGTCGAACACACCGTGAAAACGCTTGCCCATGCCGATCGGCCAGGTGAACGGCACGCACGGCATGTTGAGTTGCTTTTCGATGCCGTCGATCAAATCCAGCGGGCTTTGCGTCTCGCGGTCCATCTTGTTGATGAAAGTGATGATCGGCGTATTGCGCGCGCGGCACACCTCCAGCAGGCGAATCGTCTGCGGCTCCACACCGTTCACGCCGTCGATCACCATCAGCGCCGCATCCACGGCGGTCAGCACGCGATAGGTGTCTTCCGAAAAGTCCTGGTGGCCGGGCGTGTCGAGCAGGTTGATCACATGATCGCGATACTCCATCTGCATCACCGAGCTCGCCACCGAAATGCCGCGCTGTTTCTCGATCTCCATCCAGTCCGACGTCGCATGCCGCGATGCCTTGCGCGCCTTCACGCTGCCCGCGACGTGAATCGCGCCCGCGAATAGCAGCAGCTTTTCCGTCAGCGTGGTTTTACCCGCATCCGGGTGGGAGATGATGGCGAACGTGCGCCGCCGTTTGACTTCGTGTGCAATGGACATGATGTTCTGGAAACTGAAAGCAAATACGCGCCGCGTCATCAAGCGATGACCATCGGAATGTGACGACTGGAGAATTCACCCGGGACACCGGGTTGATCGAAAAGCCAGAATCAGCAATAATGCGCGCCTTCGCGATTTTAACGCTTTTGTCATCACCGAGCGTTTGTCCCACAAGCCGGGATGGCGGAACTGGTAGACGCGCTGGACTCAAAATCCAGTGGTAGAGATATCGTGAGGGTTCGATTCCCTCTCCCGGCACCAATAAAATCAAGGCTCTCCGAGAAATTGATTACGACACGGTATAACGAATTATACCGTCGTGGTCAAAAATAGTTGACCAGAATTGACCAGAAGCCTACCACTGGACTTGTGCTGGTAATTAGTGACAATAAATGATAACGATTGGGTTGCCTGGTTGTGTCTAGAGTGCTAACCTAATCGCATGGTCACCAACATAAAAATCGAGCATAACCGAGCTGCTGCGCTGCAGGCGTTTTGGTGCGCGCTCGGGTTTATTTTTGTGTTGTTTTTGGTTTTGGTGAGTTGCAAGGCGCTCGATGTTCATGTGCCAGCAGCGGTTGTTGGTCTGCTACTGTCTTGTTTTTTCTTTTTCTTCCTCTTTATTGGCATGGGCTTGATTTATGTCAATGAGAAAATCATCAGAAAATTGCGCCGCACTTTTGGTTTTCTGAAACCAGAAATTTTGCATAAAAATTCCACCCCGCCAAGTATTTTCTGGCAACCTTCCACCCCGCCTCCCCGCCTTTTTCCCCTCTGATTTTTTGGCGCGTGCCAGCCAGCTGGTGCGCATCGTAAATCTGTGCTGCTAAAAAAATGCAGCGGGGAAAAACATGGAAAAACTTAAATTCTGGACAACTCTTGATGTTGTCCTTCATGCCACACAAGGCGTCATTAAGGTTCCCCTCAAGCGAGCAGCGAGGCTGCTGGGCTGGGAGGCTGGAACCATGCGGAATCAAAAATCTGAGGGCAAACTTAAGATTGATGTGGTTGAGGAAAACGGTCGCCTCTTCATTTTGGCACACACCATAGCGGAGCATCTTGACCGACTATCGACCCAGCCCCCGACCAGAAAAAAAGGGCGCCCCACCAATGCGGAACGCGTCGCGCGTCGTGCGGCAGGTGGTGTGGAGTGAGCAGGGTCAGCAGAATTCAACACCAGCCAGGGTCCCGCTTCATCGCGTTGCACGCCTGGGCTGTGCGCGAGTTTGGGGTTGCCGGCGCAGCTGTGATCGGTCTCCTGGATTTTCTGGACAGAGCGCATGAAAACGCAAACCAGCCGGCGGCAAGTAGGCAGCGGGTTGTGGCTGAACTCGAATACATCGTCGGGCGTGATCAGGTCGACCATGCGCTACGCACGCTCGTCGCAGTGGGTGCCATCAATCTGCATAAAACAACAACAGCAGGTGCAAGAAATCTTGTCACACGCATTCAATATTCCATCAACCCTGACGCCCTCAACAAAATCATTTCCGGGACTCCTGATTTCAGGAGTCCCGGTGACTCCTGTCCGCAGGAGCCACCGGGACAACTGCAACCAGTCCTGAAATCAGGAGTCCCCTATATGAAAAAAGAAAAAGAAAAAGAAAAAGCAGCAGCACTCGCACCCGAGTGCACACCTTCTGCTGCTGTGTTCGCGAAAAAGAAAAGGCGAGTGGTTCGAGCGTCGGGAGTGGTGGTTTGGCTTCTAGCAGATGAGCAGGAGGCTGAGAGACTTGAACAAACACATGACGCCACTGCAATTTCAACTGCCGTAACAGTTCTCCGCGCGTCCGGCAAAGAGCCGGTGCCAGGGTTGGTCTCGCGCGAAATCGAGCGGCAACAGCGCGAGCGCGACACAGCAGCGCGTCGCGCAGCATCAGACGCAAAGCAAGCGGCGTTGGCCGCGGCGCCGCCGCACGAACTCGACTTTGCAAGCCTCGACTATTCGAAACTTCCACTGAGGATGTGCGAACAGGCGCTGCGCGTGGCATCCAAAAACCAATAGGAGATTAAAGCATGGAAAAATTTTCACTGGAACAGCGGGTCGATTTTTTGAAGGACATTAAAACAAAAACCGATCAGCAGATTTTACTAATCCAACTCTCAGAAAAAATTCGCGCCGGCTCAGAGCTGACTGGTCAGGAAAAAAAGACCTTCCAGATTCTCGCGGCCGCAGAAAAAACCGCTTGGCGTGCGCGACGAGCTGAGCGGGCCGCGCGCGATGTATTCCGCGTGCAGGGAGAGCAAAGACGAAAAAAAGAAACCCACGCGAAAATTTGTTGTGGGTTGGCGGCGTTGCAGATGGCCAAAGAGAATGAGGCTATGCGCAACGCCCTTCGCCTCAAAGCCAAAGAAGTCAAAGGCGTCGATATGGCTGCGGTCGATGAGCTGCTTGGGGTGAACCATGCGCCATCACAGTAGTGATGCATCTCCATTTTTTGTGACATCCATGTCTCACGTGGATGTGTTGCCCGCAGGGACGCGCAGTTTCTCCCGGAGGGGGAAACTACTAAGCGCGCATTCGCTGTTTGCACATTCGCTGTTTGCACAGACGAATGTGGGCATCTCCACGCGTGATTCTGTGTAGAAAAAAATGACAGGCGATCACTATCATTTTTCTGTGAACGTCGGCAAGCGCCGCGACGAAGGGCATATCGATGCTCCCATCAAATTTCAGTACATCGCCCGCCTGGGCAAGTACTCAGATCTGAATGAGCGTAGAAACAGAAAGCATGTTGGTGGTGGTGAGGTTTTGCTGCATGTGAGCGGCGGAAATCTGCCCGCATGGGCAGAGGGCGATCCGCTGAAATTCTGGCAAGCAAGCCAAGAATTTGAAAGAGCAAACGGCACACAATTCAGGGAATTTGAAGGCAGTCTGCCGCGCGGCTTGACTCTCGACCAGCAGACAAAATTGGTCGAAGGATTCATCCTCGAACATTTCTCTTCGCATCCATTTTCTGATGCCATTCACCAAAAAATTCAAAGTGATGGCCTCCCAGGTGAACATGTGCACATCCAAATTTCCGAGCGCACGCTCGATGGAATAGAGCGCTCGCCGGATCAATTTTTCAAGCGGTTCAATCAAAAAAATCCTGCTTCAGGTGGCTGCAAAAAAGATTCAATGGGCACCAAGGAACGCCTGATGGCATTCCGTGCCAGTTGGGCGGCTCATTGCAACAAGGCCCTGCAGGAGGCAGGGATGGATGCGAGGGTGGACCATCGCAGCTACAAGGACCGCGGCATTGACCTTCAGCCAGAGCAGAAATTGGGCGGTAAGAAAAACAGAAAGCTGACCACAGCCGAGAAATCGAAAATCTTGGAGGCGCGACAAGCGCGCCGTGAACATGTGCTTGCCGCGTCGGCAGCCGCAGCCATGACCAACAAAATCAAGGAGCAAAAAATTAAACCTACATTAAATTACATTGAAAATAATTCCGAGCAGGCTGATTTTGCCCAAAAACCTGCCGAAACGAATTATTCCCACATTAAAATAATGTATTCCACCGCCACCCCGGCTGCTTCTCAGCCGGAAGCGTTGCGCCGGCAACTGCTTGAGGTGCAGGCGCGAGTCCTGGAACTCGTCGACAAGCCTGAACCTGAGGCTGCAAACACACTTGCCAAAAATCTCCAAGAAATTGCATGGCAGATCGAGCGCGAAGAAAAGCAATCGCAATCAGAGGCTGAGTCTGTCACTAGTGAGCTCACTCTGATCAAAGCCCTCGCGGAGGGCGTCAGAGTCATGCTTAACTCCGTGCTGCGTCTGTTTGGTGCCAAAGAGCTTGACCCCTTTTTCCCCTCTAATAAAAAAGAAGGTGGTACCACTGCACAGCAGATCCCTGTACCACTGCCAGGACGGTCGGTCTTCGAAATCGAAGAAGAAATCGAATCAAGTGAGAGGGCGTGCGCCGAATTGCGGTCGCAGCTCAACAGAGCAGGCACCCGCAAACCGCGCACGCCACAGGCGATCGCATACCAACTATTTAATGAAGCGCTCGCCATCGACCCAACCAATAAAAAGTTGGCGGCGGAATGGGAGGCCTTGAGCGATAAATTTGAAGTGGCGCTTGATCTGGAAAAACGTCTGAAAGAAAAAAAGGAGGGATCAAATCCCGCCACCCGCAAACTCTTAAAATTGAATGAAAAGCTGGACGCTGCCGAAAAGGCCGCAACAAAAATCGCGTGGCAACGGCAAGCGATCGAGGCCAAACAAACGGAACATAAAATTTCACTCGGCCAGGAAAAAGGGCCACAGATCATGGAAAAGTCGGAGCGCATTGCAGCGCTTGAGGCTGAACCGGAAAAGCTGAAGCAGGAACTGCGCGACAAAATCAACGCTGAACTCAAGAAAGTCGAAACGCTGCGACGCGAGCATGAGGTAGCAGAGCGCCGACAAGCTGAGCAGTTGGAACAAGAGTTTGAGACGCGCCAGGCAAGCAAAAATCGCATCGGGCGGCCAACATGACCGCAGAAATTCTCACGTTGCGACAGGTGCCGGTCGAACCTCCGCCGGCGTTTTCTGCGGCCGTAAATGTTGACCTGCTGCAAAAAATCCGCATGGCACCGGTGCCAGTTTTATTTCTCTGTGCATCTGAGGAGGCTGATTGGCAAGGCTTTTGTTCAAGTCCAGAATTCACCGAACGGCGCGAAATTGTCCTTGATTCAAAGCTGGTGGAACCTTCCATTCATCAACCACAGCCCCGGCGAATCGTTCATGTTTACTTGCACGAATGCGCGCATCGACTTATGCCTGATCATGACCATGACACAGCGTTTTTCTGCTTGAGCCTCTTGCTTCACCTGCGCGCAGGAAAAATTGGCAGACATATGTGGTTTGCTGCCAGCCTGTATGACATCCACGACGATGTGGAATTTGAAACGCCCGAGTTGTTCTTGAAACGGTTCGACTGGGCCTGGCGGTTGGCAACCTCACTTGCTGAAAGCGAACGCACGGCCGAGGAGTGCGCCACGCTGATCCACCAAAAATACCCAAAATTTTGCGAGTGGCTGGGTGCGGTGCCTGCGCGTGAAGAAGCGGCGCAACGCCGTTGCGAAGAAGCCGCCTTGCATCTTAAAAATTTGCAATCCGCACTCGATAGCGCACGTGCAGATCGGCTCTTATTTTTTGTTTTTGGCGCAGTGGTCGGCCTACTTCTTCTGGCCACATTTTTTTTGTGAGGATGTTCAAATGTTAGAAAATAAAGAAATGAATCGCGATGTAACCGACATTACTGATATGGGGAAGCTTCAGTATCTTGCTGGGCGGGGCAACATTCGAGCTAGCTACAAGCTCTGTTCGTTGCTGCTTAAAACTACCCAAGATGAGATGGCTGCACTGGGTGTACTTATTGAAAAGCAGCAAGCAATTGACGGGCAAGCAACTGAGCCATCGTCGGTAATTAAGCCCGCGAAGGTCAAGGGTTGATTTGAGTATTTTCACCAACAAAAGGAGACAAAATGAGTCAGACGCTTCCCGTAATTCCGACAATCCATGTTGACCAGCTCGGTTGGTTCTTGGATTACCAAGATCCTCAAGTAATGGATATGGATTACCTCTTGGAGCTTATCCATCAGTTGCCTCAGAGTGAAATTCGCGGGTACTTGGTGGGTGTTCACCACACGCGGCTGTTACGTGAACAAATCCTGCCGTGCCCGCATTGCACGCCCCAGAAGAAATCGGTGTGCACACAACCTGGCCTAGCCAGGACGCACTGATGACGCTTTTGCGCGCATAAACACTCATGAATACCTCCGCGCGCCGGTGGCGCTTGCCACTGTATAGACCCGCACCGCCTTGGGCTGAGTGGGTCATTCTTCTGGCACTACTCTGTGCGTCGCCGGCGCAAGCCGATGAGATGATCGTTGGCGCATGGACCTGCGAGTGCATCAACGGCGTCTCAGTATGGAGATATGTGACTCTTGAAGAGCAGATGCAAAAGCAGGAAGTGATTCAGGAGAAGATCGAGCAGATTAGGGCCGCAAAGCCGGTGAAACTACCTGGCGGGATCACCTACTATCCACCAAAGAATCTGACGTACTTGCTGGCGTTTGTGCTGGCAATGCAGTGCCGTTGATTGCCACCGACTTTCCCACCGCGCCTGTAAATTCCAAAATTAAATGCGAATTACATAATTAAATGAGAATAAATAACAATAAATGAGACTGGAAATTTCAACGGCTTGATTATTGAGCATATTTTTTGATGTGCCCTTCCTGTAGCATCTGCGGGAATAACCCCAAAATCAGCGGTTATTCATGAACGATGCAGGCCAATTTTCCCCCTATGCTGAACCTGGCTGATCCACACATTTTTGAGGTCGATTTTTCAAAGGGGGATTTATGGAAATCTTGATTTTTGCAGCCGCTGTTATTTTGACTCTTACCAATTTGGTATTGCATTTTGGCCGCTTGGTGCGAGCCTTGGCCATCTTGGAGCGCGCACTGCAGAACGATAGATGGCGCGGACCATTTATTCGAGCGATCGCCACTGCTCGCTTACTTGTCAATAATTTTTCGCAGGGAACTCAGATCATGTCTGGTTACCCAGTAATGGGTACCGTTGCTGTGGCGATGGGGGCAACGATTTGGTATTTGTTCGCGATAACACTCAGCGCCGAAGCGGTTCTGTTTGTCTGCTACATGTGCGTGGTGCCGGTGGCTTCAAAAGTCTGGTGTGCCGCTTTCGGCCTCGCGCTGTTCTATCAAGTGGCGGCCGCATGGTTTTTCCAGCTGGGACAAAAGGATCGGAGATACGCCGCAACGCGCTGGAATAGGCATGCGATGCGCCTCAAACATAGGCACGTTCAAGTGGCGCTTCAGTTTCTTATATTTACTGGCATCGCGACCTCGATTGCCACATTAGGGCCTTAATGGCAATCAAGGCGCTTTACTCTCAATATCCCCGCCGGCAGCAAGCCAGCCCAACCGGTTGGCCTTCGCATCGTCCAAGGCGTGATGCCGTCGCAAACCGCCGGCAAACGCGTTCTCCACGGCCCGGATAAATTTGCCGTAATCGTTCAGGTGATCCGTAGTGAGCAACAACGGCTTACCGTCCAGGTTCGGCGGCCACAGAGCATGGTCATCGAAGATCTCGTGAATCCACGGCCAATCCCAGCTCAGAGAATCTGTGGCCAGTTGTACCGGTTGTTCAAACGCCTTGATCCACTGCCTCAGCCGGACGCGCAGCTCGGCCATCGTGAGCCGCACATCATCGCGGCATTCCAGTTGCGGCAGCACCGCCGCGCGCGCAAAATTGCCCACTGCCGCCGGTTGCCAGGTATCACTCAGTTCGGCATAGAACTCGCGCGTGCCGTCCTCAGAAACCAGACCGATGCTGATGAGTTGGGGGTCGACCACCAGGTCCGTGAACTCTGTGTCGAAGAAGATCCGTGGCATGCCGGGTCGTTCCGAATAGCCAGTCGTTTTAAAACTTCTGGAAATTATGATGACCACTCCCATAAGGAAGCTGATTGCTTTCCTCTCACTATCCCCAACCACTGCAATCCATCCCAACCGGTTAGCCTTCACATCATCCAGAGCGGATGCCGTCGCAAACCGTCTGCAAACGCTTGCAGCAAAGTGATTGACGGTCAATCATCGCGGAGTCCTTATGCGTATAAGGACTAGACTCCGTCAATCTTGTCAGGGCCCCATTGCGCTTGGAGCCATAGTCCTGCTAAAAATCGTTATCGTCAAACTTTTATAACGTCGGGAGAGCGAATCGATGAGTACGACCTGGAAGTACCTGCCAATTCTCAAGTGGAAGCAGGGTGAGCGCATTGCCCTTCGTGAGCTATTCGATGCGCATTGGGAGGTGACCGTGCCTCTCATTGAGGTAATGTCTGAGCCCGTTGGCCAAGACTCTACTTCCTTTCGGGCTGGAATGGATGAAGTGGGCCGTAAAATGGAGGCGGCAATTCCCGACGGCAAACCTATTGCAATCGACGCCCGTTACGTTGACCCGGCCTACGGCAGCCAGGCTAAGTTGCTTTTTGCTGTCTGCAAACGTATTGCAAGGACTTCTAAACGAGCCATCATTCCTGTGGTTTCGGAAACGATGACGGCGCTCAATCTGTCCCAGTTAGAAGAGGAATTCCCAGAGGTCATTTTGCGTATTCATACCCCGTCGGTCGCTCCAATGCAGATCACTGGCTTCGTCGCAAACTTGACGGGACAGGGGTATACGAAAAAACGTATCCACATCCTGGTTGACCAGTTCTCGATCGTTAAGGAGGATGTCGGAGCTAAAACTGCGGCCGTAAAACCGTTCCTGCAGGAGGCTTTTGCTGTCGGCTGCAGAAGTGTCACCCTGAGTGGAGGCGCTTTCCCGATAAACCTCACGGGCTACAAACAGGGCGCGCATACTATTCCTCGTGTGGAATGGCAGGTTTGGTCGCGGATTCAAAAGACGCGAGAGTTTCCGGGTCTTCGCTATGCTGATTACACCGTGTCGAATCCGGCAATGCCCCCTGCCATAGACCCTCTCCAGTTGAACCCATCGATTGCGATTCGATATGCAGGGCCAACCGATTGGCACCTCTTTAAGGGTGGGGGCTTTAAGGGTGGGCGGCCAGGAACCTATCAGGGTCTATGCAAGCTTCTGATGATTGATCCCGTTTATTCGGGGTCTGGTTTCAGCTTTGGTGATAGCGAATATGCGAAGAAGATGGCGTCGCCCAAAAAGCCCAATCCGAACGGAAACCCGAGTAGTTGGCGCAAGGAGGCGACGAGTCACCACATTGCGTTCGTCGTTTCTAAACTATGACTGCCTCGTCTCGTTGAAGTAGGAGGCGTGCAACACTGGTGCGCAACTGATCCCAAGACAGTTCGTCTACCATTTGTTCGTATAGTTGATTGCGAGATGCCTTTGCGGGTACGCGAGACGAGTGCTGCTGCAGCAGTGCACAAGCTTCGTCTCGCCACAGCAAGGCAGCCACGCTATATGGATCTTGAAGCGGATTGTCTTGTGCGGGGCGCAGCTCACGAAATTCTAGGCCTGAGGCTTGGCGCTCCGTAAGCACGACCCCCCACCATTTCGGGAGCACGTCCAAGGCACCTCCGGCACATACACTGCAGGTGATGATGGTAATCCGGTCAAAGACCCGGTTGTACGCATGAATCTGGTTATGCAGTCGAGAAAAATTATCGAAGTCGCTTTTGAGTTCGAAACCTTCGATCTTGTCGCCAACTAGGGCGAAGTCCACTCTCGCTAACTTGTTTTCGATCGTAAGCTCTTCATAAAGCTTGAACCCATCCTGCTGGGCCCTGATCGACAAAGCACTTCTCACAGCCGTTCTGAGTTCTTCTTCGGTGATGAGGCGGGGCTTGATATCCATGCTTTGCTCGCGAAAGTTATGCGTGTATTATGCGCGTTATGCCAAGAAAATCAATTCCAATGAGCCCTGAGGCTGAGACTGGCCGACGGCTACTTAATCAATACTTTCAAAGTACCGGGGAGTCGCTTAATTACTTAGCAAGCCGACTCTCAATAACGCAGTCCACGCTGCATAGATTTTATCATGGCAGAACGAAAACCGTCTCGCCCAGGATTCAGCCCGCATTGGATTATGCGCATAATTTCTTCATTTCACGCATAACCACCCAGAAGCAAAATCCGGATAATGGACGTTCGGTTGTAGACAGCAAGGACCTGCAACAAATCCTGAAGCGTTTGATCGAGGTAATTGAGCCAGTACTGGCCTCGAACTGGCCGAAGTAACAAGGAATCGATCACATGCCTAACTCAAAAGCGATATATCAGACTGTAGCCGGACTTGGGCTCAGCAGAGCCCAAGTACGTCGTCTACTGCCATCCTGGTGGGAGCCCGCTATGGAAGAGCAGGCAGATGGTGTAATCGAGCTTGCCATGCATATCAGTCGCCGGCTGAGCCTGGAATTGTCTTCTTTAATGGCCGGCCATCTTGTGCCCAAGGGGGCGGTCGCAAATATTGCTTACAAACATCGGGCAGATGCTGACGCAGGCAGGTTGGTCGCTGCCAGCTATATCGCATCATCGCTTGCCCAAGCCATTACCGCGGCGCTGCCGACTCCATTTGCTGAGCTTCCCGCAGATGCGGCGTCCTTTCGTGCGTTAGCGAAGAAAATCAATGGCGGAGGCTTTCTGAATTTCGATGCGTTGCTGCAGTTGTGCTGGACGCATGGCATCCCAGTTATCCCTTTGCCCCATTTACCTGTCGGCGTACAGAAAATGGATGGAGCGGCTCTTGCGTTACAAGATCGGCCGGCTATCGTACTTGCAAAACGGAAATCTTCTAAAGCTTGGTTGAGCTTTATCCTGGCACATGAAATTGGGCATATTGTTCTCGGTCACATTACGCCAGGGACAACGATCATAGATGTGTCGCTGCAGGATGCTTCAACCTATGCCACTGACACTGACGCAGATCGACAGGAAGCAGAGGCAGATCAGTTCGCGATGGCAGTGTTAGGCGGACCTGAGGCGGATCAATTGATTCAGTCTTGGAATTCTCGCCTATCTCCTGTTGAGATGGCAGTTGAAGCCCGGACGGCCAGCATCAAAATTGACGCTGATCCTGCGCACCTGATTCTTCGCTATGCGTTCAGAACAAGGCGCTGGGCCGAAGCCGCGATGGCCCTGGGATTCATTCAAGA
The DNA here is from genome assembly GCA_004298905.1 of Burkholderiaceae bacterium. Classification (GTDB taxonomy): domain Bacteria; phylum Pseudomonadota; class Gammaproteobacteria; order Burkholderiales; family Burkholderiaceae_D; genus SCTK01. The sequence goes on along the minus strand of SCTK01000015.1, from coordinate 2,766 downwards.
GGATGTTGATCCGCAAGGGGCATTGGTGAGTCATTTGGCCGAGCATCTAGACTTGGATCGGGTGGCGCCTGATCTACAGGATCTTGTGGGGCAAGTTACTGGCTTACAGGTGACCTAGGTTCCTATGCTTACCCTTGATGTGGATGCAATCTGCAAGCTCGCCAATTGGCGACTATTGGATGAGTTGTCCAACATTATGCATATAAAGCCCGAGAGCATGATGACCTTGGGTTCTTTGATTCACCGAGCGAAACGGTCCATCGACAAGCTGGATACGCGTCTGTTTGTTGCTACCGATGCGGCGAGTAATCTGGCCGAATTTCTTCGGCATACTTCCCCCCTTCCCGAGGCTGACCCGAAGCTGCTCGCAATTTTCCAGGACGTAGCGGACATTGATGTCGGCGAGGCAATTCTATTTTCCATCCTAATTCAACATCCTGAGAGCAGGTTTGTGACAGGAGACAAGAGAGCTCTGCGCGCCCTGACCAATGTCCCCCAAGGGATACGAGAAGCATTGGCAGGGCGAGTTATTTGCTTGGAGCAAGTTGTCGCAAAGACATTAGCGGTATACGGGCTTGAACGGCTCCGCAAGCATATCTGCCCGCATAAGGACATCGATCGCTCGGTAGCAAACGCGATGGGCAGCCGTTGTGATGCCGGTCAGGCATCTGTGGAAGAAGGACTTTACTCGTACATCGAAGAAATCCGCAAGCTTTATGATCCTTCTGTGCTGGCGGACTGGCCGGCTTAGAAGAGCAGGCCTCGCTCACGGACACCTCAGAAAAAGAGTATGCCGTGTTCAATGAAAATCCCGACTCTCCACCATCAAACTCCCTAACAGCCGAGTGTGATCCACCAGCCGCCGCGCCACCAGATGCTTCACCTCCACCTCGCGCTGCCAAACTCCATACACCGTCAGCAGCCGGGCACCGAGTAACTCTCTCTGCTGCTTCTCGATCAAGCGGTTCCACACAATCACATTCGTCGTCCCAGTCTCATCCTCCAACGTTACAAACACCACGCCGTTTGTTGAGTTTGTTAAAGCGCCGCACAAAACCTTTTACAAAAATTTCTGCGCGCGCCCATTGCGCAAATCTTGACCTGCGGTTAAGCTGCCAAAAAATGCGCAGTACACACAAGCAGCATTTAAAACAATCAACAAAATCAGGCAGACAAAATGATTCAATTCAGCAAAACCGGCGCGCACATTCCGTCGCCACACCATCCGCGTTTCCACACCGCAGTCGTTCCCATTCCGCTCATCCCCCAGATTATCGTAGCCTGACGCATTGGTGATTCCAATGTATCGCGTCCCTGAACCGTGTTACCAGCACCGATGCGCGCCATGCTGCGGCCGGTGCCCTCCGATTGACCTCATCGCACCATTGAATAATGCATAGCCTCTTTGCAATCCTCCTGTGGTGCATCCTGAGAGTGTGGCCTCGGCCGCAAACAACGCCCACCCGCGTCAACCCGGCCGGAACAGAATATCGGTTCGAAGCATGGGATGGTCTGCTGCGAGGATATGCGGACAAAATATGAAGCGACAGCGCGCACTGAGTGGAAGGCAAGAAGGCGATATCACAGTCGGGTATCTGCTCGAATGGTTTTGCAGATTCAGACGTTGGCTGGAAGGTGAACGCAGAAATAAGTCTTGAAGTGCAAGAGCCAAGGTGCTTTGACAGGAATTTTGAGGTAAGGAGATTAAAAAAATGCGTCAATTTGCATTAACTACGAAGTGTCCGCAGTACGGACACTACGCCTTCGTGTTCGAAATTCAAGACCGTCCCAATTCAATTGTTGAAACGAAAGAAAAACCTATTGGGTGACGAACGATTTCGTGAGCAGATAGAAACAGCACTGGTTAAGCGGCTGGAAGCAATGTGTAGTGGAGAAAATGACAGCGAGCAGAAGTTGCGCCGGTGGAGCATATGGGATTGAGTTTTTAGGAGGATGTGATGCGAGAGATGGGAAAAAAGAATTCGATTTCGGTACCTTTTGTCATTGTGGCGATATGAGAATCCCAGCCCCTTTTACTGTGAAGCACGAGGGCTGGCTCTCTGCGCTTGCAATCCTGCTCGGCATTCTGTTTTTTATAGTTCCGTTAACGAACAAGGTATGGGTGACTTTCGTTAAGGGGATTCCAATCCTAGGTGATTTCTGGATTGCAATTATGGCTCTCACACCGAAGGGGCAGGTCATATCGATTACATGGGTTTTTTTCCTTCTATTACTTACTCATCTGATAACGCGCTGGTTTCCTGAGTGGCCTGGAAAACATGACGTTCAAAAAGGCTTGCCGGAGAACTACCAATTCGATTCGACCGATTTCGACTTGAGCAGTACCAAAAGCAAGATCGGTCTTTTTTTGTATTGTTGGCCAGGCAAGTTGGCTGTCTTCTTTTCATTGTTTCTTTTATGTGGAGTTCTGTCAGGTGTAATTTTTAACGGGGGAAAACATGTCTAAAGTGGTTACGGCAGGTGAGTTGGCAACACAGATCGGGGATGCCATTGGGGCTGCTCAAACCGGTGGGAGTACCCCGGCAGAAAAAGCAGCGATTGGGCTCACCGTTGGATCACTCACGACGACGCTTTTCGAGAAGATTTCTAAAAACCCTTTTATTGAGGGGCTTGCGAAAGGTGCTAGTGTAAAGCCCCCCAAATCAGTGCCACTCTAAACTAGAGGTATCGGGATGGTGAAGCACACGATACTCGACGGGTGTCAGGTCGCCGAGGGCATCGTGGGGTAACTGCTCGTTGTAATCG
>SCTK01000014.1 GCA_004298905.1 Burkholderiaceae bacterium | reverse complement strand
CCAAGAGTTCATATCGACGGCGGTGTTTGGCACCTCGATGTCGGCTCATCTCATCCTGGGGCTGTAGCCGGTCCCAAGGGTATGGCTGTTCGCCATTTAAAGAGGTACGTGAGCTGGGTTCAAAACGTCGTGAGACAGTTTGGTCCCTATCTGCCGTGGGCGCTGGAAATTTGAGGGGGCCTGCTCCTAGTACGAGAGGACCGGAGTGGACACACCTCTGGTGTACCTGTTGTCACGCCAGTGGCATCGCAGGGTAGCTATGTGTTGAAGAGATAACCGCTGAAAGCATCTAAGCGGGAAACTCGCCTCAAGATTAGATTTCCCGGAGGTTTAACCTCCCTAAAGGGTCGTTCGAGACCAGGACGTTGATAGGTCGGGTGTGGAAGCGTGGTAACACGTTAAGCTAACCGATACTAATTGCCCGTGCGGCTTGATCCTATAACCTTGCGTTATAGACAGGCACGCTAAATATTTAATGTGATTACGATCACAATCAATTTACTTCTCTCCAGATTGGATTTCTTGTTATGGCGTTTGCCAGAACAGGAAGTCAACAAGTTATGCCTGATGACCATAGCGAGTTGGTACCACCCCTTCCCATCCCGAACAGGACCGTGAAACGACTCAGCGCCGATGATAGTGCTCAATTGCCGAGTGTGAAAGTAGGACATCGTCAGGCAAGTTACAAAAAAACCCCGCTTGAGAAATCAAGCGGGGTTTTTCTTTGTGGCCGTGAATGTTGCGCGCGATCAGGAAGAGGTTGCCAGGAACTGGATACCCTCGGCTTTGTCCGTCAGCCAGTCATGCAGCTTGTCGTATTTCTTGTCCGGAATGCCAAGATTGGCCAGCAGATCCGAGACGTCAGTCTCATCGGCCTGGAAAATCAGCCCTTGGGGCGGGAAGACTTGCATCGCTAAATAGTGCGCCAAGCTCATAGCACACAGGACACCTTGTTCTGGAATGTCGATATCCAGGGGCGACACTTCATTGTGATGTTTAACCAGTTGCCCGATTTCTGCGGGCAAGCCCCACAGCTCACAAAGCTGCGCGCCAATCAACTCATGGGGCGGCAACCCGTAATGTGTCTCCAGGCCGTGCCGATAACCTTGCGCCGGATTTTGTGCTTCGGACAGCATGGCATGCGCTTTCTTCGACTCCAGTGCCAAAATGGCGAGATAGCCGATGTCATGCACAAAGCCGCCGAGAAATGCCACATCCGGATCACAGTTGGGAATATCGCTCAGCGTGGCGAACTCACGTGCTGTCAGGCCGACCGCATAGGAGTGCGCCCACAGCGCTTGCTTGGCGCTGCGTAGAATAGGATCGATGGTGACGCTGCTCCCGAGCACAAAGCTCAGTGATATTTGCCAGGCTTGTTGATAGCCAAGACGCATTAGCGCTTCATTGATTTTGAAGGCGCCGCGTCCCGTGGCGCCGTAATAGACCGAATTGGCCATGCCGATAATGCGCGCGGACAAGCCGGGATCCGACTCGATGATTTTCTGCAGCACATCCAGGTCGGCATCGTCGTTGGCCTTCAAGCGCATCAGCTTGGGGGTCAGCGGGGAGATGGGAGGCAATTTACGCAACGAGGTGGATAGCCAGAGGCCAATCTCAACCTCACTCAAGCTGGGCTGCGATGTGGTTTCCGACAGCTGTTCGATGACGCTCATGATCTCCTCGACGTGGCTCCACTAACGATAAATTAACGACAGCGGCCAGGAAAAATTAAGCGAAACAGAGCCTTCACCAGAAAACCAAGCGGGCAAGGATGTCATAATAACGCCCAGCAAAAAACCCGTTTAAAACTAGGCGCTTAACGAAGCTAACTGGCGCGGATCCGAGCAAATCAAACCCACTTTGTGCATGAATCTCCTCGATCAACTCAAACAGGTCACCACGGTCGTCGCGGACACGGGCGACTTCAAGCAGTTGGCGCAATACCGGCCGCAGGATGCCACCACCAATCCTTCACTGATTCTGCGCGCGGTGCAAAAGGACGATTATCAAGCCTTGCTGCGCGAGGAAGTGACGCGGCACGCCGGTGCCCACGCCGGGGCGTTGATCGATCGCTTGCTGGTGCGTTTTGGGTGCGAAATTCTGGCTTTGATACCGGGCCGTGTTTCGACCGAAGTCGATGCGCGGCTCTCGTTCGATATCGAGGCGACGATCGCCAAGGCGCGTGAATTGATCCGGCTGTACGAAGTCGCCGGTATCGATCGTGCGCGCATCCTGATTAAATTGGCCAGCACATGGGAAGGCGTGCAGGCGGCGCAGCAACTGCAGCGTGAAGGCATCCGCTGCAACATGACGCTACTGTTTTCGCTGGCGCAAGCCGTGGCGAGCGCCGAGGCGGGAGCACAATTGATCTCCCCCTTTGTCGGCCGCATTACCGATTGGTACAAGAAACGCGACGGGCGCGATTTTGCTGCAGAGGAAGACCCCGGCGTATTGTCGGTGCGGAGAATTTACGAGTACTACAAGAAATTCGGCTACACCACTGAAGTGATGGGCGCCAGTTTCCGCAACATCGGACAAATTCAGGCACTGGCGGGCTGCGATCTACTGACCATCAGCCCCGAGTTGCTGCAAGAGCTGCAAAACACCGAGGGCGATCTGCCGCGCCGCTTGAGCCCTGAGCTGGCGGCGCAGCGTACGCTGGAACGTATGACGTTGGACGAAAAGTCATTTCGCTTTGAATTGAATCAGGAAGCCATGGCGACCGAAAAACTGGCGGATGGCATTCGCATTTTTGTACAAGACACGCTCAAGCTGGAACAGCACATCAACGCGCTGCGTCAGCAAGACAAATAGACAAATACGTGATTGAATCAGGAGTTAGATTGTGGAAGTCAATAAAGCAGTAAACACACATCGCATGGCCAATGCCATTCGCGCACTGGCGATGGACGCAGTGCAAGCCGCCAATTCCGGCCATCCCGGCATGCCGATGGGGATGGCGGAAATTGCCGTCGCCCTCTATCAGCGGCATCTGCGCCACAACCCGGCCAACCCGCACTGGTTCAACCGCGACCGGCTGGTGGTGTCCAATGGCCATGGCTCGATGCTGCTTTATGCGCTGCTGCATCTGACCGGCTACGAGCTGCCGATGGAAGAAATTAAAAATTTCCGTCAACTGCATTCGAAGACGCCCGGCCATCCCGAACTCGGCCTGACCCCCGGTGTTGAAACCACGACCGGTCCCCTGGGTCAGGGCATTGCCAATGCGGTGGGCATGGCGCTGGCGGAAAAATTGCTGGCGGCACAATTCAATCAGCCCGGCCACGCGCTGGTCGATCATCACACCTATGTGTTCCTTGGCGATGGTTGTTTGATGGAAGGCATTTCGCACGAAGTGTGTTCGCTGGCGGGCACCTACAAACTTTCCAAACTGATTGCGCTGTATGACGACAACGGCATTTCCATCGATGGCAAGGTGGAGAACTGGTTTACCGACGACACGCCCAAGCGTTTCGCCGCCTATGGCTGGCAAGTGATCGCCAATGTCGATGGGCACGATGTGGATGCCGTCGATGCCGCCATCAAGCAGGCCAAAGCCAGTGCTGCTGCCGACGCCGGGCCGACACTGATTTGCTGCAAGACCCAGATCGGCAAGGGCTCACCCAACCGCGCCGGTACTGCCAAGGCGCACGGCGAAGCCTTGGGTAATGAAGAAATCGCGCTCACGCGCGCCGCCCTGGACTGGAACGAGGCGCCGTTTACCATTCCGGCCGATGTCTATGCGGCGTGGGATGCGCGGCCCGCAGGCGCGGCTCAAGAAACACACTGGAATCAGTCACTCGAAAACTATCGCGCACAATTTCCGCAAGCGGCGGCTGAGTTCGAGCGTCGTATGCGCGGGCAATTGCCGAATAATTTTGCCGAGCTCAGCGCCCAGCTGATCAGCCAGACCAATGCGAAAGCGGAAACGGTTGCCAGCCGCAAAGCCAGTCAATTGGCGCTCGATGTGCTCGGCCCGGCGCTGCCGGAAATGCTGGGCGGCTCGGCCGATCTGACCGGTTCCAATCTGACCAATTACAAAGGGTCGATCACCCTCAGGGCGGGCGGCACCTTTGTGCCGGGCAACCACATCAGTTATGGCGTGCGTGAATTCGGCATGTGCGCAATGATGAGCGGCGTGGCGCTGCACGGCGGCTACATTCCCTACGGCGGCACCTTCCTGGTGTTCTCCGATTACGCACGCAACGCGCTGCGCGTGGCGGCGTTGATGAAACAGCGCGTGATCTATGTCTTCACGCATGACTCCATCGGCCTCGGCGAAGATGGCCCGACCCATCAGCCGATCGAGCATGCTGCCAGCCTGCGCCTGATTCCGAATCACGATGTCTGGCGTCCCTGTGACACGGTTGAAACGGCGGTGTCCTGGCTGGCGTCGCTGGAACGCGCCGATGGCCCGACCAGCCTGTTGCTGTCGCGGCAGAATCTACCCTTTGCTGCACGTACTGAAGCGCAGATCGCCGCGATTCGTCGTGGCGGCTATGTGTTGCGCGATGCGGCCGATGCCCGTGCGGCCATTATCGCCACCGGGTCGGAAGTGCAGCTCGCGCTGCAAGCGGCTGAACAACTGGGCGCGCAAGGGTTGCCAGTGCGCGTCGTGTCGATGCCTTCAACGTCCGTGTTCGATCGTCAGGACGCCGCGTATCAAACCAGTGTCTTGCCCAAAGGATTGCCGCGTATTGCCGTCGAGGCGGGCGTCAGCGATTACTGGCGCAAATATGTTGGCCTGGAAGGCGGTGTGGTGGGTATCGATCGCTTTGGCGAATCCGCTCCTGCGAGTGCGCTCTACAAATATTTTGATCTGACGATAGAGCATGTCATCGCCACGGTTAAAAGTACCCTGGGCTAATCGATTGAAAACGCCGCCACGCACGGAAGCAGACAAACCCTTGATTTCTGCCCACCCGCTGTGGCGCAGCCTGCAGCAGCGCGCGAGCAAGATGCCCGCTTTGCGCGAGTTGTTCGATCGCAAGAGTGAAAGCGGCGTGCAACGCTTTGAGCAAATGTCCGTACGCACCGACGGCTTGCTGCTCGACTACTCCAAGCAGCACATCGATCAAGCCGCGCTGACGGAATTGCTGCAGTTAGCGCAGCTCTGCGCTGTGGAGCAAAAGCGCGATGCGATGTTTCTAGGGCGTCCGGTCAATGTCACCGAGCAGCGCCCGGCGCTACACACGGCCTTGCGCGCACCCGCGCAGGCCGCCATTCAGGTGCAGGGCGAAAATGTTGTCCCTGCCGTACAGTCCGTACTGCAACGCATGGCGGATCTCTGCACGCAGATTCATTCTGAGCAGTGGCAAGGCTTTCGCGCGCGAGCGATTCGCCACGTCGTCAACATCGGCATCGGCGGTTCCGATCTGGGCCCGCGCATGGCGGTGCAGGCACTTCAGCCCTATGCGCAGAGCGCATTGCAATTTCATTTCGTTTCCAATGTCGATGGCTGGCACCTGGCCGACGTGTTGCGTCAGGTTGAAGCCGATCAAACCCTCTTCATCATCGCGTCCAAAACATTCACCACGCAGGAAACGATGATGAATGCGCACAGCGCGCGCGCCTGGATGCTGGCGCAGGGCTGCCCGGAGGCCGAACTGCACAAGCATTTTGTGGCTGCATCGACCAACGTGACCGCGGCGCAAGTGTTCGGCATCGCTGCTGAAAACGTCTTCCCGTTCTGGGATTGGGTCGGTGGCCGCTACTCACTTTGGAGTGCCATTGGCCTGTCTCTGATGCTGTCGATCGGCCCGGAGAATTTCCGGCAATTCCTCGCCGGCGCGCATGCGATGGACCGGCACTTTGGCAGCGCGCCACTGGAACGCAACCTGCCCGTGCTGTTTGCGCTGATGGGGATCTGGAACACCAATTTCCTTGCGCGCCATGCACAGTCGATTGCACCCTATGATCAGCGGCTGGCGGGCTTTCCCGCCTATCTGCAGCAACTGGAAATGGAAAGCAATGGCAAGCGCGTCAGCATTGAGGGCCGCACGCTCGACTACGCGACATGCCCGGTACTTTTCGGCGAGCCGGGCACCAATGGTCAGCACGCCTATTTTCAATTGCTGCATCAAGGCCCGCAAGTGATTCCCGTCGATTTCATCGCTGTGGCGCAGGACGACAGCGGCGTGAATGGACATCATCCAACCCTCATGGCCAACTGCCTGGCGCAATCGCAGGCATTCGCTTTTGGCAAGACAATCGAAGAGGTGCTGGCGGAAATGCCGCCGGAACGCGCGGCCCTTGCGCCGCACCGCACCTTCACCGGCAACCGTCCGAGCAATACCCTGGTGCTGGACAAACTCGATCCCGCCGGTCTGGGCGCGCTGATTGCACTGTATGAGCACAAGGTGTTTGTGCAAGCGGCGATCTGGGACATCAACCCTTTTGATCAATGGGGTGTGGAGTTAGGCAAGACATTGGCCGCCGAGTTGGGCCAACAATTTTCAGGGGCTGGTGACGAGAGTTACAGTCACACGCACGATGCTTCAACCGTCGGCTTGTTCAAACATTTGCAGGCGCTGAGGAAATAAAAAACGGTGAGCAGATCCGGCAGGCATCAGGCGTCCGGTAGATGCAAACCTGAAAAACATTCCGCGGCAGCGTTGAGGGTGGCATCGATAATGGTCTGCTCATGTTGAATCGAAACGAACCCCGCCTCGAAAGCGGAGGGGGCCAGGTAGATGCCGTGATTCAGCATGGCGTGGAAGAAGCGATTGAAGCGTTCGCGCTCGCACAGATTCACTTCCTTGAAACTTGTTGGAACCTGCTCAGAGAAATAGATGCCGAACATGCCGCCAATGGCATCAGCGCAGAAAGGAATGCGGGCGGCGTGTGCCGCAGCTTGCAGACCTTGCGTGAGTGCCGTTGTCTGTGCACTCAAGCGTTCGTAGAAACCCGGTTGGCGCAGCAGTTGCAAGGTTTTCAATCCAGCGGCGACGGCCACCGGGTTGCCCGAGAGCGTGCCCGCTTGATACACGCTGCCAAGCGGCGCGATGTGCTGCATGATGTCGCGGCGCCCACCGAAAGCGCCCACCGGCATGCCGCCGCCGATGATCTTGCCGAGCGTGGTGAGATCGGGCGTGATACCGGTCACGCCCTGTGCGCCTTGCGGGCCGACGCGGAAACCGGTCATCACCTCATCGAAAATCAACACTGCGCCATGTTGTGTGCATTGTTCGCGCAGGGTTTCCAGAAAACCGGGCGCAGGTTTGATCAAGTTCATGTTGCCCGCCACCGGCTCGACGATGATGCAGGCGATTTGATCGGGGTATTGCGCGAACGCATCGACCACTTGCTGCGGCTGGTTGTAATCGAGCACCAGCGTGTGCGCGGCAAATTCCGGCGGCACGCCGGCAGAGGTGGGATTACCCAAGGTCAACAAGCCGGAGCCCGCTTTCACCAGCAGGCTGTCGGCATGGCCGTGATAGCAGCCTTCAAACTTGATGATCTTGTGGCGGCCGGTAAAGCCGCGCGCCAAGCGGATCGCGCTCATCGTCGCTTCGGTGCCGGAACTGACCAGGCGTACTTGTTCAAGCGAAGGCAGCATGGCGCACAACGTTTCGGCCATTTCGATTTCGCCTTCAGTGGGCGCACCAAAAGACAAGCCGCGCGCGGCGGCTTCGATTACGGCCTTGACCACTTCCGGGTGCGAATGCCCCAGCACCATCGGCCCCCACGAGCCGATGTAATCGATATAACGCTTGCCATCCGCATCCCAGAAATACGGCCCCTCAGCATGCGTGATGAAACACGGTGTGCCACCCACCGAGCGGAAGGCGCGCACGGGAGAATTCACGCCGCCGGGAATGCGTTGCTGGGCGCGGGTGAAGAGTTCTTCGTTGCGTGACATTGCGAATCCTTGCAAGGGTTATGGGGTTTGAAGCGGCGGCACGCGCGCATCGAACGCTGCGACAAAGGCAGCGGCGCGCGCCTGAATATCGTCTTGTTCAAACAAATCGGCAATCACGGCCACGGCATCCGCGCCGGCGGTAAAGACGCGTGGCGCATTGTCCAGCGTAATGCCGCCGATGGCGATACACGGAACATTGAGTCTGCGCGCCTGCGCAAACAATTCCAGCGGCGCGTGCACGGCATCGGGTTTGGTGTGCGAGGCAAATACGCTGCCGAAAGCCACATAGTCCGCGCCTGCTGCGACGGCGGCCTGCGCCAGGTCGAGCCGATTGTAGCAAGAGGCGCCCAGCCACTGCTGCGGATGCAGGCGCGCGCGCGCGCCTGCGAGTGCGCCGTCGTGCTGGCCCAAATGCACGCCGTGCGCATCAATCTCGCACGCCAGGTCGAGATCATCGTTGATGATCAGCGCTGCCTCGAATTCGGTGCAAGCGGTGTGCAAGCGGCGGGCCAGTGAACGTCTGGTCGCCGCATCGCCCTTGTAGCGCAATTGCAGCAGCCTGATGCCCCCGGCCAGCGCAGCGAGCGCGGCCTCGTGAATCCGTTCGGCGTCAGGCCAATCGGGAGTAATGGCATAGATGCCGCGCAGTGGCGTAGTCATGACGCTTCGTGTCCGGGGTCAAAAAGCGCCATGCGGTCGGGCAGAAATTGCCCCAGGCCGGGCTGGAAGCCATTTTGCAGCGTGTGCCAGGTGAAGTGCTGCGCCGCTTGCGCCGCAGCAGCGATGTCCATGCCCTGCGCCAGATACGCGGCCAACGCGCTGGCCAGCGTGCAGCCGGAACCATGATACGAACCCGGCAGGCGCGGCCAGCGATCGCGCCTGATTTCACCGCCCTTGTCGTACAGGGTATTGCATACATCGGGTGTGTCTTCGTGACTGCCGGTGAGCAAGACGTAGGCGCAGCCCCGGGCTATGAGTGATGCGGCGCAGGCGGGCAAGTCAATCGTCTCCCGGTCTGTCTGCTGGTGTACCAGTTGACGGGCCTCCAGGCTGTTTGGCGTCAACACGGTGGTGCGCGGTAACAAAAGTTCACACAAGGCATCGCGTTGATCGGCGCCCGCCAGCAGGTCGCCGCGGCCGGACGCCAGCACCGGGTCGAGCACCAGCGGCACGTCCGGGTAGTCAGCCAGAATCCTGGCGATCGCCATGATGTTTTCCGTGCTGCCCAGCAGACCGATCTTGAAGGCGGCGACCTGCATTTCTTTCAGCAGCGCGCGCGCCTGCGCTGCAACCTGATCTGCGCCCACGGCATGCACTTGCTGCACGCCGGCCGTGTCCTGAACCGTCAGGGCCGTTACCACGGTCAACGCATGACAACGCAGGCGCGCCAGCGTCAGCAGGTCGGCCTGCAGGCCAGCCCCGCCCGTGGGGTCGCTGGCCGAAAAGGTCATCACGAGCGGGGGTGTCGCAGCGGTGGGCATAGAGTGGACATGGGGTGGGGTCGAGTATAGAAAACAGACAGGGACAGCCGGGGCCAGGGTTTTTCAAATACAGTGTGAGGCCGATTATCGCAGCATCTGGGGCGCTGCATGGCTTGCGCGGCATCGGTTAGACTCTCGCTATTTTAACGGCCGCAGCGGCCGATAATGCGATCAAGGATCGCGGCGAGTGGAGTGCAATGAAAACCTGGATGTGTTTGATATGTGGCTGGATCTACGATGAAGAAAAAGGTTGTCCCGAGGAAGGGATCGCGCCGGGAACGCGCTGGGAGGATGTGCCGGTGAACTGGACCTGCCCCGAATGCGGCGCGCGCAAGGAAGATTTCGAGATGATCGAGATTTGATGGGGCTGCCCCTAGTGTGCCGAAAGCCGCAAAGTGCGGTAAAACCCTTTACCGGGGGCGGGGGGCTCGTTACAATGGGCGCGCACGTGATGGCGCGCACCGGAGGCAAGCGCGCTGCTGGGCGCGCAGTCAGGCAGCTTGGCGCCAACGTGTGTTGCTTAAAATGGTAAGGAACTCCCCAGCATGTCCGATATTGCGGGTTTGAAGGTGATGGTGATTGATGACAGCAATACCATCCGCCGAAGCGCAGAAATTTTTCTGACGCAGGCGGGGTGTCATGTCATTCTCGCTGAAGATGGCTTCGATGCGCTGGCGAAAATCAACGACCATCATCCGAACCTGATTTTTTGCGACATCCTGATGCCGCGTCTGGACGGCTATCAGACCTGTGCGCTGATCAAAAAGAGTCCGCGCTTCCACGATACTCCGGTGGTGATGCTGTCCTCCAAGGATGGCTTGTTTGACCGGGCGCGCGGGCGTCTGGTCGGCTCGGACGAATATTTGACCAAACCCTTTACCAAAGATAGTTTATTGAAAACCGTGAGTACCCATGCCAAACCGTCTGCTTGAGTGTGGCGCGGGGCGCATGTAGGAGATTTTTATGCCTGTACGTAAAGTTTTAGTGGTGGACGACTCGCCCACCGAGCGTTATTTTCTGGTGGACCTGCTGACCAAGAAAGGTTACGGCGTGGTCACAGCCGAGAATGGTCAGGAAGCGATTGAAAAATCGAAATCCGAAAAACCCGACCTGATTCTGATGGATGTGGTCATGCCGGGCCAGAATGGCTTCCAGACCACGCGCGCGATTTCCAAGGATCCGATCACGCAGAATATTCCGATCATCATGTGCACCAGCAAGGATCAGGAAACGGATCGTATCTGGGGTCTGCGTCAAGGGGCCAGCGATTATCTGGTCAAGCCGGTCAATCCAGCCGAGTTGTTGAAAAAGATCGAGGCCTTGGGTTAAGCAATGGCCACCACCAGCAAGCAAACCCGGCTGCGTGAATTTCAGGCGAATCTGGCGGAGCGCTTGCGCATCAATGCGGCCACGCCGCAGGATGGCAACAGCAAGCTGGGTGTGCGCATCGGTGAACGGAACTGGCTGGTGGATCTGGCCGAAGCCGGTGAAATTCTTTCCGTACCGGCGATTGCGCCCGTGCCGTTGACGGCGGACTGGTATCGCGGGCTGGTCAATGTGCGCGGTAATTTGATCAGCGTCGTCGACTTGCAGCAGTTTTCCGGCCGGCCGGTCACGCCGCTTGAAAAGGATTCGCGGCTGCTAGCGTTCAATACGCGCCTGCAATTCAATGGCGCGATTCTGATCACTCGCATGCTGGGCTTGCGCAACCTGCAGCGCATGGAAGGCCGGCCTGTGGCCGAGGGGCGGCCGGCCTGGGTGGGCCAGGATTATCAGGACAATGAAGGTGCAGTCTGGACTGAGCTGCTATTGAGCCAGTTGATTGTTGATGAAGGATTTTTGCGTGTAGGGCGGCATTTGGCCGCATAAAAAGTAGCGGCGCCAAAGCGCGGTCCGTACAAGAGGAGAACAACCATGGCATCGAAATTGCCGACCAAAAGCATGCTGCCATCCTGGCTTACCGGGATGTTCGGTGGCCCGAAAAAAGATGCGGGAGTAGCGCTTCGCGGGCGACCGCTCGAAATGGCGGCCGACGAAACGACCATCATGCGCGTGATGGACAAGGCGGCTAGCGTACGCCTGCCCTTGATCGGTGATTGGCCGTTGCAAAAGCAGCTGACCCTTCTGGTGGCGGTGTTTTCCGGCGCGATCGTGATCTTCCTTTTATCCGCGGGCTGGTATGTGTACCGATCCGCCAACCTTTCCAAACTGACCGAGATTACAGGTGCCACGCTGATGCACTCGCAACGTTTGGCGAAAGCGGTGCCGACCGCCGTGCAGGGCAACGTCGAGGCATTCAAGCAGTTGCGTGACAGCTTGCAGCGCATCAACGACAACGTCAAAGTGCTGTCTGCCGGTGGTGATTACGAGGGTCGCTCAGTGCGGCCCAGCAGCGCAGCCATCCAGCCCTTCCTCGACAAGTTGGCAAAGCAGTGGAAGGTGACCGACGAAAGCGCCAAGGTCGTGCTGCAACAGGAAAAAATCCTTACCAGTTTTGGTACCACGCTGACTCAGCTCAACGATGCCAACCCGCTGCTGCTGGAATTGACCGATCAGATTACCGCCTTGAAATTGCAGGGCGGAGCATCCGCCGCAGAAATTTCCGCTTCGGGCCGATTGATGATGCTGACGCAGCGTCTGGTGAAAAACGCCAACGAACTGCTGGCCAGTGAAACCGTGCGGCCGGAAACCCCCTTCCTGCTGGGCAAGGACGCCAGTACCTTCAACGACTTGATCAACGGTTTGACCAACGGTAGCGACACGCTCAACCTGCGTCCCGCCCGCGACCCTGAACTGAAAGAGCGGCTCAGTGCGTTGGAGCAGGCATTCAGCAATATGCAGGGTTCGGTGCGTTTGATTCTGGGTAACCTGTCGCAGTTTGCCGAAGCGAAACTGGCGCAGCAGGTGGTGTTCCGCGACAGTGAAGCCTTGCGCCAGCAACTGTCCGACTTGCAGGAGGCCTATACCACCGAACAGAACGGTCTCGGGCTTTACACCATTTTCATGGCCGTAAGTGCGGTTATTGCGCTGACCTTCCTGATCATGCTGGCCATGGTGTATCTGGCTGACCAGAAGGCGCGTAGTAACGAATCGGATCGCCAACGGCGCGAAGCCGAACGTCTGGAGGCCGAAGCCAAACGCCAGAACGATTCCAACCAGGCCGCCATTTTGCGCTTGATGAACGAATTGCAGGAAGTGGCCGACGGCGACTTGACGATTCACGCGACGGTGTCGGAAGACATTACCGGCGCGATTGCCGACTCGGTGAACTACACGGTGGAGGAACTGCGCGGGCTGGTGGCGCGGATTAACTCGACGGCCGAAGAGGTGACGAACGCGACGACGCAGGCGCAGGAAACCTCGAGCCGTCTGCTGCAGTCGACCGATGCGCAATCGCGCGAGATTCGCGAGACCGGTCAGGCGGTACTGAAGATGGCGCAGCAGATCAACGAAGTGTCCAACAGCGCGGCCGAATCGGCCAACGTGGCGCGGCAATCGCTGCAAGCCGCCGAACAAGGCGCGCAGGCTGTGCAGAACGCCATTGCCGGTATGAACGAGATTCGCGACCAGATTCAGGAAACCTCCAAGCGGATCAAGCGGCTGGGTGAATCTTCGCAGGAGATCGGCGAGATCATCGAACTGATTTCCGACATTACCGAACAGACCAACGTGCTGGCGCTGAACGCCGCTATTCAGGCGGCGTCCGCTGGTGAAGCCGGGCGGGGCTTCTCGGTGGTGGCCGAAGAGGTGCAGCGGCTGGCCGAACGTTCCGGCGAGGCAACCAAGCAGATCGCCGCGCTGGTGCGTACGATTCAGACCGACACGCAGGATGCGGTGTCCGCCATGGAAAAGAGCACCCAGGGTGTGGTGGACGGAGCGAGACTGTCCGATGCGGCGGGTCAGTCGCTCGGCGATATCGGCCGCGTGTCGCGCCAGCTGTCCGAGTTGATTGAAGGCATCTCGCAATCCACGTCGCAACAGGCGGTGTCTGCCAGCGGTGTGGCACAAAACATCGAACGGATTCTGATGGTGACCGAACAAACGACCGAAGGCACGCAATTGACGGCCAACGCCATTCGCCAACTGGCCGAGCTGGCGCTGGAATTGAAAAACTCGGTGGCACGGTTCCGCGTGTCGTGATGTTCCCGCCCCCGGTGCAGTTGCTGGGGGGAAATGAGGACTGCGTCGTATGAGCAATAGCATGCAATCACACAATCCGGCCGCCGTCGATACCGGCCCGCTCTCCTGGGTGCTGGGCGAGATTCGCGAAGCGCTGTCGCGTTCTGAACAAGCGATCGATGCCTTCAGCAAATCCGACGGTATGGATGGCACGCAATTGAAACACGCGCGCAGTCATTTGCATCAGGCGCATGGCGCGCTGCAGGTGGTCGATCTCGATGGCGTGGCGCTGGTCACCGAAGAAGTTGAGCATCTCTACGAACACTTTGAAAGCGAGCCGCAGCTGTGCGACGATGCGGCCGTCGATGCGATCCGGCGCGGTTTCCGTGCCGTGGTCGAATACCTGCAGGACTTGATGGGCGGGCATCCGCACCAGCCGGTGCGCCTGTTTCCCTACTACCGTGCCTTGCTGGCGGTGCGCAGCGCTGACCGCATCCACCCCGCCGATTTATTCTTCCCCGATTTGAGTGCGCGTCCGCCCAAGGGCGAAGCCCCGGCGCAGCCCTTGACGCCGGAACAATTGCGCCGTGCGCGCGCACAGTTTGAGCGCGGCCTGCTGACTTATCTGCGTGATCCGCAGGATCATGCCGCGATCAACAGCCTGCACCAGGCAGTCGAGTCGATTGAGTTGACACAGCGCGCCGGCCCGCAGCGGGCATTCTGGTGGGTCACGCTGGCGTTTCTGGATGCGCTGCAAAATGACGCGGTGCCTACCGACCTGAACGTCAAGCGTTTGTGCGCGCGCATCAACCTGCAAATGCGCCGCATTCTCGATGGCACCGCCACGGTGGCGGATCGCTTGCTCAAGGACACACTCTTTTTTGTGGCGCGCTCGGGCGACGTCAGTCCTCGTATTGCGCACGTCAAGCAGTTTTATCAACTTGAAAACGCCGTGCCGAAGGATTTCGAGGAGGCGCGTTACGGCGTCGTTGACAGCCAGACTTCGGCGCGTCTGCACGAAGCGCTGGAAGGCGCCAAGGCCGCTTGGGCCCGCGTGGTCGGCGGCGCGGCCAATGAGTTGAAAACGTTTGCGGTGGACGCCATCGGCCTGCGCGATACGGTACAGGGCATCAATCAACCGGAACTGGTGCGCCTGACGCAAGGAATCGCCAACCATGCGGTTGCGCTGCAGAAATCGAGCCAATCCTCATCCGAATCGCTCGGTCTGGAAATGGCCACGGCGTTGCTGATGGCCGAACTGGCACTGGATAATTTGCACAACCTCGAAGAAGGCTTCGGCGAACGGGTCGATGTCATGCTGGGGCGTTTGAGCGCTGCGGCCGAAGGACAGGCCCTCGAAGAGCATGTGCCCTGGTTGCAAGAGATGGCGCAACAGGCGCAGCAGCGCTTGTTCATGGCGTCGCTGGTGCAGGAAATTCAGAACAGTCTGTCGCAAGTGGAAAAAGCCATGGATGCTTTCTTCCGCGATCCCACGCAGAAAGAAGATTTGCCTGGCACGCAGACGGTGCTCAATCAAGTGGCGGGCGCCTTGGGTTTGTTGGGGCACACGGATGCCGTCGCCGCAGTGCGCGTCGTGCAACAGGCGGTGGAAGAGTTTGTCCGGCCTGATTATCAGCCGGATCGCCAGCGTTTCAATTTCATTGCGCAGAATTGCGGCGCCCTCGGATTTTTTGCTGAAGCCTTGCAGCATCCGGCGCGGGCCGCCACCCATGAATTTCATTTCGATCCGGCCACCGGCGAATTCCGCGCCAGTCTGACTGAACCGAAGCTGCGTCAGACAGCTCCGCACGGCGGGGAAGAAACCGACAGTGCGTTTTATCGCGATGAAACGGGCGCCAGCGCAGGGGGCTCCGCCCTCCCAAAGTTTCCGGCGCATCCTGAGTCCTCGGAATTCGATGCCGGGGTGCGCGAAGCTGGTGCGGTTTCCGAATCAAATGAAGCAGTACCTTCGCCCGCTTTTGAATTGCTCGACGAAGTGGCGGCGAGTGCCGCGATGGATGATACGCTGCTGCCCACGCAGGATTTGATCGGCGTGCCATTCCCGTCGCTGGATGCAGGCCACGACGATTTTTCCCTGAGCCATCTGCACGCACTGTCCACCAAGCCAGAAGCGGCGCCGCTCCTCGACCCCGCGCGATCGGCTGTAGCGGCCAGCGGTGGTTCGCTGTTGCATATGTCCGAGGCGCAGATCGATGCAGAGTTGCTGGAAATTTTCCTGGGTGAGGCCGATGAGGTGGTGCAGGCCATCAGTGCCGCCCTTGGCGGATGTGAAGAATTTCCTGAGAATCAGGAGCTGCTGACGACGATCCGTCGCGGCTTCCATACGCTCAAGGGTTCCAGCCGTATGGTGGGCTTGGCGCAATTTGGCGAAGCGTCGTGGGCGCTGGAACAGACGCTCAATCTGTGGCTGGCCGAGCGCCGCGCCGCCACGCCGGAATTGCTGCACATGGTGCGTTCCGGGCTGGCCGAATTGAATGCCTGGGTGGCGGAAATTCGTATCAACGGCGCTTCCAGCCGCACACCCGATGCCATGATTGCCTTGGCCAGAGGTGTCCGCGAAGGACTCGCCGCACATTCTCAAGACAGCCCGTCTATTCACGGCATGCGTGAGATGAGCGACATGGGTGACGCGGAAGAAATCGTTGCCGTCGCACTACCGGATGAGACGCACGAGATGGAAGAGCTGCCTGCTTTGCACGCGGATTTTTCCATTGAGGGCGAACGTTTCAGGACTGCAGTGCCTGTGCTGGCCGAAATGCCCGCCATGACAGCCGACGATACGGTGCGTATCGGCGATCTGACATTGAGCGCGCCGCTCTACAATATTTTCCTCTCCGAAGCGGACGATCTGTTGCGCGCATTGCAGCTGGATATTTCCGAGTGGCAACATGAAATGGAGCGTCCGGTATCGGCGCAAGCCACGCGTTGCGCGCATTCGCTGGCGGGCTCGTCGGCCACTGTCGGACTGAGCCCGGTCAATCAACTGGCCGGTGCGCTCGAGCGTCTGTTCAACGGCATGACGCGGCGACCGTTGCCCCTGATGGCGCATGAATACGAAGCGATTGAATTGACGGCCAATGTCTTGCGCGACATGGTGCAAAAATTCGCTGCCGGCCAGCTGCCCGATGCGGCGCCTGGTTTGTGTGAAACCCTGAACACGCTGAAAGAGCGCTACGCAGACGTCATTGAAGTGGTGCCGCCGGTCGACGATCTCGAACAGGGCGCTGCTGAGATCGTCGTCGAGGCCGTTGTCGAGGACGGTCACGCAGACGAAATCCACATCGAAGTGCCGCCCGTACCGGAGCCCGCGACCATCATCACCGCCGAGCCCGGCCAGAAGATCCGTCACCTGCATGTGCAAGGCGGAGTGCGTGACGATATCGATGCGGAATTGTTGCCGATCTTCATTGAAGAGGCGCAGGATTATCTGCCGCAGATCGCCGGCCTATTGCGGCAGTGGCGCGAGGACACTTCCGATCGCGACCTTCCGCAGCAGTTGTTGCGCGATTTGCATACCGTCAAGGGCAGCGCGCGGATGGCGGGAGCGATGCGCATGGGGCAGGTGGTGCATGAAATGGAAGCGCGCGTCGAATCGGCGCAGGCGCTCACCTTCGTGCCGCAGAGTTTGATGGAAGATTTACAGGCCGATCAGGATCGCCTGCAATTGCTGCTGGATGAGCTGGTCAACCCCGGCGCATTCGTCGCAGCGCAAACGGAAGCCGTTGCGAGCGCGGAGGCCGAACTAGCGGACGACGCGTCGGTAGACGCATTGGCAGTAGCGCCGGAAGCGGATGCAGACATTCCGGACGGCATATCGGTTGCGCTTCAGCCCGACCGGCGGGTCGCAACGCGGCTGACGGCGCCCGCCGCGGCTGGCGCAGCTGCGGCCCAGACGCAGGCCGCCATGGTGCGGGTGCGTGCCGATGTGCTCGACCGTCTGGTTAACCAGGCGGGTGAAGTGTCGATCACGCGTTCGCGCGTCGATACCGAAGTGACGGCGATGCGCTCTGCCTTGTCCGATCTGACGGAAAACATGCAGCGCTTGCGCAGTCAGTTGCGCGAAATCGAAATTCAGGCTGAAGCGCAGATGTCCACCCGCGTGGATAGCGATCATCTGCGCGAATTCGATCCGCTCGAGTTCGATCGCTTCACGCGCTTCCAGGAAATCACCCGCATGATGGCCGAGTCGGTCAGTGACGTCGGCACCGTGCATCAAAACCTGGTGCGCTCGTTGGAAGGCGCGGAGGAGGATTTGATCGGCCAATCGCGCATCACGCGCGAATTGCAACAGGATTTGATGCGCGTCCGCATGGTGCCGTTCGGCAACGTGTCGGAACGGCTGTACCGCGTGGTGCGGCTGGCCGCCAAGGAAATGGACAAGCGCGTCAACCTCGACATTCGCGGTTTGCAAGTCGAGATGGATCGGGGCGTGCTGGAAAAAATGGTCGGCCCCTTCGAGCATTTGCTGCGCAATGCGGTGGCGCATGGTGTGGAGCAGCGCGCCGCGCGTGTGGCCGCAGGCAAATCGGAAGTGGGTGAGTTGCTGATCGAAGTGCGTCAGGAAGGTAACGAAGTCGTGATTACCTTCTCGGACGATGGCGGCGGCCTGAACCTGCCGCGCATACGCGAACGTGCCGTGGCCATGGGTCTCTTGACCGGCGATACCGAAGTGTCGGAACGCGCAGTGGCGGAAATGATTTTCACGCCCGGATTTTCCACCGTGACCGAAGTGACCGAACTGGCCGGCCGCGGCGTCGGCATGGATGTCGTGCGTTCGGAGGCAGCTGCGCTTGGTGGTCGCGTCGATCTGGAAAGTACGCCCGGCGCAGGATCCCGTTTCACCATTCACTTGCCACTGACGCTGGCGATTACCCAGGTCGTGCTGGTGCGCGTGGGTGGACAGAAATACAGCCTGCCGGCGGTGTTGGTCGAGCAGGTGCAACAGCTCAAGCCGCAAGCGCTCGCCAACGCCTACAACGAGCGCGGCATCGTCTGGCAGAACAGCCGGATTGAAATGCATTACCTGGCGACCTTGCTGGGCGTGGCCGAGCATGCGCCGATGGCGCAGCGCTATTCGCCCGTGATGATTCTGCGTTCCGGTACGCACCGCGTGGCCGTGCATATCGATGAAATTCTTGGCAACATCGAAGCGGTGGTCAAGAACATCGGTCCGCAACTGGCCCATGTTGCCGGGATTGCCGGCGCGACCGTGCTGGGTACCGGCGAGATCGTGATGATTCTTAACCCGGTGCAACTGGCGCTGTCGCAAGCCGTGGAAGCGCGCAGTCATCTGCTGCCAGCCGATGGCCATGCCGAGGTGATGGGTGCGGTGGCCGAGATTCTCGCCCCCGACACCGAAACCACGGTGCCGGTCAGCGGGCTGGGCACAACGCCGACGGTGATGGTGGTCGACGATTCACTCACCGTGCGCAAAGTGACGCAGCGCTTGCTGGTGCGCGAAGGCTATCAAGTGGTGCTGGCCAAGGACGGTGTGGATGCGTTGCGGCAGATGCAGGATTACACGCCAGACGTGATGCTGGTCGATATCGAGATGCCGCGCATGGATGGCTTCGATCTGACGCGCAACGTGCGCGGCGACGATCGCTTCAAGAACATTCCGATCATCATGATCACCTCGCGCACGGCTGACAAACATCGCAACTACGCCATGAGTCTGGGTGTGAACGAATATCTGGGCAAGCCGTATCAGGAAGAGCAATTGCTGGCGTATATCAAGCGCTTCCTCAACGAAGGCAAGGCTCGCGCTTCGGCTTGACCTGATGTGGCCACGGTCGCCAACAGGCCATTTGATTTGGCGCTTGGACTAATTCAGGGCGAGGATTAAAATAGCACCATGCCCGCAGCAGACACCCGTTCCTTTCCCAGCTTGGCCAGCCAGTTTCTGGTGGCGATGCCCAATATGCTGGATCCGAATTTCTCCGGCGCGGTGGTGCTGTTGTGCGAACACAGTGAAAACGGCGCGCTGGGCATGATCATCAACAAGCCCACCGACCTGACGCTCGACACCCTGTTCGAGCGCATCGAAATTCCCCTGCACAATCCCAAGTTGCATGACTTGCCGCTCTACTTTGGCGGCCCGGTGCAAGTTGAGCGCGGCTTCGTGTTGCACAGCCCGGTGGGGCACTGGAGCTCCAGCCTGCAAATTGGTCCGCTGTTGGGCATGACCACTTCCAAGGATATTCTGCAAGCGGCCGCGCAGGCCGAAGGGCCGGAACAGATTCTGATCACACTTGGTTATGCCGGCTGGGATGCGGGCCAGCTGGAACAGGAAATCGCCCAGAATGCCTGGCTCAATCTGCCCGTCAGCCACGATCTGATTTTCGAAGTGGCCCCGGAGTTGCGTTTTGTGACCGCCTACCAGATGCTCGGCATTGACCCGCTGCAAATCTCCACTCAGGCAGGGCATGCCTGAGCAGGTGTTGCTTGCATTCGACTGGGGCGAAAAACGCATCGGTGTCGCAATCGGTAATACAATCACGCGCAGCGCACGTGCACTGGAAGTGATTGCGCTGGAGCAGCGTGAGGCGCGCTTTGCGCGGGTTGCCGGTTTGCTGCAGGAATGGCGGCCGCAGGCGCTGGTGGTCGGTGTGCCGCGCCACCCCGATGGTACGACGCATGAAATGACCGCCCGCTGCGAACGCTTCGCCAATCAGTTGCACGGGCGCTTCGGGCTGCCGGTGTGGCGCGTGGATGAGCGCTACAGTTCGGTGGCGGCCGAGGCCGAATTGGGCAACGCGGAACCCGTCGATGCAATGGCCGCGCAAATCATTCTGCAACAGTATCTTGATCAAATGAATTCTCAGCATGACTGACATCGACCCTGACTCCGGCAAGCTTCTCGACGCCGAACTTTTCTACCGCCGCTTGCTGGACGCGCTACGCGCCCGGCTTGAATCCGCGCCGGATTTTCAGCAGGAAGTCGCCATGGTCGGGATACACAGTGGTGGCGCCTGGATTGCGCGCCGCCTGCATGCCGACTTGAAATTACAACAGCCCTTGGGCAGTCTGGACAGCGCGCTGTACCGCGACGATCTGTCCGAACGCGGTTTCCGCGCCGACGTGCAAGCCGCACAGATTTCCTTTGAAGTCGCCGGCCGTCACATCATTCTGGTTGACGATGTGTTGTACACCGGGCGCACGGTGCGCGGCGCGCTGAATGAACTGTTCGACTATGGCCGTCCGGCGCGGGTTGAGCTGGCGGTGCTGGTCGATCGCGGCGGACGCGAATTGCCGGTGGCTGCGCAATACACCGGCGAGACCTTGGCGCTGTGGCCCAGTCAGAATCTGGTGCTGACACAAAACGAAGACAATACTTTCATCCTCGCGCTGGAGACTGCATGAGTCGGCACCCGCAATTGAATGAAGACGGCAGCCTGCGTCACCTCCTTACGCTTGAAGGTCTATCTCCCAGTCTGATCACCCGCATTCTTGATACCGCCGCCAGCTTCACCTCGGTGGCCGATCGCGAAGTGAAGAAGGTGCCGCTGCTGCGTGGCAAATCCGTGTTCAACCTGTTTTTCGAAAACTCCACCCGCACCCGCACGACTTTTGAAATTGCCGCCAAGCGCTTGTCGGCCGACGTGGTGAATCTGAACATCAGCGCGTCTAGCACCAGCAAGGGTGAATCGCTGCTCGATACGGTCGACAACCTGGCTGCGATGCAAGCCGACATGTTCGTGGTGCGTCACGCGCAAAGCGGCGCGCCGTATCAGATTGCCGAGCACTTGAACAAGATCGGCAGCGATGCGCGTGTCATCAACGCCGGCGACGGGCAGCATGCGCACCCGACGCAGGGTCTGCTCGACATGTACACCATCCGCCATTACAAAAAGGATTTCACGCAACTGCGCGTGGCGATTGTGGGGGACCTGCTGCACTCGCGTGTGGCGCGTTCCGACATTCACGCGCTGACCACGCTGGGCGTCCCCGAAGTGCGCGCCATCGGACCGCAAACACTGTTGCCCGGCGGCCTCGAACAAATGGGCGTGCAGGTGTACACGGATATGAATGCGGGGCTGAAAGATGTCGACGTGATCATCATGCTGCGCCTGCAGAACGAACGCATGCAAGGTGCGCTGCTGCCTTCGGCGCAGGAGTATTTTCATGCCTTCGGTCTGACGCCGGAAAAACTGGCGCTGGCCAAACCCGATGCCATCGTCATGCACCCCGGGCCGATGAATCGCGGCGTCGAAATCGATTCGGCGGTCGCCGACGGACCGCAGTCGGTGATCCTCGCGCAAGTCACATTTGGTATCGCGGTGCGCATGGCGGTGATGAGTATTCTGGCAGGGCATTGAGTTGGCGTTCTGGGTGTACATCCTGCAGTGTGCGGATGGAAGTTATTACACCGGACACACCGACAATCTGGAATATCGGATCGGGTGTCATCAGGCAGGCGAGGTGCCGGGGTATACCGCGCAACGTCGGCCGGTGGTGTTGAAATATGCGCAGGAATGCGCCACGAGAATCGAGGCGTTGCAGGCGGAACGGCAGGTCAAAGGTTGGTCGCGTGCGAAGAAGGAGGCTGTGATCGTACGTGATTTTGAGCGCATGTCCGTGCTGGCAAAGAAGACGTTTCCGGCTAAATAATCTCCGTTCGCCCTGAGTAGCCCGAAGGGCGTATCGAAGGGCAGGATGCAACGCCGATGGTTGCGCCGTGGTGGTTCGATACGCGCTGCGCGCTACTCACCACGAACGGTTATCGTATATCGGTAAGATGACTTCGAATAGTGATTGGATGTAGTTGGGTAATTCATGAGAATAGTGATCAAAAATGGTCGTTTGATCGACCCGAAAAATGCGCTCGATGCGCAGCAGGATGTGTATATCGCCGCGGGGCATGTCGTTGCAATCGGCCAGGCGCCGGATGGATTTGTTGCCGAGCGCAGCATCGATGCGCAGGGTCTGGTCGTCTGCCCTGGTCTGGTTGATCTGTCGGCGCGGCTGCGCGAGCCGGGTTACGAATACAAGGCAACCCTGGAATCCGAATTGCGCGCGGCCGTGGCCGGTGGCGTGACCAGTCTGGCCTGCCCGCCTGATACCGATCCCGTGCTGGATGAACCGGGGTTGGTGGAAATGCTCAAGCATCGCGCGCGGCAATTGCATCTGGCGCATGTGTATCCGGTCGGCGCGCTGACCCAAGGCCTGCGCGGCGAGCAGATTACCGAAATGGCGCAACTGGCTGAGGCGGGCTGTGTGGCGTTCTCGCAGGCCGATCAACCCATCGTCAACACGCAAACCTTGCAGCGCGCGCTGCACTACGCGCGCACGTTCAATTATCCGGTCTGGTTGCGACCGCAAGATCCCTGGCTGGGTCGGCATGGCGTGGCGCATGCCGGGCCGGTGGCCGGGCGCATGGGTCTGTCCGGTGTGCCGGTGGCGGCCGAGACGGTGGCGCTGCACACGATTTTTGAATTGCTGCGCAGCGTACACACACGCCGTAAAGCCAACGACCTGCACGTGCATTTGTGCCGCATCTCCTCAGCTGCGGGACTCGAACTGGTGCGTGCCGCCAAGGCCGAAGGCTTGCCGGTGAGTTGCGATGTCGGCATTCACCATGTGCATTTGACCGATGTCGACATGGGCTACTTCAACAGCCAGTATCGGCTCAATCCGCCGTTGCGCGCACAGGAAGATCGTGCCGCGATTGTGCGTGCGCTGCAGGACGGCACCATCGACGCCGTGTGTTCCGATCACACGCCCGTCGATGACGACGCCAAGCAGCAATCCTTCGCCGAAGCCGAGGCGGGTGCGACGGGTCTGGAGGTGCTGTTGCCACTGACCTTGCGTTGGGCTGAGCAGCAAAAATTATCGTTGCTGCAAGCGCTGGAAAAAATCACGGCACGACCGGCGCAAATTCTCGGCATCGACGCCGGCCATCTCTCCGTGGGCGCGGTCGCCGATATCTGTCTGTTCAATCCGCACGCCCTGTGGCGTGTCAGCGCTGATGCCCTCGTCAGTCAGGGGCGCAACTCGCCCTTCCTGGGTTATGAATTGTCCGGACGGGTGCGGCACACACTGATCTCGGGGCACCTTGTCTACAGCGGCAATCCGACCTAACAATCTCAATAACAACAATGCATATTCCGCGTTTGGTCTGGCACAGCGTGCTGCTGACGGCACAAATTCTGTTGGGCGTGCTGATCATTTTTTTCGGCTACCGTTTTCTACCCTTGTCGTGGCGTCATGCGGTGACGCGCTGGTGGTCGCGCGATACGGTGACGGTGTCGAATGCGCGCATCGTCGTGCGTGGTGCGCCGCCGCTGGAAGCGCAAGGGTGCATGCTGTTGTTCAATCACATTTCCTGGCTGGATATTCCCGTCATCAACAGCATCGTGCCGACGCGCTTTGTCGCCAAGGCGGAGTTGCGGCGCTGGCCGCTGGTGGGCCGTTTGTGCGCCGCGAGTGACACGCTGTTTATCGAACGTGGCCGCCGCCATGCCGTGCATCAAGTCATGCATTTGCTGAAGGAAGCGATGCAGGCCGGGGCGCGTGTGGGCATTTTCCCGGAAGGCACGACCAGCGCCGGTGACATGCTACTGCCTTTTCACGCCAACCTGATGCAAGCGGCGCTGGAAGCGGGCGTACCCGTGATCCCAGTGGCGCTGCGCTATTTCGACCGGCATGGACAAGTGACGCGCACCCCCGCCTATTTTGGCGAGATGAATATTTTTCAATCGCTGGTGCAGGTATTGTCGGCGGAAAAAATGGTGGTGGAAATCACTTTTCTTGCGCCGATTATCGTGACTGCGGAAACGACGCGCCACGAGGTGGCGCAGCATGCGCATGCGGCTATTTCAGCGAGCCTGGGATTTGTGCCGCAGCACAGTTGACCTGAAACACGGCGTCATCTTCCAGCCGCACGGCGGTGAGTTGCCCACCCCAAACACAACCGGTATCCAGCGCCAGTAATTTTTCTTCCACACGCAAGCCCAGGGTTGACCAGTGGCCAAAGGCAACGCGCACCGCACGCGTCGCTCGGCCCGGCACGTCGAACCATGGCAGATAGCCGGGCGGCGCGTCTTCGGCGCCGTATTTGGTATCGAACTCCATCACACCATCGGCGGTGCAAAAACGCAACCGTGTCAGGGCGTTGGTGATCATGCGCAGCCGTGGTACACCGCTGAGGTCGTCACGCCAGTGGTCGGGTTGATTGCCATACATCTGGCCGAGAAAGTCGCGGTAGTCAGGCCCGCGCAGCATGTGTTCGACTTCACCCGCCAGCCGCAAAGTCGTGGCCACATCCCATTGCGGCAACACGCCGGCATGCACCAGCAACACGCCGCGATCGAAATGCGCCAGCTTTTGCTGCCGCAGCCAGAACAGCAACTCGGCGCAATCCGGTGCCGCGAGAATGGCATCCAGCGTGTCGTGTTTGCCGCGCTTGGCCAGGCCCTCCGCGACCGCCAGCAGATGCAGATCATGATTGCCGAGTACGGCAGTCACCGCATCGCCGAGCGCCTTCAGCTGGCGCAATACGGCCAGCGATTCATGCCCGCGATTGACCAGATCGCCGACCAGCCAAAGCCGGTCGCGGGACGCATCGAAGGCTATCTTGTGCAGCAAGGCATCCAGTGGATTGCAACAGCCCTGGATATCGCCGATGACATAAGTGGACACGGTATTAGGAAGATGAAACGCAGCGTAAAATGACGTTCCCATTCTACGAGACTACGAGAGTTTTGTTGCGCTCTCCTGACCGGCATGATTCTGCTCACTGGCGCTACGGGCTACATCGGTTCTCACACCTGGCTGGAATTGTTGGGTGCGGGACATCAGGTTGTTGGGCTGGATAATTTCTGCAACTCCAGTCCCGTGGTGTTGCAACGCATGGCGCAGATCCATGGCGCGCCGCTTGAATTTGTCGAGGGTGATGTTCGTGATGCGGCCTTGCTCATGCGGTTGTTTCAAACCTATCCCATTACGGGTGCGGTGCATTTTGCCGCGCTCAAAGCGGTCGGTGAATCGGTCGCGCAGCCACTGCGCTATTACGCCAACAACCTCAACGGTCTGCTCGCGCTCACTGAAGCGATGCGTCAGCATGATTGCAAAACGCTGGTGTTCAGCTCCTCCGCCACCGTCTACGGCAATCCGCACACGGTACCGATCACTGAAGACTTTCGGCTCTCCGCCACCAACCCCTATGGCCAGACCAAGCTGATGAGCGAACAGATTCTGCGCGATCTGGAAATCGCTGACCCGCACTGGCGCATCGCCTACCTGCGCTACTTCAACCCAGTCGGCGCGCACGAGAGCGGTTTGATCGGTGAAGACCCGCAAGGCATCCCCAACAACCTGATGCCCTATATCGCGCAGGTGGCTATCGGCAAGCGCGAAGTCCTCTCCGTGTTCGGCGGCGACTGGCCCACCCCCGACGGCACCGGCGTGCGCGACTACATCCACGTCGTCGACCTCGCGCGCGGTCATGTGGCTGCCCTTGATTATCTGGATCAACAAAAAAAATCGCTGACCGTTAATCTCGGCACCGGCCGCGGCACCAGCGTGCTTCAACTGGTCACCGCTTTTGCCCAGGCCAGCGGCCGTGAGGTTCCCTGCAAAATCGTCGCCCGCCGTCCCGGCGACATCGCCACCTGCTACGCCGATCCCGCCCTCGCCAAAACCCTGCTGGGTTGGGAGACGCGCTACGATGTGGCAAAAATGTGCGTGGATAGCTGGCGCTGGCAGCTTAACAACCCAGAAGGATTTTCAAGCAAAGGATAGGGCGGTAGAATTCAGCGCAAGGCTTGACAGTTTGTCGGTGAAGGCTGCTGTTTGGGGGGAGTATGAAGAACAATTCGTCATGGTATGTTGTATATACCAAACCGCGACAGGAAAAGGTGGCCTTGGAAAACCTATTGCGGCAGTCCTATCAGGCCTATCTGCCACAGGTCAAAACCGTCAAGCGCGCACGTAATCAAATCGAGCCTTGCCTCGAACCCATGTTCCCGCGTTATTGCTTTTTCCGCCCTGCGCATAGCGAACACAGCGTTGCTCCTGCCAACAGCACCTTCGGCGTGTTGCGGCTGGTACGCTTTGGCGTGGCTCCGGCGACCGTTGATTCGCATGTGCTGGACCAGATACGCGTCTTCGAGCAGCAGCAGAATACAGCGGAATTTTCTGCGTTGGCTCCCTACAAGGCCGGACAGCGGGTTCTCGTCGACGCAGGCCCCCTGAAAGGCCTTGAAGGTCTGGTGAGTGAAGTGGCCGAAGAGCGGGTTATAGTCTTGCTCAATCTGCTGGGCAGGGAGTCGCGCATCGCTGTCCCGCCCGATTGGATCAGTGCGGCTTAACTTGCTGCTTCTTCCAGCGGGTCTCGTGGCATAATTTAAAGCGTTTTGTAACTCATCGCGCTTGCTGATCGTGCTCGGCACGGCGGTAGCATGTCCGATCAATGCATTTGCCCAAACCTTACCTCCCCCATTTCGACCGAGGTGGCTACTAGCAATAAGTGCGGAGTGCTAGGCGCCAAATAAATCGTAGTATTCATATGGCAATATTCATCATTGCGAGGCCGTCATGCCAAAGGTGCTAGTCACTACGGTCCCATTTGCGGACAAGGATAAAACACCGATTCACTTGTTGGAAGGCGCGGGCATTGACTACCTCATTAATCCCGTCGGGCGCAAACTCAAGGAAGATGAGCTGGTCAATTTGATTGCTGACCACGATGTCCTGATCGCCGGTACTGAGCCGATTACCGACAAAGTCATGGCAAGAGCAAATCGCTTGAGGCTGATTGCGCGGGTAGGTATTGGGCTTGATAGTGTCGATCTTTTGGCGGCGCGGCGCCGAGGTATACGTGTTTCCTACACGCCAGACGCTCCCGCCAAAGCGGTTTCCGATTTGACAATCGGGTTGATGCTGGATTTGTTGCGGCAGACTCATATATCGAATACGCAATTGCATGCAGGCCGTTGGCAACGTTTTTTTGGGCGTCGCCTGGGCGAAGTGACGGTTGGTCTGATTGGCATGGGTCGAATCGGTATTGGTGTGCTCGCGCGCTTACAGGGGTTTGGCGGTACACGCGTCCTTGTCAATGACATTTCACCTGATCGTAAACTTGAAACAGCCTTTCAATTTGAATGGGCAGAGAAGGACCGAATTTTTCGTGAGGCGGACATTGTGAGTGTGCATGTGCCGCTGACATCCAAGACGCGCAATATGATTGGCCGCGCCGAACTCGAGCTGATGAAGCCGGATGCGTTGTTGGTGAATACGGCACGTGGCGGCATCGTCAATGAGGCAGATTTGTACGCGGTGCTGCAGGCGGGCCATTTAGGTGGCGCAGCGATCGATGTGTTCGAAAAAGAACCCTATGATGGGCCTTTGCGAGAAATTGAACGGTGTCTCCTTACCGCGCACATGGGTTCCATGTCGGTCGATTGTCGTGCACGTATGGAGATTGAAGCAACCGCCGAAGCGATTCGTTTTCTGAGCGGGCAGGCCCTGGAAAGTGAAGTGCCGCAGCAAGAGTACGAAAGTCATTTATGAGTTGGATTTACCTGAGTCATGTGCTCAGTGCCTCGACTCCGCTCTATGGTGGGATCGGGCAGGTTTGCATTACGCAGACACGTGCCATCTCCGAAGGACATAGCTGCAACAGCTCAGACTTGGCTTTGCCTGCGCACGCGGGGACGCATATTGATGCGCCGTGTCATTTTGATGCGGCGGGTGTTGGGTTGGATGTTTACCCCCCGGATTTCTGGCTGGCTGAGCGGCCGTGGTTGCTCGATATTCCTTGTCGGCCTGGGGATGTGCTGGATTGTAAGCGCGTAGAAGATGCGCTTATTACGGTTCCGATGGAGTGTGACCTGCTTTTGCTGCGCACTGGAGCCGAAGATTGGCGAAATAAGTCGCCCAAAATTTATGCGGAACAAGGCCCCGGCGTGGCGGCGGACGTTGGCCGCTGGCTGAGGCGTAACCGACGGATTAAATTTTTGGGCATGGATTTTATTTCACTCTCCAGCTTTGCGCACCGGGAGCTCGGGCGTGAAGCACACCGTGCATTTTTGGGTCCGGACCATGAGAACACCCATCCCATCCTGTTGGTTGAGGATATGGCTTTGAGCCAGCTCGAACGGGCGCCGAGTTCCGTTTGGATTGTGCCGCTGCGGTACGTCGCAGCCGATGGCGCGCCAGTGACAGTAATGGCCCAGTTATAAATGGTTTCAAATGGAAACTCTTCGAGCGATATGAAGGATTCAATAGTGCATCGCAAGCAAGTGACTGTGGTAGGCGGAAGCGGGTTTCTCGGCTCTCATGTGGCCGATCAATTAACCGAGGCGGGATACCGTGTTCGCATCTATGACAGCGTGCCATCACGGTGGGTACGGCCGGATCAGGAAATGATCGTTGGCGATGTGCTGGACAGCGCCAGTCTGAACTCGGCGATTGCTGGGTCCGATGTGGTTTATAACTTCGCAGCGCTGGCTGATCTGAATCAGGCGCTCGACCAGCCATTGGAAACAGTCCGGGTCAACATTCTGGGCAATGTTCAGGTAATTGAGGCTTGTCGTTTACATGGCGTCAAGCGTTTTGTCTACGCCAGTACGGTCTATGTGTATAGCCGTGAAGGTGGCTTCTACCGCTGCAGCAAACAGGCTGCCGAGCACTATGTGGAAGAATATCAGCGCGCTTTCGGCCTGGACTATACGATTCTGAGGTATGGCTCTCTTTATGGGCCGCGTGCGGATCAGAATAATGGCCTCTTCCGTATTGTGCGTAACGCGCTTGATACCGGCGTGCTCCGTTACGAGGGAAGCCCTGATGCACTGCGCGAATATATTCATGTTGAAGATGCGGCGC
Source organism: Burkholderiaceae bacterium (assembly GCA_004298905.1). Taxonomy (GTDB): domain Bacteria; phylum Pseudomonadota; class Gammaproteobacteria; order Burkholderiales; family Burkholderiaceae_D; genus SCTK01. The sequence continues at coordinate 191,092 of SCTK01000014.1, read as the reverse complement.
GTGCAAGTGTCGCGGCATTAGGGGACGATTTCTGCAATCAGAGTGTCGTGCTGACCGGGCAGGAGCCCATGCGTGTTTTGGATTTGCTCGAAATGTTGGCGGAAATTCTTGGCTTGTCTAATGCGGTTGAGTTCGTCAAGGGCGAGTACGCCGGGCACTATGTGCGCACGCCATATGCCTATCAGCCGAAGCTGGGCAGGAAATATGTGCCGCCGATGCATGTCGACTTGGGGCAGGGTTTGCTGCAATTGATCGATGAAGTGCGCGCTCATGGAGCGAGCGGTCAACATGACTAAAAGATGAAAATGAAAAAGAGAATCAAGCAGCTGGTTAAGTCGGTGATCGGCGGGAGCGTCCAGATTGCCGCCAAGAGTGCGGCAGGGCGTTATTTCCTGGAACAGGTTCTCAATACGGCAATGAGCAAAACCAGAGTGGTCAGACATGGCGATGTGGCTCTGTCGTTTGTCGTGCCGAATGGCCTTAACCATTTTCGTATTGATACGTTTTCTTCCAAAGAGCCTGAGATGCTGGAATGGCTTGATGAGATTGCGCGCGACTCGGTTGTGTGGGACGTGGGTGCAAACGTAGGCTTGTACACTTGTTACGCGGCCAAAGCGCGGCACTGTCAAGTGTTTGCATTTGAGCCTTCGGTCTTCAATCTGGAATTATTGGCGCGCAATATTTTTCTCAATGGGCTGGCGGATCGGGCAACGATTGTGCCGCTCCCGCTTTCTGACAAATTGGCTAACAGTGCGCTCAATATGACGACGACCGAGTGGGGTGGCGCGCTCTCCACGTTTGGTGAAACATATACGCATGATGGCCAGACCTTGCGTAAAGTCTTTGAGTTTCAGACGATTGGCGTTTCCATGGACGATGCCGTCGAACGTCTAAGAATTCCGCCGCCTGACTATATCAAGATGGATGTTGATGGAATCGAACATTTGATTCTCAAGGGCGGTGCGAATGTATTGCGGAACGTCAAAGGCGTGATTATTGAAATCAACGAAGCGTTCGAAAAGCAATGCATCGACTCGGCAGAGTATCTTAGCGCTGCCGGGCTGGTGTTGAAAGAAAAGCGTCATGCGGAAATGTTCAAGGACACAGTTTGTTTCAACCAAATATGGCATCGTCCATCGGTGCAATGATTGATGAGAAGGAAGGCCCGGCTAAAGTTTTGTTGCGGAAAGCGACTATTGTGTTCTGGGATTTCGATGGTGTGATCAAGGACTCGGTTGCGGTCAAAACAGTTGGTTTTGAACAATTATTTTTGCCCTATGGAAAAGAGCTGGCGGAGCGCGTACGCCGGCATCATGAGGCCCACGGCGGGGTCTCGCGCTACGAAAAGATTCCAATCTATCTGGAGTGGGCTGGTGAGACTGTCAGTGCCGCTCGCGTACAGGATTTTTGTGAAGGCTTTGCACGGCTAGTGCAGCAAGCAGTGATTGACGCCCCTTGGGTGGCGGGGGTGCGCGAATATTTATTGGCGCAGCACTCTCGCCAATGTTTTGTATTGGTAACCGCCACGCCGCAGGAAGAAATCCAGCAAATATTGCAGGCATTGAACATCGCTCATTGTTTTAACCGGGTCTTCGGTGCGCCGGCATCCAAAACCGGATCAGTACGCGAACTATTGCGGGAGTTGAAGTGCCCGCCTGAGTGGGCGGTGCTGGTCGGGGATTCAGAAATGGATTTGAAGGCTGCGCAGGAAAACGGCGTGCCATTTTTGTTGAGATGCACTGTACACAATCAAACGTTGCAGGAACGTTATTCTGGCCCACGGTTTGAGGACTTAAGCCCATGAACAGACTGGATGCTGTTAAACAATTACGTACGCGCCTGAGGAATGGCGGTTATTCGATAGGAAGCTGGATTCAGATTCCCCATGCGTCCGTGGCGGAAATTATGGGCCAGGCATCCTATGACTGGGTTGCCGTTGATCTGGAACATGGCGCCATTTCACTTCATCAATTACCGGACATGTTTCGCGCCCTGGAGCTGGGGGGCACCTTACCGTTGGTGCGTTTGGCGGGCAGCGACAAGAAGGACTGCAAGCAAGCCCTGGATGCGGGTGCTGGAGGGGTGATTGTCCCAATGATAGAAACTGCGGACCAGCTTATTGCTGTACGCGATGCTTGTCGTTGGCCGCCTGCGGGTTCCCGTGGCGTGGGTTTCTCACGCGCCAATTTGTTTGGCCAGAACTTTGACGCTTATGCAGAGGAAGCGCAAGCCCCCCTGCTGATTGCCATGATTGAGCATATTCGTGCGGTTGACAATCTCGAAGCAATCCTCTCGGTCGAAGGTTTGGATGCCTTGTTGATTGGCCCCTACGATTTTTCCGCTTCCATGGGGATCACCGGGCAGTTTGGGCGCCCAGATTTCGCCGCCGCGATGCGGCGCATTCACACGCTTGCGCAAGAACATGCGATCCCTTGCGGCATCCATGTGGTGAGACCTGATCCCGCCGCACTTGAACAGCGCATTGAAGAGGGATATCGCTTTATTGCTTATTCGATTGATGCCGTGTTCCTCAACACCTCCGCGTTAAATCCGCACACCTCTGCTGCGTCATGAAAGAAGAAGAAATTCGTCCACGCGATGTTTTTGATGAGTACCTGCGGCTGGCTGCGCTGGATGCTGATTTGTATTTTGCGCACACCGTTCGACAGAACTTCTTGTGTCCCGCATGCGGTGAGCAAGGAGCGCACTCGTTTGACAAGCATGGATTTTCATATCAAGAGTGCCCTGCCTGTCATACCTTGTTCGTCAGTCCGCGCCCCCCGGCCGAGGCTTTCTATCGCTATTATCAGGAGTCTGATTCGGCGAGGTTTTTTGCCACGACCTTTTACAAGGAAACCGCCGAGCCGCGTCGCGAGAAGCTGTGGCGACCGAAGGCGCAGTTGATAAACCAGATGTTGCGCAAGCACGGAGCGGATCGACATACCTTGCTGGATATTGGCGGCGGTTATGGCATTTTCGCCGAAGAGTACCAACGGCTGTACGGTAACAAGGTAACGATCATCGAACCTGGCCCTGAGCTGGCACATGCCTGTCGTCAGAAAGGACTGACAGTCATCGAGGATTTCCTCGAGAAGGTGCAGCCGGAGCAGTTACCGATCGGCCCCAGGGCTTTCGTCAGTTTCGAGCTGTTTGAACATTTGCATGACCCGCGGGTTTTTCTGAAACATCTGAGTGCTTTGATGCAGAGTGGCGACATGTTCCTGTTTACCACCTTGTCTGGAACCGGCATCGATATCCAACTCTTGTGGGAGGAATCGAAATCGATTTCATTGCAACACCTGAATTTTTTGAATCCAGAATCGGTTTGTCCGTTGATCGAGGGTATGGGCTTGCAAGTGGTCGATGTAAGGACACCAGGAAAACTGGATATGGACATTCTGTATAACAATCGTGCTCGCATCAAGGACCGTTTCTGGCGTAGCTTGCTGGCACGTTCTACGGAACAGCAGCGTGCAGAGTGGCAGGATTTTATCGTCGGTCAAAACCTCAGTTCCCATATGTCGGTTGTCTGCAAGTGTCCTTGAAATTGGTAAATATGATCAGCCTTGGTGTGGCTGAAAATCCTTGTCTGGAGAATCAGTAATGTCGTTGCCCGAGAAATGCCCGTTATGCCAAGTGGGGCGAGAGCAGCAAACGGTTGTTACCCCGCATGTGTACGGGGGGGCAGGTAAAGGGCATTCTTTTTTCCATTGTCTCGGTTGTGATGTGCGTTACATGTATCCTGGCCTTACGTCCGCAGAGGAGGCGCGCTTTTATGCAGCCGAATTCGAAGGGTTCATGGCTGGGCGTGCCGGCGCGGGCGGCGGATGGCAGAAGGTTGAAGACCATATTCAGGCCAACGAACCAACCCGTTTGCGGCGCATGAAGTATCTTGCGCCGTACCTCGGGCACTCTTCCAACTTACTTGAAGTGGGCTGTTCCTCTGGATTCATGCTCGCTCCTCTGATTGAGGCCGGCCACAAATGTGTTGGCGTCGAGCCATCAGGTGTCTTCAGCGAACATCTGAAGTCGCGTGGTTTACCCATATGTCAGTCGATGGACCAATTATCCAGTCTGCCACTGAGTGCTGATTTTGATTTGATCATGCACTTCTTCGTGCTTGAACATATCGCGCAGCCACAAGCATTTCTTGAGGCACAACTGGCGTTGCTCAAACCGGGTGGGAAGATTATTTTTGAAATTCCCAACGCGGCTGATCCACTGTATTCCGTCTACGACATTCCCGCGTTCGAGCGTTTCTACTGGTCGGTTGCCCACCCGTGGTATTTCAGCGAAGCTTCGCTGCAATATCTACTGCAACAGATTGGACGGCCGTTCCAGATTCTGCGTGATCAGCGTTACGATTTATCCAACCACATGATCTGGGCGCGAGATGGCCGGCCTGGTGGTATGGGGCGTTTTACCGAGGCTTTGGGTAGTGAGCTTGAAGACGATTACAAGCAGGCGCTGATCCGTATCGGAAAGTGTGACACCCTGATTGGAATAATCAGCAACGAGTGAGCTGAATATGGAAAAGATATTGATCACCGGCGTGGCTGGATTTATCGGTTCTCATGTGGCCCGCCGTTTCCTGCAAGAAGGCTATGAGGTCATTGGCATCGATGATCTGTCCAGTGGGAAGCGTGAGAATGTGCCGCAAGGTGTGCAGTTCATTCAGTCTGACCTGGCTCGTCCAAATGTGCTAAAGCTGATCCCGGCCGATTGCAGCAGAATCCTTCATTTGGCTGGCCAGTCCTCCGGCGAGATCAGCTTTGACGATCCGGTTGCCGATCTCGAAAAAAATGTAGTCTCTACGCTAAATCTGATTCGCTATGGCATAGAAAATCATATCGAGCGCATGGTTTATGCAAGCTCGATGTCGGTGTATGGCGCAGTGGCAGACGCGCCTATCGCGGAAAACCATCCTTGTGTGCCGCTTTCATGCTATGGCGTTGGCAAACATGCTGCCGAAGGATATTTACGGGTTTATCAGAACAGACTACCTTCCGTTGCTTTGCGCATGTTCAATGTTTACGGGCCCGGTCAGGACCTGAGTAATCTGCGTCAGGGAATGGTGAGTATTTACCTGGCCCAGGCACTCGCGACTGGAAAGATCGAAGTCAAGGGCAGTACCGAACGGTTTCGCGACCTGATCTATATCGATGACATCGTCGAAATCTGGTTCCGGGCGGCCACCCGGCCTGCGGTACTAGGGCAGATCTTGAATGCCGGAACTGGCATCAAAACCACGGTGGGCGAACTGCTTGAACGCATCTGCGGGCTAATACCGGGCAGTAGCTACTACGTCCAAGGTGCAACCCCCGGCGATCAAAGCGGTATCTATGCCGATACGGAAAAATTGATTAAATACCTTGGGCTGTCCAGTTTCACCCCGCTTGAAAAGGGCCTGGAGAAGTTCGCTAATTGGGCGCGTCAATGGAGCGCTGATATTCACCCTAACCCCTCTCGCACCTCATGAAAATACTTGCATTGATCCCGGCTCGCATGGGCAGCAGCCGTTTCCCGGGAAAGCCGATGGCGCCACTGCTGGGAAAGCCAATGATCGGACATGTCTACGACCGAGTCGCCCGCAACCCCTTGTTGACAGTCACAGCGGTGGCGACGTGTGACCGAGAAATCGCTGATTACATTGAAAGTATTGGCGGCCGAGCCGTCATGACAGGGGGGCACCACGAACGAGCCTCGGATCGTTGTGCCGAGGCACTGGCAATTCTGGAGCAGGAAGATGGGGTGACCTATGACATCGTTGTCATGGTGCAGGGTGATGAGCCGATGACCCATCCTGACATGATCTCCGAAGCGGTCAACCCCATGCTGGCTGATCCCTCGCTGCAGATCGTCAACCTCTTGGGGAAAATCGAATCTACTGCAGAGTTCGAGGATCGCAATTGCATTAAAGTGGTTTGCGATCTGCAGAGCAATGCGCTCTATTTCTCACGCGAACCAATACCGACTCGCGCCAAGGAGCCGGTGGTGCCGATGGGCAAGCAGGTTTGCATTATTCCATTCCGACGCAATTTTCTGCTCGAATATACCCGCATGGCGCCGACGCCGCTGGAGATTGCCGAGTCGGTGGACATGATGCGCGTGCTGGAGCATGGATTGAAGGTGCGTATGGTACCGACCCGACACAGCTCGAATGCTGTAGATACGCCTGCAGATTTGGCGAAAGTCGAACAGCTCATGGCGGGAGCTGCTTGACCTTGTCGCCAGCGATTATCTGGGATGCTGCTTCGGAGCCGCCCGCACATGCGGGTGCGGTGTATCGCTGGAATGGTTACGACGAAGCGCATTCAATGTACTCGGTGCTCCGCTATGTCGAAGCCCATGGTGATCGCCTGCGGCAGAAATATATTGGTTTCATCCATGAATTGGGTGAAGCCCAGATCAAAAATCGGCGATTGGTAGAGCATCTGGGTATCGGCAATGGCTTGAGTCTTTGGTGGATGTCCTTGCTGGCGGAAATGAGTGCGTTCAAGTCACCGAGAATTCTGGATTGCTTGCGCTTGCTGGCCCTCGAAGAAATGCTGCTTGAGCGGCGACCTGCGGACGTTATTCTGGCAAGCGCGGATAAGCGGCTGGCCGAAGCGATTCGGTTCTTATGCAAAAGCCTGGGGATAAGGTTCAAATGGCAAGTCGAAAAAAAAGTCCGACAGACCTCCGTCTTGCGTGCTCTTTATGCGCGCTGTCCAAGTACTTTGCAGGCGCTGATTTATTTGGCGCGATATTTGCTGACACGCTGGCCACTCCGCAAGAGTGCCATGCCTGATTGGTTCCAGGGCAATAACGTCGTTTTCTTTTTCTCGTACTTTTTTCATTTGAAACCTGAGCAGGCAAGGGTAGGGGCATTCCATTCCCGCCAATGGGAGGGATTGCCAAAGTTTCTTCACAGCTATGGGGTGCAGACAAATTTTGTGCACCATTTTGTCTATAGTCCGGATATCCCCAATCTACAGAGCGCGCGCAGCTGGGTGGAACAGTTCAACAAGCACCCGGAGCAGCAAGGCGCGCACGCTTTGCTGGATATGTTTTTGACGGGTGGCGTGGTTTATCGCGCCTTCAGTCATTGGCTCCGGTTGATCTGGGGAACACCGGACGCGCGCCAGGTGCGTAGCCATTTCATCCCCAAGGGGTCGAGGGCATCGCTGTGGCCATTGTTGCGTGAGGATTGGCACGCATCATTCTATGGCGCTACTGCGATGATGAATCTGTTGTGGGTTGAGTTATTTAATGCTGCGATGAAAAGTCTCCCACACCAGAAGTTAGGTCTTTATCTTTGTGAGAACCAGGGCTGGGAGCGTGCGTTCATCAATGCCTGGCGTACGCACGGACACGGTACATTGATTGCTGTGCCACACGCTACGGTTCGCTTCTGGCATCTTAGTTATTGCAACGATCCGCGCACGTTGACGTCGCGGCAGGCAGGTGCGATCCCGTTGCCTGACAAGGTGGCTGTCAATGGCAAAATGGCATGGGACGCCTATGCTGATTCGGGTTATCCCATCGATCAACTGGTCCAGGTTGAAGCATTGCGTTTTCAGTATCTGAATGATGATACCCGCCGCTCAAGGCAGTTGAGGTCCAGACTGCCGGGGGCAAACCGATCAATACAGGGCCAGTCAAGAAGGGTGCTGATACTGGGCGATTTCACCGTCGCACAAACGTTTAAAATGCTTGCATGTATTGAGGCTGCGGTGTCGTTCATGGGGTCGTCAATGGCGTACACATTGAAGCCGCATCCGGTATGTAAAGTCACGGCAGCAGATTTCCCGGCATTGCGGCTTGAGTTGACCGATCAACCTTTGGCTGAGCTGGTTGAGGAATTTGATGTTGCATTTGCAAGCAACACTACTTCTGCCGGTCTTGACGCTTATCTCTCTGGATTGCCGGTGATCATTTTCCTGGATGGTAATGACCTTAATTTCAGCCCGCTACGGGGTAATAGCAGCGTGCAGTTTGTCAGCACTGCGCATGAATTCGCGAGAGCGCTCACCATGACTGCCCACAGCAGCGATAGTCCTGTCATTGAGGATTTTTTCTGGCTCGATCCCGGCATGCCGAGGTGGCGACGGCTGCTGACTGAGGCGGGCGTGCCCTGTTGACTGTGCCATGAAACGAATTCTGATTACCGGGGGTAGTGGTTTGCTGGCCCTCAACTGGGCTTGTGCAGTACGGGATCACTGGGACGTGGTGCTCGGGACGCATCAACTCTCAGCGCGTCTGCCTGGCACCACTTCACATCGATTGGATCTGGAAGACCCGCAACGTTTTGGCGAGCACCTGGATCAGCTATTGCCCGATCTGGTGGTACATACCGCTGGACTCACCAGCGTTGACGAATGTGAAAAAGATCCTGAACGTGCGCATCAGGTCAATGCGGTGATCGCGCGCAATGTGGCCATGGCCACTGCACGCAGAAATATTCGGTTGATTCATATTTCCACCGACCATTTGTTTGCGGGCGATCATGGTTTCTATCGCGAAGATGAAGCGCCGCAACCATTGAACGAATACGGTCGTACCAAAGCGCTGGCCGAGTCCTGGGTACAGGCGGCTCACGCCGATGCGCTGACCGTTCGCACCAATTTCTTTGGCTGGGGCCATCGACAGCGCCAGTCTTTCAGCGATTGGCTGATTGTCAACTTGCGCGAAGGCAAGACACTGAGTTTGTTCGATGATGTTTACTTCACGCCAATTCTGGCCGATGCGTTAGCTTTGGCGGCGCATGAATTGATTGATAAGGATGTGTCAGGGGTGGTTAATCTGACTGGTGATGAGCGCCTGTCCAAGTATGAATTTGCCCTGCAGTTGGCAAAAGAATTCAGCCTGCCGGCAGAGTTGATTCGCCCGAATCAATTGGCACACGCGCATTTGCTCGCCAAGCGTCCGCTGGACATGTCATTGGATAATAGCCGGGCGCGGGAAATTCTTGGCCGTGGGCTGGGGACAGTGCCTCAGTTTTTAAGTGGTCTGCACGTTCAGGAAGCTGCGGGGCGGCGTACGCAGCTCCTGGAATCAATTTGCTAATTTAATAGGACTTAGATATGTCGACATTGGCCGGAAAATCCATCCTCATCACGGGAGGCACGGGATCCTTTGGGCATGCATTCGTGCCAATGACGCTGGCTCGATACAACCCTTCCCGCCTGGTCATTCTGTCGCGCGACGAAATGAAGCAGTGGGAAATGGCCAAGCTGTTCCAGAACGACAAGCGCGTACGGTTTTTTATCGGTGATGTACGCGACAAAGATCGGCTGCATCGCGCGCTGGATCGGGTTGATTATGTAGTCCACGCGGCTGCCACAAAAATTGTGCCGACCGCAGAGTACAACCCCTTTGAATGCATCAAGACGAATGTCGATGGTGCGATGAATCTGATCGATGTCTGTATTGACCAAGAAGTGAAAGGTGTCGTCGCCCTATCCACCGACAAGGCCAGCAGTCCGGCAAATCTGTACGGCGCATCCAAACTGGCATCCGATAAATTGTTCGTGGCCAGCAATGCCTATTCCGGTGTTCACGATACCCGTTTTTCGGTTGTGCGATATGGCAATGTGATGGGCTCGCGTGGATCCGTGATTCCTTTTTTCGCCTCGCTGGCAGATAGCGGCAGATTGCCTATTACCGATGTGAGGATGACGCGCTTCATGATTTCACTGGAGCAGGCGGTTGAATTAGTCTGGCATGCGTTTGATGATATGGAAGGTGGTGAAATCTACGTCAAAAAGATTCCTTCCATGGGAATTACCGATATTGCCAAGGCGGTTGCGCCGACTGCGGAACATGACATCATCGGTATTCGTCCGGGAGAGAAATTGCATGAACAGATGATCAGCCCTGAAGACTCATTCTCTACCTATGAATATCCGGACCATTACAAGATACTGCCTGCCATTAACAGCTGGTGTGAGGATCCGGCGCGAATCAAGGATGGTGTGAAGGTGCCCGAGGGGTTTGTTTACAGCTCTGACAACAATCCGGAATGGATGACTGTTGCTGCCCTGCAGGAGTGGATTGGAAATAATCGTCAGAAGTTAGGAAAAATCTGACCATGGAAATGATTTCGTATGGCCGTCATCACATCGACGAAGCCGATATTCAGGCAGTTGTAGACTGCTTGCGGAGCGGTGCCCTGACCCAAGGTCCCAGGATTGCCGCATTCGAGCAAGCGGTGGCAGCCTACGTCGGTGCTCGTTATGCGGTTGCGGTTTCAAGCGGAACCGCTGCCCTGCATATTGCAGCCTTGGCGGCTGGCGTTGGCCCTAAGTCGGCGTTGGTGACTTCGCCGATTACCTTTGTGGCGAGCGCCAATGCAGCGTTGTACGTCGGCGCTCGGCCGGTGTTCGCCGATGTGGACCCTGCCACCGCAAACATTTCTCCCGCAGCGTTGGCAGAAACACTGGCGCGAAACCCCGACGTAAAAGCCGTGATTCCAGTGCATTACGCGGGGCTGAGCTGTGACATGCCCGCCATAAAATCGGTCGCCGATCGGGCGGGTGCTGTAGTGATCGAAGATGCTGCCCACGCATTGGGCGCGCGCTATGCTAACGGCCAAAGGGTGGGCTGTTGCGCCGACTCGTTGATGACGATCTTTTCCTTTCATCCGGTCAAATCCTTGACCACCGGTGAGGGAGGGATGGTTACTACCAACGATGAGGAAACCTATCGGAAACTGCTGCGCTTGCGCAGTCATGGGATCAACAAGGGTGAGGATATTTTCCATTATCCCGAGAACGCAGTGACGGATGGCGTTCCCAACCCCTGGTATTACGAAATGTTCGAGCTCGGTTTCCATTATCGGATTACCGATATTCAGTGCGCGCTGGGTCTTTCGCAACTGGCCAAACTTGACCGGTTTGTTGCGCGGCGTCGCCAACTGGCATTGCGCTACGACCAGGCATTTGCAGATTCAAGACTGATTCAACCGGCGCAGATGAGTGGTCGCGAATCGAGTGCGCACCATCTCTATCCGGTGCGCATTGATTTTTCTGCTGCGGGCATTAGCCGCGCCACCTTGATGAAAGAACTGCGTCAGCGCGGAATTATCTGCCAGGTTCACTATATACCGGTGCCTGCGCAGCCCTATTATCGTAGTCGAGGTTTCAATCCGGACGACTATCCGAATGCCCAGGCCTACTATCGGCAAACATTAAGCATTCCGTTATTTTACGAGCTCACTGATCAGCAGCAGGATCATGTAATCGCGGTGTTGAAGGAATTCCTCTCTTGAAACTGGCGCTTGGTACCGTTCAGTTTGGCTTGCCCTATGGCGTAGCCAACCAGACCGGCCAAGTCAGTCGTACAGAGGCGGAGGCAATTTTGCGCGATGCGCTCATTGCGGGATTTGATACCCTTGATACAGCAATTGCTTATGGCGAGAGCGAGCAGAGGCTGGGCGAAATCGGGGTAGGTCGGTGGCAGGTTGTTTCCAAATTGCCAGCCATCCCGGAAGCTTGTACCGATGTCGCCGCTTGGGCGCAGAAATCGGTAATGGATTCACTGATGCGACTCAAGATTCCGAAACTGCATGGACTGTTGCTGCATTGCTCGCAACAATTGCTCGGTAAGCAAGGGGAGGTGCTCTATGGTGCGTTGCTCGCGCTCAAGGAACAGGGTGCCGTAGAGAAGATCGGCGTATCGATTTACGACCCGCAGGAGTTGGATGCGCTCGGTTCGCGCTTCCGGTGTGATTTGGTGCAGGCGCCCTTCAACATTCTGGACCGCCGACTGGCCTCATCCGGCTGGTTGGCGCGGCTGCATCAGTCCGGTACTGAAGTGCATGTGCGCTCGATATTTTTGCAGGGTCTGTTATTAATGGAAGCGACCAAGCGCCCCGCAATGTTCAATCGATGGCAACCGCTCTGGGATCACTGGCATCGCTGGCTGAGTGAGCAGGCATTGACGCCATTGCAAGCTTGTCTCGGATTCGCCATGTCGCAACCAGAAATTGACCGTGTCGTAGTCGGCATCGACAGTTTGAAGCAGTTGCAGGAAATCATGAGCGCGGTCGAAACGAAAATCGCGCCCGTTCCGCAATCGCTGGTGACAGAAGACGTTCAATTATTAAACCCATCAAATTGGCAGACGCAATGACACCTGATACCAGCCCCAACATCGAAATCATCGCCGAACTGGCGCAAGGCTTTGAGGGCCGGCCCGAGCAGGCACGCTTGCTGGTGCGTGCGGCGGCTGCCGCCGGCGCCGATGCGGCCAAGTTCCAGCTGGTGTATGCCGATGAGTTGGCGACGCCGGATTATAAGTATTACGAGCTGTTTCGTTCTCTTGAAATGACCGATGCGGTCTGGCAGGGTCTTGCTGAATACGCTAAACAGTTGGGCATTGCGTTGCATCTTGATGTGTTCGGCGCACGGAGTGTAGCCTTGGCAGAGCGAGTGGGTGCCCAGGCGCTCAAGGTTCATGGTACCGACATAGCCAATGTGAGTCTTCTCAACCAGATTGCCCAAACTTCCGTGCCAAAAGTGTTGCTCGGTGCAGGCGGCGCGTTCTTGCCCGAAATTGAACAAGCGATCAATCTGCTGGCCGGCAAGGAGGTCGTCGTTTTACTGGGATATCAGGGCTACCCAACGCCTACGGATGGGAATCAGATCGCGCGTGTGCGCAGATTGACCGAGCTGCTTTCAACGCGGAATCCGAATGTCTCGATTGGTTTTGCGGATCACGCATCGCCTGAAAGTTCATTGCGCTTGACGCTGGCGGCAACGGCGTTGGGAGCGGGTGCGCGTGTGTTTGAGAAGCATCTCACTTTGGGCGAAGTCATGAAGATGGAGGATCATGAAGCTGCGCTCAATCCCGACCGGTTCGCCGAGTTCTCTGCGATTTTGCGAGATTGCGCTGCAGCTTATGGTGAATGTAGCGATACAGCAGACTTCGGCATGGGTGCGGCGGAACAGGGGTATCGCGGAATGATTCGCCGCCATGTGGTAAGCGGGCGCGCAATTGCCACAGGCACAAGGATTGAGCCCGCCGATCTGGTACTCAAGCGTAGTGCAGCAGATACCCCGCTGACCGATTTGACCAAAGCCTATGGCGCCACCTTGAAGCGCGATATCGCTGCCAATACACCATTACTGCAAGCTGATTTATCGGATACTGGAGATGCTGTATGAGTCGCCGACTGGTCGCCGCACTTGCTTGCCGCAACAATGGGTCGCGCCTGTACGGCAAGCCGCTGCAGATGCTGAACGACAGCGTAACGATCCTCGACCAGATTATTGCTGCGATCAAGCAGTTCTCGATAATCGACGAGATCGTGCTGGGTATTTCGGAGGGCAGCGCGAATACGCCTTTCGTGGACGTGGCGCACAAACATGGCGTCAGTTACATCTTTGGAGATCCGCAAGATGTATTGATGCGACTGGTACAGTGCGGAAGGATGGGACGGGCCACCGACGTATTTCGGGTGACGACCGAATGCCCCTGGTTTGCCTATGATCTGCTCGAAACCGCATGGCGCGACCATGTGGAGCGCGGCAATGACATTACCGTTACCGATCGCTTGCCGGAGGGTCTCAGTTTCGAGATCTACTCACAGGAATCGCTCGAACGTTCCCACGCGCTCGGCACTTCCGCCGACCGCTCGGAATTTTGTTCCAACTACCCGCGCAAGCATCCACATGAATTCAAGACGCAGGTGGTGGTCCCGGCACGGGAATTGCAACGGATGGACTTGAGAGTCACTGTCGACTACCCGGAAGACCTGATTTTGTCCCGCGAGATCACCAAGGCCCATGGTGCTTCCATGCCGCTGGTTTCGGTGAAACAAATCGTCGACTTTCTCGATTCGCGGCCGGATCTGAAGGATCTCGTGGCGCCGTTCGTGGTGGCCGAGCCGCTGTGGGATGTTTTTTAAATTCTGGAATGCCTGCCATGAACAAGATTATCAATTTCACGCGTTCCCGCGAATTTTCGGAGCAGATCCACGATTTGATTCCGGGGGGGGCTCATACCTATTCCAAGGGTGATGATCAATTTCCGGTAAATGCGCCGGCTGCAATTACACACGGTAAAGGCGCTCATGTGTGGGATCTCGATGGAAATGAATTCATCGATTGCAGCATGGGTTTGACTTCGGTCTGTATCGGCCATGGTTACGAGCCGGTGGCGCAAGCAGTGAGCGAGGCTGCTTTTCAGGGTACTAATTTTCAACGTCCCGCCTTGATTGAGCTGGACGCGGCAAGATTGTTCCTGGAAACGGTGGAATCGGGCGACATGGTGAAGTTTGCCAAGAACGGCTCGACGGTTACCACCGCCGCCGTCAAGCTGGCACGGGCTTATACTGGCAAGAACCGTGTTGCCATCGCGCGTGAGCATAACTTTTTCAGCTACGACGACTGGTTTATCGTCACTACCCCTACTGACTTCGGCATTCCGAACGACGTGCGCAGCATGACCGCCACCTTCAGCTACAACGACTACGCCTCGGTCGAGGCGCTGCTGTCGGATGACAAGCATGACATCGCCTGCCTGATCATGGAGCCGGTCAAGTTCGATCCACCGCGCGACAATTTCCTGCACAAGGTTGCGGCGCTGTGCAAGGACAGAGGTGTGGTGTTCGTTCTGGACGAAATGATCAGCGGCTTCAAATGGAGCTTGAAGGGGGCGCAGGATTATTTCGGAGTCAAGCCTGATCTTGCGACTTGGGGCAAGGGGATCGCCAACGGCTTTTCGGCTTGTGCGCTTACCGGCCGCGCCGACATCATGGAGCTGGGCGGGATTCGCCGCGAGGGCGACGACAAACTGTTCCTCATCTCCACTACCCACGGCGCGGAAACGATCGGGCTGGCGGCGATGATTGCCACGATCCATGAATTCAAGAAGTACAACATGATCGAGAGCAACTGGCAACGCGGGGCGGACTTCAAGCAAAAACTGGAGCAGGCCATCCAGCGCCACGACTTGAACGATTTTCTGCAGCCGATCGGCTACGCCTGCTTGCTTGCGCTGGTATGCCGCAACCCGGCGCGCATCCCGGACGATGCCTACCGCACTCTCATGATGCAGGAAATGATTGCTCGCGGTGTGTTGTTCCAAGGTTTGTTTTATACCACCTGGTCGCATCAGCAAGCCGAATTGGATCACATGGCGGCGGCCTTCGATCAGGCCTGCGCTGTTTATCGTGCCGCAATCGATATCGGCAGTTGTGCGGGCTTGTTGGTTGGTCGTCCAGCGAAGCCGGTATTCCGAAAGAAAATTTGAGGCAGCAGGTGAAACCCCGGATCCGACAAACGTTGCGTCGCGTTTCAGCACAATCATGAACATTTTTATCCGGGTCGATGCATCAGTCAGTACAGGGACCGGCCATCTGATGCGCTGCCTGACGCTGGCCGATGAGATGAAGTCAAGCGGCTGTGCAATCACCTTCGTTTGCCGTGATTTGCCCGGTAATCTGTTTGCATTGCTGGAACAAAAGGGCTACGCGATCGGCAGGCTGCCGGGCCAGGCCGGTCATGATGTGCCCCTCGATTGGCGGGCCGATGCTGCTGCTACCACGGCTTTTATCAAGGCTGGTGGCCAGCGCGCTGATTGGGTCATCGTCGATCACTACGAACTGGATGGACGCTGGGAGTCGGCACTGCGCGCATGCACCGGCAGAATCATGGTGATCGACGATCTGGCCGATCGAACGCACGATTGTGATTTGCTGTTGGACCAGAATTATTACCCCAACCTTGAAAGCCGTTACGAAGGCCTTGTTCCGCTTGGATGCCGCAAGTTGTTGGGTCCGGAATATGTGCTGTTGAGACCGGAATTCAACCAGCAGCGCGAGCGGTTGCGAAAGCGCGATGGACAAGTTCGACGAATCCTGATTTTTTTCGGCGGTAGTGATCCAGAGAACCTGACCATGACTGCGCTGGACGCAATCCAGCGTCTGCAAAGATCCGACATTGCCGTGGATGTGGTGGTAGGCGGCTCCAATCCGTACCGCAACGAAATCGAACAGCGGTGCCGACTTGTGCCAAATGCGAATTATCACTGCCAGGTTCTCAACATGGCAGAACTGATTGCGGAGGCAGACCTCGCAATTGGCGCCGGCGGCGCAGCGATGTGGGAGCGTTGCATACTCGGATTGCCCACGCTCACTGTCCTATTTGCGGCGAATCAGGAAAAGACCACGATCAGCGTGGCGTCACAAGGGGCAATCAATTACCTCGGGTGGACCCACCAGTTGAATGCGCAGGAATATGTTGAAGCCATGCGGACGATGATTGCCAGCCCAGACAAACTAAAGGCAATTGGTGATAATGCAATGTCGTTAATGGGGGGCACGATTTCTACTGGAACACGATCTGTAGCAACAGCCCTGCTAGGGTAAGATTTAGCAAGCCATCGAAGAAAATGCCTCCGGCAGAATCTGATCAACCGAGTAAGCATGACCAAACACCATTTCACGAGTTTTACCCTTGATCCGATTGCGCCATGCCACTGGCGCAATAGCGAGCCGATTCCGGGAACAAAGCTTGGATTTTGCGAGACGTGCGGTTTCTCTCATGTAGATCCCTACCCATCGGCGGAATTCCTGAGCGCGTATTATTCAAAATATGAAATGCCGACCTCGCAGGCCAATCTGGCAGAGACGGCACGCTTTCTCTCAGGAAATATCGCCAAGGGTGCCACGGTATTGGACATGGGATGTGGCGATGGCGCGTTCCTCAAGGAAATGCATGCGCTGGGTTTCACGGACTTGATCGGGTTCGATCAAAGTCCGGGTCTGGAGCGCGCCAAACAATTGGGTTTCGGATGCTTTTACAATGCCAGCGTCTGGGATTTCCTGGACGAAGCTGAAGCAAAGGGCGGGACAGACGTCAATGCCGTCGTGATGGTCAATGTGCTGGAGCACGTTCCTCAGCCGCTCGAACTGCTGACCCGCTTGCAGCGAGTGTTACCGGCAGATGGTGTACTTTGCATCACCGTTCCCAACGATTTCAGCCCGCTCCAAAATGCATTTTTGAAGGCAAAAGGACATGCCCCTTGGTTCGTCTGCTTGCCTGACCATGTGAACTACTTTACTTTTTCCTCTCTGGGTACTGCACTCGGCAAAACCGGCTTCGAAGTGGCCGACCAATCCGCGTTATATCCCATGGAGCTGTTCTTGTTGCAAGATCTGGACTATATTGCCGATCCGTCGCTGGGGCCGATTGCTCATAGGCGTCGCGTCATGTTTGAAGACAACATGAAAACCGCAGGAATGGCGGACGTATTAGATCATTTTTACCGTACCTTGGCCGCTGGTGGTTACGGACGCGACATCATGCTGATTGCGAAGAAATCGCAGGGGCAGGCTTGAAAGGGAATCTGCTGCTGACCGGTGCCCACGGCTTTGTCGGGAGGGCAGCGGCCGATGCATTGACTTCGCAGGGTTGGCAGGTCCACCTGGCAACCAGGATCGGTGATGCCGGCGTGAGGTTGGATCTGGAAGACCCGATGTCCTGCGCAGAGCTTCTCAATGGTCCTCGTATGGATGCAATTGTTCATCTAGCGGCGAAAGTGGGACTGAGCGGTGAGTCGGTGTCCGATTTGTTCGCAGCGAACGTGGCCGGAACCGCCGGCCTCTTGCTAGCTGCGCAGCGATGGAATGCCCGTTTTGTGTTTGCGTCAACCGCAATTGTTTGTGGTTCGAAGACAGCTGACATCACACCATCGAGTCCAGTGAATCCCGATTCTGCTTACGGCAATAGCAAGTGGTTGGCCGAGCAACTGGTTGCTGCATCGGGAGTGGACGCGGTGACGCTCAGGTTCGGTGGTGTGTTTGGTGCCGACGGCCCCACCCATCTCGGTTTGAATCGTGCTATCACTGCCGCGCAGCAGGGGCGGCGTCCGCAACTGGTCGGCGGGGGTGGTGCGCGACGCAACTATATTTATGTCAAGGACGCCGCGCTGTCGATTGCACACGCGCTTGAGAATGATATTCGCGGCACCCACTTTGCCGCCGGCTCAGAGATATCAACTCTGGACGAAATGCTGCGTGCGCTGTGCGATGTCTTTTTGCCGGGACAGACGCCAGAACGGGTGAATGGAATGGACGCCGCTGATCAGGTTATTCAAGCTTCGCCAATACTTCCGCGCACCAGGTCGCTGCACGAAGCGCTAACCGATATCAGGAGGGCGTGAAGTGAAGATCGGGTTACTCGGAGACATACACGGCAACGCGCTTGCGCTGCAGGCGGTGCTGGCCGTTGCGGAAACGGAAGGGGTAGAGCACCTGCTTGTGACCGGGGATCTGGTCGGTTACTATTTCGCACCCGACAAGGTGCTGGAACTGCTGGAACCGTGGGACCGTCACATTGTACGCGGCAATCACGAGGATATGCTGACTGCGGCACGACGTTATCCGGCGCTGCTTCCGGAAATCGAGAAGAAGTACGGTAGCGGGCTGCGAATTGCACTCGACTGTCTTGCGGAAGAACAGTTGGATATGTTGTGCAACTTGCCCCACCCGGCACAAGTCGCCATCGATGGCCGCAGGCTGCTGCTGTGCCACGGTACGCCGTGGGATAATAACGAGTACGTATATCCGGATGCCGACGCGGCGTTGCTTGTCCGTTGCGCTTCGCCCGGTATCGATATGGTGATTCTGGGTCACACGCATTACCCGATGGTGCGCGAGATCGGCGCGACCATGATCGTGAATCCGGGTTCGGTAGGGCAGCCGCGGAATCGCACTCCGGGTGCGCAGTGGGCGTTGTACGACAGCGTGACGCTCACAGTCAGTTTGCGGTGTGAATCCTATGATCACTGCGCTGTGGCAGAAGAGGCTCGGCGGCGGCATCCGAACCATCCTTACCTAAGCAATGTGCTCGAGCGTACATGAAGCGAATACTGATTACTGGCATTGGTGGCGACATCTCGCAAAGCGTGGCGGCCATCGTTCGAGAAAACCGGCCGACCTGTCATCTGGTGGGCGCCGATATTCATCAGCAGCACGGCGGTAGCCTGTTTGTCGACACGCAATTCACGCTGCCCATGGCAAACGATCCCGGATATGTGGCTGCGTTGCAGCGGCTGATTGCGATGGAGTCAATCGACACCGTGATCCCGATGACGGAGCCGGAGCTGAGTGTAATAGGTGCGCGCATTGAAAAATTTTCCGGGGTCAAATGGATTTTCCCAGGCAAGGAAGTCGTGTCGGAATGTGTCGACAAGTTGGCTACAGCCGAGATGCTGGAGCGCATTGGTATACGCGGCCCGTGGACCATGCCGGTTAGCGCCGGCATGCCGGATGCCTACCCATGCATTCTGAAGAGCCGGCTTGGTTCCGGTTCGCGCGCCGTGTTTATCGTCAGGGACGAGGAGGAGGCTGCCTACGTGGTCAAGCGGCATCCGGATTCGATATTCCAGGAATTGCTGAATCCGCCCGACCAGGAAGTGACTTGCGCCGTTTACCGTACGTGTGATGGACGCGTTGCGACGCTGCAGATGCTGCGTCGGTTGGTTGGTGGTTTCACTGGCTGGGCCAAGGTGATCAATGACGCGCAGACCGTGGTGATGTGCGAAACCATTGCCCATGGGTTGGACCTGCGAGGCAGCATGAACGTTCAGTTGCGCATCACGGACAGCGGGCCGCGTGTATTTGAAATCAATCCGCGTTTTTCTTCCACCACGTTGATGCGGCATCAGCTTGGCTTTTCCGACGTACTGTGGGCGCTGGATGAGGCGGAGGGAAAGTCCGTTACTTTCCCTGTCATTGAAACAGGGAAAATCATGGTACGGGTCCAAGGTGCGGCGGTAATCAGTTAAGCGGAGAAAGAAAACCATGAAAGAGATCAACATCTCAGGTCGCTTGATCGGATCGAGTCATCCTCCTTATATTATTGCGGAGATGTCCGCTAACCACAACGGGTCGCTGGAGCGGGCATTGCGCATCATCGATGCCGCCAGGGACGCAGGAGCGGATGCGGTCAAGTTGCAGACATACACCGCCGAGACCATGACGCTTGAGATCGATCACCCCCGCTTTCGGGTGACCGGCAAGAATCCGTGGGATGGCGAGCACCTGTTCGATTTATACGCGAAGGCGGCGACCCCCTGGGAATGGCATGCGCGTCTGTTCGAACATGGCCGGCAAATCGGAATTACTGTATTCAGCTCGCCTTTTGATGCTACTGCGGTGGATTTGCTGGAATCCCTGAATGCGCCCGCTTACAAAATCGCTTCAAATGAACTAGTCGATCTCGAACTAATTCGCCGTTGCGTAGCGACAGGCAAGCCGCTGATCATGTCCACCGGCATGGCCTCGCTGGCTGAAATCTCGGAAGGCGTTTTCACTGCGCGCGAAGCCGGCTGCAAGGACTTGATCATGCTGAAATGCACCAGTGCCTATCCGGCCGCTCCCGATACCATCAACCTGCGGACGCTGCCTCACTTGGCGCAATCGTTTGACGTCATGGTCGGATTGTCCGATCACACGATGGGCATTGGCGTGCCGGTCGCGGCTACCGCAATGGGCGCTACCGTGATCGAAAAACACTTCACATTAGCCCGCGCCGATGGCGGCGTCGATTCCAGTTTTTCACTGGAGCCGGTGGAGCTGAAATCGTTGGTGGAAGAAACGCGCAGGGCACATGCCGCGCTCGGAAAAATAAGCTACGTGCACGGCGAGGTGGAGACCTCGTTCAAGCGTTATCGTCGTTCGCTGTTCTTTGTGCGAGACGTGCCTGTCGGCGCACAAATCACCCGCGAGGATATTCGCGCCCTGCGCCCTGGCGACGGTCTTGCTCCTAAGTGGCTCGGCGATGTGGTGGGGCATACGCTGAAGCAGGCTGTGGCACGTGGTACTCCGGTTTCGTGGGATCTGCTCGCATGATGATCGCATTGGATAACCCGCTGGAGTTTGAAGGCGGCTCCATCCGTCCGTTGAAACCGGGTGATGTGCATGCCGGCTATGTGGACGGCCTGAACGATCCCCAGGTCAATCGATATCTTGTCGGTGTTCGGCAATCGGTTCAAAGCACCGAAAGCGTCATGCAATTCGTCCGGCAAAACATTGAGGCGCCGGATGCGGCCCTGTTTGGCATCTGGCAGGCGGGCCAAGACCAGCACTGTGGGACAATCAGGCTGCACGCGATTGAACGCATCCACCATTCGGCGCACATCGGGGTTTGCTTGTTCGACCGGCGCGCATGGTACAAAGGGATGGCGAGTTGTGCGGTGAATGTCCTGACGCAATGGGCTCTCGAAACCATGCACCTGCGCTGGATAGAAGCAGGCATGTACGCAGACAACCTGGCATCAGAAAAAACCTTTCTGGCAGCAGGTTACGAATGGGTATATGACGTACAGGACAAATACCTGTTCGAAGGCCGCGCCGCTGCCGCAAAAGTTTATGCAGCCCGCAACCGACTATGGCAGAAGCCATCTTGAAACCGACCTTCTGTCATCGGCCCCCTGAAGTTCACCAGTTACCCATATTGAATTCGTCGTGAACACCAGCAAATTTCATACTGCGCGCGGCTACCTCGCGTTTGAACGAGTCGCCGGCCTCATGGAGAAGCGGCTGGCCGGCACCGTGCCGGCCATGCTGGGCTACCGCACTCACGCGATTGAACGGCGAATTGCGCAGCGCGTGGCCGATCTCGGTCTGTTTCCGTTTGTGCGCGAATGTGCCCGTCACCACGCGCTCGGGCAAGACATTCTCGCACCCGGGAACCAGCTGGTGCGGTTTGCCGGGATGTCGGTCGACCTTCAATCGGGACGAACGCAAATTGGTTTTCTGCTCCTGCTGCATTCTGTCGGCGAGTTCTTCGCGCACTGGCTGCATGTGGCCGCGCAGGCGATGGTAGCAAGCTTGCAACGCAAGGGAAGGAAGGGTGCCGCAACCTTGTTGTTTGGGGTCGGCGGTGAAAGTCTCAAGGCAGAAGGGAGCGATGCCAGATTCGTTGAATACTGTGAGCGTGGTCCGATTGTTCCCCTGTCGTGCGCCCCGCGCTTGATCGTACAGAGTACGCTCTACATCCGGCCGGTTCAGCCGGATCGTTTTGAATACGTTCGCTTTCCATTGTTTGCATTGATGCGCCAGAACGCACCCGGCTTGGCCGGGTTTTTGGGATTCTCTGTTTGTCATCTTCATGCGCTGGGCGCCTACCTGTTTGCCGTTGTGCGCTGCCCGCTGATCAGCGTATTAGGCCGTGATTTTGCCTATCATGCAATGTTGGTGTACCTTGATCGCGCCAAGTTAATCGATAGTATCGTAATTACCAATTCCAACTATTCCGCTCAGCCGCTCTGGATGGATCTTCCGAAAAAGCGGTTTCAGGCTCACATGGTGTGGTATTCACAAAATACCATTCCGCTGGTTTATGCCGACGATCCGGCCAAGTCGGATGTGCCGAATTACCGACATATGCGGGTCGATGTATCGTGGGTCTGGACAGCAGAATATGCAGATTATCTGCGGTCGCTTGGGGTGCCCGGTGAGATCCATGTGGTCGGCCCGATTCTATGGCAATTGCCGCCTGCCATCGACGTCCGGCGTCGCCGGGATCAATTGACATTGATGATATTTGATGTGACGCCGGTACGCGACGAGGTGGCGGAGCGGATCGGCCTGTTCAGAAATTATTACAATGCCTCCAACATGATCGGTTTTCTGCGCGGCGTGGTAAAGGTCAAGGATGAACTCGAGCAGCGCTCTGGCAAGAAGGTTCAGGTACTGCTCAAGCACAAGCGCGGATTCAATCCAGGGCATGACCTTGACTACATCAACCTGGTCGAGGAATTGTTAAGCACGGAACAAATCGAGCTGATTTCATTTGACGCCAACATTTACTTCACGATTTTGCAAGCGGACTTGGTGGTTGTCGTTCCATATTCTTCTCCAGTTTATGTGGCGGATAGCCTAGGTGTTCCCTCTGTTTTTTTTGATGCGGTGAGTGAGCTTGTTCCGATTTACGACAAAGGACTTCATATAGGTTTTGCGTCAGGCACTGACGAGCTATTACATGTGGCCCAAAAAACAATGACGATAAACGAGAACGACAAAAACCTCTTGCGGGTTAGGGCCTGTTAACATTCAGTTTGAGAGCGCGGCTGAATGCGGAAATCACTTCCGTGGCAAGAAGAGGATTTTTACTAAACTAGCATAGGAGATACCGGCTCTATGGGGAGGCAGTAGAGGTTTGACTTATAGGGAGTCCTTGTAGCATTACCGGGTAGTCGGCTTACTATCAATGAGACACGCGTCACATTCACCTGAAATTAATGCCAATCAAAAATACGGCGACTGCCGATCAGCGTACGCTGAGTCATCCAAAATATCGTGCAGACATAGATGGCCTTCGAGCTATCGCTGTTCTCGCCGTGCTCGGCTTTCATGCTTTCCCATCATGGGTGAAAGGAGGCTTTGTCGGGGTTGATGTTTTTTTCGTTATTTCCGGCTTTCTTATAACAAGCATTATTCTTGACAACCTAGATAAAGGGACATTTAGCTTTCCAGCGTTTTTTGCGCGACGCATCAAGCGCATCTTTCCCGCACTAATACTGGTGATGCTGGCGACCTACGTGTTCGGATGGTTTGCGCTGCTGGCTGTCGAGTATAAGCAATTGGGCAAGCACATCGCTGCGGGAGCAGGATTTATCTCTAATTTCATTTTTTGGCAGGAGGCAGGATATTTCGATACAGCCGCCGATACCAAGCCCTTGTTGCATGTGTGGTCACTGGGAATTGAAGAGCAGTTTTATATCGTTTGGCCGTTGCTGTTGTTTTTTGCGTGGGAAAAGCATCTTCGCTTCTTGTGGCTTTGTACAGTCATTGCCGCCGTTTCTTTTGCGCTAAATATAGAGCGGTCGAGTTGGGACGCGGTCGCAGCCTTCTACTCCCCAGCCATGAGATTCTGGGAGTTGTTGTTGGGTGGGTTCCTGGCCTACATCAAGATCCATGACATGTCTTTCATGATTTTTCTGAATCAGAAAGTGAGTGCATTCCTGGGGAAACCTCTCTGCGCCTCATCTGCTTCGGCCGATGGAAAGGTGCTGCGGGAAATCCAATCGATCGTTGGCATTGTGTTGATCGGTAGTGCGATTGTTCTGATCGATAAAGAAAAAGTCTTCCCTGGGTGGTGGGCACTTCTTCCAACCATAGGTGCATTCCTTGTGCTCTGCGCGGGGCAGCAGGCTTGGTTCAACCGTACAGTGTTGTCAAGTCGTGTACTAGTGTGGGTGGGTCTGATCAGTTTCCCGCTCTATTTGTGGCATTGGCCTCTGCTTTCATTTGCGCGCATTACTGAAAATGCGACGCCATCTTCTGAAATTCGCATTGCTGCTCTCCTCATCAGTTTGATACTTGCATGGTTAACCTATGTGCTGATAGAAAAGCCCATCCGTTTCGGAAAATACAGCAATAAAAAAATCGTCATACTTTGTTTGTTGATGCTTGTAATCGGCCTGCTTGGGTATTACACAGATAAAAAAAATGGGTTGGGTTTTCGATTGAAGGAATTCGAATTGGCAGTAAAGGACATCAATCTCGTCATCGAAAATACGCCGGTTTGCAAGGCGGTGATCCCTGTAGATAGCCGTTATTGTTTGATTTCTGACCCGAGTCGCCCACCATCAGTGGCATTGATTGGGGATAGCCACAGCAACCGACTGTTTGCACCATTAGAGCGGCGCTACAAAGAAATCGGAGAGAACTTGCTGCAGTTGGGTGGGGGGGGATGCTTGCCATTCTGGAACCTTGAGACTGGCAGTCCGGGTAATTCAAATAATTGCGCGGCACAGATGGCACCACAACTGGATTTTTTGCTTGCCTCCAAAACCATCAAGACAATCATATTTATGCACAGAGGTCCAGTGCATATTGAAGGGATAGATTTGTCCACCAATACCAAACTATTCATCAAGGATTTATCACGTCCAGAAATAGTCGATACCAGAAAGATCTATGAGGGGGGGTTGGTCGAAACGCTTAGAAGATTCTCTAATGCGGGGAAAAAGATTATTTTGATCATCGACGCGCCAGAGTTTGACTACAATCCTTTGTCTTGTGTAGACCTTGTCAGGCCACTATCGTTTACGTCCAAGAAAAGATTAAGTTGTCGCATTGGAAAGAGCGATGTTGATAGAAGAAATTACAATTACATAAAAATCACCACGGCGGCTTCGATCCTCTTTGACAATGTGCGAGTTGTAAATCTGCAAGATGCGCTCTGCGACGAAAACTATTGTTACGGTGTTAAAGATGGGAAGTTACTTTACAGAGACGCAGATCACCTGAATCCGTTCGGTGCCGAGTATGTTACGCGACAGCTATGGAGCAAGTTCCGATGAATATCCGGATTGTTGGTTGCAAAGGAAAATTCCAAGAGTATCTTGCCCCTGTTTGCCGTATCCCTTAGCCGGACAGTTGATGCTGCCAGGAATTCGCCACTCGTTGGCTATGGACGTACAATTATGAGCGCCCCAACATGACCTTGGGCGGCATCACCCCGCACAAAAATTGGCCCTCGCGGCTTAACCCCTTCTTCTGAGTGCTGTTAAAAAAGGTGGGGATTACTCAGCCTGTTCGATAGGCAATCGTATGCAGAAAACCTTAAATACAGCTTTTATAAAGAACCGAAACCCTTGAAAGCACTGATCCACCAAGTCTTTGGCATATTTTCGCGCCAAGAGCGTTTTCGTTTGCTCGGCCTAGTCACTCTCATGTTGCTGGGCGCATGGGTTGAGGTCCTCGGCATCGGGCTGGTGATCCCATTTCTTGGAATTCTGAACAATCCGGCACTCATACATGAGAATCCTGTATTGCGCTGGCTATATACTTTTTTGGGCATACAAAGCGAAGTGCGCTTTATGATTTTCTCTACTTGCGCCCTTGTTTTGGTGTTTATCGTAAAGAATGGTGTACTCGCCATTCTTTATTTTTCCCAGGCAGGGTTTGTCGTGTCGAAAGAGGTTTCTCTATCAAGCGACTTGCTTACCCGATATCTTGCAGCACCTTATGCCTTGCATCTGGATCGCAACTCTGCCGATTTGATCCGTACAGTCACGACGGATGTGTCGCGCGTGACGACTGGTTTCCTGCAACCCATGTTAATACTGGTCACCGAATTGCTGGTCCTGGCGATGATTGCTGCCTTGCTCATCTATATCAATCCACTGATCGCGCTCTTGGTTGGCGCCATGATGTCAACCATCGGTTTGTTTCTGATGCGTTATTTCAAGGCGGCCCTTTCCGAGTATCGACACGACAGCCGCCGTTTCGGGATACAGGCGCAAAAGTGGGCAAGCCAAGCGCTTGGCGCACTGAAAGAAGTCAAGGTATTTCGTGCCGAGTCGTATTTCAACTCAGCGTACGAATCAAATATCCACGGCTATTCGAAAGGGGTGCGTGTGTTCACATTCCTTAGCCAGACGCCGCGGCTGGTTGTCGAAACCCTAGCAGTATCGAGCATGCTGCTACTAGTGGTAGCCATCCTGTCGCAGGAGGGTGATGTTAGGAACATCGTCCCGCTTCTTGCCGTGTTTGCATTGGCGGCGATACGTATCATGCCATCGGTCACTCGCATCATTGCGGCAATCATCAGCCTGCGTTTCTGCCGCCCGGCACTTGATTCCGTTACGCGCGATTTGTTGCTTCCCCAACGGGCCTCTGGAGATTCTCAAGAAGCTGTGGTTGAGATGGACGCGACACCCGAAACCCTTGATTCCGCCGTGGGGTTCGAAGGCGTATGGTATCGCCACCCCGGCATGGAGCAATGGATTCTCAAAGATGTCTCTTTCCATATCGCACGCGGCGAATGTCTGGCAGTGGTTGGTCATTCCGGTGCAGGTAAAAGCACGCTGGCAGATCTCCTGCTTGGATTGCTTGAACCAGATTTTGGCAAAGTCATTGTTGCCGGGGTTGATACTGGCGACATCGGCTTGAATTCGCGCATCCATATCGGATACGTACCGCAACATCCTTACGTGCTTGACGAGAGCGTACGCCGTAACGTTGCATTCGGAGTGTCGGATGAGCAGATTGATGATGCCCGAGTCTGGCAAGCATTGGATATGGCGAGATTCGGGGACAAAGTACGTAGTATGGAAAACGGCCTGAATACCGAAGTCGGGGAGCGCGGCGTCAAGTTGTCCGGCGGTGAACGGCAACGGCTGTCGATTGCTCGTGCGCTTTACTTCGATCCGCCCATTGTGGTTTTTGATGAAGCCACTTCATCTCTTGATCAACACACAGAGCGTGAAATCAATGACACCATAAGCGGTCTTGCCGGCTCCAAGACCCTTATTGTGGTGACGCATCGTTTGGCCGCAGCCGCACGATGTGACCGCATTGTTTTTTTGGAGCGCGGAAGCATCCGAGCGGAAGGAAAGTTTGAAACACTCTACGAGTCCTGTCCAACTTTCCGGTCAATGGTTGGTGCTGCCCAGTAAGTTAACACAGACTGAGAGGTGTACCCCCAGCTTTTTTAATCGGCTGAATTCCTGATAAGCAGAAGAAATCATTCCTGATCGAGCCAATATGTTGACCGCTGTCATTCCTACCCGCAATCGTCCTGATGATCTTTTCAAGGCTGTTGCTTCGATCCGCGCGCAGACGCGTCCGCCGGAAGAGTTGATTATTGTTGACCAGAGCCCGGGTGACGAATCTCGTGTCCGTATTGACTCGCTGATGGCGGGCGAGAATCGCATCCGACTTGCCTATATCCATGATCAGCGCATTTCGGGTCTGGTAGAGGCAAAACACGTTGCAGCCCAGAAGGCCTGCGGAGAGATTGTCTGCTTCCTCGAAGATGATGTGGTATTGGAGCCGGAATATCTGGCAGAAATCGAGCTTGGGTTCGTTCGAAACCCTTCCATGGTCGGATGCTGTGGAATTATTGCCAATCAACCAAAGCAGTCCTTTCTGTATGGACTGTTCTTCCAGTTGTTTCACCGTGGGATGTTTGCAGATAAACGAGTGGCGATTTACAGAAAATTTCAAGGGCGACAGAATGATTTGATTCCTAGCAAAATGCTTTCCGGCGGCTTGTCAGCGTGGCGCAGGGAAGTTTTCTCAGTGATACCTTTTGATTTATCCGGCGGTTTCTTTATGCTGGAAGATATCGATTTCTCGACTCGCGTGGCCAGGCATTTTGGTGCCCGGCTATACGTCAATCCTAATGCCCGACTTGAACATCATTGGTCACCCGTTAATCGGGAGGCCATGTTTGTACGGCAAAGACGCAAGGTAAAAGAGACAATACTCTTTTATAGAAAGCGGAAAGATTGGCCCTGGGCCTGGCCTGCCATGGCTTGGCTGCTGATGGGGATATTTCTGGAGTCGGGTTTCAAATCAGTCATGGCGCATTCATTGAGCCCGTTGCGAAATTTCCGGGAGGGGATCAGGGATGGTCGTGTCGGGTGAGGAGCTGCATTCATGCTGCGCCTGAAGGTGTGTGTGACGGGCGCCAGTGGTTTTATTGGCAGGCGTTTGGTTGAACGACTCTGCGTTGCGGGGTTTTCTGTCAGAGTCATTTCGCGCCGTACCGACCATTCCTGGCCAGTCGGCGTTGAAGTACTCCAAGGTGATCTCTCTGATCCACATTGCCCGGTTACACAACTTGTCAAGGATTGCGCCGTCGTATTCCATTGTGCCGGGGAAATACGCAATGTTTCGACCATGCGCGGGTTACACGTGGAAGGCACGCGACGCCTTCTGACTGCTGCGCTCAACGAGGCGAGGCGCAATGGCAAGCCGTTGCACTGGGTGCAGCTAAGCAGCGTGGGCGTCTATGGCCCTCCCTCCGGTGCGGCAAATGCAGAAAGAGTGGTAACGGAAGACTCTCCATTGAATCCCGTCGGCGAATACGAAATAACCAAGCTTCTTTCGGATGCGCTGGTTTTGGAAGCTTGTACGACGGACGGGCTGACATGTTCTATTGTCAGGCCGTCCAATGTGTTTGGTGCGAACCTCCCGCCAGGCCATTCGCTGCATGCCTTGGCGAACGCAGTGAAGCGTGGCGCCTTCTTTTTCATTGGCAAACCGAACGCGGTTGCTACCTATGTGCACGTAGATGATGTGGTGGAATTATTGTGCCAATGTGCAACTGATGTACGCGCCAGAAATAAGGTATTCAATCTCTCCAACGATTGTTTGCTGGAAGAAATGATCGCCGC
Organism: Burkholderiaceae bacterium; assembly: GCA_004298905.1. Classification (GTDB taxonomy): domain Bacteria; phylum Pseudomonadota; class Gammaproteobacteria; order Burkholderiales; family Burkholderiaceae_D; genus SCTK01. The sequence goes on along the minus strand of SCTK01000014.1, from coordinate 161,965 downwards.
CATTGCGCTAGCGCAAGGCAAGACGAAAGCACCTCTCAGGCTACCGGAGTTCCTGGCGCGCTTGGCCGCCCATGTTTTTGGCGGGATTTTCAATTTACCATTAACCCAGAAGCGAATCGGGGCCTTGGTGTCCCGTACGCACTACCCTTGCGATAAACTTGCAAGAGAGCTTGGCTTTACACCGAGAAGAAACATCCCGCTCACCATGCGAGAAATTACATATAACCAAACGGATTCTTCATTGGATGGCGCGGCTTTGCGGCCCGACAAAGAAGAGGCGGCATTGAAGTGACTGTTTTTCTGTGCTGCTCTCGCCGGATTTTGCCGATTTGACCAACATTGGGCTCTGATAAATAAGTGTGAAACACATCTGCTTTGTCGTCGCGACCCCGTTTACCGTGAACGCATTTTTGCTTGGACATTTGGCGGCGCTGTCTGATCTCTATCAAGTAACGCTCTGTGTGAATCTCGATCTATATCCATTGTCCGAGAAGATTGATCCACGGGTCAGCGTGTGCAATATTCCACTGGTCAGGAAAATCTCGGTACTACAGGATTTTCGTGCGCTAATCCATTTGATCAGAGTATTCGGGCGTGGTCGATTCGATGTGGTGCATAGCATGACACCCAAGGCTGGCTTGCTGTCGATGTTTGCCGCACGTCTTTGCCGCGTACCATATCGTTTCCATACTTTTACAGGGCAGGTGTGGGCGACCCGTACGGGGACGAGTCGCGCATTCTTTAAGTGGATTGATCGCTGCATTGTCAGGTGTTCAACACGCGTTTTCACCGATAGCGATTCACAGAGCCGGTTTATTGAGCGCGAAGGGATCGCAAAACATGGTGCTGTGACGGTGCTTGGGCATGGAGCGATTATGGGCGTGGACCAGGATCGCTTTAAGCCAGACACAGAGCTTCGCAAGAAAATACGCCTGAGCCTGGGGTGCTCGGAGCGCAGTTGCGTATTTTTATTCGTTGGCCGTATTGCCCGAGACAAAGGAGTATTCGATCTCATGGAGGCATTCTCCAGGCTGGCGTCCGAACGGGATGATGTCGCGCTATGGATGGTGGGCCCGGATGAAGAGGGACTGCAAAACGAATTGCAGCAGCATACTGCAGAAATAGGGGAAAAGATTCGCTGGCTTGGCCGAACATTTGAACCGGAACATTTCATGGCGGCGGCTGATGCCTTGGTGCTTCCCAGTTATCGGGAAGGATTCGGGATGGTCATTATCGAGGCGGCGGGGTGTGCTGTGCCCACACTTGCATATCGGATTGATGGTGTAATTGATGCGGTGGTCGATGGCGAAACTGGGGTGTTGGTATCAGCCAGGGATGTCGTAGCTTTTGGCGATATTATGCGGGCGATGGCTGGTGATCCTGCCTGGGTTCGGAAACTTGGACAGGGCGCCCTGTTGAGAGTGGGCCGTGATTTCTCGGAGCGCTCCGTGAGAGAGGCTTGGTTAAATTTTTACAAAGGCATACTGGAATGAACATCGTGCCGACGACTCGTTTCGTATTAGCAGACGGCCCAGGGTGCAATTGAAGTTCATGTTGAAACGCTGCGTTGATCTCGTCCTGGCGTGTTGTTTGGGCCTGATATTTTTGCTGCCAATTCTTTTATTGGGAGCGCTGGTGCGTATGACTTCAACAGGATCGGCTTTATATTGGTCTGATCGTGTGGGCCGCCGCAACAGGGTTTTCCGCATGCCAAAATTTAGAAGCATGCGGATTGACACACCGCCGGTGGCCACACACATGCTGACGGATCCTGATGTCTACCTCACGACGATTGGTCCGTTCCTGCGGAAAACAAGCCTTGATGAGTTGCCCCAGTTATGGAGCATCCTTAAAGGTGACATGAGTTTTGTCGGGCCACGTCCCGCTTTGTTTAACCAGGCGGATTTGATTGAGCTGCGTACGCGCTATGGCGTGCATGAGTTGGTTCCAGGGTTGACCGGCTGGGCGCAGGTAAATGGGCGGGATGAATTGCCGATTCCAGAAAAGGTCAAGCTTGATGTTGAATATCTACAGCGCCGGTCACTATGGTTTGATCTGCGTATTTTGTGGTTGACTCTGATCAAGGTGGTGCGGAGTGATGGTGTTTCTCACTGATTGTCCGACATGAAGAGAGTCTTGCTTCTCGAAAATACTGCGTTGCCCATGCTGGCCTTGCCGCGAGCAGCCAAACGTCTGCTCGCGCTGCTGGTCGATGCCGGCTTGTGTGTGTTGACCGTGTGGTTGGCGTTCTATTTGCGTTTGGGCGAGTGGATTGGGTTATCGGGCGCGCCGGCGTGGGCGGTGTTGGCGGCGCTCTGCATGGCTTTGCCGATTTTTATAGTGTCGGGATTGTACCGGGCAATTTTTCGCTATTCAGGATGGCCTGCATTGTTGGCGGTGGCGCGAGCGATCATGATTTACGGGCTGTTGTTTTCGGCCTTGTTTACCGCAATAGGTGTGCCCGGAGTGCCACGTACGATTGGGCTGATTCAGCCGATGTTGCTATTGTTTGCGGTGGGTGCAACGCGGGCATTAACGCGTTATTGGCTGGGGGGCATGTACCAGAATCAACTCAAATTGGCAGCTTTGCCCAAGGTGTTGATCTACGGCGCTGGTACGGTGGGCTGGCAGCTGGCGACGGCCATGTCCAATAGTCATGAAATGCGTGTCATTGGGTTTCTCGATGACGATGTGCGTTTGCATGGCAATCTGCTCAATGGCTATCCTGTGTACAGCCCGGACGATCTGGAAGGACTGGCGGAATCGCTGGGCGTGAGCACAGTGTTGCTTGCCATCCCATCGGCTAACCGTAAGCGGCGCAATGAAATACTGCAACTGATGTTGCATGCCAAGGTATCGGTGCGGACATTGCCGAGCTTGATGGATTTGGCGCATGGGCGCGTTAGTACCACCGATCTGCGTGAGTTGGACATTGAGGATTTGCTGGGACGCGAGCCGGTGTCGCCCAATCACATTCTGCTCGGCAAGAATGTGCGCGGTAAAGTGGTGTTGGTGACGGGGGCGGGGGGTTCGATCGGTAGCGAGTTGTGCCGGCAAATCGTCAAGCTTGAGCCAAGTACGCTACTGTTGGTAGAGCAAAGTGAATTTGCCTTGTATGCCTTGCATCAGGAACTCTTGACCAAGTTGGGTGATATGGGCATCCAGACGCTGCGGTTGATGCCGTTGCTGGCTTCGGTACGTGATGCCGAGCGCATGCGTGAAATTATGGCTACCTGGAAGCCCTACACGGTTTATCACGCGGCAGCCTATAAACACGTACCGATGGTGGAACACAACCCCGCCGAAGGGATCAAGAACAATGTGTTGGGAACATTGACGGCAGCCCGAGCGGCGCAGGAGGCGGCGGTTGCACATTTTGTATTGATCAGTACCGATAAGGCGGTACGCCCGACCAATATCATGGGCGCAAGCAAACGGCTGGCTGAATTGGTGTTGCAGGCATTGGCACAGGAATCGGCCACGCGTGGCGGCACCTGTTTCTCGATGGTGCGGTTTGGCAATGTGCTCGGTTCCTCCGGTTCAGTGGTGCCGAAATTCCGCCAGCAGATCAAGGATGGCGGCCCGATCACCTTGACCCATCCCGACGTAATGCGTTATTTCATGACGATTCCGGAAGCAGCCGAGCTGGTGATTCAGGCGGGCGCGATGGCGCGCGGTGGCGATGTGTTTGTGCTCGATATGGGTGAGCCGGTCAAGATCATTGATTTGGCACATCGAATGATAGAACTCTCCGGGCTGACCCTGCGTGATGCGGAGAATCCCGAAGGCGATATCGAGATCGCGGTGACCGGTTTGCGTCCGGGCGAAAAGTTGTTTGAAGAGTTGTTGATTGGCGACAATCCTCAGGCTACCTCGCATCCGCGCATCATGAAAGCCAATGAGGATTTTCTGGTGTGGGTGACGCTGGAGGAAAAGCTGCGTTCCCTGCAGCTCGCGTTGGATTTGAACGACGTCGCCACAGTGCGCGCCATGTTGCAACAACTGGTTCCGGGCTACCAACCGAGTGGCGACATTGTCGACTGGGTTCATCTGGAGCAGGAAGCCGAGATGGCTTCCTGACGCAGTATCCGGGCCGAGCTTTATTTGGCTGCGGCCACCCGCCCATACACATCGGTAAACCGCACGATGTCATCCTCGCCCAGATAATCCCCGCATTGCACTTCGATAATCGCCAGCGGCAGCATGCCGGGATTTTCCAGACGGTGGCGGTTGCCGATGGGGATGTAGGTGGATTCGTTGGTGGCGACGAAAAATTCGCGGTCGCCGTTGGTGACTTTGGCGGTGCCAGTGACGACGATCCAGTGTTCGCTGCGGTGATGGTGCATTTGCAGTGACAGCGATGCACCCGGTTTGACTTCGATGCGCTTGATCTTGAAGCGCGGACCTTCCTGCAAGACCGTGTACGTGCCCCAGGGGCGCTGCACCGTGGTGTGCAACTTGGCGGCTTCGTGGCCGCTGGCTTTCAAGTGCGCCACCACCGACTTCACATCCTGGCTGCGATCCTTGGTGGTCACCAGCACGGCATCCGGTGTTTCCACCACCAGCAGATTTTCCACTCCCACGGTTGCAATCAAGCGCGTGTCGCTGTGCACATGCGTATTTTTCGAGTCGATCACGACCGCGCTGCCGACGGTCGTGTTGCCGTCGGCATCGGCGGTATACATCTCGCTCACGGCCGTCCACGAACCGATATCGCTCCAGTCGAAGGGCGCGGGAATGACGGTGATGGCCCTGGCTTTCTCGGCCACGGCATAGTCGATGGAAATGTTCGGCAACGCTTCGAACGCTTCGGCAGAAAATTCGTAACGCCGCCCTTCGCCCTCCGGTGTGTTCGTCCAAACGGCCTCGGCGGCTTTCAATACATCGGGCGCGTATTGTTTGAATGCATCCAGAATCACATCGACGCGGAAACAGAACATGCCGCTGTTCCACAAAAATTTTCCGCATTGCAGATATTCCAGCGCGCGCTGCGCATCCGGTTTTTCAACGAAGCGCGCCACCTGAAACGCCTCGCCACCGCCCGTGCCGGTGGTGATGGGCGCTCCCATCTCGATATAACCAAAACCGGTTTCCGGGTGATTCGGGCGAATGCCGAACAACACGATCTGGCCCGTCTCCGCGAGCGCTTCGGCCTGCTGCGCGGCGCGTTCAAATGCCTTGAGGTCAGCGATCAAATGATCGGCCGCCAGAATCAGCAGACAGGCTTTATCGTTGCCCGTGCGCGCCTTGGCCCACAAGGCGGCCAGCGCAATCGCCGGCGCCGTATTCTTGCCCACCGGCTCGAGCAGATAGCTGGCCTTTTTGGCGGACGGCAGCACCGCTTCCGCCTCATCCTTGGTCTTGAAATAGTATTCGCGGTTGGTGACGACGCAGACATCGCTGCCGGTGGCGCAGGCGCTGGCGCGCAGCAGGGTGCGCTGGAGCAGACTATGCTCCGCGCCCAGTTTCATGAAGGGCTTGGGAAATGCTTCGCGCGACACGGGCCACAAGCGGGTCCCGGAACCGCCGGATAGAATAACGGGTATCAGCATATTGTTCTCCCAGACGCTATGTGTTGATGGATGGATTCTAATGGATTATCGACTCTCCCCAGAGTCAATCCGCTATACCAAATTATTCACGGGACTAATACGGGAATCGTCATGCCGCACTATTTCAAAACCACCACGCCCACCCCCTCGATTTTCAAAGCCTACGACATTCGCGGCATCGTCGATAAAACGCTGACCGTCGAAGTGGTGCGCGCCATCGGCTATGCACTGGCGGAGATGGCGCAGGCCAAGGGTGTGCACACCATGGTAGTGGGGCGCGATGGTCGCCTGTCCGGTCCCGAGCTGGCCGGGGCGCTGGCCGAAGGCATCATGGATGCGGGCGTCGATGTCATCGACATCGGCAGCGTGGTCACGCCGATGGTCTACTACGCCAACTTCTTGCTGGAGACAGGCACCGGCGTGATGGTCACCGGCAGCCACAACCCGCCCGAATACAACGGCTTGAAAATGGTGATTGCCGGCGAAGCGATTCATGGCGACACCATCACCTCGATTTACACACGCATTGCCTCCCCCGATTTTTCCGCCGCACAATCGCCCCGTCGCGGCAGCTTGCGCACGCAGGATGTGCGGCACGCCTACATCGACCGCATCACCAGCGATGTCAAACTCGCGCGGCCGATGAAGATCGCCATCGATGCCGGTAACGGCGCCGCTGGCGCTTACGCGCCGGAGCTGTTCCGCGCCCTCGGCTGTGAAGTAACCGAACTGTTTTGCGAAGTCGATGGCACCTTCCCCAACCACCATCCCGATCCCGCGCATCCGGAAAATCTCGAAGACCTGCAACGCTGTTTGCGCGACACCGATGCCGAACTCGGCCTCGCCTTCGACGGCGATGGCGACCGTCTCGGTGTCGTCACCAAGGAAGGCAACATCATCTATCCTGACCGCCAGATGATGTTGTTCGCGCAAGATGTGCTGTCGCGCAACCCCGGCGCGCAAATCATTTTTGACGTCAAATGCAGCCGCCACCTCGCCAAACATATTCGCGCCCACGGTGGCGAAGCGCTGATGTGGCGCACCGGGCACTCACTGGTCAAGGCCAAGTTGAAAGAAACCGGCGCGCCACTGGCGGGGGAAATGAGCGGCCACGTCTTCTTCAAGGAACGCTGGTACGGTTTCGACGACGGGCTCTACACGGGCGCGCGCCTGCTCGAAATCCTCAGCCGCAGCGCCAACCCCAGCGCCGTGCTCAACGCACTGCCCGACTCGATCTGCACCCCCGAGCTGCAACTCAAACTGCAGGAAGGTGAAAACTTTGCGCTGATCGACAAACTGCACCAGCACGCCAGTTTCCCCGGCGCGGAAGAAATCATCACCATCGACGGCCTGCGCGTCGAATACCCCGACGGCTTCGGTCTGGCGCGTTCATCGAACACCACCCCGGTGATTGTGATGCGTTTTGAAGCCGACAACGCAGAAGCGCTGGCGCGGATTCAGGCGGAATTCAAGCGCGAGATTTTGAAACAGAAAGCAGACGCCGCGTTGCCCTACTGAACTGCGCTCTATTCCACCACTTTTACATCGGTCACGAAGTAAGACGTCTCACCAAAGCAATTGGTCGGTAGTCCGACGTGTTGTTCATAGACCAGCGCCACGCGTTTGCCGACCACGGTGTTCAGGCGCTGCGCGACAGCGTCGTCGCGCACCGAGAAATGGAAAATTTCCGGCATGGCACCGGGCAGTGACACCATGGCTAACTCACCTTCCCAGGTTTTGCAGACCCAGCCCTTGCGCGAAAGTTTTTGCACATAACCGGCGCGCTCGCCGTCGGAGTAACTCCAGGACAGGACAATCCAGGTATAGAGGATGACCAGCGCAATCAGTACTGCGGGCAGTGCAATGGCAATGATCTTTGCGCTGCCATCTTGCCTGTGGTGTGGATTTCTGTGTGCCATATCACCTCCCATCAATAGCCGTAATACGTTTTGAACCACGCGGCAAAACGCCGCAAACCCTGATCCAGTGGCGTGTTCGGCGCAAAGCCGACGGCTTGCTGCAAGCGCGTGGTATCGGCATAGGTGCGCACCACATCGCCCGCCTGCATCGGCAGAAAATTTTTCTGCGCGGTTTTGCCGAGCGCCTGTTCCAGCGTCTCGATATATTGCAGCAGCGCCACCGGCTGATGGTTGCCGATATTGTAGATGCGATAGGGCGCGAAACTGGTGGCGGCGTCGGGTTGATCGCTGTTGAACGCCGGGTCCGGTTGCGCGGGTTGGTCGAGCACGCGCAGGACGCCTTCGACAATATCGTCCACATAAGTGAAGTCGCGTTCCATCTGACCATGGTTGAACACGTCGATGGGTTTGCCCTGCATGATGGCGCTGGCGAACAGCATCGGCGACATGTCGGGCCGGCCCCAGGGGCCGTAGACGGTGAAGAAGCGCAGGCCGGTGGTTGGCAGGCCGTATAAATGGCTGTAGGTGTGCGCCATCAGCTCGTTGGCTTTCTTGGTGGCGGCGTAGAAGCTGACCGGGTGATCGACGGCATCTGTTTCGCAAAACGGCACCTTGGTGTTGGCGCCATAGACGCTGGAACTGCTGGCATAGACCAGGTGCGTGGTTTGGCGTGCGCGGCAGCTTTCGAGCAGATTCGTGAAGGCCACCAGATTGCTCTGCGCGTAAGCGTGCGGATTCTTCAGCGAGTAACGCACACCGGCCTGTGCGGCCAGATGGATCACGTGCGTGATGTCTTGTTGGAACAAGGCTTCGCAAGCGGCATGGTCGGCCAGGTCCATCTGCACGAATTGAAAATTCTGGTGTGCTTGCAAGCGCGCCAGCCGTGCCTGCTTGAGCGCAACGTCGTAGTAATCGTTCAGATTGTCGACGCCGATCACATGCTCGCCACGCGCCAACAGGCGCTCCACGGTGAACATGCCGATGAAGCCGGCGCAGCCGGTGACGAGAGTGCTCATTGATTTTTATTCCCTGAAAGTTGCAGCGCGTAGCATTTGGCGTATTTGACCATGCCAAAGAAACTGCCCATCGCAATGTGTGCAAAGCCCGGCAGGCCATCGAGGAAGCCAAGACGGAAAACATAAAAGCGCAGAAAACGCACCAGCGGCGAGGCCACGATTTTCAGTGCGCCCACTTTTTTCCCGCGCGCAAATAATTCATTGGCTTGCAAAGTCGTGTAGCGATTCTGCTTGTCGATATAGCTGGCCAGCGTGTCTTGCGAATGGTGCAAGAGATCGCCCTCCAGATCGCCGACCAGCACGTCGCTGACCACATGCTCATGCACGGGCACATCGGCCCAGCGCGCGGCGCGGCGGTCGAACAGCCGCGTGTTCCAGTCGGGATAGCCTTCGCCGTGACGCAGATAGCGGCCGAGAAAACGGTTGCAGCGGCGCATGCGATACACGCGCTGCGCCGGCGCGGCGAGCGTGTGCACAATGCTCGCCTGCAAGGCCGGGCTGATGCGCTCATCGGCATCCACACACAGCACCCAATCGTTGCGGGCCTGCTCAACGGCAAATTGTTTTTGCGGCCCGAACCCCAGCCATTCCTTTTCAATCACGCGCGCGCCCAGCTGCTGCGCCAGCGCTACCGTGCCATCGGTGCTGCCCGAATCGACCACCACGACCTCTTGCGCAAACGCCAGCGAACGCAGGCAGTCGGCCAGTTCGGCGGCGGCGTTGCGGGTGATGATGACAGCGGAGAGCGGTGGGGGCGTCGTGTTCACGGGGCGTGTAGAAAAACCGGGCCCACGGATTTTACCTGCTCGTCCCGGCTTTGGGTCAGCTTGGTACAATCACCGGCCGACAAAATATCCACAGGAAATCGAGTGCGCGTACTGATCGTCAAAGTCAGCTCCATGGGCGATGTGATTCACGCGCTGCCGGTCGTGCGCGACCTCAAGCGCTTCCGGCCCGACATCGAGATCGACTGGGTGGTGGAAGAAGCCTTTGCCGAAATCGTGCGCGCCCATCCCGATGTGACGCGGGTGTTGCCTTATGGTCTGCGGCGCTGGAAAAAGAAACCCTTCGCCCGCGAACATTGGCAACAGTGGCGCACATTTCGCGACAGCCTGCAGGCGCAACCGTATGACGCCGTGTTTGAATTGCAGGGCTTGTTCAAGACCGCACTGCTGTGCCGCATCGCGCGGGGAAAAAGTTTCGGCTTCAATCGCGCGGCGGCCAAAGAGCCGCTGTCCGCGTGTCTGCTGGATGCAGCACTGCCGATCAAACGCGATACCCACATGATCGAACAACTGCGTTCGGTACCGGCGCAGGCGCTGGGCTACACGGTGCAGGGCTTGCCGGATTTTGGACTCGACCTGTCGCAGATCGAAACGGCATGGACACCCCCCGCGCAACCCTATGCCGTGCTCTTGCACATGACTGCCGCCGCCTACAAGCTGTGGCCGGAAGCGAACTGGATCGAACTGGCGCGCGCACTCTTGCGCAAGGGCGTGACGCCGGTGCTGCCCTGGGGTTCGCCCGTTGAACAGGAACGCGCCGCGCGCGTGGTGCAGGCCGTCGGGGGTGGTGTGGTGGCGCCGCGTCTGGGTCTGCTCGAGTGGGGCCAGATCATGCAGGGCGCGCAGGCGGTCGTGGGGTTGGATACCGGCCTGTCGCATCTGGCTGCCGCCACCGGTGCGCGCACCGTGTTTTTGTTTGGCGCAACGCCGCGCTGGCGCATCGCGCCATACTGGAGTCTGCGTCACGCCACGCTGGGCGAGCCGGGACACTGGCCTGCGGTGGCTGACGTGATGGCGGCACTGAAAGCATTGGGAGCGACTGCATGAAGTATTGGGTGCGCGCGTGGTGGTACGACCTGCTCTGGTATGTGGCGACCCCCTTCATCGCCGCCTACCTGCTGTGGCGCGGCCGCAAGCAAAAAGAATATCTGCAGCACTGGCGCGAACGCTGGGGCTTTTATTCCATCGTCGTTGAACGGCCCCTGATCTGGGTGCATGCAGTTTCGGTGGGCGAGACGCAGGCCGCGCAACCGCTGATCGAAGCGCTGCTGCAGGCCTACCCCGAACATCGCATTCTGCTCACGCACATGACGCCGACCGGGCGCGCCACCGGCGAACGTTTGTTTGGCGATCGCGTGCAGCGCGCCTATCTCGCCTACGATTACCCCTGCGCCACGGCGCGTTTCTTCAAGCACTTCCAGCCCGTGCTCGGCATTGTGCTGGAAACGGAAATCTGGCCCAACCTGTTGCGCCAAGCCCAGAAACACCGGGTGCCAATGGCGCTGGTCAATGCGCGCCTGTCGGAAAAATCGGCACGCAAAGCCGCGCGCTGGGGTGGTTTGATGCAGGAGGCCTTGCGCAGCCTGCGTTTGATTGCTGCGCAAACACCGGCCGATGCGCAGCGTTTGTACGCTCTCGGCGCGCAGGATGTGGTCGTGACCGGTAATCTGAAATTCGATGTCGCGCCCGATGAAGCGCTGCGCGCGCTCGGTCAGCAATGGCGCGCGGCCATCGATGCGCAGCAAACGCGCCCGGTGGTGCTCGCGGCCAGCACGCGCGAAGGGGAAGAAGCGCTGATTCTGGAAAAACTCCCTGCGCTCGCGGCCGACGCGCTACTGGTGCTGGTGCCGCGCCACCCGCAACGCTTCGAGGAAGTCGCGCAATTACTGCAACAACAAGGCATCCCTTTTGCACGCCGCAGCCAATGGCAGCCGGGGCAAGCGATTCCCGCCAGCGTGCGCGTCTGGCTGGGCGACAGCATGGGTGAAATGACGGCTTATTGCAGCGTGTGTGATGCGGCCTTCATCGGCGGCAGCTTGTTGCCCTTGGGTGGGCAAAACTTGATCGAAGCCTGCGCCGTCGGCAAACCGATTTTGCTCGGCCCGCACACGTTCAACTTTGCGCAAGCCAGTGAACAAGCCATCACCGCCGGCGCTGCGCGCCGTGTCGACGATGCCACCATGATGATGACGTTTGCCAACCGCATCCTGCAACACCCTGCCAAGCAGGAATCCATGGCCAGCGCCGCGTTAGTGTTCAGTCGGCAGCATCGTGGCGCAACGCAACGGACGTTGGCGCAATTGAAAAATCTGCTTTGAGTTTGAGGGCTTCTTTTCTGCGTGGGGGCAGCGGCAGGGCGCTTGAGGTGCCACTTTCCAGCAAGCGATTGATGGCTTCGACATCTTCGTCGGACAGGGTGGCGTTGGATGCTTTCAGCTTGAGGCCGTTGATGAGGGTATCGTAACGCGCCTTGGCGAGGTCGCGCTGGGTTTGGAAGAGTTGCTGCTGGGCGTTGAGGACGTCGATGTTGATGCGCACGCCAACTTCATAGCCGAGCTTGTTGGATTCGAGCGCGAGCTGGCTGGATTTTTCGGCGGCTTCGAGGGCACGCACCTGCGCCAGACCGCTCTGCACGCCGGCGAAGGATTGCAGCGCAGTTTGGGCGGCGTTGCGGCGCGCACTTTCCAGATCCTGCTGAGCCTTGTCTTCCAGTGCAATGGTTTCGCGCACATGGCTTTGTGTACCGCCGCCAGCGAACAGCGGCACGGTCAACTGCACACCGATCTGCGTGCTGGTGGTATTGGAATCGGTGCCGGTGAGCGAGTTGAAGGATTGATAATTCTTGTTGCGGCTGGCGGTGAGATCGAGCGTGGGCAGATGACCGCCGCGCGCCTTGCCGATTTCGTGTTCGGCAATTTTCTGGTTGAACTGCTGAATCATCACGGCATAGTTGTTTTCTTCCGCACTCTTGACCCAAGGTTCGGCATTGGCCGGTTGCGGCCCAGACAGCACGACTTTGGTCGGCAGGGGACGGAGATCGTTCACGGGCTTGCCAACGATCAGGCGCAGAGCATTGCGTTTGTTTTCCAGATCGGCGCGCGCGGCAATTTCCTGCGCGACGGCGAGGTCGTAGCGCGCTTGCGCTTCCTGTTGATCGGTGACGGTGGCGGTGCCGACTTCAAAGTTGCGCTTGGCTTGTTCGAGCTGCTGGGTGATGGCGCTCTGTTGCGCTTCGATGAATGCGATCGTGTCTTGCGCGGCGAGTACATCGAAATAGGCTTGCGCAACGCGCACGATCAGATCGGCACCGGCCTGGGCGAACACGGTCTCGGCCTGCGCTGCCTGCAATTTGCCTTGCTCGAAGCTTTCCCAATTCGCCCAGCGGAACAAGGGTTGCGTCAGCGTCAACGCTTGTGTGTGCGTGTCATAGTCGGTCGTTGTGTTGACGCGGGTTTTGCTGGCGGTGTAATTGACGACAGGCAGCAAACCGGCGCGGCCTTGCGGATATTTCTCGCGGCTGGCGGCAGCCTGGGCGCGGGCAGCGGCATAGGTGCTGTCGTTATTCTGCGCATCACGATAGATCTGCAGCAGATCGAGCGCGCTGACCGGCATACTGGCCAGGCTGAAAAGGCCGAAGATCAGTCCTGAAAGATGCAGGCGCTTGGCCATGGTTGTCCCAAATCGTTAATAGGTCGGAAACTGCGGATCCACTTCATTGGCCCAGGCAGCGACGCCACCGGACAAATTGTAGACTTCATCAAAACCGTTGCGTTCCAGCCAGGCCGCGGCTTGCAAGCTGCGCCAGCCGTGGTGGCAGATGCATACCACCGGGCGCTGCGGGTCCAGCCGTTCAACTTGCGCCGGGACCTGCCCCAGCGGAATTGCAATCACATTATCCAGACTGCACTTTTGCAACTCCCATGCTTCGCGTACGTCGAGCAATTGCGGCGCAGGCAGATCGACATAGCGTTCTATCGGTTGCAACCAGTCAGACAAATCACGGGCACGCAGGGTTTGCATAAGTGAATGCAACTACGCTCAGAATTTGAAATGGGAAAACTGTTCGGCACCCACCAGTGGTTTCACATAGGTTTCAAACAATTTGCGCGTCGCGAATTTTTCGGCGCTGGTGCGCGTGGTCAGTTGCGCGCTCAACACCGGCGCAGTGCCGATGAAGGACAGCAGGCGGCCGCCCACGCGCAGACGTTGCAACATCTGCTGCGGCAGTTCGGGTAGCGAACCAGACAGCACGATAGCGTCGTATTGCGTTTCATCGTGTGTTTGCAGGCCGTCACCCGCAACCACGGTCACGTTCTTGATTTCTGCGCGCGCCAGATTTTGTTGCGCCAATGTCTGCAAGGCCGGCTTGATTTCATAGGTGGTCACGTGATCAGCTTGATACGCCAGCAGCGCCGCCAAATAACCGGAACCGGCGCCGACTTCCAGCACAGATTCATGCGGCTGCAAGGCCAGCTCTTGCAGAATGCGCGCTTCCAGCTTGGGCGCAAACATGGTCTCGCCTTCGGGCAGCGGAATTTCCAGATCGGAAAACGCCAGCGCACGATAGGCGGCCGGAACGAATTCTTCACGCTTGACCACAAACAACAAACTCAGCACCTCCGGGTTCAATACATCCCAGGGACGAATCTGCTGTTCCACCATATTGAAACGGCTTTGTTCGATGTTCATTTGAATCCTCGGCAAGACAGGCAATTAAAGACGAATTTTACCATTCGGGGGTGAGAATTCTTACTCGCGCTTCCTCCTGAGCCGCGCCGCCAGATCGTCCAGAAAGGTATACACCACCGGCACGACGACCAAGGTCAACAGTGACGAAGTAATCACCCCGCCAATCACCGCCTGGCCCATCGGCGCACGTTGTTCGGAACCTTCAGCCACGCCCAGCGCCAGCGGCATCATGCCGAACACCATCGCCAGCGTGGTCATCAGGATCGGACGCAGGCGGACGTGGGCGGCTTCCAGCAGGGCCGCGGAACGTTCGACGCCGCGCGCACGGGCCTGATTGGTGAAGTCGATCAGCAAAATCGCGTTCTTCGTCACCAACCCCATCAGCATGACGAAGCCGATGATGGAAAACAGATTCAGCGTCGAACCGAAAATCAGCAGCGCGAGAAACACGCCGATCAGGGTGAGCGGCAGCGACGACATGATCGCCAGCGGCTGGATGAAGCTGTAGAACTGCGACGCCAGAATCATGTAAATGAAAATGATCGCCAGCAGCAAGGCCGACAGCGCAAAGCCGGCCGATTCCTGCATGTCCTTGGTCGAGCCGCCCATGACAAAACGGTAGCCCGGTTTCCAATCCATCTCCAGCAGCGCGGCGCGCATGTCGCGGCCGATTTCGCCGGACGCGCGGCCATAGGTGTTGGCGTCGATCTGGATCTCGCGCGCCAGATCGCGGCGGTTGATCTGGTTCGCGCCCAGGCTGGGCGTGAGGTCGGCGATCTGACGCAACGGAATCATTTTGGGATTGCCATCTGCGCCGGGTTGATTGCTGGCCAGGGTGAGGCGCGCGAGATCGTCCAGATTGTTGCGATCGCTCGGCGCCAGCCGCACACGCACATCGTAGTTTTCATCATCCGGCCCGCGCCAGGTGGTCACGGCATCGCCCGCCAGCAGCGGGCGCAACGCCTGCCCGACTTGCCCGATGCCCAGTCCCAATTCGCTGGCCAGCTCGCGTTTGAGTTTGAGCGCCACAATCGGCTTGGCCGCTTTCGAACTGGTGTCCAGATCGACCACGCCCGGAATTTTCGCGAACCGTTCTTTGGCCTCGGCGGCATATTGATCCAGATGCGCCTGATCCGGCCCCTGCAAACTGATCACCAACGGTTTGGGCGAGAAGGCGTTGAGCACACCTACGTGCGTGACGGTGATGCCGGCGATCTGTTGCAAACGTTCGCGCAACGGTTGTGTCAACGCGGCCTGACTGCGCGTGCGCTGCTTGCGGTCCACCAGCTTCACGTAAACATAAGCGTAGTTCTTGCCAGTGTCGGCGGTATTGATCGTGGTGTAGGTGTAGCGCACTTCGGGGAATTCATGCAGCACCTGATCCACTTGCTTTGCCTTGGCTTCGGTCAATTCCAGCGACGAGCCGACCGGCGTGTAGAACGAGACAATGGCTTCCGACAGATCGGGCTGCGGCACAAATTCGCTGCCGAGAAAGGGCACCAGTGCAAAGCTGCCGAAGAAGGTGAGGGCAGCAAACAGCAGCGTCTTGCCGCGATGTTTCAGCGCCCAGGCCAGTAGCCATTGATAGGTGTCGCTCAACCAATGCACAAACATTTGAAAGCGTGCCAGCAGTTTGCCGATGAAACCCTTCGGCGCCTGGCCGTGAATCGCTGGGTCATGCCACACCGATGACAGCATCGGGTCGAGCGTGAAAGAAACAAACATCGAGATCAGCACGGCGGCGGTGACTGTGATGCCGAACTGATGAAAGAAGCGGCCGATGATGCCGCCCATGAAACCCACCGGCAGAAATACGGCAACAATGGAAAAGGTCGTGGCCAGCACCGCCAGCCCGATTTCCTGTGTGCCGTCCAGCGCAGCGGCGTGATGATCCTTGCCCATCAGGTTGTGACGCACGATGTTTTCGCGCACCACGATGGCATCGTCGATCAGCAAACCCACGCACAGTGACAGCGCCATCAGCGTCAGCATGTTGATGGTGAAGCCGAACATGTACATCACCAGAAATGTGCCGATGATGGCGATCGGCAGCGTCAACCCGGTAATCACCGTGCTGCGCCAGGAATTGAGAAACAGAAACACGATCAACACGGTGAGCGCCGCGCCTTCCAGCAGCGTGTGCTTGACGCCCTTCACGCTGGTGCGGATCGGCAGTGAGGCATCGCGTACCACGTCGATCTTGATGTCGCCCAGATTGGCGCGCGTCAATTCCGCTTGCAGGTTCTGGATGGTTTCCTTGACGTGATCGACGACCTCGATGGTGTTCTCGCCCTGCGCCTTGCGGATGTCGAGCGCGAGCGTGCGCTGGTTGTTGAGCAGTGCCAGACTGTCGATTTCTTCTTCGCCATCGCGCACGTCCGCGACCTGCTTGAGCGTGATCGGGTTGCCGTTGCGACGCGCAACGATGATGTTGCGAAAATCGTCCGGCGTTTTCAGGCGGCCTTCGATCTGCACCACTTGTTCGCCTTGCAGCGAACGCAGATTGCCGGCCGGCAATTCCTGGTTTTCGCTGCGCAACGCATCCATGATTTGATTCACGCCCACCGCCAGCGCTTCCATCGCTTCCGGCTTGAGCAGAATCTGGATCTCGCGCTTGACGCCGCCGACCATCGTCACCGAGCCGACCCCGCGCACATTCTCCAGCCGCTTCTTGATCAGTTGATCGGTGATGGTGGTGACTGTGCGCAGGTCGCGCGTGGGTGACGACACTGACAGCGAAATGATCGGCTGGTCGGCCGGATCGAAGCGCGTCACTTGCGGGTCTTTCACCTCGGTGCGGAACAGCGGCCGGATCGCCGCCACTTTCTCGCGCACATCGGCGGCAGCGCTGACCGGGTCGATGGTCAACTCGAATTCGATGATGACGACCGACTTGCCTTCATACGAACGTGAATAAAGATTCTTGATGCCATTGATCGAGTTGACCGCTTCTTCCACCTTGCGCGTCACATCCGACTCGACGTTTTCCGGCGAGGCGCCCGGATAAGCGGTGCTCACCACCACTACCGGAAACGTCACATCGGGGAACTGATCGACCGCCATGCGCTGATAGGAAAACAGGCCCAGCACCAACAGCGCCACCATCATCATGGTGGCGAGAACGGGGTTGTGGATGCTGATACGGGTAAGCCACATGGGCGATCCTCAATGCCGGTTTCGGTTTAAGGGGTGGCGCCCAACTTGGCTGCTGGGGCGGCTTCCGCCGTGTTCTTGATGACGACGGGTTGGCCGGCTTGCAGATCGCCCAGATTGTTGCGCACGATCACGTCCCCCGCGCTCAGCCCTTGCAGCACCTCGCGCAGATTGCCGCTGGCGGCCTGTAGTTGCACGGGGACACGTTCGATCTGGCCGCGCGTAATGCGATACACAAAACTGCTGCTGCTCTCGTCATGTACCGCGCTGACCGGCACCGTCAGCACTTGATCGCGCTGATCGAGCACGAGTTGCCCCTGCACAAACATGCCGCTGCGCAGGGCGATGGCGGTGGACTGCGGCTGCACCACGCGCACATAAATCGTCACCGCGCGCGAGCCAGCCTCGGCGCTGGGGTTGATGCGCACCACCTGACCGGTCTGTGCTTCGGCCACACCTTCGACATTCAGCACGACGCGCTGGCCGATTTTCACGCGGCCGATTTCACTGGCAGGCAGGGCGGCTTCCAGTTCCAGCTGGCGCAAATCCACCAGCGTCAGCAGGCGCGTATCGATCGCTACTTTTTCGCCCGCTTGCACCAGACGCTGCTCGACAAAACCCGCCATCGGTGCGCGCACTTGCGTATCGCGCAAGGCTTTCTTCGCAATGTCCAGTTGCGCCTGTGCCGCTTCAACATTCGCCTGCGCCACCTGATAACCGCTCAGCGTGTTATCGAAGGCGTTCTTGGAAATAAAATTTTTCTCCAGCAAGGCGCGCTGGTTTTCGCGGTTCTTGGTGGCCAGATCCAGTTGTGCGCGCGCACTGGCCAGCGCGGCTTGCTGTGCCTGCACGCGCGCGAGTGAATCGGCCGGGTCGATCTGGGCCAGCGCTTGCCCCTGCTGCACATATTCGCCTTCGCGCACATTCAGACGCACGACATCGCCCGCCACTTTCGCTTTCACCACCGTTTGATTCAGCGCGTGCAGCGTGCCCGTCAGTGGCAGCGTGTTTTGCAGCGGGCCGGGTTGCAGCGTCAACACATCGGACGCCAGCAACTCAATTGCCGCTGGCGCTTTCGGGGCCGCTGCCGTGTTGGCGCTGTCGGTCTTGTGCTGGCGCGCTTTCATCAGCGTCGCGCCGCCTGCGATCAGCACAATCAGTAGCGCAATGCCCCATTTTTTTGTCATGAATTTTTCCCTGGTGGACGATCTACGTAATCGAAATTACTCAAGCCGCTCAGCGCCAGATCGACATAACTATTCAGATAAGCCTGCGCATCCAGCGTCTTCGCGCAACACAGATCAAAGGAATTGCGCCACAGCGACAGCATCACCACCGGCGCGTGCAACACCTGCACGGTCGAGCGGACATCCACGTAGCGAAACTCGCCGCGCGCCATGCCGCGCTCCAGCACGCTCGCCATCAGCGCGTGTGCACGCTGAATCACTTCGTCGTGATAAAAGCGCGCCAGCTCCGGAAAGTTACCCGACTCGCTGATCATCAATTTGGAAATTCCCGACAGCCGGGTATTGATGAAACGTTCCCACCAGCCTTGCACCAGCAGCCGCAACAGCATTGCGCTGTCGCCCTCAAATTCGTCCGCCAGTTTTTCGCTGTGCTCCACCAGCGGCACAATGTTTTGCCGCACCACCGCCTTGAACAATTCTTCCTTGTTGACGTAGTACAGATACAGCGTGCCCTTGCTCACTCCGGCTTGCGCCGCGACATCGTCCAGCCGCGTCGCGGCATAACCTTTCTCGACAAACAGATCCAGCGCCGCCGACAACAGTTCGGTGGGACGTGCTTCCTTGCGGCGTTCCCAGCGCGGAGCGGGCGCGTGTGTGGTGGTGGAATGAGGGGCTGCCATGAGTTTTCTATTGCGTTGCATAGCCATTCGACCGGGCATTCAAAAAACGAATGCTTGGTCGCTGGTTAATGACCGGTGAGTCAGCAATATAAGACCGGAGCTTTCCGCCTGTCAATGTGGATTTGCTACAGATGTGTTGCGGAGAGGTGCGGACCGGCGCAGGTATAGTGTCGTCCTGTTTGGCTCAGGCACGCCGCATGAAACTCACCGCGCAAGAACTGCAGCAAATCACCGACTTTACGCTGACGGACTACGACCGGAACGCCTTGGCGTTCTGGGAAGGCACCCGTCATCACGACGTCAGCCAGAACATCGCAGCGCTGCTGTCCTCCATCGAAGGCGCGCCGCCCTTCACCCTGCTCGACTTTGGTTGCGGGCCTGGGCGCGATCTGAAAACGTTCGTGGATCTGGGGCACCGCGCCATCGGCCTGGAAGGGGCAGCAAGGCTGGCGCAAATGGCACGCGCACACAGCGGTGCCGAAGTCTGGCAGCAGGACTTTCTCAAGCTTGATCTACCCGCGCAGTTTTTCGATGGCATCTTCGCCAACGCCGTGCTGTTTCATGTCCCCAGTCAAGAGCTGCCAAGAGTCCTGCAACAGTTGCACGCCAGCCTCAAACCGCGCGGCGTTCTGTTCACTTCCAATCCCCACGGTCACAACGAAGAAGGCTGGAGTCGCGGCCGCTATGGCGCGTTTCACGATCTCGACACCTGGCGCAGTTACATGACCGCCGCCGGATTCGACGAGGTCACCTATTACTATCGCCCCGAAGGTTTGCCGCGCGAGCAACAGCCGTGGCTGGCGAGCGTCTGGCGCAGCTAGTTCTTGGCCTTGAATTCGGAAATGCGCACTTCCGAGCAGACTTGAATCTGGTATTCGCTGAAAAATTCCAGCCGCCCACGCTCTTGTACTTGCTTGTGCTCCGGGTGGTCGCGCCAGGCGGCCAGGGTTTCGAGCGATTCGAATTCGATGATCGAAAGATTCTCGCCGTCGGCGGCGGCGAAATCTTTGTAGGACACAAAGCCGGGCATGACCGCAGCCAATTCGTACATGCGGCCGCCGACGGTTTCAAGTTGCGCTTCAACACCGGGGCGAACTCTGGAACGAAAAACAATGACAACCATGGTGAACACTCCTGACGCGGAGAAAATTCAAGGACTCAGAGCTTCAACGCAGCCACAACCTCCAGCACTTGCGCCTGATAGGCCGCGCTGCCGGATTTCACTTCCTCCGCGCTGGGCGCTTGCGGGAACAGGATGGCGATGATTTCCTCTGCCGTGTTCGGTAGCGCAGACGCAGCGGCCGCACCGCCTGCCTTGGCCACGCGATCCCAGTAAGGTTGCCAATCGGCGCGCAGCGTGTTCAGCATGCGCTGCCCATTGTCCGGCGCGTCGTGCATCAATTGCGCCACGCGCGCACCCACCTTTTCTGTGATCTCTTGATAAAAATGGGCAGTGTATTCGTCCGGCGGGTGCGGGATGCCCTGGAACGCATAAGCATAAAAACCGGCACGGCCATAGTGCTGCGCGGCCTGTGCGTATTCGTCGCGATCAAAAGCCATATCGCCCAGCAGGCGATAGACATTGCCCAGCACTTCCGGGTCACGTTCTGCCAGCGGCATGTTCTCCGACAATCGGATCGCGCGTTGGCAGTCTTCCAGCGCGGTCGCGCTGTCATCGCAACTGCTGTAGAGATGATCGGCGAGATAAAACGAAATCCACGCATCGTTCCAGTCGTCTCCTAGCGCAGCAAACGTGTCGCGCGACGCACGATAGGTTTTCAAGGCTTGTTCAGCATCCCCCTCTTCGCCATAGGCATAGGATTCGGCCAGAAAGAAATCCATCAAGCCGCGGACATGCTGCAGCCCCGCCGACAGCGCAGCCGCGTCGCCGTCCAGCGCCGCCACCTCGCGCAGCGTCAGCAGCGCCTGCTTCACCCGGCTCCAGCCGGGCTTGTCGTGTTTCTCGTAGCCTTCCGGATAATGCGCGCGGAAGTCGGCCAGCGACTGCAGCAGGAGGGTGATCTCCGGCGCCTCGGTGCGTTGCAGCCAATCCTTGATCAGCGCATCGCAGTAGGCAAAGGGTTGGTAATAGCCCCACCACCAGAAGGCATCAAAATAAATCCGCAGAATGGCCTGCGCTACGGCCCAGTGCCCCTGAGCATGACCGAGGTGATAGAGCCGCGCCTGCTGCAATTGCTGCCATTCGGGATTTTCATAGCGATACCAGCTGGCGTAGGACAATGTTTCCGTGCCCGCGATCGCATCGATCTTGGTCTGATAAAACGCCATGGCGCGGATGTGCAGATCAGCGCGTTCCTGCACGGAAAGTTTCTTGTAGGCGTAATCGCTCAGCACGCGATGCAGCGAATAACAATCTTCCGGCGCGGTGCTCACCAGCCCGATATCGCTGAGCAGATCCAGATGATCTCTGCCGATGCCGCACACCTGTTCCGCCATCTCGGCGGTAAACGTATGCGGGTTGGGACGAAACACCGACAGCCCCAGCAGCCCGCGGCGCAGGATTTCATCGTCAATCGATTCGTACTGGATATCGAGAATCGAGGTCAGCCCTTCGGTGATGTCCTGCACCTTCGGGTTTTTGCCGAACAGCGCACCCTCGTCTTCGATGGCGTTCAGCGCGCGGATGAAACGCTCCGGATTGTTCTTGCGAAATTCGCGGTTGAGATAGTGCCCCACCAGCCGCACCGCCAGCGGCAGCCCGCCCAGATTGGTCACCACTTGCCGAAACGTTTTCGTCAGATCATCGCGCGTATAAATGAACTCCAGCGCTTGCGGCGCCAGTTGGCGCAGAAATTCGATGGTCTCGGGCTCGGTCAGCGGTTCGATGATGCGCGCTTCCTGAGCCAGGTCGGCGGCGACATTTTGATCGCGCGTCGTCACCAGATAAGTGCAGTGGCGCGCCAGGCCCATGAAATCCTGCCCGGCTTCTTCGTCCCACACATCGTCGAGAATGATCAGCATGTGCCGCTCGCCAATCGCATCGCGCACTTCGCGCTGCCAATGCTTGAGCGTCGGTAGTTTGGAGGTGACTTCGTCGGGGATGCGCAGCGCCCGCGCCCAGTTGTCCAGCACCGGTTCCAGATCGGTTTCCTTGCCGACATCCGCCCACAGGATGCCGTCGAAGTGATCGCGCAGATCGGGGTGGTGCGCAATCGCCAACGCCAGATTGGTCTTGCCCACGCCGGGCAGATAGATCAGGGCGCGATCCTGATGCGCAATCAAGGCATCAACCAATTCCTTGACATCGTTCTCGCGCCCGACAAAAGCGCTGCGCGGCAGATCCGGCACATAAAACGGATAGCGCCGCTGCTCATTGATGTAAGCCGCGTAAGCGGTCGCGCTATCGGCCAGCTTCGCTTGCAGTTCGCGCAGCTCCTGCTCCAGCCGCGCCCGCTCCGCGCCAAAGACACGCGTCAGGCTATCGGCCACCTCCTGGCCGCGCCCCTTGAGCGCCGCTTCGTATTCTTCAAAGGTAAAACCGATGTTGACGACATTGTTCGACGCATTGTCGCCAAAGGCAGCGCTCTGGTTTTCCGCGTGGACTTCCTTGTGCTCAAACATTACGCTTCGGCGCCGGTTTGCCGCCTGTGCTGCCAGTGCCGCCCGTGTGCGTGATATTGATGCGGTTACCCTGCGCGTGGTCGCCCATCGCCACACTGCCGCCCGATGCGCTGATGCCATTCGGTTGTGCCGGGCCGCGTTGCGCCAGCATCCAGGCCACAATGCCCAGCGCGCCAATCACAAAAGCGCCGATCACAATCGCCCACAGCAACTGCAGCGCCTGCTCCGGCGGCAGCCCCGCCAACACTTTGCTGGCCAGCACATCGCGCAACAACAGCAGCAACACCCCCAGTGCAATGCCGCCGATCCCCGCCACCTTGCCCAAACCCGCCAACGTTTTGAGTTCCATGACTATCCCTCCCCAGAGCTAACGAGCATAGGCGACCGGTTTTGATAAATCCAGCGTGGCAATCAAGGTTGCGGCGGTGCTTGAGAAAAATCGCCCAGCCCGGTACCTTTCGCCTATTCCCACATTCACCAGACAACCTCACCCAAGGACACGCCATGACCACAACCACACCCTCCGGCCTCATTATCGAAGAGCTCACGCTCGGCGAAGGCACCGAAGCCACCAGCGGCAACGGTGTCACCGTCCACTACACCGGCTGGCTGCTCGACGGCAGCAAATTCGATTCCAGCAAAGACCGCGACGAACCCTTCTCCTTCAACCTCGGTTATGGCCAAGTGATCAAAGGCTGGGACGAAGGTGTCGCCGGCATGAAAGTCGGCGGCAAACGCAAACTCACCATCCCGCCGCAACTGGGCTATGGAGCGCGTGGTGCCGGTGGCGTGATTCCGCCGAATGCGACGTTGGTGTTTGAGGTGGAGTTGCTGGATGCGTGATCGCAATGCACCCGGAAAATTGCGTCGCGCATGGCGTGAGAATGCTGCCGGCTATCTCAAGATTGCGGACTGGCAGCCGTAAAAATGTGGGGCTGTACCGCAGGGGGCTTGCTGCTTGTGCAAGGCTGGAAGAAGTGAGCCTATTTTGCCGGGCAGGATTTCAGTTAATTTTCAGGGCTGAATTCAATGAAAATCACATGTGACGAAACGGGCACTCCGGAATCCCTCGCCGTCCTGCTGGCACAACTGGATGGCGACCCTGCGGTGGGCGGCATCCTGATACTGGCCTGTGACGATAACCATTTCACGCCCGCGGCCGTCGATCCCGCTTTGCGGGCAACGCAGAAGCCTGTGTTTGGCGGCGTGTTTCCGCAGATCATTCATGGGCAGAAATGTTTGACGCGCGGCACGATAGTGGTAGGCCTGCCGATGGCGCCGCAAGTGTTGCTGCTGGACGGCGTGTCGCAGCCGGAGCGGGATTTCGATGCCGTGCTGGACACCGCAACCCAAGGCCTGTCCGTCGCCGAAGGCAAGACCATGTTCATTTTTGTCGATGGTCTTGCCACGCGTATCGGCGCGTTGATCGATGCGCTGTTCAATACCTTCGGATTGCGCATCAATTATCTGGGCGGCGGCTGCGGTTCACTCAGCTTTGTGCCCAAGCCCTGTGTGATGGGCAACCAGGGTCTGGTGCAGGATGCCGCCGTGCTGGCGGTCATCGACGCGCCCAGCGGCATCGGCGTCGCGCACGGATGGCAACCGGTCTCGGAGGGGTTCAAGGTCACCGAATCCACCGGCAACGTGATTCATACGCTGGATTGGCGCCCTGCCTATCCGGTCTACAAGGAGATTGTGGAAAGCCATTCCGGCTTGCGGTTTGACGACAGCAATTTTTTCTCCATCGCCAAGGGCTACCCCTTCGGGATTGCCAAGCTGGATGCGGAAATGGTGGTGCGCGATCCGATCATGACGCAAAACGAATCCCTGGTGTGCGTCGGGGAAGTGCCGCAAGGCACCTTCGTCCGCATTCTGAACGGCAATCAAGACAGCCTGCTGTCCGCCGCCGCTCGCGCGCACGACCTGGCAAAAGAAGCGCTGGGCAGCCATCCCGCGCAGATCGAGGTTTTTGTGGATTGCATCTCCCGGTTTCTATTCCTTGAAGAAAATTTCGACTTGGAGTTAAATGCCGCCAAGGACGCGCAGCTTCCCGTGGTGGGCGCGTTGACGCTGGGGGAGATTGCCAACAATGGAAACGACTACCTTGAGTTCTACAACAAGACGGCAGTGGTCGGCCTGATCTGACGCATGGAAGATCACAAGCTCTACCAACGGGAGATGCTGCTTGAAATCGCCATGTCCGTGGGCGCCAGCCTGGACCTGGAAGACATGCTCAAGGCGTGCATCCCCGGCATCCTGAAGCGCCTGCTGTGCACCACGGCGTGGGTGGTCGAAATCGACGGCGCACGCATCGCCCCGGTGTATGGGCTGCCCCGCAATGCCGACGCATCCCCGGTGCTCGATTTTCTGAATCAGTGTGAATGGGACAGGGCCGCCGTGGCAGAGTGTTGTCATCGCTGGGTTCACCTCTGGCGTTTGCCGGATTACGGCGCGCTCGTGCTGGTGCGCAACGCCCCGTTGCCCGACACCCTGCGTCATGAGATCGGCTTGATCGCCAACAAGCTGGCCGCCGCCATCCATGCCTGCCGTCAGTACGCCCACATCTCGAAACTGAAACAGGAGCTGGCGGAGAGCGAGCAGCGCTGGAGTTTTGCCCTGGAGGGCGGTGGCGATACGGTATGGGACTGGAATCTGGAAACCGATCGCGTGCTGCTTTCCAAAGGCCACGATGCGATGCTGGGTTATCGGGCCAACGAGGACGGCACCGACATGCCGCTATGGCTCTCCATCGTGCACGACGAAGACAAATCAAGTTTCCTTGAAACGCTGCGCGCCTTCTTTCGTGAAGGCGCAGAGAAAATCTCGGTTGAATACCGCGTGCGCACCAAAAGCGGCGCCTGGAAATGGTTGCATACGCGCGGCATGGTGGTCAGACGCGATGCCGCAGGCCGCGTGGCGCAGATGATCGGTACGCATACCGACATTAACGCGCGCAAAAAATCTGAAGCGGAAGTGCACCGGCTGGCGTTTTACGACCCGCTCACCAATCTGGCCAACCGCCGCCTGCTGCAAGGGCGGCTGGCCGCCGCCATTGCCGCTGCCGCCCACAGCGGGCTTTACGGCGCATTGTTCTTCATCGACCTGGACGACTTCAAAGCGCTCAACGACACCCGCGGTCACGACATCGGCGACCGGCTGCTGGTGGCTGTGGCACAGCGTCTGCGCGACGCCGTGCGCGAGCACGACATCGTGGCGCGGCAGGGCGGCGATGAATTCGTGATCGTGATGGAAGCGCTGGGCAAGACCGGCAGCGAGGCAGCCGCGCAGGCAACGCAACTGGGCGACACGGTGATCGCCGCGCTGACGCGGCCGTTTAATCTGAATGGCTTTGAATACCACGGCAAGATCAGCATCGGCGTCGATCTGTTTCACGGGCGCGAATCGGTGGAGTTGCTGTACAAGCATGCCGATCTTGCGCTGTATCAAGCCAAACATTCCGCGCGCGGAAAATTGCGCTTCTTCAACCCGGCCATGCAGGATGCGCTGGACCGGCGCAGCGCGCTGGGCAACGCGTTGCATAAAGTCATCGAACGTCAGGAATTGAGCCTGCACTACCAGCCGCAGATCAGCGGCGCGGGGCAGCTAACCGGCGTCGAAGCCCTGCTGCGCTGGCACCATCCCCAGCGCGGGCTGGTGCCGCCGGATGAGTTCATCCCGCTCGCCGAAGATACCGGCTTGATTCAACCCATCGGACGCTGGGTGCTGGAAATGGCCTGCGCGCAGATCAAGCAATGGGAGTGCGATCCGCTCACGAACCCTCTCACCATCGCGGTGAATGTCAGCGCACGGCAATTTCATCAGCCCGATTTCGCCGAGCAGGTGCAGCGCGTGCTGAAAGTCAGCGGCGCCAACCCCGAACGCCTCAAGTTGGAACTGACCGAAAGCATGATGTCCGAAGACGTGCAAGACACCATCGCCAAGATGCAGGCCATAAAAAAGCTGAAGGTACTCTTCTCCCTCGACGATTTCGGCACCGGCTACTCATCCCTGTCCTACCTCACGCAATTGCCGCTGGATGAAATCAAGATCGACACCGCCTTCGTGCGCAATCTGCCCGGTTCAATACACGACGAAACCATCGCGCGCGCCATCGTCACCATGGGTCTGGGCCTCAACCTGAACGTTATCGCCGAGGGCGTGGAAACCGAAGCGCAACGTGCCTATCTCCAGACACTCGGCTGCCATGAATATCAGGGCTACCTGTTCAGCCACCCACTGACCATCGAAGCATTCGAAAAATATCTGGGGCAGTTTCAGCTGCGCGAAGCGGCGCTCTGAAGGATTGCGACGCAGGCGTCACCGGCCTGTGGTGTTTGAAGTGGAATTGCTGGATGCTTGTGAGTCTTCGCGTGGGTTAGCCGCGCTATCAAATAGAGGGAAGAAAAAATGCCAATCCTGACTGTGAAAGTAAGTGGAAAGAAATCTCCAGAACTGACCCGACAAATCGGTGATCACCTGATGGACATCACGAGCCGCATTCTGAAAAAGAAACGTGAGGTCACCGCCATCGCCATCGAGTTCGTCGATCACGATGCCTGGTTCGTCGGCGGCAAGTTGCTGAGCGACGTCGGCATGAACAGTTTTTATTTCGACATCAAGATCACCGACGAAACCAACACCAAGGATGAAAAGGCGCAGTACATCAAGGAAGCGTTCGAAGGCTTCGGCCGCATCCTCGGCAATCTGCATGAAGAGAGTTACATCTACGTGCAGGATGTGCGCGCCGCTTCATACGGGTTTGGGGGGAAGACGCAGGAGTATCGGTATCAGCATTGAGGGGTTTGGCTGGATAAATGGGGTCTGTGACGACTTGCTGCTATGGCACTATTTGACAATCACGGTTTCAAAAATGTTCGATGCCGACTCGGCAATCAACTGTGGCGCACGCGCTGCAGGAAAAGTATGAAGCTAACGCCATCCAAGTCATTGCGAGCTGAGATCGTTCCGCCCATCTTGGCCAAATAAGTCTTCGCAACAAATAACCCTTGTCCTCGATTGCCATTGGCCGCGGTATCTTGTTGATTGGATACACCGTATTCGAATATTTTTTCAAGCATGTCTTCTGGGATAGAAGATCCCTTGTTGTGGATGGTGACAATTGCGGTTGTTTCGCCGGGCTCAAGATGCAGGGTAATCGTTGTGCCTTGCTCACGATTGCGGTCAGCGTTTTTTAGGATGTGGGCAAAGACGTCTTCAAGCGGAAACTCGTCCGCGCGAACCAGGATCGGTTCCTTGACCGTGAGGTAACGGACGTTGGCAATTCCAGCATTGTCGGCAACATTACGCAGGAAGCGCGCGATATCGATCGTCTGCACTTGCAGGCTCGAAGACTGGAACGCCTCGCTGGGGCTGGCGCTGCCGTAGAGCACCCGTACCGCCTGTAGCATGCGCTGGATGTAACGCCGGCTGGGGTCGGATTCCTGTCCATGCAGAGCAAGCAGCGATTGCAGGGGCGACATGATTTCGTGCCCCACGGCATGCCACATGTCCTTTTCCTGTTCGGCGCGTATGCGCTCTCGCTCGGCGTCCTCCTTAACTCGGCGCAGCAGATCGTCAAGGCCGGTGGCGAGCAGGCCCAGTTCGTCGCTGCCGCGCAGATCGGCGAGCTGATAATGTTGCAGCTCGCCGTCGGCATGCACGGTTCTTGATAAGCCACGTGTGCGTTTTGTGAGCAGGGCTATACGGTGAATGATGCCAACTTCGATGACCAGCCACGCAAGGCCAATGGCTAGCAACATGGCGCCGACAAACCACGATACCCGTGAGGCAACAACACCGAGCGACTTGTTCACGCTGCGCGCATCACCCCTGAATCGAAGCTGATAGTTTCCGAGTGGCGTCGCAATTTCGTCGCTGAGTTCCGCGGGCGTGTCGTAGCTCTGCACCGGCAGGCTGCGAATCAGGCGGGTAAGCAGTGGTGATGAGAATTGCTTGGAATCTTCTCTGCCATCGAGCCGGATTAATTCCTTTTCTTTGTTGGCCTTAAGGATGCTCAGGGATTCTCCGGGCAACAGAAGGGGGGCCAGGTCGTTCAGCGAAAACGGTGGTACCGCGTCGGGCTCTTCACTATCGAAGAGAGCGGCACCAGCGCCGGGAGGTAACACTTCGATATGCACGAGGAACTGGTCGAGGTCGGGCGGCGGCCACTGCGGCTTGGGTCTTTTGAACAATGCTTCCTGCAAAACTTCCACTGGCAGGCGTAGAGAGAAGAAGGATTTTCTTTCGCAGGGGTCGCCGGCGGTTTTTGCTGTATCCAGGCAGTTGCCGCTCTGCCATACCCAAGCGCGAAATTCTTTCACCGGATGCGCGCCCTTGTAATTGCCGCTCTCCCGTTCTACATAGCCGGTGAAGCGCCCTCGCGCGCCTTGATCACTGGCGCTAGCAGCAAGTGGCTCGAAAGGTGCGAGCCAGTGATAGGTCTGACCGCGCAGACTCAGTGTGACTCGCAGCCGGTGAGCACCGTCAAGCGCTTCGTCACCGATGCGATGCGCAACCAGTTCGTTGCTGGCAAAGGTACCGGCGGCATAGATGAACCCACCCGCCCAGAGATTGTTGCCAACGGCGACACAGAGGCTGCCGTAGTGCTTGTATTGCACCAAACAGCCCGCCATTTCAATGGCATTGCGCACCTTGTTCTGATCGTCAAAGTCGAGCGCCGAATACGGCAACAGCACCGGACGCACCGTGGGTGACGTGGGGCCGCTTCGCGGTGGATTGAGGAGAGCAAGTTGGCCGGCAGGGTGGCGCAGGCGGGCAACGATTTGCTCCTTGGTCTTGGCGAAATTGGATTGATAGTCGTCGTAGCTGCGTTGTTTTTCTTCCTGCAGGAAGGTGACAGCCATGGCCAGCACCGCTAACGCCAGCAACAGGAAAGCGCTGCGAAATAGCACGCGCAGCCGAAATGAAGCGAGCCACGTCACGAAGGCCTTCATTTGCGACGGGCGACGGGTTCCTGATCGGACCAGCGGAAGCCGCGCATGGGGATGTTTTCTATACGATCGAAATCTTCGTCGAGTTCGCGGAAGGCTTCGCGGATTGTGCTGATGTGCTTGCGGATGTTGTCGCGGTTGCGCCCGCTCTTGACGACCTGGAACAGTTCGTCATAAGAAACTACCCGCCCGCGCTGCTGGTAGAGCGCGGCAAGAATCCGCTGCGCGGTCAGTGGCAAGTTAACGCGCTTCCCGCGCCACAACGGCGAGCTTTGGCGCAGGGGGTCGAGCGCAAGCTCTTCGCTTGCTTCCACGACGGGCCTACTTCCGTGCCGATCACGAGACGCGCGCAGTATGGCAAGGAAGGTTTCGATGAAATCGGCTTCTTCAAACGTGGTTTTCTGCAGGTAATCCCAGGCATCCAGCGCCTTCATGATGCTGCGGTAAATCGCGGCAGGCATCGCCGAAACCACGAGCACCGGAGTGCCACGTCCGACCTTGTTGATGGCATTGATAATCGCAACGCCGGCGTTGCGCTCGCGCCCGAGTTCGATATCGAGCACGATCAAGTCGTAATCCTCGCGCGCGATCGCCGCTTCTGCATCGTCGCGTGAGAACCACTGCTCGACCGCAATTTCCGGCCGTGCCGAGAGGATCCATTCCTTGAGTTGCCGGCTGGTCGGGCTGTCGTCTTCAATAATGGCGACCTTGGTCATGGCGTTTCCTGTTAATGCCGATGGGAAACAGTATGTCCGATTTTCGCGGCGCTGGCAGCGCCTTCGCGTGAGTGTTTATTCACGCGGCTGAGCAAGCGCGACCGGCCCCTTACCGAAGTCGCCCCACGTCGACATTGAGCCTTCCACGATATGACCTGCACCATGGCTGCCAGGAAATAACGGGGTGTGTGTCGATCTTCCCGCACTTCGGGCAGTAGCAAAAAATCACTTTCAGGAAGATCACATTTTGGAGGGCAACATCATGTCGGATCGTATTAGCAAAGTCGTCGACGCATTGCGCAATACTGCGGTTGCGTTCGGTAATGTGACAGGCCGTGCGTGCGGAAGCATCAAAGGCGGTTTGAGTGGTCGGGGCAAAGGCATCATTGCGCTCGGCATCGTTGGCATCGGAGGATACGCACTCTATATGCATCCACCGATGCAGAGCCTCGAGCGTGGTGAAGTCGGCCTGCGCTTGAATCGCCTTACCGGCAATTACACGGAGATCACCGATGGTGCTGCGTTCGTAATTCCCGGCATTCATGAATTGCGTCGCTTTCCCCTGCGCGATCAGATTTACCGGCCCGAGGACGCCGCGAGTGCCAGCGGTTCCGCGCCTTTCCAAACCGTCGAGGGACTGTCGATTGGCGTGGATATCTCGATCCGCTACGCGCTTGATCCCACCAAGATCGCCACCATGGCCAAGGCGTTGCCGGAAAATATCGGTTCCGAGGTGATTGAACCGGCAGTACAAGGCGTTCTATACAAAACGCTGGCTAGCTATACCGTGCGCGAGATTTTCTCCACCAAGCGCGCCGAAATTCAGCGGAGTATCGAAGCCGAGCTGAAACCAATGCTCAGTGCCGACGGCATCAAGCTTCAAGGTGTGTTGATGGGAAAGGTGGATTTACCGCCTGACTACAAGGAGGGGATGGAAAAGTTGCTGGCCGAAGAGTTGGCGTCGGAACGCATGCGCTACACGCTGGAACTGAAGGAAAAAGAAGTTAAGCAGACCTCGCTCGAAGCCGAAGCGAACAAGGTGCGCCGCGAGAAAGCCGCCGAAGCCGCTGGCGAAGAACAAATCATCGCTGCCAAGGCACAGGCTGAGGCAATGAAACATGTTCTTCCATTCAAGCAAAAGCAGATCGAGCAGCGCAGCCTCGAAGCCGATGCGGAGAAGATCACCCGTGTCAAGAACGCCGAAGCCGCATCGCAGGCACGTCAGATCGAGGCGACCGGCGAGGCGGAGTCGCGCCGCAAGCTGGCTGATGCCGAGGTCTACAGGCAGGAACGCATGGGCAAGATCGCCAGCGAACAGTTGGAACGCGATGGCGCACTGGTCTCGAAGAACCCCCTGCTGATCCAGAAGATCATGGCCGACAAGCTGTCCGAAAAGATATCGGTGATCATCGCACCGCCAGCCACAAACGGTTTTATCGGCAACAACCTGCTTGGCGGGGAGAAATAATCATGGTGACCGCTACTCTCGCCACCGCCCTGACCATGATCGCCATCGTCACCCAGGACCACACTACGTTGCGCGGTGCGCCGCGCGATACGGCGCCCCAGCAGGCCGTGCTGTGGCAAGGCGACAGCCTGGAAATTCGTGGCACCCGGGGCGACTTTCTGCAGGTCTACGACCATCGCCACGAGCGAGCCGGCTACATTCGGGCGACCCAGGTGCGCGTGCAATCACTCAACCCCGAAAATGCCCCTGAACTGCTCGCCATCGTGCACTTTTTGCGCGATACACCGGGATCGGAATCACTGGGCATCAGTTACGCCGCTGCCTATTTGAAGGCCGCGCCGGCCCAGGCAATCAATGGTGACGTTTTCGATGCCCTGGGCGTCATGGCGGATCGATTGGCACGCCGTGCCTCGCTCAAGCGCCCGGCTGCGGGGAAGGAGGGTGACGCCGTTGGCGCGCACCTTGAGGTGGCCGCCACCTACGGCGTCAGTATGGTGAGTTTCGAGCGCGATGGCGAAATCCGCCTCTGCTACAACGGCGATGCGCAAAGACGCGTATTGGCCCTGCCATCCACCGATATTCAACGGGCCGTGGCTGTGTTGATACTCACTCGGCATGATTGCGTCTCGCCCAGTCTCACACCTGTAGAGCGCTTTGCGGTTGACAACTGGCGTGCCGACGTGCTCGATCGCGTAGAGACGCGTGATTTGCCCGCGATACTGAAAAATCGTTTGCACATGCGCAAGGCAGGTGTATGGGCAAGCCTCGCTTATCAACGTGCCCGTCGTTCCGACCTGGGCGAACAGGCCGCGCAGGTGGCTGCCGATCGAGCGATCAACGAACTTGCATTGGTCAACAAGAACGAGTTGATGGAAACCGATTCGGCTGCCTACAACGATGCCGCCATACGCGTCGGCGCGTCGCGCTGGGCGGCCCAGCCAGCCCCGTCCGCGACAGCCAAACCGTTGCTGCGGGTTGCCATCGCCGTTTCGCCTGGGCAATCGGGTGAAACCTGCGTCCATCTCGTTGATGCGAAGCACGATCTCAAGCACCCACTGTTGACGCGGTGTACTTACAGCATTGTGTGGCCGGCATCGGCAGTGTCCAACAACGATGGCACAGCGCTTACCCTGGCGGTGCAACCGATGGATACATGGCTTGAAATGTGGGCTTTTCGCAAGCAGGGCGACGAATGGAAAATCGATGTGTTGCCTCCGGCTGTCGACAATCCGAACCTGGGTTACATGGAATTCGCGGGCTGGGTGCCCGGCAACGACAAGATGTTGGTGGCTCGCGAAGCTTTGGTCGACGGTCGCTTCAAGCGCAGCTTTGAAGTGCTGCGTTTGTCAAACCTCAACGTCGACAAACAGGCCGACAAGGCGGACAACCTCAGTCTGTTCAGCCGTTGGCAAAGTCCAGCCTGGAAAGCGCAAACGGTGATCCTGCGTTGAATCGAAATCCGCGCAGCCCTTTTCTGATTTGACCCGGAAAGCAAGGCCAATACACCTATGGCATCATTGGCAGACCCCTAAAACATTGACGCTACGGTATGCGCAGTCTGGATGGCAGGATGAAAATAAAATATGTGGTGATCGCTGCAATTGTCCTGGCGGCGTTGCTGGCCGGTGTTCTTTTGGTTCAGCGGCATGAAGCAACGACCGCCACGCCGTCGGT
The DNA here is from genome assembly GCA_004298905.1 of Burkholderiaceae bacterium. Taxonomy (GTDB): domain Bacteria; phylum Pseudomonadota; class Gammaproteobacteria; order Burkholderiales; family Burkholderiaceae_D; genus SCTK01. The sequence continues at coordinate 128,594 of SCTK01000014.1, read as the reverse complement.
CGCACTTACCGTAGTTGAGCAGGACGCGGTCAACAAAACGATGGGTGGCCTGCAGGAGATGTTGGCCACCTATCGCAAGATCATCGTGCTTTTTGCCGATGAGAAAGAAATGGTTGCCAATGAGCGGGCCATGGCCAATCAAGTTGGTCAAACCCTGTTCCACGAGAACCTGCAACGCGTCAGCGACATTGAAGCCGGTCTCGACATGCTCGCCACATCGCGCAGCTCGGCAAGATTCGATGCGCTTTCCGGCATTCTCGATTACGTGGAAAGCAGTCCTGATCTCTACGATGCCGACCGTCTGGCTTTTCGTGAGGTGCTAAAGAGCCTGCAGGGGACTGTAGCAAAGGACAATTCGCTTCCTGCCATTAAACTCCACAAGCGTATTGGCGAGGATCTTGATGCGCTTGATGAAGTCGAGCGCAATTACGAAAAGGAAATCCGCAAGATATTCGACCGCTTCGATACGCGCAGCATCGAATTGAAACGGGAGCGCTGGAACGACTACGTCGCCAGTCTCAAAAAGCGCTATAACCGCGAACAGATACTCAAAGATTATGGCGTAGTAACGCCTTATCCGGCGCAGCCGGAGACCGAGACGCAAAGTAAAAAGCGCGAAGAGAGTGGTGAGATATTCGGCCACAGCCTGCCACCCAAAACACTGGTCCTGACCTTCGATGATGGGCCCGGCGTTTACACCAAGGACATCGCAGCAATACTCAAGCAATACAGCGTGCCAGCCATATTTTTTGAGGTGGGCAATAACCTGGGCACGCTAGGTCCAGATGGCAAGCCGCAGCTCGGGCCGCGCACTAATATCAGCCGTGAATTGCTGGCTGAAGGTTTCGTGATCGGCAACCACAGCCTCACCCATGCCCAACTATCGAAGCGTACTGGGGACGCTCTCAAGCAGGAAATCCTCGGCGCCGATCAGCTGCTCAAGGCGGTCGATGCTGGCCGCTCCCCATTGTTTCGCTTCCCCTATGGCGCACGCAACGCTGAAGGTATGGATATCCTGGCCTCGGCCCACCTTCGTTCGGTCATGTGGAATATAGACTCGCTTGACTGGGCCGATCCGGTGCCAGCCTCGGTCACGGACCGCGTGCTGCGCAGCGTGGAGAAGGAAGGACACGGCATCATTCTCTTTCACGACATTCACGAACGTGCGGTCAAGGCATTGCCCGCGATCCTTGATCGCCTCGTGGCCAATGGCTATAAATTCGCAGGATGGGACGGCACGGGCTTTACCGTCGCCAAGGGCACGCAGGCAGAGGTGATGCCTGCTTCAGCCGCAGGGGACTACAGCGACTCATGGGGCATTGTCATCGGCATCAACGATTACGCCAAGTGGCCAAAATTGCAATATGCCGTTCATGACGCTCAGGCGGTGCGCGAAGCGCTGATTCAGAAGTTCAACTTTCCCGCCGATCATGTTGTTTCTCTGAAGAATGCGGAAGCCACACGCACTGGCATCCTCGCCGCTTTTCACGACAAGCTCGCCCACAGTGGCATGAAGAAGAACGACCGGCTGTTTGTTTTTTTTGCCGGCCATGGCGCTACGCTCCAACTCAGTTCTGGTCGTGCCTTGGGCTATATCATTCCTGTCGACGCCGCTCCCAACGAAATCGCGACCGATGCCATTCCAATGACCGAATTGCAGAATATCGCGGAGAGCGTTACATCCAAGCACGTGTTCTTTGTCATGGATGCTTGCTACAGCGGCCTAGGGCTCACCCGCGGCGGGGGCGCGGGCAACTTCCTTCGGGACAATGCAAAACGCATGGGGCGACAAATGCTCACCGCCGGTGGAGCCGATCAACTCGTTGCTGACGGTGGACCCAACGGCCATTCGGTATTCACCTGGACGCTGTTGCAGGGGTTGAATGGTAAGGCTGATCTCAATGGTGATGGCATCGTCACCGCGACCGAACTTGCTGCCTACGTTGCTCCCGCCGTTGCCGCTGTGTCACAGCAAACCCCTGCCTTCGGCAGTTTGCCGGGATCCGAAGGTGGCGATTTTGTTTTTGAACTGCCCGTGGAAGCAGAGTTTCTCAATGAGCAAACCGCGCAATTGCCAAGTGACGCCATCGCGCTCAACAGCAAACAGGATGCAGCGCGTCCGGTGCCCACCTTGTTGCCGGCAACCAGTGACAAGCCTGTGGCAGCGTTACCGCCGGTTTCTGTGGTCGTTAAGGATCTACAAGGTGGCGAACAGAAAATTACGCCACCCGTCGCGGTGCCCAGTTCGGCACGACAACTCGCCCAGCGCGCCAATGATCGCGGTCTTCAGCTTTATAAGGAAAAACGTTACGCTGAAGCTGAAGCCCAATTCACTGAAGCATTAAAACTTCGCCCTGACTTTGCCCTGGCCGCTAACAACCTCGGCTTCATCTATTACAAACAGGATAAGTACGCAGAAGCAGCACGCTGGTTTGAGAATGCCGTGAAAATGGATGTATCCCGCGCCGTCGCCTACTTGAACCTTGGCGACGCATGGGCTAAAGCTGGTGATAAAGACAAAGCCAAGAAAGCTTACAACACATACCTTGAACTTGCTCCCAATGGAGCATCAGCAGCTTACGCAAGGCAGCAGTTACAGTAGATTTTGCCGACAGACTTTATTGTGTTCGGAATCACGCCAAGCTGCGGGCGAAATCTGTCACTCTACGGTGACTGATTTCGCAAGATTGCGCGGTTTATCCACATCCGTCCCGCGCGCCAGCGCTGTGTGATACGCGAGCAATTGCAGGGGGACGACGTGCAGGATCGGTGACAGGGCGCCGTAGTGTTCGGGCATGCGGATGACGTGCAGGCCGGGTTCGGATTGGATTTGCGTGTCGCCGTCGGCGAAGACGTAGAGCTGGCCGCTGCGGGCGCGGACTTCCTGCATGTTGGATTTGAGTTTTTCCAGCAGAGCGTCGTTGGGGGCGACGGTGACGACGGGCATGTGTTCGGTCACCAGCGCGAGCGGGCCGTGTTTGAGTTCTCCGGCGGGATACGCTTCGGCGTGGATGTAGGAAATTTCCTTGAGCTTGAGCGCGCCTTCGAGGGCGATGGGGTAGTGCAGGCCGCGGCCGAGGAAGAGCGCGTTTTCCTTGCGCGCGAATTCTTCGGCCCAGGCAATGATTTGCGGTTCCAGCGCGAGCACGCTTTGCAGTGCGGCGGGGACGTGGCGCAGCAGTTTGAGATAGGTCTGTTCTTGCGCAGCGGGCAGGTGGCCGCGCAGTTTGGCGAGCGTGAGCGTGAGCAGGAACAACGCGGCGAGCTGGGTGGTGAAGGCCTTGGTGGAGGCGACGCCGATTTCCACGCCCGCGCGCGTGAGGTAGTGCAGTTTGGTTTGCCGCACCATCGCGCTGGTGCCGACGTTGCAGATGGCGAGCGTGTGCTGCATGCCCAGTGCTTGCGCGTGTTTGAGTGCGGCCAGGGTGTCGGCGGTTTCGCCGGATTGCGAGATCACGACGACCAGTGTTTTGGGATTTGGCACGCTGTCGCGGTAGCGATATTCGCTGGCGATTTCGACTTGCGTGGGAATCTTGGCGATGGATTCGAGCCAGTATTTGGCGGTGAGGCCGGAGTAGTAGCTGGTGCCGCAGGCGAGGATGAGCAGCGAATCGATTTGCGCGAACGTGGCTTGCGCATCGGTACCGAAAATTTCCGGTGTGATCTGCTCGACGCCTTCGAGCGTATCGGCCACGGCGCGCGGCTGCTCGAAAATTTCTTTCTGCATGTAGTGGCGATAGGGGCCGAGTTCGGCCGCGCCGCTGTGCGCGTGCACGGTGCGCACTTCGCGCGCGACCGGCTGGTTGTCCTGATCGGTGATGGTGTAGCGATCCAGACGCAGATCGACGACATCGCCTTCTTCGAGATAGACGATCTGATCGGTGACACCCGCCAGCGCCATCGCATCCGAGGCGAGGTAGTTGCCATCGGCGCCGACGCCGAGAATCAAGGGGCTGCCGAAACGCGCGCCGACGACGCGGCCGGGTTCATCCTTGCAAAACACGGCAATCGCATAGGCGCCGTGCAAGCGTTTGGCGGCGTGTTGCACGGTGCGGAACAGATCGCCGTCGTACATTTGATGAATCAGATGCGCCACGACTTCGGTATCGGTCTGGCTCTCGAACACATAGCCTTGCGCTTTCAGTTCGCGGCGCAGCTCTTCATAGTTTTCGATGATGCCGTTGTGCACCAGCGCGATGGTGTCGCGCGAGAAATGCGGATGCGCGTTGTTGGTCGCTGGTGCGCCGTGCGTGGCCCAGCGCGTGTGCGAAATGCCGACCGTGCCGCTCAAGCCACTGCCTTCGATCTGATGCTCCAGCTCAGCCACGCGCGACACGCTGCGCGCACGCTGCAAGCCGTCATTGAGAACCGCGACGCCACAGGAATCATAGCCGCGATATTCCAGCCGCTTCAGACCCTGGAGCAGGATGGGGACGATATTGTTTTGCGCGACCGCGCCGACGATTCCACACATAGTTTTTCCTACGGAAAACATGACTAAAGACGGATGACGAAAGGCTGGGGTGCACTGCTTCCGTCATTCACCTTTCGTCATGCTTCAATCATTTGTCCTGCTTCCTGGGCCGTTGCCAGTTTTCCAACGTGACCTGCTTGGTACGCGACACGGTCAATTTTCCGGCGGGCGCATCCTTGGTCAGTGTCGTGCCCGCACCCAGTGTTGCACCTTTGCCGACGCGCACCGGCGCGACCAGTTGCGTATCCGAGCCGATGAAGACATCATCTTCGATCGTGGTGCGAAATTTGTTGGCGCCGTCGTAGTTGCAGGTGATGGTGCCCGCGCCGATATTGACGTTGCTGCCGACATCGGCATCGCCGACATAGGCCAGATGATTGGCTTTGGAGTGCGCGGCGATGGCGCTGTTTTTTACTTCGACGAAGTTGCCGATGTGCACGTCTTCGGCCAACACCGTGCCGGGGCGCAGCCGCGCAAAGGGGCCGACCTTGCCGCCGGCGCCGACGCGCGCATCGTCGATATGCGTGAACGGCGCGATCTGCGTGCCGGCATCGATGTGCGCATTGCGGATCACGCAATTGGCGGCGATCTGCACGCCGTCGCTTAGCACCACTTCGCCTTCAAACACGCAGTTGACGTCGATGAAGACATCGCGCCCGCAAGTCAGCGTGCCGCGCACGTCGATGCGGGCCGGGTCGGCGAGCGCCACGCCTTGCTCCAGTAATTCTTCGGCGAGGTTGTTTTGGTAAATGCGTTCCAGCTCGGCCATTTGCAGGCGGCTGTTCACGCCCAGCGTTTCCCATTCGTCCTGTGGTGCGGCGGTGGCAACGGTGACACCCTCGGCGACGGCGCTGGCCACGATGTCGGTCAGGTAGTACTCGCCCTGCGCATTGTTGTTGGAAAGACGGGTCAGCCAGCGTTTCAATTGTGCCGTGGGCACGACCATGATGCCGGTATTGATTTCGGACAGCATGCGCTGCGCGGGCGTGGCGTCCTTGTGTTCGACAATCTGCTGCACGGTGTCGTTGGCGTCGCGCACGATGCGGCCGTAGCCGGTCGGGTCGTCGAGCTCGACGGTGAGCAGCGCCATTTGGGCCGTGCTCACCTGCGCAGTCAGGGTTTGCAACGTGGACAGGCGCGTGAGCGGCACGTCGCCATAAAGAATCAGCGTGGGCTGCGCGTCGTCGAGAAACGGTACCGCTTGCTGCACGGCGTGGCCGGTGCCGAGTTGCGGTTCCTGTTTGGCCCAGTGCAGATCGTCACCCTTGATCTGCTGCAGCACGGCTTCGCCGCCATGACCATAGACGATGCAGATGCGCGTCGGCTTGAGTTGCCGCGCCGTGTCGAGCACATGCTGCAGCAGCGGCTTGCCCGCCAGCGGATGCAGCACCTTGGGCAGCGCGGAACGCATGCGTTTGCCCATGCCGGCAGCGAGGATGACGATGTTCATGAGACGCGGAAATTCAACACGACGGCAACCCTGTTAAGTAAGTTTTTGTTTGCAACGATTCTAGCATGCAGGTCTTGGCCGGAAATCGGGCTGTATGCGTCATTTACCCGTCATCGCAATGTAAAACGCCAGCAACAATGCTGGCGTTTTAGCTTGACCTGGAAAGCAGGCTTCAGTTGGCGCCCACCCCGACAACGTGGTGGTGCGAGCCATGCACTTCTTTGATCGCTTGCGGGCCGAGCGAACCTACCACCATGCCGACGATGGCGAGCAGGACACCCGCCAATTGCGGCGGAAATTCTTCGCCCGCCGGGGTGTAGAGGAACAGCAGCCAGGACACAATGCCCAGCACGATGGAAAAAATCGCGCCTTGTGTGGTCGCGCGTTTCCAGTAGAGGCCAGCGGCCAGCGGCACGAAGGCGCCGACCAGCGTCACTTGATACGCGCCGGACACTTGTTCGTAGATCGAGGTGCCTTGCAAGGCGATGGCGTAGGTGCAGACGCACGCACTGAAGATCAGCACGGTGATCCGCATGGTTTTCAATTCTGACTTGTCGCTCTGGCGCGGACGGAACTGACGCCAGATGTTTTCCGTGAACGTGACCGACGGCGCGAGCAAGGTGGCCGAGGCGGTGGATTTGATGGCCGAGAGCAAGGCGCCAAAGAACAGCACCTGCATGACGAACGGCATTTGCGTCAGTACCAGTGTGGGCAACACGCGCTGCGGATCATCCTTGATCAGCGTCATGGCTTGTTCCGGCATGATGATCAGCGCGCTGGTGACAAGGAACATGGGCACGAAGGCGAACAGAATGTAGCAGATGCCGCCGATCACCGGGCCTTTGGTGGCAGCGCTCTGATTCTTGGCTGACATCACGCGCTGAAACACGTCCTGTTGCGGAATCGAACCGAGCATCATGGTGATGGCGGCGGCGATGAAGAACACCACGTCTTTGAAGCTGGGCTCCGGCAGAAAGCGGAACATGTCTTTGCTGACCGCCAGCGAGACCACCTTGTCGAAGCCACCGGCCTGATGGCCTGCGAACACGGCCAGGATAAACAGACCCACGACCAGGATGATCATCTGGATGAAGTCGGTCACGGCGACCGACCACATCCCGCCAAACAGCGTGTAGGCGAGAATCGACACGGTGCCGATGACCATGCCCACCGGTATCGGAATCGCACCGCCCGACAACACATTGAACACCAGACCGAGGGCCGTGATCTGCGCCGATACCCAGCCGAGATAACTGAGGATGATGATGAGCGAGCAAATTACTTCAACCTTGCGACCAAAACGTTCGCGGTAATAATCGCTGATGGTCAACAGCGTCATCTTGTACAACTTGCTGGCGAAAAACAGGCCGACCAGAATCAGACAGGTGCCCGCGCCAAAGGGATCTTCGACCACACTGTTCAAGCCGCCGTTGACGAATTTGGCTGGAATGCCCAGCACCGTTTCCGAACCGAACCAGGTCGCAAAGGTGGTGGTGACAATCATGATCAGCGGCAGATGGCGGCCGGCGATGGCAAAGTCCGCCGTGTTCTTCACGCGCTTGGCGGCCCACAGGCCGATGGCGATGGTGATCAGCAGATAGAAAATAACCAAAGTCAGTAACATGGCAACGGGCTCCAGAGGCAGGTGGTCAGCGGTTTAAAGCGCGCGGAAGTATAACAAAGCCAGGCCTGCGGCCGTGGCAAACAACATGACTGCGCCGAGTGCGATCCAGCGGCGGGTCTTGCGGTGTTCTTCAATCAGTTGCGCCAGCAATTGCTGTTGCGAGTGATCGTGTTCCGCCTGCAAACGCTGATGCAGCAGGCGCGGCAGTTCGGGCAGCAGTTGCGCCCATTGCGGCGCTTCGGTGCGCAGTTTTTCCAGCAAGCCTTTCAAGCCGATGCGTTCTTTCATCCAGCGCTCCAGAAAAGGTTGGGCGGTGCTCCACAGATCGAGATCGGGGTCGAGCTGGCGGCCCAACCCTTCGATGTTGAGCAGGGTTTTTTGCAGCAGCACCAGTTGCGGTTGAATTTCGATATTGAAACGGCGCGAGGCCTGAAACAGACGCAGCAACACCTGGCCGAGCGAAATCTCTTTCAGCGGCCGGTCGAAGATCGGTTCGCAACAGGCGCGCACGGCGGCTTCCAGTTCATCGACACGGGTGTCGGCGGGCGCCCAGCCCGATTCGATATGCGCTTGCGCGACGCGCTTGTAATCGCGCCGGAAGAAGGCGAGGAAATTCTGCGCCAGATAATTCTTGTCGTAGTCCGACAGCGTGCCGACGATACCAAAGTCGAGCGCGATATAGCGCGCCAGTTGCGGTTCGCGATCATCGACATAGATGTTGCCAGGGTGCATGTCGGCGTGAAAGAAACCATCGCGGAACACTTGCGTGAAAAAAATCTCCACGCCGTGCCGGCCCAGTTGCTTGCGGTCGATGCCCGCAGCTTCGAGCCGCGCGGTCTGGCTGATCGGGATACCGTGCATGCGCTCCATCACGATCACCGAGGAGCTGCAGTAATCCCACAGCATTTCCGGCACGCGCAGCAGGGGCGAGTCCATGAAGTTGCGGCGCAACTGGCTGCCGTTGGCCGCTTCGCGCATCAGATCGAGCTCGTCGTGCAGATGGGTGTCGAACTCGGCCACCACCGCGCGCGGCTTCAGCCGCTTGCCATCGGCCCAGAGCCATTCGACCAGCCGTGCCAGCATGCGCAGCACAGCAAGATCCTTTTCAATCGCCGCCAGCATACCGGGGCGCAAGACCTTGACTGCCACCTCACGTTCACCATGGCCGTCGTGCAGGACGGCCAGATGCACTTGCGCAATCGACGCGCTGGCGACCGGCTGTACCTCGAAGCTGGCGAACAATTGTTCGGGATGCTGGCCCAGCGCACGTTCGATTTCGGCAATCGCCAGACGGCTGTCGAAAGGCGGTACGCGATCCTGCAATTTTGCCAACTCCAGCGCCACGTCATCCGGCAGCAGATCACCGCGCGTCGATAACACCTGGCCGAACTTGACGAAGATCGGGCCGAGCCGTTCCAGCGCGGTACGCAAGCGTTCGCCGCGCGTCCCCGTGCGTGTGCCGACCGACAACACACGCGCCAGCGCCGTCATCCACGGACGTTTCAGACTGGCGGCGACAGGCACCAGCAAGCCGTGACGCCAGACAACGTAGAGAATTTTCAGTAAACGGAACAGTCGCATGAATGTTTTTTGAAAGTCAAAATCCACCGCAGAGACGCAGAGAACGCAGAGAAAATCTTGAAGGGTTTCTCTGCGTTCTCTGCGTCTCTGCGGTGAAGATTTTTAGTGTGGTCACAGCTTCTGCATCCGTTTTTCCAGCCGTGCAATCTGATCGCGCAGCGCGTGCAGGTCGGTGCGGTGGGCTTCCAGTTGCGGCCGGGTGACGAGCATGGGATTTTCTTCGGTGAAGTACTCGGCGAAATTTTCGCGCAGGCGTTGCGCGGCTTCCTCGCTATGCGCCGCGAATGTTTTGGCGGCTTGCGTCAGGCGGCGCGCGGGGATGTCGCCCACCAGGCGGCTCAAATCCTGTTCTGCATCCCAGCGCAAGTGTTGCAGCACATCGCCGACCACGGCCACCAATTCGGCCTCACCAGCGATGTGCACTTTTTGCGCGGCGGCGGCCATGCCGTGTTGCAGGATGTGCGGCAGCAGGTCGGGAGCGAACGTCAGGGTGGCGTGCGGGGTTGCGTCGTTGGCGGCGGCGATGACGGTGCCGTTGCCCGTCAACTCCACACGCAACTCCAACGTGCCGGTTTTGATGGCGACGATTTTCCCAGCCTGCGCGCGCACCTTGTCCTGCGCCCAGGGTTCCTGGGTCAGCAGATGATTGACGATGAGCAGCAGCGAGGCTTGGATCATGGGCAGGGGAAATAAAAAGCCCGATAAAAAAGCCCGTCCAGAGACGGGCTTTTCAGGACAGGCGAAGTGTAACGCAGTCGTTAATTCAACTGCTGAATGCCTGCCAGCACCCAGCCACCGGAAGCGCCGCTGGGGCGGGCGAAGTTCCATACCTCGTCGATCGGCGTCGCGCTAGCTTCGGTTTCCTCGCGCAGCAGACCTGAGAAGCGCACGCTGGCGAGTTGGTCGTTGTTCTGTGTTTCCACCGTCAGCAAGTCGGCGTTGATGGTGACGACATCGGTTTTCTGCGGTGTGCTGCCGCGTTCCTGCAATTGCAGTTTCAGTTCGGCAAACATTTCCGGCGAGGTGAACTCACGCAAGTCGTCCTGATTGCCCGCATCGAAGGCGGCTTGCAAGCGCAGGAATACCACCTTGGCGCTGTGCACGAAACTCTCCTTGTCGAACCCGGCCGGGATGCTGAGCGCGCTGGCGGCGACCGGATGCTGCTCCGTCAGCGGATTGGGCGGGCGATAGCCCTCAGTCGCTTGCGGCGCCGGGCCGGCCACGGTTTCCTGCCCCAGATACGAGGTGTGATATTCGGCTTGATACCCCAGACGGCGTGGCGCGGGATTGCCCGCCAGCTTGCGCAACAGGAATGACACGACGAATAGACCCGCCATGATCATCAGCGCCAGCAGAATGAAATTGGAAAACTCGCCGCCCATGCCGAAGTGCGAGAACAGCGCCGCCAGCCCCAGACCGGCCGCCAGACCGGCCAGCGGGCCGAGCCAGCGATTGCCCGGCGATGGGGCCGAAGCAGGCGCGGGGGAAGGCGCCGCCTGGGGCGCGGATGACGGCGGTGGCATGGCCTGACGTTGTTGCGAAATACCGGACGATTGCCGGCCGATCGAACGGCCACCACCCAGCCGCACTGCGGCGGCGTCTTCCATTGTCAAGGCCACGATACACAGCACCGCGCCCGACATTGCCAGTATGCGCAGGCTGCGACTCCACCATTGTTTCAATTTCATTTCATCCTCGCGTCGTTGCTCACACATCCCGCTTCACTCAACTCATCAACTCAGTTTGGTTCCCTGATGTAGGGCGACCACGCCGCCCGTCAGATTCCAATACTGCACATTCTCTAATCCTGCCTGTTCCATCAATGACTTCAGACCTTCCTGATCCGGATGCATGCGGATCGATTCGGCCAGATAGCGGTAGCTGTCGGCGTCGCCTGCAATCAGTGCGCCCAGTTTGGGCAACACCTTGAATGAATATAAGTCATACATGGGCTGCAGTGGTTGCCACAACTTGGAAAACTCGAGTACAAATACTTTACCGCCCGGTTTGATAACGCGGCGCATTTCCGCCAGCGCGCGATCCTTGTGCGTCATGTTGCGCAGCCCGAAAGCCACGGTGACAACATCAAAGTAATCGCTGGGGAATGGCAGTTTCTCTGCATCGCACAGGCTCGCCGGTGTAAGCAAGCCGTCGTCCAGCAAACGATCGCGGCCGACGCGTAGCATGGATTCGTTGATGTCGGTGAGCCAGACTTCGCCCTGCGGGCCGGCTTGACGGGCAAATTCGCGGGCCAGATCGCCGGTGCCGCCGGCAATATCCAGTACCTTGGCGCCGGGGCGCACGGCGGCCTGACCGATGGTGAATTTTTTCCAGAGACGATGCAGCCCGGCCGACATCAGATCGTTCATGACGTCGTAGCGTTGCGCGACGGAATGAAACACTTCGGCGACTTTCTCCGCCTTTTTGTTTTCCTCGACTTCCTGATAACCGAAATGGGTTTTGTTGGTCATGGACGCGCTGCTATGTGGCCGCTCATCAGTGATGATGCCCACACCCGGCCGCGGGCGGGGTGCTGGTGTCGACATCGCGGCTGGCGCCAGCGGCGGCGAGCTGGTTCAGATAGTCCTGCCAGCGGGCTTCCTGTTCTGCGCCGAGCTGGTAAAGATAGTCCCAGGAATACAGCCCGGTCGCATGGCCATCGGAAAAAATCGGTTGTATCGCGTAGTGGCCGATTTGCTCAATGCGTTCGACGACGACATTGCGCTTGCCGGTTTGCAAGACTTCCTGGCCCGCGCCATGGCCTTTGACTTCGGCGCTGGGCGAGTAGACGCGCAGATATTCGAAGGGCAGCGAAAAAACGCGACCATCGTCGAATTCAATTTCGAGCCGGCGGCTCTGCTGATGCAAAACGATGCGAGTGGGAAGCGGGGAGGTTGAGGTCAGTCCAGCCATGATGCGTGCGCCGGAGCGCATCTATAGAGTGCAAGCAAAGCCGTAGTGTAGCGCAAGCCGTAGGTGGCTCAATGAGGTGGCTCAATGATGCGGTTCGATGGGTGCTTCAGTGGGCTAAGCTTGCCGGGCCGTCACGGTAACGTCCATACCGACCACCGTATCGCGGCCGCGATGCTTGGCGTCGTACACCGCTTGATCAGCACGCTTGACGAAAGAGTGCGGCGTGTCATTGGCGCCGTGATTGGTCACGCCGATGCTGACGGTGCTGGTCAAGCCCTTGCAGCCAAGATCGCCGGATAGAGGGGACAGCGCAAATTCGGTACGCAAGCGTTCAGCGGTTGCCAGCGCGCCTTCCAGCGATGTTTCCGGCAGGATCAGGGCGAATTCTTCACCGCCGTAGCGGTAGGCGCTGTCGGGGCTGCGCAGATTGCGCCGGATGACGCTCCCCAGTGTGCCCAGCACATGGTCACCCACCAAATGCCCATAGGTGTCGTTCAATTGCTTGAAATGATCGACATCGAGCAGGATGAGTGATAAGGGCGTGCCATAACGCTGGGCGCGCTCCATTTCCAGGTTCAACTGTTCCCAGAAGTGGCGCGAGTTGTACAGGCCGGTGAGCGCATCGGTGATCGACAGTTCGCGATAGCGTTCTTCGCTGTCGCGCAGCGCGGCTTCGGCATTGCGTCGTGCGGTGAAATCCTGAATCGTTTCGATCGCGCCGACGACATTGCCCTTGTCGTCGCGCAGCGGGGCGGCGGTGAAAAACAGCCAGCGCCCGCCACCCTTGAGCTGCGGAAAATAATCCTCGGCTTCGTAAGCGCCTTCAATCAATTCGGAGCGCTGCACCGGGTAGTGGTAATACCGTTTCAGCAGGGTATCGGTGACGCCATCCACCACCAGATCGGCCAGCAGAGGCCGTTCGTTGGGATAGAAAATTCGCCAGGGGCTGCCGCGGCCTATCATGTCGGCGGAGCAAGCGCCGGTGAGCGCTGCGCAGGCACGATTCCAGTGAGTGATGCGATGCTGACGGTCGATCACGAACATGGGCACCGGACTGACGTCCACCGCCTGATCGAGCCAACTCGCCGCGCCGATGGCGCGGATGAGTTTGCCGCTGACTTTCATTTCGATCGACTCCCCCCACTGCGCCGTGGACCAAATGAAACAAATGGTTATTGGTGTTATTGTTTCTGAGCGGTCGGTGCCGCCCTCTGCTCGGGCCGACTCAGGTTAATTCCGGCAGCCTCAAAGTGAGGCCAGTGTCACAGATTTGTCACCAAACTGCAATAGACTTAACCAGCCGACTAGTGGGCTGTAATAGTCCACTAGTCGGCTGGCTATGCAAAGCACTGTGCCCGTAAAACTGAATGAGTTGATCCATGTCAAGCACGATTCTAGTTGTTGAAGATGAAATTGCCATCAGCGAGTTGATCAGCGTCAACCTGCGTCTGGCCGGGCATACGGTTTTGGCGGCGGATAGCGCCGAACGGGCGCGTTCGCAGGTCGCCGCGGTGTTGCCGGACTTGATCCTGCTCGACTGGATGCTGCCGGGCATGCCGGGCATCGACTTGCTGCGGCAATTGCGCGGCGATCCGCGCACCCGCGAGATTCCGGTCATCATGCTGACCGCGCGCAGCGCCGAGGCCGACAAGATTCATGGCCTGGATGTGGGTGCCGACGATTACCTGACCAAGCCTTTTTCGCCCAAGGAATTGAACGCCCGCATCAAGGCGGTGATGCGCCGCCGTGCGCCGCAGTTGACTGACGATGCGGTGGAAATCGGCGGCTTGCGGCTGGAACCGTCCAGCCATGTGGTGAGCGGGCAGGGCAAGCCCATCGACATCGGGCCGACGGAGTTCCGCCTGCTGCATTTCTTCATGACCCATCCCGGCCGTGTCTACAGCCGCGCGCAACTGCTCGACCAGGTATGGGGCGACCATGTGTTTGTGGAAGAGCGCACCATCGATGTTCACATTCGCCGCCTGCGTCTGGCGCTGACGCCCACCGGTCATCAGGATCTGATCGAAACTGTGCGTGGTGCGGGCTATCGCATGCAACAGGCTGCGTAAGGCTGCGCGCAAGTCGCTCATTCCCGCTTTTCTCCGCATACCGGCTTGGCCATGATTGGCTACAATCGGACTTGAACCACCTTCATCCGAAAGAAAATCATGGTCCCTCATTTGGTGACTGCCCTGCATGGCCCGCTGCTGGAGCTGGAGCGCAAGATGCTGGAGGCGACGCCCGCCGTCGAGCGCTGGTTGCGCCTGGAATGGCAGGAACACACGCCGCCGTTTTATTCTTCCGTCGATGTGCGCAACAGCGGCTTCAAGGTGGCGCCGGTCGATACCAACCTTTTCCCCGGCGGCTTCAACAATCTGGCCCCGGAAATGTTGCCGCTGGCCGTGCAGGCCGCCATGGCGGCGATTGAAAAAATCTGCCCCGATGCGCGCAACCTGTTGCTGATTCCCGAGAACCACACGCGCAATCAGTACTATCTGCAAAACGTCGCTCAGCTGGTGCAAATCTTTCGCCAGACTGGCTTGAACGTGCGGCTGGGCAGCCTGTCGCCCGAGGTGCATGAACCGACGCGGCTGGAACTGGCCGATGGTCAGCATCTCGTGCTGGAACCGCTGCAGCGTAGCGGTAATGGCCGCCGTTTGGGGTTGGCCGATTTCGATCCCTGCGCGATTCTGCTCAACAACGATTTGTCCTCCGGCACCCCGGCCATTCTGCAAGATCTTCGTGAGCAGTTTGTCCTGCCGCCGCTGCATGCGGGCTGGTCGGTGCGGCGCAAGTCGAACCATTTCGCCGCTTACGACGATGTCGCCAAACGCTTTGCCAAGCTGATCGATGTCGATCCCTGGATGATCAATCCCTATTTCGGCCTGTGCGGCGAAATCAATTTTCATGAACGGGTCGGCGAAGAATGTCTGGCCGCCAACGTCGACAGCCTGCTGAGAAAAATCCGCCACAAATACAAGGAATACGGCATCGAGCAGACGCCCTATGTGGTGGTCAAGGCCGATGCGGGCACCTACGGCATGGGTGTGATGACGGTGCGCGACGCCTCCGAGGTGAAGGATCTGAACCGCAAGCAGCGCAACAAGATGTCGGTCGTGAAAGAAGGCTTGGAAGTACAGCAGGTCATCATTCAGGAAGGTGTGCATACCATCGAGACCCTCGATCAGAGTGCCGCCGAGCCGGTGGTGTACATGATCGACCGCTTTGTCGTCGGCGGCTTTTATCGCGTGCATGCAGCACGCGCCGCCGATGAAAATCTGAATGCGCCGGGCATGCAGTTTGTGCCGCTGGCGTTTGCTTCCAGTTGCTGTATGCCCGATCGGCGCGCGCATCCGGAGGCGGCGGCCAACCGTTTCTACATGTATGGCGTGATCGGCCGTCTGGCAGCGCTGGCCGCGTCCATTGAAATGGAACGCACCGACCCGGATCAGGAAAAGTTTGGAGCCGTATGAAGCTCGGCATCATTCTCGATCCACTGGATCGCATCAATACCAAGAAGGATTCCACCTACGCGATGATGGTCGAGGCGCAGCAGCGCGGCCATGAAATTTTCACCATGCAGCAAGGCGATCTGGCCTATGCCGACGGCCGCGTGCTGGCACAGATGACGCCGCTGCAGATCACGCACGACAAGACGCACTGGTATGCCGCGCAGGCGCCGCTCGAGCTGCCGCTGAATGCTCTGGATGTCGTATTGATGCGCAAGGATCCGCCGTTCGACATGGAATACATTTATTCCACCTACCTGCTCGAACGCGCGCAACAGCAAGGCGTGAAAGTCGTCAACGATCCGCGCGCGCTGCGCGACCATAATGAAAAATTCGCCATCACCGAATTTCCCGATCTGATTCCACCGACGCTGGTGACGCGCGATGCGGGTCGCATTCGTGCCTTTGTGGCGCAACAGGGCGATGCTATCCTCAAGCCGCTCGATGGCATGGGCGGCAGCCGTATTTTCCGGGTGCGCCACGGCGACCTGAATCTGAATGTCATCATGGAAACCTTGACGCAGCACGGCCACCACACGATCATGGTGCAGCGCTACGTGCCGGAGATCGCCGACGGTGACAAGCGCATTCTGCTGATCGGTGGTGAAGTGGTGCCATATTTGCTGGCGCGCATCCCGGTGGCGGGCGAGCATCGCGGCAATCTGGCGGCCGGGGCCCGGTCGGAAGTGCGGCCGCTGTCGCCGCGCGACTGGGACATTGCGCGCGCCCTGGCGCCGCAAATGCTCCAGCGCGGTTTGGTGCTGGTGGGGCTGGACGTGATTGGCGACTACATGACCGAATTGAATGTCACCAGCCCGACCTGTTTTCAGGAAATCAGTCAGGGGAGTGATTGCAATGTGGCCGGCATGATGCTGGATGCGTTGGAGCGGCTTGTTGAATCAGGTTAGCGCCGCTGGAGAGGAATGAGTATGGTCGGTGTTTTGATTGTCGCGCATGCTCCCTTGGGAGATGCGATGTTGCTCTGTGTGGAGCATGTATTTGGCCAGCGGCCGGAACGGTTGGTGGCGGTGGATGTGTTGCCCGACACTGACCCGGCAGCGTTGGCGCGCCAGCTGCGCGAATTGCTGGCCCTCTTGAATGACGGCAGCGGTGTGCTGGTGTTGACCGACATCATTGGCAGCACACCGTCCAACATCGCCAGCAGCCTCGCGCAGGACCAGCAGGCCAACGTGTTGACCGGCATCAACCTGCCTATGCTGCTGCGTGCCCTCAACCATCGCAATCTGCCGCTGGAGGAGTTGACGGAGAAAGTCATGCTCGGCGGCCGCAATGCCATATTGAATACGCGCGCAACCGCGCCGCAGCAGCAAACCATCACGACGGGAGACAAGCAAGATGCAGCAAGCCGAAGTATTGATCAGTAACAAGCTGGGTCTGCACGCACGGGCTTCGGCCAAGCTGACGCAATTGGCCAGCCGCTTCCAGGCCGAAGTCTGGCTCGCCCGCAGTGGCCGTCGCGTCAACGCCAAGAGCATCATGGGGGTCATGATGCTGGCGGCCGGTAACGGCACCATGGTGACGCTGGAAGCCGATGGTACCGATGAGGCCGAAGCGATTTCAGCAATCCAAACCTTGATTGCTAACAAGTTTGATGAAGGTGAGTAAAGCATGAAAAATGACGCGGCTTCGCCGCAAGACGCCGCTTGCGCGGCAAGAATTCTTTGCTGCGCAGCAGCCTTGCGCGCAGCGCAGTCATTCGTCATTTAGATATGTCTTTCACCCTGCACGGCATCCCCGTTTCGCGTGGCGTGGCTATTGGCCACAGCCACCGGCTCAATCCGGCCATTGCCGATGTGCCGCGCTATCTGATTCCCGAGGCTTCGATCTCGCGCGAAGTGCGGCGTTTTCGCACGGCCGTGGCGCAGGTGGAACGCGAACTGCATCAGATCAAGCGTGACCTGCCGGAGAAGGCGCCGGCGGAACTGGCGGCTTTTCTTGAGCTGCATGAATTGATCCTGCACGACCCCCTGCTGGCCGATGCGCCCGCCGCGCTGATTCGCACCCACCGCTACAACGCCGAATGGGCGATCACCACCCAGATGGTTGAGGTGATCGGTCAGTTTGAAACGATCGAGGATGAATACCTGCGCGAACGGGGTGGCGATGTGCGCCAGGTGGTCGAGCGCATCTTGCATGCGCTGATTGGGTCCACCGCAATCCTGCCGCAGTACGACGCCACCGCCGCCGCGGAAATGATTTTGGTCGCACATGATATTTCCCCCGCAGACATGCTGCGGCTGCGCGACACCGGCTTCGCCGGTTTCATCACCGATCTGGGCGGCGCCACGTCACACACCGCCATCGTCGCGCGCAGTCTCGACATTCCGGCTGTGGTCGGTTTGCAGAATGCGCATCAGCTGATCGCGCAGGGCGAGACCATCATCATCGATGGCGATGTTGGCGTCGTGGTGGTTGATCCGCCGCCGCTGGTGTTGGAGGAATATCGCCACCGATTGAGCGAAATCGTGCTCGAGCGCAAGCGCCTGCGGCGTTTGCGCAATATGCCCGCGCAAACGCTCGACGGCGCCAGCATCGAAATGCTCGGCAATATCGAACTGGTGGATGACGTGGATGACATGGTCGAGGAAGGTGGCGAGGGCGTCGGCCTGTTCCGTACCGAATATCTGTTCATGAACCGCGCCACGTTGCCCAGCGAAGAAGAACAGTTCGAGTCCTACGCCGACGTGGTGAAAAAACTGAAAGGTCAGCCGGTGACCATCCGCACGCTCGACATCGGCGCCGACAAGACGCTGGGCGGCAGCGTCGACAAAGATGCCGTGGTGGCCACCAACCCGGCGCTGGGCCTGCGTGCGATCCGCTTCTGTATTTCCGAGCCGCTGATTTTCATGACGCAATTGCGCGCCATCCTGCGCGCCTCCGCCCTGGGTCCGGTCAAGCTGATGATCCCCATGCTCGCGCACGCGCATGAGATCGAGCAATCCATGCAAATGATCCAGCACGCCAAGGCCCAGCTCGATGCGCGCGGACAAGCTTACGACAGCACCATCCAGATCGGCGGCATGATCGAGATTCCTGCCGCCGCGCTCTCCCTCGGCCTGTTCGTCAAGCGGCTCGATTTTCTGTCGATTGGCACCAACGATCTGGTGCAATACACGCTCGCCATCGATCGCGCCAACAGCAGCGTCGCCCATCTCTTCGACCCGCTGCACCCCGCGGTGCTGTACCTGATGGCGCTCACCATTCAGACCGGTCAGAAAGCCGGCCTGCCCGTATCCGTGTGCGGTGAAATGGCTGGCGAACCCAAATTCACGCGCCTCTTGCTCGGCATGGGCCTGCGCCAATTCTCCATGCACCCCACCCGCCTGCTCCCCGTCAAGCAGGAAATTCTCCGCACCGACCGCCACGGCATCGAAGCCCAGGTGCGCAAGATTTTGCGCGCGCAAGAGCCGGGGAAAATTCGTGAATTGCTGGAAGAGTTGAATCGGATGTGAGGGTGGTCGGCGGCCGGCAAAAATCCCCTTCTCCCGCCTGCGGGCGAGGGGAGTCACAAGCGTTACGTGGATGGAGTGATCGATATTCACGTGCCTTATGCGGTGCCTTTTACGATGTCTGTTTTTGGTTGGGTGCTGGATATGAATGATGAACAATGCCCTAAGTGTGGAGCGGTGTTCCCCGCTAGTCGCGCTTGGGCAAATCGTACAGTCACAATGCTTATCCTTGCGCCCGCTCTGCAAGATTTGGATACACGTGTGCAATGCCCAAGTTGCGGCAATGTTTTTCAGGCAACAGCATTTCGTTTCTTTGGCTTCGTCTCGCCCCGAGCGCTAAGAATCGCCATAGGCTTCTTCATGGCAACCATCTTGGTTGCTGCTATTTACTTGGTTTTCATCGCTTCTCCATGACACCAAGCTCGTAGGCAGGGTTGCAAAACCCAGCAATCAATCCGCCACGCGACGCATGGGCAGCGTCAACAACAACGCTGGGTTTAGCAACCCAGCCTACGAAGGTTACGAAGGCCGTTGGGGTTTCCAATTGACGCCGCCGTAAAACTCCATTACCTTCTGTTCTGGCGCCGATTTGATAGTCAGCTTGCGGGCGCGGAGGGCGCATGTTGCAACGTCTCCCTCGGATAAATACGGCTAAAGCGAGCGGCGTTGAATTTCTTAAAGCCCGGTCGCAAGTGCTGACCGGGCTTTTTCATTTTTGGAATATGCACACTGTTTCTTCCAATTCCGTCGGCGTCGTGACGCCGCAGACGCTGCACTTCGATACGCCGCTGCCGCTCAAGAGCGGGGCGGTGCTACCCGCGTTCGATCTCACCTATGAAACCTACGGCACGCTCAACGCGGAGCGCTCCAACGCCGTGCTGGTGTGTCACGCGCTCAATGCCTCGCACCATGTCGCTGGCACTTACGCCGATGCGCCGAAGAACGTGGGCTGGTGGGACAACATGGTGGGCCCGGGCAAGCCGCTCGACACGAATCGCTTTTTTGTCATCGGCGTGAACAATCCGGGCAGTTGTTTTGGTTCCACCGGGCCCAAGAGCATCAACCCCGGGACGGGCAAACCCTGGGGCGCGGATTTCCCGGTGGTGACAGTGGAAGATTGGGTGGCGGCGCAGGCGCGGCTGGCCGATGCGCTGGGCATTGAAACCTTTGCCGCCGTGATGGGCGGCAGTCTGGGTGGCATGCAGGCGATGCAGTGGAGTCTGTCGTATCCGCAGCGAATTCGTCATGCGCTGGTGATTGCGTCGACGCCCAAATTGTCGGCGCAAAACATCGCCTTTAACGACGTGGCGCGGCAAGCCATCATCACCGATCCGGATTTTCATGGCGGTCATTATTACGAGCACGGCGTGGTGCCGCGGCGCGGCCTGCGCGTGGCGCGCATGATCGGCCACATCACTTATTTGTCCGATGACGACATGGCGGAGAAATTCGGCCGTGCGCTGCGCGCGGGGAACTACGGTTTTGATTTCGAGGTGGACTTCGAAATCGAATCCTATCTACGCTATCAAGGCGACAAGTTTTCCGATTACTTCGATGCCAACACGTATTTGCGCATCACCAAGGCGCTGGATTATTTTGATCCGGCGGCTGAGCATGGCGGCGATCTGACGCGTGCACTGGCGCAGACGCAGACGGATTTTCTGGTGGTGTCGTTCAGCACCGACTGGCGTTTCTCTCCGGCGCGTTCGCATGAAATTGTGCGCGCCCTGCTCAACAACAAGCGCGCCGTCACCTATGCCGAGATCGACGCGCCGCACGGCCACGACGCCTTTTTGCTGGACGATGCGCGTTATCACGCACTGGTGCGCACATACTTTGAACGCATCGCGCAGGAGGTGGGCGCATGAGTGCACTGCCTAATCCACTACGATTCGACTTGCAGCAGATTGCCGACTGGATTCCCCCCGGCGCGCATGTGCTCGACCTCGGTTGCGGCGACGGCAGCCTGTTGTCCTGGTTGCGGCAACACAAGCAATGCAGCGGTTACGGCGTCGAGATCGACGATGCCAATGTGCTGACTTGCGTGCGTAGCGGCGTGGACGTGATCCAGCAAAACCTCGACGCCGGGCTGGCGCTGTTTGCCGACCGTTCGTTTGATGTGGTGGTGCTGTCGCAAACCCTGCAGGCGATGCACAACACCGAAAGTATCCTGCGCGAGATCGCCCGGGTGGGCAAGCAGGGCATCGTGTCCTTCCCCAACTTTGGCTATTGGCGCCATGTGGTGTCGATTGTGCGGGGACGCATGCCGGTGTCGCGGCAGATCCCTTACCAGTGGTATGACACGCCCAACATCCACCTGTGCACGTTGAAGGACTTTGAAAAGCTGGCGGACAAGATCGGCCTGGATATCATCGCCCGGGCTGCCTACGATAACGGTGCGCCGGTCCGGGTGTTACCCAACCTGCGCAGCACGCTGGCCCTGTACCGCTTCGGGGTAAGCATTTAAAAATGTGATTTTCAGCCTCAGCATATTCAAGCTTTCCAATAATCAGCCGTAAATCCGGGTAGCCCGGAGGTACCTCCGGTGCGCACAGGAGGCAATATGCGCTTTTTACTGGCACCCGCGATTGGATTGATCAACCGCCTCAGTTTTCACCTCAAATTCATCTTGCTTGGGGTGGTGTCCTTTGCCGCCATCGGCGGCTTGCTTGCCGGCTTGATCTGGGCCTGGCCCGCGCAGCAAGAGACGCAGCTTTATGCAGTGGGGGTGCCCGTCATCGTTGCCGCGGCGCTCTATGTGTACCTGTGTCTGGGGGCCTATGTGGCCATGATGGACAGCATCAAGGGCATTGCCGAGGGCAGCGCTGCGCTGGCCGCAGGCCAGCTGGATACGCAGGTGCAGTTGTCCGGCCATGACGAATTGCACGCGGCGGCGGAAAACTACAATACGCTGGCCGGCGCAGTTTCCCAATTGGTGCACACGATTCAAGACAATGCGGTCGATCTGGCCGCTGCGGCCGACGAACTGAACCAAGTGTCGGACACGATCACGCAGAAATCCGGCACGCAGCACACGGCCGCCGCCACTATTGCGGTTGCCATCCAGCAGATGACCTCCAGCGTCGATGCCATCTCGCACAGCGCCAGCGAGGCGCAGGCGCTGTCGCAGCAATCGGGCGAACTGTCGCGCACGGGCGCGGGTGAGGCGTCCGGCACGGCGTCCGAGATCATGCGCATTTCCGATGCGGTCACCAAATCGTCGGAACAAATGGATGAACTCGGCCAGCGCTCGCAAACCATCACCGAGATTGTCATGACGATTCGCGGCATTGCCGAACAGACCAATCTGTTGGCGCTGAACGCCGCTATTGAAGCCGCGCGGGCGGGCGAAGCGGGGCGTGGTTTTTCGATCGTGGCCGATGAAGTGCGCAAGCTGGCCGAGCGCACGGCCAACTCGACGCAGGAAATCAGCAATATGGTGGCGGCGATTCAGGAAAGCACCATCGCCGCAACCTTTACCATGCAGGAAGGCGTGGCCTGTGTGACCGAGGGTGTGCAAATGGCCAATCAGGCGGGCAATACGATGTCACGCGTGTCGGAGGAAAGCGCCAGAGTGGTCGAAACCATCAGCCATATTTCATCGGCGCTCGAAGAACAAAGCCGCGCCAATGCCGACATTGCCAGAAATATCGAGCAGATTACCCAGATGACCGAAGAAAACAGTGCCGTGGCCGGCCAGACCACCGCCACTGCAGAGTCCTTGCGCGTGCTGGCGTCCGGTCTGCAAGCGCAGGTGGCGCGGTTCAGGGTTTGAGCCGGGGCTAATCAGACTGCACTACAACAAGCTGCGCAGCAGACCGTAACGATATTCCTGCGGCATGCGCAAGGCATTGTCGAAATAGGTGATGGCGGCTTCGCAGCGCCGCTCCGGACTGAGTTGTTCGGCGCGCGGGGTGCCGAGCACGTCGATGTCTTCATCGATTTTTTTCGTCAGCGCCATGCGAAACACTTGCACGCCGCGTCCGCCGGTAACAACTTCCGTGACGGGGCTTTGCAGGCTGGCTTCGACCACGGCGGCAGCGCGCTGGCGATGTTCAAACAGCGCGAAGCTGCTGATGCGCGCGTGCAGCGCCGCTTCATTTCCCACATCAAACAGAATGCGGTAACACAGGGCCGGGTCGTCCGTTTGCACGGCACGTGCTTGCGCGATCAGGCTTTGCACATAGGCATGCAAGGGGGCGTCGGGTGCGCTGCGCGCCTGCTGGCGCACCAGCGTTTCCAGTGTCAGCAACGTGGCCGCAACAACCGGTTCGGCTTGTGCGCCTTCGGCGTGTCGCAGATCCTGCGCCAGTGCGGCATAGCGTTCCGGTGCCAGGGTTTTAAGCACACGCATGACGGGGTGATGCAAGACTTCGAATTGTGCCGGGGCCGCGACGGCCAGTTGCACTTCATCCGCCTCAGCGACCAGATCGGCCACACGCGCATCCAGCAATATCTTGTGCGATGGAATCCAGGGTTGTTCCGGCGGCAGGTCGAACATCTTCAGCGTGACGCCAAACAAGACACCCTGCGATTGGAAAAAGGAATTGTCGAACGACTGTGCTGCGTACAGCGTACGTGACGGTTGGCGCGGATCGGCGTAACGATGAAACGCCAACTGCGCCTTCGGCCCCAGCAGACGTTGATTGCCCGCGACATACACCGTTGTGCAAGGGCCGCTGCAGTATTGCTCGACATAGGTGGCCAGTTTGCGCGCATGCACCACCGCGGCCAGTCGCTGTGCCTCCGCGACGCGGCCGCCATTCAACTCCAGCTGCACAATGCGCAGGTCCGGGGTGCGTTGCAGCTGCCAGATCAGGCGTTCTTGCAAGCCATAGCCAATGCGACCCTGGATGCGCAGTATTTTTTGCGTTGCATCCACGGTGGTTTGATATTGACCTTGCGGGTCGTGTCCGACAGCGATGCGCAGCCAATCCCAGCCCAGCGGCAAACTCACCAGCAGCGTCAAGGCAACGATCAGCATCGTCGCGGCGTTCAGCAGTTGTCGCTGCCGCTTTGGCGCTGGGGCGGGTGCTTGCGCCAGTTTGGCGAGGCAGCGCTTGCAACCCACGGCGTACCAGAACAGCGTTCCTAGTAGTACCAGCAGAAACAGCGCTAGCCCGGCGGCCACCCAGCGGCCTTGTGCACCGAGATCGCGCAACTGTCCCGCAGCCAGCACCAGCGCCAGTAACACCATGGGTGGCACAGCGCTCAATCCCAGTGTCAGGTGGGGCGGCAAGGTGCCGCTCCAGTGCTTGGGAAAATATTGCCAGGAGCGCCAGGCTGGTGGTGGTGGCGGTGGTTCGGGTGGGGGTGGCAGGGGCGGCAGAAAGTGCGGCAGCAGTTGCAGGGAGTGGGGGTCGAAATCGCGCAGTGGCCGTGGCGTCATATCCTCGGTGCGTTGCACATAGGAATCCGGCCCGGCCAATCCTTGTTTCATCAACTGCCGCAACATGGCCGACGGCAAAGGCCCCTTCTTTTCACCGCCGACAAACACATACCAGCCGGGCGTGCTGGGGGCGGGTGCTGGGGGCGCAGAGGGTGGAGCTGGTGGCTGAGCTGCGGCGTGATCCATGTGATGGAGGACGGTGTCGAGTGGGCCAGCCCGCGACTTGGCGCAGGTCTCATGGCGCTTGGTCGAATGGCTATGCGGAGCACTAGCGTAACCAGATTCGTTCGGCACAACAAGATGGCTGTTGTCTGTACGCCCCTTTGTTCGACCGCCGGTAATTCCAGTGCCACAGGCGGTGCCCAATTTTTCGATGGGCACTGGCAGAAGCCGTTGATCTCGGCCGATCGGTTTGCAGGCGCGGGGTAACGACTCGCGAAAAAACCGGTGTTGCCACCAATCCGGAAGGGTCGCACCGCAGGCAAACGGCGCAGCCTTTTTTACGTCTGCGCAGGCACGCTTCGGTACATCGCTCGCCCACCTAACGAAACTCCTAAAGTTTAACTTTTGATTTGTTGCCTATCTTCTTATTTTTATTGATTTTTATTTTAAAGAATCTTCTGGGCAAAGCGCCTAAGTCATTGTCTCGATTGGGAAAACCGCTTGTTTTCAACTTGACCTCCCACCAGCCTTGCTCTAAAGTGGGAACTTGTGTGAAAAAGTGTACTTATGTGTGGGTTTACTGTTGCCTGACTTTTAGTTAAGTCAAGCTGCCACAATAGGTTTCAAGTCAGTAAGCACTTTCAAACGGGATCAGGAATGTATCAAGGTTGTTCTTCTCTCACGCTGGATGCCAAGGGCCGGATGTCGATTCCGGCGCGGCATCGTGACGCCTTGCGCGCGCAGTGTGGCGGACAACTGACACTGACCAAGCATCCGCATGGCTGCCTGCTGCTGTTTCCCCGTCCGGTGTGGGAAGAGCATCGCGTCCGAATTGCCGCCTGGCCGCTGGCCGCGCGTTCCTGGCAACGCATCTTTCTCGGTAGTGCCACCGATGTCGATTTCGATAGCGCCGACCGCATTCTGGTGAGCCCGGAATTGCGCACGGCGGCGCGGCTGGAAAAAGAAGTGATGCTGCTCGGCATGGGTAGCCACTTCGAGTTGTGGAATAGCGCGACGCTGGCGCAGCACGAACAGGAAACGATCGCCGCCGGGTTGCCCGACGGCTTGAAAGATTTCACGTTCTGAATGTTCGCGCACACCACCGTTTTGCTGGACGAGGCGGTTGCAGCCTTGGCGCTGTGCGCGGGCGGCGTGTATGTCGATGGCACCTTCGGGCGCGGCGGGCATAGCCGCCGGATCTTGCAGACCGATGTGGCGCGCTTGATTGCTTTCGACAAAGACCCGGCAGCGATTGCCGCTGCCGCAGAAATAAAAGATGCACGGTTTGAAATCGTGCACGACAGCTTTGCGCAGATGCAGACGGCGTTGACAGAACGCGGCGTGACGGCGGTGGATGGCGTGTTGCTCGATCTGGGTATTTCATCGCCGCAGATTGACGATGCACAACGCGGTTTCAGTTTTCGCCACGACGGCCCGCTCGATATGCGCATGGATCCGACGCGTGGCATCAGTGCGGCGGATTGGCTGGCGCAAGTGGATGTGCAGGAATTGACGGAGGTCATCAAAGACTATGGGGAAGAACGGTATGCTGTTTCGATTGCAAAGGCGCTTGTTGCTCGCCGCCTTGCAAAGCAGGCTGCACAAGGTGGGGGCGCAAGCGGGCCTGTTGCGCCATGTGACAGCACCGGTGAGCTTGCCGCTCTCGTTGCGTCCGTCGTGCGCAAAAAAGAGCCGGGCCAGGATCCGGCCACGCGCACCTTTCAGGCTATACGGATTCACATCAATCGGGAGCTTGCGGAGCTCCCGCTCGGTCTGAATCAGGCATTCGATTTATTACGTCCGGGGGGACGCTTGGTGGTGATCAGTTTCCATTCGCTGGAAGACCGGATCGTGAAGCGCTTCATGCAACAGCATGCCAAGCCGGAGGCCCATCTTGCCGTGCCGCGCCACCTGCCTTTGCGTGCCGACCAGTTGCCGCAACCGCAATTGCGTCTGCTCAAACGTGTCCATCCCGGCGCACAGGAAGTGGCCGGCAATCCGCGCGCGCGTTCGGCCGTGATGCGCGTCGCGGAAAAACTGGCGCCGGGAGCATCGTCGCGATGAATCGCCTCAATCTCAACCTCGTCCTGCTGTGTGCGCTCATCATTTGTGCGCTGCTGCTGGTCAGTGCGCAGCAGCGTGCGCGCCACGTGTTCGTCGATCTGGAGCGGGCGCAGCAGCAGCAACGCCAACTCGAAGTGCAATGGAATCAGCTGCAACTCGAGCAAGGCACGCTGACGCAGCACGACCGGGTGGAGCAGACCGCGCGCCAAACGCTGGGCATGCAAAACGTGACACCGGCTCAAACGCATTACTTGCCGTTGGAGACGCCGTGATGGCCGCACCGACCGGCGCCCGCGCCCTGCCCTTCGCCCACAATCCTCTGCTGACGCTCAGTCTCAAGCCGTGGCGCTCGCGGCTGGTGTTTGTCTTGCTGGCGCTACTGTTCTTTGCCTTGCTCGGCCGCGCGTTTCAGTTACAGGCCCTGTCCACCGACTTCCTGCAAAAACAGGGTGAGTCGCGTTACGCGCGCACGCTGGAACTGCCCGCCACGCGCGGCAAGATCACCGACCGGCATGGCGCCGTGCTCGCCACCAGCCTGCCGGTCAAAACATTGTGGGCGATTCCCGAAGATGTGCAGGCCGACGCCGGACAACTGACGCGCCTGGCGCAATTGCTTGAGTTGCCCGTAACGGAGTTGCGCAAAAAATTGGCGGATGAGGATCGCGGCTTTGTCTATCTCAAACGTCAGGTGACCGACGAAGTGGCCGAGCAGGTCAAGGCGCTGAAGATCGGCGGCATCTATGAACGCCGCGAATACAAGCGCTTTTACCCCGAAGCCGAAAGCACGGTGCAATTGCTCGGACTGACCAATATCGACGGCAATGGTTTGGACGGTCTCGAATTTGCGCTGAATCAAGATCTGGCGGGCAAGAGTGGCACCCGCCGCGTGATCAAGGATCGTCTCGGGAACATCGTCGATGATCTGGGCGCGGCGCGTCCACCGCACGACGGCAACGACATCGCGCTGGCGCTGGATGCCAGGCTGCAATATCTCGCGTATGCGAAATTGAAGGAAGGGATATTGGCCCATCACGCCAAAGCGGGCGCGGCGGTGGTGCTCGATGCCAGGACGGGCGAGATTCTCGCGCTCGCCAATCTGCCCAGCTTCAACCCCAATGACCGCGATCAATTTTCCAGCGCTGCGCTGCGCGACCGCGCCGTGGCCAACAGCTACGAACTGGGCTCGGTGATGAAACCGCTGGTGCTCGGTCTGGCGCTCGATCAGCAACTGGTCAAGCCCACGACGGTGATTGAAACGGCACCCGGCAAGTTGTCCATCGGCCCTGCCACCATCAACGATGCGCATGTGCATGGCGCGTTGACGGTGGAAGAGGTGCTGCAAAAATCGAGCAACGTCGGCGCCGCAAAAATTGCGCTGCGCATGTCGCCGCAAACGATGTGGGAATTGTTTACGCAAGTGGGTTTTGGTCAGGCGCCGAATGTCGACCTGCCTGGTGCGGTAGCGGGCCGCGTGCGTCCCTACAAGAGCTGGCGGCCGATCGAACAGGCGACCATGGCCTATGGTCACGGCATTTCCGTATCGCTGCTGCAAATGGCACGCGCCTACACCGTCTTTACCAATGACGGTGTGCTGTTGCCGCTGCAATTGCAGCGCCAGCCGGAGTCCACGATGCCGGTCGGCACGCGCGTGTTTTCAGCGGCCACTGCACAAGCCATGCGCAAGATGATGGAAATGGTGGTCAGCCCGGAAGGCACGGCGCCGAAAGCGCAGATCGTCGGCTACCGTGTCGGCGGCAAAACCGGCACCGCGCACAAGCTGGGCGGCCACGGTTATGAAGACCGTTATGTGGTGTCCTTCATCGGTTTTGCTCCGGCCTCGGATCCGCGCTTGATCATTGCAGTGATGATCGATGAGCCGAGCGGCGCGCAATATTATGCGGGCGACGTCGCCGCGCCTGTGTTTGCCGAGATTGCCGGTGGCGCCATGCGTGCCTTGCAGATTTCCCCTGACGCCCCCTTCAAAACCCTGGTCGTGCCCAGCGCCACCATCGAGGAGCGCACTTGATGAAAAGCGTGCACACGGAACAAGCCGAACAAATCGCCCGCTGGTTGCGCGCACAATGCCCGCCGCAGGCGCAGCTCACCAGCGACAGCCGCGCCATCAAACCGGGCGATGTGTTTTTCGCTTATCCCGGCCTGGCGGCCGACGGGCGCGCGTATATTCCCCAGGCGCTGGCCAATGGTGCGGGCGCGGTGGTCTGGGATGCGCAGCAGTTTGAATGGCAGCCGCAATGGAACTGCCGCCAGCAAGCAGTGCAGGATTTGAAACAGCAATGCGGCTGGATCGCCGATGCCTACTATGGTCATCCCAGCCGTCAGCTGCACAACATCGCCGTCACCGGCACCAATGGCAAAACCACCTGCAGCCAGTGGATCGCGCAATCGCTCACCCTGCTGGGAAAAAAATGCGCCGTGGTGGGCACGCTCGGCATTGGTTTTTCGGGCGAGGCCGCGCGTCCGCTGCTGCCGACTTCGAACACCACGCCCGATGCGCTGCACTTGCATCGCAGTCTGGTGCAGTTATGCCAGCAGGGCGCGCAAGCCTTGTCGATGGAAGTTTCGTCGATCGGGCTCGATCAAGGTCGCGTCAACGGCATGCAATTTCATACCGCGTTGTTCACCAATCTGACGCGCGATCACCTCGACTATCACCACACGCTGGAGCGTTACGAAGCGGCCAAGTCCATCCTGTTCGACTGGCCCGGTCTGCAATGTGCCGTGATCAATCTGGACGATCCGATGGGCCATCGGTTGGCGACGCGATTGGCCAAAAGAAAAGGCGTTGCGCGCGTGGGCTATCAACTCGGCGTGCAGGGCGCGCCCACCGAAACACTGATTCGTGCCAATCATGTGCGCGCCACGCCGCGCGGCACGGCGTTTACGCTGCAATCCGATTGGGGACAGGTTGAACTCGAAGTGGCACTGCTGGGCGATTTCAACCTCAGCAATTTGCTTGGCGTTTCTGGCGTGCTGCTGACCGCGGGTTACAAGCTCGACGCGGTCGCGCGCATTCTCACGCAGTTGCAGCCGCCGCCCGGACGGATGCAACGCCTCGGTATTGAAGGCGAGCCGATGGTGATCATAGATTACGCGCACACGCCCGATGCCTTGCAGAATGTACTCGAAGCCTTGCGTCCGGTCGCACAAGCGCGCGACGGCGAGCTGGTGGTGGTGTTCGGTTGCGGCGGCGACCGTGATCCCGGCAAGCGGCCGCAGATGGGCGATATCGCGGCGCAACTGGCCGATCTCGTGATTCTCACTTGCGACAACCCGCGCAATGAAGATCCCAAGCAAATTCTCGACGACATTCGTCAGGGCGTACCGGCCGCACATGTTGAGCAGACACTGTTTGTCATCGAAGATCGCGCCCGGGCGATTGAGATGGCCATCGCCAATGCCGAGCCGGGCGATGTCATCTTGATCGCGGGCAAAGGCCACGAACCGTATCAGGAAATCAGCGGCATCAAGTATCCCTTCTCGGATATCGAACAGGCGCGTGCTGCCTTGCATCGGCGGACGCGTAGCGTATCCAAACCGGAGCCAGGAGCGGATCAATGATGAGCCTGCAACAAGCACAGCGCTGGATTCCCGGCAGCCGCCTGCAAGGCGACGGCAACACGGTGCTGGCGAGTGTGTCCACCGATAGTCGCAGCCTGAAAGACGGCGAACTGTTTATCGCGCTCAAGGGTGAGCGTTTCGATGCGCACAATTTTCTGACTGACACTACTTTGCAGCAACGTGCCGCCGCCGTGGTGGCCGAACATCTGCCGTCGGGTTTCAACAAACCCGCCTTGCTGGTGGACAACACGCTGCATGCACTCGGCGCGCTGGCCGCCGGTTGGCGCAGCCAGTTCACGTTGCCGGTGATTGCCGTCACCGGCAGCAACGGTAAAACGACGGTGAAAGAAATGATCGCTGCGATTCTTGCTGCGCATTGTGGCGAAGCGCAGCGGCTGGCGACGCAAGGCAATTTCAACAATGAAATCGGCGTGCCGCTGACCCTGTTCCGCATGAATGCGCAACATCGCGCCGCAGTGATCGAGCTGGGCATGAACCACATCGGCGAAATCGACACGCTGGCAAAGATCACGCAAGCGACCGTAGCGCTGGTCAACAACGCGCAGCGCGAGCATCAGGAATTCATGCAGAGTGTCGCGGCGGTGGCGCGCGAAAATGGCAACGTCATCAGCGCGCTTGGCCCCGACGGCATCGCCGTGTTCCCGGCCGACGAAGAACACACACCGATCTGGCGCGAACTTGCGGGTGCGCGCCGGGTGATCGATTTCGCCCAGCACAGCACTGCGGCTGTCACCGGCTATGGTCATGCTGTGCCGGGTGGCACGCAATTGAAAATGTTTACGCCGCAAGGCGATCTCGAATGCCTGTTGCCCGCACAGGGCGAACACAATGTGCGCAATGCGCTCGCCGCCACAGCGTGTGCGCTGGCCGCCGATGTGCCGCTGGCGGCGATTCGCGCCGGCCTGTCCGCGTTTCAACCGGCGCCGGGCCGCCTGCAATTCAAACGCAGCACGCAGGGGGTGACCGTGATCGACGACACCTACAACGCCAATCCGGATTCCGTGCGCGCCGCCATCGACGTGCTCGCCGCCGCGCCCACGCTACGCGTGCTGGTGCTGGGCGACATGGGCGAAGTCGGCGATCAGGGCCCGCAATTCCATCGCGAAATCGGCGCCTATGCGCGTAGCAAAGGCATCGACGTTTTGCTCGCCACCGGCCCGCTGATGCGCGATGCCGTAGCCACTTGCGGTGGTCAGGCGCAGCATTTCGAGCAAATTGAAGACTTGATCGCGTGCGTACAACCCTTGGTGCAACCAGGCATGACAGTGTTGATCAAAGGCTCGCGCTTCATGCGCATGGAACGCGTGGTGCAAACATTGTTGGGCGAAACCAATCCAACCAAGGAGACGCATTAAATGTTGCTGGAACTGATGCAATGGCTGGCGCAGGATTTGCACCTGCGCTTTTTCGCGGTATTCAACTATCTGACGCTGCGCGCGGTGATGGCGTGCGGGACGGCGTTGTTGATCGGCCTGATCGCGGGTCCTGCCGTGATCCGCAAACTCGCTGCGTTGAAAATCGGTCAGGCGGTGCGCACCGATGGCCCGCAAACCCACTTGATCAAGAGTGGCACGCCAACCATGGGCGGCGCGTTGATTCTGATCGGTATCGCCGCTGCAACCTTGCTGTGGGCGGATCTGTCCAACCGTTTCATCTGGGTGGTGCTGATCGTCACGCTGGGCTTCGGCATGATCGGTTGGGTCGACGATTATCGCAAGGTGGTCTATCGCGATCCCAACGGCATGGCGTCGCGCGAGAAATTTTTCTGGCAAACCCTGATCGGCCTGACGGCGTCGATCTATCTCGCCTTCGCCATTTCCGCGCCCAGCACAGAGGCCGTGCTGCCGCTGATTCTCGATTGGGTCAAGAGTGGCTTTACCTTGCCGCTGCCGTCCAAGATCGATCTGATCGTGCCGCTGTTCAAGAACGTCGCCTACCCGATCGGCATCTGGGGCTTCATTCTGCTCACCTACTTCGTCATCGTGGGTACCAGCAACGCCGTCAATCTGACCGATGGTCTCGACGGTCTGGCCATCATGCCCACCGTGCTGATCGGCTCCGCGCTCGGCGTGTTCGCCTATGTCGTCGGTCGCGTCGATTACTCCAAGTACCTGCTGTTCCCGCACATCCCCGGCGCGGGCGAATTGCTGGTGTTCTGCGCCGCCATCTCCGGCGCCGGGCTCGCTTTCCTCTGGTTCAACGCCTATCCGGCGCAAGTGTTCATGGGCGATGTCGGCGCACTCGCACTGGGCGGCGCGCTCGGCACCATCGCCGTGATCGTGCGCCAGGAAATCGTGCTGTTCATCATGGGCGGCGTGTTCGTCGCCGAAACCGTGTCGGTGATGATCCAGGTCGCCTACTTCAAATACACCAAACGAAGATATGGCGAAGGGCGGCGCATCTTTTTAATGGCGCCGCTACATCACCACTACGAACAGAAGGGTTGGAAGGAAACGCAGGTCGTCGTGCGCTTCTGGATTATTACGATGATGTTGGTATTGGTAGGTCTGTCCACGTTGAAGTTGCGTTGAATACGGTGGGTTACGCCTGTGGCTAACCCACCCTACGAGAAGCAAGAAGGAAAGAGTGTGCAAAAAGTTTTGATTCTCGGATTGGGTGCAAGCGGTCTGGCGATGGCCAAGTGGTTGACGCGTCAGGGCGCAGCCGTGCGCGTGGCCGATAGCCGCAGCGCGCCGCCGCAGCTGGCTTCGCTGCGCGCACAGTGTCCGCAGGCTGAATTTGTGGGCGGCGCGTTCGCCACGGAATTACTGACGGGTTGCGATACGCTGGCCTTGAGCCCGGGGCTGTCGCTGCATCAGGACGACATCAAGCTTTTGCTTGACCATGCCAATACACATCAGATCGCCGTGGTGGGTGAGATTGAATTGTTTGCACAAGCCCTGGCGCAATTGCGTGCAACGCAAGACTATGCACCCAAGGTGTTGGCGATCACCGGCACCAATGGCAAGACCACCACCACGCGCCTGACCGGGTTGTTGTGCGAGCGTGCGGGCAAGACGGTTGCGGTGGCGGGCAATATCAGCCCGGCCGCACTGGACGTGCTGGCAGAGGCCATGGATGCGCAAGCACTACCAGAGGTTTGGGTGCTGGAATTATCCAGCTTCCAGCTCGCCACCACACACAGCCTGCACCCGGATGCAGCGGCGGTGCTCAACATCACTCAGGATCATCTCGACTGGCACAGCGACATGGCCGACTATGCGGCGGCCAAGGAAAGAATTTTTGGCGGCAACACCGTGCAAGTGCTCAACGCCGACGATGCCATCGTCGCCCGCATGCAGCGTGACGACGCGCAGGTCGCGTGGTTTGGCATCCATCTGCCCACGCACCCCGGCAGTTTCGGTTTGCAACAGGAAGGCGGCATGCGCTGGCTGGTGGAAGCGGTGGGGGAAGAAGCCGAAAAGCGTGGCCGCAAAAAAAATACCGCGCCGGCGGAAATCTATCTCAACCGCTTGATGCCCGCTGACGCGCTGCGCATTCGCGGCACACACAACATGGCCAACGCGCTGGCGGCGCTTGCACTGTGCCGCGCGATTGGGCTGCCGATGGCGAGCTTGCTGCATGCCTTGCGCGACTACGCGGGCGAGCCGCATCGCGTCGAACTGATTGCCACCGTCAACGAAGTGCAATACATCGACGACAGCAAGGGCACCAATGTCGGCGCCACCGTGGCCGCGCTGGAAGGGCTGGAAAAACAGGTGGTGTTGATTGCGGGTGGCGATGGCAAGGGGCAGGACTTCGCGCCGCTGGCCGCGCCGGTGCAGCGCTATGCGCGCGCCGTGCTGCTGCTGGGGCGCGATGCGTTACGGTTGCGCACCACGCTGGCCGACACGGGTGTGGAGTTGATCGACTGCGGGCAGGATGAAACCTCTTTGCCACGTGCCGTGAAACTGGCTGCGCACAAAGCGCAACCCGGCGATGCCGTGTTGCTCTCGCCCGCGTGCGCCAGCCTCGACATGTTCCGCGACTACGCCCATCGCGCCAGCGTGTTTGCCGCTGCGGTGCGCGAACTGGCGCTGGAGGCGGGCCAATGCTGAGCCAGACTTTCAACCGCGTGCTGAATCAGCCCACCCGCCGCACGGTGCAGCCGAATTTCGATCAGGCGTTGTTGTGGGTCGTCGTGTTGTTACTCGCACTGGGTCTGGTGATGGTGTATTCCGCCTCTGTGGCGCTGCCTGATTCGCCCAAGTACGCCAACTACCTGCCCACACATTTTCTGTTGCGGCATGTGCTGGCGATTGGCATGGGTTTGATCGGCGGCTTGGTGGCGTTTTCCTTGCCGCTGTCAGTGTGGCAACGGATTGCACCCTTGTTGTTTCTCGGCACCCTGGCGCTGCTGATCGTGGTGTTGATTCCCGGTATCGGCAAAGGCGTCAATGGCGCGCGACGCTGGTTGTCGCTGTATTTCATGAATCTGCAACCGTCGGAGTTCATGAAGCTCGCCGCCGTTGTTTACGCCGCCGACTTCACCGTGCGCAAGCAGGAAGTGATGCACCGTTTCTCCAAAGGTTTCCTGCCGCTGGCGACAGCGATTGCCATGGTGGGCTGTCTGCTGTTGCTCGAACCCGATCTCGGCGCCTTCGGTGTCATCGTCTGCATCGCCATGGGCATCCTCTTCCTCGGCGGCGCCAACGGGCTGATCTTCTCCAGCATTTTCGGTTTGCTGACGCTGACCTTCATGAGCGTGATCTGGCTCTCGCCCTGGCGGCGCGAACGCATCTTCGCCTACCTCAATCCCTGGGATGAACAGAATGCGCTGGGCAAGGCCTATCAACTCACGCATTCGCTGATTGCCTTCGGACGTGGCGAATTGTTTGGCGTGGGTCTGGGCGGCAGCGTCGAGAAACTACATTACCTGCCGGAAGCGCATACCGATTTCATTCTCGCCGTGGTGGGCGAGGAACTTGGCTTTGTCGGCGTGGCTCTCGTCGTCGCATTGTTCTTCTTCATCGTCTGGCGCGCCTTTGAAATCGGCCGTCAGGCCATCGCGCTCGAGCGCGTGTTCGCCGGTCTGCTCGCCAAGGGCGTTGGCATCTGGATCGGCATCCAGACCTTCATCAACATGGGCGTCAACCTCGGCATCCTGCCCACCAAGGGGCTGACTCTGCCGCTGATGAGTTATGGCGGCAGCAGCGTTCTCGTGAGTTGTATTGCGATTGCAGTGTTGCTGCGGGTGGATTTTGAAAATAGAAAGCTTATGCGCGGAGGTCGCGCATGAGCTTTCTATTTCGGCACAGGCTCACTTCGCGCAGCGAAGTTAAGCGAACAGCAGTGAGCGGCCGCAGCCAAAATCATTATTTGCGGGGAGGGCGCGCATGAGCAAGACCGCGCTCATCATGGCCGGTGGCACCGGCGGTCATGTGTTCCCCGGCCTCGCGGTGGCCGAGGTGTTGCGCACACGCGGCTGGAACATCGTCTGGCTCGGTAATCCGGGCGGCATGGAAACGACGTTGGTGCCGCAGCATGGTATTCCGGTGCAGCTGGTGCGTTTCGGCGGCGTGCGTGGCAAGGGCGTGCTGACCAAATTACTGCTGCCGCTCAATCTGCTGCGCGCTTTTTGGCAAAGCGTGCGCGCCGTGTTGCGTGTGCAGCCGAATGTGGTGCTCGGCATGGGCGGCTACATCGCTTTTCCCGGCGGCATGATGGCGGCGCTGCTGGGCAAGCCGCTGGTGGTGCATGAACAAAATTCGATTGCCGGTTTGACCAACCGGGTGCTGGCACGCGTGGCCGATCGCACGCTGGAGGCGTTCCCGCTGTCCTTGCCGGATGGCACGCTGACCGGCAATCCGGTGCGCAAGGAAATTCGCCAGGTGGCGCCGCCAGCCGAACGATTCATTGGCCGCAGCGGCCCGCTGCGCCTGCTGGTGGTGGGCGGCAGCCTGGGCGCGCAAGCGTTGAATGCAACGGTGCCGCAAGCGCTGGCCTTGATTCCTCCGGCGCAGCGCCCGCTGGTCACGCATCAGGCGGGCGAAAAACATCTGGCCACCTTGCAACAGAGTTATCGGGAGGCGGGTGTGAGCGGCGATCTGGTGGCCTTCATCGACAACATGGCGAGCGAATATGCGCAGGCCGATCTGGTGATTTGCCGCGCTGGTGCCATGACGGTGGCCGAGCTGGCCGCCGCGGGTGTGGCCAGCATGCTGGTGCCGTTTCCCTACGCGGTGGACGATCACCAGACCACCAATGCAAAGTTTTTGAGCGAGGCGGGCGCGGCGCTGCTGATCCCGCAAAAGCAATTGAATGCAAGCAGCCTGGCCGAGGTGCTGCAAAACACCACGCGCGAAGAGTTGCTGGAAATGGCCATCAAGGCGCGCGCACTGGGCAAACCCGAAGCGGCGGAAACCGTGGCGGATATTTGCGAGGCGGTGGCGAAATGAGCAGGAACAGCATGTCATGAAACATAAAATTCAACATATCCACTTCGTCGGCATTGGCGGCTCGGGCATGAGCGGCATTGCCGAAGTGTTGCTCAATCTGGGTTATCAGATCAGCGGTTCCGACCTGGCGCGCAGCAGCGCCACCGACCGGTTGGCGGGGTTGGGCGCACGCGTTGTAATTGGACACGCCGCAGAACATGTGACCGACGCCGATGCGGTGGTGACCTCTACCGCTGTGAAAGCCGACAACCCCGAAGTGATCGCTGCACGCGACCGCAAGATTCCCATCGTGCCGCGCGCCGTCATGCTGGCCGAACTGATGCGCCTGAAGCGCGGCATAGCGATTGCCGGCACGCACGGCAAAACCACCACCACCAGTCTGGTCGCCAGCGTGCTCGCGCACAGCGGACTCGACCCCACTTTCGTGATCGGCGGTCGGCTCAACAGTGCGGGCGCCAATGCCAAGCTCGGCCGGGGCGATTTCATCGTGGTCGAGGCCGATGAGTCGGATGCTTCTTTCCTGAATCTGCTGCCGATGATCGCGGTGATCACCAACATCGATGCCGATCACATGGAAACCTACGAGCACGACTTCGGCAAGCTCAAGCAAGCCTTCGTGCAATTCACCCAACACCTGCCGTTTTACGGCACAGCGGTGGTGTGTGTGGACGACCCCAACGTGCGCGAAATCATGCCGCAGATTGCGCGTCCGGTGACACCGTATGGCGTCTCGGAAGATGCGCAAGTACGTGCACTCGATGTGCGCGCCGACGGTGGCCAGATGAAATTCCGCGTGCAGCGTCGCAATGGGGTGTCGCTGCCCGATCTCGATGTCACCCTCAATCTGCCCGGCCATCACAACGTGCTCAATGCGCTGGCGGCGATTGCGGTCGGCACCGAGCTGGGCGTGCCCGACAGCGCCATCGTCGAAGCGCTCGCCACCTTCCACGGCGTGGGCCGCCGCTTCCAGCGCTACGGCGAAGTCGCGTGCAAAGACGGCAACGGCACATTCACGCTGGTGGACGATTACGGCCACCACCCGGTCGAAATGGCCGCCACGCTGGCCGCTGCGCGCGGCGCGTTTCCCGGTCGCCGTCTGGTGCTGGCGTTCCAGCCGCACCGCTTCACGCGCACGCGCGACTGCTTTGAAGATTTCGTGAAAGTGTTGTCCACGGTCGATGCGCTGCTGCTCGGCGAAATCTATGCCGCCGGCGAAGCCCCCATCGTCGCCGCCGACGGCCGCGCACTGATTCGCGCCGTGCGCGTGGCCGGGCCGGTAGAGCCGGTATTCGTGGAAGACATCAAAGACATGCCGCAGGCGATTCTCGATGCGGCGCAAGCGAACGATGTAGTGATCACGATGGGTGCCGGTTCGATTGGCGCGGTGCCTGGGAAAATTGTGGGAAAGACAAATGCATAACCGCAGAGACGCAGAGAGCGCGGAGAAAAGTCTTTTGACTTTGCTCTTTCTCTGCGTTCTCTGCGTCTCTGCGGTGAAAGGTTTTAATCATGGACGAAATTGATTTCGGAAAAGTTGGCGTGCTCTACGGTGGGACTTCCGCCGAGCGCGAGGTGTCGCTCAAGTCGGGTGGCATGGTGCTGGAGGCGCTCAAGCGGCAGGGTGTGAATGCGCACGCCTTCGATACTGGCGCACGCGGCCTGGTGGAACTGGCCGCAGAAAAATTCGACCGCGCGTTCATCGCGCTGCATGGCCGCTTCGGCGAAGACGGCGCGATGCAGGGCGTGCTCGAATTGCTGCGCATTCCCTACACCGGTAGTGGCGTGATGGCGTCGAGTGTGGCGATGGACAAGGTGTTGACCAAACGCATCTGGGAAGGCGCCGGTCTGTCCACGCCGATCAGCGTAGCGCTGACAGCCGACAGCGATTTGAGTGGCGTCACCACCGATCTGCAATTGCCGTTGTTCGTCAAGCCGCCGCATGAAGGTTCCAGTATCGGCGTGACCAAGGTGACGGAAGAAAATCAACTGGCCGCCGCCGTGGCGCTGGCCTTGCAATGCGACACCTGCGCACTGGCCGAGCAATTCATCGATGGCCGCGAACTGACCGTCGCCATTCTCGGCGAAGGCATGCAAGCCCGCGCATTGCCGATCATCGAAATCATTGCCCCCGGCGGCAACTACGACTACCAGAACAAATACATCGGCAACGCCACGCAGTACGTCTGCCCGGCAGCGCTCGACTCCGAATTGACCGAAGCGATTCAGCATCTCGCGCTGCAAGCCTATCGCGCCCTCGACTGTAGCGGCTGGGGTCGCGTCGATGTGATGCTGCGTGCACGTGACGACAAACCCTTCCTGCTCGAAGTCAACACCTCGCCCGGCATGACCGATCACTCGCTGGTGCCAATGGCGGCGCGGGCGGCGGGGATTACGTATGACGCGCTGGTGCTGGAGATTTTGAAAATGGCGAGTTTGAAGATTGCAGCAAGTGGGGCGAGGGCGTGATGCGGAAAGTTGTCTTCGCCTCACACGCCCTCATCCGGCGCTATGCGCCACCTTCTCCCGCCTGCGGGAGAAGGGCTGAGGTGAAGGCGTTTGCAGCAAGGAATACTCAAGTAACAAGGCAAGAGATGAGAAGTAAATGTGGCACAACGCAAAACT
This sequence comes from Burkholderiaceae bacterium, assembly GCA_004298905.1. Classification (GTDB taxonomy): domain Bacteria; phylum Pseudomonadota; class Gammaproteobacteria; order Burkholderiales; family Burkholderiaceae_D; genus SCTK01. Next base: position 89,338 of record SCTK01000014.1, on the reverse strand, counting down.
GTTGAACCTCATCGCCAATCTGCTGTTTGCAGCGGCGGTGCTGGTGCTGGTGGGCGGCGTGCTGCGTTGGATTGCGCAGCGGCCCATGTTTGTTTTGCGCGAGATCGATGTGGTGGGTCAGTCGGGCCAGCCGTTGCGGCATGTAAATCTGCCGTCGATTCGCGCTTCGGCACTGTTGCAGGAACGGCAATTGCACGGGAGTTTTTTTAACGTGAATCTGGAAAAAATGCGTGTGGCGTTTGAAGCGGTGCCCTGGGTGCGGCACGCCAGCGTGCGCCGCATCTGGCCCAACCGTTTGCAGGTGCAGGTGGAAGAACATCAGGCGCTGGCGGCCTGGCCCGACGGCCGGCTGGTCAACAGTTTTGGCGAACTGTTTGTCGCCAACCCGGCAGAGGCGGAGGAAGACGGCGATCTGCGCGAATTCTCCGGCCCGCAGGATCAAGCCGATGCGGCAATGCAAGTGACGCAGCGTTACCGGCAATTGCAGCAATGGCTGGCACCCCTGCAACGCACGGTGCAGACGCTCAGTTTGAGTGAACGCAATGGTTGGCACGTCGTGTTGGACGATGGTATGCAGATGGAATTGGGCCGCGAGTCGCGCGAGTCACCAAACGCGCAGGCCGGTGAATCGATCCAGGCGCGCGTGCTGCGTTATGTCGCCGCCGCGCCGGAAGTGACACGTACGCTGGCAAAAAAAATCGACAGCGTCGATCTGCGCTACCCGAATGGTTTTGCCATCCGCGCCGCCGGATTGCGCGTGATGAATCAGCTTGAGGCACGAATGACAGTAACGACAGGCAGGGGACGCAAGCAATGACAAAGGAAATCAAGGATCTGCTGGTGGGGTTGGATATCGGCACCTCCAAGGTCGTCGCCGTGGTGGCGGAGTTGATGCCCGATGGCCGCTATGAAGTGATCGGCATGGGCCAGCACGAATCGAAGGGGCTGAAAAAAGGCGTGGTGGTCAACATTGAATCGACCGTCAATTCGATTCAGCGCGCACTCGAAGAAGCCGAGCTGATGGCCGATTGCAAGATTCGCTACGTCTACACCGGCATCGCCGGCAATCACATCCGCAGTTTCAACTCCAGCGGCATGGTGGCGATCAAGGACAAGGAAGTGAGCACGCCCGATGTGGCGCGCGTGATGGAAACCGCGCAGGCCGTCAACATTCCCACCGACCAGCAAGTGCTGCACGTGCTGACGCAGGAATTCATCGTCGATGGTCAGGAAGACATCCGCGAACCCATCGGCATGAGCGGCATCCGCCTCGAAGTGAAAGTGCACATCGTCACCGGCGCGGTCAGCGCGGCGCAAAACATCGTCAAGTGCGTGCGCCGCTGCGGGCTGGAAGTGACCGATCTGATTCTGCAACCGCTCGCCTCCAGTCTGGCGGTGCTGACCGAAGATGAGAAAGAACTCGGCGTGTGCCTGGTCGATATCGGCGGCGGCACCACCGATGTGGCCATCTTCACCGGCGGCGCGATCCGTCACACGGCAGTGATTCCCATCGCGGGAGACCAGATCACCAACGACATCGCCATGGCGCTGCGCACACCGACGCTGGATGCCGAAGACATCAAGCTGCATCACGGCGTCGCCAAGCAAGTGCTGGCCGATGCCGACGCCAAGATCGACGTGCCCGGCCTCGGTGATCGCGCACCGCGTGTGCTGTCGCGGCAGGCGCTCGGCGCCGTGATCGAGCCACGTGTCGAAGAATTGTTTTCGCTGGTGCATGAAGTGATCCGCCAATCCGGTTACGAAGAACTGCTGTCCTCCGGCGTCGTCATCACCGGCGGCACCAGCCTGCTGCCCGGCATGGTCGAACTGGGCGAAGACATTTTTCTCAAGCCGGTGCGCATCGGCACCCCGGACTACGACGGCGGCCTGGCCGACGTCGTGCGCAATCCGCGCTTTTCCACCGTCATGGGCCTGCTCGAAGAAGCGCGCCTGCAACGCCTGCGCGGCCGTCGCGTCGCGCAGCAGACCGGTTCGGTGAAGTCGGTGGTGCGCAGAATGAAGGAATGGTTTTTGGGCAACTTCTAATTCACTCCCTCCCCTTGAAAGTGAGGGAGTGAAAGGCAGTAGTTTTTTAGTAGTCAGTTTTTTCCGTGACGCATGACTGGTGAACAGTGACAAGCAACCGCTCCGGCCGTTGGCAGTGTGTCACTGGTCACCAGTCACCCGTCGCACTTTTTGTGAGCTAGGAGGCAATCATGGGTTTTGAACTTTTGGAAACGGAAACAAAGGGAACCATCATCAAGGTGGTGGGTGTGGGTGGTGCAGGCGGCAACGCCGTGCAACACATGATCAGCCGTGGCGTGTCGGGCGTGGAATTCATTTGCGCCAACACCGATGCACAGGCACTGGCGCGTTCCAAGGCCAGTAGTGTGATTCAACTCGGCAAGACCGGCCTCGGCGCAGGTTCGCGCCCGGAAGCGGGCAAGGCCGCCGCCGAAGCGGATCGCGAACGCATCGCCGACGCGCTGCGTGGCGCGCACATGGTGTTCATCACCGCGGGCATGGGGGGCGGCACCGGCACCGGCGCGGCGCCGGTGGTGGCGCACATCGCCAAGGAGATGGGCATTCTCACCGTCGCGGTGGTGTCCAAACCCTTCGAGTTCGAAGGGCCCAAACGCATGCGCGTGGCCGAATCCGGCCTCGAAGACATGACCAACAACGTCGATTCCCTCATCATCGTCCTTAATGAAAAACTGGAAGAGGTGATGGGCGAAGACGCCGAGATGGACGCCTGCTTCAAATGCGCCGACGACGTGCTGCACAACGCCGTGGCTGGCATCGCCGAAATCATCAACGTCGATGGCTTGATCAACGTCGACTTTGAAGACGTCAAAACGGTGATGTCCGAACAAGGCAAGGCCATGATGGGCACCGCAACGGCCAGCGGCATCGACCGCGCCCGTATCGCCGCCGAGCAAGCCGTCGCCAGCCCGCTGCTGGAAGGCGTCGATCTCTCCGGTGCACGCGGCGTGCTGGTCAACATCACCGCCAGCCGCAGCCTCAAGCTGAAAGAAACCAAGGAAGTGATGACCACCATCCGCGCCTTCGCGGCGGAAGACGCCACCGTCATCTTCGGCACCGTCTACGACGAAAGCCTGAAAGACGACCTGCGCGTCACGGTCGTTGCCACCGGCCTTTCACGCGGCAAACAAAAACCGCAACTGGTCCCGCAAATGGCCGCCACCACGATGCTGAAAACCGGCACCGACAACCACGCCATGGCCAGCCCCGCCGCCCCACAAGCCGGCACCGACTACCACAGCCTCGACACCCCCGCAGTCTGGCGCAACACCCGCGAGACCGCAGCAGCACGGGTAACAGCGCTGGAAGAAGGCGGCATGGATCGGTTTGATATTCCGGCGTTTTTGCGGAAGCAGGCGGATTGAGCAAGCGGTAGCTGTAAAGAAGACACCCTGCGGGAGCCTCCCCTGCAGGGTGTTTTGCTGTTATTGTTTCTCAAGTTACAGTTGCGTATTCAGGCATATCCAACTAATGGTTCTGGCTATCTTGCGCGGACCCTCCAAGGATTTGGAGTGTGAATTTTTATTTATCTCAGAGGTTAGATAATGAACGCAAAAACTGGTGCTGCCGAGATCGTTCGCAGCAAGAAAAATCATCAGTCGGAATTATTACTTCCGTCAGATCGATCTAGCTTCATGACTGGTGCCCACCATGTTGCGGGATTAATTCAAGGTGACTCGGCGGCATCGCTGCGCCAGCTGCCATCCGACACTTTCAACGTCGCCGTTACTTCGCCGCCTTACTACTGGGTGCGCGACTACGGATATGATGGACAGCTAGGGCACGAAGAATCCGTCGAGACTTATATCGAGAAACTCATGGAAGTTTTTGATGAAGTGAAACGGACACTGCATCCGGAGGGGATGTTTTTCTTAAATATCGGAGACACCTATTATTCGGGCAATGGACAACCTCATGGTAGTGACCCAAAGTGCTCATCACGGAATTTTCTACGCACCAAAGTCCGCTCAGTCGACGTTAGCGGATGGGACATCCCCAAAAAGAGCATGATTGGCATCCCATGGAAAGTCGCATTCGCAATGCAGGCGCGTGGGTGGACGCTGCGAAGCTCAATCATCTGGAACCGCTGCAACGCCTTCGTCGAGCCGACTGCACGTGACCGGCCACATCGGCAATACGAATTTGTCTTCATGTTCACAAAAAGCCGCTTTTATAGTTTCGACCGCTCGATGCTCGTCGAGGAGGATGTCTGGAATATTCCAATTGAGCGCAGCCGTCGTGCCAACCACAACGCGGCGTTCCCATCTGAGTTAGTGCGTCGGTGTATTGAGGCCGGTAGTCCGGTCGGCGGACACGTGCTCGACCCATTCGTCGGTAGTGGCACTACGATCTTCACAGCGTTAGCACATGACCGCAACGTGGTGGGGATCGACATGAGCGCGGACTATGTAGACTACATCCAATCTGCCCTAGAGGCGGACGGACACCAAGCCCTTGCGTGGCCTCACTTACTAAAGCGTATTCAGCAGCCCTCCGCCATCTGGTCAAGCTGGGCAGGCAATAAGGAAAATTTCCGCAAACCAGGCCGAGCGAAGTCGGAGTAAGTAGTGAGATACTTTGACATACCAACGATCCAGCAGGCGATCGAAAAATTACAAAACTATAGCGCCAATTGGTTGCTTCCTGCCTTCGTGTTCGCCGCGAACGACGTCGGCACTGATGCGCTCGTTGACATGTCGAAGAAGCTAGGAACTGACCAGTTCCTAGATCGATACTTCAATGGTCGACGCCTCGATTTACCCCCTATGCCCCATGGTAATAACCTCCTTCGGCCAAGACTGAAGGGCATCAATTGGGATCGCGGGGACTTCGCTGGCGATTATATGATCCGGCAAGATACCAAAATGTGGGGCAATCTATTCTCATCTCGAGGCTATCGCGAGATGCGACTTGAAGGGTTAATTGGAGGCGAAAAAGCCATCGCAATACTCACCGACGCCTTCCAGCCTAGGTTTGAAGAAGAACTGCCGCATGCTTTCCGATTCGAGGATTTCTTGGTCTGGCTGTTCGCATTCGAAGGGGTCCCCGACGAGGTGACCAATTGGCCAAGCCTGTTTGACCATCTGTTAAAAAAAGAACTTAAGCTAACTGAGTTCAAGCCTCCATATCGGGGGCGGTTCAGGCTATCTAATCCGGTAGTATCGTGGCCATCGCTACTTTCAGAGAGGCCTTCAAACGAGCAATTCCTTCAGCAACTTGCTCCCAAGCTTGTCGCGTATCTGGCAAACCCAGTAACAGATGACAAGGACGCAGCGGCTGTAGAAACGAGTCTGATAGGCCTAAGTATTGATGACCCAGTCTTCGCGACTGTTACCGCTGCTATCCAAGCAGGCGAAAGCCTTGCTTTTTTATTAGCAGGCCCTCCCGGCACTGGCAAGACAAGCTACGCTCGCGCGCTGGCTAAGAGTCTTACCAAAGACGACAGCGCGAAAATCCTTTTTCTACAGTTTCATCCAGCTATCGGCTACGACGACTTCATTGAAGGCTTTCGTCCGATCCAGTCGGCTGATGGTTCAGGGGTTAAGTATGACCTCGCGTCGCGACTATTTTTAAATTTTGCTAAGTTAGCTGCCGGAAATCCAGAGGACAATTACGTTGCTGTTATCGACGAACTAAATCGTGGAGACGTAGCACGAATATTCGGTGAGGTCCTCACATATCTGGAAGTGGATTACCGTGGGCGTGAGTTCATTTTGCCGTTCTCCGGCAAGCCTGCGATGCTGCCAAAGAATCTGATCATTGTTGCCACCGCTAATCCTTACGACCGTTCCGTGACTGATCTGGACGACGCGTTACTACGCCGGTTTTGGGTTATCGAACTTGAGCCTGATGGCGTCTTTCTCAAAAGCTATTTGCAAGACAAAAAAGTCGAAGAAGGGATAGTCAATCGAACTGTGCAGGTATTCACAATCCTGAACCAAGCGTTCCCTCACGGTTTCGGTCACACCAATTTCCTTCGGGTTCGGTCGATAGATGATTTGGCTGCAGTTTGGATCGGGCGTGTCCGTCTCGCTCTTCGGCGAGCATTTATTCATGATCGGCCAGCCTTTGAGGCAACGGTGGCCGACATTGAGTTGTTGCTAAAAACTAGGGATGATGTTGATCAAGTGGGCAATCCGTCTCTCGCCACTCCAGGAGCTTAGCCTTGGCCGCTCTTCAGGTCGGGCATACGCGCATCATCGACCTGCATGAACGGGAAGCTCGCATCTTTCCTAGAGATGAGTTATTTGATTCCCGGGGACAGTCGCTTTTACTGCCTGAAACTCGTGATCTGTCTGCTGTAGATCTGCGCGAAGTGGTTTCAGGAGTCGAACTGAGGGCACTAGGCCTGATCGGTTATCTGCCCCTGACGACTGGTATTGCTCTCAACCTTCGACCAAAGTTTCCGCTCAAAAATCTATGGGGAATGCTGGCAGTCGCCGACGAAACCTATGACCGGGTATTGCCAGTGCTACGGTCATATGAAACCGAAAATGTCTCGGCACCTCATCAATTGCTCGCCCGAGCCTTTTGCCACTACCTCCGCGAAATTCTGACTGGGGGTGTAGCACGGGGCTACTATCAAGAATCTTATAGAGGGCATTTCAGGCCAAAGGTCAATTTCGGTAGAACTGTCGCGAACCACCTATCAAGAGGGGATGACGTGAGCGTGGCGTCCGATGCTTTTGCATTTTCGGCAAACCTCTATGCCAACGGATTGATAAAGTCAGCCTGCGTCGCTTTTATGCGCGTGATGCCACGAAATGACCGCTGGCAAAACGAACGACGCCTGCTCATGGGAGCGTTAAATGCATTGCACTCGGTGACGCCAGCGCGGATGCAGTTCGGCGATCACGCGCTTACCACCTCATTACCTATATGGGTTCGGGATGCATATCTCGGCGCCCTCACTACATATGCAGTGCTTTTAGGCTTCACAAAAGTCGGGTTCTCTTATGAAGCACAGGGCAGCAAAATGCCCTCGTTTCTCTTTTCGTTGGACAGCATTTTCGAAAGCTTCGTTCGCAATACCTTTCGGATAGCTCTTCGGGAACGAGAAATAGCAGTTCTAGACGGCAACATATCGCGGCACCAGCACCCGCTCTTTCTTGACAATAAACGTTTTCCCATCAAGCCGGACCTAATTTTCCGAAAGAGCAACAGGGTGCTCGGTATCGGCGAGATCAAATACAAGTCGAGAATTGAGGAAACTGATCGGTATCAGGTCATCAGCCATGTCGTCGCCCTTCGCGCGCCAGTGGGAGTCTGGATATCGCCTGCCCTAAACAACGATGCCGGTATGGAATATATAGGCTCGATCGCGACTGGCGCGAAGTTTTATCATTATCGATTAAACATCGCCGGCGATCTGACTTCAACTGGTGCTGCTATGGTCAGCGAAATTGCTTCTCTACTAGAAATTAAGAATTAATAAAGTCACCACAGTCAGGAGATCAAAAGTACCGGAGTATATTTTTTTGCAAATGCGCAGAGTCTTTGATTACAAATAATCGGGGGGGCAGACCACATTTTCCAAAGAAGCCGGGCATAAGATCAAAGGTACCCCCGATACCTTTCGAAACCTATAGAAAAAGTGCTCTGCGGGATGCCTCCCCCGCAGGGCACCTTCGAAGTACTTGATTTATGGAAATGATGAAACAATAATCAAAAGCCAAGCCAGAATCTGAAGTTAAGGATAGCTATCTACTCGACTACAATCTTCAATCGCTCGTTCAAGACAAGTCACGTGAGTAAATCATTAACTTACATCGGTCTCTTGTGAGAACGTTGGGACACAACTGACCCAATCTCAGAAATCGGCCGGGGGCTGCCATGAGGGAAGCAGTTTCTAACAGTCGATTCCGCATCGCGCTGGTCAGCATGGGCTGTATGCTTGGCCTCATCACACCCCATCGAGCATGCGCTGCAGACAATTCATCCCTGCCTAAATTGGCGGAAATAGAATCATCCAAAAGCTACGCGATCCCCGCTGCTGAAATTCTGGGTTATGACTTTCTGCTGAATCAGTTCAATCGGCACTTTATCGACGACGATTACAAATCCAACCTGTCGACCATCCGGCACAACTTGCGCAACGGTTGGGTGGTCGACAACGATCCCTTCAAAATCAACCAGTTCCTCCATCCCTATCAAGGATCGATGTATCACGGTTTTGCACGTTCGGCGGGCCTGAATTACTGGGAGTCGCTGGGCTACAGCTTTGCCGGTAGCGCCGCATGGGAGATTGCCGGGGAGCGCACACCGCCTTCGAAAAACGACCAGATCGCCACCGGCGTCGGCGGCACCTTCCTGGGTGAGGCGCTATTCCGCATGGCCAATCTGGTGCTGGAACGCAGCGATATGACACCGTTCTGGCGCGAAACAACAGCAGCGGTTATTTCTCCGTCGATGGGTTTCAATCGACTGGCTTTTGGCGACCGTTTCAAACCGATCTTTGCCAGTGGAGATCCGGCCTATTTCGCGCGTCTGCATCTCGGCTTGAGCGGCACGCTGCAAAATGAGCAAGGTAACTCAACCCAGGTGAAACGCAACGAAGTGCTCGCGGATTTTTCCATGGAATACGGGCTGCCGGGAAAACCGGGGTACACCTATACGCGCCCGTTCGATTATTTTAGTTTTCAGACTACCGGTTCCAGCGCCAATATCTTTGAAAACATCATGGTCCGTGGGTTGCTGGTGGGCACTGATTATGCGGTCGGTAATAATTATCGTGGCGTGTGGGGATTTTATGGCAGCTATGATTACATCTCGCCACAAATCTTCCGCATCTCAACGACCGCCCTATCGCTCGGCACCACCGCACAATGCTGGCTGTCGGACGCTATCGTCTTGCAGGGAACCGGCATGCTGGGACTCGGCTACTCTGCCGTCGGCACAATGCGTGGCACTAGCGACCAGGACTACCATTACGGCAGAACGCCGCAAGCACTTCTCGCCTTGCGCCTGATTCTGGGCGAGCGGGCCTCACTTGATTTAACGGCGCGTGACTATTTCGTCGGCGGAGTTGCCGGCAAAGGCTACGATAACATCGCCCGTGTCGATCTCTCATTCACGCTGCGGGTGCATCAACAACATGCCATTTCACTGCGCTATCTCTGGTCGCGCCGCGATGCCAGCTATCCTAATCTTGCCGATCAGACTCAGACGCGCGGCACGATCGGAATTTACTACACGCTGCTTAGTCATCAGCGCTTCGGAACCGTCGACTGGCGCTAATCAGCAGATCAAAAGTACCGGAGTGCATTTGTTTTTTTTTGCAAATGCGCAGGGTCTTTTAAATTGCGGCCACCATTTTTTATGGAGCTGATCCAGCGTTGCCGGACGGCTTGACCGGAGGCTTGCGCTCTTCGCGTTGCGCGGGTTGCGCCGATGCCAGCAATTGCTTGCAGTTGGCATCCGTGCCGGTGCCGGTTTCAATCAACGGCAGCAAGGCCGCCAGCGGATTGGCCAGTGCGAGCACGAGGGCGCCGCCGGCGCGCTTGAGCAATCCTTCCTTGTCCACCTTCACTGCCGGATGAGCAAAGGTGCCGACAATATGCAGCGGGCTGCGCAACACCAGAATGCTGCGATCTTTGGGGTGCGGTTCGAGCAACAGATTCCATTGCTCGTCGCGCAAATCGATCTGGCCGCTGCCATCGATGCGCGTATCGTTGGTATCGAACACCAGCGTCTGGGCGGTGGCCTCGCCATCCTTCAGAACGAACGACGCCACGCCGCAGCGGATGGCGGTCTGGCGATCGCCGGTTAACTTGAACTTGATGATCTCGCCGGCATCCAGCCCCATGAACTCGATCAGAATGTTGGACATCGCTCCACCCGAGGTTGCAAAGTGCGCTTCGCCATCGGCGGTGGCCAGTGTGCGCGCGAGGCTGTTACCGTGCCCCGAAATTTTCATCTGCGCACCCAGCGCGCCTTCGCTTTCCTGCATCAGCTTGACGGTGGGCAGCAGTTGCTTGAGTTTGACCGAGCGCAACGAAATCGTGGCTTGCGTGTGGATGGGATCCTGGCGTGCATTCATTTGAATATTCGACAGAATGTTGCCGCCCGCAAAACCGAAGTTCAACGGTTCCAGCGTCAGCACTGCGTCATCCAGTTTCAGTTTCGCCTCCAGGTGTTCCAGCGCAAGCGCTGCGGGGCGCCGCACCTGTTCGGCCTTGATCGTCACGTCCGCGTCCATCGCGCGCAAGCGCTCCAGGCGAAAAGGCTTGTCCGGCAAGACTCTGGCGTCCGGGGGCAAGACCCGCTTTTCTGTCTGGCTGGCAATCGCTCCTCGTCCCGCATCCGCCGCGCCACTGGTTTGCAGGCCAATCATCGGCCCGAGATCCTTCAGGTCGAGTATCCGGCTGTGAAAGTTGGCGGCCAGATGTGAACGCGGTTTTTTGTGCGTGAAGATTGCCGAGCCGGCGATATCGCTGCCGCCGAGCAAGCCCTTGAACTCTTCATAGGAATATTGCGCATCGTGTTGATTACGCAGACGGCCTTCGATTGAAAAAGGCGGCGAATGTGGAAGCACCACCGGCAACAGGGGATAGAGTTTGGATGCATCCGGCCCGGAAATCTTCACGCGTGCATCGACACCTTTCAATTGCAGCAGATCGGTAAAGCTGCCGTCGGCATCGAACGCCGTCTCGCCGATTTTGCCTTGCACGCGCAATGGAAACGCCACGTTCGAATGCTGCAACGCCATCACGCTGCCGGTGTGCGCCTGGCCTGAGAACGGCAGATCCTGATATTTTCCGGTGAAAGTAATTGCCGTGGGTAGTGGGTTTTCTGCGGGGTTTGTTGCGGGACTGGCTGATGTGTCGGTCGTGCTCACCTCGGCACGCGCTTCAATATTTTCTAATTCATCGCGCACGCGCACCACGCCGTTTTCCAGCGTCAGCATGCGGATTTCCGGTGTATATGCGCGGTAGTCATCCGATTTGGCAAACACCCAGTTACGCTTGCCGTCTCGCGTGCGTTCCAGCACCACATCGGGGCCGACCACGCGCAAACGTTCGAGTACGATGTGACCGCCAAACAGTGAACGCAGATGAGGCGCAAACTCCAGCACTTCCACCGTTCCCATCTGCGCTTCCTGCGACCACTCCGGGTTTTCGTAGCGCATTCTGCCGATATGAATCAACGGCGGCCAACCCCACTTGACGCTGACGTCGCCTTCGATCTGCAAATGGCGTCCGGTCTTGTCATACACATGCCGTTCAATGGGCCCGCGCAGCCAGTTCAAGCCGACCACGGCCAGAATGGCAACGATGCCTGCAATGACGGCAGCGAAAACGCCGACGCCAATCATGGTCTTGCGGTATTTCACTTCGAGTGCCTACCTTATGCTGCTGCCGGGCTCAGAGTTTGTTGCGGAAGAATTTTGATCCTTGCTCAATTTTAGAAAAGCAAAGGCAGCGGGCGGGGTCAGAATCGGCTTATATGCATACCAGTAAGATAATGATTAACTCAAACCAGAGAGCAACGTAGCTTCGTGGCGAGCAAGCATCGGGTCTTTCAATATCACATCATGAACATGGAGTAGATTCCTCCCAATGAAAAAACTGATCCTCTCCATCCTATTGCTGCTGACCCCGATTGCTCACGCTGCTGAGCCGGCCAGCGCACTGCGTTCTGTCCGTGTGACTGCCGACGTGGCAGCAAACAATTCCACTGCAACATCACTGGACTTGGTGTTTGTGTATGACAAGACGGCGATTGCCACATTGCCGAAGAGTGGCGCGGAGTGGTTTGAGAAAAAGGCGGCGCTGCTTGGCGGCCTTGGCAGGCAGATTGATGTAGTGTCGCTGCAAGTGCCGCCCGGTGTTGTGATTGAGCAAGTGGCGCTGCCTGCGCAAGCACGGCGTGCGGTGGCGGTGCTGTGTTTCGTCAACTTCATCGACCCGGCCGGACAAGCGGTGGCGAATTTGACGCGCTATCGACATGCGGAGATTCATTTATTTGAATCGCGTGTGGCGTATAAGGATCTGCCGCATTAAATATCCGCACTTGTTTTCTCGCCGACCCTGGCTAATCTGGACGGGTGGATGCGAGGCCATCCATTCATGTTCAACAGATTGACGACTGAGGGAGGATGCTATGGCTTATGTCGATGGTTTTGTTGTTCCGGTTCCCAAGAAAAATATCGATGCTTATCGTGCGATGTCGGAGAAGTGCGGCGCGATCTGGCGCGAGCATGGGGCGCTGCAATTTCGCGAGTGCATTGCGGATGATGTGAAGCCCGGCAAGTGGACTTCGTTTCCGCAAAGCGTGGATTTGAAAGACGATGAGACGGTGGTGTTTTCGTGGATCGTGTACGAATCGCGCGCGCAGCGGGATGCCGTCAACGACAAGGTGATGAGTGATCCGCGCATGGCCGATATGATGGATCCGGCGAAGCTGCCATTTGATGGCAAGCGCATGATCTATGGTGGGTTCGAAATGATGATCGATCTTTAATTTTCATGGAGGCAACCATGGCTGCGAAACCTATACCTGACGGCTATCATTCCGTCACTCCCTATCTGGTCGTCAAGGGCGCCGCACGGGCGCTGGAGTTTTACGGCAAGGCATTCGGCGCCGAAGAAATAATGCGCTTTGATGAACCCGGCGGCAAGATCGGTCACGCTGAAATCAGGATCGGTAATTCAGTCGTCATGCTGGCCGACGAACATCCTGAGATGGGCTGCCTGGGGCCCGCCAGACCCGGTGCGGCGGGAGTCAGCATGCTGGTCTACGTGGAAGATGTCGATACGCGCTTTGCGCAAGCGGTGAAGGCCGGGGCAAAAGCGCAGCGCCCGGTGCAGGATCAGTTCTATGGCGACCGCTGCGGAACCCTCGAAGATCCCTTCGGCCATGTTTGGACGCTTGCCACGCACAAGGAAGATGTGTCGAAGGATGAAATCAGGCGGCGCATGGAAAGTATGCATGCGTAAGTGATATTGCTTTTGCGAGGGCGCGGCGCAAGCCTGGCCGCAAACGTGTTCCCAATGGCATGTGTCACTGCGCCGACCAGCGCACTGCGTTCAGTCGGGCTTATGAAGTAACGCTTTCGCCGAGATAATGCACTGCTGGCATGTCTTCTTCCATCAGATCCACAATGGAGGCGGCCAATTCAAACCCGGGATAGACGGTGCCGATGGCGACGGCCTTGTTGCGTTCGCCGATGGCCCAGAAGCCATCGAACTGCCCATCCTTGATGGCGATCTGGTGCCAGATGCCTAGCGTATTGCGGTAGATGAGCGGTGCGGCGGTGAGGTCGACATTGACGCGTTTGAGGTGGGCGATGATGTTTTCGACATCGTCGGTCACGCAACGTACCGGCGCATGATCAACAACGCAGACGACACCATGTTCGATGGTGTAACTGTAATCGGTGGGATGGGCGAGCTTGTGATGCATTGTCGATCTCCAGACAAAAAGCTTTGGAGCGCGGGCGCATTTTTGAGAATGCGCCGTTTCAACTCCGTGACGGTTTATAAATCAGGGCTGCACAAACCGCGACAGGTTGCGACAAATTATTCTGCATGGATCGTTTGGCGCGCATTCTTTTGATTTCTATTTTCGTCTCAAGCAAGAACAAAAAAGAAATTGCGATGCGCTGACAAGTGCGTGGAGTTTACAACATTTGCCCGCGCATTTTCGTGGACGCGCAATAAAATTCTGTCGGCCCAGGCCGACAGAATTTTTCTGTGGATGCCTTGGAAGCAAGGCAGCAAGCGGCTTGCGCGCTGCCTGTGTCACGCAGTCTTTGCCGGCAACTATTGATTGCTCTACTGCATCAGCGCGAGCTTATCGGCGATGCGTTTGGCGCAAGCCTGCGCAACTTGCAGGAGGCGGGCGAGATCGGAATCTGCATGGGTGATGAGGTTGAGCAGCAGCGGCGGATTCTGCCCGGGGATTTCGATGACGATGGCAAAGCCTTTGTCGCCTTGCACAGCCAGGCTGCGGCAGTGACCGCATTTGGCTTCACGCGTGAGCGCTTGGCCGAGTGCGTGCAGGGAGCTGCTCATGGCGGCCATTTTTCCGGTGGTGCGGCCGTGCGTGGCGGGTGCCATGGCGATTTGAAAACCGTCGATGCTGGAGATCGATGCGGCTTGCAGGCCGCTGGCTTTTTCGAGCAGGTCTTTGAGCAAAGAATCAAACACGGCTTGGCTGGTACGGCTGAGTTTCATGATGAGTTCAGTTGCAGTGTGTTGACACGGTTAACGTTCGCGCGCTTCGAGTGTGCTGAGCATGGCGTTGAGCAAGAGTTTGACATCCTTCTTGCGCCGCACATCGACCGCAAACACGGGCAGCACGAGTTTGCGTTTTTCGACTTCGCGATGATAGTCCTCGACGCCCGGTTTGGGGTGGCCTTCGGTGCGGCCGATACCGATGACGATGGCGCCCTCTTCGCTGAATTGTGCGAACACATCCAGAAAGCGGTTCATGTCAGCCATCGGATCGGGGCGGCTATTGTCGACGAGGAGGATGATGCCGAGCGCGCGACGCGCAAGAATTTCCCACATGAAGTCGAAGCGTTCCTGACCGGGCGTGCCGAAGAGCAAGAGCTTTTCGCCCTGGCCCAGATCGACTTCGCCGTAGTCGATGCCGACGGTGGTGGTGGCTTTGGTGTGCTGGGTAGTGTCGGTGTTCATCACATCGGTGATGATAGGCGGGATGTCACTGACGACGCCGATGGCGGTGGTTTTGCCGGCGCCCATGCTGCCGGAGAAAACAATTTTGTAGGCGCCGTTGTGCTCCACGTCACAGCCCAAGTTTCTGGCGGATGCGCGCGAACATGCCGAGGCGTTCGCTTGAATTTTCCGAACGGCGGCCGAACAGCCAGCCGCCTGAACGTTCGCTGACAAATTCGAGATAGCCGGTCAGTAACGCGGCATTGAGAAAACGATGCAACACTTCCGGCGGAAAGTTGCCCATCTGTCGCAGCTGGCCGAGGGAAACCACGCGCTGGGTGAGGATGCCGGCGATCGGGACATAAATCGCTTCGTGATCGAGTGAGCCGAAATCGGGCCAGCGTTGCAATTTGAAATTTTTTTCCTCGTCGAACACCGGCAGCAAACGGCCGTCGCCATAGTGCCCGGTATGCCAGCCCAGCCACGCCAGCGACTCGGTGCGTTTGGTACGCAAGATGTCGGTGGCGCGTTCCGGGTCGATGCGTTCGTAGCGGCGGATCTTGGCGGCGGCCAGGTCGCGCGCGGAGGCGTCGCTCTTTTCGCACAGGAAGCGCCGCGCTTGCGGGAAGATGACGAACTTGCATAGGGTCGTGTCCACCATGAAGCTGTCACCGGTCCGGCCCCATTCGAAGAGCTGCTCGCGCCAGTTGCGCATATCGCCCCAGCCTTGCTCGCGCAGCGCCTGTTGCGTTTCCTCATCGTCGAGCATGACACTGATCTGGTTCAGCTTTTCCAGCAGCGTGAGCGCGCGGATCGGCCGCAACACAAAGGCCTTGTTGCGCCGCCGTTCTTCGGTATTGGGGTTGTCGATGTGCACATGCCCCAGCGCCGTGCGAATGAACAGCGATTCATGTTCCGTTTCGGCATCGGCGCCCAGCGTGCGGCCATCCGGTACCAGCAGCGCATCGAAAGGCTGCTGCTCGGAAAATTGCCAGCGTCCCTGCGTCTTGCCTTCAAACAAGCGCAGCATCGACTTGATCAGGGTGATCTCTTTCGGACCTAACCCATCACAGCCTAGATAACGTATTTTTTCTCCCATTGCGATCTCTTTATTTCTGTTTCCGCCGCCTTATTGTACCTTTCCTGATAAATCGGACAGCGGTCGTCACCGAGCAGCTTGCAGTAAAAAAGGCGCTGCCGGAAAACCGGTCAGCGCCTTTGCAAGCCCCCTCTGTGGAGGGGGCAATTTCAGGAGTTTGAATCAGGAATGGTAGGCAGACTCGCCGTGCGAGCTGATATCCAGACCTTCGCGCTCTTCTTCTTCCGACACGCGCAGACCGATGACCATGTCAACCAGTTTGTACGAGATGAACGCTACAACACCGGACCAGATCAAGGTAAGCAGAACCGCCTTGGCTTGAATCAGCAACTGGCCACTGATCGAGTATTCGGCGGCGGTGGTGACCGTGCCCTTGACCCAGTCAGTGACGAAGCCAGGGCCGCCCAGGGCCGGCGAGTTGAACACGCCGGTCAACAGTGCGCCGAGGATACCGCCGGTGCCATGCACGCCGAACACATCCAGCGAGTCATCTGCGCCGAGCAGTTTCTTCAGACCGTTCACACCCCACAGGCAGACCACACCAGCCAGCAGACCGATGATGATGCCGCCCATCATGCCGACGTTACCGGCTGCAGGCGTAATCGCCACCAAGCCAGCGACAGCGCCGGATGCGGCACCCAGCATGGAAGGCTTGCCCTTGAGCAGCCATTCGGCAAAGGTCCACGAGATCACAGCAGCGGCGGTAGCAGAGAAGGTGTTGATGAAGGCCAAGGCGGCAGAGTTACCGGCTTCGAGTGCGGAACCGGCATTGAAACCGAACCAGCCCACCCACAGCAACGAAGCGCCGATCATGGTCATGGTCAGGCTATGCGGTGCCATCGATTCCTTGCCGTAGCCGATGCGCTTGCCGATCACGTAAGCACCCACCAAGCCAGCGATACCGGCGTTGATGTGCACCACGGTGCCACCCGCGAAGTCCAGCGCGCCCCACTGCCAGGCCAGACCAGCGGTGGCGTTAACCTTGTCAACCACATCTGCCGACGTATAGGCATCGGGACCCGCCCAGAACCAGACCATGTGCGCGATCGGCAGATAGGCGAAGGTAAACCACAGTACCGAGAACAACAGCACGGCCGAGAACTTGGCGCGTTCGGCAAAAGCGCCGACGATGAGGGTCACGGTAATGGCGGCGAAGGTTGCCTGGAAAGCCACATAGGTCAGTTCAGGCAGGACGACGCCCTTGCTGAAGGTGGCTGCGGTGGAAAAGTTGCCCGTAGCCGGATCGAAAATGCCGTTCAGGAACAGACGACTGAAGCCACCGATGTACTGATTGCCCTCCGTGAATGCCAGGCTATAGCCATAAATGCACCACAGCACGGAGATCAGGGAGAATATAACGAACACTTGCATCAGGATCGACAGCATGTTTTTGCTGCGGACCAGACCACCGTAAAACAGGGCCAGGCCGGGAACAGCCATCATCAGCACCAGCAGGGTGGAAACGCTCATCCAGGCCACGTCGCCCTTGTTGGGAACCGGAGCGGGCGCAGCAGCAGGAGCAGCAGGGGCCGCAGCAGGAGCGGCGGCGGGTGCTGCGGCAGCAGGCGCGGCGGTTGGTTCATCGGCGTAAACAGCAGTAGCCGAAAATCCCAGCGCACCGACGACCAGCATCGACGCAAACATTTTTGCGATAAATTTTTTCATGAGTGCCTCGCGATTGTTATAGGGCGTCCTTGCCGGTTTCACCGGTACGGATACGGACCACCTGTTCGACATCAAAAACAAAAATCTTGCCGTCGCCGATCTTGCCGGTGCGGGCCGCGTTTTCGATCGCTTCGATCGCACGCTCGACCAGACCGTCGTCAACGGCTGCTTCGATTTTCACTTTGGGCAGGAAGTCCACCACATATTCAGCACCGCGATACAGCTCGGTGTGACCCTTTTGCCGTCCGAAACCCTTGACTTCAGTCACCGTGATGCCTTGCACGCCGATACCGGACAGGGCTTCACGCACTTCGTCGAGCTTGAACGGCTTGATGATTGCTGTGATCAGTTTCATGTTTGCCTCTCGTTATTGAAAATATGGGGCGCCTGAAAAAACAGACCACCCCAGTCTACCCAAACTTAGAACGTCTTGCCAAAGGTCAACACGGCGCGGGTTTTGCCGGACGAATAGGCGTTCGTGCCGTTGTTATTGACAAAACAGTAGACATCCGACGCCGTCGCAGCCGCAGCGCCACTACAGTTGTCTTTGGCATTGGTGCCGGACATGGCCAGGCCGAGTGTGCCAAAACCAACGTCCTTAGTCACGCCAATTTTGTAGTCACTATACGAAGCGTCGCTAAGACCCTTGACTGTTTGATGGCCACCGTGCGCGGTCAGACCCCAACCGTTACCCAGATCCCAGGTGCCATTCACTTCGAGGTAGCCCGAACCACTGGTTTTATCGCCGCTGGCCGTGACCCAGCCAAACAAGCTGCCGGTCGAGCGGGAATATTTCACGGACAGCCATGTCCAGCTCAGCGCGGCGTAAATCTCGGTTGTGTCGGGCTTGGCGTTACCGGTCGGTTTGCCGCTACCGGGGTAGTTATAGGTCAACACACCTACGTCGTAACCCAAGTCACTACCGCCAAAGCTGCCTCTGAAGCCACCATAGAGGTCAATTTCCAGCGGGGCGCTTGCACCCGCAGTCGCATCACCGATCCAGCTGATGGTGGATGCCCAGGTACCCACATAAAAACCACTGCTGTGGGCATAGTCAAACCCGCCTTGCAGGGCCGGTTTGCCGCGCGTTTGCGCGATGCCGCGATACAGATACTCGGATGCCAGCGTCATGTTGCCGGTAAATGGGGACGGCGGTGGTGCTGCGGCAGCATCATCAGCATAGGCGCTGGTGGTCATCAGCGCAGCCGGGGCCGCGAGGGCCGCCAGTACCAGCGCGGAAAGAATGGAACGTTTCATGGTGATTCTCCTGATCTCTTATCAAGTGTTGAAGGAAGCCAAACAAAAAATGCGGATACCGGAACTCTTTTATTGCATCTTGTATGCCAACTAAAATGCAGGTCTCGGATGCTGCAATCTTACGGTTTGGCGTCCCATAAAGGGAATCGTGCAAAGCAGCAATTTTCAATTCTGGTGCATTATTTTTTATTTACACCAAAGTGGTGCATCAATCTGTCGTTTTCCTGCAATGCCCCGTGCTACACTCAACCCACATCAGGGCTGGCAGCCAACGGGGGGAACATGGATACCAAAGCATCGCCACTGGATTTTTTGCAGCAAATTCAGCAGCGCATCAGCGCAGCACTGCAAAACACACCGGCGCAAGACATCGAAAAAAACCTGCGCGCTCTGTTGCAACAGAGTTTCGGCAAGCTCGATCTGGTGACCCGCGAAGAGTTTGAACTGCAGCGTCAGTTGGTCGAACGGCTGCGCAGCCAGGTTCAGGCCCTGGAGACGCGCGTCGCTGAGCTGGAACAAAAAGACTGATGCGGCGCTTAAAACCAAGTGCCGCATTCCCTCACCCCGGCCCTCTCCCAGAGGGAGAGGGTGAGATCGGAGGCACGCCACGCGTGCCTGCGACCTGACATGCTCGCGGTTCTGCACAGCCGCGCGCTCACAGGAATGCAGGCGCCGTTGGTGAGTGTGGAGGCGCATCTGGCCAATGGGCTGCCGTCCTTCACTATCGTTGGTTTGCCGGAAACCGAGGTCAAGGAGGCGCGCGACCGGGTGCGTGCCGCGATCCAGAATTCAGGTTTCGATTTTCCCGCCAAGCGCATCACGGTTAACCTTGCGCCCGCTGATCTGCAAAAGGAATCGGGCCGTTTTGATCTGCCGATTGCGCTGGGCATACTCGCTGCCAGTGGTCAAATCTCGGCCGAACAATTTCCCGCCTATGAATTCATCGGCGAGCTTTCGCTCACTGGCGCGCTGCTGCCCACGCGCGGCGTGTTGCCGATTGCGCTGGCGCTGACGCGCAGCAACGCGCCGCGACGTTTGATCTTGCCGCAAGAGAATGCCGCCGAGGCCGCACTGGTACAGGCGGCGGAAATTTATCCGGCGGCCAGTCTGTTGCAGGTGGCGGCGCATTTCACTGCCGGTTTGAATCCGGCGGAAAAGAGTTTGCAACGTTTCCAGGCTGAAGTGAGAAATATCTTGCCCAATTATCCCGACCTGGCCGAGGTCAAGGGGCAAATGCAGGCGCGCCGGGCGCTGGAAGTCGCGGCGGCGGGCGGCCATCATCTGCTGATGCTGGGCCCGCCAGGCACCGGCAAGTCCATGCTGGCGCAACGTTTCGCCGGTCTGCTGCCGCCGCTGGATGAGCGGCAGGCGCTGGAATCGGCGGCGGTGCTGAGCCTGACCGGGGCGTTCGATGCGCAGCGCTGGCGTCAGCGCGTGCTGAGAAATCCGCACCACACAGCGTCGGCCGTGGCCCTGGTGGGGGGTGGTGGTACGCCACGACCGGGCGAAATTTCGCTCGCACATCATGGCGTTCTGTTTCTCGATGAATTGCCCGAGTTCGACCGGCGTGTGCTGGAAGTCTTGCGCGAACCGCTGGAGTCGGGTCGCATCACCATTTCGCGCGCGGCCCAGCAGGCCGAGTTTCCGGCGCGTTTTCAACTGCTGGCGGCGATGAATCCCTGCCCCTGCGGTTATCTGGGGCAGCCACGCTGTCGCTGTACACCCGATCAGGTGGCGCGCTATCAGGGAAAAATTTCCGGGCCGCTGCTGGACCGCATCGACATTCGCATCGAAGTGCCGAATCTGAGCGAAGCAGAACTGTTGCATGCTGCACCGGGCGAAGCCACAGCCGCCGTCGCCGCGCGGGTGTCACAGGCGCAAACCCTGCAACTGCAGCGGCAAGACAAATTGAATGCGCACCTGGAACCTGGTGAACTGGAACAGCATGCACAGCCCGACGCGGCGGGCGAGAAATTGGCGCGCTCGGCGATCAATCAACTGGGTCTGTCAGCGCGCGCCTATCACCGCATCCTGAAACTCGCGCGCACGATTGCCGATCTGGAAGCGGCGGTCAGCCTGAGTGCCAGCCATATCGGTGAAGCGATTCAATACCGCCGCGCACTGGCGCAGCACTAAGCTCAGGATTGTTGATCCAGCAGCTTGAACCCCGTGAAAAAGGTTTCCACCGCTTCGTCGTCCCATTCTGCGGCAGGCGCCATCACAAAAACTTCATAGAGACGATCGTGATGCAGGTAGAAGCGCGCGCGCAATTTCGCGGGTACGCCCGCTGCGTCGCCACGCTGTGCACGCAGGGTACCGCTGGCGCTGATATCGCGTAGCACCGGCGCTTGCGGGGCATGGGCTTGTGTGACCTGGGCGTCAAGGTTGCTCAGCAAAGCGGCTTCAAGCTGACTTTGCCAGAACAGTGCAGCTTCAGTGGTGGCAGGGAGGGGCGCGCTGCCGACCGCAAAATAGCGCTGTCCCACGGGGGCCGCCTGCAAGGTCAGCGTGAGGGTTTGCGCGCCGTGCGGCAAGGTTCGTGTGACGAGCGCCGGACGCGCGGGGAACAGGGCGGCATAGCCTGCTTCGCTGTTGGCAATTTCGCGCCAATCGAAGCGCGGACTGCACGCGGCCAGCAGGCACAAGCATGCCGTTACAATGGCCGCTGCCCGAATTTTCCTGCGCCATGATTGCAACATCTCGCTCCACTCCTGTCTGGCTGTTCGATCTGGACAATACCCTGCACGACGCCGGGCACGCGATCTTTCCGCACATCAATCAATCGATGACGCACTATATCGCACAGCATCTGGCGCTCGACCCTGTGGCGGCCAGCGCTTTACGGATGCACTACTGGCAGCGCTACGGTGCAACGCTGCTGGGATTGCTGCGTCACCACGCCATCGACGCCGATCACTTTCTGCACCACACCCATCAATTCGACGATCTGGGCAGCATGGTGCGCGCCGAGCGCGGGCTGCGTCAGTTGTTTGCACGGCTGCCGGGACGCAAGGTGCTGCTGACCAACGCGCCGCAACGTTACGCGCGCGCGATCCTGCAGCATCTGGGCATCGACCGCCATTTTCAGCGCAGTTATGCCGTGGAACAGATGCGCTTGTTTGGCCAGTATCGGCCCAAGCCCTCGCGCGCCATGCTGCGCGCCATTGTGCGCCGCGAAGGGGTGCGGCCGCAGCGCTGCATTCTGGTCGAGGACACGCTGGCAAACTTGCGCTGCGCCAAGGCGTGCGGGATGGCGACTGTCTGGGTTACCCGGCTGCTGCGGCCCGATGTCCCCGGCCTGCAGCAAAAAAATCATCCGCAAAATCGCCCGCAGTATGTCGATCTTAAAATACAATCGGTGTCCGCACTGTCGCAGCGCTGGCGCGCACTCCGATCATTCCAATAACGGGCATGTTTTGAACCAACCCGGAAAATGAAAACCGCGCCATGCCCGTTTCCCTCACCCCTTCCCCCTCTCCCAGAGGGCGAGGGGAAAAGATCGGGTCGCTGATGCGACTTTCACTTAGAAAAGAGCCGAAAAATGAGCAAACCCGGTGAACGCAAACATCAGATCCTGCAAGTCCTGGCCACCATGCTGGAAGACCCGCGTGGGGAAAAAATCACGACAGCCGCACTGGCTGCTCGGCTGGATGTGTCCGAAGCCGCGCTGTACCGGCATTTCGCCAGCAAGGCGCAAATGTTCGAGGGCTTGATCGAATTCATCGAAACCACGATTTTCGGCTTGATCAACCAGATCACCGGCAGCGAAGACAATGGCCTGAAACAGGCACAGCAAATCGTGCGCATGCTGCTCAACTTCGCCGAAAAAAATCCCGGCATGACGCGGGTGCTGGTGGGCGATGCGCTGGTGCACGAGAACGAACGTCTGCAGGAACGCATGAATCAATTGTTCGACCGCATCGAAGTGTCGCTCAAGCAAAGCCTGCGTCTGGCGCAAAGCCAGCAACCCTTGCCACCGGACACCGACGCGGCGGCGCGCGCCAGCATTTTGGTCGCCTATGTGGCGGGCCGCTGGTTGCGCTTTGTCAAAACCGGCTTTACCAAAAAACCGACGGAGTTTTTTGAAACACAGTTAATGCAGCTGCTGGCCTGAGGTTTCTTCGGGTTGCTGGAATGAACCGTCTCACCTTCATTCTTTTGCTGTGGCTGGCGCCGTGTTTGGCGTATGCCGCCCACCCGCTGCAAACCGACGATACCGGCACGCAGCACACCGGCAATTGGCAACTCGAACTGAACACCGACCGCACGCACAGCGAAGACCGCATCGCCGAGACCAGCAGCCGCACGCGCGAAGTGAATGCCACGCTCACCTATGGCGCAGCGGCCACCCTTGATGTATATACCAATCTGCCCTGGAACCGTCAGGACGATGACGATGGTGCCGGTGGCCGCAGCCTTGCCGCGGGTCACGGCGATCAAGCCGTGGGCTTGAAGTGGCGCGCGTGGAGACAAGACGAGATCTCGCTCGGCGCGAAAGCCGAACTCACCCTGCCCACCGGCGATGACACGCGCGGTCTGGGCGCAGGCCGCGCCAATCTGGGTCTCACCGGATTGCTCCAATACACGCGTGAGCACTGGATGTTGCTCGCCAATGTCACGCTGAACAGCAATCGCAGTGCAAATCCGGCGGACGATCACCGCGCCGTGATCGGCGGGCTGTCGGCGGCGGCGCTGTATGCACTGACGGGTCAATGGCGCGTGTTGATGGATGCGGGCAGTATGCAAGGCGGCACAGGCAGCGCCGCAGCGGCGCGCTATTTTTTGCTGGGGGTTATTTACTCGCCGCAGGGCACGCTCGATTTCGATCTCGGCCTGCGGCGCGATGTTCAGGGGGATGTGCGTGCAACGAAATTCGGCGGTGGGTTTACGCTGCGCTTCTAATCTCAATAGATTCTAGTCACCAGCTCGAGTGCTGCATACCGCGCACTGCGGATCGCGGGTAAAGCCGATGCTGCGCCATTGATGGCTGCGCGCATCGAACAATTGCAGGCGTGACACCGTATCCAGTCCGGCCAGCAGCTTGAGCGCCTCAGCCGCTTGCAGCGTGCCGATGATGCCGGTCAAGGGCGCAAACACGCCGGTGGTGGCGCAGCGCAATTCTTCCACGCTCGCGCCTTCGGGAAACAGGCAGTGGTAGCAGGGTGAGTCCGAACGGCGCAAATCGAATACTGCCAGTTGACCTTCCCAGCGGATCGCGGCACCCGAGACCAGCGGGGTGCGTGCCGCCACGCAAGCGCGATTGACGGCATGGCGGGTGGCGAAGTTGTCGCTGCAATCGAGCACTACATCGGCTTGGGCGACGAGCGCGTCAAGTGCTTCGCCGCTGGCGCGTTGCGCCAGGGCGTGAATCTGAATTTCTGGATTGAGTTCCGTCAGTGCGGCCGCAGCAGAGTTGACTTTGGCTTGGCCGATGCGCGCGGTGGTGTGCAGGATTTGGCGCTGCAGATTGGTCAGATCAACGTTGTCATCATCGACCAGAGTCAAGGTGCCGACACCGGCCGCAGCGAGGTACTGCGCCGCCGGGCAACCGAGCCCGCCGGCGCCGATGATCAGCACATGGGCAGCAGTGATGCGCTGCTGCGCTTCCACGCCCCAGCCATCCAGCAGAAGATGGCGCGAATAGCGCAGCAGGCTGTCATCATTCATGGCCGGGCCCCCGCGCCCCGATTACTTGACAGTTTTTTCCTTGCTACCGTCAACCGCAGCCGTATCGTCGGGTTTGAGCACAGCCACCGGCAAGCCCTTGAGCTGATTCATGGCTTGCTGCAACTGAAAATCCTCGGCGCTGCCGAACTCGGCCACCTTGCGTTTGGTATCCGGTTTTTTATCGTCCGATTCTGCGTTGGCGCTGGGTGCTGGCGTGGACTTGTCCTCGGCCTGCTGCTTGTTGGTCAGGTGTTTTTCCAGATCCACTTCGCGCAGATGGAATTTGGTCACATCGCCATCCGGGGTTTCCGCCACCAGCAGATCGGGCATGATGCCCTTGGCCTGAATCGAGCGGCCGCTGGGCGTGTAATACCGTGCCGTGGTGAGCTTGATGCCGGTACCATTGTTGTAGCGGATCACGCTTTGCACCGAGGCTTTACCGAAGGTCAGTGAACCCATCACGGTAGCGCGTTTGTAGTCCTGCAGCGCGCCAGCCACAATTTCCGAGGCCGAGGCCGAGCCGGTGTTGACCAGCACCACCATCTTGACGTTCTTCGCGCGCGCCGGCACTTTCTGCACGAAGTCAGTCATGCCGCGTTCCCACAGATAGTATTCAGGACGGGCATAGAAATTCTGTTTCGCACCTTCGACACGGCCATCGGTGGATACCACCACAGCGTCAGAGGGCAGGAAGGCGGCGGCCACGCCAATCGCGGCATTCAAGGCGCCGCCCGGATCGTTGCGCATGTCGAGCACGATGCCCTTGAGCGGACTTTCCTTGTCGAGTTTTTCCAGATGTTCGGCCAGATCAAGTGCCGTGCGTTCCTGGAACAGGCCGATGCGCACATAGGCATAGCCGGGTTCAAGCATCTTCGAGCGCACGCTCTTCACCTTGATGACAGCGCGCGTGAGGGTGACGACGATTGGCTGCTCTTCACCCTTGCGCGCCAGCGTCAGGGTGATTTTGGTATTGGGCTCGCCGCGCATGCGCTTGACTGCTTCGTTCAAGGGCAAGCCCTTGGTCGGCGTGTCGTCGATCTTGACGATGAAATCGCCCGCCTTGATGCCGGCGCGGGCCGCCGGGGTGTCTTCAATCGGGGCAATCACTTTGACAAAGCCATCCTCGGCACCGACCTCGATGCCCAGGCCGCCGAATTCGCCGCGGATGCCTTCATCCAGTTCTTTCAGTGAGTCCTTGTCCAGATAGACCGAGTGCGGATCGAGGCCGCTGAGCATGCCGGTCATGGCATCGGTAATCAGTTTGCGGTCGTCCACCGGCTCGACGTAGTTTTGCTTGATCACGCCGAAGGCCCAGGACAATTGCTGCAACTCGTCGATTGGCAGGGGCAACTTGGTTTCGCGCTGGGCCACAGCGGTAATTCCGACACTGATCAAGATTCCGGCCACGACGCCGAAAACAATCAGACCAACATTCTTAATCTGTGCACGCATGAGACTCTCTGAAAAAGACAAATGGGGCCACGGAGAACGGGGGAAAGAAGCACACTCAAAAAACTGATGTTTTCCGTGATGAAATAACTCTAGGGTCTGACTCGATTTTGGACGATTAATTCCGCAAAGTCACCCACTGCATCGGGTCAATAGGCTGGCCTTTGTAACGCAATTCAAAGTATAAACCGGTTTCCGGGTTTCCCCCGCTATTGCCAACGCTGGCAACGATTTCGCCCGGACTCACCGCTTCGCCGACTTCCTTGAGCAAGGCTTCGTTGTTGCCATAAATGCTCAGATACTGACCACCATGATCGATGATCAGTAAATTGCCAAAGCCGCGCAGCCATTCGGCAAAAACCACCCGTCCAGCGGCAATGGCGTGAATCCTGGCGCCATCCTCGGCGCGGATGAACAAACCTTTCCAGGACGGCCCGCCGCCGCTGCGCGACGCGCCAAAGCGGCCGATCACATCGCCGCGCACCGGCAAGTGCAGGCGGCCCTTGAGCTTGGCAAAGGCACCGGCGGGCAGGTCGTCATCCGGCACCGCATCGTTGCGCGCCACCACGTTTTCCTGTGGTGTTTGGTTGTTGCGTGTGGCTTGCGCGCGGCGTTGCGCCTGTTGCTGTTTTTGCTGTTCCAGCACGCGGGCAATCTGCTGGACCAGGTTGGCCAGCCGTTGCTCATCGCGTTGCAACGCGCCCGCTTCACGTTTTTGTGTCTTGATCTTGCTGGCAATCTGATCGAGCGTTTTGCGGCGCGACTGCTTGTCCTGCACCAGCTGCTGTTTCTGTTGCTCCTGGGTTTTGCGCAGCTGCGCCAGTTCGGCCTGCTGCGAAGCCTGTTGCTGTTCCAGTTGTTGTAACTGGGTCAGCGTGGCTTGCAAGGCCTTGAGCAGATCAGCCTGTCCCTGCGCCACATACTGCAGATATTGCGCGTCGCGCTGCTCCTGATTGGGGTTGCCGCCACTGAGAAACAGGCGCAGCGATTCGCTGCTGCCGCTCATGTAGCGCTGGCGCAGCAGCTCGCCCAGTTGCGCCTGCTGATGTTGCAGGGTTTGCGTGGCCTGCTGCTGCTGTTGCCGCGCACCGTCCAGACGCGTATTGACGGCGCGTTGCTGATCTTCCAGCTTGCGCAACTGGCGGTTGGTATCCGAAATCGCCTTTTCGCTTTGTGCCAGCGCATCGGCCGCTTCACTGCGATGGGCCTCGGATTTGGCAATCTCTTGTTTGAGTTGCTCCAGCCGCGCGCGCAATTCTTCGCGCCGCGCATTCAACTCTTCCGGCGAAGCGGTGGGCTGCGCAGCGGCAGCCGGGGCTGCGGGTGCAGAAGGACTACGCTTGCGGGTATGGGTAGGGTGGGATGCAACCGTCTTGTGTGACGTTGCCGGATGTTTTTTCTTTTTTACCGTTGCTGCTGCGGCCGACGCCGACACGCTGCTCAGCGCAAACCATAACGCGAGGAGCAGCGTGAGCGCCGGTTTTTGGGACATCCTTACTTGGCTTTGCCCTGTGCAGCGACGGCGGCCATGGCTGCCTCGATTTCCGCCTGATTACCGAGGTAGTAATTCTTGATTGGCTTCAGATTGTCATCCAGCTCATACACCAGCGGACGGGCGGTGGGAATGTTGAGTTTGACGATCGCGTCATCGGAAATGTTGTCGAGGTATTTAACCAGGCCGCGCAGCGAGTTGCCGTGCGCAGCGATGATGACTTTCTTGCCCGCGCGCAGTTGCGGCGCGATTTCCTTTTCCCAGTAGGGCACCACGCGGTCCACGGTATCTTTCAGGCATTCGGTGGCGGGCAGATCGCTCGGCTTCAGGTTCTTGTAGCGCGCATCGAAACGCGGATGACGCTTGTCGTCCAGCGACAGCGGATTGGGCGCGATGGCATAGGCGCGGCGCCACACCAGCACTTGCTCTTCGCCGTACTTGGTGGCGGTTTCGGCTTTGTCCATGCCTTGCAGCGCGCCGTAATGGCGCTCGTTCAGATGCCAATCCTTGACCACCGGAATCCACATCGCATCCATGCGGTCGAGCACGGTATAGAGCGTGCGGATCGCGCGCTTGAGCACCGAGGTGTAGGCCACATCGAAGGTGAACCCTTCGTCGCGCAGCAAATCGCCCGCGGTGCAGGCTTCGCGCCAGCCGTTTTCGGTGATGTCCACATCGGTCCAGCCGGTGAAACGGTTATCCAGATTCCACTGGCTTTCGCCATGGCGCAAGAGTACAAGTTTGATCATCGATCCCTCCAGGAACAAGAAATTGTCCGCTATTTTATAATGCGAATTCACTTGAAGACGGGCTACCCATGAACGCAGTTACTTTTTTCACCCATCCCGTAAACGCATTGTTACTGCTGACCGCACTCGCCAGCGGCTTGTTGCTGGCCTGGCCGACCTTGCGGCGCGGCGGCGCCCGCGGCCTGAGCACGCTGGAAGCGACGCAATTGATGAACCGCAAAAACGCCCAGGTGCTGGATCTGCGCGCTGCCGCACGGTTTGCCGAAGGGCACATCCTGAATGCGCGCAACGTGTCCGCCAAGGCCGTGCAGGATGGTTCGGCGGATTTGCCCAAGAACAAATCGGTGCCGCTGTTGCTGGTCTGCGATGCCGGTCAGCGATCGGCGGCGTGCGTGCGAGCGTTGAAGGAGCAGGGCTACGAAGCCGCCCACGCCCTGGCCGGGGGGCATGCTGCGTGGGTTGCTGCAGGTTTGCCGGTGAGCAAATCCGCCGGTCAATAAAGGAATACCATGGCGGCTGTCCGCATGTACAGCACGGCGGTCTGCCCCTTTTGCATTCAAGCCGAACGTTTGTTGCGCAGCCGGGGCGTGGCTGAGATCGAGAAAATCCGTGTCGACCTGGATCCGGTCCGGCGCGAGGAAATGATGCGTATCACCGGCCGTCGCACGGTGCCGCAGATTTACATTGGCGACACCCACGTCGGCGGTTTCGACGAATTGGCGGCGCTGGATAAAACCGGAAAACTTCAACCCCTCTTGCAGAGCAAGTAAGTAACCAAGGAACAACATGTCAGACCAGCAACCCGCTTTCAATATTCAACGCGTTTATCTGCGCGACCAGTCGCTCGAAATTCCGCACGCGCCCCACATTTTTCTCGAACAGGGCAACCCGACGGTGGAAGTCCAGATCAATGTCGACAATGAAAAACTGCACGAGCAAATGTACGAGGTGCGCGTGACGGCTACCGTCACCACCAAGGTGGGCGAGAAAGTCGCTTTCCTGGTGGAAGCCAAGCAAGGCGGCATTTTCCAGATCGCCGGTGTGCCGGAAGAGCAAATGGAGCCGCTGCTGGGCATCGTCTGCCCCAACATCATTTATCCCTACCTGCGCTCCAACGTGGCCGATCTGGTGCAACGCGCCGGTTTCCCGCCGATCCATCTGCAGGAAATCAACTTCGAAGCGTTTTATCAGCAACGTCTGCAAGAGAAACAGGCGGCCGCCAACGGTCACGCCAACTAGCATGCGCATTGCGGCCCTCGCTCTGCTGGCGGTGTGTTCTAGCCTGTGCGCCACCGGCGTACAGGCAGCGGGCTACCGCTCGGTCAGCGAGGCCGCTATTCTCTACGACGCGCCTTCCTTGCGCGCCGAGCGCCTGTTCATTGCGCCGGCGGGTATGCCGGTACAAACCATCGTTACGCTCGAAGCCTGGGTCAAGGTGCGCGATGCCAGCGGCGCTCTGGCGTGGATCGAGCGCAAATCGCTCGATGAAAAAATCACGCTGGTGACGCTCGTGGCGACTACGGTGCGCAGTGCGCCCAACGATTTTGCCGCCAGCGTATTTCAAGTCAATCGTGGCGTGTTGCTGGAACCGGCCGAACCCGCAGAGATCGATGCGAACGGCTGGGTCAAGGTGCGCCACAGCGATGGTCAGTCCGGCTACATCAAGGCGGCCGAAGTGTGGGGCCTATGAATATCGCCATCCTGGGCGCCGGCGCCTGGGGTTCGGCGTTGGCGAAATCTCTGTGTGAAGCGCCGCAGGGGCATCGTGTTCTGTTGTGGGGTCGAGATCCCGCGCTGATGGCAACGCTGGCGCACACGCGCAGCAACGCGCGCTACCTGCCCGACATCACCCTTCCCACCACACTTCAATTCACAGCTGATTGGCGCGCCGCCATGGCGCATGCCGCTGGTGCCGACGCGTTGGTCATCGTCGCTACTTCGGTGGCGGGTCTGCGGCCAACGCTGCAACGTTTGTCCACTGCTACTGAGGCCGGCATTATCTGGCTGTGCAAGGGACTCGAAGAGGGTAGCCGCTTGCTGCCGCATCAAATCGCGGAACAAGTGCTGGGCACACGCAGCCGGATTGGCGCGTTGTCCGGCCCCAGCTTTGCCGAGGAAGTGGCGCAAGGGCTGCCGGTGGCGCTGACGCTGGTGACGCGCGATGCCGCATTTGCCGAAGCCGCCGTGACGGCTTTACACGGCCCGCGTTTGCGTATCTACGCCACCGATGATGTGGTGGGTGTGGAAATTGGCGGCGCGGTCAAAAACATTCTCGCCATTGCCACCGGCATCGTCGAGGGCATTGGACTCGGCCTCAATTCACGCGCCGCAGTCATCACGCGCGGGCTGGCCGAAGTCATGCGCTTCGGCGCCGCGCTGGGCGCACGTCCGCAAACTTTCATGGGCTTGTCCGGTGTCGGCGATCTCATCCTCACCTGTACCGGCGCGCTCTCGCGCAACCGCAAGGTCGGCCTGTTGCTGGCCGAGGGCAAGAGCCTGTCCGATATTCTCGCCCAGCTCGGCCATGTCGCCGAAGGCGTGCACTGCGCGCAAAGCGTGCAGCAACTTGCACAACAGCATGGCGTCGACATGCCCATCGTCAACGCCGTCTGCCGCGTGCTGTTCGACGGCATCGCCCCCGCTGCCGCGATACAGGGGCTGCTCGCACGCGACCCGGCACAGGAGGTTGGCAGTAGAATTTAGAATTGAAACATTTCATCCACGCAGCAATGGAATAAGCGGGAGGATTTCCATGATCACGCTCTACACGTTTGGCCCTGCATTCGGTTTGCCCGATCCCAGCCCCTTCGTTGTCAAGGCGGAGATGCTGCTCAAAATGGCGGCGGTGCCTTATCAAACCGACACCCGCGGTTTCCCCCGGGCGCCCAAAGGAAAACTGCCTTATCTGCATGATGAGGGCGCACTGATTCCAGACTCCACCTTCATCCGCCTGCACCTCGAGGAAAAACATCAATTCGATTTCGATCACGGCCTCAGCAAAGAACAGCGCGGCATTGCCTGGGCGGTGGAAAAACTGCTGGAAGACAATCTGTATTGGACGGTGGTGGACGCGCGCTGGATGGTTGATGAAAACTTTGCCAAGGGGCCGGCATTGTTCTTTCGCAAAATACCGTGGCCGATGCGGCCGGTGCTGACCAAAATGATCCGCGGCAAGATCAAGCGCAGTCTATGGGGTCAAGGCATGGGTCGGCACAAGCGGGCTGAAATCGAACTGCTCGCTGCCAAAGGGATCGACGCTGTCGCCGCCGTGCTGGGCGACAAACCGTATTTGATGGGTGAGCAACCCTGCGGCGCCGATGCAACTGCGTTTGCTTTCATGCAGAGCGGTCTGTGCCCGCATTTCGATACGCCTATCCGCGCCGCGATTGAGCGGCACGCGAATCTGGTGGCGTATGTGGAGCGGGTGAAACAACGCTACTACGCGCCCAATTAATATCAACAGACCCTAGCCCTTTGGGGGGTGCCATGAGCCGCTTCATCTGGGATGACCCGCTGCTGCTGGAACAGCAACTCACGCCGGAAGAGCGCATGGTGCGCGACAGCGCGCGCAGCTTTGCGCAAGACAAGCTGCAGCCACGTGTGTTGCAGGCGTTCCGTCACGAACACAGCGACCCGGCGATTTTTCGTGAGATGGGCGCGCAGGGTTTGTTGGGCGCCACGCTGCCGGCGCAGTATGGCGGTGCCGGACTGAATCAGGTTGCCTACGGTCTGATCGCGCGCGAAATCGAACACGTCGATTCCGGTTATCGCTCGATGATGAGCGTGCAATCCTCGCTGGTGATGCTGCCGATTTTCGCGTTCGGCAGTGACGAACAAAAAAATAAATATCTGCCCAAGCTTGCCACCGGCGAACTGATCGGCTGTTTCGGTTTGACCGAACCCGACCACGGCTCCGACCCCGGCAGCATGGCCGCGCGCGCGAAGAAAGTGACGGGTGGCTATCAACTCACCGGCAACAAGACCTGGATCACCAACAGCCCGATCGCCGATCTATTCGTGGTGTGGGCCAAGACTGAAGATTCGGCAGGAAGTGACGCGATTCGCGGCTTCATCCTCGAGAAAGGCATGCACGGCCTGTCAGCCCCGGCAATTCACGGCAAGGTCGGCCTGCGCACCTCGATCACTGGCGAGATCGTGATGGATCAAGTGTTGGTGCCGGAAGAAAATCTGCTGCCCGGTGTCAGCGGTCTCAAAGGACCGTTCACCTGTTTGAATTCGGCGCGTTACGGCATCAGCTGGGGCGCACTCGGCGCAGCGGAATTTTGCTGGCACACCGCGCGCCAATACACGCTCGACCGTCAGCAATTCGGCCGCCCGCTCGCCGCCAATCAACTGATCCAGAAAAAACTCGCCGACATGCAAACCGAAATCACGCTGGCGCTGCAAGGCTGCCTACGCCTCGGCCGCATGAAAGACGAAGGCAGCGACGCAATGGAAATCACCTCGATGATGAAACGCAACTCCTGCGGCAAAGCCCTCGATATCGCCCGCACCGCGCGCGACATGCTCGGCGGCAACGGCATCTCCGACGAATTCGGCGTGATCCGCCACATGGTCAATCTCGAAGTGGTGAACACCTACGAAGGCACGCACGATATTCATGCCTTGATCCTCGGCCGGGCGCAGACGGGAATCCAGGCGTTCTTCTGATTGAGAGAAACGAATAACTCCGGTACCTTTCGTATTATTCCCATAACGTTACTGCTATGAACGCCGATCCCACAACGGGCAATTTCACACTAGATGGTGGTGAGACTCTTGGGTCTCACGTCACAAGAAGTGACTTCCTTTCAACGCCAATCGGGGTGATGTCGAAAGTTTTGGTTAAAAATGAACCATGGTGTTCATTCAGCATCCCCATTAGCGATAAATCTATATCTCTGTCAGTCTTCTTCAATGGCGAGACATTAGACGCTATTCACATTACAGTTCTTGGCACCGCGTTCGGCACGAGTTGGAATGACTGGAGTGAAGAAAAGGAAAGGGCGAGGAAAATAGCAAATGATCAGTGGCTCATATCCAAAGGCTTAACACCTGGGGAACGGTATCTTTGGGGTTTTGTCTGGTCTGGGACAGATCCAAAAGGTGGTTTAAGTTGTGCTGTAGTAAGGTATGGCACAGAGCGCGTCGAACGTTAGAAATTTTCTGTACCTGCCTCAGATGCAAGCGCCGCCTTTATTGGGCTCTTGTTCAACGCACCCGAGCACAACTCGATGAAGCGATAGGCGAAACCGCGCAGATAATGTCCGCGATGAATCGCGATGCGCGTGGTGTGGTCGGGGAATAGATGGTCGCTGTCCAGCAGGCTCAACGCGCGTAAGGCGTAACCCGTAGGTCAATAGCGCAGCGTATTGCGCCGCATGACTTCGATCGTATCCGGCGGATGGCGCTGCGCTTTTCCGCCCTGCCAGGGCTGAAAATATGCGGGCAGGGGTTACCGCGCCATGGAATGCCGGGCGTATCCAGCTGTAGGAGGATGCTGACAGCGCGATCAGAATTTATCTCAATGCCTTGAATGCGGCACTGATGGAGAGGTCTGCGAGGGGTTACTACACTGCGGCTATGTCCTTCTATCTCAACCTACACACCACCCTGAACTATCAGGTGAATGGCGACAGCGAATTTCTGTTCAAGCTGGCGTTGCCGCATCACTCGCGGCAAAAAATCCTGAGCGAGGCGTTGGTGGTGACCGGCCATGACCGTCGCTATGAATACACCGACAGCTTCGGCAATCGCGTGCTGCGTGTGCGTGCGCACCGTGACGTGCTGAAGGTGGAGCATGACGCCGCGCTGGTGGTCGATCATTTCAGTGTGCCGGTCAGCGACATCCCGGATCACGGGGTGTCTGAAATTCCGGATGGCGTGACCACCTATCTTTTTCCCAGCCGCTATTGTCAATCCGATCAACTGCTCAACTTCGCTCAGCAGGAATTCGGCGATGTGGCGCCGGGCTATGCACGGGTTGCTGCGATATGCAAATGGGTGCGCCATCACATCCAGTTTGCTTCCGGCGAGACCGGCTGGAATACGTCGGCGATGGAAGTATTGACCAGCCGGCGCGGCATTTGCCGTGACTATGCGCATCTGGCGATTGCCTTGCTGCGCGCGCTCAATATCCCCGCCCGTTTTGTCACAGGGTATGACTATGGTGCAGACGCCAGCTCGGGCCCAACCGATTTCCATGCCTACATTGAAGCCTATGTGGGTGGCCGCTGGTATGTCGAAGACCCGGCCGGCATCTGCAAACGCACACAACTGATGCGCATCGCCGTCGGGCGCGATGCCACCGATTGCGCGTTCGCCAGCATCTTCGGGTCGGTGCGGTTCCAGAGCATGAAAATTGTGCTGCATCAGCCCGATGATGTGGGCGATCGTGCGCCCTGTCGCACCGACACGGAAGAATATGCCGTGTCGATCACCGACGGCGATGGCCCTCTCCCCCAGTAAATCCTCCCACCACAGCGATTGACAGTAGCCTGGAGCTGCCACGTCTCCGTACCGCTACACGTTACCAGACACAGCTTTCCCGCGTCGTCATGCTGGGCCGCTCTGCGCGGAAATAAAAGGTACCGGCGTCAACATGTTTTGGGCGGCATGAAGAAAAATGGCTGCCACCAAGACTGTTAGCCCCTGCGGCAGTTCCTTGCAAGGCGACGCACTCAAAATACCCGGTTGGCCTGCTGCGCCAACTGCGTTAAAATGCGCGCTCTTCCGAGGAGCGCTGCGAGGTGGGTTCTGCCATCCCAGGCTCGGAAATTCAAACTGCGCTCACCCGACTGTTGCGGTCAGGGTGGGCCGTCTTGAGGCACTTCCCTTTCTGCGGGTTCTCTTCAACTGAACAAAGAGGTGCAAGATGAGTGCTGTCATTCAATCCAAATTCAACGATTTCCATGTGGCGGATCTGGGTCTGGCCGATTGGGGTCGCAAGGAAATCAAGATTGCCGAAACTGAAATGCCGGGCTTGATGGCGATTCGTGAAGAGTTTGCTACCGCGCAGCCACTCAAGGGCGCGCGCATTACCGGTTCGCTGCACATGACGATTCAAACCGCGGTGCTGATCGAAACGCTGCAAGCGCTGGGCGCGCAAGTGCGCTGGGCATCGTGCAATATTTTCTCGACGCAGGATCACGCCGCCGCGGCGATTGCCGCCACCGGCACACCGGTGTTTGCCTACAAGGGCGAGTCGCTGAAGGAATACTGGGATTACACCCACCGTATTTTTGAGTGGCCAAGTGACAATAAAGGCGTGGCGGTCTACACCAACATGATTCTGGATGATGGCGGCGATGCCACGCTGCTGCTGCATCTGGGCGTCAAGGCGGAAAAAGATATTGGTGTACTGGGCAAGCCGGGCAGCGAAGAAGAGGAATGCCTGTTCGCGGCGATCAAGGAAACTTTGGCGAAAGATCCGGCCTGGTATTCGAAGCGTCTGCCGCAGATCAAGGGCGTGACCGAAGAGACCACCACCGGCGTGCATCGTTTGTACCAAATGTCGGCACGCGGTGACTTGGCGTTCCCGGCGATCAACGTGAACGACTCCGTGACGAAATCGAAATTCGACAACCTGTATGGCTGCCGCGAATCGCTGGTGGATGGCATCAAGCGCGCGACCGATGTGATGGTGGCGGGCAAAGTGGCGGTGGTGGCTGGCTACGGCGATGTCGGCAAGGGTTCGGCGCAGGCGCTGCGCGCATTGTCGGCGCAGGTGTGGGTGACCGAAATCGACCCAATCTGCGCACTGCAGGCGGCGATGGAAGGCTACCGCGTGGTGACGATGGATTACGCTGCCGACAAGGCCGACATTTTTGTCACCGCCACCGGCAACTATCACGTCATTACCCACGACCATATGGCCAAGATGAAGGATCAGGCGATCGTCTGCAACATCGGCCACTTCGACAACGAAATCGATGTTGCTTCGCTGAGCCAATACCAGACCGAGGAAATCAAGCCGCAAGTCGATCACATCATTTTCCCCGACGGCAAGCGCATCATTCTGCTGGCGCAAGGCCGGCTGGTGAACCTCGGTTGTGGCACTGGTCACCCCAGCTATGTGATGAGTTCGTCGTTCGCCAACCAAACGATTGCGCAGATCGAACTGTGGGCGCACAACGAAGCCTATGATAAAGGTCAGGTCTATGTGCTGCCCAAACATCTGGACGAAAAAGTCGCGCGCCTGCAGTTGAAGAAACTGAATGCGCAGTTGACTACGCTGACCGAGGAACAGGCAAAATACATCAGTGTTCCGCAGCAAGGCCCGTACAAATCGGCGCACTACCGGTATTAAATTGGTCGATGGTTGCAGTCGGCAGTTGGCAGCAACTGCCGGCGGGAGATCACAATGAAAATTCTGCTGTTATGGTTGCTCAATGCGGCGGCGCTGTTCGCTGTGGCGTATTTCGTCCCCGGTGTACACGTTGAAGGCTTCGGCGCGGCGATGCTGGCGGTGGTGATTCTCGGGCTGGCCAACGCCTTGATCCGCCCGCTCTTGGTGTTGCTGACCTTGCCTGTCACCGTCCTGACGCTGGGCCTGTTCATCTTCGTCATCAACGGCTTGCTGTTCTGGTTTGTCGGCTCGGTGCTGCGCAGCTTCACCGTCGCCGATTTCTGGTCGGGTGTGCTGGGCGCGCTGCTTTACAGCGTTTTTTCCTGGGCATTGGCTTCGCTGTTGCGCGGCCAGCCCTTCAAACAATCCTGAGAATATTTTTTCATGTCGCGTACTTTCAGCTTTGAATTTTTTCCACCCAAGACGCCCGAAGGACAGGAAAAACTGCGCATCACGCGCGACGTGCTGGCCCAGCTTAAGCCGAAGTTTTTTTCGGTGACCTTTGGCGCGGGCGGTTCGACGCGTGATCGCACGCTGGAAACCGTGCTGGAAATCCAGCAGTCCGGCTTCGATGCCGCGCCACATTTATCCTGCGTTGGTTCCAGTCCGGACAATATTCGCGCCATCCTGCAGCAGTACAAGGACAATGGCATTCATCATCTGGTGGCACTGCGCGGCGATCTGCCATCGGGCATGGGCAGCGAGATCGGATCGTTTCGCTACGCCAATGAGCTGGTGGAATTCATCCGCAAGGAAACCGGCGACTGGTTCAATATCGAAATCGCCGCCTATCCCGAATATCACCCGCAAGCCAAATCACCGGCTGACGATCTGGATAATTTCGTGCGCAAGGCCAAGGCGGGCGCCAACTCGGCCATCACCCAATATTTCTACAATGCCGATGCCTATTTCCGTTTCGTCGCAGCGGCGCAGGCACGTGGGGTGACGATTCCCATCGTGCCCGGCATCATGCCGATTACCAACACCACGCAGCTGCTGCGCTTCTCCGATGCCTGCGGCGCCGAAGTGCCGCGCTGGATTCGCCTCAAGCTGGCCAGCTTTGGTGACGATATGGCTTCCATCCGCGCGTTCGGTCTGGATGTGGTGACGGGTTTGTGTCAACACCTGCTGGAACAGGGCGCGCCGGGGTTGCATTTTTATACTCTGAACCAGGCAGTGGCCACGCGTACTATTTGGGAACGCCTCGGTCTGTAGTCTTGACCGATGTTTGACCGCTGTTTGATTGATCTGAGGCCAGACGTGAACGCAGTTGTCTCCCCTGACAAACAGAATGATGGCTTGGTTCCGGTTCCTGCCGGCGCCTTGCAGATCGGCATGTTCGTGGCCGCGCTGGATCGCCCCTGGCTGGATACGCCGTTTGCCATGCAGGGCTTGTTGATCGAGTCGGTCAAGGATATTGCCCAGATGCGGCAGTATTGTCAGTATGTGTACATCGACCCGCTGCGCACCGTGGGCCCGCTGGCCGTTCGCTACTTGCCGCCGGGTAGCCGGAAGCTGAATGAATCGGCGCCGCAAGCCAGTGCTGCAGCCGCGGCACCCGAAACATCCCCACCAGAAACCTCCCCGCCCAGGATCACCACGGCCGCGTTGCAAACCCAGCGGGCGGTGGCGCATCAGCGCTTTGAGCAATTGAAGGCGGCGTTGGCGTTGCCGGATTATTCGCGTTCGCCTTCCCTGATGCAGCGCGTCTTCAATAATTTTCGCAGCATGCCGGGCGCAGCGAGTTGGCTCGAATCCTTGCACAAGCCCGACCCGAAGATCGAGCAGGAATTGGAGCAATTGGCACGCACATTGGAATTGCCGCCCGGGATACGACTGACGTTTCACCCCGATCTCGTTTCGGTCGAACGCGAATTGCAGGCGGCACGTGTCGTGTATGCGCAGACCCTGCAGGTGGTTGACGTATTGCTGAAAGATGCGCGCGCCGGTCTGCCGGAAAGGCTGGAGCAGTTGAATGGCGTGGTCGTGCAAATGGTCGAGAGTGCGATCCGCAACCCCGATGCCTTGCTGTGGCTGTCGCGTTTGCGCCGGCAGGATACCAATACCTATGGACACTGCATGCGGGTGGCGGTGTACATGATGACGCTTGGGCGGCATCTGGGTTTTTCCAGTCAACAACTGGAGCAGTTGTGCACCATTGGCTTGTTGCTGGATATCGGCAAATTGCGCTTGCCGCGTGAAGTGCTGCAAAAACCGGGGCGGCTTTCGCTGGAGGAATTTGCCCTGGTCAAGCAGCATGTCCACCTGGGCTTGCAAGAGTTGGCCTTGCACGGCACGTTTTCGCAAGAGGTTGAGCTGGGGATTGCCCAGCACCACGAGCGCGAGAATGGTCAGGGCTATCCCTGCGGATTAGGCGCTGGGGAAATCAGTGTCTATGGTCGGATCGCGGCGATTGCCGACACCTATGCCGCGCTCACCTGCGAGCGCCCTTATGCCGAAGCCCTGTCTTCCCATGATGCCTTGCAGACACTGTACGAGTGGGCCGGGATTCAGTTTCATGCCCCGTTGGTGGAACAATTTGCCCGCGCGCTCAACATTTTCCCGGTGGGAACGCTGGTCGAACTCAATTCAGGTGAGGTCGCAGTGGTTTGTACCCACAATCGCGAGCACCACTTGCAGCCGCGCATACTGATTCTCACGGAACCGGACAAGACGCCTCTGGACGAACCCTGCGCAATCGATCTGGCGCAACAGGACAGCCGCCGCGCGCAGCCGCTGCATATCGTCCACGATTTGCCGCCCGAGTCGTATGGCTTGAGTGTGCATGACTATCTGCGCGATCAAGAAGAAGGCTGACCGCACTGCGTACAGTCCCTGTACTCCCTCGCAGGCTGCCATGTTTGGCCGGTTTGGTTGTATGATGGGCGGAGCTTGTACTTACAGCTGCCATGAACCTATCCGCACAGAACAACACTTACAGCGCTTCCTCGACCAGCGTTACAGCACCCATTGAACTCAGTGCTGCGGACTTTCTGTTGTTCCTCGATCAGCAAATTCAGGAAGGCGACACTACCCGCAACACGGCATTGATGATGCTCGATCTGCGGCGCAGCGACCGCCTGCTGGCCTCTGCCGATGCGCCGCGTGCCCGCAAGGTGTCGAACAATGTGCGGCAGCGGATGGAAA
Source organism: Burkholderiaceae bacterium (assembly GCA_004298905.1). GTDB lineage: Bacteria > Pseudomonadota > Gammaproteobacteria > Burkholderiales > Burkholderiaceae_D > SCTK01. The sequence continues at coordinate 49,803 of SCTK01000014.1, read as the reverse complement.
GTGTGTTGCGTCCGCTCGATCGTTATACCTGGGTGGCCCCCGATTGCATCTGGCTGGCGTTGCCGGCGCTGGCTTCGCCGACGGTGGCGGTGGTGAGCGCCACCAAGCTGCTGAAATTTCTCGAAGTCGATTTTCTGGTCGAAGGCAGCACGGTGCACATGCGTCCCTGCATCGGCATTGCCTGCTATCCCGACCATGCGCTGGAAGCGCAGGAGCTGATTGAAACCGCCGACTTCGCTCTGCAGGAAGCGCGCCGCACCGAGATGGGTTACGCACTCTACCAACCCAGCACGGGCGATCAGGCGCGCCACAGCAGCACACTGGAAATTGAGTTGCGGCAGGCGCTGCAATCGCAGGCACTGCATGTGCACTATCAGCCGCAAATCGATTTGAGCAGCGGCCGGTGTCCTTCGGCGGAAGCGCTGGTGCGCTGGACGCGCGCCGACGGCCGTGCCGTATCGCCCGCGTTGATTGCCGAAATTGCCGAGAACAGTGGACTGACGCGCAGCCTCACGCAATTTGTGCTGAATACGGTGTTGCAAAAAATCGCCGCTTTTGTTGCCCAGGGTATCGACATCAGCATCAGCGTCAACTTGTCGGCGCGCATGTTGAGCGACGATCATTTGCCCGACCTGGTGTGGGAAGCCCTGCAACGCTGGGGGGTGTCGCCGGAGCGGCTGACGTTTGAGGTGACGGAAAGCTCGATCATTCACGACATCGATCATTCGATCCAGATGCTGCAAACACTCAAGGCGCTGGATGTGCGGCTCTCGATCGACGACTTCGGCACCGGCTATTCTTCGCTCGCCTATCTGCAACGCTTCCCGCTCAACGAATTGAAGATCGACCGCCTGTTCGTTGCCAGCCTGCTGCGCAGCCGGGGTGATGTGCAGATCGTGCGCTCGGTCATCGATCTGGCGCACAACTTCGATTTGCGCGCCGTGGCCGAAGGCGTTGAAGACGAACAAACCCTGCTGCTGTTGCGTCAGCTTGGTTGCGACATGGTGCAGGGTTTCTGGTTCAGCCGCGCGCTGCCGGGCGAAGCGTTCGCGGTCTGGTGGAAAACCATGCACGTCGTGCATGGCAAATGAGGTCAGCCGCGCCGGCCTGACCAGTCTTCAAATTTTCACCATCCCCTGTTCGGTCACGCACCAATCCATCGGCACATCGTGCGGCTGATGGAATGCCGTGTCGATCACGCCGCAGGCAAAACTGACACCGATGACCACCGGGCGGGGCTTGTTCTCAGCGGCCCAGGACGTCAGCGTGCGATCATAGAAACCGGCGCCGTAACCAAGCCGGTAACCCTGGCGATCAAACCCCAGACAGGGCATCAGTACACAGTCGGGATGTGCTTCCACACTGCCTTGTGGCACGGTGATGCCATAGGTGTCGCGTTGCATCGGTTGATCCGGCGTCCAACGCAGAAAATGCAAGGGTTGATGGGCGGCGCTGACGGGCAAAACCAGTGTGCGTGTGGTCACGAGTTTGTGCAGCAGCGGGCGCAGATTCGGTTCGCCGCGGATCGGCCAGTAGGCGCCGATGCACTGAAGCGCCTGTCCGGTGGTGGCAAACCACTCGGTCAAAAGTGTATCCAGCGCCAATTCCGCTTGCGCGCGCTCAGGCGGCGGCAGCAGTTGCCGTCGTTGCAATAATTCCTGGCGCAATTCAACTTTCTGATTCATACGTGCATGCTATGCTGACAAAACTCACAGGACAATGGCAAACGGCAGATAGCAGCAGTGTACTCGACCATTTCATTTAATAAATTTTTACAACGATGGCACCTGCTGTTGGTGCTGGGAGCACTCGCGCTTTTCGCAACACATGGAAAGGCGCACGCGGCACCGGAGCCGTTGCTCAATGCGGGTGAAGCAGTGTTGCGTGCCCATCAACTGTTCAGCAGCAATGCGCACTCCAGTGCCGACATCCGGCGTTTGCAGGAGTTGGCGCAGCAAAGCAATGGCCACCCCTTGCATGAGTATGTCGAATCCTGGGCCTTGCGGACGCGCCTGAGCAATGCACCCAATGTCGGCGATGACGAACGCAGTGCCTTGTTCGACGAAATCGCACTCTGGTTGCAACAGCATCCCGGCAGTCTCGCTGCGGAACTGCTGCGCCGTGACTGGTTGTTGAAACTAGGCGAGGCCGAGGCATGGCCGCTGTTCGACGCGCAGTTGGCGCAGTGGACGCTGAATGACGAGCCAGATGTGCGCTGCTATGCGCTGTTGTCACGTTATCAGAAAGAGGCGGCCGGGCAGGCCGCTGCGCCGGAGTTGATGCCGGTGGCGTTGCTGGCACGCGAGCCCTTGCTGAGTCAGCATCCCCTGGGGCCGGGTTGCATTGCCTTGACGCGGGCACTGGTGAGCGCCGGTTTGGTCCCGCGCGATGTGCTCTGGCAACGTCTGCGCCTGCTGTCCGAGGGTAACTACGGCACGGCGATGCGGCATGTCGCAGAGCATCTGTCCGAACCGGTGCAACCCGCGCTCGACCAGATTATTAAAAGCGCGGCACACTGGCTGGCGCACCATCCGGCCACGGTGCGCGATGCTACCGATCAGGAATTGCTGGTGCTGGCGCTGGTGCGCATGGCGCCGGGCGCGCCGGAGGTTGCCGCGGCCCAGGCCGACAGTGCATTGTTCAAACAGTTGACTCCGGCGCAGCAGGCCTATGTGTGGAGCCGGATCGCCTTGTCGGCGGCACGCGAATTGAAGCCTGCCGCGCTGGCCTGGTTTGACCGCGCACAAGCACTGGCCGCGCAAAGCGCACAGAACACCATGCCGCCGCTGCAATTTGCCGACGAAGTGTACGAATGGCATGCGCGCACCGCGCTGCGTGCGCAGGACTGGGATGCCGTGCGGCGCAGTATCGAACGCATGCCGGCCAGCCTGCAAAGCGAGCATGCCTGGATCTACTGGCTGGGCCGTGCCTATCAGGCACAAGGCATGGCTGACAAAGCGCGCGCGCAATATATGCGGCTGGCATTGCAATACACGTTTTACGCCAAGCTGGCACAGGAAGAACTGGGCTTGAACATCGTCACGCCGCCCCGTGCTGCCGCGCCGACTGCGGAAGAAATTCAGGCGGCCGAGGACAGTCCGCATTTTCGGCGCGCACTGGCGTTTTACCAGCTGGACTTGATCATGGAAGCCAAGCGCGAATGGAATTGGGGCTGCCGTGGCTTGAATGACCGGCAATTGCTGGCGGCGGCCGATCTGGCAAGCCGCCATGAAATTCTCGACCGCTCGATCAATGCGGCAGAACGCACGCGGCTGGAACATGATTTCGCGCTGCGTTTTCCCAGCCCGCATCGGGCGTTGATGCAGGAACAAGCCAGCCGTCTGAATCTCGATAGCGCGACGATCTATGGCTTGATCCGGCAGGAATCCCGTTTCGCCCAGATCGCGCAATCGTCGGCTGGCGCGCACGGCTTGATGCAACTGATGCCGCATACGGCGCATTGGGTGGCGCAGAAACTGGGTCTGAAGGATTACCGCAAGCGCGACTTGAGCGAGGTCGAAACCAATATCGTGTTGGGCACGAATTATTTCCGCATGGTGCTCGACGATCTCGATCAATCGGTCGTGCTCGCTTCGGCCGCCTACAATGCCGGCCCGCGACGTTCGCGCGACTGGCGCGCCAGTTTGAAGGCGCCGGTCGAAGGTGCGATTTTTGCCGAGACCATTCCCTTTTCCGAAACGCGCGATTACGTCAAACAAGTCTTGTCCAATGCCGTCGATTACGCTGCCCTGTGGGAAGGCAAGCCGCAATCGATCAAGGCGCGGCTGGGCACGATCGCGCCCAAGGATGCAGGCGGCACCGATTTACCGTAAAAACTGAATTCCGATTCCGAACCGCTATGAAAATCTACGCCGTCGGTGGCAGTGTGCGCGATGCCTTGCTGGGGTTGCCGGAAGCGCAGATTCAGGATCGCGATTTTGTCGTCGTCGGTGCCACGCCACAGCAGATGCTCGACCTCGGCTATCGTCCGGTCGGCGCCGACTTTCCGGTATTTCTCCATCCCGAAACGCAAGACGAATACGCGCTGGCGCGCACCGAGCGCAAGACCGCGCCGGGTTACAAGGGTTTCCAGTTTCATGCCGCCCCCGATGTCACGCTGGAGCAGGATCTGGCGCGGCGCGATCTGACCATCAACGCGATGGCGCGCGAAGTGTTACCCGACGGTGGTCAGGGCGAGCTGATCGACCCCTTCAATGGTCAGCGCGATCTGCAAAAGAAAATTCTGCGCCACGTCAGCCCAGCCTTTATAGAAGATCCGCTGCGCGTGCTGCGCCTCGCGCGCTTTGCCGCGCGCTATGGCGATTTCACCGTCGCAGTCGAAACCATCGTGCTGGCGCAGGATATCGCTGCCGCGGGCGAGCTTGACGCGCTGGTGCCCGAACGCGTATGGCAGGAACTGTCGCGCGGGCTGATGGAAGGCAAACCCTCACGCATGTTCGACATTCTGCGTCAGTGCGACGCGCTGGTACGTATCCTGCCCGAGGTGGAGGCGCTCGACGGCGTGCCGCAACGCGCCGACTATCATCCTGAAATCGATACGCTGGTACACGTCATGATGGTGGTCGATTACGCCGCGCGACAGAATTTCAGCCTGCCGATCCGCTTTGCCGCGCTGACCCACGATCTGGGCAAGGGCACGACACCACCGGACATCCTGCCGCGCCATCTCGGCCACGAAGAACGCAGCGTCAAGTTGCTGGAAAAAGTCTGTCAGCGCCTCAAGGTGCCGAACGACTGCCGCGATCTGGCGGTGCTGACCGCGCGCGAGCATGGGCATGTGCATCAGTCGCAGGAATTTTCCGCTGCGGCGCTGGTGCGCCTGCTGGAACGCAGCGATGCCTTGCGCAAGCCGCAACGCTTCGCCGACATGCTGCTGGCTTGTCTGTGCGATGCGCGCGGGCGCAAGGATTTTGAAGACTGTCCTTATCCGCAGCAGGCGCGGCTGCTGGAAGCCTTGCGCGTGGTTCAGACCGTGGATGCCGGCGCGATTGCTGCCGAGTGTGAGAATAACGCGCCACTGATCCGCGACCGCATTCATGCGGCCCGTTGCGCAGCCATCGAACGCGCCGGCGTTGCTTGAATGGCGGCAAGCCATGCGATAATTCCTCGCATGGCCATCAAACTGAAATTCACCAAGATGCATGGCGCCGGCAACGACTTTATCGTGCTGGATGGCATCCATCAGCAACTCGATCTGTCCGCCGCGCAATGGCGGGCACTGGCCGACCGCCACTTCGGTGTCGGCGCGGATCAAATCCTCGTGGTCGAAGCAGCGCAAAATCCGGCGGCCGATTTTCGCTACCGCATCTTCAATGCCGATGGCGGCGAAGTCGAACAATGCGGCAATGGCGCGCGTTGTTTCGTCCGCTTCGTGCACGATAAAAAATTGACACAGAAAACCGAAATCACAGTCGAGACGATGTGTGGTTTGATCACGCCGCGATTGGAAACCAACGGTCAGGTCACCGTCAACATGGGCGCGCCGCGCACGGCGCCGGCGCAGATTCCCTTCGACAGCGAAGGCTTGCAACCGCAAACGCAGCACGAAGATCAGTTGTGGCCGCTGGGTGTGGCGGGCGAAGTGGTGCAACTGTCATTGGTGTCGATGGGCAACCCGCATGCGGTGCAAGTGGTGGCCGATGTCGAGACCGCGCCGGTGGCGGTGCAGGGACCCTTGATCGAACATCATCCGCGCTTTCCGCAGCGGGTCAATGCCGGTTTCATGCAAATCATCGACCGCCATCAGATTGCCCTGCGCGTGTGGGAACGCGGCGCGGGCGAAACGCTGGCGTGCGGCACCGGCGCGTGTGCGGCGGTGGTGGCCGGCATCCGGCGCGGCTTGCTCGATTCTCCCGTGCAGGTGCGCACCCGTGGTGGCACGCTGGGCATTGCCTGGGACGGTGACGCGGTGTGGCTGACCGGCCCGGCCGTGACAGTTTTTGAAGGCGAAATCACACTTTGATCGAATCTCGATGAGCACAAATCTGACCCCCGAAAATGTCGCCGCGTATTTGCAGCGGCACCCTGAATTCTTCAACGACTATGCCGAGTTGTTGAACCAGATCAGCATCCCGCATCCGCATGGCGGACGCGCGATTCCACTGTCGGAACGGCAAATGCTGACGCTGCGCGAGAAGAACAAGGCGCTCGAACGCAAGCTCGCCGAGCTGGTACACAACGGCTTGCAAAACGATGTCACCGCGGAAAAAATGCAGCGCTGGTCACGCGCGATGTTGTTGCAGAGCGATGCGGCGCATCTGCCCGCCACCTTGTTGCTCGAACTGTCGCAGCAATTCGAGTTGCCCGATGTCGCCTTGCGGCTGTGGGGTTTGAAGGATGAATTTTCCAATCTGCCTTATGCCCAGCCAGTGCCGGTCGACACCATCCTGTTCGCCAACAGTCTGGCCAAACCCTATTGCGGTGCGGCCGATGCCAAGTTCGATGCCGTGGCCTGGTTGCCGGACGCCGGACGCCCGATCGAATCACTGGCCTTGATTGCCCTGCGCACGCCGCGCGGCAAGGGCAACGCCGCCGAATCGTTCGGTTTGCTGGTGCTGGGCGCGCGCGACGCGAATCGTTTCTCCGATGCGCACGGCACCGTGTTTCTCGAACGCATCGGCGACTTCGCCAGCGCCGCGCTGGCGCGCATGGTCGACTGACCGGAACCGACGCGCGTGGCGGAGGTCATCACCCCGATCAACGCAGCAAATCAAGCGCTGCTCGAACGCTATCTCGAACATCTGCGCATCGAGCGCCGCCTCGCCGATCATACCCTGAACAATTACCAGCGCGATCTGCACAAGCTGTTGCAGATCGCCGCCGCGCAGCCGGTGCAAACGCTGCCGCCGCACACGCTGCGCCGTGCGGTGGCGCAATTGCACGGCGCTGGTTTGCAACCGCGTTCACTGGCGCGCTTGCTCTCGTCCTGGCGCGGCTTGTATGAATGGCTGGCAGTGCAGAGTGAAGTCGGCAGCAATCCGCTCGCCGGACTGCGCGCGCCGAAAGCGGCCAAGACCTTGCCCAAGGCGCTGTCGCCCGATCAAGCGATGCAACTGGTGGGTGCGTCTGCCACCGATGACATCGCCAGTGTGCGCGACAAGGCCATTCTCGAATTGTTTTATTCCTCCGGCCTGCGGCTGTCCGAATTGGTGAGCCTCGATGTGCACTACCAGGCCGATGCGCAGCACACCTCGCAGGGCTGGATCGATCTGGACGCCGCGGCCGTCACTGTGACCGGCAAGGGCAGCAAGATGCGCACCCTGCCCATCGGCCGCTATGCCGTGGCCGCGCTGCGCGCCTGGCTGGCACAACGTCCGCAATGGGTGAAACAGGATGCCGCACCGCTGTTCCTCAGCCCGCGCGGCGCCCGCCTGTCGCCGCGCACGATACAGGCGCGCCTGCACGCGCTGGCGATCAAGCTCGGCATTCCCGCCCAGGTGCACCCGCATGTGTTGCGACATTCCTTCGCCAGCCATTTGCTGCAATCGTCGGGCGATCTGCGCGCGGTGCAGGAATTGCTCGGCCACGCCAGCATCACCACCACGCAAATCTACACGCGTCTCGATTGGCAACATCTGGCAAAGGCTTACGACGCAGCCCATCCGCGGGCGAAGAGAAAAGACTAAGCGCAGGGACGTAGAGAGGGTTGGGGCTATGAGACACGAAAAAAGAATGCGGCTTTGGCGCCGTTATATTTGGGGAGATGGCGGCATGAAGAAACTTACTTGGGCTGCAGTGATGAAAGGAAAGACACCATGCTGAAAAAACTGGTTCGACTGGTGATTGTCCTGGGAGGGTTCTGTGCATTTCCTGGTTGCGCAGGCAACCTACCTAGCTCGGAGTACCGGGTCTGGCAGGAAGAGGTCAAGCTCAATGATGGGCGGGTGATCGTGGTGACTCAGAAGAAGCGTTGCCAGGGGGCATATACCGGAGGGAATTATGCACGCTGCATTGCCCGGGAAGCATGGCTCATGATCAATCTGCCGGAGTTCGGCGCGCAGCCGATTGTGTGGCATGAGAATCTTACGCCGCGTATTTTAAATGTCCACAACGGACATCTCTATGTTGTCGGGTGGCCGCCCACAGGCTACGAATTCGACCTCTATGGCAAACCTCGTCCGCCCTACATTGGTTTTGTGTTTGTGGACAAGCAATGGAAGCGGATAGCCTTTGAGGAAATTCCAGTGGCAATCTATGACGTCAATATGCTGATCGAAAGTATCCCACCAGAAGATATGAAATTTTTAACCTTGCAAAAGAAGGAAAGCAAGGAAATGAATGGTGATTCTGCTTACCAGAAGGATCAGAAGCGGATTGACCCAGCGTACAAAAGCAATTTCTAAATTCTCAAACCAAAGGTACCGGAGTCGATTTATTTTTCCGCCATGGCAAAGAAAGAATTCGACTCCGGTACCTTTGGATGCGATGCCGCGCATCCGCGCGCCAAGCGCAAGGATAAAAACGAGGCATGAGTGTGCCGGCTAGAGGTGACGATTGCCCTGGTTGAAGAGGGTGGTGTCGAAATTTGTGCTGCCCGTGCCAAACGCGATCATCTTGAACAATTCACCCATTTCGCTTTCTGCCATCAGGGTTTGCAGTCCGCGCGCTGCCGGTAGAAAAGTTGCCAGATCGTTGCGGTCAAGATTGGCGGCGAGTTCGGTGATGCCGGCATTGATCAGGGCGCGGGCTTGACTGGTGTAACCCAGCAGCGTCAGCCCCGCGTCGTGTGCGGCGTGCGCAAGCGCGGAGAAATCGACGTGGGCGGTGATGTCTTGCAGACCGGGATAGAGAAAGGGATCGCCATGCGCGTGATGGCGGTAGTGGCACATCAAGGTGCCTTGCGTGCGTTGCGGATGGTAATACTCGCGCGCTGGAAAACCATAGTCGATCAACAGCACGACGCCACGCTGCAAACACGCGGCCACACTGGCGATGAAGGCGCTGGCGGCCGGGCAGACCTCGGACACATAACCGTCGGGCAGCGCGCCGCCCAGATGTGTTTCCAGTGCGGTGATCTGCGCACCCAGGGCCGCATCGGCCGGTGCATCGGCGAACACGCATTGCCCGCGATGAGATGCGACCCCGCGCTCGCGGATCAAGCCCTCATGCTTGACGAACAGCCGCACCGGCATGGCGTCGAGCACTTCATTGCCCAGCATCACGCCGTCAAAATTCTCCGGCAGCGCATCCAGCCAGCGCACGCGCTCGGCCCATTGCGGCGCTACACGCGCCAGGGTTTCCTGCTGGCGCGCCCGCAGTGTGCCACTCAATTCGAGAATGAAATACTGCTCTGGTGCGCAGTCCTGCGAACCCAGTGCATTGAGCAATTGCGCCGCCAGCGCACCGCTGCCGGCGCCGAATTCGAGCACCTGCGACGCGCTGGCGCGCAGCCAATCCGCGATGGGCCGTGCCAGCGTGGCACCGAATAGCGGCGAGAGTTCTGGCGCGGTGACAAAGTCGCCTGCCGGGCCGAACTTGGTGGCGCCGCCGCTGTAGTAACCCAGCCCGGGTTCATACAGCGCGGTTTCCATGTAGGTGTCGAAACCCATCCAGCCGCCTGCGGCCTCGATGCGTTGGAGCAGTATTTTCTGCAATTGCTGGCTATGGGCGAGCGCGGATGCGTCGGGCACGGGCAGTTGGGCGGGCAGCTGATTCGGCAGAGTGGAGGGCTGCATCGGGGGCTTCAGTTTCATGCGCGGATGATACACTGCGGGCCTTATAAATCATGGTCTTAGCGGTCATTCCGATGTCTTCCACACACAAAGTTGCGCTCGTTACCGGAGCGGCCAAGCGGCTGGGCAAGGCGATTGCGCTCGCACTGGCCGGACAGGGCTGGGACATCGCGGTGCACTACGGCCAATCGGCCGCCGAGGCGCAGGCGACGGTGGCGGAAATTGAAGCCTTGGGCCGCCGCGCTTTGGCCGTGCAGGCCGATTTGGCGGATGAGGCGGCGGTGTTGGGTCTGCTGCCACAGGCCGAGGCGCTGGGGCCGGTGATCTGTCTGGTCAACAACGCTTCATGTTTCGCGTTCGACGCCGCCGCCAGTTTTTCCTACGCCAATCTGCAACAGCACCTGCTGCCGAATCTGGCCGCGCCGATTCTGCTCGCGCGTGAATTGCATGCGCGCCTGCCCGCCGATGCGCGGGGTGTGGTGGTCAATCTGCTCGACCAGAAACTGCACAATCTGAATCCCGACTTTCTCTCCTACACCCTGTCGAAAGCGGCGCTGGAAACTGCGACTATCTTGCTGGCGCAGGCATTGGCACCGCAGTTGCGCGTGGTGGGCGTGGCGCCCGGCATTACACTCGTGAGCGGTGCACAGACCGAGGCCGGTTTCATCAAGGCGCACGCCAAAACACCGCTGGGCTATTCCAGCACCTCCGAGGACATCGCCGCCGCCGTTTGCTATCTGGTGGCTGCGCGCGCGGTGACTGGAACGACCCTGATCGTTGATGGCGGGCAGCATCTGCTGCCGCTGCCGCGCGATGTCATGTTTATTGAAAAGTGAATCATGCCCACTGCATTAACCCACCCGCAATTGCTCCATTGCCGCCGCATTTTTTTGCGCAACTATGTCGTCGCCGCGAATATCGGTATCCACGATTGTGAAAAGAATGGCGCCCAGCGCATTCTGATCAATGTCGATTTGTTTGTGCCGCTGAGCCTGTGTACGCCCACGCACGACAATATTCATGAAGTGCTGGACTACGATTTCATGCGCAGCACAATTGATCAGCGCATCGCGCAGGGTCATATCAATTTGCAGGAAACGTTGTGCGACGATATCGCGCGCATTCTGCTGGCGCATGAACATGTATTTGCGGTACGCGTATCCACCGAGAAGCCGGACATCTATCCCGACAGCGAAGCGGTCGGCGTGGAAGTGTTTCACGTCAAGGCAGGTGCACCCGCATGAACACCGTGGTCGATCACAAGCGCGCGGAAAAGATCGCGTTCGAAAACAACAAGCTGGAAAAGCGGTTGTGCCGCCAGGTCGGGCAGGCGATTGCCGATTTCAACATGATCGAGGACGGCGACAAGGTAATGGTTTGCCTGTCGGGCGGCAAGGACAGCTATGCGATGCTGGATGTGCTGCTGAAATTGCGCGAACGCGCGCCGATTGAATTCGACATCGTGGCGGTTAATCTCGATCAGAAGCAGCCCGGCTTTCCCGAACACGTGCTGCCAGAATATCTGACCGGGCTGGGCGTGCCTTTTCACATTGAAGAACAGGACACCTATTCCATTGTTACGCGCGTGATTCCCGAAGGCAAGACGCTGTGCTCGCTGTGTTCGCGCTTGCGGCGCGGCATTCTGTATCGCGTGGCCACGGAATTGGGTGCGACCAAGATTGCGCTGGGACATCACCGCGACGACATTCTCGGCACCTTCTTCCTCAACATGTTCTACGGCGGCAAACTCAAGGGCATGCCACCCAAGCTGGTGAGCGACGACGGCAAACATATCGTGATCCGCCCGCTCGCCTATGTGAAGGAGGACGATCTGGTGCGCTATGCGGAAGTGAAACAATTTCCCATCATTCCCTGCAATCTGTGCGGCAGTCAGGAGAATCTGAAACGTCAGGAAGTGAAACGCTGGCTGAACGACTGGGAAAAGAAATATCCAGGGCGGATTGAAACCATGTTCAACGCCCTGACGCGCGTGGTGCCCTCGCATTTGATGGATGCCGGGCTGTTCGACTTCAAGGGCTTGCAGGCGACGGGTGAGGTTGATGCTGACGGCGATATTGCGTTCGACGAAGAACCGTGCGCGCCACCCGTTGGTAATCAGATCAGGTTTTTCGATATGGAAGAATAAAAAAGCGCTAACCGCAGAGACGCAGAGGGCGCAGAGAAAACACAAGATTTCTCTGCGCCCTCTGCGTCTCTGCGGTTAGCCTTGTTTTTACCCGAGGAACAATTTATACGCTGGATTGTTGCTCTCATCCCAGTAGCGATAACCAAGCGCCTGCAGAAAAACCTTGAAGGCCTTCTCTTCATTTTGCGGGACTTGAATGCCCACCAGAATGCGGCCATAGTCGGCACCCTGGTTGCGGTAGTGGAACAGGCTGATGTTCCAGTTGGGGTGCATGCGCGAGAGGAAACGCATCAAGGCGCCGGGACGTTCCGGGAATTCGAAGCGGTACAGCAATTCATTTTTCGCCAGCGGCGAATGGCCGCCGACCAGATGGCGGATGTGCTGCTTGGCCAACTCGTCATCAGTCAGGTTGAGCGTCTTGAAGCCCTGCCGCTTGAAGGCGGCGGCGATCTTGCCTGCTTCGTCGGCTTTCTGGATTTGCACGCCGACAAAGAGATGCGCTTCTTTTGCATCCGCAATGCGGTAGTTGAATTCGGTGATGTTGCGCGGGCCGAGCAGTTCGCAGAATTTGCGGAAGCTGCCGCGTGCTTCCGGCAGGCTGACGGCGAGCACGGCTTCGCGTTGTTCGCCGATTTCGGCGCGTTCAGCCACGAAACGCAGGCGGTCGAAATTCATGTTGGCGCCGCAGGCGATCGCCACCAGCGTCGCGCCCTTGAGCTTGTGCTTGGCGGCGTAGGCCTTGGCACCGGCAATCGCCAGTGCGCCGGCCGGTTCCATCACCGTGCGCGTGTCCTGAAATACATCCTTGATGGCGGCGCAGGTGGCATCGGTGTCGACGCGCACATAGTCGTCGACATATTGCTTGCACAGGCGGAAGGTTTCCGTGCCGACCATTTTGACGGCGGTGCCGTCGGAGAACAGGCCGACATCGGGCAGTTGCACCCGTTTGCCGTTTTGCACGGAACGGATCATCGCGTCGGAATCGCTCATCTGTACGCCGATGACCTTGATCTCGGGCCGCAAGGCTTTGACGTAGGCAGCCACGCCGGAGATCAGTCCGCCGCCGCCGATGGCGACGAAGATGGCATGGATCGGCCCTTGATGCTGGCGCAGGATTTCCATCGCCACCGTGCCCTGACCGGCGATCACCAGCGGATCGTCGAAGGGATGGACGAAGGTCAGACCGCGCTTTTTTTCCAGCGCCAGCGCATATTGATAGGCATCGCTGTAACTTTCCCCGTGCAGCACGACTTCGACATGGCGGCCGCCGAAGTGCCGCACCGCATCGATCTTGACTTGTGGGGTCGTGGTGGGCATCACGATCACGGCCGTGGTTTGCAATTTGTGCGCGCCGAGCGCCACGCCTTGCGCATGGTTGCCGGCGGAAGCGCAGATCACGCCGCGTTTGAGTTGGGCCGCGTCCAGATGCGCCATCTTGTTGTAGGCGCCGCGCAACTTGAAGGAAAACACCGGCTGCATGTCTTCGCGTTTGAGCAGCACGGTGTTGTGGATGCGCGCCGACAGGCTGCGCGCCGGTTCGAGCGGTGTTTCCTGCGCCACGTCGTAGACCCGAGCGTTGAGAATTTGCTTCAGATAATCGGTTTTCTTGTGGGCCATGATGCGAGAGGATTTGGGCGATGATTTTTGGACGATCTAGCGAGCATAGCCGAAAATCAAACCACGCTGAAGTATGCTCAGGATTTTCATGGCGCGGCCGATAACACCCAATGGGGCTGAGCCGTCCATTTTTGACCACAGCGGCCGCTTTGGCGAGCCCCAACCCTTTACAAACAAGGCGTGGGCAGGCATTATCAATTTCCTTTTTGACATCAATAGACTACGTGGTTTATTTACACGCGTGTCTCATGATTTGACCCTATGGCAGTGACGGCTCCTCCCGCATCTTCTTCGCCCAGCGCTGGCGCACCCTTGCCGCCGCTGGCGCGAACCTTGGTGCAGCAGACACTGCTGACTGCGGCCGAAGCCGAGGCGCTCAACAAGCAGGCTGCGGTCAGCAAGCAATCCTTTACCGATGAATTGTTCCTTCAAGGCAAGGTCAACGATGCTGAAATTGCACGGGTGATTTCGAACACCTTCGGCTATCCGCTGCTGGATCTGAATGCGGTGCTGGTTGAATTGCTGCCGACCAATCTGATCGATCCCAAGCTGGTGATGCAGTTGCGCGTGGTGGCCTTGAACAAACGCGGCAACCGCCTGGCCGTGATGATGTCCGATCCGACCAATGCGCAGGCGCTGGAGAAAATCAAGTTCCAGACCCAGCTCGCGGTCGACCCGATTGTGGTCGAACACAAGAAGCTAATGGTTGTTGTCGAGAAGCTGGGGCAAACGGCGGAACAAAATCTGGATAGCCTGATCGGCGACGATTTCAGTCTCGACATGCCGATGGAGGAAGAGCAGGCGCCGACCGATACCGCCGATGTCGACGACGCGCCGGTCGTCAAGTTTCTGCAAAAGATCTTGCTGGATGCGATCAACCAGGGCGCCTCCGATCTGCACTTCGAACCGTTCGAGAAGTTTTACCGCATCCGTTTGCGCATCGACGGTGTCTTGCGCGAGGTGGCGCAGCCGCCGCTGGTGATCAAGGACAAGCTGGCGTCGCGCATCAAGGTGATCTCGAAACTCGATATTTCGGAAAAGCGCGTGCCGCAGGATGGCCGCATGAAACTGGCGCTGTCGCAATCGCGCGCCATCGACTTTCGCGTCAGCACCTTGCCGACCCTGTTTGGTGAAAAAATCGTGATGCGGATTCTCGATCCGGCCGCCGCCAAGATGGGTATTGAAGCGCTCGGCTACGAGCCGGAACAAAAGCAGGTTCTGCTGGATGCCGTGCGCCGTCCCTACGGCATGGTGCTGGTGACAGGCCCGACCGGCAGTGGCAAGACGGTGTCGCTGTATACCTGTCTGAATATTTTGAACGAGCCTGGCATCAATATTTCGACCGCCGAAGATCCGGCTGAGATCAACTTGCCCGGTGTCAATCAAGTCAATGTCAACGAAAAAGCCGGGCTGACTTTTGCTGCTGCGCTCAAGGCGTTTCTGCGGCAGGATCCCGATGTCATCATGGTGGGCGAAATTCGCGATCTGGAAACGGCAGATATTTCGATCAAGGCAGCGCAAACCGGCCACATGGTATTTTCTACCCTGCATACCAACGATGCGCCGACCACGTTGACGCGGATGCTGAATATGGGTGTGCCCGCCTTCAACATCGCTGCTAGCGTGATTTTGATTACGGCACAACGGCTGGCGCGCCGCTTGTGTTCCTGCAAACAGCCTTTGCAAGTGAGTGACCAAGCCTTACTTGATGCTGGTTTTCAAGAACGCGACCTGGATGGTTCTTGGCAACCCTACCGGCCGGTGGGCTGCGAGCGTTGCGGTGGCAGCGGTTACAAGGGGCGGGTCGGGATTTATCAAGTGATGCCGATTACCGATGCCATTCAACGCATCATCCTGGAACATGGCAATGCGCTGCAGATTGCTACCCAGGCGCAGAAAGAAGGCGTCAAGGATTTGCGTCAGTCCGGGCTGCTCAAGGTCAAGCAGGGATTGACTTCGATCGAGGAAGTGCTGAGTTGCACCAATGAATGAGTGTGGTGCGCAAGCGGCACGGTCAGAATAGGAAGCGGAGGAAGGCATGGCTACGGCTACCAAGGTGGTAAAGCAACGCGCCAAGGAATTCAATTTTTCCTGGGAAGGGCGCGACAAGGGCGGCAAGATTGTCAAGGGCGAGATGCGGGCGGGCGGAGTTAACATCGTGTTGTCTACCCTGCGTCGTCAAGGTGTCATGCAGGCCAAGGTCAAGAAACAGAGTACGCGGGGTGGCCGCAAGATCACCGACAAGGACATCACGATTTTTGCGCGCCAGATGGCAACCATGATGAAATCCGGCGTGCCACTGCTGCAGTCGTTCGATATCGTGGCCAAGGGGCACAGCAATCCTTCCATGACCAAGTTGCTGAACGATATCCGTGGCGATATCGAAACCGGCAGCAGCATGAGCCAGGCCTTCCGCAAATATCCCTTGTATTTCAATGCGCTGTTTTGCAACTTGATTGCGGCGGGGGAACAGGCAGGGATACTCGATACCTTGCTCGATCGTCTGGCCACCTATATGGAAAAAACCCAGGCCATCAAGTCCAAGGTCAAGGGTGCGCTGTTCTATCCGACCGCCGTAATCGTGGTCGCTTTCATTATCGTAGCGGTGATCATGATTTGGGTGGTGCCGGCATTCAAGCAGGTGTTCACCAGTTTCGGTGCCGACCTGCCCGGCCCAACGCTGGTGGTGATCGCGGTTTCCGATTTCTTCGTCAAATACTGGTATGTGGTTTTCTTTGGTGTTGGCGCCGCCCTTTATTTCACGGTGCAATCCTGGCGGCGTTCAATCAAATTTCGCCACACGATGGATCGCTGGTTGTTGCGCATGCCAGTGTTCGGCGAGCTGATTCGCAAGGCCACCATTGCGCGCTGGACGCGTACCCTGGCAACCATGTTTGCCGCCGGTGTGCCGCTGGTCGAGGCGCTCGATTCAGTCGGCGGTGCGTCCGGTAACCAGGTCTATGTCGAAGCCACCAAGAAAATCCAGATGCAGGTGAGCACCGGTTCCAGCTTGACCGCCTCGATGCAGGAAGCCAATGTGTTTCCCAATATGGTGACGCAGATGACCGCCATCGGTGAAGAATCCGGTTCGCTCGACCACATGCTGGGCAAGGTCGCCGATTTCTATGAGGCCGAGGTGGACGAGATGGTCAAGGCGCTGTCCAGCTTGATGGAACCGGTCATCATGGTGGTGTTGGGCGTCATCATCGGCGGACTGGTGGTCGCCATGTATTTGCCCATCTTCAAACTGGGTTCGGTGGTTTGATGCTGGGCGAAACGCTTGCCAGCCTGCGGCTGGTCATGCAGGAACCTAGCGCGTTGCTGCCGTTGAGCTTGGTGGTGGGTCTGTGTTTCGGCAGTTTTCTCAACGTCGTAATCGCCCGTCTGCCGCGCATGCTTGATGCGCAATGGCGTTGCGATTGCGCCGAGCTCTTGCAAGTCCCCGCGCCGGAAATTACTCCGCTCAGTCTGAGCCACCCGCCCTCCGCCTGCCCGAAGTGCGGCACGTCCATCAAGGTCTGGCACAACATTCCCCTCCTGAGCTATCTGCTGTTGCGCGGACGCTGTGCGCAGTGTAAAACACCGATCAGTCTGCGTTACCCGCTGGTGGAATTGTTGACAGCGGGATTGAGTGTCATCGCGGCCTGGCATTTCGGTTTCGGCTGGCCGCTTGCCGGCGCCTTGGCGTTGCTCTATCTGCTGATCGCGCTCACCTTCATCGATGCCGATACGCAATTCCTGCCCGATAACTTGACGCTGCCCTTGCTGTGGCTGGGCCTGCTGTTAAATCTATTCAGTGTTTTTGTGCCGCTGCAGGAAGCGGTGATTGGGGCGATGGCAGGGTACCTCTCGTTGTGGTCGGTGTACTGGCTGTTCAAGCTCACCACCGGCAAGGAAGGCATGGGCTATGGCGACTTCAAATTGCTGGCCGCGCTGGGCGCCTGGCTGGGTTGGAAAATGCTGCTGCCCATCATCCTGATCTCGTCCATTGCGGGCGCGGTGATCGGCATCCTGCTCATCGTCACCGGCCGTCAACAACGCGGCGTACAAATTCCCTTCGGCCCCTATCTGGCACTGGGTGGTGTGCTGGCGCTGTTTTACGGCGCGCACATCAACCAGTGGTTGTTCTGATGTTTCTGGTTGGCTTGACCGGGGGCATCGGCAGCGGCAAATCGCTGGTGGCAGAATTGTTTCGCACACACGGCGCGGAGATTGTCGATACCGACCGGATTGCGCATCAATTGACGGCGCCGCAAGGCGCGGCCATCGATGCCATCGTCCAGCGTTTCGGCAAGCACGTGTTGACCGCCGAGGGCGCACTGGATCGTGATCGCATGCGCGCACAGATCTTTGGCGATGCGGGCGCGCGCAAGCAACTTGAACAAATTCTCCACCCGCTGATCGATGTACAGGCACGTCAGGAAATCGCGCGCAGCAGCGCATCCTACGCAGTCGTGGTGGTGCCCTTGCTGATCGAACACGGTGGCTGGAAAGAGCGCGTGGATCGCATTGCCGTGGTGGATTGTCCCGAAGACGCGCAAATCGCCCGTGTCGTGGCCAGAAACGGCTGGCCGCAGGCGCAAGTGCAGGCGGTGCTGGCAGCGCAAGTGAGTCGCGAGGTACGTCTGGCTGCCGCCGACGACATCATTGACAACAGTGGCGCCCTCGCCGATCTGGAACCGCAAGTCGAGCACTTGCATTTACGTTATCTGGCTTACGCCGCCAACCTGCGCACCATCGGCCGCTAGGTCCACGCCCCCTCGATTGTCAATCGATCCCGCATGGTTCAGAATCACGCCTTGCAGATCGCAATCGCGATCCTGACCCGAGGCACTGGTTTTGATTCTCTACGAATATCCCTTCAACGAACGCATCCGCACACTGCTGCGTCTGGAAGACCTGTTCGACAAGTTTGGCTACTTTGTTGAAGGGACAAACGCGTACATGCACCACACGGCGTTGGTGACCTTGTTCGAGATTCTCGACGTCGCTGGCCGCGCCGATCTGAAGGCAGATCTGCTGCAAGAGCTGGAACGGCAGCGGCATGTGTTGATGGCATTTCGCAGCAATCCAGATATTTCGGAAGAAGCGCTCACCGAGGTGCTGGGAAAAATCGAGCGCATTCAGCAAGCACTGACACGTACCCAGGGCAAACCCGGCCAGACACTGCGCGACAATGAATGGCTGATGAATGTGCGCAGCCGCACCATCATTCCCGGCGGCGCGTGTGAATTCGATTTGCCCTCCTACTATGCCTGGCAGCAGAAATCATGCGAGAAGCGCAAGGCTGATCTTGATGCGTGGGTGGCGCCGATGCTGCCCCTGCGCGATGCGATGGCGATGGTGCTGCACCTGTTGCGCGAGAGTGGGCAAAAGCATCCGATCATCGCCGCACAGGGCGGCTATCAGCAAATGCTCGGCGGCAAGCACTATCACATGCTGCAGGTGCGGATCGCCGAGGAACAGGATGCGATTCCTGAAATCAGCGCCAACAAATACATGCTGTGGATTCGTTTCACCCGGCTGGAGGGTGGTGCGAAAGCGAAGACGGTCGAGCGCGATATTCCCTTTGAACTGACGCTGTGCAATTTATGAGTGTGACCGTCAACTGTCCGACCTGCACCCAAGCCGTGGAGTGGAAGGAAGAGAATCGCTACCGACCTTTTTGCAGCGCGCGTTGCAAACAGATCGATCTGGGTGCCTGGGCTGCGGGGGAATATGTGATTGCGACGCCGTTGTCCCCGAATGAAGAGGATGCCTTACCCGACGGTCTGCCGCCGCAATAAATTCAATACGCTGTATAGCCATTCGACTAGGCGCGATAAGACCTGCGCCAATGCGTTGCATAGCCAGCCGACTAGGCGCTATAAAACCAGCGCCAAGTCGTTGGTTAAGTCGCTGGTTAATCCCAGGCAGATGTAATGGCGGCGATGCCATGCGCACCGTGTTGTTGCGCAACCCTCAAGTCACTCGCACCCAAACCCCCAATCGCATAGACCGGCACCGCGCACGGCGCTGCAAGCGCGCGCCAATTGGCCCAACCCAGCGGCTTTTGATCCGGGTGGCTCGCCGTTGGGTTGACACTGCCCAGCACAGCAAAATCGCAGCCGAGATCAGCGGCTTGCACCAATTCTGAAGTGGAGTGAATCGATGCGCCTACCCACGGCAGGTCAGGACGTTGTTGCGTTGTCGCCAAATCCGCTGCGGTCAGATGCACGCCGTCGGCCTGTTCCCAATACTCACGCGGATGATGGCTATTGACCAGCAAGCAGGTTTGGCTGTCGCGCGTGATGGCACGCACTTCACGGAACAGGGCGGCAAAGTTTTTTGCGTCGAGATTTTTCTCGCGTAATTGCAGGAGCGGCAAGGTTTCGTTTTCCACTCGCAGGCGCAAGCGGCGCAGAAATTCTGCGCTGCCCAGATGTTCCGCAGCGGAGAGGGCAAGCAGCGGCGGCAGTGCCAGCCAGCGCAACACCGGCACAGTCGCAGGGAGCAGCGGGGTCGCGCTCACATGGTTCAAATCGAACCAATCAAAGGCTTGATTCTCGCGCCCGTGCGGTGTGCCTTGCCAGTGGGTTACGCGCCAGAAATGCAGGCGCACGGTGGCATGCGGATAGGTGAACACGCGCGTGACCCACGGGTTGGCGTGCGCGATGTCCAGCCCCAATTCTTCGTGGAGTTCGCGTTTGAGTGGGGTGAACACATCTTCACCAGTTTCCAGTTTTCCGCCGGGAAATTCCCAGTAACCGGCATAGGGTTTGCCGGCCGGGCGTTGCCCAAGCAGGAAGCGGCCATCCGGCTGGATCAGCACGCCGACGGCGACATCGATAGGTGTGGAAAGAGAAGTCAAAGTCAGAAACCATAACCGCAGAGGCGCAGAGAACGCAGAGGAAAAGCAGGACTTGCTTTCTCTGCGCGCTCTGCGTCTCTGCGGTTAGCCTTTCATGTTTAATTGTCCGGCCCAATGCCGCGCAAACTGCCAGGCGACGCGGCCGGAGCGCGAGCCACGCTCGATCGCATAGCGCAGTGCTTCGGCGCGCGCGGCTTCGATCTGCGGTGGCGAAAAACCAAAATGCATCAGCCAGGCAGCGACGATATGCAGGTATTCATCCTGATGAAATGGATAGAAGGAAATCCATAGACCAAAACGTTCCGACAGGGAAATTTTTTCTTCGATGCCTTCGCCCGGATGAATTTCGCCATCGGCCTGATGCGTGTAGCTGAGATTTTCGCGCAGCATTTCCGGCATCAAGTGGCGGCGGTTGGAGGTGGCGTAGATCAGCACATTGTCGGGCAAGGCCGCGATCGAACCATCGAGCGCAGCCTTGAGCGCGGTGTAGCCAGGCTCGCTGGCTTCGAAGGAGAGATCGTCGCAAAACACGATGAAGCGTTCGGGGCGATTCGCAATCTGTTCGACGAGATCGGCCAGATCGACCAGCGCCGCCTTGTCCACTTCGATCAGGCGCAAACCCTGCGCCGAAAATTCATTCAGGCACGCTTTGACCAACGATGACTTTCCGGTGCCGCGCGCACCGGTCAGCAAGACATTGTTGGCCGGGCGGCCAGCCACAAACTGCCGCGTGTTTTGCGCGATCTTTTCTTTTTGCGTGTCGATGTGACACAGCTCGGACAAACGAATGCGCGCCACCTGACTGACCGGTTGCAGCACCTTGCGGCCCTGCTGCAGTCGCCAGCGAAACGCGACCGAGGCCTGCCAGTCGGGCACGGATGCCGCAGCGGGCAGGCAGGCTTCCAGCCGCGCCAGCAGTTGCTCGGCGCGTTGCAGCAGAGATGAAAATTCAGGTCCGGTATTCGGCATTGATCTTCACGTAGTCGTAGGAAAAATCGCAGGTCCATACGGTAGTCTGCGCCGTGCCGCGCGCCAGATCGACGCGCATGGAAATTTCGGCCGGAGCCAGAACGCGCTGACCGTCTTCTTCGCGATAGCTGGCGGCGCGGCCACCGTTTTCCACCACCAGCACATCGGCAAACCAGATGTTGACGTTGCTGGTATCGAGTGATGGCAGGGCATTGCCGATGGCCATCAGCACGCGGCCGAGGTTGGGGTCGCTGGCGAACAGGGCGGTTTTGACCAGTGGCGAGTTGGCAATTTTCTTGGCGATGCGATGGGCTTCTTCGACACTGGCGGCGCTCGTGACCTTGATGGTGACGAACTTGGTCGCGCCCTCGCCATCACGCGCGATGCGTTGCGCCAGATCGGCAGCGACTTCGATCAGTGCTGCGCGCAAGACGGCCAGGCGCGTGTCGCCGTCGATGATTTCGGTGGCGACGCTCTGACCGGTCGCGATCAGGACAAAGGAATCGTTGGTCGAAGTGTCGCCATCGACGGTGACGCGGTTGAACGAGGCATCGGCCACTTCCTTCACCAGGGTCTGCAACAGTGCGGGCGCAATGGCGGCATCGGTGGCGAGATAGGCCAGCATCGTCGCCATGTTCGGCTCCAGCATGCCTACACCCTTGGCCATGCCGGTGATGTGCACCGGCACACCATCGAGCAGAATCAGTTTCGACGCTGCCTTGTGGATCGTGTCGGTGGTCATGATCCCTTGCGCGGCGCGATCCCAGCTCAGCGGTGAACCGTCGAGTTGACGCGCGGCTTCGGGCAGCGCCGCCTCGATTTTTTCCACTGGCAAGTGTTCCAGAATTACGCCGGTGGAAAACGGTAGTACTTCATTGCTGGCGCAACCGAGTTGTCGCGCCACCGCTTCGCAACTGCGCAGCGCCGCCGCCAGACCCTGTGTGCCCGTGCCGCAATTGGCATTGCCCGCATTGATCACCAGCGCGCGCATTTCACAGGAACGTTTCAGGTGCCCGCGGCAGAGTTGCACCGGCGCGGCGGCAAAGGCATTTTGCGTAAACACACCGGCAATACGGGACCCCGGCGCAAGTTGAATCAGCACCACATCGTTGCGCGTCCATTTCTTGATGCCCCCCGCAACGGCGGCGAGCGTGACGCCGGGGATAGCCAGCAAATCGGCGGGCTGAGGAGGGGTGAGGTTAACGGCCATGTCGAAGCTCCGCTAGAGAAAAGTGAAATGTGAAACGTGACGCGGTGCTATGCACCTCAAGTGAAACGTGAAAACCCTCCGGGGTGGAAGATGAGCCCGGCGTGGGTGGGCATCAACTTTCACATTTCACGACCTCACGCCAGCTTGCCGTGGCACTGCTTGTACTTCTTGCCGCTGCCGCAGGGGCAGGGATCGTTGCGCCCCACCTTTTCGCCGCTGCGCACAAAAGTTTCCGATTTCTGCGGGGCTGCGCTGGCGCCAGCGCCGTCGGCGGTATCGGCAGCGCTGTCGGCATGTTGATAGTTGAGCTTGCCGGTATCGATGGCGCGGTCTTCCATTTGCGCTTCGGCTTGCGCGATTTGCTCGGCAGACTGAACGCGCACCGTCATGACAACGCGGACAACATCGTTGCGCACGGCATCGAGCAGATTGCTGAACAATTCGAACGCTTCGCGCTTGTATTCCTGCTTCGGGTTTTTCTGTGCATAGCCACGCAAATGAATGCCTTGACGCAGATAATCAAGTGCGGCCAGGTGTTCGCGCCAGTGCAGATCGAGGTTGGACAGCATCAAGGAGCGCTCGAAGCCGTTGAAGGACGCGCGTCCGACCAGCGCCACCTTGGTGTTGTAAATCTCGTCGGCCTGGTTGAGCAGGCGTTCCAACAGATCGTCGTCGGTCAGGTTGGGCTCGTTCTGCAGCATCTGCGCCAGCGGCAGTTCGATTTGCCAGTCACGCGCCAACTCTTGTTCAAGCGCATCGATTTCCCACTGCTCCTCGACGCTTTCCAGGGGCACATGATTGCGGAACACATCCGTCAACACGCCATGACGCATGTCGGCAATGGTTTCGGAAATATCATCGGTTGCGAGCAATTCATCACGCTGGCTGTAGATCACCTTGCGCTGATCGTTGGCGACATCATCGTATTCCAGCAATTGCTTGCGGATATCGAAGTTGCGCGCTTCCACCTTGCGCTGTGCGTTTTCGATCGAACGCGTCACCATGCGCGCTTCAATCGCTTCGCCTTCGGGCATCTTCAAGCCTTGAATGAAGCGGCGCGCGCCTTCGGGCATGAAGATACGCAGCAATTGATCTTCCATCGACAGATAAAAACGCGACGAGCCGGGATCGCCCTGGCGGCCGGAACGGCCACGCAACTGGTTGTCGATGCGGCGCGATTCGTGGCGTTCGCTGCCGATGATGTGCAGGCCGCCCGCGGCCAGCACCTGGTCGTGCACCTGTTGCCATTCGCTTTTCATCGCGGCCAGTTTCAGGCTCTTTTCCGTTTCGGTCAGCGCCGCATCTTCGCGCACGGCATCGAGCTGTTTCTCGATGTTGCCGCCCAGCACGATGTCGGTACCGCGGCCCGCCATATTGGTGGCGATGGTGATCATTTTCGGCTGTCCGGCTTGCGCCACGATCTCGGCTTCGCGCGCGTGCTGCTTGGCGTTCAAGACCTGGTGCGACAATTTTTGCTGATCCAGCAAGCTGCTCAGCAGTTCGGAATTTTCAATCGATGTGGTGCCCACCAGCACCGGCTGGCCGCGCTCGTAACACGCCTTGATGTCAAGGATGATGGCGTCGTAACGTTCCTTGGCGGTGCGGTAGATCTTGTCTTGCGCATCCTGACGAATCATCGGCCGGTGCGTCGGAATCACCACGGTTTCAAGGCCGTAGATTGACTGGAATTCGTAGGCCTCGGTATCGGCGGTGCCGGTCATGCCGGCCAGCTTGCCGTACATGCGGAAATAATTCTGGAAGGTGATCGAAGCCAGCGTCTGGTTCTCGGACTGAATCGCCACGCCTTCCTTGGCTTCGACCGCCTGGTGCAGACCGTCTGACCAGCGACGGCCGGTCATCAGGCGACCGGTGAATTCGTCAACAATGACGACTTCGCCATCTTGCACGACGTACTGCTGGTCGCGCATAAACAGCGTGTGTGCGCGCAGCGACGCATTCAGGTGATGAATCAGGATGATGTGTTGCGGGTCGTACAGGCTGGCGCCTTCGGGTAACAGGCCCATGCGGCCAAGAATTTCCTCGGCTTTTTCATGTCCGGCTTCGGACATGTGCACTTGATGTCCTTTTTCGTCGACCCAGTAATGGCCGGGCGGATCAGGTTCCTGCGGCTTCGGCTCCGACGCCATGCGCTCGAGTTGTGGCGGAATCTTGTTGATCTGCTGGTACATCTCGGTATGGTCATCCGCCGGGCCGGAAATGATCAGCGGCGTGCGTGCTTCATCGATCAGGATGGAATCGACTTCGTCAACGATCGCATAGAACAGGCCGCGTTGACGGCGGTCTTCGATGCGATGCTCCATGTTGTCGCGCAGATAATCGAAGCCGTATTCGTTGTTGGTGCCATAGGTGATATCGGCCGCGTAGGCGATCTTCTTTTCCTCCGTCGGCTGCTGACTCAGAATCACACCCACCGACATTCCAAGAAAGCGATACAGCTTGCCCATCCAGGCGGCGTCGCGTGAGGCCAGATAATCGTTGACCGTCACTACGTGCACGCCTTTGCCCGCCAGCGCGTTGAGATACACCGGCAGTGTCGCGGTCAGGGTTTTGCCTTCGCCGGTGCGCATTTCAGCGATCTTGCCGTAATGCAGCACCATGCCGCCGACCAGTTGCGCGTCGAAATGCCGCATCCCCAGCGCGCGCTTGCTGCCTTCGCGCACCACCGCAAAGGCTTCCGGCAACAGTGCATCCAGCGTCTCACCGTTCTGCACGCGTTGCTTGAAGGCGGTGGTTTTGGCTTGCAGTTCGGCGTCGCTAAGCGCGGCGATACTGGCTTCGAGGGCGTTGATCGCCAGCACCGTTTTGCCGTACTGTTTGAGGAGCCGCTCATTGCGGCTGCCAAATATTTTTTTCAACAATCCAGTGACCATGGGAACCTGCGCAGGGGCGTCATTCCGCCATCGGCGGAAGCACCCTTTGATTATTCATCGGAGCGCGGATTCTAGCATGGCGACCCGCGCCAGCCCGGCCCGAAACCCATGAAACAGGAGGCCGGGGGCGGGACGGGCAGGGCGGAATTATTGTGCGGCGGGGCCTTTGGCGCCGAGCGCGATCTGCGCATCGGAGAGGGCGCCACCGGCAGCAAGGTAACGCGAAGGATCGCGCGCCACGCCGTTGACATGCACCTCAAAATGCAGATGTGGGCCGGTGGAGCGGCCGGTGCTGCCGATTTCGGCGATTTTCTGGTTGCGTTTGACGATATCGCCCGACTTGACCAGCAGTTTGGACGAATGTGCATAGCGCGTTACCAGGCCATTGCCATGATCGATTTCAACCATATTGCCAAACGCCGGATTGAACTCGGCTGTGATCACCACACCATTGGCTGCGGCCAGAATGGGGGTCCCCACGGGCCCGACAAAATCGACGCCTTCGTGCAAGGCGGCCTGCCCCGTGAAGGGATCAATGCGCCAGCCATAGCCCGATGAAGAGAAGCCGCCATTAATGGGGCGCGCGGTCGGCAACATCTTGTTCTTGACCTTTTGCTGCACCAGCTCGGTTTCGATCACTGCCATGTAGTCGGAACGACGCTCGACATCTTTCGAGAGCTGATCCAGGGTGTAATGCAGTTCCGGCATGCCGACATCGCGCGTCACGCTGGGAACGGCACCGCCTTGACCGGGCTTCTCGCGGAAATTCAAATCCTGTGTCTTGATTCCTGCCAGACCTGAGACGCGTTCGCCCAGCGCATCCAGGCGCAGCAATTGCGCCTGCATTTCGCCCAGTTTGACGGCCATGGCATTCAGGTTTTCGCGCATGAACTGATCTTTCTTGCGCATATCTTCGGCGTTCACGACTTGCAGCAGGTTGCGCACTACGGGCACCTGCATGTCAGCGGCGTAACGGAAGGAAATGTAATAGAGAAATGCGGTGCCCAGTAGCCAGGCCACGACCAGTCCGGTCAAGGCCAGCACCAGATGGCGCGATGTGAATGTCAACGGTTTGGCTTGCGCCAGCCGCGAACGGATTACGATGATCTGCACGTCTACCCTCCTCGATGGGACAGGTGGTATTTCAATCCGCCTGTCACGTCTACCCTGTTATTTACGGCTATGCTGCTACCATCTTGATCCGTTTCGCTGCCGAAGGCGGCTGTACGGTTGTTATTTCAGGTCAGCCGGTCATGCCGTGGCCTGTGTGCCCTGCCTGCTACCCAAATCATGACGCCATCCATCGGTGAACTGCTGCAACAAACCCAAGGCATCAATGCCTTGCTGCCCACCGTGGAACGCCACCTGGCATTGCAACGAGACGTGGCGCTCGTTTTGCAACCCTGGCTGAATCAAATGCAACAAACGGCCCCGGCACAGGTGTCCGACCTGTGCTGCGTAATGCGGCTGGAACAGGACATATTGGTGCTGGGGGTGCGCAATGCCGCACTGGCTGCCCGTCTGCGACAGATCCTGCCCCGTCTGGAAGCGGGACTGGGACAAAGAGGGTGGAAGGTTAGCGCAATCCGTTTGCGGGTGCAACAAGAGATTTTCGTTGCCGAATCAAGCCCTTGTGCGCCAAAGACGCTGCCCAAGGCGGGTTTGGCGGCGTTTACCGGTTTGCTTGGGAAATTATCGTCGCCGGATTTAAAGGCGGCGGTGACGCGTCTGCTGAAGCGCCAGCGCTAATGACGTCTTACAAGGTGGTTTGCCCCCAATGCTGTTCGATCATCATTTCTTCACCTCATGAGTTCGTGACACTACTGCCGCGATGCGCTCTGCAAGACGTTGCGACATCTTATCGTCCATAAGTCGTAGGACATACGAAGGAATTTCACGTTGATACGCCACATAATCAAACCCAGACGGACAGAACCGACCTCCCATTACTGTCCCGCGCTCCCCCGCTGACGTGAAAACAGCTAGTACTTCGTTTGTGCGTCTGTCGCGAATTGTTGTCTCTTCGACATAAAGACCCATGTCTGTATCAGTTTTCGATTCAATTGGTTTGACTGCGATTTCGTATTCGGCTTCTGGTTCGGCGATATCTTGTAGAACGATATTGGCAACACCTTTTACGAACAGCGGTTCGTTGGGTTTCTTGAGCAGGCGCTCGTAGGGCGCGTCGCCTGGTTTGAGATACCCTCGCTTCAGTTCAACAAAATCAAGCTGTTCAAGCATCGGGTATGTGGCATTGGTAATCATTGGGAATAACACGCTCTTGGCGGCAACACGCGTCTGATGAACATCAATATGCACTGCCGTATCACAAAGTTCGGTCAGGCGCGCGGCTCTTGCGCTCCGCGCACCCAATGCTTTGCCTATTTGTTCGGTATTCGCTAGGTAAAGCCACACAAACATTGCGAACGGCGGGAGCAGAGTAACGGTTGCCAGAAAAATCCCCAATGATTGGGGCAGAGCAGAGCGAGTCTGGGCCTCGCGTGCTCTGCCAACCGCCCGCCCAATGAACATGCATATTGCGTAGGCGGGAAACACAACGAGCGGTGCAGCAAGTAACCACACGGTACGGTCATCTGTGTTGATACATGCTTTATCGGTAATTCCGAGAAACGAACACAACCCCGCAACGCCCATCAATACCGGAAAGGCCAGAACGAGACCAAGTCCAACGGATAGAAGCAGAAATAGAAACGTCGCTGCAACACCAGTAAGACGACGCATCACTGCGCCCAAGACATACCCAATCACTAAGCCTTCAAGGGCGATTACCGCTATGTATGCGTAGATATTCATGGACCAGTGCTTAATGAATGAAAGGGGCTTCCCCGAATCGAGGAAGCGGTTTTGAGGCCGCACGGCGTCGGAGTGCCAAAATGATGAATGCAACATTCATTTAACGAACTCGACAAGGGGTGGCGGCGGAGATTATGACGATCAGGATTGATCTTGCCAAGAATGTTTTTGCGGTGCATGGGGTGCGCGTACCCTAGGGTCAGACCACGCCCCACTCTTTGTGTTCTTTGCGGAGTTGACTGCCGGCTGCAGCCGCCGACCGCCCTATACGATGCGTTCCAGAATCATCACGCCGAAGAAAATCAAACCGCAGACGATCATGATTTGCAGCAGTTTGAGGGCGTAATTCAAATAACGTTTCTGCCGCGTCCAAAGATAGGCGGCGGTGGAGACGCATACGCCAAACACCATCAACAGTAATAGAACACGGAAAATCATGCCCAAGCCACCGTGTGCGTAAAGGCGCGCGGTGCGCGTTCGATCTGAGCGAAGCGGACGATCTCATACGACTGCGGTTGTTCCAACAGGGCGCGCAACAGCAGGTTGTTGAGGCCGTGGCCGGATTTGTGCGCCACATAGGCGGCGATCAACGGTTTGCCGATCAGATAGAGATCGCCAATGGCGTCGAGAATCTTGTGTTTGACGAACTCATTGGCAAAGCGCAGCCCTTCGCTGTTGAGGATGCGGTATTCATCCATCACGATGGCATTGTCCAGATGGCCGCCGCGCGCCAGGCCATGTGAGCGCAGGGTTTCGACATCCTGCATGAAGCCGAAGGTGCGGGCGCGGGCGATTTCCTTGATGTAGGAATGCTCGGCGAAATCGATTTCGAATTCCTGACCGGTCTGGTCGATGGCGGGATGGTTGAAGTCGATCGAGAATTTCAGCTTGAAGCCTTCGTGGGGTTCCAGCCGGGCCCATTTGTCGCCATCGCGGATCTCGATCGGCCGCGTGACACGGATGAATTCCTTCAGGGCTTTCTGTTCTTCCACGCCAGCCGATTGCAACAGGAAGACGAAGGAGCCCGCGCTGCCGTCCATGATCGGGATCTCGGCAGCCGTCACGTCGGCGTACAGGTTGTCGATACCCAAGCCATACAGCGCCGACATCAAATGTTCGACCGTGGCCACCTTCACGCCGCCATAGTCCAGCGTCGAAGCCATGCGCGTATCGCCCACCATCGTGGCAGAGGCAGGAATTTCTACCGAGGGATTCAGGTCGATGCGGCGAAACACAATGCCGGTATTGGCGGGCGCCGGCCGCAAGGTCAATTCGACCTTGGTGCCGGAATGCAGTCCCACTCCGGTGGCTGTGACGGTTTGTTTGATGGTGCGTTGGCGGAGCATGAGGGGCGTTCAGAGAGTCTCAGGATGTAAGTGTATCAGCCCGTAGCAGCATTCCAAAGGCGTTCAGATACCTACGCGGTGGGCCGGCAAGACGCCCAGATCGTGTTTTCCAGTGACATGACGACTTCATCTTTTTGATTGCGCACGATCCAGCGCACTTCACCCGTGCCCCAGCCGGGGCGTGAGCGTGACGGTTTGATACTCAACACTTCGATCTGCATGCGCAGCGTATCGCCCGGTCGTGCCGGAATTGGCCAGCGCATGCTGCGGATTTCCAGCCCCACCAGCCCGCTGGCCATTTCGCCAAACGGCGACTCGACCGCCATGCGCATGCACACGGCCGCCGTATGCCAGCCGCTCAAGGCCAGGCCGTTGAACAGACTTGATTTCGCAGCGTCGTCGTCCAGATGGAAGGGCTGCGGATCGAATTGCTGTGCAAAAGCAATCCCTTCTTCCAGCGACACGGTGCGCGTTCCGGCATCGACCACCATGCCGGGGGTAAGGTCATCGAGATAGAGCGCCATAGCCGACCCTTTCAGTGATTGAAAATCATCTGAAACTTTTCATCTGTGCACTATAACTAATCCACAGAAGTGTGTAGTGCCGGGTTTTTTGAAGGTGAGGCCAATCATGAAAATTCCGTTAATCGTCTTGTCGCTGTTATCCGGAATGTTGCTCGGCTGGTCGCTGCTTTATTTCGTACTGGTTCCGTAACTTCCGCGCCGGGCGCGCATAGTATCGCCAACTTGGGTGGCAAGGTGTGGTTTGTTGTGCCGAAAAGGCGAGGCTTGCGGCGCCTTATTCCAGATATTGCTGGTTCCAGCGCTGATAGAGCGCATAGGCGGCTGCCTTCATGGCGTGCCGGTCGGCATAGTCCTTCGGATCAAGCGGATCGTAGACATAGTAGTTCACGCGCGGATTAACCGTTTTCATCATGTGCCAGATTTTTTGCGGCAGCGTGTAGGGCGGCTGCCATTCGAAGTCGTCTTGCGCTTCGTAGTGCAGAAAGACCGGCAGGATGGGCACGCCGGTGCGCAGTGACACTTCAAACGCCCCCGATTTGAATTCGCTGAACAAGCGCCGCCCCTTGCAACCGCCTTCGGGATAGAGCGCAATGTTCTGGCCGCCATTGACCGCATCAATCATGACCTGCACGGCTTGATGGCGCGAAGCCGGATCATCACGGTCGACATACAGCGTTCCCGCGGTGCGGGTGATGCGGCCAGTGATAAACCAATCCTTGACTTGCAGTTTGGCCAGCGACACGACATCGAATAAGGCCGGGATGCCGATGTCCTCGAACGCGGTTGGATGGTTGGCGATCAGAATGTAACGCGTGGGCAGGCGCTGGCGGTTTTTTTGATGCAGATAGAGTTGCACGCCCAGGGCACGCACAAAGGTGCGGCACCAGGCATGAAAAAACCAGGCGACCGGATGACGACCGCGCCACGGTAGCCAGGACAACAGATAGAGAAAAGTGGTGAATACGATCATATCCACCCAACCCAGAATCTTGCGCAACAGTTGCAGCAGCGGCAGCATGAAAGTCCTGTCTCGATAGAAGTGGCTTATGCAGGATGATAGCGATGAATCTGTTGCTGGGATATCGGCGGCACAGAGTGTTTCTTGATCGGCGCTGCCACGCTGCTTGGATGAAATCGCCTATGCTGGATGCAAGCAGTCCAACTGGGCGCGTCTCATGAAAAACAAACAACGCAACACCCGCCTCATTCATCCCGAGCAACAGCCGCCGCCCGGTTTTGTCAGCCTGACGACGGCGATCGAGCGTGCTTCCACCGTGGTCTTCCCCGATACCGCAGCGCTGCAACAGCGCGACTGGCGCAAGGAGGGTTATATCTACGGCCTGTCCGGCACGCCCACCAGCCGCGCCCTGGAACAGCGCCTGGCAGAACTCGAGGGTGGCCGTCATACGCTGCTCACATCCTCCGGCTTGGCGGCAATCACGCTGGTTTATCTGGCATGTTTGCAACGCGGCGATACCGTGCTGGTGCCGCACAACGTCTATGGACCGAGTCGCGATTTTGCCAGTCACGCGCTGGCGCAGTGGGGCATCGACGCCGTGTTTTACGATCCGCTTGATCTGGAACGTTTGCGCGGTCTGCTGCAAGCCAACACCAAACTGGTCTGGGTCGAAACCCCCGGCTCGGTGACGATGGAAGTGCCCGATCTACCCGCCATCGCACAGATGGCCCGCGCAGCTGACGCGCTGGTGGCGGTCGACCACACCTGGTCGGCGGGACTGGCGCTGCCAGTGTTCGAACTGGGCGCCGACATTGCCGTGCAGGCGCTGACCAAATTCCAGTCCGGTGGCAGCGACCTCTTGATGGGCAGCGTGACGACACGCGAGCTGACGCTGCACCATCGCATCCAGCGCATGCACATGCTGCTCGGTCTGGGCGTCGGGATGGACGATTGTTATCTGATTTTGCGCAGCCTGCCGCATCTGCAAGTGCGTTTTGAAGCGCATGATCGTGCCGCACGGCAGGTGGCGCAGTGGTTGCAAGGCCGCCCGGAAATTGCTGCGGTGCGCCACCCGGCACTGGCCGAGTGTCCCGGTCATGCAGTGTGGCAACGCGATTATTCCGGCGCCGGAAGTTTGTTCTCGATTGTTTTTGATACGCGGTTTACGGCCGCGCAAGTCGATGCCTTTGTCGATCGTCTGACATTGTTCAAGATCGGTTTCAGCTGGGGCGGCGCATGCAGCCTGGCCTTGCCCTACGACATGGCGGCGATTCGCCCGCGCTGGGACGGCGGGCCGCTGGTGCGTTTGTACATCGGTATGGAAGACCCGCAGGATTTGATCGACGATTTGCAGCATGGACTGGCGATACTGACATAAGCGTAGCGGCTGTCATAGTTGCCAAAGAGATGGCCGCATCTTTAACAGTCGTGGGCTTGCTTATTGCTGTTTGCGGCCGATATCCGTAAGGATGGCGGTTGTTTTTGTTCCGCTTTTTTTGAGGATTAAAGACCCATGCAAGCACGCTTGATTTTTCCCCTGACTGCCGTCGTGTTGAGTGTGCTCGGCGGTTGTGCAACACACAGCTCGATGGCCCGCATCAAGCCGGGGAACGCGCTTGGGCAAGCGCCCTCTGGTTTGCAATTTTCAGCCTACGCGCCTTCGGGTGCCCGCCTGCCGTCCGAATTGAAACACATGGTTTTACCCAACAATGCTCCGACCGAGTACCAGCTCGAGCAGCAAGACAATCAAACCGTCTTGCATGCCAAGGTCGATGGTTCTGCTTCCGGTGTGCGCAAGGTGGTGGATGCAGATCCTAATGCGTTGCCCTGGCTGGTGTGGCACTGGAAAACCAGCGCCTTGCTGACGCAGGCGGACAATACGCAAAGCGACAAGGAAGATGCACCGGCGCGCATCATTCTTAATTTTTCCGGCGATCGAAGCACCTTGTCGTTTCGCGAACAGACGCTGAATTTGCTGGTGCGGCTGGTGACGGGTGAAGACATGCCCTATGCCAGTCTGGTGTATATCTGGGAGAACCATCTGCCGGTCGGCACCATCATCGATAGCGCACATAGCAGCCGCGTCAAAATGGTTGTCGCGGCCAGTGGGCCGACGCAAGTAGGGCAATGGGTGACACTGCCGCGCAATGTTGTGGAAGATTACCGTCGCGCGTTTGGCGAAGCGCCGGGTCGGCTCACCAGCATTGGCGTGATGTCCGATGCCAATTGCACCGCAGGGCGGACTGAAGCCTGGTATGGCGATATCGAACTTTCTGCTTACGGCGACCAGGACGTGCTGGCCGCCGTGGTGCACTAGCTAATTTGGGCGCGGCTCAAGTGTTGGCATCCCCAGATGCTGGCGCGATCTGTATGACAATTTTCCCTCGGCTGCGCCCCGACTGGCTGTGCAGCAGTGCTTGTTGCGTTTGTTCCAGTGGAAACACGCGATCGATCACCGGTTTGAGTTTGCCTTCTTCAGCCAGTATTGCGATCTGCTCCAGTTGCTTGCCATTGGGCGTCATCATCAAGGCATCGAAACGCACCTGATGTTTTCTGGCGAGTCGATTGTTGTTGCGGTTCATGAAATCGAACAGCCACGGCATGAAAAATGGCAAGCCATGTTGCCGTGCCCAGGCGGCGGTGGGTATGCCGACGATGGACACCAGCACGCCGCCGGGCTTCAATACCCGGAACGATTTTTCCTGATTGGCTCCGCCCAGAGTTTCAAATACCGCATCGTAGTCCTGCAGTACGTCCTCGAACTTTTGCGTCTTGTAATCGATCACCACGTCGGCACCCAAGCTTTTGACCAGATCGACGTTGGCAGTGCTGGTGGTGGTGGCGACTTGTGCTTCCACATGTTTGGCCAATTGAATGGCGAGCGAGCCGACACCACCGGAACCGGCATGGATCAGCACCTTCTGACCCTGTTTCAAGTGTGCCTTCTCATAGAGCGCCTGCCATGCCGTCAGCGCCGCCAGGGGCAGGGCGGCCGCTTCAGCATGCGAGAGCTGGGCGGGTTTGTGGGCGACGAATTGCGCATCCGTCGCGACGAATTCGGCAAACGTGCCGAAGCGATTGGTATCGACGCGGGCAAACACCGCATCGCCGGGCTTGAAGTGGGTTACCTGCGCGCCGGTTTCGACCACAATGCCGGACACATCAAAGCCCATGACAAAGGGGAAAGAAAGACGCATGATGACCTTCAAATCGCCCCGCTGAATTTTGTAATCAATCGGGTTGACCGAGGCGGCGTGCGCGGCAATCAAGACATCCTGCGGGCCCACCGTTGGTTTGGGCATTTGCCGCAATTCGACCACATCCTCGGTGGCGCCATAACGTGTGCAAACGATTGCTTTCATCCCGTCCCCTTTTCGTTGTGATTGTTCAGCCTTCCCATCCGGTTTTCATTATGCGCACAATTGGCTTGAATGCCAGCCTGAAAAGCATTCGGCCATCGGTTTTTTCTGGCTCTGTGGACTGCGCTGCTCTATAGTCGTGTGATGTCGGTTTTCCGGGGGGGATGGCATGACTGTGCTCACACCGTTCGAAACACTCGAACTCAACGAAGAAAAATATATCCGGCAAATTACGTCCGTATTGCAGCGGAACATGGCGCGCGATTATCCGGCCGGTGCAACGCTGCGCGATGCGCACCCCCGACACCTCGCTTTGCTTGCTGCAACGTTCACGGTCGCGCCCGATGTGCCCCCCGAATTGCAAATCGGCGTGTTCGCCAAGCCGATGACATATGACGCCTGGGTGCGCTTGTCCAATGCCAGCAGCACGCCGCAATCGGATCTGCACAAGGATATTCGCGGCTGCGCCATCAAGCTGCGTCATGTGGGCGGGGCCCATATTCCCGAAAGCGACGAGGCCGATACGCAGGATTTCCTGCTGGTGAGCATGCCCACCATGTCGCTGGGGACCTTGAAATTGTTTCGCGACGCCATCGTGCTCAGTCTCGGTGTGTCGCCTTTGCTGTTTGTGGCAAAGATGCTGTTGACCGGCAAGGGCCGCATGCTGAAAACCTTGCAGCGCGCCAAGACCAATCCGGCGTCGGTGCTGGAGTTGCGCTATTGGAGCACGACACCGTATCTGTTTGGCAGCCAGCAGGTCGCTAAATATTCACTGGTGCCGACCTCCGACCCGCGCAACGATTTTCCTCCCGTGCTGACGGAAACCTATCTGGTGGACGATCTGGAAGAACGCTTGGATGCAGCCGAGGCGACCTTCGATTTCATGGTGCAGTTGCGTCGCGATCCCGCGCACATGCCAGTGGAAGATGCTGCCGTTGAATGGACTGAAGTGCAGTCGGCCTTTATCAAGGTGGCGACGCTGCGCATTCCACCGCAGGAATTTCGCACCGAAGAGCGCGCACAGCTTGCCGAAGCGCTGGCGTTTTCACCGGGCCATGCGCGCGTTGAGCATCGACCCATTGGCGCAATTAATCGTGCCCGCATGACGATCTACAAAATCCTGTCGGATTTCCGCCATGCGCGCGATGGTCGCGCCAAGCCGGTGTGATACGCGCCGCGCCAATTACGCTTCGACAATTTCAAAGCTGTGCGTGATGGCTGCAGTCTTGGCCAGCATGATCGACGCCGAGCAGTATTTATCGTGCGACAGTTGAATCGCGCGTTCGACCGCTGCCGGGGAGAGGTTCTTGCCGCTCACCGTGAAGTGGAAATTGATTTTGGTGAAGACTTTGGGCTCAGCGTCGGCGCGCTCGGCCTGGAGCTTGACGCTGCAGCCGCTAATTGCGTGGCGGCCTTTTTTCAGGATCAGCACCACATCATAGGCGGTGCAGCCACCGGTCCCCACCAGCACCATTTCCATTGGCCGTGGGCCAAGGTTGCGACCACCGCCTTCCGGGGCGCCATCCATCACGACTGCATGATTGCTCGCGGTCTCGGCCAGAAAGGCCATGCCGTCATTGCCCAGCCATTGCACTTTGCATTCCATAAAGAATTTTTTCCGATTAGGTTAGTTTGACTAGATGCTTACGCCATCATTGTACCCATGCACCTTGGGCGTCCGCCTACCCAGCTGAGCAGATGTGTCGCTCAAGACAATTCTGCAAGGGCGGCCAAAATGAGTGGTATGGCCGGGGTGCACGCACGTGGCGGACGCCCATTCGTTTTCAGCAACATGAAAACACGGGAGCGGGCCTGGATGAAATCGTGCGTCACATTGAAGAACAGGGCTTGCTGGCGCGCTGAGTTATCAGAATTTTCCATGCTGTTATGCAAAATTTAACCTTTTATAGCCCGCTTTTTGTCAACATTTGACTATCTGGTCATTTAAATTATACATATCAACTTATTGATTATAATAAAGTATTTAAGATATATCGACCAAATTTTCGGCGGGTATAATTTTTATCTTGCATTGCAGCAAAAGTTTGGGTAGAATTCACTCATCGAATTTGGTTTCACAGCGGTCACTGAATTCTCGATTGTCTCCTCCACCCTCCTCCTTTGGTGGATTTAACCCGAGCGCCACAAACGCTCGGGTTTTTTTATGCCCGTGTACAAGATCGCCTGAATCTGGTTGACCTGACCAGGCGAAAATCCTTATAATTCAAGGCTTTTCTTTTTGCCGAACCCGGCGGGAAGGAAATAACGCGCTTGCAGCGGTGCACAAGCTTCGGAGTTCGTGATGTCAAACTGATGTCAAACGGGATCTCGAACCACCGGCGTCAATCTGTGGCAGGCAATTTTTATCTTTATCAGGATCAAACACATGAAAACCTTTTCCGCCAAGCCCCATGAGGTGCAGCGCGACTGGTTTGTGATCGACGCCTCGGACAAAGTCCTCGGTCGTGTCGCCAGCGAAGTGGCACACCGTCTGCGCGGCAAGCACAAACCCGAATTCACCCCGCACGTCGATACGGGTGATTACATTATCATCGTCAACGCCGCCAAGCTGCGCGTGACCGGCACCAAGGCCGAAGATAAAAAGTATTTCCGCCACTCGGGTTATCCCGGCGGGATTTACGAAACCAACTTCCTGAAAATGCAGCAGCGTTTTCCCGGCCGCGCGCTGGAAAAAGCGGTCAAGGGCATGTTGCCCAAAGGCCCGCTCGGCTACGCCATGATCAAGAAATTGAAGATTTATGCCGATGCGTCGCATCCGCATACCGCCCAGCAACCCAAGTCACTCGAACTCTAAGGAACGGCCATGATCGGAAATTACAATTACGGTACCGGCCGCCGCAAAAGCTCGGTGGCTCGCGTGTTCATCAAAGCTGGCGCTGGCAACATCGTTGTCAATGGAAAACCGGTGGATCAGTATTTCGCACGTGAAACCGGCCGCATGGTCGTACGTCAGCCGCTCGAATTGACCAACCACGTTGGCACGTTCGACATCATGGTCAACGTGCACGGCGGTGGCGAATCGGGTCAGGCCGGCGCCGTGCGTCACGGCATTACCCGTGCGCTGATTGATTACGATGCGGCTCTGAAGCCGACGTTGTCGAAAGCTGGTTTGGTTACGCGCGATGCGCGTGAAGTGGAACGGAAAAAAGTCGGTCTGCGTGGCGCACGTCGTCGCAAGCAGTTCTCGAAACGCTAATCTCATCGAGATCACGTTTGCAAAAAGCCGCGTTTGCGGCTTTTTGCTTTTTGATCGGGGTAGAATCCATTGATTGAATAAGGGTAGCGGGCATGATCAAGGTAGGCATTGTCGGTGGTACCGGCTATACGGGAGTTGAATTGTTGCGCTTGCTGGCACAGCACCCGCAGGTGCAGTTGCGTGCCATCACGTCGCGCAAAGAGGCCGGCATGCCGGTGGCCGACATGTTCCCCTCGCTACGTGGTCGCGTCGAGCTGGCGTTCTCCGAGCCGCAGCAGGCGCCGCTGACGGAATGCGATGTGGTGTTCTTTGCCACCCCTCATGGGGTCGCGATGGCGCAGGCCGAGGAATTATTGGCCGCGGGCGTGAAGATCATCGACCTAGCGGCTGATTTCCGCCTGCAGGACACGGGGTCGTTTGAACACTGGTACGGCATGGCGCACAGTTGTCCGCAAGTGTTGAAGGAAGCCGTGTATGGCTTGCCGGAAATCAACCGGGCGCACATCAAGGCGGCACGTGTGATCGGCAATCCCGGCTGCTATCCGACGACGGTGCAGCTCGGTCTGCTGCCCTTGATCGAGAACGGCAAAAAACTGATCGACACGCAACACCTGATCGCTGATGCGAAATCCGGCGTGTCCGGAGCGGGGCGCAAAGCCGAGATCGGCACCCTGTTCTCGGAAGCATCGGACAACTTCAAGGCCTATGGCGTGAAGGGGCACCGGCATCACCCGGAAATCGTGCAGGAGTTGCGGCAGGTGGCCGGTCACGACGATATCGGGCTGACCTTTGTGCCGCATCTGGTGCCGATGATTCGCGGCATGCTGACCACGCTTTATGCGCGCATCCTGCCCGCCGCAAGGGATACGGATTTTCAACAATTGTTTGCAAATCGTTACGCCAACGAACCCTTTGTTGATGTGATGCCTGCAGGCAGCCTGCCCGATACGCGTTCGGTGCGCGCCGCCAACACGCTGCGCATTGCTGTGCATCGCCCGCAAGGCGGAGAGCAGCTGGTGATCCTGGTGGTGCAGGACAATCTGGTCAAAGGTGCGGCCGGTCAGGCGGTGCAAAACATGAATCTGATGTTTGGCCTGGAAGAAACGTTGGGCCTGACACAGATTCCGGTGCTGCCATGAAATACAAGCTCTTGATGCGCCGGCTTTCGGTCAGCGCACCGCGCATGCGCATCAAGACCCAACGACCGTGGTACGTGCAGGCATTGTTCTGGTTGGTGATTGCTGTAATGGTATATGTGGGTGGTAAATGGGTCTATCAATCCGGGCTGAGCTTTTCCGGCCATGCGGCTTTGGTCAAGCAGGTCGAACAAATGGAAGAGCAGGTGCAAAGCCTGACCTCCGAGCGCGATGACTTGACCGCCAAGGTCAATGCTGCCGAGAGCGGCCTCCAGATGGAACGTTCGACGCAGGAACAGCTCTCGCAGCAGATTCGTGCGCTGACTGCAGAAAACAACCGGCTCAAAGAAGAACTGGGCTTTTATCAAGCCATGTCCTCCGGTCGTGATGAGGGTGAGATCGTGGTGCGCAGCGCCCGCATTAGTCAGGAGGCCGGAAACCAGTGGCGTTACCGCGTTTTGCTGATGCAGAATGGCAAGGCCAGTCAGGATTTCACTGGTCAAATGCAGTTGGTACTGACGCTGATGCAGGAAGACAAAAATGTTATGATGACCCTCCCCGAGCCCAATGCCACCAATCGCAAGGAATACGATGTGAGTGTGCGCCGTTTTCAGAAACTCGAAGGAATATTCAATCTTCCCCAGGGCGCGGTGTTGAAGGCAGTGCAGATCCGGATTCTGGAGCGCGGCAACATTCGCGTGCAGCAGAATGTAGAGATCTAATTCAAGGCTGTTATCGAGGAGCTGGTGCAATGAGTCTGTTTTCTGCTGCAAGCAAACACAAGCAACGTACGATCGAATGCCTGATTGGCGCCACCACCATCATTCAGGGTGACATCCATTTTCAAGGCGGGTTGCGTATTGATGGGGTCGTGAAGGGCAATGTCATCGCCGAGCCGGGCGCACCCAGCATGCTGGTGCTGACCGAACACGCACGCATCGAGGGTGAAGTGCACGCCGCTCACCTGATTGTCAACGGCACCTTGGTGGGCCCGGTGCAAGCCTATGAGTTGCTGGAACTGCAACCCAAGGCGCGGGTCGAAGGAGATGTGATCTACAAGGCGCTGGAGATGCATCACGGTGCGGTCGTGTCTGGCCGGCTGGTATATTCGGATGGAGATGCTGAACGGCCAAGCCTGAAGCTGTTGCCCGGCACGGCTGCGGCACCCGCAGCGGAAGTGGCCAACGGTGCTTGAAGTGGCACTGATCGTGCCACAAGGAATGTATGTTGTATTTGCTGGAGTTGAATCATGAATGCTGTGACTGAAATGCCCGCCCCGTTGGTCTTTACCGATGCCGCTGCGCTCAAGGTTAAATCCCTGATCGAAGAAGAAGGTAACCCCGAGTTGAAATTGCGCGTGTTCGTACAGGGCGGCGGTTGCTCCGGCTTCCAGTACGGCTTTACTTTTGATGAAGTGATCAACGAAGACGACACCACCTTCGACAAGAATGGTGTGCAATTGCTGATTGATTCGATGAGTTTCCAGTATCTGGTCGGCGCCGAGATCGACTACCAGGAAGGTCTGGAAGGCGCACAATTCGTGATCAAGAATCCGAATGCCACGACCACCTGCGGTTGCGGCTCTTCATTTTCGGTCTGAACGGTAGCTGCAGCTGAATAAGAAAGGGCGCGAACAGCGCCCTTTTTTATTGGGATTTATACCACGAGCGCTCGCGCAGTCAGGCGTTCGAGGGTGCGTAGCGGAGATTTCTCTGGCACGGCCAAGGCATCCACGGGCACATGCAGGGTTTGTTCCAGCATGAACTGGCCGGACATCGCCGCATGCGAGACCTGATCGGAAAAACAGATCCAGACACTCCCCGCAGCGAGTGACATGGTCACTTGTGGCGCCTGCGCTTGGTATTCGAGATCGGCTTTCATCCGGTCATGCAAATTCAGCATGATATGGTCGTATTCGCTGCGTCGCTGCTTGGTAATGTGCAGCGCATGCAGCAGCCAGCTCGAACCCGGTAGAGGCGTGGGAATGCGCGGCAGCACGCGCTGCGCGAGTGCTTCAAACGGCTCGCCGATGCGCCACACGCGCGGCACGCCGTGTGGGTTGACATTGGCGAACACACGCAAAATCCGCTCGCCATGGTTGGGGCGCGAAGGAAAGGCGTCGACGTGCAAACGCGAATCGTCCTTGCGCCAGGACGTGCTGCGTCCCTCCACGGGCACCGGTCGGTAACTGGTGCGCGCCTTGCGCAGATTTCGTTTGTAGGCGGGAAACAGTGTTTCGATCAAGCCGATCGCCTGAGTGCGGAAACGCAGCACTGCGCCGCGCAGGGTAGCCACCTCATCCGTCGTGCCCAGCATCCCTTTCAGCGGCGCACCGTCGTGCTCTAACGAAATGTTCTTGTCCTTGCCGTTGGACCAGGCTGGATCAAGGAAACGTTGCTCCGCCGGCGAAAATTGAAACGCCAGTTGCGGGCAATAGAGCACGTGCCCGGACTCCAGCGCGGCCAATAATGCTGCAGATTGTTCAGCCGGGATTGAGGGTACCCAATCGGTCAGGGTCGTGGTGTAGATGGGATTCATCGCGTTCACTTCTGATAAATTGCACCCAGTATACGGCTGCCCTGTGCGCCGGTCACCGAAGGGAGATTGCCCGGCAAGCCCTGCAAGCATTGTTGAGCCAGCCAGGCAAAGGCCATCGCCTCGATCCATTCCGGCGCTACGCCCTGCGCATCCGATGTTTGCCAGCGCACATGCGGCAAAGTAACGCGTAACAGCCGCAGCAATTCGGCATTGTAGGCGCCGCCGCCGCAAACAATCACTTCATGGGTTTCCGGTTGGGCCTGCTGTAAGGCGTTGCCGATGCTGTTGGCGGTGAGGGCCAACAGAGTGGCTTGCACATCGGCGGGTGGCAGGGAGGCATGTTCTCGCAGCCTGAGTTGCAACCAGGTGGGGTTGAACAAATCGCGGCCGGTGCTTTTTGGTGCGGGCAAAGAAAAATAAGGTTCACTCAGCAAGGCGTTCAACAGACCGCTATCGACCTTCCCACTCGCGGCCCAGGCGCCGTCGCGGTCGAAGGGCAGATGCAAATGTTGCTGTGCCCAGTGATCCAGCAGCATATTGCCCGGGCCGGTATCGAAGCCGGTCACGTCATCGCTGTTGTTGAGCAGCGTCAGATTGGCGATGCCACCGATATTCAACACCGCGCGCGGCAGTGCACTGCTGAACAGGCTCGCGTGGAAGGCGGGCACCAGCGGAGCACCCTGACCACCGGCCGCGATATCGCGGCTGCGAAAATCGGCCACGATGGTGATGCCACTTTGTTCGGCAATGCGCGCTGGCTGATTCAATTGCAGGGTATAGCCGGATTCGGGCCGATGACGCAGGGTTTGGCCATGCACACCGGCGGCCACCACGTCGGCAGGTGTGATGGCCGCTGCTACACACGCTTGCAGCAAGGCTTCGGCGTACAGATCGGCCAGCAGATTGGCCAGCTGCGCTGCCCGATGCAATTCATCAAAGCCTGGTACATGCAGAGCGAGCAATTCGTCGCGCAAAGTTTGCGGGTAGGGAATGGATGCGGAGCCGAGCAACTGGGGCCGGCCCGTCGTATCGAAAGAAACGATCGCTGCATCGGCCGCATCCAGACTGGTGCCCGACATCAGCCCCGCAAAAATTTCCTGTGCCGGGGCTGGGGTGGGCGTCGTATTCACGGTCTGACTCAGGCGCCGTCTGCAACTAAATCCGGGCTGACGAGATTAAGTTTTTGCTGCATCGCTTCCATGGCTTGGCGGAAGCTCGGCATGTCGTGCGCAGCCAATGGCTTGGCGGGCGGCAGGCTGATCTTCAGCGGATTGCGCTGCACGCCATCCACCAGAAATTCATAGTGCAGATGCGGCCCGGTGGCCCATCCGGTCATGCCCACATAGCCGATTACCTGACTCTGGCTCACATGCGTTCCGCGTTTGATGCCGGCCGCAAACCGGCTCATATGTCCATACACTGTGGAATAGGTGCCATTGTGGCGCAACACCACCGCATTGCCATAGCCGCCCTTCACACCGGCAAATTCCACCGTCGCATCGGCTACGGCACGAATCGGTGTGCCGGTGGGCGCGCCATAATCCACGCCCTTGTGCGCGCGCCAGGTATTGAGAATCGGATGCAGGCGCATCGAAAAACCGGAAGTGACACGCGTAAACGGCAGCGGACAACGCAGGAATTCCTTGCGCAGACTTTTGCCGTCGGCGGTGTAGTAATCGTTGCCAAAGCGGATCGCCTGATAGTGCTGACCATCATTATTGAATTCGAGTGCCAGCACACGCCCGGCTTTCAGATCCTCCCCGCTTTGCGCTTGATAGAGGGTTTCATAGACAACGCGGAAAGAATCACCCTTGCGCAAATCGCGGTGAAAATCGATCTCGCCCGACAGGATTTCCGCCATCTGGTTGGCAATCGCATCGGGAATGCCGGCTTCATCGGTCGCGCCGTACAGCGAGTTGCGAATCACACCCACACGCACTTCGGTGCGTGTCTCAGGCGCCAGATTTTGTACTTCCGCAATCAGGGCATTCTGCCCTGGCTGACGGCGGATTTGCAGCACCGCACTCGCGCTGTCGTCGTCAGCAGAGGGCAGGTTCGCGGGTAGGTTATAGCGCAGCCAGGACAAGTGTCCGGTGTCATCGACTTGCAGCTGGATGGTGCGGCCGGCACGCAGTTGCACCAGCGGACGTGCCAGCGGATCGCGTGCCAACAGTTGCATCAAGTCAGCATCCTGCACTTGCATGCGCGCCAGCAGTGCGGCGATGGTATCGCCGCTGCGCACGCGTTCGGATCGAACATATTGGTCGTTACGCGCTCCGAGTGCCTCCAGTTGCGCAGGCAGGGTGGCGGGCAGGGAGAGATCGCGCGTGACGATTTGCAAATCTTCAGCGCTGGGCGGCGCGTCATACGCTTGTGGTGCGATGGCGAGTGCAGCGACCGTCCCCAAGGCGAACAAGCCAGCCACACTCAGCAGCGCGCGCCGCAGCACAGGCAGATGTCTGCGCCAGTGCAGGGGAAAACGCTCCTCGAGGCGCCTCTGAATGGGCGCGTCTGTTTCTTTCAAT
This sequence comes from Burkholderiaceae bacterium, assembly GCA_004298905.1. Lineage (GTDB taxonomy): Bacteria > Pseudomonadota > Gammaproteobacteria > Burkholderiales > Burkholderiaceae_D > SCTK01. Next base: position 6,011 of record SCTK01000014.1, on the reverse strand, counting down.
CCGGGATTCAAGCCTGACTCCAAACCAACCATCCAATCGTGCTTCATTCCGTGTCTCGCATGCGCGCCCGGCAAGCCCGGCGCAATGCGGTGCATTCACGTTAAAATCCACGACCAGTGATCAGCTGTGATCTAGTTATATGAGTGCAATGACGCCGCACGCATTAGTGTGCGGGCGATTATAACAAAGGCCCCTGACCCGGCAACGGTTTTCGCGTATAAATTTTGGTAATGAAACTTCATGCAAACCCAGCAAAATCAAGCATCACAGGCCATTCTCTCTGACGCAACGCAGCATGCGCTCGCGGTTGTAAAACGCGGTTGTGATGAATTGCTGATCGAAACCGAGTTTGCGCTGAAATTGCAGCGCAGCGAAACATCCGGCCAGCCGCTACGCATCAAGCTGGGTCTGGATCCAACCGCGCCCGACATCCATCTCGGTCACACGGTGGTGCTCAACAAACTCCGTCAATTGCAGGATCTGGGACATCACGTGATTTTCCTGATCGGCGATTTCACCAGCATGATCGGTGATCCTTCCGGCCGCAACACCACCCGCCCGCCGCTGACGCGCGAACAGATTCAAGCCAATGCGCAGACCTATCATGCGCAAGCCAGCAAGGTGCTCGACCCGGCGCGCACGGAGGTGCGTTACAACAGCGAGTGGTGCGGAGCGCTCGGCGCCGAAGGCATGATCAAGCTGGCGGGCAGCTACACCGTGGCCCGCATGCTGGAGCGCGACGATTTCACCAAACGTTTTCAAGGCGGCGTGCCGATTTCCATCCACGAATTTCTCTACCCGCTGATGCAGGGCTACGATTCCGTGGCGTTGAAATCCGACCTCGAACTCGGTGGCACCGATCAGAAATTCAACCTGCTGGTCGGGCGCGAACTGCAAAAGCAGCACGGCCAGGAACCGCAATGCATCCTCACCATGCCGCTGCTCGAAGGGCTGGACGGTGTGGAGAAGATGTCCAAGTCAAAAAACAATTACGTCGGCATTGCCGAAGCGCCGGGCGAGATGTTCGGCAAGCTGATGTCCGTCTCCGATGTGTTGATGTGGCGCTATTACGAATTGCTGTCGTTCCGTTCGCTGAGCGAGATCGCGCAATTCAAGGCCGACTCTGCGGCCGGGCGCAACCCGCGCGACATCAAGGTTTTGCTGGCGCAGGAAATCGTCGCGCGCTTTCACAGTACGGCGGCGGCGGAGCAAGCACTTGCAGATTTCGAAGCGCGTTTCAAGCAAGGGGCGATTCCAGAAGACTTGCCCGAGATTCATTTGTGCGGTGCGCCACTGGGCATTGCGCAAATTCTCAAGCAAGCCAATCTGGCCCCTTCGACCACCGAAGCCAATCGCAACATCGAACAGGGCGGGGTGAAGATCGACGGTGCCAAGGTCGAGGACAAGGGTTTGAAATTATCTGCGGGCAGTTATGTCGTGCAAGTGGGCAAGCGCAAGTTCGCACGCGTCACGCTCAGCGAGGCGTAACCAAAGGTCATTGCTGCCGCCTGCAAGATTTTCATTGGCAGCACGCCGATGATTGTCTAATATGCCGGAAGTAAAAATACTTATAAGAAGGTGGCTGGGCTGGCGTCGTCGCGGAGGGGGATCACGTGCAGGCTTATCTTGTCTGGTTTTTGCTGGCCGCCATGGCGCTGGTGATGGAGATACTTTCCCGTAGGGCTTATTTTCTTGCTGCCAGCATCGGTTTGCTGAGCGGTGGAATTGTGGCTTTACTGGGCGGTACCCTCATTCCGCAAATCGCGGTGGCACTGGTTGCCAGTGCCACCGATGCCTTTTACTTGCGCCACCGTCTTGGGTACATGATTCATGACTGGTCGCCGCGCGAAGAATCCGAAGAAGACGAATCGCTCACCTTCTTTGTCGAAGAATGGGATGACGACGCCACCACCGTGGTGAGCTATAACGGCACACCCTGGCGGGCCACCGCCGCACCGGAAGCCCGGCTGGCCACCGGACACTACTTCCTCAAGGGCCGCTCGCGCGACCAACTGATCCTCGCCAACGAACGCCGCCGTGGCGATCGCGTCAAGCTGCATCAGGGATAAAAGGAAGACTGCGCTGTTTCAGCTCAGACGCTCAAGCGCCATCGCTGTCGCTTCTCCACCACCAATGCAAATCGCCGCAACGCCACGTTGCCAATTCCGTTGCTGCAACACGCCCAGCAGAGTGACGAGAATGCGCGCGCCAGAAGCACCGATGGGGTGGCCCAGCGCGCAGGCGCCGCCATGCAGATTGATTTTTTCGTGCGGAATTTCATGAGCAGCCATCGCTGCCATTGCCACCACGGCAAACGCTTCGTTCACTTCAAAGGCATCGACCTGCGCGGTAGTCCAACCAGTCTGCTCATACAGTTTCTGGATCGCGGTGATCGGTGCAGTGGTGAACAGCCCCGGCGCTTGCGCGTGGCTGCTGTGCGCGACAATGCGCGCCAACGGCGTCAAGCCATACTGTTTTGCGGTTGAGGCGCGCATCAACAACAGCGCCGCCGCACCGTCAGAGATCGACGAGGCATTGGCCGCCGTCACCGTGCCATCTTTTCTGAAGGCTGGTTTGAGTGAAGGAATTTTGTCTGGCTGCGCGGTGAACGGTTGTTCGTCACGCGCGATGATTTTTTCACCCGCACGTTCGCGTATCGTGACCGGCGCCATCTCCCACGCAAAGCCGCCATCTTCGTTAGCGGCGCGCGCCCGCGCCAGTGAGGCCAAGGCAAAGTCATCCTGCTGCACGCGGCTGAAATTGAATTGCGTGGCGCAGTCTTCCGCATAAGTGCCCATCAAACGACCGCTCCCTGACGCATCCTTCTCATACGCATCCTGCAGGCCGTCGAGAAACATGTGGTCGCGTACCGCACTGTTCCCCATACGTATGCCCGCGCGCACGCCAGGCAAAAGATAGGGCGCATTGCTCATGCTTTCCATGCCGCCCGCCAACACGATACGGGCGCTGCCTGCGGCGATCAGGTCGTGCGCGAGCATGACGGCCTTCATCCCGGAACCGCACATCTTGCTCAAGGTGGTGCAGCCCGCTGACAAGGGTAGGCCGCCCTTGAGCGCCGCCTGCCGCGCCGGTGACTGGCCTTGTCCGGCCAACAGGCAATTGCCGAACAAAACCTCGTCAATCAATTCAGGCGCCAGTCCCGCCCGCTCGACCGCAGCGCGCACGGCCACCGCGCCAAGGTCGGATGCCGACAACGAGGCAAAGCAGCCGAGCAAGCCGCCGATGGGTGTGCGTGCAGCGGAGACGATGACGATGGGATCTGTCATGGCATTAGCAAGTGGTGAAGGAGCTTTGCGGGCGAAGCCGCATCATTCAGGCAGCTTCTTCGCAAACCTGTGCCGAAAGCGCAGTTCGCGCGGGTAGGGATAAAGATCTTGAATCTCTCCGGCGAGGATGCGCTGCTGACAATCGATCCAGAAATCGGGATCGAGCAGGTCGGCATGATGTCGCAGAAATACTTCACGCACACGGGCATCTCCCAGCAGGAACGGTCCGAACTCTTCCGGGAACACATCGTTCGGCCCGACCGCATACCACGGCTCACTCGCCATTTCCGCCTCCGGATTGGGCGCGGGCGGGATGCGGCGGAAGTGGCATTCGGTCAGGTACTGCACTTCATCGTAGTCGTAAAACACCACACGTTCCAGACGCGTGACGCCGAAATTCTTGTACAGCATATCGCCGGGGAAAATATTGGCCTTGGCCAGATCCTTGATGGCGTTGCCGTACTCGATCACTGCATGTTCGAGTTCGTGCGGACGCGCGCGCAGCAGATAGAGGTTGAGCGGCGTCATGCGCCGTTCGATATACACATGCTTGATGATGAGCTGCTCGTCTTCCTCCTCGACGATCGTCGGTGCGACCTTGCGCAATTCCTCGATCAACGCTTCATCGCAGCGCGCCTTAGGCAGCGCCACCTGCGAGTATTCCCAGGCATCCGACATGCGTCCGACGCGGTCGTGCACCTTCACCAGGTTGTAGCGTTCCTGCACCGTTTCGCGCGTGATGTCCTTGCCGCGCACATCCTTGATGATCTTGAACACATAAGGGTAGGACGGCAGTGTGAACACCGACATCACCAAGCCCTTGATCCCCGGCGCGATGATGAACTGGTCGGTCGAGTGGCGCAGATGCAGCAGGAAATCACGGAAGAACAGCGTTTTGCCCTGCTTCTGCAGACCCAGCATGTTGTACCACTCGGCGCGCGGTTTGTTGGGCAGCAGTGAGCGCAAGAAGGTCACCGTGGCGGCGGGCGTTTCCATGTCCACCATGAAATAGGCGCGCGCAAAAGAGAAGATCGTCGCAATCTGATCGGCCTCCATCAGCAGCGTGTCGAGAAATAATTCCGTGCGCGCGTTGTGCAGAATCGGCACGGCAAACGGCGTGATCTGCCCGCCATTGATCAAGCGGCCGATGATGTACGCGCCCTTGTTGCGGTAGAACAGTGAGGAGTGCACCTGCAACTGGCAATCGGGTTCCGGCATGAACGGGCGCGGCAGATAATGCCGCGCCGCGCGCAGCACGCTGCGCAAATCGCGCGCCGCATCGGCAAACGGACAGGCCAGATCGAAATCGGTGAGGATTTTCAGCAGCACCGTGCGGATGCCGTTCGGCAAGGGATAGTAGGAACGGAACGACACCGGATCGGCGTCGAGATATTCCGTCGACACCGCCGGGCGGTAAAAGATGTAGGTATTGTTGAAATAGGTCCGGTGCAGCAGGCGGCACACCACCGAATTGAAAAACGTTTCCGCCAATTCCGGTTGCCGGTGGTTGATCAACAGCCGCACATAATGCTGCTTGACCTGCTGCCACTCGCTCTCGTCCAGCAGGGCGGCGTTGAATTCGCTGCGCAAATGCTCAGTCGCTTCCGCCACACGCTGATCGTAAAACGCAATCCGCTCCGCCGCACCGCGCTGCATGCCGTGCCAGTCCGCCTGCTCGAAGCGCCGCTTCGCCTGCTGCGACACATAGCGAAACAACGCATAGTGCTTGTCAAAGCCCGCCAGCACCGCGTGCGCGATTTGCAAACTGTATGGGTTGCGTTCTTCAGCCATGGCGGTCGGGCGGGATGAATGCGGCGATGAACGATTCTCGCAGATTTCCGCGATGTCGATGCGTCGATGATGCCACCGCAGCGGGCAGCGCGAAAAATACTTGCTCCCGTTAAACAGCCTCGGTATGCTGCCGTTCTGTGGAAACGTAGACGGCCATATTTGTTGGTCCAATGAATTTAATCATCTTGCAGATGAAAACTCGGAGTTAGGCATTCCATGAACGCAGAGGTCCATATGTCTGATGAGCTGAAGGCGTTACTTGCCAAGATCGGGTCAACGGCTGATTTCGGCTACGTCGAATTTTCTGATGTGAATTCAACGAACTACTTGGGAGAGAACGCTCTTCACATTGCCGTTCGCTGGAATGATCTTTCAGCTGTGAAACTACTTGTGGCTTCAGGAGTTGATGTCAATAAGCACGGGGAGCAGGGCTATACGCCGCTGCACTATGCATGCGAGGAAGGAAACTCAGAGATGGTTCAATTCCTTCTCGATAGTGGAGCAAACGTCTATGCGCGAACTGAGGGTGATTTGCCGTTCACCACCGCGCGCTTGAATGGTAACGATGCGATTTGTGATCTCCTTTCTGCATACATGCGCAGTGCGCTAAAGCTTGACCAAGCCACGCCCGAGAATCAACATATGGAGGCGTTGAGCAACCAGATTGTCACGCTAGAGAAATTCATAAGCGAGCATTGCGACAAAGATGTCTGACCTTCATCTCGTAGAGTGGAAAAGCGCAGCGCCTTCCGCCGTATGTCTTTAACCGGCACGGTACTTTCTCAATGACGCATCCGGTGGAAGGCGCTACGATTTTCCGTATATGGACTCCTCCCGGTTTGCAAGTCATTTGATGCATTGGCATTAGGTGCAACTGCATACGTATATCCGGCCTCCGATTGAGCACCGTCGTGCTCGGGCCATAATGGAATC
>SCTK01000013.1 GCA_004298905.1 Burkholderiaceae bacterium | reverse complement strand
ACCAATTCGCTTAACATTCATTTGGACTCCTCCTCTGTGAACTGTCGGTTTAACCCATCTTCAGTTTGGCACGCCTGATGCCGTAGGGGGAGGAGTCCATTCCATTGCCCTACGCATTTTCCAAAAGTTTTCAGCGCCCACGCAAGGCGTTGAACGATCTGACGATACTGGCTTTGATGCCGGTGGGTTTGTCTTGCGCTGGTGCGCGCTGATCGGCGGTATTGCCGTTGCTCCTGGACTGGTTCTGTTTTTGCGCGGGCGGTCGGGCCGGTTTGTTTGCGGGCGCGGCATTGCCGTTGGCTGGTTTGGCACGGCGCGGCTTGTTGGCGGTTGCTTGCGTGTTGCCGGAACGCGATTGCTCCTGACGGCCGCCACGCGTATTGCCATTGGCGCCCCGTGTGGGGGCGGGTTTCTTTTGGCCACTCTGGCTATTGCTATTTCCCGTGTTACCACTGCGGCTTCTGTCGCCACGCGGTGCTGAGGTGGCGCCTTGTTTCGGCTTTTGCTGGCTGCGGCCTTGCGGTCTTGGTGGGCGCGGTGCCAAATCCTCGGCACTTGCGGCAAAGCCTGTCACGGTTTCGCGCGGCAGGGTGCGCTTGATCAAGCGTTCGATGTCGCGCAGATAATCCGCTTCGTCCGGGCTCACCAGTGACAGCGCTTCGCCGCTCGCACCCGCGCGGCCGGTGCGGCCGATGCGGTGCACATAATCTTCCGGCACATTAGGCAGTTCGAAGTTCACCACGTGCGGCAGTTGTTCGATATCCAGTCCGCGCGCGGCGATGTCGGTGGCGACCAGCACTTGCAGATCGCCGCTCTTGAATTCGGCCAAGGCACGGGTGCGTGCGCCCTGACTTTTATTGCCGTGAATCGCCAGCGCGGAAATACCGTCCTTGCCCAGTTGCTCGGCCAGCCGGTTGGCGCCGTGCTTGGTGCGCATGAACACCAGCACCTGGTGCCAGTTGTTCTGCTTGATCAAATGCGACAACAGCGCACGCTTGGCGCCCTTGTCGATCAGCATCACCTTCTGCGTCACCAGCTCGGCGGTGGCGTTGCGGCGCGCGACTTCGATCAGCGCCGGATTGTTGAGCAGGCTGTCGGCCAGTGCTTTAATTTCGTCGGAGAACGTCGCCGAGAACAGCAAGTTCTGGCGCGGCATGTCGCCGATTTTTTTCGGCAGCAGCGCAAGCACCTTTTTGATGTCGCGCACGAAACCCATGTCGAGCATGCGGTCGGCTTCATCCAGCACCAGGATTTCCACCTGCGACAGATCGACGGTTTTTTGCTGCACGTGATCCAGCAGACGGCCCGGTGTCGCCACCAGAATATCCACCGTCTTTTTAAAGCGCGCGATTTGCGGGTTGATACTCACGCCGCCAAAAACCACGGTGGAAGAAAGTTGCAGATACTTGCTGTATTCGCGCACGCTCTCTTCAACTTGAGCGGCGAGTTCGCGCGTTGGCGTCAGCACCAGCGCGCGGATCGGTTGGCGGCCCGTAGTGGCACCGCGCTTGGCAGCACGATCGGTGAGGCGCTGCAGAATCGGCAGCGTGAAGCCAGCCGTCTTGCCGGTGCCGGTTTGCGCCCCGGCCAGCAAATCGCCGCCGCTCAGCACGGCGGGAATCGCCTGCGCCTGAATTGGTGTCGGTTGGGTATAGCCACGCTCAGACACAGCGCGGACGATGGGCGCGGACAGGCCCAGTGAAGCAAAAGACAAATTGTTCAAGAAAAACTCGATTAAAAAGATGTTGAGAAATGCACGCGTCGGCCTGAATCACTTAACAGTGACACCAGTCGAGGAAGACGAGAAGGATTGGTAAGAAGATCGCGGCGAGGAGGACTGGTTCTTTAGTGCCGCGGTGCGATTGTACCCGGTATGAAGGTCTGCGGGGTATTTATTTGTAATGGGGGTTTTGGCGCCGGCTTATTGCAAATGAATCGAGCACCCTGTCAGGCACCTGCAACATAAGAACCAAGAGCACCGCATGTTTGTGCAAATACGAGCTGTTCAATTGGAGCGGTGGACGAAAGCTTCGATATGTCGCGACTCATTGAATTGATAGAGTACTTGCCGATCTTAATCATGGGTTTGTTCCCGTTAAAGTAAAGTTGCCACATCGCCTGATGAAATGCCCTGAGCGACAAGACAAGACGTTGCAGTTCACCCAATTGGGTTCCATTGAACAACGCGTCTTTCTTTTCTTTGGAACTTGCGCCGCCATGCGCAAAAACCTGATGCCTAATGTTCTCGTACGCTCTTTCATAAACCTTGCGCTTATTCGCCACATATCGAGATAGGCGGCGAAAATCGTTGGCGGTTGGCAGGTAGGCTTCTTTTGCGTATGAGCGTATCCATAAAGCCCCAGGTGACTGTTGACGCTTACGTGAGGCAAGTGCCACTCTTGAGAAAATTTGAGGATTCTGAGTTGCTTCGCGGAGAAGTCTGTTTATACAGTGGTTACGGGGATCCTTATCAAAGATTCGGCCTAGAGATATGAATAATGCCGTTTGAAGCGAACCAAGTACAGTGTTCCAGAAGAGCGCGTTTTTATTTATTGCGATTATGGTTGAGCGATTTCCATAAGCGAAGGCGTGAAATGCCAGCCAAGCATATAGAAACTGCGCAGCAGCGTCACTATCTTGGCGCAGATGTTCTAGCTCTCGGACGAATCTTTCCTCAGGACTCATATTTGCTCTCAGGGGTTCTATCGTTTGATCGCTGATATAGCAATCTAGAAATTCTGAAACTAAATTCAAATTCGGTGCTAACTGCCGCTCAGTATTTTCTCTCTTCACGCCGCGCCGCATATTCTGCCTGCTGATCTTCGTCGATCTAGCCGACGTTGAAGTCGTGGGATTGCGGGTATGACAAGTGGGAGTCGCCGACACTGATGATGGGCACGAGGGCGCTTGCTTGAAGGATACCAGCCTGACTGCTTCCTGGTGCAGGACGTATGATGCGAGAGTTCTCATCTGCGCCGCTGCCCATGTTGTCCTACCCCTTCGACACGCCACCACCACCCGCTACGCTATTACCTGTTGCTCCAGGCGTCGCCTGGTTACGCATGCCGCTGCCGTTTGCTTTGAATCACATCAATCTGTGGGTGCTGGACGATACACGCGCGGGGGACAACAGCTGTGTGCAAGTCGATTGCGGGATCGACTCGAATCTGACGCGGCAGCACTGGGACACGTTGCTGGCCGGGCCGCTGGCGCAGCGCACGGTGACGCGCGTGATTGCCACGCACATGCATCCCGATCATCTGGGTCTGGCGCACTGGCTGTGCGAACGCCATCAGGCGCCGCTGTGGATGACGCTGGGTGAGTATGCGATGGGCCGCGTTTTGTCGGCGGGATTGCCGGGCAGCAATAACGCCGCCATGCTCGCGCATTTCCGGCGGCATGGCTTGGTGGCCTCGGCCGAGGTTGAACAACTGGCGGCGCGCGGCGAATATTTTTCGCGTCTGGTGCCGGCCGTGCCCGCGCAGTTTCAACGCATGCAACACGGCGATCGCATCGACCTTGGGCGGGTGCAGTGGGAAGTCGTCGTTGGCTACGGGCACTCGCCGGAACATGCCGCGCTCTACAATGCGCGAGACAATGTGCTGATTTCCGGCGACATGCTGTTGCCAACCATTTCGACCAACATCAGCGTGTTTGCGATGGAACCGGAGGGTAATCCGCTGCCGCTGTTTCTCGACTCAATCCAACGTTTTCTGGCGCTGCCGGAAGATGTGCTGGTGCTGCCTTCGCACGGCTTGCCGTTTCGCGGCGCGCATGCACGCGTGGCGCAGTTGATCGCGCATCATCAAGAACGGCTCGATCAACTCCGCGCTTGGTGCGCAGCGCCGCGCAGCGCCGCCGACATCGTACCGTTGATGTTCAAGCGCACCCTCGACATGCACCAAACCACCTTCGCAATGGGCGAAGCCCTGGCGCATTTGCATGCGCTGTGGCACGCGGGGGAATTGCAGCGCACCCTGGGCGCGGACGATGTGTTCCGGTTCGTTGCGGTTTAGCTTTTTATTTACTCGGAATCGGCAGGCATTCCATGATCTCGATGGACTCACCCGGAAAGAACGTGAAGTGCGGGTGGTTCTCAAAGAGTTTCGCCGCGGCTTCGTGGGATTCGGCTTGCACTACGGTAAAGGCCGTCATGCTGTTGCGGATGTCAGCGATACCGGCGGATGAGACACTCTTGGTGCGACCCAGCGGCCCACCGATTTCAACGATGCTGGCCTTGTTCCGGTCAACCCACGCGTGCCAAGCCTGCACGCCTTCCACTTGCCTCTTCTGTTTTTCACTGTCCGGCATCGAATTCCATTGCGCCATCGCTGCAGGTGTGCCGAGGTAAATTGCCAGGAAGTTTTTCATGGGAAGCTCCTGTAGAGGTTTGAATTGTTATAGCACGCCTGCATCAAAGCAAGAACAACAAATACTGCAATCCAGCCTGCTGGTTGCCGTCGATGCACTGCATAGCCAATCGACTAAGCGCTCAAAAAACGAGCGCCAAGTCGTTGGTTAAGTCGCTGGTTAATGCGCTGCATGGCCAATCGGCTGGGCATTCAAAAAACGAATGCCAAGCCGCTGGTTTGCTTTGCATAGCCAATCGACTAAGCGCTCAAAAAACGAGCGCAAGTCGCTGGTTAATGCGCTGCATGGCCAATCGGCTAGGCATTCAAAAAACGAATGCCAAGCCGCTGGTCAAGTCTGCACCAGTTTCCGGTGCCGGTGAATGCTCATCAAGATGCCCATCGCTACGCCCAGGGTGAGCATGGCAGTACCGCCATAGCTCATGAAGGGCAGGGGCACGCCCACCACGGGAAGAATGCCGCTGACCATGCCGATGTTGACGAAGGCATAGGTGAAGAAGGTCAGGGTGATGGCACCGGCCAGCAAGCGCGAAAAGAAATTGGCGGCGTTGGCGGCGATGGTCACGCCACGAAAAATGATGGCCAGATACACACCCAGCAGAACCAGGTTGCCGAGCAGACCGAACTCTTCGGAATACACCGCCAATACGAAATCAGTGGTGTGTTCGGGAATGAATTCGAGATGCGCTTGCGAACCTTCCAGCCAGCCCTTGCCGGTAAAGCCACCGGAGCCGATGGCGATCATCGATTGAATCGTGTGAAAACCCTTGCCGAGCGGATCGTTGCTGGGATTGAGCAAGGTCAGGATGCGTTCGCGTTGATAGTCATGCATCATCGACCACACCAGCGGCAGACTGCCCAGCGCGGCGGCCAGCACACCCAGCAGAATTTTCCAGTGCAGCCCGGCGAGGAAGATCACATAGAAGCCGGCGGCCAGGACCAGCAACGCAGTGCCCAGATCGGGCTGGCGCACGATCAGCCCCACCGGCAGTATCAGCAGCAGTGTGGCCACCAGATAGTGCCGCGGGCGCAGCGTGGTTTCGCGCATGTGAAAGTACCAGGCCAGCATCAGTGGCATCGCGATCTTCATCAGCTCGGACGGTTGAATGCGGGCTACGCCGAGATGCAGCCAGCGCCGCGCACCTTTGGAGACATCGCCGAACAACGCCACCGCAATCAGCAGCAGCAGGCCCGCGATATACATCGGCAAGGCCAGGCGCATCAAGGTTTGCGGCGGCGTGTGCGCGACCAGCCACATCACGGCCAGGGCGATCACGATATTGCGCAGGTGATCGAAGAAGCGGCCGGGCAGGGCGTAACCTGCGCTGTACATATTGATCAGACTGATCGTCAACAGAATCAGCAGCAGCCACAGCAGCGGCAGATCCAGCCGAATCACCAGCGAGCGCAGCAGCTGCGAAAGTGGGCGGCGCGTGTGCATCAGTCTTCTTCCGTTTCCTTGAGTTCGGCCGCCGGGGCATTGGGCACCTGACCTTGCAGATAGTAATCCAGCAACTGGCGTACGATCGGGGCGGCCGCCTGGGCGCCGAAGCCGCCGTTTTCGACGATCACGGCGATGGCAATTTTCGGCGCTTCGGCAGGGGCAAAGGCGATGAACCAGGAATGGTCGCGGTGTCGTTCGGCAACTTTTTTCTCGTCGTATTTTTCATTCTGCTTGATGCCGACCACTTGCGCCGTGCCGGTCTTGCCCGCGACATCGTATTTGGCACCGGTGAACACGCGCGCGGCCGTGCCTTCCTTGTTCACCGCGACCATCGCTTGCTTGATGAAGTCGATGTATTCCGGTTTGACCGGCAACGGCGCGCTCTTGTCGTAAGCGATGGCGTTATGCTGATTGTTGCGTGCGTCCTCAATGTCGCGCACCAGATGCGGCTTGATCTCGATGCCGTTGTTGGCCAGGGTGGCGACGGCATGTGCCATTTGCAATGGCGTAAAAGCGTTGTAGCCCTGACCGATGCCGAGACTGATGGTTTCGCCCGGAATCCATTTTTGCTTGAACCGTTTCAGCTTCCAATCGGACGAGGGCAGTGTGCCGGTGCCTTCGTTGCGCAGGTCGATGCCGGTTGTCTCGCCGAAGCCCCAGGTGCGCATGAAGTCATGAATCGCATCAACCCCAAGATCGTTGGCGACCATGTAGTAATACGTATCGCTGGAGACGACGATGGACTTGAACAAATCGACAGTGCCATTGCCCTCCGGTTTGCTGTCGCGGAATTTGTGATTGCCGAACATGAAATAACCGGGGTCGTGAATCGGCGTGCCATTGACCGCGCGCTTGCCGGTGGTCAGTGCCGCTAGCGCCATGAAAGGCTTGTAAGTCGACCCCGGCGGGTAGGTGCCGCGCAGCGGGCGGTTGAGCAGCGGTTTGTCGGGAGATTCGTTGAGCAGTTTCCAGTTCTCGCTGTCGATGCCATCGACAAACAGATTGGGGTCGAAGGTCGGCATGGAGACAAAGGCCAGCACTTCACCAGTGGCCGGCTCAACGGCCACCAGCGCGCCGCGCCGGTTGCCAAAGGCTTGCTCGGCAATCTGCTGCAATTTGATATCGACTGACAACGCCAGATTGTTACCCGGTTGCGGCGGCGTGCGCGACAGCGTGCGCACTGGCCGGCCACCGGCCGACACTTCCACTTTTTCAAAGCCGGTGACGCCGTGCAATTCCTTTTCGTAGCTCTCTTCCAGTCCGACCTTGCCGATGTAATCGGTGCCGCGGTAATTCTCCGCGTCTTCCGTGTTGTCGATGTCTTCCTGATCCTTGTTGGAGATGCGGCCGATGTAGCCGATCAGATGCGAGGCAGTTTGGCCGAGTGGATACTGGCGGAACAAGCGCGCCTTGATTTCGACGCCGGGAAAGCGGAAACGCTGCACGGTGAAACGGGCGACTTCTTCATCGGTCAAACGAATGCGAATTGGCAGGCTCTCCAGACTTTTTGATTCTTCCAGCAGTTTCTTGAAGCGGCGGTGATCGCGCGGCGTGATTTCGATGATGTGCGACAAGGCTTCGATCGTTTGATCCAGATGCTCCACGCGCGCCGGTGTGACCTCCAGCGTGAAGGCCGCATAGTTCCGCGCCAGCACGATGCCGTTGCGATCCGTGATCAAGCCGCGGTTGGGCGTGATCGGCACAATGGAAATGCGGTTCTCCTCGGCCTGCGCATGGAAGTCTTCATGACGCACCACTTGCAGCAACAGAAAGCGGCCCGCCAGCACAGCGAAACACAACAATACGAAACCGCTTGCGATCAGCAGACGGCTGCGAAAGGAATGAATCTCGCGTTCGGCGTTGCGCAGTTCAGTCATGGGCGGTTGAAATTAGCGGAGGCCAAATTAAATGGGGTCAGACTCCATTTAATTGTTTGCTTTAGAAAAATGGGGAGAGGCGTGCCAATTAAATGGAGTCTGACCCCATTTAATTTGGCCTCCGCTAATTTCAATTGATTAGATGGGCCGGTTCTCATCTTTATTCACGGCGCGGTGCTGCGGCGCCAGCAACAACAGAGAGGTCGGTGCCCACAGCAGGGAAGTGATCAGACTTTGCATGAAGAACAACAGGCTGGTGTGCATCTCGCCGGTGGCCAGACGCACCAGATAGATGGCCGTTTGCGCCAGCAGGAACAGCGGCAGAATGTATAGGGATTGGGTTGCCAGTGGGAACCAGAGCACGCGGCGGTGGATCATGATCGCGCTGTAGGACAGCAGCGTATAGGCCAAGCCATGTTCGCCCAATACACCGGCGTCGTGGACATCCATCAGCAAACCAAACAACCAGGCCAGGCCGATACCCACCTTGCGCGGTTGGTGGATGTTCCAGAACACTAGCACCATGGCCAGAAAATCCGGCATCCACAAGGATTGCCCCCAGGGCATCAGATTGAAGATGAAGCCGGCGATCAGCGAGAATGCAATGAAGCCGGGATGCACGGGCAGCAGAATCGGTTGCGGATCGCGTACCGAGGTCGGTGTCTTGCCGATGAATTCGGCCAGCAGCCCGGGCGCGCGGCTGCCCAGAGAAAATTTCTTGCGCCCCCAGGCCCATTTCATTTGGCGGTCTCCTTGCGCATGGGTTTGACAGGTTCGCTGGCCTTGTTTTCCGGCGGTCTGATTTCCGGCTCCGGATTGACTTGCAGGATCAACACGTAACGATGGTGATCGATGCCGGCAATCGGTTCGCACAAAATGCGCGCAAAGGTACTGCCGGCTTTGCGTTCGATCTGGGTCACGCGGGCCACCGGATAACCGGCGGGGAAAACACCGTCGAGGCCGGAAGTGTTCAACACATCGCCTTCTTCGATGTCGGCATTGGTCGGCATGAAGCGCAACTCCATCGATTCTGCTTCGGCACCATAGGCAACACTGCGGCTGCCGGTACGCAAGACTTGCACCGGGATGGCTTGTTCATGGTCGGTCAGTTGCGTCAGCTCCGCGCTGAGTGGAAAGACGCGGGTGACCTGGCCGATGACGCCGCGGTCGTCGATCACCGGCTGGCCCGCGAGCACCCCATCTTGCGCGCCACGGTTGAGAATCAGCTTGCGGCTGAAGGGATCGCGCGCATCGTAGAGCACCTGCGCCAGTAACGAGGGAGCCGGTGTCGATTGTTTGGTTTTGAAGAGGTTTTTCAGCTGCGCGTTTTCCGCTTCCAGCGCTTGTTGGCGGAGCGCATCGGCGGCTTGCTGCACGAGCTGTTCGCGCAGGCGGTCATTTTCGCGTTGCAAGACATGCACGCTGGAGAAATAGCTGGTGGCTGAACGGGCGACATCGCGCGGCAACAAGGCGGCCTGCTGAATGGGATAGAGCACGGTGGTCACACTCTTGCGCACCCATTCCAGACTGCGCACATGTGAATCGACCATGATCAGCAGCAGCGACACTGTGGCGAAGAACAGCATGCGCGTGCGCGCCGACGGGCCTTGCCGGAAGAAGGGGGGCGGCCCGCTATGCATGCTGTTGGCGGCGGGTCATGAACTGCTTATTCCTGGGTGAAGATGCTGCCTAGTTTTTCCATGCGCTCGAGGGCGATGCCGCAGCCGCGCACGACGCAGGTCAGCGGATCTTCCGCGACATGCACGGGCAGGCCGGTCTCTTCCATCAGCAGACGGTCGAGATCGCGCAGCAGCGCACCACCACCGGTGAGCATCATGCCGCGTTCGGCAATGTCGGCGCCCAGTTCGGGCGGGGTTTGTTCCAGCGCCGATTTGAGCGCAGAAACGATGGAGTTGAGCGGGTCGGTCAGCGCTTCCAGAATTTCATTGCTGGAAATCGTGAAGCTGCGCGGAATGCCTTCCGACAGGTTGCGGCCCTTGACTTCCATTTCCCGGACTTCGGAACCCGGAAACGCCGAGCCGATGTTTTTCTTGATCGCCTCGGCGGTGGGTTCGCCGATCAGCATGCCGTAGTTGCGGCGGATGTAGTTGATGATCGCTTCGTCGAATTTGTCGCCACCGACGCGCACACTGCCCTTGTAGACCATGCCGCCGAGCGAGATCACGCCCACTTCGGTGGTGCCGCCGCCGATATCGACCACCATCGAGCCGGAGGCTTCCGCCACGGGCAGACCGGCGCCGATCGCGGCGGCCATTGGTTCTTCGATCAGATACACCTGCGACGCGCCGGCGCCAAGGGCCGATTCGCGGATCGCGCGTTTTTCAACCTGGGTCGAACCGCAGGGCACGCAAATGATGATGCGCGGATTGGGCGCAAACAGATTCGATGGGTGAACCATCTTGATGAACTGCTTGAGCATTTGCTCGGTGACGGTGAAGTCGGCGATCACGCCATCCTTCATCGGCCGGATCGCTTCGATGTTGCCCGGCACCTTGCCCAGCATTTGCTTGGCTTCCAGGCCGACCGCCTGAATCACTTTCTTGCCATTGGGGCCACCTTCCTGGCGGATTGCTACCACCGAAGGCTCGTCGAGAACGATGCCGCGGCCACGGACATAAATCAAGGTGTTGGCGGTGCCTAAATCGATGGCAAGATCGTTTGAAAAATAACTGCGCAAAACACCAAACATACATTTACCCTATTGATCTGATCATTGCGCGCACGCCCTTGCTGCGCGCTGAATTTGAGCGTGGAATCATACCTTATAATCCTTGTCTTTTCGGCCTTGTGGGCTGTATCTACAGGCTTTTTTTGCATTTCGCCACCCCGGAACCGCCATGTCGCTTTCCCTCGAGGATGTCCAACGCATCGCCCATTTGGCGCGCATCGAAATTTCGCCCGCCGAGGCGGCGCAGACCCAGACCAAGCTCAACGATATTTTTGACTTGATCGCGCAAATGCAGGCGGTCGATACGGCCGGGATCACGCCCATGGCCCATCCGCAAAATCTGACCCAGCGCCTGCGCCCCGATGTCGTGACCGAAAGCAATCAGCGCGACGCCTTGCAAAAACCTGCGCCTGCCGTGCAAGACGGCTTGTTCTTGGTGCCCAAGGTGATCGAATGAGCGCCGCGCAATTTGCCACCCTCAAGCACCTGTCCGAACTGCTCGCCAGCGGCAAGGCCAGCGCTGTGGAACTGGCGCAGGACAGTCTGGCGCGCATCGACGCCAGCGATCTCAACGCCTTCATCGATGTGCGTCCGGAAGTCAGCTTGGCGCAGGCCAAAGCCGCCGATGCCGCGCGCGCTGCCGGTCAAGGGGGCGCGCTGACCGGCTTGCCGATTGCGCACAAGGATATTTTCGTCACCAAGGATTTTCGTTCCACCGCCGGTTCTAAAATGCTGGCCGACTACGTCAGCCCCTTCGATGCCACCGTGGTCGAACGCCTCGCCGCCGCGGGCATGGTGACGGTGGGCAAAACCAACTGCGACGAATTTGCGATGGGGTCGAGCAATGAAAACTCGGCCTTCGGCGCGGTGAAAAATCCATGGGACGTCGCCGCGATTGCGGGTGGCTCGTCCGGTGGTTCGGCCGCGGCTGTGGCGGCGGGTCTCGTGTCCGCCGCCACCGGCACCGATACCGGCGGCTCGATCCGCCAACCCGCCGCGCTGTGCGGCATCACCGGCATCAAACCCACCTATGGCCGCGTGTCGCGCTACGGCATGATCGCCTACGCCTCCAGCCTCGATCAGGGCGGGCCGATGGCGCGCACGGCGGAGGATTGCGCGCTGCTACTCAATGCCATGGCCGGGTTCGATATGCGTGACTCGACCAGCCTGGAGCGTCCCGTTGAAGATTTCAGCCGCGATCTCAACCAGCCATTGCAAGGCTTGCGCATCGGCCTGCCGAAAGAATATTTCGGTGCGGGGCTGAGCAGCGATGTCGCTGCCTGCGTGCAAGCGGCGATCAAGCAGTTTGAAACGCTGGGTGCGACGGTGGTTGAAATTACGCTGCCACGCACCGAGCTGTCGATCCCCGCCTACTATGTTGTCGCCCCCGCCGAAGCGTCGAGCAACCTGTCACGTTTCGATGGCGTGCGCTACGGTCACCGCGCCAGCGAATACAAAGACTTGCAGGACATGTACAAGAAAACCCGCGCCGAAGGTTTCGGCGCCGAGGTCAAGCGCCGCATCATGGTGGGCGCTTATGTGCTGTCGCACGGCTATTACGATGCCTACTACCTGCAAGCGCAAAAGATCCGCCGCCTGATTGCCGACGATTTTCAAACAGCGTTCGCGGACTGCGACGTCATCATGGGCCCGGTCGCGCCGACAGTCGCATGGAACATCGGCGACAAGGCGGACGATCCGGTCGCCAACTATCTGGCCGACATCTACACGCTATCGGCCAGCCTCGCCGGTTTGCCGGGCATGAGCATTCCGGTCGGCTTCGGCAACGGCCAGCGTCCCGTCGGCCTGCAAATCATCGGCAATTATTTTTCCGAAGCGCGGCTACTCAATGTGGCGCACCAATATCAGAGCGCCACCGATTGGCATACCAAGACACCAGGAGCCTGAACATGCAATGGGAAGTCGTCATCGGGCTGGAAACGCATGCGCAGCTCGCTACGCAATCGAAAATTTTTTCCGGCGCCAGTACGGCCTTTGGCGCGGACGCTAACACGCAAGCCTGTGCGGTGGATCTCGCTTTGCCGGGTACCTTGCCGGTGTTGAATCGCGGCGCGGTGGAATGCGCGATCAAGTTTGGTCTGGCGGTCGGCGCGAAGATTGCGCCGGAGTCGATCTTTGCACGCAAGAATTATTTCTACCCCGATCTGCCCAAGGGTTACCAGATCAGCCAGTACGAGATTCCCGTGGTGCAGGGCGGCACGCTCAGTTTCCTGGTGGAAGATCAGATGAAAACGGTGCAGCTCACGCGCGCGCACCTGGAAGAAGATGCCGGTAAATCGCTGCACGAAGATTTCGCGGGCATGACCGGCATCGATTTGAACCGCGCCGGTACCCCGCTGCTGGAAATCGTCACCGAACCCGACATGCGCTCGGCGAAGGAAGCCGTCGCCTACGCCAAGGCACTGCACAGCCTGGTGATGTGGCTGGGCATTTGCGACGGCAATATGCAGGAAGGCAGCTTCCGCTGCGACGCCAACGTGTCGATCCGCAAACCGGGTCAACCCTTCGGCACGCGCCGCGAGATCAAGAACCTCAACAGTTTCCGTTTTCTCGAACAAGCGATCAATGCCGAAGTGCGCTATCAAATCGAAACGCTGGAAGACGGTGGTTCGATCCAGCAAGCGACCGTATTGTTCGATCCCGACCGCGATGAAACGCGCGCCATGCGCAGCAAGGAAGATGCGCACGATTACCGCTATTTTCCCGACCCCGATCTGTTGCCAGTGGCGATTGCCGCCGAGTGGATCGAGACCGTAAAAAATTCTTTGCCCGAATTGCCGGGGGCATTGCGGCAACGCTTCGTGCAGGACTATGGTTTGTCGGAATACGATGCGCAAATTCTGACGGGCAGCAAGGCGCTGGCGACGTATTACATGGCCGTGGTGCAGACGGTGGCTGACAAGAAGATTGCTGCCAACTGGGTGATGGGGGAATTTTCCGCTGCCTTGAACGAAGCAGCGCTGGCGGTCGATCAGGCGCCTGTGCAGCCAGTCCAGCTGGCGGGGCTGATCAACCGCATTCTCGACAACACCATCAACAATAAAACCGCCAAGGAAGTGTTTGCCGCCTTGTGGGCGCGTGAGGGCGAGAGTGCCGACAACGTGATCGAGGCGCGTGGCCTAAAGCAGATTTCCGATACGGGTGCGATTGAAAAAATCATCGACGAAGTGCTGGCCGCTAATGCGGCCATGGTCGCCGAATTCAAATCCGGCAAGGACAAGGCATTCAACGCGCTGGTCGGTCAGTGCATGAAAGCCACCAAGGGCAAGGCCAATCCGGCACAGGTGAATGAACTACTGAAGAAGAAGCTGAGCTGAAAAAACGCCAGCCTAGTTTTTCCCGGTCAGGATGCGGAAGCGCGCCCGGTCTTCGTCGAATTTCTTGTTGGTCTTGTCGATCTCGCCGCGCTTGCTATCGATCACCGTTTGTTCGCCCTTGATGCTCGCGTCGCTGCGCATCAGCCGTTGCTGGATGCCGAAAGGGAGCGGTTTCTTGCCGTAAGGCTTGGCATCCTGTTGCGCAGACGCCAGCTCTTTCTGTGCCAGCTCAAGGCGTTGTTGCGCGTGCTTGATGTCATCCTGCAGAGGCTCCACTTGCCGCGCCCGCGCTTCTTCCAGCGCAGCTTCGTTGGTGTAACTGGCGAGCAGAACCTGGTCGCGCCGCTTTTGCTCTGCCTGGGCGATTTCTTCCTGTTTGAGTCGCGCTGTTTCCTCTTCCTTGGCTTGTCGCTCCGCCGCTGTGAGAGGCGGTGGAATCACGCGCAGCGTGCTGCCATCCTTGCGCAATTCGCGCACAGTACTCTGCGAACATTCCGGGATGGGGCGATCGGAAGTCAGCGTGTGGCCGGTGACGGGATCCTTGCAAACAAAAATGCGTTGCGCCGATGCAGTCGCAGACAGCAGCAAGGCAAGCAAGGGCAGGCAGCGGCGCAGGGTTTGAGTCATTGCAAGGTCTCGTGGACGTTAAACACCATACTGTTGTCGGTAATTTTCGACGGCTTCTTGATACTTGTATAGCGCAGGATCGGCGCGCGTGCGCAGATACGTCAGCAAATCATTGAGGTTGGCGATACTGATAACGGGCAGACCGAATTCCTGTTCCACTGCCTGCACGGCAGATTGGGTGCTCATCACCCCATCTTTCGCGCCGCGTTCCATGCGATCGAGCGCGATCAGCACAGCGCAGGGCGTGGCCCCGGCGGCGCGAATCAGGCTCACCGATTCACGCACCGAAGTGCCAGCCGAAATCACATCGTCGATGATCACCACCCGGCCCGCCACCTTGGCGCCGACCAGTGTGCCGCCTTCGCCGTGATCCTTGGCTTCCTTGCGGTTGAAGGCGAAGGGCACATTATGGCCCTGCTGTGCCAGTGCCACGGCGGTGGCCGAAGCGAGCGTAATGCCTTTGTAGGCCGGGCCGAACAGCATGTCGAAGGCTACGCCCGAATCGCGCAGGGTTTTGGCATAGAATCCGGCGAGGGCGCCGAGGCTGGCGCCGTCGTTGAACAAACCGGCATTGAAGAAATACGGCGAGGTGCGTCCCGCCTTGGTGACAAATTCGCCGAAGCGCAAAACTCCAGTTTGCACGGCGAACGCAATAAATTCCTGGCGTGTATCAGAACTCACAAAAATCCCATGAAAGTCATTTCAATCAATCTCAACGGCATACGCTCGGCGGCCCGCAAGGGCGTGTTCGACTGGCTCGCGACGCAGCAGGCCGACATCGTGTGCGTGCAGGAACTGAAAGCGCTGGCCGGTGACATGACCGAGCAATTCCTGCGTCCGGGCGATTTGCACGGGCACTTCCATTATGCCGAAAAACCCGGCTACAGCGGCGTCGGTTTGTACACGCGCCATACCCCGCAAGCGGTAAGGATTGGTTTCGGTAACCCCGAGTTCGATGCCGAGGGCCGCTATGTGGAAGCGGACTTCGGCAAGCTGGTCGTGATCAGCGCCTACTTTCCGTCGGGCTCCAGCTCGGAAGAACGGCAGCAAGCCAAGTTCCGCTTTCTGGCCGCCATGGCGCCGCACCTGGAGGCGCTCAGGGCGCGCGGCAAGGAAATTCTATTGTGCGGCGACATCAACATCGCACACAAGGAAATCGATTTGAAGAACTGGAAAGGCAATCTGAAAAATTCCGGTTTCCTGCCGGAGGAACGCACCTGGATGACAACGCTGTTCGATGCGCAAGGCTATGTCGATGTGTTCCGCACCATCAACCCGCATCCCGATCAATTCACCTGGTGGTCCAATCGCGGCCAGGCCTGGGCGAAGAATGTCGGCTGGCGCATCGATTACCACATCGCCACCCCCGGCCTCGCCGCCACCGCGAAGCGCGACGCGATCTACAAGGAACAGCGCTTCTCCGATCATGCACCGCTGGTGATCGAGTACGAATATTCGGTGGAATAAGCACGATGACGGCCACACCACTCCGCTGGCATCAGTATCTCAATCAACGCATTCTGATTTGCGTCTTCCTCGGTTTCAGTTCCGGTCTGCCGCTGTTCATTCTGCTCAATCTGTTGCAGGCCTGGTTGTCCAAGGCGGGGTTGGATGTCAAGGCGCTGGGCTTGTTTGCGCTGGTGATGTTTCCCTACACGTGGAAATTTCTCTGGTCGCCCCTGATGGATCGCTTCAGCTTCGGCCCGCTCGGCCGTCGCCGTGGCTGGATGGCGCTAACGCAAGCCGCGTTGTTTCTGGCGATTGGCGCCATGGGCATGCTCGATCCGCACACCCAGGTGTCGTCGATTGCGTTCATGGCTGCGGCCATCGCCTTTCTGTCCGCCAGTCAGGACATCGTCATCGATGCCTACCGGCGCGAGATCCTGTCCGACAACGAGCAGGGGCTCGGCAGTGCGGTGCATGTCAATGCTTACAAGGTGGCGGGCATGGTGCCCGGCGCGCTGTCGCTGATTCTGGCCGATCGCATGCCATGGCAAGCGGTGTTCTGGATTACGGCGGCATTTATGCTGCCGGGGTTGATCTGCACCTTGCTCATCAAGGAACCTGTGGTGTATGGCGCGCCGCCAAAAACGATACGCGACGCCGTGGTGCTGCCCTTCCGTGAGTTCATCGCGCGCGCCGGCTGGCGCAATGCACTGTGGATACTCGCCTTCATTTTTCTCTACAAACTCGGCGACAGCATGGCGACTGCGCTGGCCACGAAGTTTTATCTTGACCTCGGCTTCTCGATGACGCAGATCGGTGCCATCGCCAAGACCACCGGTTTCTGGGCCAGCATCGTGGGCGGCCTGGTCGGCGGCGTGTGGATCGTGCGATTAGGGATCAACCGCGGCTTGTGGATTTTTGGTGTGCTGCAAGCGGTGGCGATTCTCGGCTTTGCCTGGCTGGCGCAAACCGGGGCCAATCCTTTCCTGCTCGCTGCGGTGATTGGTTTTGAAGCGTTTGGCGTGGGTCTGGGCACGGCAGCGTTTGTGGCCTACATTGCCGCCACTACCGACCCGCGTTATACCGCGACGCAATTCGCCTTGTTCACCAGCCTGTCCGCCGTGCCGCGCACCTTCATCAATGCGTCGGTCGGCTTCATCGTTGCCGAAACCGGCTGGGTCACATTTTTCCTGCTGTGTTTTGTGCTGGCCTTGCCGGGCATGCTGATGCTGCCGAAAGTCGCACCCTGGAATAGCGAGAAAAAAAGTCCGGTCTAGCGTCGCAGGTCAGCCTTCACCCTCTTCCGAAAATGCGGCCGCGTGCTTGTGTATCCATTCAGACGCGGCTTCCTCGGTGCTCAGCATGCGGCCTTCAAGCTTCGCCACATCTTTTTTATACCGCTCGATATAGCAGATTTGTTCCACCATGCGGGCGCGGAAAGCATCGTCATAATCGAGAAACTCCACGCCCAATTCAAACGCTCCGCCGCAATGGTTGCACCAGGCGACACGCGCGCGGCTGGCAAAGGGCGGTTGCACGAAGGGGATGCTCACATCCACGATTTCCCCCGGCTCAACAGCACGCTGCGAAGACAGCGCCAGCCCGCCCAGGCTGACATCGTGCCCATCGGCAGCCAGCGCGTGGTCACTCTGCGCCGGGCTTTGCACTTCAATCGGAATTTCCGCCGGGTGGCGGATAAATGTACGCATTGCAATAACCTCCTGAGCGCTCAGCTGAGTGATCAGCGCGCCTAGTCATCAATGTGCCCCCAGTATAGACGCCACCGGGCCAGGCAAAGTGCCGCTTATCCGTCGAATTTAGTGGGTTTTATGGCTTAGTTTGGGAGATATTTGCATCGGCCGTTGACCTTCGTTGCACTGAATCGGAAATGAGGCGGGAGGGATTAGCTCAAAAGGTTTTGCAAACCTCAACTTAAAATAAGAAGAAGCCTTATTTTAAGTTCGCCGGTTTAGCGCAATTCATACCACGCGCCGCGCCCACTGCCTTGCTGGCTCAGGTGGCCGCGCTCGACCAGTGCACGGAAATGCTGCTTGAGAGTATTGCGGTTGCCGCCCGTCAGTTTGATCGCCTCGGCCATCGTGATGCGGCCATGTTCGCGCGCGAACTCGACAATCTGCAACGACAATTCCGGCAGTGTCGCCAGCACCAGTTTCTCGCGCTCGACCTTCTTATTCAGACGCGTCAACTGCTCCGCCAACGCCCGCAGGAAAAACACCAGCCAGGGTTGCCAGTTCGGCGCATCGGTACGGATCGTGCCCTGCGTTTGCCGCAGCGCCAGATAGTAAGCTTCCTTGCTGTGCTCGATCACGCTCTCCAGCGAGCTATACGGCACATAGGCATAGCCCGATTGCAGAAGCAGCAGCGTGGTCAACACCCGGCTCAGACGGCCATTGCCATCCTGAAATGGGTGAATCTCCAGAAACACCACCACCCACACACCGATCAGCAGCAAGGGATGCAAGCGCTTTGCACCAAGCTCGTCCTGAACCCAGATCACCAACTCTGTCATCAGACGCGGTGTGTCAAAGGGCGTCGCCGTTTCAAACACCACGCCAATCTGCGCCCCTTCCTCATCCAGGGCGACCACGCTGTTCGAGGTCGTCTTGTAGTTGCCCCGATGCCAGCCGTCTTTCTCGCTGTGGATCAGCAAGTCGCGGTGCAACTGCCGGATGTGATTTTCAGTGAACGTGATGTCCTGCCATGACGTGAACACCAGCTCCATCACCTTCGCGTAGCCCGCAACTTCCTGCTCGTCGCGGGTGGTGAACTTCTTGATCTGCAGTTTTGACAGTAGCTGCTCAACCTCACGATCAGACAGCTTGCTGCCTTCAATCCGCGTCGACGAGCCAATACTTTCAATCGTCGCCACCCGCAACAGCGCCGACAACCGATCCGGCGCAAGCGTACCCAAGGCGCGCCACGCGCCTTTGAATTCGTCGATCCTGGCAATCAGCGTCAGAATCTCCGGGGTGATCTGGAGGGTATCGGTGCGAATCATGGAAACCAATAATACACCCAATTACACCCATTAAATAAGTCCACCAGAAAAAGACCCATTGGCACCCAAAATGCGGCCAAGCCGGTGGCCGATGTGGTGGTGCGGTTGCGAGCAAAACGGGCCGTCGAATAATGTCAGGAATTTTGTCCTAGCTTCCGAAACGGTGCATGCTCCTTAAGCTCCTCGATATACCCCGCCACCCCCCGCTGTTCCCTCTCCAGAAACTGTTCCACTGCTTCGCTGAATTCCGGGTGCGCTAGCCAGTGCATGGATTGCGTTTGTTCGGGCATGAGGCCGCGGGCGAGTTTGTGTTCGCCTTGGGCGCCGCCTTCGAAGAGTTGGATGTTGCGGGCGATGCAGAATTCGAGGGCTTGGTAGTAGCAGGTTTCGAAGTGCAGGTTGGGGATGGTTTCGAGTGCGCCCCAGTAGCGGCCCCATAGGGTGGTGCGGTCGTAGATGTTGAAGGCGGCGCAGAGCGGTTTTTCATTTCGGCTGCCGATGACGATGAGGCAGTTGTCGGGCATGCGCTGGCCGAGCAGGCGGAAGAAGTCGAGGTTGAGATAGGGCGTGGAGCGGTGCAGGCGGTAGGTGTTGCGGTAGCACTGGTGCAGGAAGGTCCAGTGTTCATCGCGCAGCGCATGGTTGCCCTGTGTGCCGGTGAACCATTCGAAGGTGATGCCTGCCTCGGCGACCTTGCGGCGTTCCTGTTTGATCTTTTTGCGTTTCTCGCGCGTGAAGGTGGCGAGGAATTCGTCGAAGCTGGCGTAGCCTGTGCCGGGTTTGTTTTGCCAGTGGAATTGCGTGCCGTGGCGGGTGAGCATGCCGGCGTGTTGCAGCGGGGCGATTTCTTCGTCCAGCGGAAACAGGCAGTGGAATGAGGATGCGCCTAACTCTCTGGCGGCGGCGATGGCGCCTTGCGCGAGCAGAGCTTTGCGTGCGGGTGTGTCGGTGAGCAGGCGTGCGCCAGTGATCGGCGAAAACGGAATCGCGGCGAGCAGCTTGGGGTAATAGTCCAATCCATTTCTTTGATACGCATCGGCCCAGGCCCAGTCGAATACGTATTCGCCGTAGGAGTGGTATTTGAGATAGGCGGGCATGGCGCCGACGAGTGAACCTTTTTCCCACAGCGTGATGTGCGCGGGTTGCCAGCCGGTGTGCTGGCCTTTCGATTCGCCGACGCAGCCGGTTGCTTCGAATGCGTTGAGAAATTCGTGGCGCAGGAAGGGTTGATTGCCGCCGTGTTTTTCAACCAGCGCATTCCACGCGGCTGCAGGAAGGTCAGCCAGTGCGGAAAAAATGCGCAGTTCGGCAGAGGGTGATGGATTGGACATGCAGCGAGGTTAGCGTAACTATTGGGAGGGTGCTTGTTTTCCTTCCCCTCTCCCGCATCAGCGGGAGAGGGTGGCGCAGAGCGCCGGGTGAGGGCGTTTTTGACTTTGCTTTGAAAATTCGGTGAACATAAATGCAACACCAACGGCCCCTCACCCGGCCCTGCGGGCCACCCTCTCCCGCTGATGCGGGAGAGGGGACTAAAACCATCACGGTTGTCGCTGGG
The DNA here is from genome assembly GCA_004298905.1 of Burkholderiaceae bacterium. Lineage (GTDB taxonomy): Bacteria > Pseudomonadota > Gammaproteobacteria > Burkholderiales > Burkholderiaceae_D > SCTK01. The sequence continues at coordinate 44,767 of SCTK01000013.1, read as the reverse complement.
GAGGCTCAAGTTTGTTCAGACCCGGCTTTACGCCTCTTCCAGGCCCATATCTGGGATAATGCGGGCTACTACACGCAGGGGTCTCCGAGGTAAGCCGGAGTGAGAATCACCCTTCGAACCTGATGCGGGTGATGCCGCCGTAGGGAGCGTGAATCCTTGTCATTCCCGGATTCTGTTCCCCGCGCTTTTATGGAGAGCAGTATATGAACGCCGCCGTTTTAAATTCCGCCAAATTCCTCGCCGCCACCGCCACGGTGGATGAAGCCGCGATTCAGCCCTTGCCCAATTCGCGCAAGATTTATGTGGAGGGTTCGCGGCCCGACATTCGCGTGCCGATGCGTGAGATTGCACAGAGCGATACGCCGGCTTCGATGGGCGCGGAAAAGAATCCGCCGATTTTTGTCTACGACTGCTCCGGCCCTTATTCCGATCCCGCTGTGAAGATTGATATCCGCTCAGGTCTGGCACCGCTGCGCGAACAATGGATCAATGAGCGTGGCGATACCGAGTGGCTGGACGGCCCGACTTCCGAATACGGCAAGGGTCGTTTGCACGATCCCAAGCTCACCGAGATGCGCTTCAATCTGAAGCGTCAGCCGCGCCGTGCCAAAGCCGGCCAAAACGTTTCGCAAATGCACTATGCGCGTCAGGGCATCATCACGCCGGAGATGGAATACATTGCCATCCGCGAAAACCTGCAACGCGAGCAGTATCTGCAAAGCCTGCTGGAGTCCGGCCAAAATGGTGGAAAATTCAGCGAGAAGTTGGCGAAACTGATGATGCGCCAGCATCGCGGCGAATCGTTCGGCGCCGCGGTTCCCGAGAAGATCACGCCGGAATTCGTGCGCAGCGAAGTGGCCTGCGGCCGCGCCATCATCCCCGCCAACATCAACCACCCGGAAATCGAGCCGATGATCATCGGCCGTAATTTCCTTGTGAAGATCAACGCCAACATCGGCAACTCCGCCGTCACTTCGTCGATTGGCGAAGAGGTCGAGAAGATGACCTGGTCGATCCGCTGGGGCGGCGACACGGTGATGGATCTTTCCACCGGCAAGCACATTCACGAAACGCGCGAGTGGATCATCCGTAACTCTCCCGTGCCGATCGGCACGGTGCCGATCTATCAGGCGCTGGAAAAAGTAAACGGCAAGGCCGAAGATCTGACCTGGGAAATTTTCCGCGACACGCTGATCGAGCAGGCCGAGCAGGGCGTCGATTACTTCACGATTCATGCCGGCGTATTGCTGCGCTACGTGCCGATGACGGCGAACCGCATGACCGGCATCGTCTCACGCGGCGGTTCGATCATGGCCAAGTGGTGTCTGGCGCATCACAAGGAAAACTTCCTCTATACGCATTTCGAAGACATCTGCGAAATCATGAAAGCCTACGACGTGTCGTTCAGTCTGGGCGACGGGCTGCGCCCCGGTTCGATCTGGGATGCCAACGACGACGCGCAGCTGGGCGAGCTGCGCACGCTGGGCGAGTTGACGCAGATTGCCTGGAAGCACGATGTGCAAACCATGATCGAAGGTCCCGGCCATGTGCCGATGCAGCTGATCAAAGAGAACATGGAGATTCAGCTGAAGGAATGTTTCGAAGCGCCGTTCTACACGCTCGGCCCACTGACCACCGACATCGCGCCCGGCTACGATCACATCACCAGCGCCATCGGCGCGGCGCAAATCGGCTGGTACGGCACCGCGATGCTGTGCTACGTGACGCCGAAGGAACACCTGGGTCTGCCCGACAAGAAGGATGTCAAGGACGGCATCATGGCGTACAAGATTGCTGCCCACGCCGCCGATTTGGCGAAGGGACATCCCGGTGCGCAGATCCGCGACAACGCGCTGTCGAAGGCGCGCTTCGAATTCCGCTGGGAAGATCAGTTCAATTTGGGTCTTGATCCCGATACCGCACGCGCCTTCCACGATGAAACGCTGCCGAAGGATTCCGCCAAGGTCGCGCATTTCTGCTCGATGTGCGGGCCGCATTTCTGCTCGATGAAGATTACGCAGGATGTGCGCGAATTTGCTGCGCAGCAAGGTGTGTCGGAGCAGGAAGCGTTGCAGAAGGGTATGGAAGTGAAATCGGTAGAGTTTGTAAAAACCGGCGCGCAGGTCTATCACAAGATATGACAAACGCCTCGGCGTTTCATCGGCTATAAAAACAATACCGCTGCGCGAGCATCTGCCGACGCAGTACGCCTGATCGCGAGCCGCGCTCGCCAAGGGAGGGTTCAGCATGCTGCCGTTCAGCCGCACCGAGTCATCCCATTTCCTGCTGGTCGCGGCAGTGACTCTATTCGTCGTGCTCGATCTCAGCGTGCTCGCGATCAACTATGGCATCGTCTGGCGCGTCGATCAGGATACGGTGGTCATCAACATTGCCGGCCGCCAACGCATGTTGACCGAACGCATGACCAAGGCGCTGCTGTTACTGCAAGATGCCACCAACCCCGAAGCAGCGCGCAGCGCGCGCGACGAACTCAGGGACAGCGCGCAACAATTCACCCAGACATTGGCGGCGTTCCAGCACGGTGGCCCGGTGATCTACAGCAACGGGAAAAAGTTCACGATCCCGCCGTTGGCAGATGCGGATACGGCTGAAATGCTCGCGACCGGGCAGCGCTTGTGGGCGGGAATCGAACCATTGATCCAGCCCTTGTTACCCGCCACCTTGCCGCCACCGGGAAAGAACGATGCCGATTTGATCACCGCGATTGCCGTGATGCGGCGCGACGGCCCGGCGCTGGTGCGCACGATGAATCAGCTGACCACGCAAATCGAGATGCACGCCACGCGCAGCACACGCTATTTGCGCGCCGTGCATACGGGCGCGTTCTTGCTGGCGCTGGCGAATTTTGTTGTCATCCTGACGCTGCTGCGGCGGCGCTATCGCGAGGCACTGCGCGGTCTTGAAGTGCTGCGCGATCTGATCGACCAGATCGGTGCCGGCGTGTGTCTGGTGGACGATCAGGGGCGGATTCTCGCCGCCAACAAGGCGGCGGGTGCGCTGATCGGACGCGATGCTGCCCGCTTGCAAGGCATGCTTTTCGAGCGCCTGCTCGAGCGCGACGAGGACGTTTGGGTCAGTCATCTGCCGGACGGCAACGTGCGGGCGCTCGATGTCGTGCACGGCAGTTTCAATGCGGCCCAGATATCGGGCACTGTGATGACGCTGCTGGATGTCTCGTCGCGTTACACCGAGCGCAACCTGTTGCGGCATCTGGCCAACCACGATCAACTCACCGGCCTGCCCAACCGGCGTTTGCTGTACGACCGCATGCTCCAGGCGTTGGCGCACGCGCGCCGCTCACACAGCAAAATCGGTGTGGCCTTGATCGACATCAATGGATTCAAATCGATCAACGATCAATATGGTCACGCGGCGGGCGATGCCGTCCTGTGCCAGGTGGCGCAGCGGCTTGCAGCGGCAGTGCGCGAGGGTGACACGCTGGCACGGGTGGGGGGCGATGAATACGTGGGGCTGTTTCCCGGACCGATTGAAACCGCCGAGCTGGATCACTTGATGCAGCGGCTGCACGAGTGTTTCAGCCAGCCCTTCGAGACGGATATTGCGCAGGTGAAATTGACCGTACGGGCCAGCATCGGACTGGCCGAGTACCCGCGCGATGGCGAAACCACCGATACCCTGTTGCGGGCTGCGGACAAGGCCATGTACCGGATCAAGCACAGCGAAGCGGCTGAGGGCGCTACTCCCTTCTCCCGCAGGCGGGAGAAGGGTTGGGGATGAGGGCGGCGAACATGGGTGCCTGTTCTTTGTGGCACGAAGGTGGATACGCCCTCACCCCTACCCCTCTCCCGCCTGCGGGAGAGGGGAGATTCCGCACATTAATTTCGCAACAGTCTCTAAGTGGGGCGAGGGAAAATATCTGAAATAATGCGTCCTTTGCAATTCCTTGTAGGAGTCCATTGTGTCGAGAAAGAAAATCATTGCCGGTAACTGGAAAATGAACGGCGGCCTGGCGGCCAATCAGGCCTTGGTGACAGCGTTGAAGGCGGCGGGAGATCTGCCCGCAGACGTGGCGGTCTGTGTGCCCTATCCTTATCTTGCGCAGGCACAGCAATTGCTGCAGGGAAGTGCGATTGCCCTGGGCGCGCAAAACGTTAGCGAACAGACGGCGGGCGCTTTCACCGGCGAAGTGTCGGGCGAAATGTTGCGTGAGTTCGGTTGCACTTACGCCATCGTTGGCCACTCCGAGCGCCGCACCTTGTACGGGGAAACCGATGCGCAGATCGCGCGCAAATGTGTGCGCGCACAGCAAGCCGGCCTGGTGCCGATTTTGTGCATCGGCGAGACGCTGGCCGAGCGCGAAGCCAACCGCACCGAAACCGTGGTGGCAGAACAATTGGATGCCGTACTGTCCGCCACCGGCATTGCCGCGTTTGCCAATATCGTGATCGCCTATGAACCCGTGTGGGCCATCGGCACCGGCAAGACCGCCACGCCGCAACAGGCACAAGACGTGCATGCTTTCATTCGTCAGCGTCTGGCGGCGCAGGATGCAAATATTGCCGCGCAGGTACGCATTCAATACGGCGGCAGCATGAAGCCGGGCAATGCCAAGGAATTGATGGCGATGCCGGATATCGACGGTGGCCTGATTGGCGGCGCTTCGCTGGTGGCGGAAGATTTTCTGGCCATTTGCAAGGCCGCCTGATGTAAGGGGTTAGGCATGCGGTGAACGATTTTGCGTGGGGGGGACATGCTGGAGAAATTGTTCGAGAGCCGGTTGCGCAAAAAAAAAGCAGCGCTCAAAGCGCCGCTGCCGTTGCAGGTGACACTGCCTTCCGGGGCGTCGGTGAAATTCTCGCCGCACCCCAGTGTCACCGTTACCCTCAAGCGCAAGCGTGCGCTGTTGGCCTTGATGTCGCCCTCAATCGATCGGATTGGCCGGGCGTATGTCGAAGATGCGCTGGATTTTCATGGCGACATCGAGGAAATCACTGCCTGCATCATCAAGCTGGTGGGCCTGGACCGGCTGGAGGCGCTGGAGGGACGGCGGACCGGTTTGGTGCGCCGTCTGTTGGCACATACGCGGCGGCGCGACAAGCGTGCGATTGAATATCACTACGATGCATCGAACGAGTTTTACCGACTATTCCTCGATGCGCGCATGGTGTATTCCTGCGCTTATTTCCGCACCGAAGACGCCACGCTGGAGCAGGCGCAACTGGACAAGCTCGATTACATCCTCACCAAACTGCAGTTGAAACAAGGGGATCGTTTGCTCGACGTTGGTTGTGGCTGGGGCGGTTTGATCCTGCGTGCGGCGGAGCGCGGCGCGCATGCGGTGGGCATCACGCTGTCGCAGAACCAGTACGACTACTGCCAGCAGATGATCGTCAAACAGGGCTTGCAGGGGCGCTGCGAAGTGCGTTTGCAGGACTACCGCACCATGCGCGAATACGGCGCTTACGACAAGATTGCCAGCGTCGGCATGTTCGAACATGTCGGGCTGAAGAATCTGCCGCTGTATTTCAACACACTGGAAGAGTTGCTCAAGGACGATGGCGCGATGCTGTTGCACGGCATCACCTCCAACAGCGTGCGCCACCGGGAAGTGGGTGCCGGAGCCGGTGCGTTCATTGATCGGTATGTGTTTCCCGATGGCGAGCTGCCGCATATCTCGTATGTCATGCGCGAAATGAATGCGGCGGGACTGGAAATCACCGATGTCGAATCGCTGCGGCGGCATTACGCCAAGACCCTCGCGCACTGGTCGCGCCGGCTGGATGCGCATGCCAACCGTGCCGTGGAACTGGTCGGCGAGCAGCGCTATCGCATCTGGCGTGTCTATCTGGCCGGTTGTGCCTTTGGCTTTGCGCAGGACTGGATGAATATCTACCAGATACAGGCGCGCAAACGAATTGCGGGCGAGGACAACCCATTCCCGATGACGCGCGAATACATGTACACCCAGCAACGCTGAACCTGAACCAAAAAATGTCTACTGTGGTCATACGCCTGCATTCGGTGTGGTTTGTGCATTGACCCGCCCATAACAGACACCGCAGACCTTATCGCAGGCACCGCATGACATTCAAACTAAACAAGAAAATATTTTGGTTCTTCGGGCTGGTCCTTGCCGTGGCTGCAACGCTGTACTGGATCCGCCATGCCGGAGCGGCCGATGTGCAATACCGCAGCGCTACGATCGAACAAGGCAATCTGGCGGCGGTGGTGTCGGCTTCCGGCACGCTCAATCCGGTGGTTTCGGTATCGGTGGGTTCGCAAGTCTCGGGTCAGTTGAAAGAAGTGCTGGTCGACTTTAATACCCCAGTCAAGCAGGGTCAGGTGATCGCACGCATCGACCCGGAAACCCTTGAATACAAGAAGCGGCAGGCGGAAGCCAGTGTCTATGCCGCGCGCACGGCGGTGCTGCGCGAGCAGGTGAACCTGACCGAAGCGCTGCGCGACTATCATCAGCGCCAATCCCTGTTCGAGAAAAATTTCGTTTCTGCGGCCGATCGCGACAAAGCCAAGGCTACCGCCGATGCGCAGCAGGCAGTGGTCGAATCCGCCAAGGCGCAATTGGCCGTGACCGAGGCGCAATTGGCGCAGGCGCGCGTCGATCTGGCGCATACCGTGATCAGTGCGCCGGTCGATGGCGTGGTGATCAAGAAAAATATCGAACCCGGCCAGACGGTCGCGGCCAGTCTGCAAGCGCCGGAACTGTTTTTCATCGCCAAGGATTTGCGCGATATGCAGGTGGAAGCCTCCATCGACGAAGCCGATGTCGGCCGGGTGCAGGAAGGTCAGAGCGCAACGTTCACCGTGGATGCTTTTCCGGGGCGCAGTTATGAGGGCCGGGTACGGCAGGTGCGCAAGGCGGCGCTGAGCGTGCAGAATGTCGTCACCTATATCGTGGTGATCGCTGCGCGCAATGAAGAGTTGAAATTGCTGCCCGGCATGACCGCCAATGTGCGCATTACGACCGATCAGCGCGAGAATGTTTTGAAAGTCCCGAATGCGGCCTTGCGTTTCCGATTGGCGGCGAAAAATGTCGAGGCTGCGCCAAGAATGCGCGATCGCGCAGCGGCGCAAAGCCGCGGACGCCTGACGGTGCTGGAAAATGGCAAACCCAGAGAGATCGCTGTGCAATTGGGCATCAGTGACGGCAGCATGACGGAAATTCAGGGCGAAGGGTTGGTGGCCGGTATGACTGTCGTGACGGGCTTGCTGACACCCAATGTCAAGGGAACGCCGCCTCCCGGTGGGCCACGTCTGGGGCTATGACGACACAAGCCACGAATGCGCTGATCCGGGTCGAGCACCTGGCCAAGGATTATGTGATGGGCAGCACTTGCGTGCATGCGCTGCGCGAAGTGTCGCTGTCGATCCGGGCGGGCGAATTCGTCGCGGTGATGGGCCCATCGGGTTCCGGCAAATCCACCTTCATGAATCTGCTTGGCTGTCTTGACCGCGCCACGCGCGGCGATTACTGGCTCGCTGAAGAAAACGTCGCGGTGCAGAGCAGCGATCAACTGGCGGCGACGCGCAATCAGCGCATCGGCTTCGTGTTTCAGAATTTCAATCTCTTGCCACGTACGAGTGCGCTCGACAATGTCCAATTGCCGCTGCTGTACAGCAGCGTTCCTGTTGCAGAACGCGTGCGACGCGCGCAACAGCGTTTGCAGCAGGTGGGGCTGGGCGCGCGTATGGAACACTTGCCGTCGCAGCTCTCCGGCGGGCAGCAGCAGCGGGTGGCGATCGCGCGGGCACTGGTCAACGATCCGTTGCTGATTCTGGCCGACGAGCCGACCGGTGCGCTCGATTCGCGCACCAGCCTGGAAGTGATGGCGTTGTTGCAGGAATTGAATGCGCAGGGTATGACCATCGTGCTGGTGACGCACGAGGCTGACATTGCCACGTATGCCGGCCGCAACATTCAGTTTCGCGATGGCCTTGTCGTGCGCGACGTCGCCAACGTCCCACGCAATGCGCGCGACGATCTGGCGCAGTTGCCGCTGCTGGCAGAAGACGAGGCGGCCGCATGAATGCACTGGCGACGCTGCGTATCGCGCTCAATGCCTTGCGCATCAACAAGCTGCGCTCGGCGCTGACGATGCTCGGCATTGTGATCGGCGTGGCGGCGGTGATCGTCATGATTGCCATCGGCCACGGCGCGCAGGCACGGGTGGAAGAGCAGATCAAAAGCCTCGGTTCCAATCTGATGATCATGCTGCCCGGCTCGACCACTGCCGGCGGGGTGCGGCTGGGCACGGGTGCCCAGCAGCGCTTGAGCGAGGACGACGGCATGGCGGTGGCGCGTGAGGTGCCGGAAGTGCAGGTGGTGGCGCCGACGCTGCGCGGCAGCGGACAGATTGTCGTTGGCAATCAGAACTGGTCGACCCAGATTCAGGGGGTCACACCGGACTATTTCGAGGCGCGCGAGTGGAATGTCAGCAATGGCCGCGCCTTTGACGACAACGATATGAGTGGCGCAATGAAGATCGTCATTCTGGGCCAGTCTGTGGTGCAGCAGTTGTTCGGCACCGCCGATCCAGTGGGGCAGGTGATCCGGGTGCGCCGGGTGCCGTGCCTGGTGGTCGGTGTGCTGGAATCGAAAGGCCAAAGCATGAGTGGTCAGGATCAGGACGATATTGTTCTGCTGCCGATCAATACTGCGCGCAATCGCGTGCTGGGCAGCGAGCAGGGCTCGTTGCGCCGGGTGAATTCATTGTTGATCAAGACGCGTGCGGGCGCAGACATGAAAGCGGCCGAGGAAAAAATTCGTGCGCTGATGCGGCAACGGCACAAGGTGCAGGACGGCGCGGAAGAATCGATCACGCTGCGCAACCTGACTGAAATGCTGCAAGCGCAGGAAGCGTCCAGCCGCGTGATGGCCCTGCTGCTGGCGGCAGTGGCTTCGGTTTCATTGCTGGTGGGCGGTATCGGCATCATGAACATCATGCTGGTGTCGGTGACCGAGCGCACGCGCGAGATTGGCCTGCGCATGGCGGTGGGCGCGCGGGCGCGGGACATCCTGCAACAGTTTCTGGTGGAAGCGACGACACTGTCGCTGATCGGCGGGCTGGTCGGCATTGCACTCGGCGTGGGTGGTTCCGCGCTGGTCGCGTATCTGGCCGACTGGCCTACGGCACTGGAGCCGCTGGCGATTGTGCTGGCAATCGGTTTTGCCGCCGGCATCGGCATCTTTTTCGGTTACTACCCGGCGCGCAAGGCGTCGCGGCTGTTGCCGATCGAAGCCCTGCGTTACGAATAGCGCGAATAGCAACGTTTATTTCTTGCAGTCAGCCCACTTGCGGCAGGCAAAAAAATCGACCGACAATTTTCCGCTGCCAAACGCCAGCACTACCAACAACAGCGCGCCCCAGTAGAAGTGATCGTTGATCGCTGCCGGACATTCGAACTCGAACAAGGCCGGATAGGAAATCACCGCCATGAGGTTGACGAAAAACAGACCCAGCGCGCCGAGGCGGCCGAATAAACCGAACGCCAGCAAGATGGAGAAGATCAACTCGCCGCCTGCGCCCATCACGGCGGCCAGCGCGGGTGGCAGGACGGGGACGTGATACTCGTCGCGGAACAGCGCCAGCGTCGCACTCCAGTCGTGGACTTTGGTTAGGCCGGACATGAAAAATGCGCGCGCGACATAAAGCCGGATGGCGAGCAACAGCACGGGTTGCAGATAAGTGTCGAGTGCATGGCGGCCACATTGGCACCAGCGCATCGCTTTGTCGCACAAAGCTTTACAGGATTGCATGGTCTGTCCTCCTTAATGAAGTAATCAGTTCTTCCCGGAATGCCAGCGCCAGCGTTTGATCGATGGCGCAGCCGGGGTGGTGTTCCAGGGTTGCGGTGATGGCATTGTGTAAGTCCATGCCTTGATGCAGATGATGCAGCAATTCGTATTGTTCGGGAGTTAATGCAGTGACCCGCACGCGGTCGCCGCGCCGGTGTACCAGTGCGGCTTCGGCGCGAGCAAGATCAATGTTCAATTCAGCGGTGTAGTCGGCTTGATGTTGTTGCCAGATGCCGGCAATCGGATAGCGTGACGACATCAGCGCTGCGCCTGCTTGCAGGTCAACGTGGAGCGTGTCCACCGTGTCAGCCGATACCTCGACCAGCGCCAGCACGCTGAGCGGCGCATGATCGGCCGCGCCATAAGCGCGCTGCACCGCCCATTCGAGTTGCGCCACGTCGTGCAAATACGGTAGGTTTTGCGTGTGTTCGAAGGTGGCAACGAAGTCAGCAAAGTGGCCGCCGTAGTCATGCAGATCGCCGCTGGTTGAAGGATGCGCCAGCCAATAGGCCCGCGCCAGCGCGGCAAAAAATTCAGTGCCGACGATTTGTTCGATCACTGGATAAGCGCCCTGCAAGGCCTTGGTGATAGCAGCGACAACATTGCCGCGATAGATCGCTAGGCGGTCGATGGCGGTGACCGGTTCGGTGGAAAACAAGTCAGTTGCGGCAGAGACATTCTGTGCTTTGAGCAAGGCCGCACCAAAGATGGTTTGTGTACCGTGCAAGTTATTGGCGCCCTCACCCCTAGCCCCTCTCCGGCCTGCGGGAGAGGGGAATGCAGAGGTGCCTGCCAACCCCTCTCCCGCAGGCCGGAGAGGGGCTAGGGGTGAGGGCGCTTGCAAGAATGTGCTGGCAATACCGGCCTGCTCCAGCAAAACCTCCAACGCCGGAATATCCGTATCCCACTCAATCAGCGTCGGCACAGCGCCGACATGGCTCAGCACACGCCGGTATAAATCCCACACCGCATCGCACACCACATCGCTATGCGTGTCGATCAGGCAATCGGCCGTGCGTGTATGCCCGGCCAGATGAATTTCGCCGATGGCCGCCACCGGCAGTGTCTCGATCAGTGGCCAGGGGTCGTAATCGAAATTGCAGGCATTGACATAGAGATTGTTGACGTCGAGCAAAATGCCGCAGCCGGTGCGGCGCGACAGCTCCGCGAGAAAGGTGAACTCATCCATTTCAGTCTGCGCAAATTGCAGATAGGCCGATAGATTCTCGATCAGGATTGTCCGCTGCAACGTGTCTTGCACGTGATTGACGCGCTCGCACACCAAATCAAGCGCTTCACGCGTATAGGGGAAAGGCAGCAGGTCGTTGAAGTGCTTACCGCCGATCGCACCCCAGCACAGATGTTCGGAAACCAGTGCGGGCTCGATATGATCGACCAGCCGCTTCAGCTTGGTCAGATGTTCCGTGCGCAAAGTGTCGGCCGAGGCCAGTGACAACCCGACACCATGCAGGCTGATGGGGTAGTTTTCACGCGCGCGTTCCAGCACATGCAGTGAAGCGCCGCCCGCGTGAAAGAAATTTTCGCTATGGACTTCCAGGAAATCCAGCGCGGGCCGCTGCTCCAGCACCGCTTTGTAATGCGGCTGGCGCAGACCAATGCCGGTACTGGTGCGGGCAAGTGTCATGGGTGTTGATCGGTGCGGGTCGATAAAAAAGCGGAGACGGTCGCCCGGCCCCGCTTTTTCTCTGGCAGGCGATTACTTCGCCGGTTTGGTGAGCTTGCCGCCCATTTTTTCGCAGGTGCCTTTGGTGACATAGAGCCAGTCATTGGCGTCACTGTCCTTCTTGGCCTGGCCTGCGCAGGAATGGCTGCCGTTGGCGCTGGCGCAATCATTCTTGCCCGCTTTGGCCACGCCGTAGCATTTGTCCTTTTCCTGCGCCATGGCAGTGGTAGAAGCACCGGCCAGACCCAGGGCAATCACGGAAGCCAACGCGCCACGCAGCAGAACTTGCTTGTCCATCGTATTTCTCCTTTTGGATTAAAAACAATAAAAGATCGTCCAACAACAACCGTCCCAACCGGTACTGCATGAACGCTCCAGTGATAGTCGGGGGTGGAACGAGAAACTTACACAGGCGTCGCATAAAACTCAAGGCATTTCACAGTCCCCTTGCTGACATACGTTGTCGCTGGTAGGGCTGATGCAGGCTGGCAGGGCGCACGGTCTTGGGAGGGGGTTGACAGGGCGCTTGCTGTAAACCCTAAGTCCCTGTAAAATCAGGCGTTTCCCTAAACCAACCTCAAGGGGTTATCCATGTACGCGGTCGTAAAAACTGGTGGCAAACAGTACAAAGTTGCTGCTGGCGAGAAAATTAAGGTAGAACAGATACCGGCGGAACTTGGACAGGAAATCACGCTCGATCAGGTTCTGGCTGTAGGCCAGGGCGACCAACTCAATGTTGGCGCGCCTCTCGTAGCGGGTGCAACTGTCAAAGCAACCGTGCTCGCCCAAGGACGTCATGACAAAGTGACCATTTTCAAAATGCGTCGCCGTAAGCATTACCAGAAGCATCAAGGTCATCGTCAGAATTTCACTGAATTGCGTATTGATGTGATCAATGCGGCAATCACCGCCTAAGCCAACGGGCGGAGAAGGAGTTAAACCATGGCACAGAAAAAAGGCGGCGGCTCTACGCGAAACGGTCGTGATTCACACTCGAAACGTCTGGGCGTCAAAGTCTATGGCAGTGAACAGATCAATGCCGGCAGCATCATCGTGCGTCAGCGCGGCACCAAGTTCCACGCTGGCGACAACGTCGGTATCGGCAAAGACCATACCCTGTTTGCGCTGATCGATGGCAAGGTGAGTTTCACCACCAAGGGCGCACTCAAGAAGCACACCGTGAGCGTTACTCCGGCGTAACATCCAGTCTTTCTGGAATGAAAGGCTCTGTCGTTATGGACAGAGCCTTTTCTTTTTTACTGAGCCCTTATGAAATTTATCGACGAAGCACGCATTGAAGTCATTGCCGGCGACGGCGGCAATGGCTCGTCTTCGCTGCGGCGCGAGAAGTTCATTCCCAAGGGCGGGCCGGATGGCGGCGACGGCGGACGCGGCGGCAGCGTGATCGCGGTGGCGGATCGCAATATCAACACCCTGATTGATTACCGCTACTCGCGCCGCCACGAAGCCAAGAGCGGTGAGCAGGGGCGCGGTTCCGATTGCTACGGCAAGGCGGCCGACGACATCATCCTGCGCATGCCGGTGGGCACCAGTATTTTCGACGACGATACCGGCGATTTGCTGGCCGATCTGGTGACGCACGATCAAGTCTTCGTGCTGGCCAAGGGCGGCAACGGCGGCTGGGGCAATATCCATTTCAAATCGAGCATCAACCAGACGCCGCGCCAGTCCAACCCCGGTCTGCCGGGCGAGCGGCGCAATGTGCGGCTGGAATTGAAACTGCTTGCCGATGTCGGCTTGCTGGGCATGCCCAATGCCGGTAAATCCACCTTCATTGCAGCAGTGTCGAATGCGCGGCCCAAAATCGCAGATTATCCCTTCACGACGCTGCAACCGAATCTCGGCGTGGTGCGCGTATCGCATGAAAAGAGTTTTGTTGTCGCCGACATTCCCGGTTTGATTGAAGGCGCAGCCGAAGGCGCTGGGCTGGGGCATCAATTCCTGCGGCATTTGTCGCGCACGCGCCTGTTGCTACATCTGGTCGATCTGGCGCCGATCGATGAAAATACCGATCCGGTCTATGAAGCCAAGGCAATCGTGGAAGAGTTGCGCAAGTACGATCCGGCCCTGTATGAAAAACCACGCTGGCTGGTGCTGAACAAGCTCGACATGATCCCCGAAGAAGAACGCGCCGCGCGTGTGGAAGATTTTCTGCAGCGCTATGGCCGTCCCGCGCAGGTGTACCAAATTTCCGGGCTGACCCGCATGGGCTGCGAACATCTGGTGCTGGGGATTTATGATTATCTGCAGGCACAGGTCAAGGCTGAATTTGAAGAGCAAACCGACGTCCGTTTTCTGGACGGCGAAAATGTCGCTAACGAAAGTCACGACGATCCGCAATGAACTCAGTCATAACCCACGCAAAACGTCTGGTGGTGAAAGTCGGCAGCAGCCTGGTGACCAATGCCGGCAAAGGTCTGGACGCGCAGGCGATCCTGCTGTGGGCGCAGCAGATTGCCGCGTTGCGCGCGCAAGGAAAAGACGTGGTGATGGTGTCCAGCGGCGCGATTGCCGAAGGCATGAAACGCCTGGGTTGGGTGCAACGTCCGCATGAATTGCCGGAATTGCAGGCCGCCGCCGCCGTCGGCCAGATGGGTTTGGCGCAAGTGTATGAAAGCTGTTTCCGCGAACATGCGATGCAAACCGCGCAGGTCTTGCTCACGCATGCGGATCTGGCTGATCGGGCGCGCTATCTGAATGCGCGCTCCACATTATTGACGCTGCTCAAGCATGGCGTAGTGCCCATCATCAACGAGAACGATACGGTCGTCACCGATGAAATCAAATTCGGCGACAACGATACGCTGGGTGCGCTGGTCGCCAACTTGATTGAGGCCGATGCGCTCATCATCCTCACCGACCAGCCTGGTTTGTATACCGCCGATCCGCGCAAGGATGCCAGCGCAACACTGGTGCAGCAGGCAAAAGCAGGCGATGCCGCGCTGGAACAGATGGCGGGTGGCGCAGGCAGCAGCATCGGCAAAGGCGGCATGCTCACAAAAATTCTCGCGGCCAAGCGCGCTGCCAAAAGCGGCGCGCATACGGTGATCGCTTCCGGCCATGAGTCCAACGTGCTGGTGCGTTTAAGCCAGGGTGAAAACGTCGGCACGCAATTGATCGCGCAAACCGAAGTGCTGGCTGCGCGCAAGCAATGGCTGGCCGATCATTTGCAGGTGCGCGGGCAAGTGACGCTGGACGACGGTGCGCTCAGAGCCTTGCTCGAACAGGGCAAGAGCCTGTTGCCGATTGGCGTGCAAGCAGTGCAGGGCGATTTCAAGCGCGGTGAAGTGGTGTCATGCCTGAATGGCGACGGCCGCGAAGTGGCGCGCGGCTTGGTCAACTACAGCAGCAGTGAAACGCGTCTGATCCTGTGCAAGCCAAGCAGCCAGATCGAGGCGATTCTCGGCTTCAGCGAAGAACCGGAATTGATTCATCGCGACAATCTGGTCTTGCTCTAACGGCGTCTGAGTTGGAACTGGGTATCGCTCAGTCGTTTGAGCAAAACTTTCGGATCGTCGCTAACCCTGGTGCTCTGAGCACAGAAATATTCCCCGATCAGAGCGGCATGAGGACGGTTTGCGCCAACTTCAGTCACTGGCTTCCACTGCGGGTTTTTCACCGGTGACCATTTCTTGTTGCGCACATAGCCGTAGGCGTACACCTTGTACTCTTCCGTACTACAGCGCAGGCCCTCGAAGCTGACATTGGCGGCGCCGCTGGAGCTTTTGATCACCAGTGTGTAGCGAATCACCTCATCCTTGCCCACGCTGAGCGAAGCTGGGTCGATGGCAAAATCCAGCGTCGTGGCAGGGCTGACGTAAAACGAGCGGGTCGCGTTCAGATCGGGATAGGGTGGCAGGTTGGCCGCGCTTTCTTGCCAGGGTTTTTCAGCGTCGGGAATGTTCTCGTCGTCGTTATGCACTTCAGGCTTTACTTGTGCCAGCGCAACGGCGCATAGCCCGAGCAATGCTATCAGCACAGCCAGCGACGAACGTTTCAAACGGGATCCCAAACGGGATACATTACGCATCATCGTCCTGATCCTTTTCGGGTTCGCCATGCGACGCATCCTGTCGCGGCGAGTGCGGGCGATGGCGACGGCCAAACACCAGATGCGCCAGTTCGTTCAAGGCCTGTTCATAGACACCGCGCTTGAATTCGATCACGCTGTCCAGCGGTACCCAGTAGTCATTCCAGCGCCAGGCATCGAATTCCGGGTGATTGCTGGCGCGCAGCGAAACGTCGCTGTCGCGGCCGACCAGTCGCAGCAGAAACCAGATCTGTTTCTGTCCCTTGTAATTGCCGCGCCATTCGCGTCGAATCCACTTGTCCGGCACTTCATAACGCAACCAGTCGCGCGTGCGACCCACTATCTGCACATGTTCCGGCAACAACCCAACTTCTTCCTCGAGTTCGCGATACATCGCCTGTTCAGGTGTTTCCCCGCGCTTGATACCGCCCTGCGGGAATTGCCATGAATGTTCGCGGATACGTTTGCCCCAGAAAACCTCGTTGCGTTGATTGACCAGAATAATGCCGACGTTCGGGCGAAAGCCTTCACGGTCCAGCATATGATCACCTGCTAAAAAATTTTGTTTAACAAAAGACTGGAAACGGAGAACGAGAATGAATGCCGCGCATCCTCTTGGCAGCATGCGCACTCGCCCGCCTGCGGCTGTTCGTGACAAAACTCATGCTCACTCAGACTGTTCCCAATCCTATAAAATTGCGTCCATTATAGCCAAGGTCATCTTTCTGTCATGCGCGCCAGCCAATTTCTGATTTCCACTCTCAAAGAAGCCCCCGCCGATGCCGAAGTCGTCAGCCACAAACTGATGATGCGCGCCGGGCTGATTCGCCGCCTCGGCGCCGGCATCTACAACTACATGCCCATGGGCTTGCGCGTGATCCGCAAAGTGGAAGCCATCATCCGCGAAGAAATGAACCGTGCTGGCGCGATCGAGCTGTCAATGCCGGTGGTGCAGCCGGCCGAGCTGTGGCAGGAAACCGGGCGCTGGGAAAAAATGGGGCCGGAGTTGCTGCGCATCAAGGATAGACACGACCGCGACTTTCTGATTCAACCCACGTCGGAAGAAGTGATCACCGATATCGCGCGCAACGAATTGCGCAGCTATCGTCAGTTGCCGAAAAATTTCTACCAGATTCAAACCAAGTTCCGCGACGAGCGCCGTCCGCGCTTCGGCATCATGCGCGGCCGCGAATTCACCATGAAGGACGCATATTCGTTTGATCGCAACGTCGAAGGCGCGCAGAAAAGTTATGACGCGATGTATGCCACCTACATTCGCATCTTCGAACGCATGGGCCTGCAATTCCGTGCCGTCGCAGCCGACACCGGCGCCATCGGCGGCGATCGCTCACACGAATTCCAGGTGATCGCCGACACCGGCGAAGATGCCATCGTCTACTGCCCGCAATCGGATTACGCCGCCAACATCGAACTGGCCGAAGCGCCGTCGTTGTTGCCGACCAGAGCCGCGCCGACACAGGCGATGCAGAAAGTACCCACGCCCGGCAAGACCACCTGCGAAGACGTTGCCGCCCTGCTCAACATTCCGCTCACCTCCATGGTGAAATCGCTGGTGCTCGCCACGGATGAAAAAGATGCGAGCGGTGCCGTGATCAAATCGCAAGTCTGGTTGCTGCTGGTACGCGGCGATCATGTGCTCAATGAAGTGAAAGCAGGCAAGGTGCCCGGCCTGAAAGACGGCTTCCGCTTTGCCACCGTGGCCGAGATCGAAGCGCACTTCGGCTGCAAGCCCGGCTACCTCGGCCTCGTCGGGATGAAGCAAGCGGTCAAGGTGATCGCCGATCGCACGGTCGCCAACATGAGCGACTTCGTCACTGGCGCCAATGAATGGGATCACCACATCACCGGCGTCAACTGGGGCCGCGACATTCCCGCGCCGGATGTGATTGCCGACATTCGCAACGTGGTCGAAGGCGATGCTTCGCCCGATGGCAAGGGCGCACTCGCAATTCAGCGCGGCATCGAAGTCGGCCATGTGTTTTATCTCGGCACCAAATATTCGGCCGCGATGAACGCTACCTACCTCGATGAAACCGGCAAGCCGCAAGTGATGGAAATGGGCTGCTATGGCATTGGCGTCACGCGTATCGTCGGCGCGGCCATCGAACAAAATCACGATGCCCGCGGCATCATCTGGCCCGACGCGCTGGCGCCGTTCACGGTCGTGATCTGTCCGATTGGCTACGACCGCACTCCAGAAGTGAAGGCTGCTGCCGATACGCTGTATGAGACCTTGCAGATGCGCGGTGTCGATGTGTTGCTCGACGATCGCGGTGAACGCCCCGGTGCCATGTTCGCGGATTGGGAATTGATCGGCGTACCGCATCGCATCACCATTGGTGATCGTGGCTTGAAAGAAGGCAAGGTCGAGTATCAGGGCCGTCGCGATGCGGCGGCGACGAGTGTCGCTGTGGATCAGATTGCAACCTGGGTACAGGAGAAGTTGGGTGCCTAAATTTTTCGCCCTGTATGTACTGTTTGGCGCGCTGCTGCTTTGGGCCGCACCAGTACAGGCGGGCAACCAGCAGTACGAGCCGCTGGCGCGTGATGTGCAGGTCGCATTGGCGCAAAGCATTGCCGACCGCAAGCCGCCGCGTATGCAGTTCGGCAATGCAGAAGAAAAGATCGCCTATCTGAACTGGCTGGCAGAAATGTCGGAGCGCCTGCAACGGCGCACGCCCGACTATACCAACCGCAAGGAATTACTCGAAACGGTGTATTACGAATCCAAACGCTCCGGCCTCGATCCCGCCATGGTGCTGGGCCTGGTGCAAGTCGAAAGCGGCTTCAAGAAATACGCTCTGAGCAATGCTGGCGCGCGCGGCTACATGCAGGTGATGCCGTTCTGGACTACGCAGATTGGCGATGGCGACACGCACAAACTGTTCAACCTGCGCAGCAATCTGCGCTACGGTTGCACCATCCTGCGCCACTACCTGGACATCGAAAGAGGCAATGTGTTCCGTGCCTTGGGACGCTACAACGGCAGTCTGGGCCAGGCCGAATACCCCAACCGCGTGTTGGGCGCGTGGAAGCAATGGGAATACCCGCCGGTGCAAACGCTGGCGAGCGGCAAATAATGGCCTAGCGCTTTTTCGGTTTCGACACTTCCTGAATCGCGTCTGCGAATTCATCCAGATCTTCAAAGCTGCGATACACCGATGCAAAGCGGATGTAGGCGACCTTGTCGATTTTTTTCAGTTCGCGCATCACCAGTTCTCCGATCCGTTCGGACGCCACTTCGCGTTCGGCGCTGGCCAACAGTTTTTCTTCGATGCGGCTGACGGCGGTATCGATTTGCTCGGTGCTGACCGGACGCTTGCGCAGCGCCAGCATTAAGCTGCCACGCAGCTTGGCGGGCTCGAATTCAGTACGGCTGCCATTCTTTTTCACTACTGCAGGGAACGACAGCTCAACGCGCTCATAGGTGGTGAAACGCTTGTCGCATTCCACGCAGCGCCGCCGCCGCCGAATCACTGTCCCTTCATCCGACTCGCGCGAATCAATGACTTGCGTTTCGTCGTGTTGGCAGAAGGGACATTTCATGGGCGGTTGGCGGCGGGTTAACCGTAAACGGGAAACGCCTGGGTCAACGCGGTCACTTGCGTTTTCACGCGTTCAATCGTGGCATCGTCGTTCGGGTTGTCGAGCACGTCGGCGATCAGATGGGCGATCTGCTCGAACTCTTTTTCCTTGAAGCCACGCGTTGTACCCGCTGGCGAGCCTAGGCGGATGCCGCTGGTGACGAAGGGGCTTTCCGGGTCGTTGGGGATGGCGTTTTTGTTGACGGTGATATGAGCGCGGCCCAGCGCGGCATCGGCGGCTTTGCCGGTGAGTTTTTTCGGCAGCAGATCAACCAGAAACACATGGCTCTCGGTGCGGCCGGAGACGATGCGCACGCCGCGCGTGGCCAGGGTACGCGCCATGGCGTCGGCATTCTTCAGCACCTGCTGTTGATAGATCTTGAACTCAGGACTCAGTGCTTCACCGAAGGCGACTGCCTTGGCGGCGATCACGTGCATCAGCGGGCCGCCTTGCAGCGAGGGGAACACGGAAGAGTTGAGAATTTTCTCGTGCTCGGCGCGGGCCAGCACGATACCGCCACGCGGGCCGCGCAGGGTTTTGTGCGTGGTGGAGGTGACGAAATCGGCATGCGGCACCGGGTTGGGATAGACGCCCGCAGCGATCAAGCCCGCGTAGTGCGCCATGTCCACCATGAAATACGCGCCGACTTTCTTGGCAATCTCGGCCATGCGCGCCCAGTCGAAACGCAGCGCGTAAGCACTGGCGCCGCCGATGATGAGTTTCGGTTTTTTCTCCAGCGCAATGCGTTCCATTTCGTCGTAGTCGATTTCTTCCTTGGCGTCCAGGCCATACGCGACGATGTTGAACAGCTTGCCGGAAATGTTGGCGGGCGAACCGTGCGTCAGGTGGCCGCCATGGCCCAGGTTCATGCCCATTACGGTGTCGCCCGGTTTGAGCACGGCAAAGTAAACGGATTGATTCGCCTGACTGCCCGAGTGCGGTTGCACGTTGGCGTATTCGGCGCCGAACAGTTTTTTCACACGTTCAATCGCCAGCGCTTCGATTTGATCGACAAACTCGCAGCCGCCGTAAAAGCGTTTGCCGGGATAGCCCTCGGCGTATTTATTGGTCAGTTGCGAACCTTGCGCCGCCATCACAGCCGGGCTGGTGTAGTTTTCCGAAGCGATCAGTTCGATGTGATCTTCCTGACGGCGGTTTTCCTGCTGGATGAAGTTCCAGATTGCGTTGTCGGCGTCGGCCAGAGTGCGGGATTTTTCAAACATGATGTTCCTCACGGTAAGCGCTTGCGGGCTGCAAGCAGGTTCGTCAAAGGGATTTGTACGGTGGGAGCAGGCAGCCGCCCTCCATGCAAATCAGGCAGCCCAGGCGAACGGCAGAGAACTCTTGCGCTCCACGGTGTTGCCACCTGGGTTGCGGAGGAACCGCAACGTATCGCCAGTCACGCAAGAGGCGCTAGTTTACGGGAGGACGGGGGTTTTTTCAATCTAGGGGGACGTGACCTGGCTATCTGGCCCCGATGTGCAGAGCGCCTTGACTACCCAATTCTCTGCGATATTGGAAATGGAATTAGGTTTTTCCATGGGCTAAAAGGGGCGCTTACCTTTGAAGGCTTCAGTTTTTTGGCTGGATCAAACGGTAAGATTTACTCTCCACCGAGTGCTTCGCTGAGCTTCTTCTTGTCGAGATAACGCGCAAATGCGGACATTGAATTGGTGACGCCTTGATCAGTCATGATCTCCTGCATCGCAAGTTGACCAAGTGATCCGAAGGCCGCCTTAAATGCCTGTTCACCTTCATACTTCGTGGCAGCTTTAGCTTCAGCTCTGCAAGTTTCAGTCAGCAGGCGCGTGAAAAGGTTTGCCAAGTTCCTGTCCGCCTGCTCTCGATCGTTGTCCGACGCATTAGATAGCCGCTTTATTTCAGGATGTGCTGCCATTCCAATGAATACCCACCGGGCCATTTCTTTTCGGTCTTTCCCGGTAGTGTTCTCTGCAAAACAAGTTTGAAGTGCGTCGGTGTAAGTTCCGGCCATCGCTGGCGAAATGGCGAACGAGACGATGATTGCGATGATGAGATGACGTTTCATGAGATGGCGATCAAAAAAGTGGAGCTACACGAAAATGGGCGGCAGAGGCATCCTAAATGACGCAAAAAAGAGCGTCAAGAAGAATACGAATACGAAAGTTTCTTGCGGCCCAGTCAAGGAAATATTCGCTTCAACGGTTTGGCTTGGGCAAAAGACTGCGGCGGCAATGCGATTGACGCGTGAACGGCTACAATCGCCCTGCCATGTCCCACGCCCGCACCGAACTTGCTGCCGCTGCCGCCCGCCTGATTGCCGAGGATGGGTTGGATTACGCAGCCGCCAAACGCAAGGCGGTGCAGCAGGTGTTTGGCGGCGCGCGTGTGCCGCGCGATATGTTGCCTGGGAATGAGGAAATCGAAGCGGCGCTGCGCGAATACCAACAACTGTTTCAGGCCGATACCCAGCCACAAAGGCTGCGGCATTTACGTCAGTGTGCGCTGGCACTCATGACGTTGCTTGAAGAGTTTGATCCCTGGCTGACAGGCGCGGTGTGGAATGGCACGGCCGGGGAGCACAGCCAGATTCGCCTCGACCTGTATCTCGACAGCGGCAAGGAAGTGGCAATCTTTCTCTTGAATCAGGGCCTGGCGTTTGAGTCGGGGCTTAGCGGCAGCAATAATGATGAAATCGAAACCCTGCGGCTGGATTGGCAGGGGGAAGAAGCGCTGCTGTTTTTATATGAGGGCGGTGCAGCCATTACGCGCAGAGGGGCCACACGTAATGGCACGGAAAGCAAGCGCGGCAATCGCCGCGCCGTGTTGAATCTGCTGCAGGAGGATAGGGAGTGAGCCGGAGGCACGCGTGCTTGCTCTATGGCGTCGTTGCTCTTGTGGCGGCGGGGGCGGGGTGGTGGTTCGGCTGGCAGCGGCATGCAGTGCAGTTGCCGCGCGAAGGTGATGGCGTGGCTCAATTGTTTGCGCTGACCTTGCCTGACGCCGCTGGCGTCAGGCAACCGCTGGCGCAATGGCGGGGCAAAGTATTGGTGATCAACTTCTGGGCGCCTTGGTGCGGCCCCTGTGTAGAAGAGATGCCGGAATTGGCGGCCTTGCAACGGCAGCTCGGCAACCGCGATGTGCAGTTTGTAGGCATCGGAATCGATTCCGGGCCAAATATCGAGGAATTTCTTTTAAAACACAAAGACATTGACTATCCTTTGTTGGTTTCTGGTGCGGAAGGGTTGTCATTGGGGCGGGCCTTGGGCAACCTTTCGGGCGGCCTGCCTTTTACCGTGGTGACCGACCGGCAGGGGAAAATCCAGCATCTCAAGCTGGGGCAAATTCGCAAGCAGGATTTGCTGGCGTGGATTTATCAGGTGCAGGCCCAGCCATAGGGCCGATTGGGGCGGCCGGGATTCTGCTGGACAAGGGTGCTATTTCCCGGCAAAATGCGCGCAAATTACATTAACTGGATAGAGACCCAATCGGGCGAGCAAGGTGTGCATGCGTCGCCCGATTTCATCTGGAGCGACTGTGGCGCAAAATATCCTTGTTTTGCATGGACCGAATCTGAATTTGCTGGGGACACGCGAGCCGCAGGTCTATGGCCGGGTGACGCTCGACACCATCAACCAGGACCTGGTGCAACGTGCGCAGGCGGCCGGGGCAAAATTGGCCGCAGCGCAGAGCAACCACGAAGGGGTGTTGATCGACCGTGTCCAGCAGGCCAAGGCCGAGGGCGTTGATTTCATCATCATCAATCCGGGTGGGTTCACCCACACCAGCGTTGCATTGCGCGATGCGCTGGCGGGTGTGGCGATTCCCTTTGTCGAAGTGCATTTATCCAATATTCATCGTCGTGAAGCATTTCGGCAGCATTCCTATTTTTCCGACCTGGCGGTGGGCGTCGTTTGCGGCTTGGGCGCACAGGGTTACCCGTTGGCGCTGGATTACGCCTTGGCATTCACGGCAGCTCAATAACATTCTTCCAAAGCACACATCACAGAATTTTCTGGAGGCAGCATGGATTTGCGTAAACTTAAAACATTGATTGATTTGGTGGCAGAGTCGGGCATTTCCGAACTCGAAGTGACCGAAGGCGAAGGCAAAGTGCGGATTGTCAAAAATACGCCGGCCGCCATGCCCCTCGGCTACATGATGCAGCCGCAGATGATGCCGCAGATGGCGGCGCCCGCACCGGTTCCGGTGGCTGCCCCTGTCGCTGCCGCGCCCGTCGAAGAAAGTGGTCACGTGGTGAAAGCACCGATGGTGGGGACGTTCTATCGTTCCCCCTCGCCGGGCGCCAAGTCCTTTATTGAACTGGGTCAGAGTGTTGCTGCGGGCGATACGCTCTGCATCATTGAGGCAATGAAACTGCTCAACGAAATCGAAACTGACGTGGCGGGCACCGTCAAGAAAATTCTGGTTGAAAACGGTCAGCCGGTTGAATACGGTCAGCCGCTGTTCATCATTGGCTGAGCACTGTGAGAAGTGGCAAGTGACCACATGCGGCGCACTGTTCACGTTTCACGTTTCACTTTTCACGGGTTTCCCACATGTTTGAAAAAGTTCTGATTGCCAATCGCGGTGAAATTGCGCTCCGCATCCAGCGCGCCTGCCGCGAGCTAGGTATTCGTACCGTCGTCGTGCATTCCGAAGCTGACACCGACGCCAAGTATGTCAAGCTGGCGGATGAATCGGTGTGTATCGGCCCGGCCCCCTCGGCGCAAAGTTATTTGAACGTGCCGTCGATTATCAGCGCGGCCGAAGTGACCGATGCCGAGGCGATCCATCCCGGCTATGGTTTCCTGTCGGAAAACGCTGACTTTGCGGAGCGCGTAGAGCAAAGCGGCTTTGCCTTCATCGGCCCGACGGCGGAGACGATCCGTTTGATGGGCGACAAGGTGTCGGCCAAACGCGCCATGATCGAAGCGGGTGTGCCCTGTGTGCCCGGTTCCGAAGGCGCACTGCCCGAAGACCCGAAGGAAATCGTCAAGATTGCGCGCGCTGTCGGCTACCCGGTCATCATCAAGGCCGCGGGTGGTGGTGGCGGGCGCGGTATGCGCGTCGTGCATACCGAGGCGGCGCTGATCAATGCGGTCAACATGACGCGCGCCGAAGCGGGTGCGGCGTTCAACAATCCCAATGTCTACATGGAAAAGTTTCTGGAAAATCCACGCCACGTGGAAATCCAGATTCTGGCGGACACGCACGGCAATGCCGTCTATCTGGGCGAGCGCGATTGTTCAATGCAGCGCCGCCACCAGAAGGTGATCGAGGAAGCGCCCGCCCCCGGCATTGCGCGCAAGATGATTGAAAAAGTTGGCGAACGTTGTGCCGAAGCCTGCCGCAAGATCGGTTATCGTGGCGCGGGCACGTTCGAGTTTCTCTACGAAAACGGCGAGTTCTATTTCATCGAAATGAACACGCGTGTGCAGGTCGAGCATCCGGTCACCGAAATGATTACCGGCATCGACATCGTGCAGGAACAGATTCGCGTGGCCTTTGGCGAGAAGCTGGCGTTCCGTCAGAAAGATATCGTGTTGAATGGTCACGCCATCGAATGCCGCATCAATGCCGAAGACCCATTCAAGTTCACGCCCTCTCCGGGCCGCATCACCAACTGGCATGTGGCGGGCGGGCCGGGCATTCGCGTCGATTCGCATGTATACAACGGCTACTTCGTGCCGCCCAACTACGATTCGATGATCGGCAAGCTGATTGCCTATGGCAAAACCCGTGAACAGGCGATGGCACGTATGCGCATTGCCCTGTCGGAAATGGTGGTCGAGGGCATCCAGACCAACATCCCCCTGCACCGTGAATTGATGCAGGACGCGCGCTTCGTCGAAGGCGGCACCAGCATTCACTATCTCGAACATCGGCTGGCACAGCGCGTGACGGATAAGGTCACGGAGAAGTGAAGCGGGCGCGGTTCACACCACCCCTGATCTCCGGGCCGCTGAGCACATCAAGCTATGCGTGAACTGCGATTTGAAATCGGCCGGCAATACGCCGAACCCTTGAGCGATCTGTTGCTGGAGGCCGGTGCCTTGTCGGTGGCGGTGGAAGACGCCGATGCTGACAGCCCCGACGAGCAACCCTTGTTTGGCGAACCGGGCATGGAGCACGAAACGCCCGCCTGGCAGCGCAATCAACTGGTCGTTTTGCTGGGGCCTGAGCAGGATGCCGCAGCATTGCTGGCCGATGCCTGCGCGCAACTGGGTGTGCCGGTTCCCGCTTATACAGAAAGCGAAGTACCGGATCAGGATTGGGTGCGCGTGACGCAAGCGCAGTTCGAGCCGATTCAGATCGGTGCACGCTTGTGGATCGTGCCGTCCTGGCATGCGCAGCCCGAACACGCCGATGCCCTGGTGTTGCAACTCGATCCCGGCGTGGCTTTCGGCACCGGCAGCCATCCCACGACCCGCTTGTGTTTGCGCTGGCTGGAGCAGCAGGATTTTCAGAAGCGCAGTG
This sequence comes from Burkholderiaceae bacterium, assembly GCA_004298905.1. Taxonomy (GTDB): domain Bacteria; phylum Pseudomonadota; class Gammaproteobacteria; order Burkholderiales; family Burkholderiaceae_D; genus SCTK01. The sequence goes on along the minus strand of SCTK01000013.1, from coordinate 19,171 downwards.
TGCTTGATTATGGATGCGGTTCGGGTATTCTCGCGCTGGCGGCGTGCCGTTTGGGGGCGGCCACCGTGTTTGGCCTCGACATCGATCCGCAGGCGGTTGCCGCCGCACAGCACAACAATGAAGTGAATCGGTGCCATGCGCAATTCGGTTTGCCGGAGGAAATTCCGGCGGGAACCTTCGGTGTGGTGGTGGCCAACATTCTGTCCAGCCCGCTGAAATTGCTGGCGCCGATGTTGTGCGCCCGGGTGGCCCCCGGCGGTGCGCTGGTGCTTTCCGGCATACTGGCGCGGCAGACCGATGAAGTGATTGCCGCTTATGCGCCCTATATGACGCTTTCCTGCTGGGCAGAAGACGAAGGGTGGGTTTGTCTGCACGGCATTCGACACTGAGAGATTGAGACACACACATCAGCCATGCTCGTCACACAATGCCCCGAATGCCAGACACGTTTTCGTGTTGCCAGTGAGCAGCTCAAGCTGCGGCACGGCATGGTGCGTTGTGGCGTCTGTAGCCATGTGTTCAATGGCGTGTCGCACATGTCCTATCTGGCCGAGTCGGAGCAGGTCTTGGCGCCTACCGCAGCCACTACCACGGTTAAACCCGCCGCACTGAAAAAAGTGGCCGAGCTGATCGAGTCGACACTGCGCGAGGATCGTGAGCCGGACGACCCGATTACCTTGATGGATTTGAGCGACGCAGAAGAAACTGTGTTTGCAGAAACGGTGCCGGAGGAGGCCGAAGCAGAGGACACTGCTGGAACGGAAGCGCCAGTCGATCCGCTGGACGCGATTGAATCCGGGTTGGAAGATCCAAGGACCTCAGAAGAAATTCCCATTGAAGAATCCACGCTGCCATCGCTGGAATTGGCGCAGGCAGGTTTTCTTCGAGAAGCGCGCCGGGCGCGCTGGGTGAGCGCGGTTTATCTGGCGCTCTTTATGCTGGGTCTGGTACTGTTGCTGGGGCAGGGCGCTTATGTGTTTCGCAATACGCTGGCAGCCCATTGGCCCGCCAGCAAACCCTGGCTGCAGACCTTTTGCAGTCAGTTGCATTGCGAGATCACGCCTTTGCAGCAGCCGGAAGTCATCAGTATTGAAGCCTCGGATTTGCAGGCCGCGCATCAACAGAAGGATGTCTATACACTGAACGTGACCCTGCGCAACAACAGCCGCTTTGCCCAGCGCTTCCCGGCATTGGAAGTCTGGCTGACCAATACGCAAAATCGCACCGTGGCACGGAAGGTCTTTCAAGCCACCGATTATCTGGCGGACAAACCGGAGTCCTTGAACGAAGGTTTGCTGGCGCGCAACGAATACACGCTCAAGCTGCATTGGCGCGCTACCGATGTTGAAGCCAGTGGCTATCATGTTTATCTGTTCTATCCCTGAACCGTTTTAATTCCGAGGAGAAACGTTATGTCCACCGTCACCCAAAAAGGCAATCCCATCGAAATCGGCGGATCATTCCTGCAGCCGGGTGACCGTGCGCCCGCCTTCAGTCTGGTCGGGCCGGATCTGAAGGATGTGCCACTGTCCAGTTTTGCTGGCCAGCGCAAAATTCTGAATATTGTGGCGAGTCTGGATACGGGGGTGTGCGCCAGTTCCGCGCGCGCTTTCAATCAGGCGGCGAGCAGTCTGGACAATACCGTGGTGCTGATGATTTCCGGCGACCTGCCTTTTGCGGCTTCACGTTTTTGCAGCGCCGAAGGTTTGCAGAACGTGTCGACCCTGTCGACCATGCGCGGCCGCGAATTCATGCGCAACTATGGCGTCGAAATTCTGAGCGGCCCATTGGTGGGTCTGTGCGCCCGCGCCGTGATCGTGCTGGATGAAAACGATCGTGTGATATACAGCCAGTTGGTACCGGAGATCGGCCACGAGCCAGACTATGCGGCCGCGTTGGCGGCATTGAAATAATTCCGGGGGCGGCCGTTAATCTCTCAGGCGGACGCCGTCCATGGTTTCACTTTCTTGTTTCGGGTTCAGACGATGCGTGCACTGATTTGCGGTTCGATTGCGTATGACAACATCATGGTTTTTGAAGGCCACTTCAAGGACCATATCCTGCCGGAGCAGGTGCACATCCTGAATGTGTCTTTTCTGGTGCCGGCGCTGCGCCGCGAGTACGGCGGCACAGGCGCCAACATCGCCTACAACCTCGGCCTGCTGGGCGGGCAGCCGGTGTTGATGACCACGCTGGGTATGGATGGTGCGGATTATCGTCAGCGGCTGTACGATCAGGAACTCGATACCCAGCATTTGCGGATTGTTCCCGGCGCCTACACGGCACAGGCTTTCATCACCACGGACATGAGCGATAACCAGATCACAGCCTTTCATCCGGGGGCAATGAATTCGTCGCACATGAATCGTGTCGGCGATGCCAGCGATATCGGCATCGGCATCGTGGCGCCCGACGGCAAGCGCGGCATGATGGAACATGCCGCGCAGTTTCACGAAAAGCGCATTCCCTTCATCTTCGATCCGGGTCAGGGTTTGCCCATGTTCGATCGCACCGAGTTGCTGACCTTTATCGCGCAAGCGGACTACATTACCGTCAACGACTATGAGGCGCGCATGTTGTCCGAGCGTGTGGGGCTTTCGCTGGAGCAGATCGCCCATCAGGTGAAGGCCCTGATTGTGACTTTGGGCGGCAAGGGATCACACATTTATACCGACGGCAAGGTGATCGAGATTCCCTGCGCCCAGCCGAGTGCCATGGTTGATCCGACCGGCTGCGGTGATGCCTACCGTGCCGGGCTACTCTATGGTTTGAGCGAGGGCATGGATTGGGAAACCACCGGTCGCCTGGCCAGCCTGATGGGCGCCATCAAGATCGCGCATCAAGGCGCACAGAATCACACCCCCAAGCGCGATGAAATCGGCAACCGCTTTGCCAATAATTTCGGCTATAAAATCTGGTGAACCTTCTGAACCTTTATCAAGACCCGGGTCAAAACTACACCAGTTACTTTGGAGCATTAAATGCGTACCTTGCACACCTCCTTCCTCTTGTCCGGCCTGATGTTGGGTCTGGCTGCTTGTACTTGGCAAAGCCATTCCGGCAGCAGTTATAACGCGCGCGAAACGCAGCGCGAGCAGACGGTGCGTATGGCCACCGTTGAAAGCGTACGCGAAGTCATGATTGATCGCCAGCAAACCGGTGTGGGCACCGGCGCCGGTGCCGTGGTCGGCGGCGTGGCAGGCAGCAATGTCGGCAAAGGCAAGGGTGCGGTGGTTGGCACGGTACTCGGTGCGGTGGTGGGCGGCATTGCTGGCCATGCGATCGAGGGCGAGGCAGCCAAGGTCAAGGGTTTTGAGATCACTGTCAAACTGGACAATGGCGAGTTGCGTGCCATCGTGCAGGAAGCCGATGAAGTGTTCCACCCCGGCGAGCGCGTACGCTTGCTGTCTTCCGGTGGCACCACCCGGGTTTCTCACTGATTCACTGTCTGGGTTTTCAGATCAGGAATCCGGATTCATCAGCGCGCGCTCAATTTGCGCAACTGTCAAACCTTCTGTATTCAAGGCAACCGTTTTGCGTCGGCTGCTCTGGCCGGCAATCAGTGTGATGGCGCGAGCGGGGACGTTTAACCGGCGCTGCAACCACAGCAGCAATTCCTGATTGGCCTTGCCATCCACCGGCGGTGCATGGATGCGCACTTTCAGCGCCGTGCCATATTCCCCCGCCGCTTCCGTATGACGCGCTCCCGGTTGGATGTGCAACTGCAGTTGCCAGCCGCTGGTGGTGGGCTGCAGCCAGACCGGGGTGTTCACATCAAGGCTTGGTGCAGGTGCGGCAGCAGGATAAAGCCGATCTGGATCAACAGGATCAAGACCAGGGGTGAGAAATCGATGCCTTGCGTGCGCGGCAACAAGCGGCGGATCGGGCGCAACATCGGCTCCATCAAATCGGCCAGCAGAGGCGCATTGTGCGAGTGTGGCGCCACCCAACTCACGATCACATACAGCAGTGTGACAAAGAAAGCGCTGTACAACACCCATTCCAGCACCGTGAACACGGCGTGCAGCAGGACGAGGGGCGACAGCGTTTTCCACAGCAGCGAATACACCAGCCCCTTTGCCAGGGCCGTCAACCAGGCGCACAACAGGCTGGCCCAATCGACGCGGCTGCCCAGGGGTTTGATGGGCACGGTGCGGCGTAGCGGCAGCACGGCCCAGTTGGTGAGCTGCATCACGAAGCGTACCAGCGGGTGATAGGGATCGACGCGCAGATGCTGAATATAGGCGCGCAGCAAAAAGGCCGTGCCCAGCACAACAGCGGCGGTGTCGATCAGTAAATTCAGAATTTCTCTCAGGATTGCCAAGACATTCCTCGTGGATAAGGATGGTGTGATAAGGATGGAGCGGTAAGGACAGGAAACGAGTCGAAGCATGCCGTCAAAATAAAAATCCCGCAAGCCAGGCTTGCGGGATCGACCGATCATAACGGTTCACAGAGCGGCACCGAGGTGCGCGCCCTGCTTCAACCCTTACGGACGGCTGCCGGTCGGAAACGGCCAGGCTGCGGCCGGATTCAACGCGGGTTTGACGCCAGGTGCAGCAGCGGTCGAAGGTGCCATTGCAGGCGCTGCAGCGGCAGGCTTGGTAGCAGCTTTCTTCGGAGCAGCCTTTTTCTTGGCGGCAGGTTTTTTCGCAGCAGGCTTGGCTGCAGCGGGTTTTTTCGCCGCAGGCTTTTTAGCAGCAGCTTTTTTCGCGGCCGGTTTTTTGGCAGCGGGTTTTTTAGCTGCAGCTTTTTTCGCTGCTGGTTTCTTTGCGGCGGCTTTTTTGGCTACTGGCTTCTTGGCCGCAGCTTTTTTCGCTGCTGGTTTTTTCGCCGCGGCTTTTTTGGCTACGGGTTTCTTAGCAGCAGCTTTTTTCGCGGCCGGTTTTTTGGCAGCGGGCTTTTTCGCGGCTGGCTTTTTAGCAGCAGCTTTTTTCGCTACTGGCTTTTTGGCGGCCGGTTTTTTAGCCGCGGGTTTCTTTGCGGCCGGTTTTTTTGCAGCCGGTTTCTTGGCTGCAGGCTTTTTGGCGGCCGGTTTCTTGGCCGCAGGTTTCTTGGCAGTTGCCATGATGCGCTCCTTCACGTGAAGTTGTTAAAACACAAGATAAATGAAACCCGCATCAAGACAACGCGTTGTCAGGCTGCGGGCTATTCATCGGCGCAAGAAGAAAAGCGTCCATGCGCTAATGAATGCGGTACACACTGGCTGCTCGGCCTGCGCTGAAAGCGGTTGGCGGCGCTAGTGAAAATCATCCCACGGGGACTGCCGTTGGACGAAAAAAATGCCGACCGCATGCGGTCAGCATTTTTTGAATAAGTAAAACCGGCTTGATCTTGCTTGCCAATCACGGGGGGCAGAGAACCATCGGCCATTGCCAAAGGCAGGCCTGCATGTATCAGGGTTCGATAGAGAGAGCGCTTACGATGCGGGTCTATCTCGTCCTCCGTGGGTTCATGAAAGTCTTTCCAATAACGTCACGCTTACTCCCAACTTAAGGCGCCGCCTGTCTGATACTCGATCACGCGCGTTTCGAAGAAATTGCGTTCCTTTTTCAGGTCGATCATCTCGGCCATCCAGGGGAAGGGGTTGTCTTCGTTGGCGAACAGTGGCTCGATACCAATTTGCTGGCAGCGGCGGTTGGCGATAAAGCGCAAATAACCTTTGAACATCGGCGCGTTCAGACCCAGCACGCCGCGCGGCATGGTGTCTTCGGCATAGCGATATTCGAGATCGACGGCTTGCTGGAACAGGGCGCGGATTTCCTCGCGGAACTCCGGGGTCCACAGATGCGGGTTTTCCAGCTTGATCTGGTTGATCAGGTCGATGCCGAAATTGCAGTGCAGGGACTCGTCGCGCAGAATGTACATGTATTGCTCGGCGGCGCCGGTCATCTTGTTCTGCCGGCCCATCGCCAGGATCTGGGTGAAGCCGACATAGAAGAACAGGCCTTCCATGATGCAGGCGAACACGATCAGCGACTTGAGCAGGGTCTGGTCGGTCTGCGGCGTGCCGGTCTTGAAGGCCGGGTCGGTCAGCACGTTGATGAACGGGATCAGGAACTGATCCTTGTCGCGGATCGAGGCAACCTCGTTATAGGCGTTGAAGATTTCGCTCTCGTCCAGCGCCAGCGATTCGACGATGTACTGGTAGGCGTGGGTGTGGATCGCCTCTTCAAACGCCTGGCGCAGCAGGTACTGGCGGCACTCGGGCGCGGTGATGTGGCGATAGGTGCCCAGCACGATATTGTTGGCGGCCAGCGAATCGGCGGTGACGAAGAAGCCGAGATTGCGCTTGATGATGCGGCGCTCGTCTTCGGTCAGGCCGTTCGGGTCTTTCCACAGCGCGATATCGCGCGACATGTTGATCTCTTGCGGCATCCAGTGGTTGGAGCAGCCGGCCAGATATTTTTCCCAGGCCCATTTGTATTTGAACGGCACCAGCTGGTTGACGTCGGTTGCACCGTTGATGATGCGCTTGTCGGCGGCATTGACCCGGCCGGTGCTCGGCGCCGGTGCCTTTGCAGCGGCAGGCGCTTTGCTGACCGGCGGTGTATTAACTACCGGCGTGGTGGCCACACCCGTCATTTCCTTGTAGCCGGGCAGGGGCGCAGCTGCCTGATGCGGTTTCACTTCTTCCAGGCGCAGGCCCGGCAGCGGCGAAGGCACGCTGCGGGTGGTCGGTTGGCTGATCGGTTCTTCGTCCCATGACAACATGATGTTCTCCCTTGAGTTATTGGCAGGCTTCGCATTCGTCAAATCCGGCATCGCCGGGTTTGAGCATGCAGACCTTGCCCATCACTTCGGGTTCGGGCAACGCGATCGGTGCGGCGGAAGCGGCTGCTTCCGCGCCGGGTGTGCCATTGGACACGGCATTGAGCGCGCCGGTCTTGCTGGTCGATTTCTCGGCGTGGGTGGCGCCCAGGGTGCGCAGGTAATAGGTGGTCTTCAGACCGCGCAGCCAGGCGAGCTTGTAGGTGTCGTCGAGTTTCTTGCCGGAAGCGCCGGCCATATAGATGTTCAGCGATTGCGCCTGATCGATCCATTTCTGACGGCGGGAAGCGGCTTCGACCAGCCAGCTCGGTTCGACTTCGAAGGCGGTGGCGTAGACATCGCGCAACGATTGCGGGATGCGATCGATTTTGGACAGACTGCCGTCGAAATATTTGAGGTCGGCGATCATGACTTCATCCCACAAATCGAGGGCTTTGAGATCGCGGACAAGATAGTCATTGACGACAGTGAATTCACCTGACAAGTTGGATTTCACGTACAAGTTTTGATACGTAGGCTCAATACATGCAGACACGCCGATGATATTCGATATTGTTGCGGTCGGTGCAATTGCAACGCAATTTGAGTTGCGCATGCCGTGTTGTTTGATGCGTGCGCGCAACGATTCCCAATCCATCGTTTCACTCATGTCCACCTCAACATAACCGCCGCGTTCTTCCGCGAGCAACTTCACGCTGTCCTGCGGCAGGATGCCACGATCCCACAACGACCCCGTGTAGCTCGAATAGGTACCGCGCTCGGCGGCCAGTTCGCTCGATGCTGAGTAAGCGTAGTAGCACACCGCTTCCATCGAACGATCGGCAAACTCCACCGCTTCTTGCGAGGCATACGGCACGCGCAGCATGTGCAGACAATCCTGGAAGCCCATGATGCCGAGGCCCACCGGACGGTGGCGCAGGTTGGAATCGCGTGCCTTCTTCACTGCGTAATAGTTGATGTCGATCACATTGTCCAGCATGCGCATCGCCGTGCGGATGGTGCGCTGGAGTTTTTCGTGATCGAGCACGTACATGCCATCGTCGGTCTTGCGCAGGTGCGCGGTGAGGTTGACCGAGCCGAGATTGCAGACGGCGATTTCCTCATCGTTGGTATTGAGCGTGATCTCGGTGCACAGGTTGGAGCTGTGGACGACGCCGACATGCTGCTGCGGCGAGCGGATGTTGCAAGGGTCCTTGAAGGTGATCCATGGATGGCCGGTTTCGAACAGCATGCCCAGCATCTTGCGCCACATCGACAGGGCCGGCACTTTCTTGAACAGTTTCAACTCGCCGCGCGCGGCTTTTTCTTCGTAGCGCGTATAGGCTTCCTCGAAGGCCTTGCCGTATTTGTCGTGCAGATCGGGCACATCGCTGGGCGAGAACAGGGTCCACTCGCCGTTTTCCATCACGCGTTTCATGAACAGGTCGGGAATCCAGTTGGCGGTGTTCATGTCATGGGTGCGGCGGCGGTCGTCGCCGGTGTTCTTGCGCAGGTCGAGGAATTCCTCGACATCCAGATGCCAGGTTTCCAGATAGCAGCACACGGCGCCTTTGCGCTTGCCGCCCTGGTTGACCGCCACTGCGGTGTCATTGACCACCTTAAGGAAGGGCACGACGCCCTGGCTCTTGCCGTTGGTGCCCTTGATATAGGCGCCCAGTGCGCGCACCGGCGTCCAGTCGTTGCCCAGACCGCCGGCGTATTTCGCCAGCAGCGCGTTTTCCTTGATCGCTTCGTAAATGCCGTCGAGGTTGTCGGCCACGGTGGACAGGTAGCAGGACGACAGTTGCGAATGGTGCGTGCCGGAGTTGAACAGCGTTGGCGTCGAGCTCATGAAATCGAAGGTCGACAGCACTTCGTAGAACTCGATCGCGCGCGCTTCGCGGTTGATCTCGTTGAGCGCCAGACCCATCGCCACACGCATGAAGAAGGCTTGCGGCATTTCGATGCGCTGACCATGATCGTGCAGGAAATAGCGGTCGTACAGGGTTTGCAGGCCGAGATAGGAGAATTGCAGATCGCGTTTGGCCACCAGCGCCTTGGCCAGTTTTTTCAGGTCATACTGTTTCAGCTTGCTGTCCAGCAGGTCGGCGTCGATGCCGCGCTTGATGAATTTGGGGAAATAATCGAGATAACGGGTTTCCATCTCGGCTTGCGCCACTTCCTGCCCCAGCACTTCCTTGCGGATGGTGTGCAGCAGCAGGCGCGAGGTCACCAGGCTGTAGGCCGGGTCTTTTTCGATCAGCGCGCGCGCGGACAGGATGGCCGATTTGTAGACTTCGTCGACCGGCACGTTGTCGTAGAGGTTTTTCAGCGTTTCGGTCAGGATCGTTTCGACATTGACGTGCGCTTCCAGCCCTTCGCTGGCGGCGGCGAGCAGCGCTTGCAGTTTGGCGACATCCAGCGGCGTGGATACGCCCTGATCGACCACGTGCAGCACGGGATGGGCCGGCGCGCCCTGCGCCTTGCGTTGCTGCGCGCGCTCTTGCGCGCGTTTCTCGCGGTACAGCACATAGGAACGGGCGACATCGTGTTCGCCGGAACGCATCAGCGCCAGTTCGACCTGATCCTGAATGTCTTCAATATGGAAGGTGCCGCCGGCCGGTTGGCGGCGCACCAGTGCCAGCACGACGCTCTGGGTCAATTGATCGACCAGCTCGCGCACGCGCGCAGACGCTGCGCCCTGACCGCCGTTGACGGCCAGAAACGCCTTGGTCATGGCGACGGCGATCTTGCTCGGCTCGAAACCGACCACCGCGCCGTTACGGCGGATGATCTTGTAGTCGCCATAGGAGGCGGCATCGCTCATGTCGGCGATCACGGCGTTGGCGGACAGGACGGATTTCGTCGCGCGCGGGGTGTCCGGTTGTTGTGCGGATTCTGTTGTATACATCGCTTACCTCCAAAAATACCGGTGGGCACCGGTTGCAATCATTTAAAAAACGGCCAGTCGATCAGGCCTTGTATTGGCTTTGGGTTTTGGCATCGTTGCCGAACCGGCCGTTGTCATACAGTGGACAACTCGGTGGAAAACCCGGTGAAAATCTAGTGGAACAACGGGTGCATAACACGGCATCGGCGGTTGTGGGGGTGTGCTGCAAGCCCTGTGGTGGTGGGGGTTTGCCACGCGAGGTGCGTGGAAAAATGATTCAACGCTAACCTGAAATCGCTCATCGCCTGCCTCCAGTGTCTGACACATCGTTTTTGTATGACACACAATATATAGTGTGTTCACTCTAATTTGCAACTAATTCTAGTGGTGTCGCGCCGTGTTTGCAAATCGCCGCACACGCAAAAAGTTTCGCATCGCGGGCAATGCGCGCGGAGTATGGATGTGCGTGTGCACATCACCTTTGGATCGGGGCTGGCAGACGAAATACTGCGGAGCGGATGGTGTGACGGGGGTGCGTCAGACCGCAGTGGCGGGCAGGCAGGTGTGCCACTGCGCCAGTTGCGCGGCGCATGCCTCGGCACCTTCGCGCGGCGCCCAGGGGGCGAAATCGGCTTCGCCAATCGGCGCGTAAGGGCCGGCCTTGCTTTCAAAGAAGACCGTGCCGCTGGTCAGGGCAAAGATGGTGTGGAAAGTGTTGCAGGGAATGTGCACGCCGAGACAGGTTCCGCACGCATCGAGCCGGTGGGCGCTGTGAATCTGCCCGTGCTCGGTGAACACGATCAGGCCCAGACTGCCGCGGATCACCACGAAGGATTCAGCCTTGTCGTGCTCGACATGGCGATGCGGGGCGACATAGCTGCCTGGTTCGATGGCGACCAGCAAGCGGTGGCAAGGCGCGTCGGCGCGGTCGTGCAGGTTCAGGTGGGCGCGCAGGCGCGGCGATTGCCGGGCCTGTTCGCCGAGCCGGTCGAGCAGGGGCTGATCCAGAATGATGGGCGCATTCATCAACAACGTACTCATCAACGCCGCCCCGGCAGCATGCCTTTCAAGCCCTGCATGCCGCGCATCATCTTGGCCATGCCGCCTTTCTGCATCTGCTTCATCATGTCGCGCATTTGTTCGAACTGGTTGAGCAGGCGGTTGACTTCCTGTACGTGTACGCCTGCGCCGGTGGCGATGCGGCGCTTGCGCGAAGCCTTGATGAGTTCGGGCTTGTGGCGTTCCTGCGGCGTCATCGCATTGATGATGCCTTCGGTGCGACGCATCTGTTTTTCGGCCTGGCCGCTGTTGACCTGGCTGGCGGCCTGGGCGAATTGCGCGGGAAGTTTGTCGGCCAGCGAGGCGAGGCCGCCCATTTTTTTCATCTGCACAATTTGTGCCTTGAAATCTTCCAGGTCGAAGCCTTTGCCCGACTTGACCTTCTGCGCCAGATCTTGCGCGGCATCCAGGTCGATTTTCTGGTGCGCCTCTTCCACCAGCGAGAGGATGTCGCCCATGCCGAGAATACGCTGGGCCATGCGGTCCGGGTGGAAGGCTTCCAGGCCGGTGAGTTTTTCCGCCACGCCGACAAACTTGATCGGGCAGCCGGTGACGTGACGCACCGACAGCGCCGCGCCGCCGCGCGCATCGCCATCCAGCTTGGTAAGAATCACGCCGGTCAGCGGCAGTGCGTCGCCAAAGGCTTTGGCCGTGTTGACGGCATCCTGGCCCTGCATGGCATCGACGACAAACAATGTTTCGATCGGGTTCAACGTGCGATGTAGCAGTGCGATCTCATCCATCATCGCCTGATCGATGCCGAGACGGCCGGCCGTATCGACGATCAGCACGTCATGAAAATGCCGCTTGGCCCAATCGACCGCCGCACGCGCAATGTCGGCCGGCTTTTGTTCCGGGGTGGAGGGAAAGAAGTCCGCGCCCACCTGACCGGCAACGGTTTGCAACTGCGCAATCGCGGCCGGACGATAGACATCGCAACTGACCGTCAGCACTTTTTTCTTTTGCGTATCCTTGAGCCATTTGGCCAGCTTGCCGACGGTGGTGGTTTTCCCCGCGCCTTGCAGGCCGGCCATCAAAATAATCGCCGGGGGGGTGGTGGCCAGATTCAGACCGGCCGATTGCCCACCCATCAAGGCGGTCAATTCACGGTTAACCACGCCGACCAGCGCCTGGCCCGGCGTCAGGCTGCCGACTACTTCTGCGCCTAGCGCGGCATCCTTGATTTTGGCGATGAAGTCGCGCACCACCGGCAGCGCGACGTCGGCTTCCAGCAGCGCCATGCGAATCTCGCGCAGCATTTCCTGCGTGTTGGCTTCCGTCAAGCGCGCTTCGCCCTTGAGCGTTTTGACGACTTTCGCCAGTCGGGTGGTGAGGTTATCCAGCATCGGTTTGCGTCCTGCTTGCGTTACACTTGCGCCATGAATCTGGCGTCCAACCCCGTATTGTATTGTCTGGTCAGTATTTTGTATCTGGCACTGGCTGCCCATGCCGGCTGGCGGCAGCATGTGTCGCGCGAAATGGCTGACGGCCGCAGTATGGCGGCGGTCTGGCTGGAACGCATCGGCTTGCTGGTCGCGCTGCTGCTGCATGGGATCTTGCTGGTGCAAACGATGTTCGCCGATCAACTGCTGCACTTCGGTTTTGCCTACGCCCTGTCGACCATGTTGTGGCTGGGCGTTTTGTTTTACTGGCTGGAAAGTTTTGCCGTGCGCCTGACGGCGCTGCCCTTGTTATTGTTGCCGCTGGCGGCAGCGGCGGCGTTGTTGCCCTGGATGTTTCCTGGTGGCACAGGGTTTGTTGCGACCGATGCCTGGGGTTTCCGCCTGCATTTGCTGGCGGCGATTCTGGCCTACAGTCTGTTGACCATGGCAGCTTTGCACGCGGTCTTGATGACAGCGCAGGAACGGCGCCTGCATGCGGCGCCGTCCGCGCGCGCGAGCGCCTGGAGCCGCGTGCTGGAATCGCTGCCACCGCTGCTGACGATGGAAAAAATGCTGTTCCGCATGCTCACACTGGGTTTTGTCTTGCTGACACTGACGCTGCTTTCCGGTGTGCTGTTTGCCGAGGTGCTGTGGCATCGGGCTTTCCATCTGGATCACAAGACGGTGTTTGCCGTGTTGTCCTGGCTGATCTTCGGTGCGCTGCTGCTCGGGCGTTATCGCTACGGCTGGCGCGGGCGACGTGCCCTGCGCTGGACGCTGGCCGGGTTTGCGGCGTTGATGCTGGCCTATGTGGGCAGCCGTTTTGTGCTCGAAGTGATTTTGCATCGTTTCTGAAATAGCGAGGAGCAACGTGTCAATCTTGAGACTTGCACTGGTGCTGCTGGTGCTGGCGGGTGTGTATCTCTGGCTGCGCAAGCTGTCGCGTGATCTCGAACAATCGCGCCCCACGCCACCCGAGAAAACGTCCGCAACCGAAGCCATGATCCAGTGCCGCCAGTGCGGCGTGCATGTGCCGCAAAGCGAAGTCGTGTTTGCCGAGGGCTATACCTTTTGCAGCACGGCGCATCGCGATCAATACCTGCAACGCCCAAGCACGTCGTGACAGCGCCCGTCGCTAAAACTTCCACGTTCTATTTTTCACTGCCCGATCCATCACGGTCGGTGTGGGTATCGCTGCGCTATCTGAACTGGATGCGCATGATGGTGCCGATCGCATTGCTGGCTTCGATCTGGATTTTCGAACCCAGGATGCTGCTGGGGAGCATGGACCGGAACGCGTTTCTGATTCTGGTCTGGGGCTATCTGGCGGCTGCCGTGGGCTACCTGATCCTGATGTTGCTGCGGCCGCAGCGTTTTTATTTGCAGCTGCTGGCGCACATCGTCACCGACATCGTGTTCGTGGCTGCGCTGATGCGCGCGGCCGGATCTTCCGGCAGCGGACTGGGTGTGCTGATGTTGATGCCGGTCGCGGGCGCGTCGATCCTCAGTCCCTTGCCGATGGCGCTGTTTTCAGCGGCGATGGCGACGCTGGTTTTGCTGGGCGATGCTTTTTTTCGCCTGCTGCACGATACCGATTCTGGCGGCGCCTTGTTTCAGGCGGGTTTGACCGGGTTTGCCTGCTTCATCGCGGCGCTGATCATGAACGGCCTGGCGCAGCGCTTGCTCCGCCAGGAGCGGCTGGCGGCGCAACGCGGACAGGATTTTCAGAACCAGCTCGAAATCAACAAGCTCATCATTGCCGACATGCCCAATGGCGTCGTGGTGCTGGGCGCGGACGATGGGGCCGTGCATCAATGCAATCCGGCCGCAGTCGATTTGCTCGGACCGTCCGAGCGATTTTCACTGTCTGCGGGTTGGTCGCAATTGCTGGAAAGATTCCGCGCCTGGCAATCGCAGCCGAGCTGGACCAATGAAGTGGTTGATTTCGATGCGCCGCCCGGGCTGGTCACCGTATCCAGCCTGATGGCGCCCGCGCTGCGGCGCATTCGCGCACGCTTCATGGCGCCGCAACGCAAGGGCGGCGACGTGCTGGTGTTTTTGGAAGACCTCGGCGTGGTCGAAGCGCGTGCGCAGCAACTCAAGCTCGCCGCGATGGGGCGGCTGTCGGCCAGCATCGCGCATGAAATTCGCAATCCGCTGTCGGCAGTGCGCCATGCCAGCGCCTTGCTGGCCGAAGACAGCGACAATCCGACGCAGCAAAGATTGACCCACATCATCGAAGTCAACACCCAGCGTATTAACCGTATTGTCGAAGATGTGCTGCAACTGAGCCGGCGTGAACCGGTGACCGCCGAACCGCTGTTCCTGGGGCCGTTTCTGCGCCAGTTCGGCCCGGAATATCTGAGCGAACAGGGCTTGCCTGCCGAGCGTCTGGAATTGCGCATCGACCTGCTGGATTGGATGGCGATTCGTTTTGAAGCGTCACAGTTGCGCCGCGTGCTGGTGAATCTCTTGGCCAATGCCTTGCGCTATGGCGGTGAGCAGCCGGGCGCGGTGTGTCTGTTCTGTCATGCCGGCGCGGAAAAGCACGGTGTGTCTTATGTCGAGTTCGGCGTCGCCGACCGCGGTCCGGGTCTGGCGCAATCGGTGCGCGAACACATGTTCGAACCTTTCTATACGACAGATGCGCGCGGCACCGGGCTGGGTTTGTATATTGCGCGTGAGTTGTGTCTGGTCAATCAAGCCACGCTAAACTATCGTCCAGTAGTCGAACTATCCGATGTGGCGGCTGAAGTGTTTTGTATTCGCGTCGCGATCGTGCCGTAAAGGGTGATTCAAGATCAATGATTCAACATCCCGCTAGTCTTCAACCATAACCGCAGCAATGAGCCAATCCAATCCCGTTGCAGATCGCTCCACCAACCGCAGCCCGACCCGGCGTGGCGAGGTGCCGCGCGTGCTGGTGGTGGACGATGAAGAAGATCTGCGCGAACTGATCGGCATCACGCTGTTGCGCATGGGGCTGGATCACGACGCTGCCGGTTCGGTCGAACAGGCGCGCGAACTGTTGACGCAGCAACACTACGCCATGTGCCTGACCGACATGAAGCTGCCCGGACAATCGGGGCTGGAGTTGGTGACCTATTTGCAGGAAACGTACCCCGACCTGCCAGTGGCGGTCATCACCGCGTTTGGCAGTGCCGAGAATGCCGTGGCGGCATTGAAGGCAGGCGCTTTCGATTACGTCAGCAAACCGATTTCCCCCGACGATTTGCGCACGCTGGTGTTGACCGGTTTGCGGCTGGCGCGCGGCGCGGATGCCGACACCGTGCCCGATACCGCGCGCAGTGTCGAACAACCGGTAGCCGTGCTGGCACAATTGATCGGCACGTCGGCTGCGATGCAGCAGGTACGCGCCACCATTCTCAAGCTCACGCGCAGCATGGCGCCGGTGGCGATCAATGGCGAATCCGGCTGCGGCAAGGAATTGGCGGCACGCCTGATTCACGAAGGCAGCGCGCGCGCCGCGCAACCCTTCATTGCCGTCAACTGCGGCGCGATTCCCGAACACTTGATGGAATCGGAATTTTTCGGCCACAAGAAAGGCGCCTTCACCGGCGCTGATACCGACCACGACGGCTTTTTCCGCGCGGCGCACGGCGGTACGCTGTTCCTGGATGAAGTGGCCGATCTGCCCTTGTCGATGCAGGTCAAGTTGCTGCGCGCGATTCAGGAAAAGCGTGTGCGCAAGGTCGGCGCCACCCAGGAAGAACCGGTCGATGTGCGCATCATCAGCGCTACGCATCAGAATCTCGCGCAGTGTGTGGCGCAGGGCAAGTTTCGCCAGGATCTGTTCTATCGTCTCAACGTCATCGAGTTGCGCCTGCCGCCGCTGCGCGAACGGCGCGAAGATATTCCTGCGCTGGTGGCGCACATCGTCGCGCGTCTGAAAAAACGCGGCGCGATTCACCACGACAAGATTGAAATCAGCGATGAAGCGATTGCTGCTCTGGAACGTTACGATTTTCCCGGCAATGTGCGCGAGCTGGAAAACATTCTCGAACGCGCGCTGGCATTTTCCAGCGATGGCCAGGTGTTGCCGGAAGATCTCGGCCTGGCTGAATTACTGCATCGCTTCGACGACGATGGTCAGACGGTGACGGCAACGCCTGGGGCGTTGTCTGAAGTGGTGCTACCCGATGCCTTGCCCGCCGATCTGGTCGGCTATCTGGAAGAAGTCGAGCGTCAGTTGATTCGCCGCGCCCTGCAACAGACGCACGACAATCGCACCGCAGCGGCCAAGTTGCTTGGCGTGAGTTTTCGCACGCTGCGCTATCGCATTCAGCGTCTGGGTGTCTGAACCATGTTCGACGCTCAGGGCTGGTTGGAATACACGACGCGAATTGCCTCGCCCAACTGTGACGAACGTCCCGACCCCAATGACATCAGCCTGCTGGTAATTCATCACATCAGCCTGCCCGCCGGAGAATTTGGCGGGCAGGCCGTCACCGATCTGTTTTGCAATCAACTCGATTGCGACAGCCACCCCACGTTTGATCTGCTGCGTGGGGTACGCGTATCGGCCCATTTCTTCATTAACCGTGGCGGCTTGCTCACCCAGTTCGTCCCGTGCCGCCAGCGCGCCTGGCACGCCGGCGTCTCGTCATTCAAAGGCCGCGAACGCTGCAACGATTTCTCCATCGGCATCGAACTCGAGGGCACCGGAGAAATCCCCTACACCCCAGCCCAGTACCGCACCCTCGCCTGGCTCACCCAGCAGCTGTTCGCCACGTATCCGCTGACCGCGATTGCTGCCCACAGCGACATCGCCCCCGGCCGCAAAACCGACCCCGGCCCCAGCTTTGATTGGGCGCACTACTTTGCGCTGGCGCAACTGCCGGACATGCGCTGACAGGCGGCACGACGCAACCTGCGACAAGGCAACAGAAAAAACTTGTTCCACTGAAATACCTTCGGTATGCTCGGTTTCAGCCTGTTTGGCAGGAGCGGAGAGATGTCGTATTTGTCGGCATTTTTATTTTCCGGATAATTTGGCAGCCCAATGAATTCAATGCGTTATGTATTCCAAGCCGGAGTTATACGACATCTCTCCGGGATTATTGGACAAACGATGTCGTATACATCACGTTAGGCGCGATGAGCTGGTACTCCTACACGTTCGCTTTCTCTGCGCCTTGTGAGCTCGCGCTACAGCAAGAGCCTAACGAAGCTCTGCGCCATCCACACGAAGCGCTGCGGGATCGGGCAAACGACGACTTCGTTTACTCACATTCGAGAAACGGAGCATTGCTTGCGACCGTTCGGCGCATCTGCGCGCTGGTGCCAAAAATGGATAGGCTCTACCTCCTGGACGACGCGCGCACTCTCCATGGCTCCAGTCTTCGTGAAGCAGCCGCTCAACTAGACGCGCTCCTTGCCTACGTTGCACAAGTACCCGGCGTTGTGGTGGAGGCAACGAAAGCGCCCTACGTGCGGTTCACAGAAATCTTTGGCGTTGGAATCCCTCCGATGTCGGCGGAGATAATCTATTCGAAGACCGCTACCGTTCGCGATGGTTGGGTCTATGAGCACACGGAGGCTGAGGTTCTTTCTCTGCTGAACGCAGCGGCTGACTCGCATGACCCGTGCCTTCCCAATGATGAAGAGGGCGAGAGCCTTGCTTACGTCTTCGCGTATCTCAAATCTCACCGCGCGCTGCTGGAGCGCGCCGTCCGAGCAGGCTTGGCGGTAGTGTTCGGCGAACTAAATTCCCATTGAGAGCGAGCAATGTCGCCTAACCCTTCCATCGAGCGGACATCCAACAGCCGGCTTCGCCGTCTGTTGGCTGCCCCTCATGTCAAACGTTGGGCGTCATGAGGCACATCACGCTGCTCGCTACGCTCTTGGTTCTGACCGTTCCCGCAATGGCGTGTCGCTATGCGGTCCGATCCGACGCAGAGCTATTCGCGGCGTCCAACTCAGTCTTTCGGGCCCGCGTCACCGAAGTCCGGGCGGCCACATTAACCGTGGGGACTGGCCGCGCTCAAACATTTGAGGTAGTCGAGGCGCGCTTCGAAGTGAGGGAAGTTCTGAAGGGAACTCCGCCTTCGTCTGGCGCCGTCCGAGACCTCCCATTCCCAACCAACAAGTGCAGCCTAGGCCTGGTTGTCGGTGACGAGTACGTGCTCTTCCCAGACGAGCACGACATGGTGTTCCTTCCAACGGGTTCGTTTCGCTCCAGCAATGGAGATCGCGTGCAGGTAAGCCGTCGCCTGGAGTCGCTGCGAAAAATTGCCTCAGCAGCGCCAAAATGACGCCCAACCCTTCCATCGAGGGGACTGCCCAAAGGCTGCGCCTTTGGTCAGCCCCTCATGTCACACGTTAGGCTAACCACAAACCATGCGACGTCGAAAAAATAAAAATTTTCCGGGTAATTGGGGTTTTCCAAAATTAGCAACGATCTCTATTGTTTTATTCACCGCTGTTGTTATAAGCGGCTGCATGGTCGGTTACAAATCTAACCTCTCTATAACGCACGACGATTCATCGCCGTGTCCTTCAAGACCCAAGCTCATGGGTTGGCTTTGTATCGTTGATGTTCCAGAAGTTAGATATCTGGGAATCAATGCGTATGGTTACGGGCCTGATGAAACCCACGTTACCGTGCGATTCGCGCCGCTGAACGGAGTGACTACCCGCTGGGCTACGAATGAAATGACGATCGTTGATAAGCGGAGCCAGACCGTTCTACAAAAGGTGGTTCTCAACACAAACCCACTACTCGGTGGTTCCTCATTGCCGGGGATTACTGACTATCTAGCGGTGGGATACGGGCCTTACATCGAAACGAGCTTCAGAATGAATCGACGCGTTAGTGAAGCTCAATTTCACTTTCCTTCTATTGTCGTCACTGATAAAGAAGTCCCGGTTCCTCCGATCCAATTGCAGGACAAGATGCGCTTTCCTGTGGTAGCGCCAATCTATATTTCACATTAAGGGGATTGCATTGAGCGCGTAGATACCGTCTTGCTTGTCAAGGGTGAGCGAGCCAATGTTGATCATAGGGTTTGCCGGATTTAACGACGCCGAAGCATAGATGAGCGAGCTTGCGCATGGCGGCACCGATAGC
>SCTK01000012.1 GCA_004298905.1 Burkholderiaceae bacterium | reverse complement strand
GATTCCATTATGGCCCGAGCACGACGGTGCTCAATCGGAGGCCGGATATACGTATGCAGTTGCACCTAATGCCAATGCATCAAATGACTTGCAAACCGGGAGGAGTCCATATACGGAAAAGCGTAGCGCCTTCCGCCGTATGTCTATAACCGGCACGGTTTCCTTTCAATGACGCATCCGGCGGAAGGCGCTGCGCTTTTCCGCCCTACGAAGTCGCCGTGAATTAGGGCTTTCTGGCACACTGCGGCCATGCCTGATTACCGCCGCAATCGGGTTCCCGGGGGAACCTATTTCTTTACGGTCAATTTGCTTGAACGCCGGAGTCAATTGCTGGTTGAGCAGATTGATGCGTTTCGTGAGGCGGTGCGCCAAGTGAAGGCGCAGCGGCCATTTCACATCGTGGGTGGTTCTGCCGGATCATACGCATTGCGTCTGGACGCTGCCGCCGGGTGATACCGATTACTCGGGGCGCTGGCGGGAAATCAAGAAAACATTTGTAAAGGCTTTGCCGCGCACGGAACGATTGTCTGCGGTGCGGTTGCGCAAGGGCGAGCGTGGTGTGTGGCAACGGCGTTTTTGGGAACATACAATTCGCGATGATCGTGACTATGCGGCGCATGTCGATTATGTGCATATCAATCCGTTCAAGCATGGCTTGGTACAACGGGTGAGCGATTGGCCGCATTCCTCGTTTCATCGGTTTGTCGCGGCGGAGATTTATCCGCTGGATTGGGCGGGTGATGTGGGGGATTTGACAACGGGTGAGCGAAATGAAAATACGTAGGGCGGAAAAGCGCAGCGCCTTCCGCCGGATGCGCACCAAAAGAAAATTTACCGTAAAGAATCATACGGCGGAAGGCGCTGTGCTTTTCCGCCCCACGCATCCAGCCGATGGAGGTTGTTCCTCAATGAGCGAAAGGGACGTCCTCAGTTGGTTGGAAGCGGTGTCCGATACGGATGGTTGGAAATGAAGGTCTCCGAGGTCCCTATCTACAAAATTCCGGAATCGGTTTTGGTGATCATTCATACGCCCGACCTGCAGGTGCTGTTGCTGGAGCGTGCCGATCATCCGGGGTTTTGGCAGTCAGTGACGGGGAGCAAGGATGCGGTGGATGAGCCGTTGAGTGAAACGGTGTGCCGCGAGGTGAAGGAAGAAACCGGGCTGGATGCGCGTGCGTATCAACTCACGGATTGGGGTCTGACCAATCAATACGAGATTTATCCGCATTGGCGGCATCGCTATGCGCCGGGGGTGACGGTGAATACCGAGCATGTGTTCGGCTTGCTGTTGCCTGCGCCATTGCCGATCACGATTGCGCCGCGCGAGCATCTAGGTTATGTCTGGCAGCCGTGGCAGGAGGCGGCGGAACGCTGTTTTTCGTGGAGCAATGCGCTAGCGATCCGGGAGTTGCCGCAGCGCCTAAAATGAAGACATCATGAAACTGCGCGTCGCCAGCTACAACATTCACAAAGGCGTGTTCCGGCCCTTGGGCGAGTGGCGCGAGCGGGTCAGCATTCATGCCTTGCGCGAGCGCTTGCATGCGTTCGATGCCGATCTGATTTTTCTGCAGGAAGTGCAGGGGCAGCATGTGGGGCAGGCGGCGCGCCATGCCGATTGGCCGCAACAACCGCACTACGAATATCTGGCGCAGGACACGCCCTACCATGTGGTGTACGGGCAGAACCTGGTGCACCGTCATGGCGATCATGGCAATGTGTTGTTGTCGCGCTATCCGATTCTGGATGCGGAGAATCTTGATATTTCCGACCACTCGCTCGAAAAGCGCGGGCTGCTGCATTGCCGGGTGAATATGGATGGGGTTGAGGTGCATTGTCTGGTGGTGCACTTCGGCCTGTTTGCTGCCAGCCGCCGGCGCCAGAATGCCGCGCTGGTTGCGCGCATTCAGCAACATGTGCCGGCGGGCGCGCCGCTGATTGTGGCGGGGGATTTCAACGACTGGCGCAATGACTTGAATCATCAGTTGCATGAAACACTGTCGGTGCGCGAAGTGTTCAACGAATACCAGCCGCCGGGCTTGTGGCGCAGCCTGATTCCGCAATTGCCGCCGGCGCCCTGGGCCGAGCGGCGCATCCGCCCGGCGCGCTCTTTCCCCAGTGTGTTGCCGATGCTGCGGCTGGATCGCATGTATCAGCGCGGCTTCTGCGTGCAGCGCGCCGAGGTGCTGCGCGGCGCGCCGTGGCGTGATTTGTCCGACCATTGCCCCTTGTTGGCCGACCTTGAGTGCTTGACCTGAAGTGCTTGACTTGAAGCGGGTTCCCTCCGTAAATACATCATGGACTTTCTGTATCACAAGGCCGCACACTGGATGGAGTTGCTCAAGCCGCAATTTCTGGACGGCAATGCGATTACGCTGCTGCATTCGGGCGCCGATTTTTTTCCGGCGCTGGAGCAGGCGATCCGCAATGCGCGCCGCGAAATTCATCTCGAGACTTATATTTTTTCCGACGATGCGACGGCGTTGCGCATTACCCTGGCGCTGACGGATGCGGCCTTGCGCAAGGTGAAGGTGCGTGTGGTGGTCGATGGCTATGGTTCGGGCCGCTTGTTCGAGCGAATGCGGGGTTTGCTGGAAGCCGCTGGGGTGCAGGTCACCATCTTTCGCCCCGAACACCGGATCTTTCGTTTCAATCGCGAGCGCTTGCGGCGCTTGCACCGCAAGCTGGTGGTCGTCGATCAACGCATTGCCTTTGTGGGTGGCCTCAACATCATGGATGACCGTATCGATCCCAAGCACGGTCAGCTGGAAGCGCCGCGCTTCGATTTTGCCGTGCGCGTGGAAGGCCCGCTGGTGGCGCCGATTCATCTGGCCATGCGGCGCCTGTGGTTGTTACTCAGCTGGCGGCGACAGCGCACGCGGCGCGCCTGGCGGCATTTTTTGAGCCAATGGCGTGAGCGTCGCAGTGCGCTTGCCAGTGTGCTGCCGGGTCAGCAACAAGCGGCATTTTTCCTGCGCGACAATCTGCGCTTTCGACACACCGTCGAGCAAGCTTATCTGGATGCGATCGACGGGGCGCGCGACGAAATCATCATTGCCAACGCGTATTTTTTTCCGGGGCGGCACTTTCGGCGGGCGCTCTATCAGGCGGCGGCGCGGGGGGTGAAAATCACGTTGCTGCTGCAAGGACGGGTGGAATACTGGCTGGCGCATTACGGCGCGCAAGCGCTGTATGACGATTTGCTGCGCGCCGGCATTCGCGTGATCGAATACATGCCGAGTTTTTTGCATGCCAAGGTGGCTGTGATTGATTCTGACTGGGCCACGATCGGCTCTTCGAATATCGACCCCTTCAGTCTCTTGCTGGCGCGCGAAGCCAATGTGGTGGTGCGTGCCCCGGATTTCTGCGCCGAACTCAGGCAAGCCTTGCTGCGCGCCATTGAAAGCGATGGCCGTCCATTGGTATTGCACCACCATGCGCAACGCCCCTGGTGGATACGTCTGCTGAATTGGGTGGCCTATGGCCTGCTGCGCATCGGCGTTGCCATCACGGGACAGGCTTCCCGCTATTAACCGGCCCAGCGGAAGGCGCTCCTGGGCGGGCCCATGTTCAAGTTTGGTGCCATTCCGCCGATAAATAATCTGGCTGAGCAGAGGCGTGCCTGCTCGATCGCCACCGATCCACATGTTGCTAACGTCCCGATGCGAGCAGTCTTTGCCGTCCGGTGAGCCAAGCAAAAACCTACGGAAATCGCCATGTTCCAGCGGCACTGGGAACGACCATGATGAGCATGTTGCTTGCGTCGCTGGCGCTTGGGATTGCGGCTGTGCTGTTCTATGTCCATGCCGAGACGGTCAAGCGCGCACGTACCATGTTGGATCGGCCCCCCATGTATTCACATCTGCTGGTGCCATTTCCCCTGGCCATCGGCGTGTGGGGCTGGCTATTTGTGTTGACGCTGGCCCATTCCTTCCCACAGCCCTATGGCGTGCACCCGGGTCTGCTGATCGCGGTGCTGGGACTGGCAGTGCTGGGGCTGGTTGGTTTTTTTCACGTGACATGCACGCCCGGGCTTTCCCTGGCGGTGCGCGCGTGTTTTCTCGCGGGTTTCGCCGCCGCACTGACAGCCGCAGAAGTATTAATGGTGTTGGCGATGCGCTGGGAGCCCGCGCCGCGCTGGAATGCGCCGATGCTGCTGGCAGGATATGCCACGCTCTGCCTGGGCGGGTTGGGCCTCTACTGGTTTTGCCAGCCAGGCGTCTTGAATCAATGGGTCGATCGGCTGCCCAGACTTTCCTTGCCTGCGCGCACATCAGCGAAAATGCTGGCCAAGGGTCTTGTGGGGGCCTTGCTGGCCGTGGTGCTGAGCACCGGTTTGTGGTTGGTGCTGAGCGCTGCGCAGGTGGAGAGCCTGGCGCACAGCCTGGCGCAACCGGTCATACAGCCGGAATGGCTGGCCGGTTTTGTGAGCATGGTCACCGCTGGCTTGTTGCTGGTGTTGCTGGGGACGGGATTGGCGGGCGATCGCACCGGTGTTCATGTCCACCAGCTGGCGCAGGCACTGTCGGCCAACGTCGATGCCCTGCAGATGGCGCGCGAGGTTGATCCGGTTACTTGCCAGCTTAACCGCTTGTCGGTAGAAAAACACTTGCAACATGCCGTGACCCGGGCCGCAGCGCGCCGGAGCTGCTTTGCCGTTTTCTATATCGGGCTGGACGCATTTCGCTTGATCAACGAATCGCTTGGGTTTCATAGCGGCGATAACATATTGTTGCTGGCCGCCAGCCGCATTCAGCAGATGACCCGGTCGCACGATGTGGTGGCGCGCGCCGGAGGTGATGAATTCATCGTGGTGGCGGAGAGTTGCGATACGCAAGAGGGCGCGGGCAGCATCTGTGAAAAGCTGCTTGAGGTTTTGTCGCGTACTTACGGGTTGCCGGGACAGGACGTGAATCTGTCGGCCAGCATCGGGGTTGCGTTCTATCCCCAGGACGGCAGCAGTGTCGAAGCGTTGCTGGCCAATGCCAATCTGGCGATGACCAATGTCAAGCGTAGCGGGCGCAATCAATTTCGCTTCTACTCAAGCGATATGATGCCCAGTGGACGCAGCGATTTTCTGATTCAGGCTGAATTGCGCGATGCGCTGAATTCGGATCAGATCGAGATGTTTTTTCAACCGCAATACGATTTGCATGACATGGTGCTGATGGGTTGCGAAGCGCTGGTACGTTGGCGTTTGCCGGATGGCAAACTGCGCATGCCCGATCAATTCATTGGCGTGGCCGAACGGACCGGATTGATCCTTCCCCTGGGGCGACAGGTGATGGAATTGTCTTGCGCGGCGGCACGGCGCTGGCATCAATTAATCGGCCACTGGATTCAGGTCGGCGTGAATGTTTCTGCGATTCAGTTTCAGCAAGCCGATTTTGTCGACACCGTGGCGGCGGTGGTCGAAAGCAGTGGCATCTGGCCGCGTGCTTTGGTGCTGGAAGTCACCGAATCGACCGCGATGAACAATGCGGAAAGTACCTTGCACAAGTTCGAGCAGCTCGATGCAATGGGCGTCAATGTTTCCATCGACGATTTTGGCACCGGCTATTCCAGCCTGGCCTATCTCAAGCGTTTCAACTTTCATCACATCAAGATCGACCGCGCTTTCGTCAACGATCTTAACGACAACCGCGCCGACCAGCTTATTGTCAAGGCGGTGATTGATCTGGCGCGCAACTTCGGTGTGCAGGCTGTGGCCGAGGGTGTTGAAAACCAGGATCAGCACCTATTGCTGTGCGGCTTGGGTTGCAGCCTCGGGCAGGGCTATCTCTACGGCCGCCCGGTGCCGGAAAACGAATTCGTTGAGCGCTTTCTGCTCGCGGCGGGGCCGGTGGCGGCTTTGTCATCACAGTCCGCGTAGCAGTATGTCCCGCTAGCTTGGGGCTTGAGCACGCTTTGCAGAGAATAAAGAAGATTTATCTTGCAAAAATGAAATCACCCCCTATAAAATAGTACGAACGTTCGGTAATGTCCGTCAAATTCAATCGAGATTGATCTAACTATTTGATTTTCTGAGTCTTTTAAACCATGCGCCCGAGTTCCGAATCCTCTATTGCGGTAAAAACAGCCAAGCCAGCGCGGGCGCCAAAAACCAAGGGCGAACAAACGCGCATGGCCATCCTGGATTGCGCGCTGGAAATCGCCGGCCGTGAAGGCTTGGAAGGCCTGACGATCGGGGCTTTGGCTGAACGCATGCGGATGTCCAAGAGCGGCGTGATCAGCCACTTTGGCAGTCGTGAAAGTTTGCAGATTGCCGTGTTGCGCGAATATCAGCGGCGCTTTATCGAGCAGATCTTCCTGCCGAGTTTGCAGCGGCCGCGGGGCCTGCCGCGGCTGGAAGCCATGATTCAAGGCTGGCAGGGCCAGGTCAGCGACCGGCTGAAAGAAGGTTGCCTGTTTGTTTCCGGTGCGGTTGAGTACGACGACCGGCCGGGTTCGGTGCGCGATGTGCTGGTGGAAGTCGTGCGCGCCTGGCAGCAGGAATTGCTGCGCGCCGCCCGGCAAGCGGTGGAAGAAGGGCATCTGCGCGCCGACACCGACCCGGATCAACTGGTGTTCGAGCTGTATGGCGTCATCCTCGCTTCGCACCATGAGCGCCGCCTGATGGGCAGCGACCATAGCGACGAGCGCGTGGGAAAAAGTTTCAAACGGCTGATTGATTCGTATCGAGCCAATCAACAGCCGGGCATGACGAAAGCGGCTTGATTATTCGCGGGACACCAACAATTTTTAACGGAGACAGTCATGGGCCAATACAAAGCACCGCTGCGCGACATGCAATTCGTGATGCACGAATTGCTGCATGTCGAGCAAGAATACAAAGCGCTGCCCCCCCACGCCGACATCGACGCCGATACGATCAACCAGATCCTCGAAGAGGGTGGAAAATTTGCCTCGGACGTGATTTTTCCGCTGAATCTGAGTGGCGACAAAGAGGGTTGCACGCTGGATGTGGCCACCCATGAAGTCAAAACACCGGCGGGGTTCAAGGCGGCGTTCGACCAATACCGTGAAGCCGGTTGGGCTGCCCTGGCCGGTGATCCCGAGTATGGTGGCCAAGGCTTGCCGCATCTCATCAACATCGCGTTCTATGAAATGGTTTATGCCAGCAATCAGGCCTGGGCAATGTATCCGGCGCTGACCATGGGTGCGTGGGAGTGCCTGCATGTGCACGGCACCGACGCGCAGAAAAAAACCTATCTACCGAAACTGATTTCCGGTGAATGGACCGGCACCATGTGCCTGACCGAGCCGCACTGCGGCACCGACCTCGGTTTGTTGCGTACCAAGGCGATTCCGCAGCCCGATGGCACCTACAAAATTACTGGCGCAAAAATTTTTATCTCCAGCGGGGAACACGATATGGCCGAGAACATCGTCCACCTCGTGTTGGCGCGTTTGCCCGATGCGCCGGAAGGCACCAAAGGCATTTCGCTGTTCGCCGTGCCGAAGTTTCTGGTCAAGGATGATGGCACCTTGGGCGCGCGCAATGGCATTACCTGCGGCGCGATCGAACACAAGATGGGCATCCACGGCAATTCCACCTGCCAGATGAACCTTGACGACGCGATCGGCACGCTGGTGGCTGAACCGAATCGTGGCTTGAACGCCATGTTCGTGATGATGAATGGCGCGCGTCTCGGGGTCGGCATGATGGGGCTGGGCATCAACGAAGTGTCGTATCAGAACGCGCTGTTCTATGCGAAAGATCGACTGCAAAGCCGTTCCCTGAAAGGGCCGCAAGCGCCGGACAAGGCGGCCGACCCGATCATTGTGCATCCCGATGTGCGACGCATGCTGCTCACGCAAAAAGCCTATGCCGAAGGCGCACGCGCTTTTGGTTACTGGGTGGCCTTGCAGCTGGATAAATCGCTGACCCATCCCGATAAAAAAGTGCGTGAAGAATGCGACGAGATGGTGGCGCTGCTCACGCCGGTGGTGAAGGCCTTCATGACCGACAATGGTTTTGAAGCGGCCGTGCTGGGACAGCAAATCTATGGCGGCCACGGCTACATTCACGAATGGGGCATGGAGCAATATGTGCGCGATGCGCGCATCAACCAGATTTACGAAGGCACCAACGGCATTCAGTCACTCGATCTGCTCGGCCGAAAAGTTCTGATGGACAACGGCGCCAAGCTGCGCAAGTTCGGCAAGCTGGTGAAGGATTTCATCGACGAAGAAGGCACCAAGAAAGCGATGGACGAATTCATCACTCCGCTCGGCGACATTGCCACCAAGGTGGAAAAACTGAGCATGGAAATCGGCATGAAGGCCTTCATGAATCGCGATGAAGTGGGTGCCGCTGCCACCGATTATCTACGCGTCATCGGCCACTTTGTCTATTCCTATTTCTGGGCGCGCATGGCCAAGGTCGCGCTGGAACAGCAAAAGAGCGGCGACAAATTTTATGAAGCCAAGCTGCACACCGCACGCTTTTACTTCGAGCGCATGTTGCCCGAAACCGCGATGCTGATTCGCCGCGCACGCAGCGGGTCGAAGAATCTGATGGACATGCCGGCGGAATTGTTCTGAGGCACGCACACTTCACTTTTTGAGGGAGATCGTCTTGACTAACATCATCATCCGCAAAGTCGCCGTGCTGGGCGCCGGCGTCATGGGGGCGCAGATTGCGGCACATTTGGCCAATGCCAAGGTACCAGTCGTACTGTTCGATCTGCCTGCCAAAGAAGGGCCGAAGAGCGGCATTGCGCTCAAGGCCATCGAGAATCTGAAAAAGATCAGCCCCGCGCCGCTAGGCACGCCGGAGCTGGCGGCATTCATCGAACCCGCCAATTATGAAGAGCATCTTGATGTGTTGAAGGAATGCGATCTGGTGATCGAGGCGATTGCCGAACGCATGGACTGGAAACACGATCTGTATAAAAAGGTGGCGCCCGTGCTGGCACCGCACGCGATCTTCGCCACCAATACCTCCGGCCTGTCGATCACGAAATTGTCCGAAGGTTTCGATGCCGATTTGCATGCGCGTTTCTGCGGCGTGCACTTCTTCAATCCACCGCGCTACATGCATCTGGTCGAATTGATTCCGACCGCCGCTACGCAGCCGCAATATCTCGACCAACTGGAAACCTTCCTCACGGTGACGCTGGGCAAAGGCGTGGTGCGCGCCAAGGACACGCCCAACTTCATCGCCAACCGCGTCGGCATTTTTTCGATTCTCGCGGTGTTCAAGGAAGCCGAGAAATTCGGCCTTGGCTTTGATGTCGTGGACGATCTCACCGGCAGCAAGCTGGGCCGCGCCAAGTCGGCCACCTTTCGGACCGCGGATGTAGTGGGCCTGGACACGATGGCGCATGTGATCAAGACCATGCAGGACAACCTGAATCCGCAAAACGATTCTTTCGCGGAAAACTACGCGACCCCCGCCGTGCTCAAGGCGCTGGTGGAAAAGGGCGCGCTGGGTCAGAAATCCGGCGCTGGCTTTTATCGCAAGGAAGGCAAAATCATCAAGGTGCTCGATCCGAAAAGTGGCGAGTACGTCGAATCGGGCGGCAAGGCCGATGAGATGATCGTGCGCATCCTGAAGAAAAAAGATCCCGCCGAGCGGCTCAAGCTGCTGCGCGAAACCGATCATCCGCAGGCGCAATTTCTGTGGGCCATCTTCCGCGACGTGTTCCATTATGTCGCCGTGCATTTGAAAGACATCGCCGACAACGCGCGCGACATTGACTTTGCGCTGCGCTGGGGTTTCGGCTGGAACGAAGGCCCGTTTGAAACCTGGCAAGCCGCCGGTTGGAAACAGGTCGCGCAATGGATTGATGAAGACATCGCCGCCGGCAAGGCGCTCAGCAAGGAAGCGCTGCCCGCCTGGGCGCTTGGACCTGATGGGGCGCGTGACGGTGTGCACAGTGCGGAAGGTTCCTATTCCGCCAGCGGCAGCACGCTTGCGCCGCGCTCGAAGCTGGCGGTCTATCAGCAGCAACTGTTCCGCGCGCCGCTGGTGGGCGAAGATGCGCCGACCGGTTTCAATGGCGGCGTGACGGTCAGCGAAAACGACGGTGTGCGGATTTGGCACAGCGACCGCGCCGATCTGAACGATGTTCTGATTCTGTCGTTCAAATCGAAAATGCACACCCTCGGCGCGGAGCAACTGGCCGGCATTTCCGACGCCATTGCTATGGCTGAAAAGGACTATCGCGGTCTGGTGATCTGGTCGCCCAGCGAACCGTTCTCGGCGGGCGCCAACCTTGAGTCGATGATGCCGGTCTTCATGCAGAAAGGCGTGAAGGGCATCGAGGAAGTGGTCAACGTCTTCCAGCAAACGATGATGAAGATCAAATATGCGCAAGTGCCGGTGGTGGCCGCCGCGCAAGGTCTGGCCTTGGGCGGCGGTTGTGAAACGCTGCTGCACTCTGCCCGTCGCGTGGTGCATCTGGAAACGTATATGGGCCTGGTGGAAATCGGCGTCGGTTTGCTCCCTGCGGGCGGCGGTTTGAAAGAGTTGGCGCTGCGCGCCGCCAATGACGCCAAGGGCGGCGACATTCTGCAATTCCTGAAAAACTCCTTCATGCTGCCCGCGATGGCGACGGTGTCCAAGTCGGCACTGGAGGCGCGCAAGCTCGGCTTCCTGACCGAGAGCGACACGATCGTATTCAACACCTACAACGTACTTAACGTTGCCTTGCGTGAAGCGCAGGCATTGTCGGCCGGAGGCTATCGGCCACCGCTCAAGTCGCGCGCGATTCCCGTCGCCGGACGTTCCGCCATTGCCAGCATTCAAGGCCAGCTGATCAATATGCGCGATGGCGGTTTCATCTCGGCGCACGACTACAAGATCGGCAGCATGATCGCCACAGTGATGTGCGGCGGCGAAGTGGAAGCGGGTAGTCTGGTGGACGAGCAATGGTTGCTTGATCTGGAACAAAAGGCCTTTTGCGAACTGGTCACGAATCCCAAATCGCAGGAACGCATCATGGGCATGCTGCAAACCGGCAAGCCAGTGCGGAATTGAAGAAATGAGGCCTAACCGCAGAGGCGCAGAGAACGCAGAGAAATCAAAAACGGTTTTGTTTTTCCCTCTGCGTTCTCTGCGCCTCTGCGGTGGGTGTTGACCTTATCAGGAGATAGAACCATGTCTAAACAAATTGAGGAAGCCTACATCGTCGCCGCCACCCGTTCGCCCATTGGCAAAGCGCCACGCGGCATGTTCAAGAACACGCGGCCGGATGATTTGCTGGCCATGGTGCTGAAGTCGGCGCTGGCGCAGGTGCCGTCGCTCGACCCCGCCGCGATTGAAGATGCCATCATCGGTTGTGCTTTTCCCGAAGCGGAGCAGGGCTTGAACATGGCGCGCATGAGCGTGCTGCTGGCTGGCCTGCCTAACACAGTGGGCGGCGTCACGATCAACCGCTATTGCGCTTCCGGTCTGACGGCGGTGGCGATGGCGGCGGATCGCATTCGCGTGGGTGAAGCCGATGTAATGATCGCCGGAGGCGCCGAGTCGATGAGCATGGTGCCGATGATGGGCAACAAGATTTCCATGAATCCCGCCATCGCGCGCGATGAAAATGTCGGCATGGCCTACGGCATGGGACTGACGGCAGAGAAAGTCGCCGCGCAGTGGAAAGTCTCGCGCGAAGATCAAGATGCGTTCGCACTGGCCTCGCATCAAAAAGCGCTGGCGGGGATTGCGGCGGGTGAGTTCAAGGACGAGACCACGGCGATCGACATCGTCGAACACTTTCCCAATCTGGGCAGTGGTCAAATCGACATCAAAACGCGCAAGGCCAACAATGACGAAGGCCCGCGCGCCGATACCAGTCTCGAGGGGCTGGCGAAACTGAAAGCCGTGTTCGCCGCCAAGGGCAGCGTCACCGCCGGCAACAGTTCGCAAATGTCCGATGGCGCCGGTGCCTTGATCATCGCCTCCGAAGCGGCCATCAAGCGTTTCAATCTGACACCGCTGGCGCGCTTCGTGTCGTTTTCAGTGCGCGGCGTGCCGCCCGAAATCATGGGCATCGGCCCCAAGGAGGCGATTCCTGCCGCGCTGAAAAAAGCCGACCTGCAATTGGCGGACATGGGCTGGATCGAATTGAACGAAGCCTTCGCCGCACAGGCGCTGGCCGTGATTCGTGATCTCGGTTTGAATCCCGAAGTGGTCAACCCATTGGGCGGTGCCATCGCCCTGGGCCACCCGCTCGGCGCCACCGGTGCAATCCGTTCCGCCACGGCCATCCACGGCATGCGCCGCCGCAATCAGAAATACAGCATGGTGACCATGTGCGTGGGCACCGGCATGGGGGCAGCGGGGATTTTCGAGCGAGTTTGAGAGCGGTCGACGACACCGCTCAGTTCGACGTCGTTCCTGCGCAGGCAGGAACCCAGCGACTTGCCAACATAAAGACACTGGGTGCGCAGCCTGCGCTGGCACGACGGCGCTGCCGACCGCAACCGCTGACCAACTGAAGGGGAGTCCATGAGTGTGCATATCGAAATTGAGGATCGCATACTGCGCATCCGTTACAATCGGCCCGAGAAGAAGCACGCGCTGACCAGCGCCATGTACGAAGCCATGGCGCACGCCTTGCGTGACGCCGAAGGCAATCCGGCGGTGCGCGCGATCTGGTTCCAGGGCAATCCGGAAATCTTTACCGCAGGCAACGATCTGGAAGATTTCATGCGTACGCCGCTGACGACCAGCGATGCACCGGTGTTCCATTTTCTCTCCGCGCTGTCCCAGTGCGGCAAGCCGATGGTGGCTTCTGTGCACGGTGCTGCCGTGGGCATCGGCACCACCTTACTACTACATTGCGAGCTGGTGTATGCGGCAGACACGGCACGTTTCTGCACACCCTTCACCGGTCTCGGCCTGTGCCCGGAAAACGCATCGAGTCTGCTGCTGCCCAACATTGCCGGTTACCAGCGTGCGGCAGAAAAACTTTTGCTCGGTGAATGGTTCGACGCTTTCGAAGCGCAGCAGATGGGTTTCGTCAACAAGGTG
This sequence comes from Burkholderiaceae bacterium, assembly GCA_004298905.1. Taxonomy (GTDB): domain Bacteria; phylum Pseudomonadota; class Gammaproteobacteria; order Burkholderiales; family Burkholderiaceae_D; genus SCTK01. The sequence continues at coordinate 24,406 of SCTK01000012.1, read as the reverse complement.
TTGCCCGCGGAAGAGGTCGATGCCCATACACGCCAGCAACTGGACAAACTGACGGCGCTGCCGCCCGCGGCGCTGCGCACCACCAAACGTTTGCTCAAGGGCCCGCAGACGCAGGCCGTGCAGCAGCAACTGGAAGAAGAAAACAGCGCCTTCCGCCAATTACTCACCGCGCCCGAAGCGCAAGAAGCCCTCACCGCTTTTTTTGAAAAACGCAAACCTGACTTCTCGAAATTCCAATGAATATAAATCCTGTCCCCACACTATTCCCGCTGCTTGGCATGGCAGCACTGGTCCTCATGGTCTGGCTGCGCTTGTATGTTGAGCGGGTTGGTGAAATGCGGGCACGCAAAATCAATCCGCAAAAAATTGCCACTGCACTGCAGTCGGCCACGGTGTTGCAACGCACGCAGTCAGCCGATAATTTTCGCAACCTGTTTGAAATGCCGGTGCTGTTTTATGTACTGGTGCTGGCCGCACACGTCAGTATCAGCGTGCCGCCGGGCTTTACCGCGCTGGCCTGGGCCTATGTGGCGTTGCGCGCCGCGCATAGCTGGATTCACTGCACCTACAACCGTGTCATGCACCGTTTCATCGCCTACCTGTTTAGTGCCTTGGCGTTGTGGGTGCTGTGGGGTTGGCTGGCGTGGCTCTGGATCCAATAATCCATTCTGGGGATCGTCATGACTGAGCAAGGCACATTCAAAGGAAAGACATTATTCGTCAGCGGCGGCTCGCGCGGCATCGGCTTGGCAATTGCCAAGCGGCTGGCGCAAGACGGCGCCAATATCGTGATCGCCGCCAAGACCGTCGATCCGAATCCGAAATTACCCGGCACGATTTATTCGGCTGCGCAAGAAATCGAGGAAGCCGGCGGACACTGCCTGCCGTTGCAAGTGGATATCCGCGAAGAAGCGCAAGTGCAGGCGGCGGTCGCGCAAGCGGAGGAAAAATTCGGCGGCATCGACATCCTGCTCAACAATGCCAGCGCGATCAATCTCACGCCGACCGAGCACACACCGATGAAACGTTTCGATCTGATGTTCGGCGTCAATGTGCGCGGCACCTTTCTGTGCACGCAAGCGTGTCTGCCGGCGTTGAAAGCGTCGGCACAGGCAGGGCGTAATCCGCAGATTCTCACGCTGTCGCCGCCGCTGAACATGCAGGCTAAATGGTTTGCGCCGCATGTGGCTTACACCATGGCTAAGTACGGCATGAGCATGTGCGTGCTCGGTCATGCGCAGGAATTCAAACCTTTCGGCATCGCAGTCAATGCGCTCTGGCCGCGCACGGTGATCCAGACCGCAGCACTGCAAATGATCCCCGGCGTGCAGCCGGAACATTGCCGTAGCACGGACATCCTGTCCGATGCCGCCGCCTTGATTCTGGCGCAGGACGGCCGCGCCTCCGGCAATAGCGGAAATTTCTATCTGGATGAAGAAGTGTTGCGCGCCCACGGCATTAACGACTTTGCCAAATATTCAATCGTGCCGGGCAGCGCCAGACTGCTACCCGACTTGTTTCTGGACTGAGCCACTCATTTCCACGCCCGCGAAAGCTTCAGAGCGGGGCATTTGTTGCCGTTACCTCACACTGATTTTGCAGTTTTCAACAGCGGGAATTGCCGGAACATGGCATCCTGCCGCCTTGGTTTGGAAATCAGATGAAGTTTTATTTCAAGTTATTCCTGAGGTTGGGGCAGTTTTGCGTGCGTGCGTGTCTGATCGGGTTGCCGATGATGGCGGCCGCGCACGCGCAGCATCTGGCGTTGTTGCCGACGGTCAACCTTTGGCACGAAGAAAAACCCGACGACGGCAAGAAAAACGACCGCAACGTCATTGTCGATATTTTCTACTCGGCCGACTACGACAGACTGCGTCTGTTGATGGAGACGCAGATCACCAACAAGGAGCGCGATGTCGAGCGCTTGCATGTCGGCTGGCGTCTGGAGCCCGAGACTTCACTGTGGTTCGGCCGCTTTCACAACCCGATCGGCTACTGGAATACGCAGCACCATCACGGCCATTACCTGGAAACCACGAGCACGCGCCCGAAGATTGTCGCCTTCGAGGACGATGGTGGTCCACTGCCGATCCACTTGGTGGGTTTCTGGTTCGAAAGCACGCACGCTGTCAATGACGGCGGCCTGCATTACGACCTGGCGGCGGCCTCCGGCCCCAAGCTGGAAGAAGAGGGAATAGAGCCCGTCGATCTGGTTCGGCACCCGCGCTATAACAAGCTGGCGCTGACCGCCCGCCTGGTCTGGCAGCCTGATCAGACGCGTGACGATCAGGTGAGTGTGTATGCCGCACACACGCAAATACCGGCTTTCGACCAGGCCTTTGAAAGCGTGACGCAGACTTTGCTTGGCGCCTCATTCAATTACGAGCACGACCGTGTGCGTGTGCTCGGCGAAGGCTATCGTATCCAGCACCGGATGTCGGGCGCGAACGGTTCCATTGCACCATGGCCGGCCTACTGGGCCGGGTATCTGCAGGCCGAGTACAAGTGGGAGCCATCCGTCTGGACCGCTTATGCGCGCATGGAAGCCATGTCGTCGGCCATGACGCCTGAATATCGCGCGCTGTTTCCGAAACTGACCAAACGCACCGACCTCGTCGGTCTGCGTTGGGATTTTTATACCAACCAGGCATTGAAATTTGAATTGAGCCACGATCAGAAATTTGAATTGGGCGGTTCCTGGGGAGCGAGGGTGCAGTGGAGCGCAATGTTTCACTAAATCGATTGAAGCAGTGGTGCTGGCACTTGCTGGGACTGGCTTGTCTGATCTGGTCGATGCTGGCATGGGCGGCGGAGCCGCAACTGGTGCTGGTGGCGGGTGGTGCTTCGCCGCTGCAGGAAATATCCCCGGAGCAGGCACGGCGTTTGTATCTGGGCATTCCCGCCGTGCTGCATGGCCATGAAATCACGCCGCTGCGCAATCTGAGTGACCGGACGATTCAGGAAGTCTTTTTGCAGCGCGTGCTCTATATGTCGGCACAGGCTTACGAGCGGCAAATGGCAGCGCGTATTTTTCGCGGCGGCGGCAACGAACTGCGCAGCTATGACACGCTCAAGCAATTGAGCGAAGCGCTCGGGCGCGATCCGTGGGCCATCAGCTACATGTCCGCCGACACGGCAGCGCATCTGCCGGACATCAAGATACTGGGCGGACTATGAGCCGGCTGATGAATTTCTATCGCAGCTTCACCGGCCGCATGATTATTGCGGCGGTGTTGATGCACGCCTTGCTCGTGCCCTTTCTGGTGTTTGGCATTCAGCGCATTCTGGTCAACGATCTCAAGGACGAGTTTGTCGATCACGCGCGCGCCCAGGCGCAGCAATTTGCCGTGTTGGCTAATGATAAAAGCGCCGCCGCTATCCCGCCGTTGCTAGAGGATTGGCTGGTTAGTGGCCAAGTGGTGTTTGCCGAAGCTGTATTTGAGGACGGCACGGCTATCCGGCTGGAAGGTTTCCAGGGGCCCAAGCCGTTGACCTTTGTCGAAGACTTTCAGTTTGGCGAACACGGCGACGAGGTTTATTTCATTACCGCACCGCTGAAACATCAAAGCCTGCGCGGGCAGTTGCGGCTGGGCTTTGACGAACACCCGGTGAATGAGCGTATCGAGATGCTGTACCGGCGCGGCTTGTTGCTGGTCGGCGGTTACCTTGCCGTCGCGGTGCTGCTGGCCTGGGGTGGCGGCACGTTGCTGGGCCGCTCGATCCGCCAACTGCGCGATGCCACGCGGCGCTTTGCCAGCGGGCAGATTCAGCGCTCGCTCAGCATCAAAACCGAGATCACTGAAATTTCCAGTTTGAGCAATGACCTTGAAACCATGCGGCGCGAGTTGCTGCAACGGGGCGAAGAGCTGCGCTCGCTGGCGTATTACGACAGCCTGACCGGGTTGCCCAACCGCTGGCTGTTCAATCAGCGCCTGACCGAGGCACTGGCCGAAGCCCAGCGTAGACAGCGCAAGCTGGCGGTGCTGTATCTCGATCTCGATCGCTTCAAGCGCGTCAATGACACGCTCGGGCATAGCGCGGGCGATGAGTTGCTGCGCGGTGTGGCGGAGCGCTTGCAGCACTGCCTGCGCGGCAGCGATCTGGTGACCATTGCCAATTCGATGTTGCCCGGTGATTCGGTGGCACGTCTGGGCGGCGACGAGTTTACGCTGCTGCTATCGAATATTCAGCACGAAGACGATGTGGCGCGTGTGGCGCGGCGCATTCTGGAGGTGTTGAACGAGCCGCTGCCGGTGGGCGGGCATGGGGTGTATGTCACGACCAGCATCGGCATTGCGCTGTATCCCGACGACGGCGTTGATCCCATCGAGTTGATGAAGAACGCCGACATGGCGATGTATTTTGCCAAGGAGCAAGGCAAGAACTGCTTCCGCTACTACACGCCTTCGATTAACCAGGCGGCCGAAGAACGGCTCGATCTGGAAAATGCGCTGCACCGTGCGATTGCCGAGGATCAATTGCTGCTGCACTACCAGCCGCAGATCGACATGCGCAGCAAGAAAATGATCGGCGCCGAAGCGCTGATCCGCTGGCAGCATCCCGAGCGTGGCTTGATCGCACCCAACATCTTCATCCAGATTGCCGAAGAATCCGGCCTCATCATTCCGATCGGCGACTGGGTGATTCGTACCGCGTGCGCACAACTGCAACGCTGGCGTGCGCAGGGCTTGCCGCCCTTGTGTCTCTCGGTCAACGTCTCGGCCAAGCAGTTCCAGCATGTGGGCTTCGTGCAGAACGTCAAGCGCATGCTGGAAGAGTTCGAGGTGGAACCGGGCACGCTGGGTCTGGAAATCACCGAGACGGCGCTGATGGCCAACGAGGAAGATGCCATCGAGCGCCTGCGCGCATTGCGCGCGCTGGGTGTGGAGTTGTATATCGACGATTTCGGCACCGGTTATTCATCGCTGTCCTATCTCAAGCGCTTCCCGGTGCAAACGCTGAAGATCGATCAATCCTTCATCCACGCCGTGCCCGATCATGCACACAGTTCGGCGATCATTCAAGCCATCCTGGCGCTGGCACGCAGCATGAACTTGAATGTGATTGCCGAAGGCATCGAAACCCAGCAGCAATGGGAATTCCTGTTCGAGCAGGGCTGTCAGGAAATGCAGGGCTTCCTGATTTCCAAGCCGTTGCCGGCCGATGCCTTCACCCAGTTCGTCGCCGATCACGCGTCAGATATCGAACCAGGATTGCGACAGGCCTGATTATTTTGGAATGGGTCGCGGCATGCGATGCTCATCGGTCGCCACATAAGTCAGCGTCGCTTCTGTGACCTTGACGACTTTGCTGAGCGTGCGGTTACGCTGGGCGTACACCTCCACGTTAATGGTGACAGAGGTGTTGCCCACTTTCACCACGTCGGCATAAAAACTCAACAAATCGCCCACGAACACCGGCTGCTTGAACACAAACGAATTCACCGCAATCGTGACGACCTTGCCTTGCGCCCGTTCGGTGGCCGGTACCGAACCGGCCAAATCGACCTGCGCCATGATCCAGCCGCCGAACACATCGCCATAGGCATTGGCATCGGCCGGCATCGGGATGACGCGCAAGGCGGGTTGTTTGCCGGGCGGCAGGGTGGTGGGCGCGAGGTCGGTGGTCATAAGTGAAGAAGAATTGAATTGGGCACATAATTCTAGTTCGATTCGTCCCCACAGGAACAGCATTTCATGCGCCGTACCCACTCCGCCGATCCCAGCACGGCCGCACACACCAAATCTCTGGGCCGTTCCGACTGGCACACGATCAAAACCTTGCTACCCTATCTGTGGCAATACAAATGGCGCGTCGGTGTGGCGCTGTTGTGTCTGGTTGCGGCCAAGCTCGCCAACGTCGGCGTGCCCGTGCTGCTCAAACACATCGTCGACCGGCTTTCGACTACGCCAGTGCTGGCGGCGGCCAGCATTCCGCTGGCTTTCATCGTCGGTTATGGCTTGCTACGCGTGTCGACTTCGGTGTTCACCGAACTGCGCGAATTTTTGTTCGCGCGTGTCACGCAGTCGGCGGTACACACCATCGCACTGAAAACTTTCCGCCACCTGCATGCACTCAACATGCGCTTTCATTTGAACCGCCGCACTGGCGGCGTGACGCGCGAGATCGACCATGGCATGCGCGGCATCAGTTCCCTCATCAGCTTCACGCTCTACAGCATCCTGCCGACGCTGGTCGAAATCAGTCTGGTGCTGGGCTATTTGATGCTGCACTATGAAATCTGGTTTTCGGTCATCGTCGTATGCAGCCTGTGCGCCTACATTCTTTTCACAGTGTCAGTGACCAACTGGCGTACCCGCTTCCGCCGTCAGGTCAACGAACTCGATGCCCGCGCCGCCGCGCGTGCCACCGACAGCCTGCTTAATTTCGAAACGGTGAAGTATTTCAACAATGAAGAGTACGAAGCGCGCCGCTACGACGACACGCTCAAGCAACAGGAAACTACGGCCGTGCGCGTGCAGCAATCGCTCAATCTACTCAACAGCGGCCAGCAAGTCTTGATCGGCATCGGTGTCACGCTGATCCTGTGGCGCGCTGCGGTGGGCGTGCACAACGGCAGCATGACGCTGGGCGATCTCGTGCTGGTCAACGCCTTCATGATCCAGCTCTATATTCCGCTCAACTTCCTCGGCGTGATCTACCGCGAGATCAAGCAAAGCCTCGCCGACATGGAGCGCATGTTCAAACTGCTGAACGAGCATCAGGAAATTCAGGACGCGCCCGGTGCGCAGCCCTTGCAGTTGCGCGGCGCGGAAGTGCAGTTCGCGCACGTCGATTTTTCCTACGAATCCAACCGGCAAATCCTGTTCGATGTCAGCTTCACCATTCCCCCCGGCCACACCGTCGCCGTGGTCGGCCCCAGCGGCTCCGGCAAATCGACGCTATCGCGGCTGCTGTTTCGTTTTTACGATGTGCAGAATGGCAGCATCGCCATCGACGGCCAGGATATTCGCCAGGTCACGCAAGCCAGCCTGCGCGCCGCCATCGGCATCGTGCCGCAAGACACCGTGCTGTTCAATGACACGATTTTCTATAACATCGCCTACGGCCGCCCCGATGCGACCGCCGACGAAGTCATCGCCGCCGCGCGCGTCGCGCACATTCATGATTTCATCCACACCCTGCCGCAAGGCTATGACACGGTCGTCGGCGAGCGCGGCTTGAAACTGTCCGGCGGCGAAAAGCAGCGCGTCGCGATTGCGCGCACCGTGCTCAAGAACCCGACGATTCTGGTGTTCGACGAAGCCACTTCCGCGCTCGACTCGAAAACCGAACAGGCGATTCAAGCTGAGTTGCTGCACATCGCGCGCGGCCGTACGACCTTGATGATTGCCCACCGCCTGTCCACGATCGCTTCAGCCGATCGCATCCTGGTGCTCGAACACGGCCGCATCGTCGAGCAAGGCACGCATGCCGAGCTGCTCGCGCGTGGCGGGCTGTATGCGCAGTCGTGGGCGATCCAGCAGCGTGAAAAACAGCAGGTCAAATCCAGCGCGGACGAATTGATCCGCTGACGCGGAATGGCCGAGGGGTCGGCTACAATGCTTGTGTCCCGTTCTTATTTAATGTCGATGCAAACGATCACCTCCACACTCACCTTCGCCCGCCCCGACGATTGGCACCTGCACCTGCGCGATGGCGCCGATATGGCGGCGGTGTTGCCGCATACGGCGCGGCAATTCGCGCGCGCGATCGTGATGCCCAACCTCAAGCCGCCGATTACCACCACCGAGCAGGCGCAGGCCTATGCGCAGCGCATCCGCGCCGCCGTCCCTGCGGGGCTCGATTTCACGCCGTTGATGACGCTGTACTTGACCGACAATCTGCCGCCGGAAGAAATCCGCCGCGCGAAAGATTCCGGCGGCGTGTACGCGGTCAAGCTCTACCCGGCGGGCGCGACTACCAATTCCGATTTCGGCGTCACCGATTTGCGGCGCTGCTATAAAACGCTGGAAATGATGCAGACGCTCGATCTGCCGTTTCTTGTCCACGGCGAAGTCACCGACAGTGCGGTCGATATCTTTGACCGCGAAGCCGTATTCATTGAAAAAGTGTTGATTCCGCTGCGCGCCGATTTTCCGGCACTGCGCGTCGTGTTCGAACACATCACAACAAAACACGCAGCCGATTACGTGCGCGAGGCAGAAGGCCGCATCGGTGCGACCATCACGCCGCACCATCTGCTCTACAACCGCAACGCGATTTTTACCGGCGGCATTCGTCCGCACTACTACTGCCTGCCGGTGCTCAAGCGCGAATCGCATCGCCAGGCGCTGATCGCCGCAGCCACCAGTGGCAACCCGCGTTTCTTCCTCGGCACCGACAGCGCGCCGCATGCGCGTGGTGCGAAGGAAGCCGCCTGCGGCTGCGCCGGGTGTTACGTCGCGCTGCACGCGCTGGAACTGTATGCCGAAGCGTTCGAGGCCGCCAATGCACTCGACAAATTCGAAGCCTTCACCAGTTTTCACGGCCCCGATTTTTACGGACTGCCGCGCAACACCGGCACTGTCACACTGCGCCGCGAAGACTGGCAGGTTCCGGCACAACTCGAATTCGGCGACAGTCAGATCGTGCCGCTACGTGCCGGCGAAACGCTGCGCTGGAAAATGATCGCCCCGTGACTAGAGTTCATTTCATGAGTGCGCCAACAACGGAGTTTGTCATTCCCGCGAAAGCGGGAATCCAGTGTCTTCAAGGGTTTCAAGCCACTGGGTTCCTGCCTGCGCAGGAACGACGCATTCATGCGGTATATGTGAAATGAGTTCTACACAACACCGCTTCGATGTCGCCATCGTCGGCTGCGGGCTGGTGGGGCTGGCCGCCGCGCTCGCATTGGCACAGCAAGGTCTGCGCATTGCACTGATCGGGCCTGCAGAAAAATCATCGGAGCAAGACTGGGATAGTCGCATCTACGCGCTCAATCCCGGCAATCAAGCGTGGCTCGATGCGTTGCGTGTGTGGGGCGAGGTCGATATACTGCGCTGCGCACCCGTTTATGACATGCGCATCTTCGGTGCGGAGACCGCTGCCGCCGCGCTGCATTTCTCCGCCTATCAAGCCCGCCTCGGCCAGCTCGCGTGGATCGTCGAAAATCGCGAACTGTTGCGCGTGCTGCGGCTGGGTTGCCGCATGCAGTCAAATCTGCAAACCTTTCCCGTGCAAGCGCACGCTTTGGGAGTGTCGGATGCGCAGGCCACACTCACGCTGGCCGATGGCAAGACGATCGGCGCGGCGCTGATCGTCGGTGCGGATGGCGCCAATTCCTGGGTACGCCAGCAGGCGTGCATCGCCACGCAAGAGCGCGACTACCATCAGACGGCGGTGGTCGCCAATTTCCAGTGCAGCGCGGCGCATCTGGACACCGCGTATCAATGGTTCCGCGATGATGGTGTCCTGGCTCTGCTGCCCTTGCCGGGACAGCGCGTGTCGATGGTGTGGTCGGCCCATCAAGAAACCGCACAAACCTTGCAGCAGATCAGCGCCGATGCGCTGTGCGAAAAAGTGGCGCAGGCAGCGCAAGGCAAACTCGGCACACTTGAATTGATCACCCCACCCGCCGCATTTCCGTTGCGCCTGCGGCAGGCCGCCAGCATGACCGCACCACGCGTGGCGCTGATCGGCGATGCCGCCCATGTCATCCACCCGCTCGCCGGACAGGGCATGAACCTCGGCCTGCAGGATGCGCACGATCTCGCACAGGTCATCGCCGCGCGCGAAGCCTTTCGCGATTGCGGCGATGCCCGCGTGCTGGCGCGCTACGCCCGCGCCCGCGCCGAAGATGTGCTGCTGATGCGCACCGTCACCGATGGTCTGCAACGTTTGTTCGGTACCGATGATCCAATCGCGCAGAAATTACGTAAGGAAGGCATGGCCTGCCTCGACAAACTGCCCTTCCTCAAATCCGCCCTGATCCGCCATGCGGCGGGGCAATGAAGCAACTTGTTGCAAGGAATGAAGTCGTAAGTGAAGTCACTGAACCCAGGAACACCTGAATGAAACCGAGCAAGCTTTGCAAAACCTTTCTCCTCCTCGCCGCGCTTTCGCTCAGCGGCCTTGCGTTCGCGCAGTGGGCCAACGGCGCGCGTCCGGCCGCGCCTGCGCCCACGACCGAGCAGCAACTCCTGCAAGGCCTGCAAGCGCGCTTTGGCAAGGATATGCACATCGACAATCTGCGCAAGACCGAGCACATGGATCTCTATGAATTTCGCGTCAACGGCCGCATGGGCTACACCGACGCCAATCTGCGCTACATCTTCCTCGGCAACCTGATCGACGGCGCGACCATGAACAGCCTGACCGATGCGCGCATGGCCGAACTCGACCGCATTCCCTTCGACCAACTACCGCTGCAGCTCGCAGTCAAAACCGTGCGCGGAAATGGCAAACGCAAGCTGGCGATTTTTGAAGACCCCAATTGCGGCTATTGCAAACTGTTCCAGAAAGAAATCCGCAGCGTCGACAACATCACCATCTACAGCTTCATCTACCCCATCCTCGCCCCCGACTCCGTTACCAAGGCGCGCCGCATCCTGTGCAGCGCCAACCCCTCGCAAGCCTGGCAAGACTGGATGGTCTACGGCCGCATGGCGGAGGGCAAAGGCGATTGCAAAACCAACATCGAACAAATCGCCAAATTCGGCCAGGACAACAACATCAGCAGCACCCCCACCTTCTTCGTCGCCAGCGGCGAACGCTTCAGCGGCGCGCTCGAAGTCGAAAAGCTGGAACAGATTTTCAAGGAACAGGAAAAATAATTTTCCCCGCAGCGAAAATGGGCTCAGACTCGATTTTCCCCCGAGGCGGTAGCGAAAACGGGGTCAGATTCGATTTTTCTTCGAGGCGGTAGCGAAAATGGGGTCGGATTCGATTTTTCTCCGAGGTGATGTTGCAAAGTGCAATGCCACAGAAAACATCGAGTCTGACCCCATTTTCGCGGACTACGAAGCCCGATCAATCCCCTCCCTTTTCGATGGAGACACCCGGACGGGTGCAAGGGGAGGGCTAGGGTGGGGATGGGTTTCTTTCTCGGCACCACGAAGCACAACGATTGCCGGGGCTTGCCCGGCGGCAAGTTACTTTCTTTGCTTCGCCAAAGAAAGTAACCAAAGAAAGGCGAACCGCCGACGCTGCCCTTCGCTGCGCTACGGGTTCCCGCCAAAATTCGATTCAAAACGGGAAACGAAAGAACTCGCCCGATAAAGCCGGGCTCAGACAGCTTTCGTTTCTGATCCGTTTTGAATCGAATTTTGGCGGCAGCGTCGAAGCGGGAGGGCGTTATGAACAAAGACTTCTACTTCTTTATTACTTCAACAAATTTCTCGTTCTTGTTTAAATACAAATCAACTAACGCAGTAAAGTTGTCAAACTTATCTTGGGTTGGTGCATCAAGGACTAAAGCAATGACATGTAATTGATGTTGAAGGTGCCTGGCTAATTGGCCGAACATCCTGTCGTATTCGCTTTGATTTGGAGCTTTCTTTATTTCAATTGCATATTTATTTCTTATTAACAAATCGAAGTTGCTTTCTCCAAATTCCTCGTGCAATTTAAAGCCTTTGGCCTCTAAATGTTTCCTTAACTCAACCTTATATGTCTCTTCAACATTTCTTCGTCTGTCTGGAATCCAGCTCCTAACTGCATTTATTAACTCTTCAAATTCTCGATCTGATTTCTCAGTAATCGACTTGCCGCTACTTGAAGAAGAAGCTTCGATTAGTTCCAACACTTCTTTATATTCGACCGCGTTTTCTACTTCTGCCCATCTTGCGAACTTCTTAGGGAATTCAGGCCATTTAATAAAATGAGGGCTTCTCTCTAAGCCACTTATCGTGGGTTTAAGCCCTTGGTGTATCCAGACAGACGAAGATGGAAGCTTTCCGGCTTCCAACGCCAAATCTCCGTACTGCCGCATGATTTTTTCTAAAGGTGTTTTTTCAAGATTTAATTTGTTGGCTAGGTCGCCACACTCCATCTGCAATTTTGAGTACGCATCTTCTCCATATATTTTTACTAGTACTCGTCCATGGATTCCTGCGAACCTTAAGAATTCTCGATATTTCGGAATCCGATCGAATTCCTTCTTATATTCTTCATATTTTTGAAGAAGTGTCTCTTTTGAGGTCATTCTTTGTCCCGGAAGTGTGCAAGCTATATTTTTCAGACTGCACAGATTAACGTCACTTTTCACACCTTAGCAAGAGGATCGATGGATTACTTCCTCGCCACTTTCCCTTCTGCATTCACCGCCACTTCTTTCGGCAGCAGCACCCACATCCGCCCCGGCTGCTTCATCTTGCCAGCCTGCTCGCCAGCCGCATTGCCAAAGCCCCAGAAAAAATCCGCGCGTACGGCGCCGCGAATGGCGCCGCCGGTGTCTTGCGCGTGCATCAGACGTTTGAGCGGTTTGTTGCTGTTGGGTTGGGTGGTGCTGAGAAATACCGGTGCGCCAAGTGGCACGTAGCGCGTGTCGATGGCGATGGAGCGTTCCGCTATGAGCGGCACGCCGAGTGCGCCGAGCGGGCCTTCATTCGGATCGGTGAGCGGCAGTTCGCGGAAGAAGACGTAGCTGGGATTTTGTTCGAGCAATTCGGCCAGACGATTGGGGTGCGTCTTGACCCAGTTTTTGATGCCTTGCATGGAGGCGTTTTCAAGTTTGAGTTCGCCTTGATCGATCAGCCAGCGGCCGATGGATTTGTAGGGGTGGCCATTCTGGTTGGCATAGTTGACGCGGATGGTTTTGTTGTCGTCGCCACTGCTGAGTTGAATGCGCCCGCTGCCCTGAATTTCCAGGAAGAAGGCGTCGATGGCGTCGTCGACCCACACCAGCACCTTGTTTTGTGGCGCGTTGCCATTGTCGAATTCGGCGCGGCTGAAATAGGGCACCAATTTTTTCCCGCCCTGCTCGTTGTCGATGACGCGGCCGCGCAGGCGCAGGTTGGCCAGTTCGGGATAAAGGCTGGTCAGATCGACGGTGATGAGATCGTCGGGCACAGCGTACAGCGGATATTGATAGCGGCCCTGTTTGCTGCGGCTGCCGCGCAGCAGCGGTTCGTAGTAGCCGGTGATGGTGCCGGTGTCGCTGCCATCGGCGTTGACGACGCGATAGGGTGTGAAGCGGCTTTCGAAAAACTGGCGCAGCAGATCGGGTTTGTCGGCCGGGAGTTTTTGCGCCAGATCACACACCTCGGCCCATTCACTGCGCGCACTCAGTTTGCTGCAACTGTTGAGCAGCGCGGGCCAGGCCTGGGTGAGGTCATCATCGGCCCAGCCATCGAGCGCGCTCCAGTCGGTGGCTTGCAGCGTGGGCGCCGCGGGCACCGGTGGAACAACGGGCGGCACGACCGGGGGCACCACGACGGGCGGGGTCGGCGGAATCCGTTCGATCGGTGGCGGTGGTGTGACGGTGGTACAGGCGCCGAGCGCGAGTGCCAAAATCACAAACGCAAGGGGAGCGCGCGGTTTAGAATGACGCATCGATGGTGTGGTGAAAAATGACGCGGCGGAAAATTTCATGTGGTTGCTGATCCTTGAAGCAGGCATTGCGCTCCTCCTGTTCATTGGCATTGTCGCGTGGACAATGCATGGCCGCCATGAAGATTCGTCAAGTGCTGCGGACGACCAGAGCGATTAGTGCAGTGTGCGCGGCAGCGCCAGGGCAAACTCGGGAATCGTGACTTCAAACGGCGCGCCTTGTTCAGTAACGAAGTGGTAAGTGCCGCGCATCGACCCTACGGTGGTGGGCAGTGGACAGGCACTGGTGTATTCGAACGATTCGCCGGGCTGCAGCAGCGGCTGGTTGCCAACGACGCCGAGGCCGCGCACTTCTTCAATGTGGTTGTTGGCGTCGGCGATGATCCAGTGGCGGCTGATCAACTGCCCCGCGACCTGGCCGACGTTTTGAATGCGGATCGTATAAGCGAACAGGTAGTGGCCCTTGTCCGGGTCGGATTGTTCCGGCACGTAACGGGTTTGTACCTGAATACTGAAAGCAGTAGTGGCCATGAATGCGCTTAGTGAGTGCGATTAAAATGCAGCTTGAATTGACTGAACATCCTCGGGACACATTATGACATTTCGCATTGCCCCCAGTATTTTATCGGCCGACTTCGCGCGTCTGGGCGAAGAGGTGCGTAACGTCGTGGCGGCCGGGGCCGACCTCATCCACTTCGACGTAATGGACAACCACTACGTTCCCAACCTCACCATCGGCCCATTGGTGTGCGCCGCTATTCGCCCGCACGTGCAAGTGCCCATCGACGTGCATCTGATGATCACGCCGGTCGATCGCATCGTGCCCGACTTTGCCAAGGCCGGCGCCAATCTCATCACCTTCCACCCGGAAGCGTCCGAACACATCGACCGCACGCTGGCGCTGATCAAGGAATGCGGTTGCAAGGCCGGGCTGGTGTTCAACCCCGCCACGCCGCTGCATTACCTCGATCATGTGATGGACAAGCTCGACATTATTTTGTTGATGTCCGTGAACCCCGGCTTCGGTGGGCAACAATTCATCCCCGCCGCGCTGGCCAAGCTGCGCGTCGTGCGCGCACGCATCGACGCGCACAAAGCCGCGGGCGGGCAAGACATCTGGCTCGAAGTCGATGGCGGCGTCAAGACCGACAACATCGCCGAGATCGCACGCGCGGGCGCCGACACCTTCGTCGCCGGTTCAGCGATTTTCAGCCAGCCGGATTACGCAGCCGTGGTGCAGGCGATGCGCAAAGAATTGGCGACCACGTGTTCCTGATTCATTCCCTCCCCTTCAAGGGGAGGGCGAGGGTGGGGATGGGTTGCCATGCGAGGGGCTACCCCATCCCCATCCCAGCCTTCCCCTTGAAGGGGAAGGGGTGACGCAGCGTCGCTGTGATCTAATTCCTGACTTATGAGTAACGCTCCGACGGCTTGTCTCTATAGCGCCCATGAACAGTGCTGGTTACGCTTCACGCAGCCGCGTGTCGTGCTCACCACCGGCCAGCACGACCAAGTGCAGCCCTTGCTGCACCAAGTCGAACAAGCCGTTGCCCAAGGCGGCTGGGCAGTCGGCATGGTCAGCTATGAAGCCGCGCCTGCGTTTGATACGGCACTGCCGGTACATGCACCGGACAAATTTCCATTGTTGTGGTTTGCTCTGTTCAATGCGGTCGAGCGCTGCGCGCAACTACCCGCCCCACGGGCCGCGCACGAGATCGATTGGCAGCCCGACATCACCCCTGCGCACTACGCACAAGCCACCGCACGCATCAAGCAACACATTGCTGATGGTGATGCGTATCAAGTCAATTACAGCTTTCGCCTATTAAATACCCCCCCTCTCCCTCCGGGAGAGGGGCCGGGGGTGAGGGAAGAGCCGTGCCCTTGGCAACTCTTCCTGCAATTGGCACAAGATCAGTCCTACGCAGCGTATCTCGATCTCGGCGATTGGGCGCTGTGTTCCACCTCGCCCGAACTCTTTTTCAGCAAGCAAGGCAGCACGTTGATCAGCCGCCCAATGAAAGGCACGCAACCGCGCGGCCTGTCGTTTGCGCAAGATCAGGCGCGCGCCGCATGGCTGCGGCAATCGGGAAAAAACCGTGCCGAAAATTTGATGATCGTCGACATGGTGCGCAACGACATGGGCCGCATCGCGCGCCCCGGCACGGTCACCGTGCCGCAGTTGTTCGAGATCGAGCAATACCCCACCGTGTGGCAAATGACCAGCACCGTGCAGGCGCACACCGATGCTGGTGTGACCGAGGTGTTCCGCGCCCTGTTTCCCCCGGCCTCGATCACCGGCGCGCCCAAGCGGCAAGCGATGCAGATCATCCGCAACCTCGAAACCAGCCCGCGCAATATCTACACCGGCAGCATCGGTTTCATCCACGGTACGCAGACGCAATTCAATGTCGCCATCCGCACTGTCGCCATCGAGAAAAAAACCGGCCACGCCGAATACGGCATCGGTAGCGGCATCATCTGGGACTCCGACCTCGCCGACGAATATCAGGAATGCCTGCACAAAGCCGCCGTGCTCAAGCAAGCGCGCCCCACTTTTGAATTGCTGGAAAGTTTATTGTGGACGCCCGACGAGGGCATCTTTCTCGCCGCACAACACCTGCAACGCCTGCAACAGTCCGCGCAGTATTTTGGCTGGAGCATCAACGCCAGTGAAATTGAACAACGCATCGCACACGCCGTCGCCAATCTGCCCAGGCAACAGCATAAACTGCGCCTGCTGCTGCGAGCTAGCGGTGAGATCACCCTCGAAGCCGCGCCGCTCACGCACCTCCCCACGCCTTATACGTTAACGCTCGCCCCACAGCCCATCGACGAATCCAACGTCTTCCTCTATCACAAGACCACCGAACGCAGCCACTATCCCACGCAAGAACATCTACTGTGGAACGCGCGCGGCGAAATCACCGAAACGACAATAGCGAATGTCCTCTACGAACTACGCGACCAACCCGGCCAATGGTTCACTCCGCCGGTCGAATGCGGCCTGCTCCTGGGCTGCTACCGTGCCTGGCTGTTGGAACAGGGCGCGGTGCAGGAGCGCGTGCTATTGGTCGACGAATTGGAGAGATGTGCGCGGCTTCAGTTGATTAACTCTGTGCGCAAGCGCTGGGATATTCAACTGGCAAAGTCGTAGGCGAGTTCGCCCCTTTGCGTTGACGCATTCTGCCGTGCCTTATAGTATGCCCTCTCAATTAGAGTGCATACCAATGCAGCATCACAAAACATGGAAGCGCCAAACCAAAACAAGAAACCACAGGCGTCCCTTGCTATGCACGCGGCGCAGTGCGTAGCGGCAATAGCCGTCTTGGGGGTGCTCATGTACTACTCGATCACTTATCCCTACCCAAGTGGGAAGTCGCTTGATCTGACCGGTTTCGTGACACTCTGGCTGCGAGAAATCATCCTCCTTGCCTTTGTCGTGCTCGGGTTATTTGTAGTTGTTGTTGCTAGGTTTGTTGCGATCATCCGCCATTTGCGCGCCAAGGGCAGCCGACACCCCTAATTCTGTACCTTACTAGCGTGGTAGGGTGGGCAACTTGTTGCCCACGCGTCTCAAAGCACAAATTCCAGTTTGATACTCGGCGCAACATCGCGCCGCAAGGTCACGATGAAACGCAGCAATTCATCGCGCCGGTAAGCCAGTACTTCTACCTTGTCGCCCACACGCTTGCGTGCCAGTAGTTGCGCCAGCACATCCGGCGTGGCTTTGAGGCCATCCAGTGCCACTAGCACATCGCCCGCTGACAGGCCCGCGCGTTGTGCTGCGCCGTCATCCAGAACTTGCGTCAGCTTGACCAAGCCGTGTTCAATGCCGGTTTTAACGCCGAGTGAAAGCGCATCAGATTTTTTTGCCTGCCAGTGGATGCCGGCGTGCGTGAGCAATTGTTCCAGCGGCGGGTCTTGCGTGCCTTCGACATAGGCATTGAGAAAACGCTGGATCGAGACGCCGGTGACATCGCGCACCAGTGCGGCAAAGCCGTCTTCTTCTAGGCCGATGTTTTTCTTGCCGTGACGATTCCACAGCGCGCGCATGACGGTGTCGAGCGAATGTTTGCCGTGCGTTTCAATGCGCAAGGTCAGGTCGAGCGCGAGCGCGATCAGCGCGCCTTTGGTGTAGTAGCTGACGAGCGTGTTGGGCGCGTTTTCATCGGCGCGGTAAAACTTGATCCAGGCGTCGAAGGAGCTGTCGGCCACGCTTTGTTTTTTGCGACCGCTGCCGCGCAAGACGCCGTTGATGGTTTTGGACAGCAGATCGAGATAGGCCTGTGGCGTGATGCAGCCGCTGCGTAGCAGAAACAGATCGTCGTAGTACGCGGTGAAACCTTCGAACAGCCACAGCAGGCGCGTGTAATTTTCGCGCGTCAGGTCGTAGGGGAGGAACGTGGCGGGCTTGATGCGTTTGACGTTCCAGCTGTGGAAATATTCGTGGCTGCACAGGCCGAGAAAGTTGCGATAGGCGCTGGGGGTGCCGTCCATGCCGGTGTAAGGCAGGTCGTTGCGCGAGCAGATGAGTGCGGTGGAGGCGCGGTGTTCCAGCCCGCCATAACCTTCGCCGATGGCGGTGACCAAAAACACATAGCGATCCATCGGCGCTTTTTTGGCGCGCGGCTCGAAGAAGGCAATCTGCGTTTCGCAGATGCGTTTCAGATCGGCGCACAAGCGCGCCGTATCGCAATCGTGCATGCCGGTAATCACGACATCGTGCGGCACGCCGTGTGCGCTGAAATGTGCCAGGGTGAAGCGGCCCATCTCGACCGGGTGATCGATCAATTCGTCGTAACTGTCCGCGATGTAGTCACCAAAGGCATAACGTTTCGTTCCGGGTGTGGTGCGCAGGGCAGTGGCGATGCGCCAGTCTGTGGCGTGTGCCGGGCGTTGCAGCGTGATGTGGTGCGGCTGATTTTCTTGTCCGAGCACTTGCAAAAACACGCTGCTGCCATTGAAGAAGCCGTGCGTTTGATCGAGATGCGCACTGCGCACCGACAAATCCCACGCATAGATTTCGTATTCGAGCATCAGCGGCCCGCTGCATGCCGCCGCTTGCCAAGTGTGTTTGTCGAGCTTGGTCAGCAGGACCGGCTTGCCTTTGCAATGCGCCTTGATCGTGACGATGTTGCGCGCGAATTCGCGCACCATGTAGCTGCCGGGAATCCAGGCGGGCAGCGCAAAACGCTGGCCCTCGGCGGCAGGGCGCTGGATGGTGCAGGTGACGGTAAAAATATGAGCAGCGGGGCGGGCGGCGGTGAGCGTGTAATGAATCGATGGTGTCATGAATGAATTGTAGTGTTGTTACGCATTGACCGAAGTTAAGCGTTCACGTTAACGACCAGACGGCCGCGCAATTGACCGGCGAGCAATTCTTCCGCCGCTTTGAAGACATCGGCCAGCGCAATTTCGCGCGTCATCGATTCCAGTTCCTGCATGTCGAGTTCGGTGGCAAGACGCTGCCACGCGATGCCGCGCCGGTTGTGTGAAGCATAAACACTGTTGATGCCGCAGAGGGTGACGCCGCGCAGAATGAATGGCGCGACGGTCGCTTGAAAATCCATGCCTTGCGCCAATCCGCACGCGGCTACCGCAGCATCCGGCAGGCATTGCGCACACGCATTCGCCAGCGTGTGACTGCCGACGGTGTCGATCACGCCCGCCCAGCGCTCTTTCTGAAGCGGTTTGCCCGCGCCGGACAATGCGCTGCGGGAAATGATTTCACTTGCGCCCAATCCGAGCAGATAGGCGGTTTGTTCCAGCTTGCCGGTCGCGGCGACCACGCGATAGCCGCGGCCCGCCAGCAGCGCGGTGGCAATGCTGCCCACGCCACCCGTGGCGCCGGTGACCAGCACTTCGCCGCGCTCGGGTGTCACGCCATGTTGCTCTAGCGCCATCAGCGACAGCATCGCGGTATATCCGGCGGTGCCGATGGCCATCGCTTGCCGCGCCGATAAATTGATCGGCAGCGGCGTGAGCCAATCGCCCGAGATCCGCGCCCTTTGCGCCAGTCCGCCCCAATGCGTTTCGCCGAGACCAAAGCCGTTGATCAGCACCGCATCGCCCGCCTTGATGCGCGGATGGCTGCTGGTTTCGACAATTCCGGCCAGATCGATGCCCGGCACCATCGGCCAGGCGCGCACCACCGGCGAACGATTGGCCACGGCTAGTGCATCTTTGTAGTTGAGCGTGGAGTAGGCGATGCGCACCGTCACATCGCCGTCGGGCAGGTGCGCATCGTCGAGATGCTCGATCGTGGCGATGAATGTCGCATCGGGATTTTCCTTGCGCAACACAATGGCTTTGAACATGGGCAGTCCTTTCGGTGGAGGGCCGTACACATGGGCACACGTGGATTCTATGCTCCAAAGCCGGGCTTTCCGTCGCAGCGTTACATTTCGCCACCTTTGCTAGTGAAGCGATACAGGCAGTTTAACGGCCGTGGCAGCGAGGCCAAAACAAAAGTGCGCTTAGGACTTGGCACAGGGAAAATAACTGTGCTATAGTTCGCCCCCCTTGATTGCCGAGCAACAAAAAACGGCGTGGAAACATGCAGTGTTGTTGGGTCGAATCGGGGGAAACGGTAGTAAAAAAGAAACGGGTCGGAAGCGCAGTTTGGTTTTCGATTTGACAGGTAAAAAAAACCTCTTCATAATCTCGTTTCTCTGCTGCTGACGTTGCAGTGCAAAATAAAATGCGCTGCAGAATGTCAAAAGCAAATTGCTCTTTAACAAATAAACAGCCGATAAGTGTGGGCGCTTGAATGGATGTGCCAAGCATTCAAATCCTCGGATTTGATGCAAAGCTCAAAAGTAATAAGCGCTCACTGAAGTAATGTTTTAAACCATCATTTTCTTTGAGCGCGACGTATTGCAGAACTTGGTTCTGCTCAGGAATTAAACTGAAGAGTTTGATCCTGGCTCAGATTGAACGCTGGCGGCATGCCTTACACATGCAAGTCGAACGGCAGCGCGGGGGTAACCCTGGCGGCGAGTGGCGAACGGGTGAGTAATACATCGGAACGTACCCAGTAGCGGGGGATAACTACTCGAAAGAGTAGCTAATACCGCATACGCCCTACGGGGGAAAGGGGGGGATCGCAAGACCTCTCACTATTGGAGCGGCCGATGGCAGATTAGCTTGTTGGTGAGGTAAAAGCTCACCAAGGCGACGATCTGTAGCTGGTCTGAGAGGACGACCAGCCACACTGGGACTGAGACACGGCCCAGACTCCTACGGGAGGCAGCAGTGGGGAATTTTGGACAATGGGGGAAACCCTGATCCAGCAATGCCGCGTGTGTGAAGAAGGCCTTCGGGTTGTAAAGCACTTTTGTCCGGGAAGAAAGCGTCTGTGCTAATAACACGGGCGGATGACGGTACCGGAAGAATAAGGACCGGCTAACTACGTGCCAGCAGCCGCGGTAATACGTAGGGTCCAAGCGTTAATCGGAATTACTGGGCGTAAAGCGTGCGCAGGCGGTTGTGTAAGACAGATGTGAAATCCCCGGGCTTAACCTGGGAACTGCATTTGTGACTGCACGGCTAGAGTGTGTCAGAGGGGGGTAGAATTCCACGTGTAGCAGTGAAATGCGTAGATATGTGGAGGAATACCAATGGCGAAGGCAGCCCCCTGGGACGATACTGACGCTCATGCACGAAAGCGTGGGGAGCAAACAGGATTAGATACCCTGGTAGTCCACGCCCTAAACGATGCCTACTAGTTGTTGGGAATTTATTTTCTCAGTAACGAAGCTAACGCGTGAAGTAGGCCGCCTGGGGAGTACGGTCGCAAGATTAAAACTCAAAGGAATTGACGGGGACCCGCACAAGCGGTGGATGATGTGGTTTAATTCGATGCAACGCGAAAAACCTTACCTACCCTTGACATGTCAGAAAGTTTCCAGAGATGGATTCGTGCTCGAAAGAGAATCTGAACACAGGTGCTGCATGGCTGTCGTCAGCTCGTGTCGTGAGATGTTGGGTTAAGTCCCGCAACGAGCGCAACCCTTGTCATTAGTTGCTACATTTAGTTGGGCACTCTAATGAGACTGCCGGTGACAAACCGGAGGAAGGTGGGGATGACGTCAAGTCCTCATGGCCCTTATGGGTAGGGCTACACACGTCATACAATGGTCGGTACAGAGGGTTGCCAAGCCGCGAGGTGGAGCCAATCCCAGAAAACCGATCGTAGTCCGGATTGGAGTCTGCAACTCGACTCCATGAAGTCGGAATCGCTAGTAATCGCGGATCAGAATGTCGCGGTGAATACGTTCCCGGGTCTTGTACACACCGCCCGTCACACCATGGGAGTGGGTTTTGCCAGAAGTAGTTAGCCTAACCGCAAGGGGGGCGATTACCACGGCAGGGCTCATGACTGGGGTGAAGTCGTAACAAGGTAGCCGTATCGGAAGGTGCGGCTGGATCACCTCCTTTCTAGAGTAAGCACGGAAGTTTAAGTGTCCACGCTTATCGGTTCGTTTAGGACAGTCATCGTGAGGATGCGTAGGGTCTCGGGTTTATTGCGAGCCTTAACGTAAAGCCCTCACATCCCGTGAAGGATGAGGGCTTGTAGCTCAGGTGGTTAGAGCACACGCTTGATAAGCGTGGGGTCGTAGGTTCAAGTCCTACCAGGCCCACCAATTTCCGTATTGGGGGATTAGCTCAGCTGGGAGAGCACCTGCTTTGCAAGCAGGGGGTCGTCGGTTCGATCCCGTCATCCTCCACCAAAGTTCAAACGCAAGCGTGCAGAATTCTGTGGTGCTTGCGTTTGGGTTTTACCCAATGGCTGTTTGTTCTTTAACAATCTGGAAGAAGTAAAGTGAGTCAATGTAGTTGTCAATGAAGTTTATTGACTACGTATTGACCACGGGTTGTGATTGCAAAATCAAATGTAGTTCTCAATTGTTTTTACGACATATTGTGGATTACGGCGCATTAATACTAAGCATGCTTTTATATACTTGAATTCGAAAGAGTCCAAGGCTATAGGATCAAGCGACTAAGTGCATATGGTGGATGCCTTGGCGATCACAGGCGATGAAGGACGTTGTAGCTTGCGATAAGCTGCGGGGAGTGAGCAAACACACTTTGATCCGCAGATTTCCGAATGGGGAAACCCACCCGTAAGGGTATCGCATACTGAATACATAGGTATGCGAGGCGAACGCAGAGAACTGAAACATCTAAGTACCTGCAGGAAAAGAAATCAACCGAGATTCCCAGAGTAGTGGCGAGCGAAATGGGATGAGCCTTCTAGTGATAATTATTGAATTAGTGGAACAGTCTGGAAAGTCTGGCCATAGTGGGTGATAGCCCCGTACGCGAAAATTCAGTGATGGTACTAAGCTAGAGACAAGTAGGGCGGGACACGTGACATCCTGTCTGAACATGGGGGGACCATCCTCCAAGGCTAAATACTCGTGATCGACCGATAGTGAACCAGTACCGTGAGGGAAAGGCGAAAAGAACCGCGGGAGCGGAGTGAAATAGATCCTGAAACCGTATGCATACAAACAGTCGGAGCCTCTTTATGGGGTGACGGCGTACCTTTTGTATAATGGGTCAGCGACTTACATTCAGTGGCAAGCTTAACCATATTGGGAAGGCGCAGGGAAACCGAGTCCGAATAGGGCGTCCAGTCGCTGGGTGTAGACCCGAAACCAAGTGATCTATCCATGGCCAGGTTGAAGGTGCGGTAACACGTACTGGAGGACCGAACCCACTAACGTTGAAAAGTTAGGGGATGAGCTGTGGATAGGGGTGAAAGGCTAAACAAACTTGGAAATAGCTGGTTCTCTCCGAAAACTATTTAGGTAGTGCCTCAAGTATCACCATCGGGGGTAGAGCACTGTTATGGCTAGGGGGTCATCGCGACTTACCAAACCATGGCAAACTCCGAATACCGATGAGTGCGAGCTTGGGAGACAGAGCACCGGGTGCTAACGTCCGGACTCAAGAGGGAAACAACCCAGACCGCCAGCTAAGGTCCCTAATATATGCTAAGTGGGAAACGAAGTGGGAAGGCTAAAACAGTCAGGAGGTTGGCTTAGAAGCAGCCATCCTTTAAAGAAAGCGTAATAGCTCACTGATCGAGTCGTCCTGCGCGGAAGATGTAACGGGGCTAAGCATATAACCGAAGCTGCGGATTTGCACGTAAGTGCAAGTGGTAGGAGAGCGTTCTGTAGGCCTGCGAAGGTGTGGGGTAACCCATGCTGGAGGTATCAGAAGTGCGAATGCTGACATGAGTAGCGATAATGGGGGTGAAAAGCCCCCACGCCGTAAGCCCAAGGTTTCCTGCTCAACGTTCATCGGAGCAGGGTGAGTCGGCCCCTAAGGCGAGGCAGAGATGCGTAGTCGATGGGAATCAGGTTAATATTCCTGAACCGCTGTCAAATGCGATGGGGGGACGGAGATTTGCAGGTCATCCGGGTGTTGGACGTCCCGGTTTCTGAGTGTAGGTGGCTGCTAGGCAAATCCGGCAGCGTATCACCGAGGCGAATGATCGAGTGAGCTTGCTCACGAAGTGACTGAATGATCTTCCAAGAAAATCCTCTAAGCTTCAGTTTGACAGGACCGTACCGCAAACCGACACAGGTGGGCGAGCTGAATATGCTAAGGCGCTTGAGAGAACTCAGGAGAAGGAACTCGGCAAATTGACACCGTAACTTCGGAAGAAGGTGTGCCCTATTAGCGTGATGAGAGAAACGCTCAAAGCGTGAACGGGTCGCAGATAATCGGTGGCTGCGACTGTTTAACAAAAACACAGCACTCTGCAAAGACGAAAGTCGACGTATAGGGTGTGACGCCTGCCCGGTGCTGGAAGATTAAATGATGGGGTGCAAGCTCTTGATTGAAGTCCCAGTAAACGGCGGCCGTAACTATAACGGTCCTAAGGTAGCGAAATTCC
>SCTK01000011.1 GCA_004298905.1 Burkholderiaceae bacterium | reverse complement strand
ACGATTACAACGAGCAGTTACCCCACGATGCCCTCGGCGACCTGACACCCGTCGAGTATCGTGTGCTTCACCATCCCGATACCTCTAGTTTAGAGTGGCACTGATTTGGGGGGCTTTACAGGGTAAGCCTGCGTGATGCCAGTCTTCCGATACCCTCGCCTTTGATAAAAAGCGATCAATTCGGCTCGGGCAGAGAGTACAAATATGACGAATTTCTCAACAGCAAAATGCTTGCGGGAATATTCCTCCGCATAGGCAAGCATTTGTTTTCCTGTACCAAGGCCTTGGAGTTCTGGAGCTACCGCGAGCATGCCGATATGACTAACAAGGTCATGTTTTTCAACATGCACACAAGCAGTGATTTCCGCATGGTTGTAACCAAGCAGGATGGCTGCATCGGCCTTACCCATCGCATCAGTGACCTGCGTGGGATTGATTCGCTTGCCAGAAACCAGACTGGATTCGTGCGTCCAGCCAGCGGAATTCAAAGCAGGACGATATGCACGGTTAACCAACTGGGCAATCGCTTCAGCATCTGCTGCCACAGCTTCACGAAAGCTGATGTGAGTGGCGATCACTTTGCCTCAGCGTGATACCCCGTCACCCGCTCCACTTCCTGACTCGATCCCAAAAACACCGCCACCCTCTGGTGCAATCCCTCCGGCTGAATGTCCATGATGCGGCGGGTGCCGTCGGTGGCTTTTCCACCGGCTTGTTCGACGATGAAACTCATCGGGTTGGCTTCGTACATGAGGCGCAGCTTGCCGGGCTTGTTGGGTTCCCGCTTGTCCCAGGGGTACATGAAGATGCCGCCGCGCGAGAGGATGCGGTGCACGTCGGCGACCATCGAGGCGACCCAGCGCATGTTGAAGTCGCGGCCACGTGGCCCCTCGCTGCCGGCCAGCAGTTCGTTGATGTAGCGCGTCACGGGCGCGGCCCAGTGGCGCTGGTTGGACATGTTGATGGCGAATTCCTTGGTTTCTTCCGGGATGCGCATATTCGGCTGGGTCAATACCCAGGAGCCGAGCTCGCGGTCGAGACTGAAGCCGTGCACGCCGTCGCCGACGGTCAGTACAAACAGGCTTTGCGGGCCGTAGATAGCGTAACCGGCAGCGACTTGTTTGTTGCCTGCCTGGAGGAAATCGGTTTCGGTGGGAATCTTGTCTTCCGGCGTGGGTAGCACGGAGAAGATGGTGCCGATAGACACGTTGACGTCGATGTTGGACGAGCCATCGAGCGGATCGAACAACAGCAGATAACCACCGCGTGGATACTGGTTGGGAATGAAGTAGGGGTGATCCATTTCTTCCGACGCCATGGCCGCGAGGTGGCCGCCCCATTCGTTGGCTTCGAGCAGCACTTCGTTGGCGATCACGTCGAGTTTTTTCTGCGCTTCGCCTTGCACGTTGCCGGTACCGGCTTCGCCCAGGATATCGGTCAGCGCGCCCTTGTTGACGGCATGGCTGATAGCTTTGCTGGCGCGCGCGACGACCTCGATCAGCAGACGCAGGTTGGCGGTGAACTGCGGGTTCTTGCGCTGATGCTCGATCAGATAGCGGGTGAGGGTGATTTTGCTCATGTACAGTTTCTTTCAGGGAAGTACTTAAAACGGCTCACCGCAGAGACGCAGAGAACGCAGAGAGAAGCAAGGGTTCTCTGCGTTCTCTGCGTCTCTGCGGTTAGGCCTTTCATTCGTTCAATGCCTTTTCAATGACTTCACGCACGTCGTTCGACTGCGCGGATTTTTGCACGCGTTCCAGGGCCAGTTGCATCAGCGCACGCTGACGGGGGATGTGCACGCGCCAGCGGTCGAGCGCGCGGGCCAGACGCGCGGCGACTTGCGGGTTGATGCTGTCCAGTGCCAGAACATGCTCAGCCCAGAAAGCATAACCGGAACCGTCGGCGGCATGGAACTGGGCCGGGTTGGAATGGCAGAAGGCGGAGATCAGGCTACGCACTTTGTTCGGATTTTTCAATGAGAACGCCGGGTGTTGCAGCAAGCGGCGCACATCGTCGAGCACCGGCGGCAGTCCCTCGACCGGGATGCGGGTGGCCTGCACGCCGAACCATTTATCCATT
Source organism: Burkholderiaceae bacterium (assembly GCA_004298905.1). Classification (GTDB taxonomy): domain Bacteria; phylum Pseudomonadota; class Gammaproteobacteria; order Burkholderiales; family Burkholderiaceae_D; genus SCTK01. Next base: position 245,900 of record SCTK01000011.1, on the reverse strand, counting down.
ACCAGCGCATCGCCCGCGTAGCGTTGAGCGAAATCCTGCAACACCTGAGTGCGTTCGGGCGCGGCGCTGTGGGTCAGCGTGGCGAGGGCGGCGTAGCGGTCGGTCATGTTGTCAGCGTGCTGATATTGCTGTTGCGCCAGTTGCGCAAAACTATTCTTGTTCAGCGCCAGCAGATAATTCAGCGCCAAGTTTTTCAGCGCGCGTTTGCCAGCTGAGAGCGGGTCGGGCGTGTAGCTGCCCGGCGTTTGCATGGCGTGATAGTTGTCCAGCCAGGCGGCTTTCAAGTGCTCTGCCAGCGTGCGCCGCAGGTGTTCGCGCGCTTGATGCAGCGCGACGGCATCGACGATGACGACCTGTTCGGCCAGATAGGCTTCGCTCGGCAGCGTCAGCATCAATTCCTTGAAAGCAGGATCGAAGCTTTCATCCGTCAGCAGGGTCTGGCAGGCCTGGACGAAGGCGTCGTCGGCCGCTACCGGGCGTTGCGCGAGGATACGGCGCGTGGCCAATCGCTGCCCGGCTTCCCAACGATTGAAGGGGTCGGCATCGCTGCGCATCAGGAAGGCCAGATCATCATCGCTGTAGTCGTATTGCAAAATCACTGGCGCAGAAAAATCGCGCAACAGCGAAGGGATTGGTGCAGTGGCGATGCCGTCGAAATGAAACGACTGCTCGGGTTGTTTCAGTTCGAGAATCCGGGTCGGATGGTTGTGGCCGGTGGCCAAATCAAGCAAGCCGACGGCGATGGGAATGTGGAAGGGTTGCTTGTCAGGTTGGCCCGGTGTGGCGGGGCAGGATTGCCGCAGGGTCAGCGTGTAGCGTTGCTGTTCGGCATCGTACTGCCCGCGCGCGCTGATGCGCGGCGTGCCGGCCTGGCTGTACCAGTGCGCGAACTGGGTCAGGTCGGCACCGTTGGCATCGGCCATGGCAGCGACAAAATCGTCGCAGGTGACGGCGTGTCCGTCGTGGCGCTGGAAGTACAGGTTCATGCCCTTGCGAAAGCCATCGCGGCCGAGCAGGGTTTGCAGCATGCGCACGACTTCGGCGCCTTTTTCATACACCGTCATGGTGTAGAAGTTGTTGATTTCCTGATAACTGTCGGGGCGGATCGGGTGCGCCATCGGCCCCGCATCTTCGGGGAATTGCAGATTGCGCAGCGTGCGTACATCGGCAATGCGGCAGACGGCGCGCGCAGCCGGGTTGGCGCCATAGCTGCTGGCCACGTCCATCGAAAATTCCTGATCGCGGAACACCGTCAGCCCTTCCTTCAGGCTGAGCTGGAACCAGTCGCGGCAGGTCACGCGGTTGCCGCTCCAGTTGTGAAAGTATTCGTGGCCGACCACGCTTTCGATGTTGGCGTAGTCGGTGTCGGTGGCGCTGTCCGGGTCGGCCAGCACGTATTTGGTGTTGAAAATGTTCAGGCCCTTGTTTTCCATCGCGCCCATGTTGAAGTCGCTGACGGCGACGATCATGAAGCGTTCCAGATCGAGCGGCAGGCCGAAGCGGCGCTCGTCCCACTGGATCGCGCGCACCAGCGAATTCATCGCATGGCTGGTTTTGCTGCGGTCTTTTTCCTCGACCCAGACTTGCAACAGTTTTTCGCTGCCGTCCTGCGTGGTGATTTTCTTTTCTTCGCACACCAGCGTACCCGCGACCAGCGCGAACAGGTAACAGGGTTTGGGAAACGGGTCTTCCCATTGCGCCCAGTGCTGGCCGTCGTCCGATTTTCCCTGCGCGATCAGGTTGCCGTTGGAGAGCAGCACGGGACAACTCGCTTGTGGCGCAACCAGCGTGACGCGGTAACGCGCCATCACATCCGGGCGATCAGGAAAGAAAGTGATGCGGCGAAAACCTTCGGCTTCGCACTGGGTGAAGTAATTGCCGTTCGATTGGTACAGCCCCATCAGTTGTGTATTGGCGGCAGGGTCAAGCGTGACTTCGGTTTCTAGCGTAAAACGGTCACCATCAAAGGGAACCACGAGTTGTTTTTCGTCCAGCCTGTATTGGTTGGCGGTCAGTGGCGTGCCATTCAAGGCCACGCTGCACAGGCTCAGGTCTTCGCCGTCGAGGATCAGTGGTGTCGTGCTGGCGTCATCGCGGCGACCCGTGAGTGTGCAGCGCACACGTGTGGCTTGTGGTGCCAGCGTGAAGTGCAAATCGACGTGATCTATGCGGCAGGCCGAGGGCATGTAATCGTTGCGATGTATCGTGACGGCTTGATCGGTGCGCATGCGAGGGCCTAGCATGGGTAAAGCCGAATTTTAACAGGCGCCTGGATGATAGTTGGCAAGCGCGCGTCGGTCATGCCTCGGAGACGAGCGGCGCTGTATTTCCGCCGCGTTGATTCAGTGCGTGTTGGCCTGTGCCGGGGCGGGATTGGTGGGCTGCTGACCAGTTGCTGACTGCTGACGCAGATGGTTTTCAAAATGTTCCAGTGTTTCCTGCAGTTTCTTGCGGTGGATCGGTTTGGCCAGATAGCTGTCCATGCCAGCCTCCAGACACTTCTGTTCATCACCCTGCATGGCGTGCGCGGTGAGGGCGATGATCGGAATGTGCCGGTCGTGGCCATGTTCCAGTTGACGGATCGCCTGCGTCGCCTCGATGCCGCCCATTTCCGGCATTTGCACATCCATCAGAATCAGATCGAAATTCTGTTTTTTATACAGCAACAGGGCTTGCACCCCGGTATCGGCGACTGTGACACGGTGGCCCATTTTTTCCAGCAGGGTGCACGCCAGCGTCTGGTTGATGCGATTGTCTTCAGCCAGCAGGATGTCCAGCCTGTGGTTTTGTACCGGGGTTTGGCGGGCGACATTGCTTTTGCCGGTCGCGGTCAGTGTGGGTTGTGTGCTGGCTGGAAGAGAAGCAGCGGCATGTTTGAATTTCAGGGTGAAATGGAAAGTGCTGCCCCAGCCAGGGGTGCTGTCAACCCAGATTTTCCCGCCCATCAGTTCCACCAGACGGCGCGAAATGGTCAACCCCAGGCCAGTGCCGCCATATTGACGCGTGATCGAGGTATCGGCCTGTGAGAACGACTGGAAGATCAATTCCAGCTTGTCGGCTGGAATGCCGATGCCGGTATCCTGCACCGAAACTTGCAAGGTCGTGGCCGCAGCGTTGGAGCCGACGAGGGAAGTGCGCACGATGATTTCGCCGCGCTCGGTAAACTTGATGGCGTTGCCGACCAGATTGGTGAGGACTTGACGCAGCCGCAGCGGGTCGCCGACCAGCTTGCCTGGAATCGGTTCATCCTCAATCGTGATGATTTGCAATCCCTTGTCCTGGGCACGTAGCTGCAGGGGCCGGATGATTTCCTCGATGGTGTGGCGCAAATCGAATTCGGTTTCTTCCAGAGTAATACGGCCGGCTTCGATTTTGGAAAAATCGAGAATGTCATTGATGATGGACAGCAAGGCATTGGACGAGACCTTGACCAGGTTCAGGTATTCCCGCTGCATCTGATCCAGGGCCATGTCCAGCGCGAGGTCGGTCATGCCGATGATGCCGTTCATGGGGGTGCGGATCTCGTGGCTCATGTTGGCGAGGAAATCGCTCTTGGCGCGGTTGGCTGCTTCGGCGGCATCGCGCGCAGCTTCCAGTTCGCGCTGCGCATTCTTGCGTTCGGTGATGTCGACGATGGTGCCGATGATGCCGGCCTTGGTGCCGTCGGCCTTGCTGAACACCGCCTTGCTGTAAAGGGTATCGCGCACCGTGCCGTCGGGCAGGACGACTTGCGTCTCAAAACTTTGCACGCCGCCGTCGCGATACAGCTCCACGTCCAGCTGATGATGCTGGTTGGCCAGTTCGCTATCGAACAATTCATGCACCGTGTGGCCGATCCAGTTGCGGCGAGATTTGCCGAAGAATTTTTCCCAGGCCTTGTTGAATCCCAGATAGCGTCCATCGAGCCCCTGGAAGTAAATCGGATTGGGCAGAATCTCCATCAATTCCTCGACGAAATGCAATTTGTCGCGCACTTCCTGTTCGTGTTGACGTTGCAGCGTGATGTCGATGTGGGTGCCAACCATGCGCTGGGGCCGGTTGTGCTGATCGCGCCGAACCACCTTGCCGCGTGCGCGAATCCAGCGCCAGTCGCCTTCCTTGTGGCGCATGCGGAATTGCACGTTGTAATCGACGGTCAGCCCTTGCAGGTGTGCGGCCAGAATCGGCCGTACATCTTCCATATCATCCGGATGGACCAGCATGCGCCAGGTTTCTGGATTTTGCGGCAGCTCATCGGGGCCATAGCCCAGCATGTCCAGCCAGCGCGGGCTGTAATAGACATGGCTATTGTCAATGTCCCAATCCCAGATGCCATCTTCCGTACTGTCGATCACCAGTTCGAAACGTTCCTGACTCTGGCGCGATTCCTTGAGCGCGATTTCACGTTCTTCCGCCAGCTGTTTCATCAGCGCAGACAGCCCGGCCAGATCCTGATCGTCGGCCGAGATGGACGGCAGGCCGGCGTTGGCCAGCAACTCGTTGGCGGTGAGGCGCAGGGTGCGGATGGCGGCGTGTTGGGTGGCTGTTTCCTGGCGCAGGCGTTCGTTGACCTGCGTCAATTCTCGCGACGAGAGATCCAGGCTGCGACTGCGCAGATCAAGGTCGCGCTCCGACTGCTCGTAGTAGGTCTGTACCAGCGCCAGCAACTTGCAGACGTGCTCGCGCTGCGGTTGTGGAATGTGTTGCAGCCAGTCCGTCAAACCCTCAAGATTGCTCACGCTGGCCGCGCGCTTCAACTGGCGCAGCAGCATGGAATTCTTGATGTTGGGTGTTTCGCTCATGTCGATGGTGGGTGACGCTGTGCATGCGACGGCACCGGGCGGCGCAAAGCGCTGACGGTTTGCCCTGTGCAGCGCACCGATGCAGCCTTTATACGCGCACTCTGGGTTTCATGCGAGCACAGCGAGGATCATTGCTATACCTCTTCCAGAACCGTGATCGTCATGGTTTGATTATGCAACTTGCAATCGGTCGATGGGAAGAAGGGGCTGATCTCGCCATAGGAATAAAAGCCCGTCTGGACGCACTTTTTGCCAAAGACTTCGGCGACGGCTTCCACTTCTTCGTCCACGCGCTCGCCCATGACCAGCCGCCGTCCCACGCAACTGACCAGAATAGCCAGGCTGCCCGCGCTGGGGTCAATCTTGCCCGCCGCGCGCGCTGCGGCTTCCGCGCCATCGACCAGCGTGTCAGTGCTGGCGTGCATCAAGCGGAGATAACCATTCTGTTCAATATCGCCCGCCAGAATCAGGCTGCCCGTCTCATGATTGACGCCAAGGATGGTGCGCACCAGACCGGTTTTAGTATGGTCTTCGCCCAGCATCTCAAAGGGAAACAGCAGGCCGGAAGCGGGCAATTGAGCGGCGTAGTCACCGAGATAGCGTTTATAGACATCGAGGGCGGGCTCGCCATCCAGCTCAAACAATTCATTCGCCTGCGACCGCGTGACTTTGCGCGCCGGGCCGAAGGGTTGCCAGCCGCCAAAGGAGCCATGATGCATATGCACAGTCTGGCCGTAAAAACCGAGCGCGACCAGTTGCCGATCCGAGATCTGGCGGTTGTAGACCGTCCAGGTGCACTTGAACGCGCCATTGTCGCCCGCCAGCCCGCCCGTGATCGGGGTACCCGCCGGCAGCACACTGCTCATGCCTTGAATCAGCGCGCTGCCGTTGATATCGAGCCCGGGTGCAAACACCACCACGGCGTCCAGGTCGGTGCGGCCCAACGCTTCGACCAGCCGGCGTCCTGCAGCCTCCGAGTCGGCCAGGCCGTTGATGGGAACTGCCGCACTGACGAAGGCCGGCTGATCAAAGGCCACCGCGGTCAACACAAAGGTTTCTTCGCTGACTGTGGTTTGCGCAATTTCACCGGCGGTGGAGCAACCCAGCAAGGTCGCGTCTGGAAAGCGCGCCAAAACCGCATCGATCCAGGCCTGATCCTTGAATTTCTCCGGTCCGGCAAAGAACAGCAAGAGTTGAGGATTGATACCGGAGAATTGCGACCAGTCGACTGCACTCAGGTCATTGCCGGAGATTTGTTTGCATTTCATAAAAGGCCCTTGTTGCCATGTTTAGGAAGCCCGCTGGAATAGCTTTACTGGGCGTCAGCTTCTGTTTACGGCAGTACAGACGATTTTTTGAGTGTCAGGGCGGGATGGAACAGGGCCAAGAGGCCGGGGATCAGGCTTTACCGAGAAGTGTGCCGATGAGTGCAATGATTGGGTGTTGCATACGGTAGAGCAAAAATGCATAAGCGGCCAGCGACAAAGCGGCATTGATGGCAAAGGTGATGAGCAGGGCCCAATGGCCTACCGTCAGAGGGACGGGTACCAGCGACCCGGCTAAGCATGCCAGAGCGACAATGCCGGTCAATTTGAGCGCTGGCAGCATGGCGGCTGTCATGTCGCCCCAGCCAATCTGGTGATGCTGCTTCAAGCTGCGCAGCCAGAGTGCGGCACTGATGAAAGTCGAGGCGACGATAGCTAAAGCGACCGCCTCGGCACTGTGAAATGCCGCTGCTGCCACTAGAATCAGGTAAATCGGTGTAATGGTGAATTCATTGCGTAGTACGTTGGTCACATTACCCGAGGCGATCAACAGCGTGCTGGCCAGTGCGAACGGCATCCCCATGCTGACGGATAGACAAAGCACACGGAGGATCGGTGCTGCACCGAGCCACTGCTGGCCATACAATACATACAGGACGGCTTCAGCATTCCAGCTCAGTACAAAGAAAAATGGCCAGGCCAGTGCAAGGATGATTTGTATGGCGTACAGATAATCCGTTTTGCTGCAGTCTGAGTCGTTACGCTGGTTCTTGGAGAAATGGGCAAAGGCAACCCGGTAGATCGCGTTCAGGATCAATTGTGAAAACATCTGCGCCAGCCCATTGGCGCGGCTGAATATACCGGATACTGCAAATCCCAGCGTTTTCCCCAATACGATTTCCGGCGCACCGGTTCTGAGTTCGCTCAGAATCGAGGCTGAGGTTTTGCGCAGACCGAAATGCAGTACTTCGCCAATGCTGCGCAAGCCCGGTAATAGCGGCAGGTTTTTTGGGCGGAACAGTGTCGTGGCCAGCGCAATGCTGATGCTGCCGGCGAGCATGCCCCACGCTAAACTCAGCGTGCCATAGCCTTGCAGCGCCAGCGTGACCGAAGTGATTGTGCTGACCACGGGTTGCGTGATGCGGATCACCAGCAATGCACCAAAACGCATTTCGCGCGTCAGGATCGCCTGTGTGTTGGCGCCGAACGGCACCAGCAGAAAACTGAAAGCCAGCAGATGAATCACCTCGCCCAGTCGAGGCTCCTTGTAAAACTTGACGCATGCTGGTGCCAGCAGCCACAGCAAGAGCGCGAAAAAAATGCCAAGACCAAGTGACACCGTAAAAGCAGCGCGGATACGGTCGCGCGTTAGTTCGGGGGTTTGAATCAGAAAAGACGATGCATCCAGATCGCGGATCACAGCGACCAGGCCAATGATCAGCATCCCGATCGAAAACACACCGACTTCTGCGGGCGTGAGCAGGCGCGACAGCACCATGGTCGCTATCAGCCCGAGAAACAGATTGCCGTAGCGTTCGCAATAGGAAAGTACCAGCGCGCGTTTAATGCTCATGAGCCGTTTTTACTTTCGGAAAGTACCTCGGCATACAAGGCCAGGTATTGATCGCGCACCCGTTCAACCACATATTTCTGATCGAACAGGATGCCGGCAGCGTTGGCAAACTGCTGACGCAACGCGGCATCTTCACCCAGTCTGCGCAGGGCAGCGGCCAGAGCGCTCGCATCCTTGGGCGGGATCAGCAGGCCCTGTACATTGTTGTCGTAGATTTCGGCAATGCCGGTGATGTCGGTGGCCACAATACAGGCGCGTTCACCCAGCGCTTCCAGCACCACGCGCGCCAGGCCTTCATCATCGACTGAAGGCACCGCCACAATGTCGCACGCCGCCATCCAGTCGCGCGGGTTTGGCTGAAAGCCGAGAAAATGGCTGCGCACGTCGAGCCCTAGTTGAATGGCCAATGCTTGCAATAACGGTTTCTTGTCGCCTTCGCCAATCAGTACCAGATGATAGTGTGCAGGCAATGTGCTCAAGGCTTGCAATAAAACATCGACCCCTTTGTCTTCCGTAAGGCGACCGGCATAGAGAATGAATAATGCGTCATCCGGCAAGTCCGCGCATGTCCGCAACGCCTGTTTCTCTGCCGCAGAGAATGGGACGTTTCGTTTGGGCAGCCCATTCTGAATCACGTGGATGCGCTGTGCCGGAAAATAATAGTCAGCGGGCAAGCGCTTGGGGGTATCGTCGCGGTTCACCGAAACTGCGCGCGTGAGCAAGCGCCCCCAGACCCAGCCGTTGAACCGGTCTCGCCACAACCATAAGCGCAGGCTAGGTATGAAGCCGAAGTAATAACTGCGCGGGAGCTTGTGGTGCGAATCGGGGAGGCCGCGTGCCGTGGCAATCAGGCGGGCCTGCGGATTGGCCAGCTTTGCCACCAGAGGCATGAGCCAGAGTTTTTTACGCCAGCCCATATTGAAATGAATCAGCGGCGCGCGATATTTTCGGAAGACGCGCCACGCTTCGCGGATATTGGCCAGATATCCGCGATCAGGATGCCAATCCACCCAGACCACAGGAATCGCTTCACTGGCCAGCATTTGCCCATAGGGCGTCGGTTCCAGGGCGCGATCGACCAGCATCAGAATTTGTTTCCCGCTACGCCGGAGTTGTATGGCCAGTTCGGCAATGGAGCGTTCCGCACCACCCAGCTGGGCAGCGCCGAGCGGCAGCATCAACAGGTCAACCGTGGTGACGGAATTTTCGTGACAGGACATCCAATGGAATCGTTCTTATTGAGTGCATGCACTCAGGCGCGGAGCATGACATGGCGTGTATTATCTCAGCTTTTCAGAGCTGATCGATTCCGTGTAAAAGAATTACACAATACATGTGCCGATTTTTTGGCATCATGCGTGAAAATTACTCAACGCTCGGGGGGGCGCACACCGATGCACATCGCGTGGGTTGAATCAGATTCAGAATTTCAGGCATTAAAGACTGCATGGAATGCGCTGGCACAAGGGCCAGGGCAGGATGGCGGTGTGTTTGCGCGTCACGAATGGTTCGACGCCGCCTGGCAGTGGAGTGCCGATCAGGCGCAACTGAAAATACTGACGGCACGACGCGATGAAGTGTTGGTGGCGCTGTTGCCATTGATGTGCGTCGTCGAACGCAAATACGGTGTTTCCCTGCGCACCCTGCGTTTCCTGACGGTACCTGACACGCAGCGTTGCGATCTTTTGTGTGCGCCACAGATGGCGCAAGCGGCCGGACGCGCATTAGCCGAAGCTTTGCTCGCACGGCTGCAGGAGTGGGATGTGTTGGCGCTGGATTTTGCACCGGTCGATGCGCCTGCACTCCACGCGCTGTTTGAACATCTGCAAGGGAAGGGGCTGCGCTACCGCTGCGAGAGCTACGGCACCAACTGGAGCATTGATGTACGCAGTGATTGGGACGGTTATTACAACACCCGTGCGCGTGCCTTGAAGAAAGCCAATAACCTGGTGGACAATCGTCTGCAACAGGCAGGCCAGGTCGGCTTGCAATGGCAGCGTGCCGGATGCTTGCCCGCCTCGGCAGACGTTGTGATGACACAGGTAGCACAGGTATCCACCGCCAGCTGGAAATCCGGCAACGGCAATGCGCTCGACCATCCCGGTCCGCGCCGTTTTCTGCAACGGCTGACTGAGCATGCACTGCGCGAGCAATGGCTTTCGCTCTGGCTGCTGACACTGAATGGCCGACTGGTGGCCTACGAATACCAGTTGCAGTATCAGGGCCGCGTACACGCCTTGCGCGCCGACGTAGTGGAAGGACTGGATGCATCGTTGTCGCCCGGTTCCTATCTGCATTTCAATCAATTGCAGCAATTGTTTGCCGATACCGTGTCGCAGCTCTACTGCATGGGCCAGGGCGGCAACGCCTACAAACTCAAATGGACCGAAGGCGGCGAAGTCTTGCTGCGTCACATCGTGGCCGGTCGCAGTTGGCGCGCCCGCTGGTTTTGTTTCCTGGAATTCCAGATCAAACCGCCAGTGCGAAAATTACGCGATCTCTGGATCAAACCGGCACCGGCTGCGACCGATAAGATGGAGGTGCATGCTGAAGCCGAATCACCACCAACCATCGCATCAGCCAAGAAGCCACCCGCCAAAATGACCGCTACCGTTGCGCCTGCTGTCATTCCTCAACTCCCGGCAGACAGCAAGCAAGGCTGGGTCGGCCTGATCCAGCCCGGTCAGGAGTGCGCCGTACTGCGCGCGCAATTGCCGCGCATGGCGCAGCCGCTCTCCAACAATGCCGCAGCCCCTGCTCTGAGCATCGCGGAGCAACATCCCATCGGCATGGCGCTCGGCTGGACCGCGCATACCGTTGTCGGCCACGCCAAAGGGCAGTGGGGCGAATGTTTCATCTGGGGCCGTCCACATTTGCGTTCGCGCTCGCCCGAAGCGGTATGCAGTGCGCGTGATCTGCGCCAGGCTGCCAACATCCTTGAACGCAAGCTGGGCAGCGAAGGCGCCGCAGCATTCGATGTCCTGCGCGGCAGTTTTGCCGTGATTGCGGTATCGCATGACCGACAACACATCTTCCTCGCCGTTGACCCGATGGGCATGGGTCATCTCAACTATGCACAAGTGCGTGATCAGGTCTGGGTCGCCACGCGTAGCGACAGCATCGCATCGGTGCTGCCGCAAGCTACGCTCAATCCACAGGCGCTCTACAACTACGTGTTTTTTCACGCGGTCGGTGCGCCGCATACGATGCACCGCGAAATTCATCAAGTGCCAGCCGGTTGTGCGGTGCATTTACATGGCGACAAAGCAGAGACGACACGCTACTGGAATTTCAAATTCAGCGAAGATGCGCATGATTTTGCGGCGCTGAAAGAAGAATTCATCAGCACGCTTCAAGCGGTGCATCAACCCTATGCACAGGCGCAGCATATCGGCACCTTTCTCAGCGGCGGCACCGACAGCTCTACCGTGTGCGGCATGCTCGGCCGTGTGGCAGGCACACCGGCCACCAGTTACTCGATCGGTTTTGCCGCTGAAGGCTACGACGAGATCGGCTTTGCCGCCGCTGCGGCCAAACATTTCGGTGCCGAGCATCGTATCTACTACGTCACCCCTGACGACGTAGTCAACACCATCGACACTGTCGCGCGCACCTACGATCAACCGTTTGGTAACGCTTCCGCCGTGCCTGTGTATTGGTGCGCCAAGCGCGCAGCGGAAGACGGCATGCACATGCTGCTGGCGGGTGATGGTGGCGACGAATTGTTTGGCGGAAATTCGCGCTACGCTACACAATGGTTGTTCTCCCATTTCGAGAATCTGCCCGCCCCGCTGCGTCGTCTCGCTCATGCGGTTGCCAACAAAACACCCGATGGCCTTTCCCTCGCCAGCAAGGCTGCTAGCTACGTGCGCCAGGCCAGCATCCCGATGCCCGAGCGCATGCACACCTACAATCTGATCGAACGCATTGGCGCCCACACCATTTTCGCCCCCGAACTGCTGCGTCAGATTGATGTGATGCAACCCTATGCCGAGCAACGCGCCATTTACCAGGCCACTCCCGGCAACAGCCTGATCAACCGTATGCTTTGGCTGGACTGGAAAACCACCCTCGCCGACAGCGACCTGCCCAAGGTCAACGGCATGTGCGAAGCGGCAGGCATGCAGGTCGCCTACCCGCTGCTGGACAACCGCATCATTGAATTCTCCGCTCGCCTCGCCCCCGATTTGAAACTGCGCCGCACCTATCTGCGCTACTTCTTCAAAAAAGCCCTGTGGGATTTTCTGCCGCAATCGACGCTGACCAAATCCAAACAGGGCTTCGGCCTGCCGTTCGGTGTCTGGCTCACCCAGCACGCGCCCCTGCGCGAGCGCGCCTACGAAAGCCTGCGCAGCCTGGATCGGCGTGGCCTGCTGGCAGACGGTTTCATCGAGCATTTACTCGTACAACATCAGAGTGGACACGCGGGCTACTACGGGACGTTGATCTGGGTGTTGATGATGTTGGAGGGGTGGTTTGAGAAGTCTGAGGCAGGACAATAGACCTAGATGTTTAAATCCTTGACACCCCCCCATTATGAAAGCGGCAAGATGCGATCGGTTGAGGCGGCTCGCGCATTGGCAGCTTTTGCAGTTGTTCTGATGCATGCCGCCAACCTGATGCGGGTTGAACATTTCTCTGGTCACATCGGTCTTGCGGGGGTGTTCGATTTTGGTTATGTCGGCGTTGACTTTTTTTTCGTTCTCAGTGGCTTCATCATTACGTATGTGCATTTTTCTGAGATTGGCCAAGTTGGCCGCATCCCGCCCTATTTGTGGAGACGTTTTTCCAGAATTTATCCGATCTTCTGGGTGATCCTTCTACTCTCCATCGCGATAACGACGCTCGGACGATTTGCCTCCGGCAAGGGGCTAAGCTTTGATATCGCAGCCTCTGACATCGCAGGAACCGTTTTCCTGTTGATGGGTGATGGTGAACCTAAATATGTTGGAGTGGCTTGGTCATTGCAATACGAGGTTGTATTTTATGTAGCCTTCTGCATCTTGCTGACCAGCGCGCGAGTTGGAGCGATAGCATTTGGCACGTGGGCGATATTCCTGCTTGCTCGGGCACTTGGCTTGGTTCAGATTGACTTGCCGATCGGCCTTGACAGCCCGCACTGCTTACAGTTTTTGCTCGGTGTAATGGTGGGCGCGGCAGCGCGAAGGTACACGCTGCGTACTTCGTTAATGACCCTGCGGGTGGTGCTATTGGCTTTTGTCGCAACCGTGCTGTTTGAGGTGTCAGGTCCTTTCGGCTCACATTCCGCTGAAGGACGAATCGCGTTGGGTTTGGCGTCGGCCGCAGTGCTTGCGACCCTGGTTGCGCTTGAAAACGGGCGGGCAATTGCTACCCCTGCGTGGCTCGCTCGCATGGGGTCTGTGTCGTACTCGATCTATCTCGGACACATCTTGTTCATCAACCTTACCTACATGGTGTTGCTCAAACTGGGAATCTATCATGCCCTACCGGAGGTGGTTGTGTTCACGATAGCGATCAGTGTCGCACTGACTACAACAACCTTGATCGGCAGATATATTGAGCTGCCACTCGTAGCCAAGCTTAAGGAACGCAAGGGTGCGATCGACGATATTGTGCCCCGTTCTGCGGTTGGGCGATGAGTGATAAGGAGTAGCTTTTTGCAGAAAAATACCATGAGCGAACCCCAGGGCCATAGCGCGAGCGATAACGTCCCGCTATTCGTCGATCTTGATGGGACGTTGATCAAGAGTGATCTGCTGGTGGAGAGTACCTTTGCCCTGATCAAACAATCGCCCACAGCCTTCCTTTCAATGCCGGGTTGGTTGATCCAGGGAAAAGCAAGGCTGAAACGCGAATTGGCGCAGCGAACAACGATTGATGTGACTGGGTTACCGCTGCAAGAATCATTTGTCGCTTATCTTCGTGAGCAGGCACGAGTCCGGCCCGTGTATCTAGCCACTGCATCGGACATCATTCACGCGCAACGGGTTGCCGATCATTTGGGTTTCTTTGCCGGCGTGCTGGCCAGTAACGGTGCAAACAATCTCAAAGGCAACAACAAACTGCAAGAGATTCTGAAAGTGTCCAATGGCGGGCCATTTGATTATGCTGCAGACGCAGTGGCGGATTTGCCGATCTGGGCCAAGGCCCGTCGCGCCATCCTCGTGAACCCGGCAGTGGGTGTGCGCCGTGCGGCCAGCAAGATTGCCAGTGTGGAGCATGTGTTTAATGATCGCCCGGTTACATGGCGCACATGGATGCGCGCGTTACGGGTGCATCAATGGGCAAAAAACAGTTTGCTTGCGGTGCCTTTGCTGACGGCACATTTGTTCACCCCGGCTGCGGTGGCGACCACCTTGATCGCTTTTGCCGCGTTTGGTCTGGTTGCATCGGCCACTTACCTGCTCAATGATTTGCTCGATCTTGCCGCGGATCGGCATCATCCGCGCAAACGGCTGCGCCCATTTGCTGCAGGAAACCTCACGCTTCCCGCAGGTGTTTTGGCTCTGATCGTTTTTCTGGCCGGAGGGCTTGCTCTGGCAGCCGCGCTATCGTCCCAGTTTCTTTTGGTACTGCTGGTTTATCTGGGCCTGACGCTGGCTTATTCCTTATGTTTCAAAACCTACATGTTGCTCGATGTCCTGCTGTTGGCGGCGCTTTATACCGTCCGCATTATTGCCGGCGCGTCTGCGATTCAGGTACCCCTGTCTTCCTGGCTACTGGCTTTTTCGATGTTTTTGTTCCTCAGCCTGGCGCTGGTCAAACGTAGTGCGGAGCTTCTGTCACTGAAGCAAGTCGCGCGCGACGCTGCCACGGGCCGGGATTATCAGGTCACTGATTATGGGATGCTCAGCGCGATGGGCATTGCGGCCGGATATGTCGCTGTTCTGGTATTGGCATTGTTCGTGGACAGCACTGCTGGACAAGGCCATTACATGCACCCACGATTGCTCTGGCTGTTATGCCCCGCGATGCTGTACTGGATCTCGCGTGTATGGATGAAAACTGCGCGTGGCGAGATGCACGACGACCCGATTGTGTTCAGCCTACGTGACCGTGCCAGCTGGCTTGTTTTTGTCAGCATGATATTAACAATGCTGATTGCCATATGAAGAGGATTGCCATGTCATGGAATATTTTGTTGCTCATCTTCTTGAGCGTAACGATTTCTGCCGTTGCACAAATAGCTCTTAAACATGGCATGTCAACAGCGTCAGTCCAACAGGCGCTGATGCAAGGGGGGGCAGACGCTCTGTATGGTGTGGCAAAGAGCCTGTTCGTCTGGCTTGGTTTGGCCTTGTATGGATTTGGTGCACTGTTGTGGTTAGGTGTGCTTGCGCGGGTCGATGTGAGCCAGGCTTATCCATTTGTCGGGCTGGGTTTTTTGTTGACCATGCTCTTTGGAGTGTTCCTGTTGGGTGAAGCTTTCAGTATGATGCGCGCACTAGGTACGCTCCTCGTACTGGCAGGCGTTTTTTTGGTGGCGAAAACATGAACAATCTTTTGGCCCTGCTGCGCACAGAAACGGATGGGTCTTCCTGGCAAGCCCCCATGGATGGGCCTATCGAGAGAATTTTCCTGTCCGTGGCAACGGCGATCTGGGGGCTGATAGGCGGCTTGTTTTTAATCTCCTCGGCAGGGTTCTGGCTTGGCATATCCACATCACCGGCCACTTTCTGGTTGGTTTCTTCGTGCGCCGGCCTGAGCCTTCTCGTCCTGTCGTTTCGCTCAGCAGTATTCTGGATCGCGCTGAGTGTGTTTGTTGCGATGGTTGCTGGCTCAATATTGCTTGCCGCAAACATTTTTGATGTATCGCATGACGGACAGCAGTATCATCAACAAGCAATCATCGCATTGATCCAAGGCTGGAATCCATTTCTTGGTCCGCCTTATGAAGGGATTCATTCGCTATGGCTCAACAGCTATGCCAAAGCGCCATGGATTATCGAGGCCACATTTGCCCGTACCTTTGGTGGTGTCGAATACGGGAAAGCATTGAATTTCCTGATACCTTGCTCCGTTCTATTGATGGGGTGGATTTTTCTGCGCTATCGCCTCTGTCTTTCACGCAGGTGGGCTGTACTGGGCAGCCTTCTTATCGCTTTTCAACCTGTCGTGCTTTATCAAATAGCTTCTTACTATAACGATCATCTGCTTTACGGTTCGATAGTCGTGCTGATACTGGCCATCGTGTTGCACGATCTGCGCGCCTCGATATATACGACACTTCTTGTTATCACCACTGCGACGGTTGCAATAAATATTAAATTCACAGGGCTGGGTTTTGTCGGGGCAATTTTCCTTCTGTGGACCATCTATTCAATATTTCAGACAACGACCTCAATAGCAGCGAGGAAGTTGACGTACATTTTTTTCGTCGTTGCAACAATGGCAGTTCTTACGGGTTTCCATCCCTACGTCACCAATGCGCTTAAATTTGGGCACCCATTTTATCCCCTGGCCGGATCACACAAGGTGGACATCATTTCTTCTAATGCAGCACCGGAATTCCTGGTCCGAAATCGCTTTGAAAAAACAGCGCTATCGATTTTTGCAAGATCAAACGGACGTGTCCCTGAAGACATGGGGAACACCCCGCAAATAGAATTGAAATTCCCGCTTTCTGTCAGCAAGGAGGAGGTCAAGGCCTTCTACAAATTCACCGATGTGCGCGTGGGTGGGTTTGGTCCTCTGTTTGGCGCAGCTTTCCTGATGTCCCTGTTTTGTCTAGTCGCCCTATGGGTGAAACGCGCCACACTTTCAGAAAAAACCGGCGGCCTGTTTTTCCTTCTCACCGCCTCAATAGTCGTGGCCTTTATCGTGCCTGAACCATGGTGGAGCCGCTATGCCCCAACATTATGGCTGATCCCGTTGACGATCGGGATCGGGGTTATTGCGCTCGCCCCGTCCAGAAACGCGCGACTGCTGGGGCAAGCTACCGTGTGGATTCTATTAGTGAATCTCCTTGTCGTCGGTGGTGCTTCAGGGATACGCAACTTGCGCGATCAAATGGATCTGCGTGCTCAAATGGCGCAACTGTCCCGTATCAGTAATACCGCCCCCATTGAAGTAAAGATTGCCACTAGGATGTCAAACGAACGCCGGCTGAGCGAGTTTGGGGTGCGCTACGTTAAAACAAATACTTTGACGTGCTCCAATCCGGAAAGAATGGTGAATTCAGATACATTGCTCTGCTTTGATCGATCTCGGCTTGAAGGATCGCTATATGCTGAAGGATGGATTGCGCAACTTGTAAATAAACTCAAGGATTAGTAAATGCAGGGATGCCCGACAATAAACAAGAAGTCCATCTGAAAAATCACCATGTTGTTTAATTCCTACGCATTCATTCTGTGCTTTCTTCCCATCGCGGTTACCGGTTTTTTTCTGCTCGGGAAATACAATCATCGGCTAGCTGCTTCCTGGCTGGCTGCGGCCAGTCTGTTTTTTTATGCCTGGTGGGACTACCACATCGTTTATGTGCTGGTGCTATCCGTCCTGTTTAATTACAGTTGCGGCTATCTGATCTGGACCAGTCGCAGCGTCAGAAAGAAGCGGTTGTTTATCACGCTCGGCATCGCCGGCGATTTGTCAGTGCTGGGATTTTTCAAATACGTCAATTTTTTCATCGACACGACCAACCAGCTTCTGGCGAATCAGCATATTGGTTTGCCGACATTGAGTGTGGTGCTGCCATTAGGTATTTCGTTCTTCACGTTCACGCAGATTGCCTATCTAGTGGATATTTTTCGCGATGAAGCCAGGCACAAAAAACTGATTCACTATGTCCTGTTTGTCACCTACTTTCCGCATCTGATTGCTGGCCCACTGATTCACCACAAACAAGTCATGCCGCAGTTTGCCAAGGACTCCTGCTATCGGCCCGATGCAGAAAATATTGCGCGCGGCATCACGATCTTCTGTCTCGGGTTGTTCAAGAAGGTCATCATTGCCGACAATCTTGCAGTCTATGCCAACGGAATATTCAATGCCGTCCATGCGGGCGGACAACCGGCATTGCTTGAAGCGTGGTCCGGCGGCCTGGCGTATGCGCTGCAAATTTATTTCGATTTCTCCGGTTATTCGGACATGGCGATTGGCTTGTCGCTGCTCTTCAATATACGCATGCCAATCAATTTTGATTCCCCCTACAAGTCATCGAGCATCATTGAATTCTGGCGTCGGTGGCACATGACACTGTCTGCCTTTCTGCGCGACTACCTGTACATTCCGCTCGGAGGAAACCGCGGATCAAAACTGCTGCGTTACCGCAATTTGATGCTCACCATGCTGCTGGGTGGCTTGTGGCACGGCGCCGGCTGGACTTTCATCATCTGGGGCGGTTTGCATGGACTCTATTTAAGTGTGAACCACCTATGGCAAGAAGTCCGGCAGCGCTATGGTATTGACATTGTTCCGGCAGGCATCGCAAAACCGCTCGCCATCACCATCACTTTTTTGCTGGTGGCGCTGGCCTGGATCGCCTTTCGTGCTCAGAACGTGGCGACCATGCTGGAATTTTATCGCGGCATGTTCGGTGTGAACGGCATCAGTTTGCCAGGCAGCCTGCAGCCTTACTTCCATGGGATGTGGGAGAGCCTCATTCGTTTTGAAGGGGCGACCCCGCTCGCCGCGCAACAACATCTGTCACTGTTGTACATGTTGTTCTGGATCATGCTTGGACTGACGCTTATTTTCGGTATGCCAAACCTGCAGCAATGGACTGGCTACACTCCGAACATCTCTGTCATTGCGCCGGAGTCAGGGGTGCAATCGCAAGCGCCTGCCCCACTCGGCAGATGGAAGCCGTCGTTGGCGAGCGGCTTGTTGGTAGCGACAGTATTCATTACGGCATTTCTGTACCTGGGCCGTGACAGCCCTTTTCTTTATTTCCAGTTCTGAGCCATGAATTTTCGACGCTACAACCTGATGGTGATGATATTCGTGTGCTCCGTATTAGGGCTGATTCTCGGTGTCAACAGTCTTGCGCTCCGGTTGGGGAAGCCTGACCCCGACAACACGTTTCTTTTATCTCAATTGCACAAGGCTGAGAATGTCGGCGCCATCGACGTGTTGTTCGTCGGCGATAGTTCATTGGGGAATGCCATCGACGCAGGCGTTTGGGATCAGACTACACACACGCGATCCATCAATCTGGCACTGACCGGCAGCTACGGGCTGTCCGGGAGCCTGTACATGATCAACAAGGTTCTCGAGAAACGCCAGCCAAAGCGCATCTACATTGTGCAAACGGCCGATATTTGGGAGAGAGAACAGAATCTCTCAATGAATGACGCTTTGAAAGCGGCATCCCGTGCACAATCATTCTGGTTTCGCCTGGCGGACGACATGACCATTAAAGGAACATTGCGCTCCATGCGCTATCTGTCTGGTTTTTTCAGTGGCCAGATTGATCGGCAAAATATCTTTCACAAGGATTTTGTTCGACAGGCAACCAAAATAGATTGGCGCGACGATCCGGAGGAGTTCAGGGCGGATGGAATGAAGGTAGCAGGCATCAGTGAAAATAATTTCAAATATGCCCAGGAAATCGTCCGGTTATGCGACGCACGCCAGATCGATTGTCAATTTGCCTATGGCCCATTGCTGGACAGCATCTGCAGTAAATCAACTACGTATTTTGCGCAGGTCAACCAAAAGCTGGAAAAACTAGGAGCAAAACTGGTGATGTCACAACCAATCTGCCTGCCCTATGAACAGATGGGTGATACCAACGACCACATTGCACCTGAATCCAAAGAGGCCATCACGCTGGAGTATGTGCGGCTATTGCATGGGCAGAATCTCGGTGAGCATTGGAAGCAATAGTAATCAGCCTAGCTGCGTCCCAGCGAGAGAGACACCACCTCACGCAGTCCATTCATCACACTGCGCCAGTCATAGCGGCGGCCGCCGATCAATCGGCCGCGCTTGAGTGCGGTTGCAAGGTACTTGCGGGCGGCAGCGCGATCGCCGCTCTTGCGACTGTAGTAGGCGGCAGACACACCGAGTGCAGCACACATGTCCTCCCACTCGGCACGGGAGGACGCAGGCAGTGGTGCAAAATTTGGCAACGTTTCAAGCGCACGCAACAAGTCACGGTCATCTTTGCCATGCGACGAAAGGCTGTTGGTGCGTATCCGCCGTCGCAGCAATATATCGCTGCAATAACCAATTTGTGTGACTAGCGCCAGGCGGAGCAGCATTTGCCAGTCTTCCCCATAGCTCAGCGAAGTATCGAACAACCCGACTTGACGCAACACATCTGCACGCACCATCAAAGTCGATGGCAGGGCATAGTTGTCGTCGAGGGTGCCTGCAAATTGTGACTGTGGCTGTAACACGTACGCCTCAGGAATTGCGGCCGGCCTGCTTGCCAATTGCTGCTGCTTGACATTGTCGGACTCCAGCAGGATGGTCCCTGTCTCATGTTCGAAGTTCTGGTGGTTACAGAAAACCACACCTACTTCAGCATGTGCATCCAGTAGCGCTGCCTGGCGTGCGAGTTTTTGCGGCAGCCATATATCGTCATCATCAAAGAACGCCAGCGCATCGCCGGTGGCGCAGAGAATGCCCCGATTGCGTGCGGCGCTGATGCCGGCGTTCGGTTGGTCAATGCATTGCACACGCGGAGCGTAACGCGCGATCACATGTGCAGTATCGTCCGTCGAACCGTCGTTAATCACAATGATCTCGGCTGGCGCCAGAGTTTGAGCAAGAACGGAGTCGAGTGCAGCTGCAATCCAGCGGCTACCGTTGTAAGTGGTGATAATTACACTGATTTTCATGTGCGGGCTGTTTCGTCTTCAAAGAATAAAATGCACGTTGGATATGTAGCAGGCAAACTCAATTGTAATGCGGGATCTCGGAAACTCCGCTGAGTGTCAATGCATCCCTTTCTCCGTGAACTTAAATGCGTGCTGCCAGTCCAGTGTGCTTACAAGCTAACAAGATCAAGATGGCCCTAAGTTGAGGCTGTCAAACTTCCTTGCACTTGATTTTCTAGGCGCAGGCATTAGCGGGGGCTCTGGCGGAATCAACTGATCCAGCGAAAATAGCGCATTTTTCTCAAGCAATGAATCGCGGTGAATGACAAGACAAATGCAACGAAAATTTCCAGCAACATATACGAGGAAGCGTTGATGCGGTCAGGTGACAGCCAGATACGAAAGTAATAAAGGAACACCGGATGAATTAGATAGATCCCAAAGCTCGACGCGGCAATGGCCGAGACAAGAGGGCTCTCCGGCAGCCTTGTTGCGTTTTTTATGAACAGAATGAAAGCAATCATGGTGATCAGCGCCACCAAGGGGCCCAGATTGCTCAGTATAAAAGAATCCTTTACCACATTGAATCTGTGCGCAACCCAATAGTTTAAGAGGCAGCCGGATGCAAGAAGCAGAACAATGCATGCAATACCTGCTCGGTTTGACAGGCGAATTTGTGCGTGATGTTTGTCAACATAATGACCTGCGAGAAAATATCCCATATATAGAGGAAAAGTCTTGAACCAGTCCACGTGCAAGCCAACAATTTCCTTGACTACCGTTGATAACTGGAACGCACAGAGAAAAAGAAAAAATCCGCCAAGAAGAAGTTGTAGTTCGTTACGCGTAGGTGCTATGCCCCTGACAAAATAATTCAAATGGGGCGCGAAAACCATCAAGCACAACAACATCGACAAGTACCATAAATGGCCGTAGGCCGCCCCCTCCTGCCAGAGCCCCACTCTGAGAAACCATCCGAGATCAGTAATGCCGGTCTGCGTAACGACCATGAATGCGATATAGAACATCGACCAAATTACCGTTGCCGGAACCAATCTGATCATTCTTTTCTTGTAAAAATCCAGAACCGAAATGTTTTGATTAAGCAACAGGCATCCGGAAATCATGACGAACATCGGGACGGAGAATCTTGCCGCGCTATTCAGAAGATTGGCTAGCCACCATGTGCCAGGATCTTTTTCGAAAAGTTGATCATAATGGTGTGATGTTGCATGGATCGTGACAACCCCTGTCACCGCCAACACACGCAAGTAATCGAGCCAATTTTTTCTCATTTACATTCCTGACTATTAGCGCGCATTAAAAATACTCAGAGTTCATGTTTTTTTTAAGCAGGCAACTTACCCCCACACTTTAACCGCCGCCGCGGAACGCGTTTTTATGGCTTTTCAGTTTGCGGGGTGCGGCATCTTATGGCTCCACGGGTCGAATATTGACCCCGTCAATCTCGCATGTCAAAAGCAACGCCCTTGTTCGTTTCAAGCACTTTGCCCATGAGTGAGAGTACCAGTGCGCACGGCATTTACAAACGAATGGATTTGTTTGCCGAAGCGATTGGAGCAGAGGATCTGTCATCCTCAGGGTCGGCTCATACGGATATGGCCCAAATCGGGTGTGTGCTGAATATTTTTTTGATCAAATATGGCCGCGTATCCTGGGGCAACATCCCGCAACCAGGGTGCGCTTCTTGGGGTCAGGACCGGACAGATTCACCATTTCCAAAACCCACCGAAAGGTGTAGAGTTCACTGACTTCGTCCCGGAGCTTGCGCAAGCATACGCAGACGCAAAGTGAGTGATTTGCCCATTGTTTCAACGACGCTGGGTGCGGAAGGCATCAAGCTGAAACATCCAGAGAAATCATTCTCGCGGATCGGCCCGACGCGTTTGCTTGAGACTGTGTGCGGTTGCTGACTCGGCAGCTCGACGAAACGGCCATCGGCGCTGCGGCCCGGAAGCGGATCGTGGATGAATATGATCGGGAAGTAATTAAAAAGAAGATTGTGCGGGTTAAGCCTGGCGACTGAACTGCCTACGTGGCGTAAGATCACGAGGTGAGTTTTTGATTTTTCTTGAGAGGAAATTAGACTGATGTATCACCCAGTCTGATTTGGTTACGGGTCCACTGTCACGACAATTACTTATGCCTCGACGCACTCTGAAATTTCTCAGCTCGGCGAGAGATACCCTTCGTGCCTATATCTGGCTTTTGAAGATTCAATTGCTGGCTCGCAAAAAGCGCAATGAGCGGGTGCCGGTCGCACCTGAACGGCATATCGCGCTATTGGCATGGCAGTTCCCACCTCTCATCACTGGTGGGGTCTATCGTCCGGCTGCGCTTGCTCGCTATGCGAATACAGCGGGATGGAAAGTAAGTGTAATTGCAGGCCCTCAGCCTGCAATGGTGTCGGAAGTCGGCACATTTTTGGCGAACCAGATTCCTGCAGACGTCCGTATCGGGCGCCCTGCCGAGCCACAGCTATACCCCAGTTTCCGAGTATTTCCGCGCATTGATGGGGGTTTTCTCAATGCTTTGCAGGCTTTTGATTTCGGCCGTAAATTTTTGAGAGATGCGCCGCCATCTGTCTTGATCGCTACGGGTCCGTTGTTTCACAATTTTGTAGCGGGTTTTTTCCTTGCGCGTCGTTATGACGTACCGTTGATACTTGAATATCGTGACGAATGGTCAGAATGCCCGTTTTCTTTTGTGTATAAAGGTAATGCTGATCGACTCTGGGAAGCGCGTTGTTTGCGTGAGGCTGCGGCGGTTATATTTACGACTGAATCCCAGCGTACTCACCAGCTGCGGGCCTTTCCCTTTCTTGATCCAAATCGTTGTCATGTGATTCCCAATGGGTGGGAACAGCATGACCTCAATGAATGCTTGCACGGTAACAGGTGCGAACGACAGGCTGACGATCCTCTCGTACTGTCTTTCTTTGGAAATCTGAGTGATCATACTTTGCCCGGCGAATTCTTATGGGCTATCGAAAAACTTATCGCCCGCAAGCCGGAGTGGCGAGATCGTTTGCGTTTACGCTTCGTGGGTCAACGTTCGGGTCAGGCATACGCTCAACTGATGGCTTTTAGCGATCCTGACATGCTCATCATTGAAGAACAGGTGACCAAACCGCTAGCACTATCCGGTATGCGTGAATCCGACGCTTTGCTTATTTTCAATACCCCGGATTTTGATCGGTACTTGCCGGGGAAATTATTTGACTATTTGGCATCTGGAACGCCTGTACTCATGTTTGGAGAAGGCGGAGAATCCGCAGCGCTCGTGTCACAACTTGGCGCCGGTATGGTGGTACCGAAAGATGCGATTGATGTGCTTGACGCAACCTTGAGCACGCTGGCGGCCACACGGCCACATAACGATTCTACAGATTTGTCCTCATGGCTCGTTGCTCATACACGCGAAGCACTTGCTGGCCAAACGCTCGATTTGCTGGAACGGCTCGAAACCGCGCACTCTATGAGTGCAGTCGGCTCGGCGCAATTCCACTAGAGTTGTTTTCATAAATATTCAACGAAGCTCGACATTCCCGTTCAAACAGGAACCTAGTGTTTTCAAGGTTTTTCACACCGCATGCCCCTAATTCAAAGTGATACTGAAATTGGGATCACGTCGCACGGATAGGACGCAATTAAACGTGCTTGGCTGGCCAAGTGATTTTCCCCCTTACCGCAATAGGTGATTCGCATACCAGCCGATGGCTTCCGCAATACCTTGATGCACGTTGTGTGTGGGCTGGTAGCCGAGCAGTGTTTTCGCCTTGTCGATGTCGGCTTGTGAGTGGCGCACGTCGCCGGCGCGCAGGGGCGCATGGTTCGGTGTGGCGTTGGCAACATGCGGGTGCGTAGGCGCCAGCGCATCACGCAACAGGATGAATAGTTGGTTCAGTGTGGTGCGGTCGCCGACTGCGACGTTATAAATCTGGTTTGCACTGTCTTTGTTTTGAACGGTGGCGGCGAGTAGGTTGACCTGTACGACGTTCTTCACATAACAAAAATCACGTGAGGTTTCGCCATCGCCATTGATTGTCAGCGGGGTTTGCGTGAGCAAGGCCTTGAGCCAGAGTGGGATGACGGCGGCGTAGGCGCCATTTGGGTCCTGGCGCGGACCAAAGACGTTGAAGTAGCGCAGACCGATGCTTTGCAGGCCATAGCAGCGCGCGAAGATATCGGCATAGAGTTCGTTGACGTATTTGGTGACGGCATAGGGGGACAGTGGTTTGCCGATTGTGTCTTCAACCTTGGGCAGGGCGGGGTGGTCGCCGTAGGTCGAACTGGAAGCGGCGTAGACGAATCGCGGCACCCCGGCATCGCGCGCCGCCACCAGCATATTAAGCATGCCGTTGATGTTGGCGGCGTGGGTGACCAGCGGTTCTTTGAGCGAGCGCGGCACGGAGCCGAGGGCGGCATTGTGCAGAACATAATCGATGTTTTCACATGCCTTCTGGCAGGTGTCCAGATCGACAATGTCGCCACGAATGAATTGGAAGCGTTGCCAGGCTTGTGGGCCGACCAGGGTTTGCACTTCATCCAGATTGTGCTGATGCCCGGTGCTGAAGTTGTCCAGGCCGACGACGTGCTGTCCGTTTTCCAGCAGGGCCTGCAACAGGTTGCTGCCGATGAAGCCAGCCACCCCCGTGACCAGCCATTTTTTCGGCGCGGCGCGCAGTTGGGTCAGGCAGGTCTCATAAGCATTCATTGGATTACAAGCGCCACAAGTGAACACCGGCGTTGGCGACGACGTTGCGGTCGAACTGACATTTGATGTCGATCAGACAACGCGGTGCATTGAGCTTGTTGACCAGATCGCTGAAGGGCCGCTGCTTGTATTCGCTGTGCGCGACAGCGGCGACGATGGCGTCGGCCTTGGGCAAGTCATTCCACGCGGTCAGACCGATGCCGTATTCGTGCATGGCTTCATCGGATTCGGCCAGCGGGTCGTGCACATGCACCTGGATGCCAAAGCTTTGCAATTCACGAATCACGTCGATGACCTTGGAGTTGCGCAGATCGGGGCAGTTTTCCTTGAAGGTCAAGCCCAACACAATGACGTTGGCGCCGTTGACGGTGGAGCCTTGCTGAATCATTTGCTTGACGGTTTGCTGGGCGATGAATTTGCCCATGTCGTCGTTGATGCGGCGGCCGGCGAGGATCACTTGCGGGTGATAACCGAGCATGTCGGCTTTGTGCGTCAGATAGTAGGGGTCGACGCCAATGCAATGACCACCCACCAGGCCGGGGCGGAAAGGCAGGAAATTCCATTTCGTGCCCGCCGCTTTCAACACGTCTTCGGTGTCAATGCCGATGCGCTCGAAAATCAGCGACAGCTCATTCATCAGCGCGATGTTCAAATCGCGCTGGGTGTTCTCAATGACCTTGGCGGCTTCGGCGACCTTGATGCTGGAGGCGGGATAGACGCCCGCGGTAATGACCGCGCCATACAGTTCGGCAACCTTGTTCAAGGTGTCGGCACAGTCGCCGGAAACCACCTTGGTGATTTTCGTCAGCGTGCGTTCCTTGTCGCCGGGGTTGATGCGCTCGGGCGAATAACCGACGTTGAAATCGGTTTTCCATTTCAGGCCGGAGAATTTTTCCAGCACCGGGATGCAGACTTCTTCGGTGGCGCCGGGATACACGGTCGATTCATACACCACGGTGGCGCCGCGCTTCATATTTTTTCCGACAGTTTCGCTGGAAGAGATCAGCGGGAAGAAATCGGGTTGGTGCGCTTCGTTCACCGGGGTGGGAACGGCGACGATGATGAAATCGGCTTCCTTGAGTCGGCTGCCGTCGGTGGTGACTTCAAGCTGTGTAGCGGCCTTGAGCTGCTCGCCGGAGACTTCGCCGGTCGGGTCGACAAAATTTTTATAGCTTGCCACCTTCCGTTCCGAAAGATCGAAACCGATGGTGCGGAATTTCTTGCCGAACTCGACGGCCAGCGGCAGACCGACATAGCCCAGACCGACCACAGCAATGTTGAACGACATGGTCTTACTCCCTCTTTGAAGCTATTTTGTAAAGCGCGTATTCTACCGTTCAACAGATGGGGTACAAAAGTCTTGCCGGGTTATTTTTGTATGTTTTCTTGACAGCTTGGGGGGTACCATGAAAAAGATTTTGATGGGGTGTGTGTATGCGCTTCTGATGGTGTCGTGGAGTGGTCATGCTCAGCGGGTAGCAGCGGGCAATCCACTGTCGGCCCTGATTGAGCAAGTCCAACCTTCGATCGTTGGCGTGGGCGTGGTCTCGCCTTCGGCGCAGCCCGTCTATCAGATGGCAGGCACTGGTTTTGCAGTGGGAGATGGCCACTGGATCGTGACCAATGCCCATGTCTTGCCCGCTGCTTTGGATACTGAAAAACATGAGCAACTGGCCGTGTTTTTATTTTCGCGCACGGCGGCAGATGGTGCCCTGCAAGTACAGACCCGGATTGCGGAAATCAAGCAACTGGATCGCGAGCATGATCTGGCCTTGTTGCGGATCGAGGGTGCACCTCTACCCGCTTTGCGTTTGAGTACTGCGCCTGATTTTCTCCTCCCGGGTAGCGAGCTGGTCTTTACCGGTTATGCCCTAGGCCAGGCTTTCGGTCCTTCGCTGACCACCCATCGCGGCATGATTTCTGCGGTGACCCGCTCTGTATTGCCGATTCCACACGCACAACAACTCAATGCCGCCGCCATTCTGGCGCTCCGCAAGAAGCCCTTCACCATTTACCAGCTCGATGCAACCGCCTTTCCCGGTGACAGTGGTAGTCCGATCTACGCATCGCAGAGCGGTGAAGTCGTGGCGGTGATCTTTGGCGGCCTCGTCAAAGGCAACCGCGAAATGGCGATCAGCACTCCTTCCGGGATTACCTACGCGGTGCCGGTGCAGTATGTGTGGGAAGCTTTGCAGGGTGCCGAGAAATAGGTGCGCAAGTTTGTGATACGCGACATAGTGCACGGGGGGCTCTGCCGGGACGTGCTTCGGTTGCGGGTTAGCCTGTAGGGTGCATGGACATCAACGGACGTTCGAATAACTGACAAGCAAAATCAATCATCCGTGCAACAGGATAATTCTTGCATACTTATTTGTCCCTGACTGACGACCCATTTCAACACGCCAACGACGATACAGCGACGCTCATCAGGATGGCGTTGGGCTATGCGTTCTTTATCGTGTACGGAAGCTTGCTGCCGTTCGATTGGAATGGTCTTGCGCTGGCTGGAGCGTGGGAAAATTTTCAGCATATTCGGTTCTTGAAACTGGGTGTGGGGGATCGCGCGGACTGGGTGGCCAACCTGTTGCTGTATATCCCGCTCGGTTTTCTGCTATGCGGCGGATTGGTAGGTAAAAGTCGTCGCCCACTGGTAGTGCTGATCGGGCTTGTCCTGTCGTGGCTGTCTTCGGCGGGACTTGCGCTGGGTGTCGAGTTTTTGCAGGAATTCTTCCCGCCGCGCACCGTTTCGCTTAATGATATTTTGGCCGAATTTATCGGCGCAGCAGTAGGCATGTTGTTGTGGCCTGTCATCGGCTTACGTCTGGCGGACGGGGTGCGCATCATTCTGCGTGGAGGTGCCAACACCACCTATGCGGTGTTGTGTGCTTATGCGCTGGTCTATGGGGCGATGATTTTGTTCCCCTATGATTTCCTGTTGTCTTACGATGAATGGCAAGCCCGGCTGGCACCGGACAAGATGGGCTGGTTGTTCGTTGCACATTGCGGTGGTTCGTGCTTCTTGAGGTTGATTCCGGAAGCACTGACGATTATTCCGCTGGGCATGTTGGGGGCGCTTGCTTGCGGCAAGACGCGGCGCGTGTCGCTTCTGTGGGCAGCCGCGGCCGGGTTGTTGTCAGGTATCTTGATCGAAATACTGCAGCTGACCATTGCGACCGGGATCAGTCAAGGGGCTTCGGCAGGCGCAAAAGCGTTGGGTGTGTTGCTGGGAGTCTGGCTGATACAGTTGATAGGGAGATTTGATTGGCGCTGGGCGCGCAGCTATACGAAAGCGATGTTGGCGTTGGGTACCGTACCCTATCTGCTCGCCCTTGCATGGCTGAATCATTGGCTTGATGGACCTTGGACAGAGCCGGCTAAAGGCTGGGAACGTCTTGCCGAAATGCGTTTCTTGCCGTTTTACTACCACTACTTCACTACCGAAACGGTGGCGCTACTGAGCCTGTTGTTTCAGGCTGGGATTTATTTTCCGGTTGGAGTAGGGCTGTGGTTCTGGCGCTGGACAGAAGCAGCCAACCCACCTGAACGCGCGCTCGTGTGGCCAGCACTCGCCGCTGGAATACTCGCCAGCGTGGTCGAGACAGGAAAGCTTTTCATCGCGCACACGCACGCTGATCCAACCAATATTTGGATTGCGGCAGTTGCCGCGTCCGCAGCCTATGCTCTGCTGGATTTGATGTTCGGCATTGCATCGCACTCGGCAGGGCGCATCCAATCAGCGCGCGATTCATCTTCCGTGATGGGGCAGCCCTCAGGGTGGGCGTTGCTTGGTGGCGCGGCGCTGCTCGCAGGATTGGGGGCCGCGTTGTCCAGTCCGCTCGGGGGAGGCTGGGTTTTTCTGTCAAGTCTTGCCTATGCAGCGTTGCTCTGGAGATACCCGGGTTCATGGATGGTGTGGGTTCTTGCCCTGCTACCCCTGCTGGATCTAACGCCCTGGAGCGGCCGCTTGTTCTGGACCGAATACGATACCTTGCTGTTGCTCACACTCGGGGTAGGTTATCTGCGCTTGTATCGCGGTGCTAACGCGCCACCCGCGCTGCGCTGGCCCGCCAAATTATTGTTGACCCTGTTGGCGCTATCCACAGCGATCAGTCTTGGCATTGGTTTGTTGCCCCTGGGCATACTCGATCAAAATGCATTTGCAAGTTATACCAGTCCCTACAACGCACTGCGTGTGTCGAAAGGCTTGCTGTTAGCTCTGGCATTCATTCCCTTGCTGAGGGCCGCGTGGTCGGAACCTGCATCGGCTGCGCGCAGACTGGCCTTGGGCATGTTGCTGGGCTTGTCAGGTGAAATCCTCTACGTATTGTGGGAACGCGTTACGTTCTCCGGGCTGTTTAATTTCCAGACTGATTATCGAATTACGGGTTCTTTCCCCGCGATGCATGTCGGCGGCGCATACATCGAATGTTATTTGGCGGTCACGTTACCCTTCGTGGTGTTATGGGCCTGGCAACAACGGCGCGTCTGGGCCGCGCTATTGGCTGCGGGGCTGTATGGGTTAGGTGCTTATTGCGTCATGGTGACATTTTCGCGCGGTGGACAAGCGGCTTTTTCATTGACAACGCTGGTATTGTTGTTTGGTTTTGTCAGACTTTCTCTACAGGACAGGGTACGCCGCGTGAGCGGTGTGACCGCGGTTGTTCTGATTGCCAGTGTGGCTGTGGCGATTGCCTGGCCAGTTTTCAATGGCAAATACAGCCAGGCACGCGTAGCTACAACGCGGCAAGATATTGTCACGCGCACCAATCACTGGGCAGATGCGCAGAACATCATTCACTCGCGGAACGCTGCGATTTTTGGTGTGGGGCTGGGATCTTTTCCATCGGCCTATTTCTGGGGTTCGCGTGAATCAACCCGCCCAGCGACATATACATTTGTCACCCAGAATGGAAATACCTTTTTGCGGCTCGCGAGTGGGGAGACGCTGTATTTTGAACAGCCGGTGGCGCTTGTGCCGGAGCACCGGTATACGCTTTCGATGGATTTGCGCGGCAATGCTGACAATGCTGCTGTGACAATTCCTGTGTGTGAAAAGGCGTTGTTGTATTCATTCACTTGTGTGTGGACAACCCGACAGGTTGGCGCACCTGCGGGTCAGTGGAGGCATCATGAGATTGAGATTCTGACCCGCGATTTTGGGACTTCGAGCCGCATGTTTCCGCGTCCGGCAAAATTGTCACTCTACAATGGCCAGGCCGGAACCTTGGTGGAGATCGACAATATTTCGCTGCGGGATGCAGCGGGCAATAATCTGGTGCGGAATGGGGATTTCTCGGACGGCATGCATCATTGGTTTTTTTCTACCGACAACCATCTGGCATGGCATGTGAAAAATCTCTACCTGCATGTTTTCTTCGAACAAGGCTGGTTTGGGTTGATTGGTTTCCTGGCATTGATTACCTATGCACTGGCGCGCTGGCTATCGCGAGCGTGGAACCATGAACCATTGAGCCTGGTGTTGTGCGCGTCGTTCCTGAGTTTTCTGGTGGTGGGCCTGGTAGATAGCTTGATCGATGAAACCCGCATCGGATTCTTGTTCTATTTTCTATTGCTCGCAGGTTTGATGGCTGATGCAGCCCTCCTGCAACGACCGAAAACGCCTGTCAACGTTTGATGGCAATAAAGTGGTATGAGTCGCGTTAGCACTTGCCAGAAAGCGTGGCAGTGCCAGGGGTGTTGCGCGAGATCACGAAAACTTCGGTTGTGTTTGTGTTGATTGTATCGGTATTCTCTTGTCGGGAGGGCAGGGTACTCCTTGGGCTTGCATATGCTGCTTGACTTCACGTTGTAACACGCTACCCATGGCCAGAAACAGGAACATCAGGTCAAAATAGGCCGAATTCAAAAATGCACCGCATACGAGGAAGCCCACCATGCCAAGAAAGAGCGCGTCTGCATAAGTGGCGACCCATTTTAATTCCGGATAACGTCGGGGCACCTTGCGTAGCCGGTAGAGGCGATGCATGAACAGAGCCAGCATGAGGAAATACAGACCGGCCGCCAGGAAACCATGGTGGCCGATGACTTGGAAGAACACGCTGTGCGCTGCACGTGATTGGTTGCCAAACCGTGCGTATTTTGGATCGGCATAAGAAAGCCAGCGATCTTCGTCGGGCGAATATTCCATATCGAAGCCAGCACCCAGAAGGGGGTGGTCCTTGGCGATATTCCACGACACGCTCCAAGCCTGCATGCGTTGCATGGCGGAGGCATCCTCCTCATATGAATTAATAGTCTCGGCGCGTTTGAAGAGTGATTCGGGTGCCCATTGATAGGCAAAATACGCAATTGGCAAGCCAACCAGAAGAAAAATAAATTTTGCCTTGCTACGCAGGAAGATCAGCGGTAGTAACACTGCCAATCCCAGCATGGCGCCGCGTGAGTAGGTAAAAACAATTGAGAAACAGCTCAGGACTGCAGTGGCGACCAGAAACCGTTTGAGCCATTTTCCAGGTTCGTCCCGGCCCAAAAATATCAATAGAGGTAACACCATGAGCAGGGCAAGTCCAATTTCATTGTTACCGCCAATAAATGTGCCATTGGGGCCGCGTACCTGATTCACCCCGCCACCGGTGAGTGTGAACACTCCACCCTTGAATCCATAAAAACCAATCGAAAGTGCGGCTGTCAATAGAAGGAGATGGATTCTTTGTCTGCCATGAATCAGCGTTGTCATGACAAAAGTCATCAGGAAGATCTTGAATAACATGTTCCATCGATACCAGGCATAGTGAGGTGCCCAGGACGTCATCGTGGTTAATGTGAAGTAGGCCATCAGGATTACCATCAAGACTAGTTCGGTGGTCCATGGAATTGGTTTGCGATCTTTGCTGCCAAGCAAACCAATCAGGGTTGCCAACGCGAGTATCTGCGCAAAGGGCATGGTGACTGCAAAGCCCCAGCTCAGCTTGTGTGGATTCATCAAGCTGATCCAGTAGTATGCGAGTACACCAAACCATGGCCGGTAGATTGCGATGGGTGTAATGCCAAACACAATAGCGGTAAGCAGTAAATCGCGCATGAGTGAAGTGGTGGGGCGGCAAAAGGCGTTATCATTCCACAACTTTCAAATCAACGCTGGCGATGTGCGGGGCATGCGATCATGGAGAGCGGTGTGAGGACAAATCAATTCCTGGCCTGGGGTGGGCTTCTGTTATTGGGTTGCTTACTGTTATCGCCAACCATGGCGATGGCGCAGATTGGCCCGCAGGAACATTACGATTACTACGGCCGCAAGGGCATTGCACCGCCAATGCTGGGTTCCGCCGAGAAAAACCATTTATACAAAGGCATCGCGGATCTATACCAGGGTTCCAGGAACCGTCTGGAGTATTCAGTAGGCGAGTTTGACTACATACTGCACTACATTCCCAACCACCCGCAGGCCTTGAAAATGGTGATTGAATCCGCATTCCGGTTAAAGCGCCCTGCGCTGGCACAGGAGCGCCTCGAGCGCGCGGTGTCGCTATACCCCGATACTGCATCGACCTATATGATTTATGGCATGTTCTATCATCGCAATGGAGAACCTGACAAAGCAGTTGGCCAATATGTCAAGGCCTTGCGTCTGGAACTCAATTATTCCGAGGCTTATTACAACCTTGCGCTCGCCTATCTCGATCTGCAGCAATTTGACAAGGCCAACTGGTACGCACAAAAAACCTATGCCATGGGCAGCAAATTGCCGGGGCTGCGTAATCGTCTGGAAAAGGCGGGGAAGTGGAATCCGGCGGTGGATGTGAGCGTTCTACCGGACGAAATTGTTCCCACTTCTGCTGAAGAAAAAACAGAAGAGAAGAAAGATAAATCTGAGGCCGTTGTACCCGAGACAGCCGAAGCGTCTCCACCGATGGCAGATACCCCCATCCCAGACAAACGTTGAATGGGCTTCGTCACGATGACTGCATTGGTTGCTGTGGCACGGTGCCCATGGCATGGTGCATCCTGATGAGGAGGCGCGATGCGCATCGGCATTGACGCTTCCAGTTTGTTGTGCCCCGAGCCGCGCGGCGAGGGCAAGACACTGTTACGGCTTTATCAGGAAATCGCTCGCTTGCGGCCGGACTTTGAGTTTGTCTTGTTCGGCGATGCGAGCGCGGGCAAGGTTGTTCTGCCAGCATTGCCCAATGCGCGTATCGTCACCTTCAGTTGCCCAGGCTTTCGTTGGAACACCTGGGAGAATGTTGGCCTGCCTTGGCAGGCTTGGCGTGCTGGCTGCGATGTGTTGCATGCCACCAGCAGCGGCGCGCCGCGGTGGACACCGTTGCCGGTTGTGATGACGGTGCACGACCTGATTCCGTTGTTGTTCGATGATGGACAGTCACTTCAGGAGCGCACGCGTTTTGCCGTGCGTTTGCGAAATGGTTTGCGTGCGGCGCGTGCTGTCATTGCCGTTTCACAACACACCCAGGATGACTTGCTGCGCCTTTTCTCCGAGCATGTCCCAGCAATTCAGGTGGTACCTTGGGGCGGTGATCCTGTCACCGGTACGGTTTATCCGCGCCCGGTGCTTGATCCCTATGTACTCGCTTTTGGTGGCGGTGCGCCGCGCAAGAATACTGAATTTACAATTCGTAGTTTCGCACAGGCGGCTGCCGATCATGTTGACATCAAGCTAGTCATTCTGGGCGTGGGGCGTGCTGTCGACCAGCGGCGCGTGATGCAGATTGCTGCGGCTCAAGGCATAGCCGATCGGTTGGTATTGCCGGGCTTCATCAGCGAAGCGCAATTACCGGCTTATTACCAACACGCGCTGTGTTTGAGCTATCTGTCACTGTACGAAGGGTTTGGCTTGCCCGTGCTGGAAGCCATGAGCCATGGAGTTCCGGTATTGGCATCGGCGCGCACCTCGATTCCTGAGGTGGTGGGTGAAGCTGGAGTGTTGGTGAATCCGGATCGTTTTACCGAAGTGGTAACGGCGTTCCGAGAGTTGTTGGAGGATGTCGCGCTGCGAGAACGGTTACGCAAACGCGGAGTCTTGCGTAGTTCCGAATTTTCGTGGGAGCGTTGTGCGAAGTCAATTATCGCAATATTGACTGCTGCGGTTGCCTCACCCAAAAAGCCCCGTGCGTGAAAATGAAAACTCAGGTTTGCATCACCGTTGATACGGAATTCAGCATTGGTAACAAGTTTGACGACTACCCGACAGGATATCCGTTGGGGGAAGAAAACGTCTGGTGTCCAGTCAATGGCGTGTCACATGGCTTGGGATTTCTGCTCGAAACATTTAAACGGTATGAGATAGAGGCAACCTTTTTTATTGAGGCATTGCATCGACATTTCTTCCCGGAAGATCCGATGCGCCCCTTGGCGCACGCCATCAAAAATCACGGGCACGAAACACAATTGCATGTGCATCCGCTCTGGTCGGTATTACAGCATGAGGATTGGTATCAACGCGTATCCCATCATCCCAGACAGGATGATTTTCATGGCCGTGCGAGCGCTGAATCGGCAGCCATGATCACTGCCGGTTTGGAAGCGTTTGAGGCGTGGTCCTTGCCAAGACCGGTTTTGTTTCGGAGTGGCAATCTACAACATGACGCCAATCTCTATCAAGTGCTCGCAGCGGCTGGTTTTCGCTATGCATCCAATATTGGCCTGGCTGTTTTCAATAGTGGCGATCCGGATTATCAGCTGTACTCAGGGTTGCATATGCGCGCGGGTGTGCTTGAGTGTCCTGTGCTGAGCTATTCCGATTGGAAAATATTTGGCAAGAAGCATCTCAAGACTTTGACGGTGATTGGATCGAGTGATGCCGAAATCAGGCATCTGCTATTGGCAGCGCATGCATCCAGGATTCCCTTAGTGGTGATACTGACGCATCCTTTTGAATACGTTGTGAGCAAGGACGATCATTTGCGGGATGCGCAACCCAACTACGCAGTGCAAAGCCGTTTGCGTGGTTTGTGTGAGTTCTTGCATGAAAATCAGGATTGTTTTTCAGCGGTCGGCATGGCCAGGGCTTTGGAGGGTATTCCGGCAACGCAGTACGGCAGTAACGATTTGCTTGCAACACCCTTACCTCATACCATTCGGCGGATGGTGATGCAAGGAATGGATCACTTGGCACGGCGTATCAGATAGGCGTTACACCTACAAGTCACGGCAGAAATATCCAGCCACTACGTCTGTGTCAGAATGATGCGGCTTGTGATGACGGGATTTCTCTTGTCAATCTGTGACTTGAGGATGGATTGTGCGGGCGCATTCTGGAGTTCAAGCCCGTGGAGAACAATGTTCTGGGGGGAGCATGAAGTTATTTCTATCTGAAAGTTTGAGCAGATCAGCCAAGGTGTTGATCCTGACAGCACTGCTGCTCGGCACGATGGAACTTTCCCTGCATGTACGCGCCTATTTGGCGGGCTGGCCAAGTATTTTCAATAGAGTGCTTGGTGAGTCGCATTTCATCTATGACACGAATCTTGCGCTGACTTTATTGCGGCCCAATATCAAATTTGAGTCCGGTGGCAGGATCATTTCTTCAAACGCACTTGGTTTGCGTGGCGATCTCCCTGCTTTGCCGAAGCGAAAGAATGATGTCTGGATTGTCATGGTGGGATCTTCCTCCGTAATGGGATATTACGCGAACGAGAACGCGCAGACTTTCCCGAGCTATTTGCAACGCGCCCTGAATCATGCGGATCCCAGCAAAAATTACTTTGTGCTGAATGCGGGCATGGATGGAAATGATATGAATGACCATATTCGCATGCTGGCTTGGTTGTCGAGAAAATATCAGTGGGATGCAGTGATTCTTTTCCCCGGGTTTAACAATATCAAGGATTACTGCAACCCGGAAAAGTCGGCAGTGAAAAAATTCCCATTGGCGAAAATGAAACTGCCGGAATGGGTGATGAGTATTGATATGCTGCGCAAGAATTCAACGGGTCTGCGCGGAAAGAATTCCGGTCAATCGTCAGTGGTTGAGCCTGATCCTACCGCATTCATAGGGTCATTCAGAACATTACTGGCCGAGGCTGGCAGCTTACATGTTCCAACGATCGTGCTGCCTTCACCCCGCTCTTTTCTCAGGACTCAGAGCGAGCAGGAACAGATACGGCGGGCAGAAACAGCCCGGTTTTATTTTCCTTGCTTCCCTTTGGCGCGATTGTATGACGTGCTGGACCTGCATAACGAGATTCTTCGAACGGAAACGCTTGAAAAGGGGATGCTTTATTTTCCGGTAGATCAGGTAGTTCCAACTGAGATCGAAAATTTTGGTGATTCTGTCCATTTTTCCTCGCGCGGGAATCAACTGGCGGCACAATCGCTGGCTGACTTCTTCCTGCTCAAAATAAAAGATTAACTGCTGTGGCATTTCAGTCGATACATTTCGTGTTGTTTGTCAGCGTGGTGCTGCTGCTAAATGGCGTTTTGCGAGGACGCGCACGCTCCGGCATGCTCTTGATCGCCAGCTATTATTTCTATGCAAGTTTCGATGTTCGTTTTCTGGCTGTACTTTTGTTCCTGACGGGATTCAACTATTTGGCAGGTGCCCTCGCGGGACGGCTGGAACGGCCGCTTGTAGTGGTGTTATGCGCGGTGGCGGGCAATCTCGCGGTGCTGCTGTATTTCAAGTATCTCGGCTATTTCGTGACGGGTGTGCATCAGCTACTGCTGCAGGCTGGCTTGGATATCAGTGTGGAAATGCTAAGCACGGTATTGCCGGCGGGTTTGTCGTTTTACACTTTCCAAAGCTTGAGTTATGTGCTGGATATTTATCGGGGAAAAATCAAGCCAACAACCAATGTGATTGATTTTGCGTTGTTCGTGGCATTTTTCCCGACGGTGCTCTCAGGGCCGATATCGAGAGCAAGCGAGTTGCTGCCACAGTTTCAGCAGCCAGCCTACCCGCGAAGCGCAGATAGGGATTATGGGCTGTTGTTGGTAATTCGCGGCTTGTGCAAGAAAATCATGTTCGCGGATGTGCTGGCATATTCTATTGTTGATCCAGCTTTCTCCCATCCTCAAAATTATTCCTCACTGACCTTGCTGATTGCACTGTATGCGTTCAGTTTCCAGATGTATATGGACCTGTCTGGTTATACTGATATTGCCCGCGGGGTTGCGCGTTTGCTGGGATTCAATATCCGCGAAAATTTTAATCGGCCCTACTTGGCCGGTAGTGTCTCGGAATACTGGACCCGCTGGCACATGTCGATGTCGAGCTTCTTTCGCGATTATTTGTATATCTCCCTGGGCGGTTCCAAATATGGGAATGTTTACCTGAACCTGTTATTGACCTTTATCTGTATTGGCCTGTGGCATGGCATTGGGTGGAATTTTCTGCTGTACGGTTTCTTGCATGGCAGTGTCGTGGCGAGCGAGCGATTTTTCAGAACCAGGAATTCAGACCGCGCTTCAGAGTCGGTAGCGCGTTCTGCTACCCTGTTGCGGCCATTCTTGACGTTTCAGTTTGTCGCTTTCACCCGCATCTTGTTCAAGTCATCAGATGTGCGGCACGCGGGGGAGTATCTAAAGAATCTCTTTGGCTTTTCTGCGGGGGATGGTTTGCTTACCGGCGTCGGGCTGGTCGCATTGTTAATCTCGGCAATTGTAGTTTGGGCGCCAAAACGGTGGTTTGACAATATGGAGCAGCGAGTAATCCGTCTGACAGTGGTACAGCAAGCATGCCTTCTGGTAGTGATATTCATGTTGCTTTGTGTCCTCTATAACGGCGCCACGGGATTTATTTACTACCGATTTTGAGGGACGCCAGGCATCATGATTGCAATGTTCATACAACAAAAATTCGGCACTTGGCGCGGACTCGTGCGTTTAACACTTAGCTATATACAGTTGCTGCTTAACCCGGGGGTGCGGCTGTCCGCAGACGCATTGCGCAACGCCAATCGTTTGGTTTTTATATGCCAGGGCAACATTTGCCGTAGTGCGGTGGCGGAACGGGTGGCCAAACTGAAAAATCTTCGCTGCGTCTCGATTGGCTTGATGGCGAGTACAGGCCAGATTTCACCTCCTGAAGCTGTGCAAGGGGCTTTGCAGGTCGGGGTGGATCTGAGCACGCATCGTTCCACTGAATGGGAGGATTATGTGCCGCAATCGGGGGATCTCTTGCTTGCCATGGAGTTTCGCCATGTTGCGCTGATCAGGGCGCGTTTGGGCAGGCGATCCGATATCACGGTAAGTTTGCTGGGCTTGTGGTGCTCCCCTGCGATGCCACATCTGCACGACCCCTTTTCCTTGAGCGCGCCGTATTTTCTCACCAGCTTCAGGCGCGTACGTACAGCCGTGGAACGTATCGCGGCACGTTGTCATCAAGAGCGCGCGCGCTGTCTCGATTCGTTAGAAATGCACGATGCGTAAAGGCAGCACTGTACCGGCAATCCCCGCAATCGTGCTGGGCGTAGATTCGCCAATCGGATTGGCGATTGTGCGTTCTCTGGGTAAGCATGGGGTTGTAGTACATGCCATCGGCGGGAACGCTGGGGCGATCGGGCTCGCTTCCCGATATGCCACACACTCGTACATACGCGCCACCGATGAAACTGCGCTGATACGGCAATTGCTGGAGTTGCGCGCAGAGACCGGCCCAGCTTGCCTCTTCACTGTTTCAGAGGGTGATATCACATTGCTGAATCGGCACCGTGACGCGCTCGCCGGCTATACCTTGCTATTCCCAGAGGATACCCAGATGAAAGATGTTCTGGATAAGGGAAGAACCTATGGTTTTGCACGTACTGTGGGTATCCATGTTCCTGCCACGGTCCATATTTCCTCCATCGCACAGGTCGCCGAGCATTGTAAGGATTTGCAATTTCCCGTTGTGCTCAAGTGGGCGGATCCGAATGCAGTGATCAAGCACCTCGAGGCGGCTGGCCTTGAGTTCGAGAAAATGCACTACTGCTTTGACTTGGTTGAACTGCGAGACTATTTACAGCGTTTCTCTGCGCTTGGAATCTATCCGATGATTCAGGAGTATTGTCCCGGTGTTGGGCTGGGTCAATTTTTTTTGATGTCGCACGGCGAAGTATTGGCCAGTTTTCAGCATCAGCGTCTCCACGAATGGCCACCCGAGGGCGGAATTTCGACACTGTGTGAATCATTGCCACTCGACAGTCATTCCGAGCTCTTGCAGCGATCAGTTGCGTTATTGCGCGCAATGCGTTGGGAGGGTGTTGCCATGGTCGAATATCGATACGATCCCGGTAGTGGCAAGGCCGCGCTGATGGAGGTCAATGGCCGGTATTGGGGCAGCCTGCCGCTAGCCTGCCAGGCTGGCGCAGAATTTCCATGGTATGCCTACTGTGCGCTAGGTATGCGACAACCTGTTCGGCCAGTCCTTTATCGAACAGGTATGCGCTGCCGCTTCTTGGTGCCAGAGCTCAAACGTGTGTTCCGGCTGGCATTTCGGAGGCATCATATTTCCGATCCCATGTTTCAGGAGTCTGCATGGCGAGCATTCGGGAGTGTCATTGCGGGATTCCTGGATCCACGCATGCGCTATTACGTATTTATGCTGAGCGATCCTGCGCCATTTTTTCGTGACATCTATAACGTAGTTGCCGGCGCTGCCTTGAGCCTGCTGGGGCAGAAGCGTAGATGAATCAATCGGGTTTAGTCATGCGGTTTGATCTTGGCGTCAGCGCTGATTCAGTGCCAGTCGTGCAAGAAAGCGTAGTTTGTCGTGTTCCCACGGTGTGAAGCGCGGCAACTGGTAGGGGTCGCTCGCGGGAGTGGAAACACCCCAGGTGGTCGAAACTGCCGCGCGAAAACCCAGTGCGCGCACCATGCGCGCATGCTGCGGCAGATAGTCTTGCACTGGTTTGCCGTTGGGATAGGCAAACAGATCGACACCAGTCTGTAATAAATTCTCCAGATAAAGCTTGCTATCGCGGATTTCTCGTTCGGCAGTTTCATTGTCGATCCTGGACAGGATGGGGTGGGTCATCGTGTGCGCGCCAATCTCGATACCCTTCCGGTGCAGTTCAATCACCTGCGCGTCGGTCATCATCAAATCGTTCGGCAAGGCATTTGCCTGCGCCGCGAAATGATCGACCTTCTGTTGCCGCTCTTGTGGCGGCAAATGTTTGGTGGCGTGAATCACCGTATTGAACAAATGACGACGCGAAGCCGTATCGCCGATGGTGTGCATTGGAAGATTCAGAAAATCGAGATCGACCGGGCCATCCGGCAAACGGCGCGTGCTTTCGATCACTGTATCGTTCCACATGCGGCCGCCATTGAGAAAGCCGGGGCTGACAAAGACAGCGGCCGGTAAGCCCAGCCGCTGCAGAATCGGTAGCGCGACCGTGGCATTGTCGGCATAGCCGTCGTCGAAGGTGATGCAGGCGGCACGCGCAGGCAGGGTGCCTGCTTGCAGGCAGGTTACCGCTTCGCTCAGTGGCAGGACATTGAAACTGGCGCGCAGTGCCCGCATCATTTTTTCGAATTGCAGCGCGTCGGGCACGTCGGGTGTCAGCGGATCGGCTTGTGACAACACACGATGGTAGATCAGGATACTCAGGCGCGCGTTCTTGCCAGCGGGCGAGAGACATTGGTTGACGAGGCGGAACAAAAGATTCATGGGGCGTTATGCGTTACTTGCCTGTGCCGCGTTTGACTGCGCTTGCGGCACATGGCTGACAATGTACCGGAACTTGCCGGACTTTTCGGGCGGTACTTCACTCACCTTTTCAATCGTGATATTGACGGTCTGCCCCAGGCGTTTTTTCAATCCAACACTGATCGCGGTTTCATCGGCGGGAGAAAAACCCGGGCCGGGTTTCAGTAACACACGCGTATGGTCCAGACTTTCCTGAATGATCTTGAAGCCAGCCACGGAGGGTAAATCGCGGATCACATAGATCAGTGCGAGGCCATGCATCAGCGTGCCGTCTTGTGCAATCACGAAGTCGGTGCTGCGCCCCTGAATTTCCTTCAGCAGTGGCAGCCCGCGCCCGCAGCTGCAAGGCTGCGTATCCAGCGTGCCGATGTCGCCGGTACGGTAACGGATAAAGGGAAAATCTCCAGTGGCCAGATGGGTGACGACGATCTCGCCCGAGGTGCCGGGCCCTTGTGGCTGACCCGCAGCATCGACGATTTCCACGATGATATCTTCTGCAGTGATATGCATACCACCCTGCGGACACTGGTGTGCAATAAAGCCGGCATCACGTCCGCCATAACCATTGGCGACTGGACAGGCAAAAGTGCTTGCCATCATTTGCTGCTGTTCATCGTACAAACGTTCCGAAGTCACAAAAACCACTTTCACGCCGAGTTGATTCAGGGCGACGCCTTGTTGCCGCGCATGCTGTGCAATGCGTGAGAGCGAGGAGGGGTAACCGAACAGCATCTTCGGTTTTACACGCACAATGGTGGCGACAAAGCGATCCAGATTGGCGGGCGACATTTCAAACGCGGGCAGCAGCTGGGTGCGCAACAACTTGTCACGTAGCAGCTTGATGCGGTCCTGCGCACCCAGCTCGATGGGGGAGCCCCACACCACCAGTTCGGGATCGCCAATATCCACGCCCCACCAGCGCGTTGCGCGCCATTTGGCAGCCACGTCGTGACTGACGCGTTCCTTGCCGATATAGAACACCAGCGGCTCGCCGCTCGAGCCCCCGGTGTTGAAACGTGCCAACGCTTGCGCGTTGTCAGCTTTCAGACTTTCTGTGTGCGCGCGTATGTCGGCCTTGGTTAGCAGCGGCAGTTTGCGCAGATCGGCGAGCGTTTGGAAATCGTTGGGCGTGAGGTCGAGTGTGCGCAGACGTTCCTGCCAATAAGGGACATGCATGGCACAGTGGTTCAGCAGGGACTGCAATCGTTGCAATTGCAGCGTCTGCAATTTATCCCGTGACCACCACTGGCTCGATTCCATGGCTCGCCGCAACGCCACGCTATTGTGCCGTTTCAGGCCCTCGTGCAGAGGGAACAGAATCGATGCCGCAAAGCGGGTGTACAAGCTGGTCATGTTCAGGCGCTGGTTCTGTGGTTCGCGACAATGTGAGAGAACTGCTTAAACAGCAGGGCGATGCGCGCATCCCATTGATTTTGCGCCGCATGGGCCATCATTCTGGTGCGATCCCAGGGTTTTTGCAATGCTTCGACCAGTGCAGATTGCAACGCTTCGGCATCTCCAAAGGGCACCACCAATCCTAACGCAGTCGAGTCGATCACCTCGCGATTGCCTCCCACGTCTGTGGTCACGACCGGCACACCGCAGGCGAGCGCTTCGAGCAACACATTGGCCCAGCCTTCATTGCTGGTCGCCAACGCGAACACATCGGCAGCACTCAGATAGACATGCAATTGCTCGGGCGCCACGGCACCGCAAAAGGTCACATGTGCCGCAAGATTTTTTTCCTCCACGATCGCTTTGAGCACGCTGGAGAAATCGCCTTCTGGGCTGGCGCCACCGACGATCAGATAATGCAAGGCGGGAAATTGCTCAAGCAACGCGGGCATGCGTTGCAAGATGCGATGAAAGCCTTTGCGTTCGACCAGGCCGCCAACACTGATCAACACGCGCGCATCCGATGTCAGTCCTAACCGCTGCCGTGCTGCTGTTTGTGGAATCGGCACAAACTTTTTCAAATCGACGCCATTGCCGACAACGATAACTTTTCCTGCCGGAATGCCCCACGAAATCGCAGCTTCACGCAGCGAATTCGATACGGCGAAAATACGTGTTGCCCATGATCCGGCCTTGAGGATGCGCTGACGCAGCGATTTCACTCTGGCCTGCCTTGGTTCGGAGCCGCGCAATGTGATAGTGACGGGAAGTTTCAGCCAGCGGCCAAGCAGCGCCGCAGCGTAGCCGTCAGGATAGGCGAAGTGAGCATCGATCAGGTTGATGGATTTTTCTTTCTTCAGCCTCAGCAGTAGTGGCAGGCTACACAACGCCATCATGAAACCATCCCAGCGGCGGCCTAGGCCGGGCAATGCCAGAAAGCGCGGAAAAAAAATTTCGATGCCCTGTTGCACTTCGTGTCGTGGCGCGTTGGGGCGGTATCCCGGACGCAGCTTGCGCAACAAACCTTGCAATGGGAACCATGGCCGGGGCGACACCACTACCAGGGGAATTTGCTGGGCAACTCGGAACATGCGTTCGCGAATGAAGAGTCCCGCATGCGGCTGACGCTCATGCGGGAAAAGCGATGAGAAGACAACGATGCGCGGTGTAGGCGTCATAGGTGTTCTATCAATGCTTGATACACCGGCGCATAGTGGGCGATGCTGCGCGACCAGTTGCGCTCCTGTTCGACAAACACGCGTGCGCGTTGGCGGATGTCATCCCATTGTTCGCGCAGCGCGAGCAGGCGGTGCAGGCTGCCGACCAGTGCCGCAGGATTGCCGCTCTTGAACAGCAGGCCGGTGTCGCCGTCGCGGATCAATTCCTTGTGGCCGCCGACATCGGAAGCGATCAGCAGACGGCCTTGCGCCATGGCTTCGAGCGGTTTGAGTGGTGTGACCAGTTCGGTCAGGCGCATGGGGTGGCGTGGATAGAGCAGCACGTCCACCAGATCGTAGTAGCGGTTGACCTCTTGATGCGGTACGCGGCCGACGAACACGACCGCGTGCGCGACATTCAATTGCGCCGCTTGTTGCTTGAGCGCGGCTTCTTGCGGGCCGCCGCCGACCAGCAGCAGGCGGGCGTTGGGCATCGTGGTGAGAATTTCCGGCAGCGCGGCGATGGCCAGGTCCAGCCCTTCGTAGGCATAGAACGAGCCGATGAAACCGAGGACCAGTGTGCCATCGAGCCCAAGCTGTGCACGCAGTGCGGCATCGGCCTGACCGGCGACGGAAAATTTTTCGATGTCGACGGCATTCGGGATGACCGTGACTTTATCCGCAGCGATACCGCGCGCGACGATGTCGGCGCGCAGACCTTCGCAAATCGTGAACACCGCGCCGGCTTCTTTCAGGGCTGCGGTTTCGAGCAGGCGGGTGAGCCGATAGCGCAGACTGCCCTCGGTGGTACTGCCATGATCGACCG
The DNA here is from genome assembly GCA_004298905.1 of Burkholderiaceae bacterium. Lineage (GTDB taxonomy): Bacteria > Pseudomonadota > Gammaproteobacteria > Burkholderiales > Burkholderiaceae_D > SCTK01. The sequence goes on along the minus strand of SCTK01000011.1, from coordinate 201,810 downwards.
CCGCATCTTCCCAGAAGGCGCGCACTTCATAGGCGACTGGGATGCTCATGCGTTTGCCGACCTTGAGTGCGGGCAGGGCGTTGAGCACGGGTGAATGGGCGTGAATGATGTCCGGTTTCAGGCGTTGCGCCAAACCTTGCAGACGTTGTTCGGTGGCTTGCATCTGGCGGCGTTCACGCAGTCCCGGGATGCCATCGAAAAAATGCGGTGTCAGATGGGTGCGATAGAAGGTCAAGCCGTCGATGATCTCATCGGCGACGTTGCAGTTGATTTGTTTCGGGCTGGTCAGATGTTCGGTGTGCCAGCCGCGCTTCTGTTGTTCACGCAGGATCGCGAGTGTACGAAACGTGTAGCCCGAATGCAGCGGGATCGAGTGGTCGAGCACATGCAGAATGCGCAAAGGTTTGGTATCGGCGCTCATGCGGAAATACCCTGACTGGTTTTGAGAAAACCGTCGAACATCAGCAGCGTCCACAGCGGCGCGCTGTGATCGCGCAAACCGCTTTGATGTTCGGACAACAGGGTCTCGATGGTGGTGCGATTGAAGTAGCCGCAATCGAGCAGCGATTCGCTCAGTGCGGCGGCCCGTACCTTCTGCGCCAGCGGGCCGCGGAACCATTCGGTCAGCGGCACGGCGAAGCCCTGCTTTTGGCGATAGAGAATGTCGTGCGGCAGATGCGGCTCCATCGCTTTTTTCAGCAGATATTTTCCTTCGCCGCCGCGCAGCATGAAATCGCGCGGCAGACCGGACAGCCATTCGACCAGCGTGTGGTCCATCAAAGGTTCGCGCACTTCCAGCGAATTGGCCATGCTGGCGCGGTCGACCTTGGTGTTGATGTCGCCGACCAGATAGGTTTTCAGATCGAGATACTGGATCAAGCTGAGCGGATCTTCCGTGGGTGCATTGGCGGCGTGACGGCGGAACACTTCCAGCGCGTTATAGCCTTGCAGTTCCTGCGTCAGCTTGTCCGAGAACAGGCTGCGCCGCGCCGGATCGCGCACGATGGAGATGGCGTTGAAATAGGCTTGCACGCTGTCGAAGGACATACCCTGAAAGGTGGATTTGGCGCGCAGAAAACGTGGCGCCCAGTCGGCCTTGGGATAGAGTTGCGCGAGCGGGCCGAAGATGGCGCGGCGCATGCCGAGCGGCAGCATGCTGCGCACGCGCTCTTCATGCATGTGAAAACGATAGCGGCGGTAACCGGCAAAACTCTCGTCGCCACCATCACCCGACAGGGCGACGGTCACATGCTTGCGCGCCAGCTCGCAAACACGATAGGTGGGTAGGGCGGAACTGTCGGCATAGGGTTCGTCGTAGAAGCCGGCGAGCCGATCGAGTAGAGCAAAGTCATCGGTGGCGACGCGTTCGACATAGTGCTCAGTGCGATACTGCTGCGCGACCTGTTGGGCGTAGGCGCTCTCATCGTATTTTGCGACATCGAAAGCGATGGAACAGGTTTTTACTGGTGTGTGCGATTGTTCAGCCATCAACGCGACTACCGCGCTCGAATCGACGCCGCCGGACAAGAATGCACCGAGCGGTACTTCGGCGATCATGCGCAGCCGGATCGATTCGGCCAGGCGCGCATGCAGTTCATCCAGCAGCGCGGCTTCGGACGTCACCGGCACCGGCGCGAAGGGTGCATCCCAATACTTGTGTGGGGCGGGCAGCGGGCGGCCGTGTTGCAGCGTCATGCAGTGGCCCGGTTCGAGCTTGAACACGTCGTGAAAAATCGTGCGCGGTTCGGGCACATAGCCGAGCGCGAAATACTCTTCCACGGCTTTCGGGTTCATGCGACGTGGTAACTGCGGGTGCTGTTGCAGCGCCTTCAATTCGGAGGCGAAAATGAAATCGCCATTCGGAGTGAGGCTGTAATAGAAGGGTTTGACGCCGAGCCGGTCGCGTGCCATGAACAGTTGCTGACGGTTGCGATCCCAGATGACGAAGGTAAACATGCCGCGCAATTTGTCGACGCAAGCCGCGCCCCATTGTTCCCAGGCGTGCACGATGACTTCGGTATCGCTGCGCGTGTGGAAGGTGTGGCCGGCGGCTTGCAGCTGCGGCACCAGTTCCTGGTAGTTGTACACCTCGCCATTGAAGACGATCACCACCGATTCGTCTTCGTTGTAAAGAGGTTGCTGGCCGGTGGCCAGATCGATGATCGAAAGTCGGCGGTGGCCTAGGCCGACACCCGGCTCAAGGTGTATGCCATGACCATCCGGTCCGCGATGACTTTGCGCATCGTTCATTCGATGCAGCAGATTGACGTCAATCGGCGCGCGATCCTGCAAGCGAAAAATTCCGGTAATTCCACACATGGGGTGTCCCTAAGATTTTTTAATGCCCTGACGGTACAGCGCCGCATAACTTTCCGCCATCGCATCCAGACTGAATTGTGCCAGCGCATGCGCGCGCGCGGCTTGCCCCTGATGGGTGCGCAGCGCAGCGTCGCTGGCATAGCGATACAAGGTTTGTGCCAGTTGCAGCGTATGGCGCAGCGGCACCAGGCTGCCGCTGTCGGCGGTCAGCAGTTCGGTATTGCCGCCGACCTCGGTGGCGATCACCGGCAAGCCGCTGGCCATGGCTTCCAGAATCGTGTTGGAAATACCTTCCGCCAGCGAAGGCAGCACGAACACATCCATGCAGCGCATCAGGGCGGGAATGTCGTCGCGGTTACCGGCAAACCAGACACGGTCGAGCAGCCCCGCCGCATGCAGAAACTGTTTGACGGTCGTGCGTTGCGCACCGTCGCCGACCAGCATCAGCCGTGCGTGTTCCATGCCCGGCAGGCGCACCGCCTGGGCAAAGGCTTGTGCCAGATAGAGATGGTTTTTCACCGTTTCCATGCGGCCGACCGCGCCCAGCACGATATGCGTTTCGTCGAAGGGCGTCAGTTCGGCGCGCAGTTGCGCGCGGGCAGCGGCGCTGGCGGGCGGCTGGTAACGGTGCGTGTCGACACCGTTGTAAATCTGGTCGATCCGTCGCGCGGAAATGCCGACGCGGGTGTGCAGATACTGTGCCAGATCGCGCGACAGGGCGACGTAGCGGTGCACAAAAGGGCGGTGCAGGCGGCGCACCCACTGGTATTTTTTCACGCTGCCATCGAGGTCGTGCATGTCACGTCCGTGCTCACCGTGTACGCGGTAGGGCACGCCGGCCAGCAGCGCCGGGATGCTGGCTTCGAGCGCGGCGAGATTGCGCGTGTGCAGGATCGCCGGTTTGAGCTGACGGAACAAACGAATGAAGGTGCCCATCAGCTTGAAGCCATGGCCGGGGGCTTTATGCAAGGCATGAAAGCTGACTTCGGGATTGGTGATGCGCTGATGGAATGGCGTAATGTCGGTCAGGGCGATCACGGCGTGGCGAAACTCGCTCAGCGCGGGATGATTGATCAAATTAACGACACCGTTTTCCAGGCCGCCCACATCGAAACGATAGAGCACATGGGCGATCAGCGGTTTGCTCATGGCGCAGAGGTGGTCTCGGGCTGGGGCACTTCCGGTTTGGTTTGTTTCAGTGCGGTTTCAATCTCTGGCCACAGCTTCTGGGTGGCGGTGGCGAGCTGCTGCTGCGCGGCCTGTCGATGCGCGCCTAAGGGCGTATAGAGCACGATCACAGCGCCGCTGTCATCCAGGTGCGTGAATGTGCACTGCAATTGCAGCAGCTTGGCATGCGTCTCACTAGCGGTGGTTTGACCGCAGGCATGAAACCAGTGCCAGACCAAGAGTCTGCTGCCATGTGCCTCGATTTCCGATTCGACCACTTGCGCAGGGCCACCTGCTATCTCGGTGGCTGTAGTGGTTTGACCGTGCAGATAGACCGCTTCCGCGCGTTGTCGTGTCGAGACAATCTTGTTGGCAATACTGATGAGTTTTCGATCTGCGGCTTGCCCACTGTAGTACCCGATAAAGATCCCTAACGGTTTAGATTGGAAATCACCTTGGTGATTCAGGCTGGCACGTGGTTTCAGGAAATACGGGGTGTATTCGACAAAGTGATTAGCTCCCGATGTAAGAGTTGGCGCCAGCGTTTGCAGATCAACAGTAGTGGCATGCGCGGTCATGCGTTGCTTGAGTTGCATGGCGGCGAGCGGTAACGTGAGCGCGGCAATGAGGCAGGCCAGTGTAGCCAATATGAGCGGGCGGGTGGCTGCAGCGGTTGTCACTGAGGCAGCTTCATTCACGGTCGCAGGCACGGGTGAAGGCGCAGGAACGGGCAGGCCGTCTTCACGCCAGCGCATGCCAATCCAGAACATGAGAAACATCACCAGCGCAAAAAACAGCCAGCCATAAATAATGTGGTCTACGCCGACAGCCAGCCGCATATTGCTGAGATGTCCCAGCGAGACAATCAGGAAGGCGCGCAGGCCATTAGCGAAGACTGGTACGACTGCGCTGAGTGCGATGAAAATCAGACGGCGTTTGCGGCTGCGGTAATTCAGCCACGCATAGAGCACGCCCAGCGCAAGTGAGGCGATGACATAGCGCAGACCGCTACAGGCTTCAATGACGGACCAGTTACCGCTGGGCAGGGAAAAATACAAGCCTTCGTGAAAGACGGGAATGCCCACCACGTTCAAGGCCATGACGGTGAAATTGGCGGTGAAGGCCATCAGCACAGGCAGTAGAAATTCGCCGAAGGGAATGGCGAACAGCAGATACAACAAGGGGAAATACAGTGTCTTGCTGGCGGACGGCCCAAGAAAGAAGGCACACACTGCAATCACAATCAGCACGGCGGCAGCATGTTGCACGCCGACCAGATCCCCCATCATGCCGAAAGTATAGAGCAGGCTGCAGACAGCAATGACGCTCAGTATCGTCCACCAGGGCTGAGGCGCAGTGGTGAGCCAGTGTTCACGCATTTGCCAGGCCAGATAGAGGGAAATCGGCGCGATCAAGTAGCCATGCGTATAGGTACCGTTGCTGTTCCAGATTCCGATCAGCAATTGATAAGCGGGCAGCCAGGTAATCACGATTAACGACAACACGAGCAGCAGGGCGATGGCTTGCTGACGCCAGAGTTGCTGTAACGCGGCAGTTCGGGTGTCTGAATTCAAGATTTCCCCTGTGATAGCTTCAATATTTTCTGGTTATTTTGGCGCACCCTGTGTGCTATGGGCAGGCAGCAGTGTATCCAATATTCCCAACCGCGTCGGCCAGTTGTACTCGTTTTGTACAAAGTTGCGCGCCTGTTGCCCGAGGTTTTTTGCCTGCGTGTGTTGTTGCAACAACGTGACCGTTTGCACGGCAAAAGCGGCGGCCGCATTGGTACCATCAGCAACCGCACACAGCGGTAGCTGTGCTGGATCGCCGAGTGCGCGGGCGCATTCGGTGGTCACGATCACGGCCTTGGCCATGGCCATTGCTTCCAGCACCTTGTTTTGAATCCCGCGCGCGATGCGGATTGGCACTACCGCCAGGGTGGAGTGTTGCAGATACGGTTGAATGCTGGGTACCGTGCCCGTAACGAAGACGGTTTTGCCATCATGCAGCGCACGCACTTGCGCGTGCGGGTTGCTACCGACGATATAAAACACGGCGTCTGGTTGCTGTGCGCGAATCAGGGGCAGGATGTCGCTGGTAAACCAGCGCACGGCATCGATATTGGGCCAGTAATCCATCGCGCCGGTAAAGATCATGACGGGCCGCTGGTTCGGATATGGCGATGCGGCTTCGAGGTCGGGGGCGAAGCGCTGTGTGTCGACACCGTTTTGCATCGAGCCAAGTTTGTGGGCGCACTCCGGCGCGCGTGCTGCGAGCAAGGCGGCTTCGGCGGGCGTGCTGAGCAAGGTGATGCGGCTTTTCAGTGCGCTCGCACTTTCATAGCGCAACAAGGCGGCGGCTTCGCGACGATAGACCCAGGAGAGTGGGAACGCATGATCGTCGGCATAGCGGCGCCATTTTTCCGAATCGACATCGACCAGATCAAGCACGGTTTCCAGCTTGGCTTGATCGGCAAACTGCTGCATCGCCGCTGAAAAAATCACGCACGATTGAATGTGGTGACGCGCCACCGTGGCATCGACCCAGCGCTGCATTTCTGCATCGCGATACCAGGCTACACTCAGTGCCTGGCCGCGCAGAAAACCGGACAGACAACGCAGGCGGCCCTGCCAGCGCGATAGCGGCAGGATTTGCACCGAAGCGCAACGTTCCTTCAAAGCGGGTACATGCTGCCAGTCGTCGGGGTGATCGACAAAGGTGCCCAGATGCACCCGATAGCGTTGCGTCAGATATTCCAGGATGTTGTACGAACGTACCTTGTCACCCTTGTTGGGCGGGTAGGGAATACGGTGGGCCAGATAGAGGATATCTTGCATCGTTGATGAAATTTTTACCACGGCGAACGCGGCAATGATGCTTTCCTAAATTACCCTAGGCCGCGCACGATATGGGGCCCAAGAAGGTTGGCGACGGGCAGCGGCAGTTTCTGCCACAGCTTGATGAACAATTGATATTTCGGGTTCAGCGGGTTGTGTTGCGGGATCTCGGTGCAGTTCACCAGATCGAATTCATAGTGCAGCGGCTGCGGCTCGAAGCCCCAGTTTTTCTTGAAGGAAAACGCGCCGGTGCCTTCCTTGCTGCGACCGTAGTCGAATACCTTGAGCCCGCGTTCGCAGGCGCGGCGCATCAAGTCCCAGTACATGAAATCGTTGGCGCGCGTGTCGCGTGCGCGTTCGCTGCCGCCACCGTAGTAGGGCAGCACGGTATCGCGGAAATAAAACGACAAGACACTGGAGACGGCTTCACCTTCCGGGGTGCAGATGGTCAGCACTTCGCAATCGTCGCCAAAGGTTTTCTTCAGCAAGGCGAAATAGCGTTTGGAAAACACGGGTGTGCCAAGCCGATGCACGCTGGCGGCATAACAGGCGAAAAAGCGTTCGGTGCCGCTGTCGATCTCGCCATGCAGGCCGGCGTCAATACCCTTGCGTACCACTGCGCGCTGTTTGCGCGGGATGGCATTCAGGTTGGCCTCGACCTCGGGCAGAATTTCCTTGCGAAAGGTGTAGTACAGATTTTGCGTGACCAGCTGCGGCAATTGTCGTTGTTGGTGCCGGTATTCGAGATGGCTCGCACCCAGCGATTTGGCCTGCGCGCTGGCGTGAGCATGCAGCGTGGCACGCACTTCATCGTCATCGGCGAGAATGCCGCCATAGACACAAAAGGGATTGGACACCAACGCTTTGCCAAACAGCAGGCTGGTGACAAAACCCAGCGGCAACACGCCACATATTTTTTCACCACGGCGGGCCAGCACAAAAAAAGTGCGGTGGCCGAAAGCTTGTTCGATGATCGTCTGCCACTCGGCGCGATGGAAAAACGTGCCGTCGGCATGTGCAAACACATACGCATTCCAGGCAGCTTGGTCGCTCGTTTGCAGCGGGACAATGTTGATTGTGCTGTTGTCGGACACGGATCAGATCTTGAGTTGTTCGGCGAAGACGGCATCGGCGCGCCCCCAGCGGAAATCGCGCAACAGGCGCGCGAGTTTACCGTGCATGCGGTCGAGATTGTTGTAGTGGCGGAAGCGCGATTTCCAGCTGATGCCGTCGATGCGCGGCTGTTCGGGATCGATTTCCCAGGGGTGAAAATAAAACATGCTGGATTGACCGTCCTGTTCCTGTACGCGCTGAATCATCCAGCGCGACGCGGCGTAGGGCAGCAAGCGAAAGTAGCCGCCACCCCCGGCGGGCAGATTGCGTCCCAGCACACGCGTGGTCGTGACGGGAATTTCCAGCAAGCCGTTGGCGTGGCGAAAGGCAAAGCGCGGCGCATCGGGGATGCCGTAATGATCATGCTTGACGGGATAAATGCTGGAGCTGTAGTGATGGCCGGTGTCGGCAATCACATCCAGCGCCCACAGGTTGTGCTTGCCGATGGAAAAACTCGGCGCGCGATAGCCGCGTACGGGTTGACCGCCAATGTCTTCGAGCAGACCCTTGGCGCGCGTCAAGTCGTCACGCAATTGCGTCGGAGTCAGATCGCTCACACGATCGTGTGCGTAACCGTGACTGGCCAGTTCATGTCCCGCAGCCACAATTTTTTTGATCACCTGCGGGTAACGTTCGGCGACCCAACCCAGGGTGAAGAAGGTGGCCTGGGCTTGATGTTGCGCGAACAATTGCAGGATGGTATCGACGTTGCGCTCGATGCGGCAGGGACGCGATTCCCAACTGTTGCGGTCGATCTGCGACGACAGCGCCCAGACCTGGAAATAATCTTCCACATCGACAGTGAGGGCGTGCTTGAGCATAGAGTTGCGCGCAGCGGCTTTCATGCAGCACGCTCCGCATAGAGGGTGCGCCAGAGATGATCGGCGATGCGTTCGGCGGCGCGGCCATCCCAGAGTGCGGGTATACGGCCGCGCTTGCCGCCATGGCTCAGGATCTCGGCGATGTGTTGCGCGATGAGGGAGCGGTCGCGCCCGACCAGCACATTGGTGCCTTGTTCGATGGTGATCGGACGTTCGGTGTTTTCGCGCACGGTCAGACAGGGTACGCCGAGCGCGGTGGTTTCTTCCTGCAAGCCGCCGGAATCGGTGAGCACCACGGTGGCGTGTTGCATCAAGCCCAGTATTTCCAGATAGCCCACGGGGGGCAGCAGATGCACATGGTTTTCCTGCAGAGACGTTAACCAACCGAAGCTCTCGAGCTTTTTATGTGTGCGCGGGTGGGCGGGAAAAATCACCGGCAATTTCTGCGCGGTATCGCACAGGATGTCGAACACTTGGCGCAGCGGTTGTTCTTCATCGACATTCGATGGCCGGTGCAGGGTGGCCAGCGCATACCGGCCCTGCGCCAGCGATGCAGCGTCAGCGACGCCGTGCGCCGCCAGGGTGGCCTGCGGCGCCAGTGCATGCTCACGGTTTTGCAATACGCTGTCGATCATCACATTGCCGACAAAGATCACCTTGTCTTCGGCAATGCCTTCGCGTTGCAGATTGGGCAGTGCCGAGGCCTCGGTCGTGAACAAGACATCGGAAATCGCGTCGGTGAGTACGCGGTTGATTTCTTCCGGCATGGCGCGGTCGTAGCTGCGCAACCCGGCTTCTACATGCACGACCGGCACCCCTTTCTTGCTGGCGACCAGGGCGCAAGCCAGCGTCGAATTGACGTCGCCGACCACGAGAATACAAGACGGTTGTGACTCGTCGATGACGGGTTCGATGCGCGCCATCACCGCTGCGGTTTGTTGCGCGTGGCTGCCGGAATGAACTTCCAGGTTCAGGTGCGGCGCGGGGATCCCCAGATCGGCAAACAACTGTTCGCTCATACGCACGTCGTAGTGCTGGCCGGTATGAATCAGGCGGTAGGGGATGGGGGGATTGTGTTGCTCGAAGGCGCGCACGATGGGCGCGATTTTCATGAAATTGGGACGGGCGCCGACGATGCACAGAACCGGAGAACTCGCCATACGCAAACCCTTAGCGGCCCGGACCGAGCAGGTTGCGCAGCGCGCGCCGCATTTCGTCCATGGTCTGTTCCAGACGCGACAGGCCTTGCTGTTGCTGCGGCGTCAAGTGCTCCTTGTCGAGGGGGGCGACAGCTTGCTTGTCATAACCATTCAATCCCAGGGTATTTTCTCCCACGGCGCGATGGGTGTCGGCATCGGTGGCAATAGCGCCGCCCAGTTCAGTTTCCAGTTCATTGGCCACGGTTTCGACGCGTTCGCTATCGATGCGATCGACGTGATCCAGAAAGGCGGACAACATCACACGGTCGCACAATGTATTCAGGCGGCGCGGGATGCCGCCGGTATGACGGTACAAAGTGGCGGAGACGCCGGGTGCAAACGTGGGCTTGCCGCTAGAGCCGGCAATATGCAGGCGGTAGAGCACATAGTCCGATACCTCTTCCTGTTCCAGCGGGCCGAGGTGGTAGGCGGCGGTGACCCGCTGCAACAGTTGACGGAATTCAGGCGCCTGCATCATGCGGCGAAACTCCGGCTGACCGAGCAGAAAGGTTTGCAGCAGCGGTTCGCCATCCAGTTCGAGATTGGACAGCATGCGCAATTCTTCCAGCGCTTCGGCCGTCAGGTTTTGTGCTTCATCGACGATCAGAAGCACGCGTTTGTTGCCACGCCGGTTGAACTGGAAGAATTCTTCCAGCGTGCGTAGCATGCCGGTCTTGGAGAGATTGTCGTAACGCAGATTGAACGACGCCAGCACCGTGCGTAACAAATCGTCGGCGTTCAGGCGCGAGTACACGACCTTGCCGGCGATCACTTCATTCTTGTTGAGTGAAGTGACCAGACTTTGAATCAGCGTGGTCTTGCCGGTACCCACTTCGCCGGTGACGACGATGAAGCCTTCTTCCTTGTACACACCGTAGCGCAGAAAGGACAGTGCCTTGCTGTGGCCCTTGCTCAGGTAGAGAAAGTTGGCATCCGGCGTGAGGCGGAACGGGGGGCTGTGCAACCCGAAAAACTCGTTGTACATGGCATCAGAATTCGGTGCGGATGTGGGCGGTCACGGCATTTTCCGTCACGTCGTTATTGGCGGAGGACGTGCTCTTGAAATGCCGGACGCTGCCGCCAACACTGGTTTTCGCGCTCAGACGGCGTTCGTAGCCCAGGCTCAAGGTCTTGGCATCGGTCTCCAGCCCGGTCTGTGCGGCTTCACTCAGCGTGTTTGTGTAGGCCAGATTTGCGCTGCTCTGCGCTGACAATTTGTAACTCCAGAGCAGTGAATACCCGCGTTGTTTAATTTCGTTGCCAAGGCTCAAAGTACTGGTACCGCTGAAGCTGGCGGTAATCAGATTGTTTGATATCTGCGAACTAGTCCCACGGAAAGCCGAAAAGATCACAGTGTTGTTGACTCCGAGCCAGGTCACCGACAGGTTTTGTTTCTCGCTCAAAATCTCACTGTCGCTTAAGACGGCAGCCAGTTGCGCTCCAACCACTGCTGGCAGTACGCCACCGTTTAGCGTTCGTAACAAAGCTTCAATTCTCGCGCGATCCGCAGAGTCGGGGATCCTTGCAAGAAATTCAGCAGTCGTAACCAGTTCCAGAGCGGCAAATTGATCCTGGGAGTGCACCGCCGATTTGCTGCTGGAAAACTGCCATACAGTTCTGCGGGTGCGGTGGCTCAGACTGATCGAATGGCTTTCGCCATAATAGCGGTGGCCGGCTGTGACACTGAGGCTGGTGCGCGGGCCCGGAAGCCAGGAAAAACCGGCATCGTAGATCGCGTTATTGGAATTTTGCAGAAGGTAGCCATCATATTCATTACCGCCGCTGGCAAAAAGCGACAGTTGATTGTTGACATGCCAGTCTTCGCGCAACTGGGTGGTCGTGATCGAGTAGCTGGGCCGATTGCTGGTTTCGTAACGCTGGCTGTTGGCAAGCAGAGAAGTGACCAGGATCGGGCTGCTGCGGCCATTGTTGATATTGGCATTGACGCCTTGGCTGGTGCTGGTGGTCAGGGCACTATTGCTGGCGGAGCTGTTGCTGAGGCGATAACCCACCTGATAATCCCAACCGCCAAGGTGATTGCGGTAGGACGGGCTGACCGAGAAGTAGCGGGTTTGCACCTGGTTGTTGTAGCCGGAACCACCCGCCGGGGTCGGGATGCTGAACGGCGAACTGTCCTGATTGGCAATGCGGCCAGTGACATCAATCAGCAGGTCGCGATCGAGAAAGGCGCCTTGAAGATTGGAGTCTAGAGTGAGCTGCGAAGTATCCGAACCATTGCTCGGGCTGGTGGTAGTGAACGACCAGCCCAGACCGACATGACTGGTCAGATGAGATGACTGATGGTTCCAGCTCAAGCCGGGAGTGACGCGCCAGATCGAACCGGCCGTTTCGTTGGAGCTGCGCAGGCCGATGTTGTCGGTAAATGTCACTTCGCCGCCGAGTGAAAATTTCAGCCCACTGGCGGAGCGGCTGGCATTGGCGATGGCGGAGTTTTGTGCGTTTGAAAGAACGGGAACGCACAGCAACACCGCCAGCACCGTGGTGTACGCAGCCGGTCGCAGGTGGATGAATTGTTCAGAACGTGTGCGGGCGGCTACGTGCTCAGGCGGCTGCATAGTAGTAGCTCGCGTAGTAATCGTGTGCGGCCTTGTTGAGGTTCTTGTTCAAAATCGTGCCGACCACATTGGCGCTCTCGATGTAGCCGAGGGCTTCTTTTACCTGGTCGCGCGTGGTCCGTTCGGCTTCAATGATGAGCACGACTTGCCCCATCAACCCGGCAAGTACGCGCGCTTCGGTGGTTGCCAGAATGGGTGGGCAGTCGAAGACGATCATGCTGTTCTGATAACGCGCGCACAACTGATCGATGCGCTCCAGCATGCTGCGGCTGCCGAACAATTCCGTTGCACGTGATTGAAAATGCCCGAAGGGCAGGATCATCAGTTTGTCGATATTGGTGCGGTGAATGCAATGTTCGATCGGCAATGCCGGGTCGTGTAACAAGTCAATGAGCCCGCGCGCATGTTTCAGCTGGGCCTCAGCGCCAAGTTCGCGCAGTGTCGTGAAACGGTGCACATCGGCATCCACCAGAATGACGTTGTGATCGGGCTCCATGGCCAGACTCATGGCCAGATTCATCGCGCAAAAACTCTTGCCTTCGCCGGGGATGGCGCTGGTAATCATCACCGTATTGGAGTGTGTGCCGGTCGCCTGTCCGCCACGGGAGAATGCATTCTCCAGCAGCGGGCGCTTGATGATGCGAAATTCCGCGTTGACCTCGATGTTGGCACCATCTGGGGTCACCATACCGGCTTCGCGCATTTTATCGATTGAGATGGAAATGGTCTTGTCAGTGACATTTTCCGTGGGTGCTGGCGTAGTGGCTCGGCGCGGGGTCGGTGCATTGGCGCGGACGGTTTCGGCCACCGCCGTCGTGGGCGGCACGGCTTGTGCGGCGGGTGCGGGCTGCTGTGCGACCGCGCGTTCGATCAGGGACGAGTGCTCAGGCGTGGACGACTCCGGCGTTGCTGCAGTTTTTTTTGGCTGTTTGCCCTGGTCACCCATGGCGCGTTCAATTAAGCTCATACCGTCCTCAACATATCCGATTCATTGGCTCGCTCACTTGAGTTGATACCAAGCGGCAATCCCTAAAAACAGGCTGTAACAAAACACCAAGCCACCCGTTCCCGAAAGAAACAAGAGCAAACTGCGTCGTCGCAGAAGTTTTTGCGCCGGGGTCCAGATCAAGGCAACAGTTCCCAGTACAGGCAGTCCGAGGTCTTCACGCAGACTGTTGCGGTTGCCATAGGTGGGACGGATCTGCGACAGCAACAGGGCGACGGCAATGCCCCCGCCCAGTGCGCCGACCAAACCGCCCACGAGTAGCAGAATACGGTTCGGATAGGACGGTTTGGGCGGCACGCGCGGCGGATCAATGATCTTGAAATCGGCCACCCCGGCCGAAGCTTCCATATCGCCTGAGATCTGCGCCTGCTCGCGTCGTGAGAGCAGCGATTCGTAGTTTTTCTTGTTGATTTCGTAGTCGCGGTTCAATTGCACCAGGTCGGTTTCAATCTGCGGCACTGTATTGGCGTTTTTCTTAAGATCAGTCAGACGAGATTCAAATTCCTTCACACGGGTGCGCAAGGAGACGATGTTAGATTCCGCTTGCATGGCCGAGACACGCAGTTGCTGATAAATCGGGTTTTGCGCATCCGCTGCAACAGTGCCCTGCGCGCGCCGCTGCTTGATTTCTTCCGCGCGTTGTTTTTCCAGCTCAGCAATCAAGCGTTTGGTCTGAATCACGTCCGGGTGTTGGTCGGTGTATTGCATGCGCAGACCATCGAGATTTTTCTTCAGGGCTTCCAGACGGCTGTCGAGTTCTGGCGCCAAGCCGGTTTGAACGCTGTTCGTGTCGCCAATCAGCGAAGGGGCTTCACCCGTCATCTGTTGGCGCAGGGCTTCGCGGATCTGTTCCTGTTCATGCAGTTCCAATTTGGCTTGATTGAGTTGATTGGTGGCCTCACTGATGCGGCCGACAAAATCACTGCCGGCATTGGGCATGACACCGAGGTTTTTCTGCTTGAATTCCTTCAGCGCATTTTCTGCCTGAACCAGTTTTTGTTCGTAGGCTTTGATCTGGTCGTCCAGAAAGCGCCGCGCGGAATCGCTGTCCTTGCGCTTGTCGCCGACGCTGGATTCGACGAACAGGGACAGGAAGGCTTGCACGACGCGGCGCGCAGTTTCCGGGTCTTCGTGAATGAAGCTGATGGTGTAGAGATTTTGCCCAGCCGTTTTGATGGCCATGCTTTGCGAGACCGCATCGATCAACTCGTCGCGGTCACGTTGTGTTTTGGCCGACAGATCGAGGTCGGTCATGCGCAATACCTTTTCCACATTCGGGCGGCTGATCAATGTGCGGCTGATGATGGCCAGCTGCTGCTCGACATTGGGCTGCACGGCCATGCCCGAGAGCAGCGGTTTGAGAACGGATTGCGTGTCGGCATACAGGCGCGCCGACGCCTCATAACGGTTGGGAATTTGATAAACAAAGAGCGCTGCCAGCAAGGCGACAGCCCAGCTCACCCCCAACCCGATCCAGCGGTATTGCCAGATGGATTTCAGATACCCAAGTAACTGCTCAATAATATTCGACATGGCTCACACTACTGCAGCGATGCTGCGTTTCTAGGCAAACGCACGGCGCACAACGCGCCGTGACGGATCAATCAAATAAACTTTAGGAACCGGGTGGTGAAGACGCTGGAGTTAATGCGCTGCATAGCCAATCGACTAGGCACTCAAAAAACGAGCGCCAAGTCGCTGGTTAAAACCAGCTTTCCGGAATGACGATGACATCGCCCGGACGCATTTCCACATTGGCCGAGAGGTCGCCCTTTTTCAGCAAGTCGTCGATACGAATTCCGTACTCCTGATTGTTTTCGCTGCGCAACAGGATGGCGCGGTTGCCGGCGGCAAAATCATTGGTACCGCCTACGGCAATCATCACATCCATCAGCGTCATGCGCGATCGATAGGACAGGGCTTGCGGTCGTGCGGCTTGACCGACAACGCGGATCTGTTGCGAGTAGGGACCGACAAAGCCGGTCACGATGACGGTGACCACCGGGGACTGGATGTATTTCGACAGCGCTTTTTCCAGATCGCGCGCGAGTTCGGTCGGCGTCTTGTTGCTGGCAGGGACATCTTCCACCAGTGGCGTGGTGACCATACCATCCGGGCGCACCGGAACGGACATCGACAATTCAGGATTGCGCCAGACGATGATGTTGACGTTGTCACCCGGGCCGATCAGGTAATTCGGCTGGCTGCCATCGGCGCTTTTGGGGGCGGGCGGCAAATTGCTTGCGCATCCGGCTGCCGCAGCCAGCGTTATCACAGCAATCGTTCCCAGTGCGCGCCTCTTGAGTTTTTCGGTCATGCCCATGACGTTTCCTTTATTATCAACAACAGCAATGAATGCAGACAACAAGGCGAGAGATCGGACAACGCAAGACTTCCCCCTCGTTTTATCTGAACGGATGCACGCCCCCTGAGGGCAGGCTCCGTTGCGGTTCTTATTACGCACGCATTCTAACCGCAGTGAAAATAATTCGCTACCGTCATCCGCAGGTGTTCAAAATGGTGCGTGCCCCGCATTCCACCGGATAGACAAGGGCTGGACAAAAGTGTCGCGGTTGTTAAAAAATTTATACCGTCGCGGGGTGGCGTTCCTGTACAAAGCGATTAATATGCATCCAGCTTGCAATGCAGCATTATAGAAAAGCAACGACGGGTTCTTTTGGGGGAAACAATGATCCATTTGTTTGGCCACTTCATCAGCGTGCGGTCCTTATTGACCGCAGTCGTTGAGTTGTTGTTGTTTTTCGTTGCTTACTTCGCGGGAGTTGTCCTGCGTTTTGGCAGTGTTTCGCTGGATCAGACCTATCTGATGCCGGCTTCCACGCTGGCCTTCCCGCTGTTGATGATTGTTTCGCTGGCGGCGGTTGGGCACTACCAGTTTTCTGCCCGTGAGCGTTCCTCCGATGTGGTATCGCGGGTGGCGTTTGCCTGGTTGATCGGTATTGGTCTGAGTGGCTTGATGTTTTATGCACTGCCGACGACCTATGTGGGGCGCGGGGTGTTGGTGCTGGCGTCGGCAATCGGGTTTGCCATGATCATCACTTTGCGGCTGATCATGCTGCGCTCCGGTAATCCGGCGATTGCCCAGCGGCGTCTGCTGGTGCTGGGCACGGGGGATAGCGCGCATTTGGTGGAACAGACGGCGGCACTTTATCCTGATCTTGAAATCGTCGGTTTTTTACCTTTGAACAGCACGCGTCAAAGCGTCAGTTCGGCAAAAATTCTGCCCAACGGCATGGGCATCCGTCAGGCAGTGCGGCAATTGAATGCGCATGAAATCGTGGCGGCCATCAGTGAACGCCGGGATGGCGGACTGCCGGTCAACGAATTGCTCAAATGCAAGATGCGCGGTCTGAGAGTCACTGATTTTTCTGCTTTCTTCGAACGGCAGAGTGGCCAGGTTTTGCTCGATTCTCTCTCGCCCAGCTGGCTGATTTTTGGCCAGGGGTTCCGCCGCGATGCATGGACGGCAGCGGCCAAGCGCGTGTTCGACATTGTGGCTTCGAGCCTGATTTTGTTGTTGATGTTGCCGGTACTCTTGATCACGGTATTGGCGATCAAGCTGGAAAGCCCAGGTTCGGCGTTTTACAGTCAGGTGCGTGTGGGCCGCGGTGGGCGCAATTTTGTGATCTACAAACTGCGCAGCATGTGCCAGAACGCGGAAACCTCGAACAAGCCGCAATGGGCGCAGAAGAACGATAGCCGCATTACCCGTGTCGGCAAGTTCATCCGGTTGACGCGCATTGATGAACTGCCGCAATTGATTAACGTGCTGCGCGGTGAAATGAGCATCGTTGGGCCGCGTCCCGAGCGCCCCTTCTTCGTCAAGCAATTGACTGAAAAAATTCCGCTATACAACGCCCGTCACTCGGTCAAACCGGGTCTGACTGGATGGGCACAGGTGCGTTACAGCTACGGCGCGACGATTCAGGATGCGCGCGAGAAACTGCAATATGATCTGTATTACATCAAGAACCAATCGATCTTTCTCGACCTGCTGATCTTGTTCCAGACTGTACAAGTGGTCTTGTGGGCGCGCGGCGCACGCTAGTCTGAGGGGTCGGGTAGAGCCCACTTCGGCGGTGGTTGATGCTCGCCCCGCCATATAATCCTGCGCCATGTTCTCTTCTTCCCTGGTCTACCTTTTTTCCTTCGCTGCCGCAGCCAATGGCTTGCTGGCGCTGCTTGTATCCATGGGTTGGCGTGGCGATGTGCGGGGCGGGCTGTTTGCCGCCGCCCTGTGGAGCGGCGTGTTGTGGTCGATCGGGCTGATCTTCATCGATCTCGAGGCGCCTTGGGCGGCGCGCAGTCTGCCGCTGACAGAGAGTCTGCGCATCTGCATCTGGGTCTTGTTCATTGGCAGTTTGCAAGTGAGCAATCCACGACGCCTGATTGCGCAACTATGGGAAAAACCAAGCGGGCGAATGTTATCCGTGGTGTGGGTGATCAGTCTGCTGTTTTCCGTTGCGATGGTGTTGGCTTCCATACAGGCAAGTCCGCTGTGGGCGACGCTATTGTTGCTCTTGATTGTGGCCGGATTGGTCGGGCTGGAAAATCTGTATCGACGCGCCAATACCGAAACGCGCTGGCGCTTGAAGTTCCTCGTGTTCGGTATCGGCGGTTTGCTGGTGTTTGATTTCATTCTGTACGCCGACTTCCTCTTGTTTCGTGTACAGAACAACCCGCTATGGGCGGCACGCGGCATTGTCAATACGGTGATGGTGCCCTTGCTGGCGGTGGCGGCGGCGCGCAACCGCTCCTGGTCGATCGATATCCAGATTTCCCGTCAGGTGGTGTTTCAATCCTCGATCGGTTTGATCAGTGGTCTGTATCTGCTTGGCCTGGCGCTGGGTGGGTATTACATCCGTTATACCGGCGGCGCCTGGGGCGAAGTGGCGCAAATCGTTGTGCTGTTCATGGGCAGCGTGTTTTTCATCACGCTGCTGGCCTCGAAACAATTCCGCTCGCGCGTGCGGGTGTTTGTCTCGAAACATTTCTTTTCCTACCAGTTCGACTATCGCGAGCAATGGTTGAAGTTCACGCAACTCTTGGCGTCGAATACCGCCGACAAGACGATTGAGGCGTGTGCCCTGGAAGCGATTGCCCAACTGGTCGAGAGCCCGCGCGGACAACTTTGGTTGAGGCATGGCACACGTTACGAATTGGCGACGCATCGGAATATGCCCGCACCGGTGCAAGCGCTGGAAGCCAATTCGTCCATGGTTCAGGCGCTCGATCAAAAAGGTTGGGTGATCGATCTGGAAGCGCGCGATGCCGGGGATTTCAATCCCATGATTCCCGAGTGGCTGCGTCAGCAAACGGGTGCGCGATTGGTGGTGCCCCTGCTGTGGCAGTCGGAGTTGACGGGCTTTGTCGTATTGAGCGAACCACATGGCGGATTGCAGACCAACTGGGAAGTGCACGACCTGCTCAAGGTCGCGGGCCGGCAAGCCGCCAGTTATCTGGCGCAGGCACGCGTCGCCAAGGAATTGCTGGTGGCGCGGCAATTCGAATCGTTCAACAAGATGAGTGCATTCATCGTGCACGACTTGAAAAATCTGGTGAGCCAGCTTGATTTGATTTCGACCAATGCGCCGCGGTTGATCGAGCGCCCGGATTTTCAGAAAGACCTGCTCGATACAGTGGCCAATTCGGTCGAGCGCATGAAGCGCTTGCTGGACCAATTGCAGGATGCGCGCATGCCTTCGGAGCAGGCGGTGGTCGTCGATGCGTATGAGGTTTGCACGCGTGCAGTGGCCAGTTTCAAATCCGCGCCGGTTCCGCCGGTACTGGAGGCGAATGGATCGGCCGCACAAGAAGTGGTGGCCAACCCGGAAAAACTGGAGCGCGTGATTCGTCACTTGCTGGCCAATGCGCAGGACGCCGTGTTGTCACGCCAGGAACTTCAAAATGGAACCCACACAACGATGCGGTGCCCGATCCGGCTGAAATGCGCTGACCACAGCGCCGATCAGATCGTGTTGCAAGTCGAGGACGATGGCATTGGCATGACGCCGGAATTCCTGCGCAGCAAACTGTTTCAACCGTTTGAATCGACCAAGAGCCGCGGCACCGGGCTGGGTATGTATGAGAGCCGCGAGTACATTCGCACCCTCGGCGGCGACGTGGAGGTTATGAGCACGGCAGGACAGGGTACGACTGTAAAAATCTTTTTGCGGCGCCACCGGCCGGTCGGCATACAATAGCCGCTTGCATTCAAAAAAACGATATCTCACGTCCAGGCAGAATTCATGGCAAGTGCAAAACCGATTCTATTGATCGTTGAAGACGACCCGGGGCTGCAAAAACAGCTCAAGTGGGCGTTCGATCAATACGAAGTGATCCTGGCCGAAGATCGCGTCTCGGCGATCAGTGCCTTGCGCCGCTTCGAGCCGCCGGTGGTGACCATGGATCTGGGTCTGCCACCACATCCCGACACCACCGAGGAAGGCTTCGCTCTATTGCAAGAGATCATGGCGTTGGCGCCGCAAACGCGTTTGATCGTTTTTTCCGGCCAGCACGAACGGGAAAATGCGGTGAAAGCCATTGGCCAGGGTGCCTACGATTTTTGCGCCAAACCGTTTGATGTGCAATTGCTCGGCCTTATCATCACGCGCGCTTTTCATCTCTACGAATTACGGCAAGAAAATCGTCGCCTCGCCGAAAAACTCGGCAACGACAGTTTCCATGGTTTGTTGACGCGCGACCCGGCCATGCAGCGCGTGTGCCGTAGTGTCGAAAAACTGGCGCCGACCAATGCCACCATTCTGCTCTATGGCGAAACTGGCACCGGCAAGGAATTGCTGGCGCGCGCGCTGCACGACCGTTCCGAACGCAAGGGCCAGCGCTTTGTCGCGCTCAATTGTGCCGCGATTCCTGAAGCACTGCTGGAAAGCGAATTGTTTGGCTACGAGAAGGGCGCCTTCACCGGCGCTGTCAAGCAATCGCCGGGCAAAATCGAACTGGCCTCCGGCGGCACCCTGTTTCTGGACGAGATCGGCGATTTGCCGGGCGCATTGCAAGCCAAGTTGCTGCGCTTTTTGCAAGAGCGCACCATCGAACGTCTGGGCGGTCGGCAGGAAATCAGTGTCGATGTGCGTGTGATCTGTGCCACCCATCGCGATCTGTCCAGCCTGATTCAGACGGGAACCTTCCGGCAGGATTTGTTTTACCGCCTGACCGAAGTCACCATCGACATTCCGCCGCTGCGCGACCGCATCGGCGATGCAGTGCTGCTGGCCCACGATTTTGTGCATCGTTTTGCGGCGGAGCAGAATCGCCCGGCACTAGGCTTGTCGGAGGAAGCACTGGCGCGGCTGGAGCGGCACACCTGGCCGGGCAACGTGCGCGAACTGGAAAACTGCATCAAGCGCGCCGTGATCATGAGTGAGGGCGGCATGATCGGCGCCGACGACATCGGTCTGCAAACCACGGCCGTGACCGATGCCGATTTCAGTCTGAATCTGCGCCAGGTACGCGACGAAGCCGAGCGCCGTGCGGTACTGCGCGCGCTGGCGCACACGGACAATAATATTGCCCGGGCATCCGAATTGTTGGGCGTGAGCCGCCCGACCTTGTACGATTTGATGAAACGCTTCGGCATCGAAGCCAAATAGGGGGAAGCACATGTTTGGGAATCGGAATCTTTTTTGCCTGGGCGGCTGCTTCAGGTCACTGGGTTTGGCGTTGCTGGTTGTTGGTTTGCTCGCGGGCTGCGACCGTTTTCAATCTGCCGAAACGCAAATTGAAAAAGCCAATGCTGCGCTGG
The DNA here is from genome assembly GCA_004298905.1 of Burkholderiaceae bacterium. Taxonomy (GTDB): domain Bacteria; phylum Pseudomonadota; class Gammaproteobacteria; order Burkholderiales; family Burkholderiaceae_D; genus SCTK01. The sequence continues at coordinate 180,986 of SCTK01000011.1, read as the reverse complement.
AAAAGAGCGATAAGGCCGCAGCCATTATCTACTTGAAAAATGCGTTGCAAAAGGATGCAAACAATGGTCGCGCGCGCTATATGCTCGGCAAGGCTTATTTGGACAATGGCTCGCACAAGGACGCGATAAAGGAATTACAGCGTGCCCTGGATTTGAAGTTCGACGCGAATCTGGTTTTGCCACTACTCGCCAAGTCGGCCTTGCAGAGCGGTGAGTTTAAGATTCTAGAGCAACTCGATCCGCAGCTTGCAGGTGACGCTTCGGCGCGTGCCGAGGTGCTCGCCAGCCAGGGTGATGGCCTGTTGTACCAGAAGAAAACGAAAGAAGCAGAGATCCAGTACAACGAAGCGATCAAGCTGAATCCGAATGCGATCAGCGCCCATTTTGGTCTCGCGCGTCTGGCCGCGATGACGGGAGGTTTTCAGGCCGCCGACGAGATCGCAGCAGACATTTCCAAGCGTGCGCCGAAGAATATCGAAATCCTGCTGTTCCGTGCCAACCTGCGCACGGTGCGCGGCGAATTGCGGTCCGCACTCGAATTTACCAAACAGGCGGGCGACGTTGACCCCAAGGATGTGCGGCCGCACATCATGGCCACCGAAATTCTGTTGGCACTGAAAGAAAGCGATCAGGCACTCAAAGAGATGGAGACGGTCAAGAGTCTGGCGCCGAAATCTCCACTGGGACCTTACCTGAATGCACGGATTCATGTGCAAAACGGCAAGGGCAAGGAGGCGCAGGCGGAAGTGCAGAAAGCCCTCAAGCTTGCGCCCAACTACTGGCCCGCCCTTATGCTGGCGGCCCAGATCGAAATAAGTTTGGGCAACGCGGCACAGGCGGAGCCGTATCTGAAACAAGCCGGCGATATGGCGCCGGGCAGCGCTTCCGTACGCCGTCTGACTGCTGTTATCTACATGCGCAGCGGCCGTGCCTCGGCCGCGGTGGATTTGCTCAAGCCGCTGCTTGAACAGAACCCGGAAGATCCCGAGTTGAATGCGATTATGGGTGAAGCCTATTTGCTGCTGGGCGAGATGGAACAGGCCAACAAGCATCTGGCACGGGCGGCGAAATCCGATCGTCTGGCACGCGGCGCGCTGACTGGGCTCGCTGTGACCAGCATGGCCGGCGGCGATCCGGAGCGTGCCATGGCCCAACTCGAACAAGCCACACACGCGCAGGGAACCAGTATTCAGGCCGATCTTATTTTGATTGGCGCACTCACCCAGAAACAAGAGTTCGACAAGGCGCACAAGGCGATTGATGCGCTTGAGAAAAAAATCCCCGGTTCGCCCGTGCCCTATAGTCTGCGCGCCGGTATCGGCGTTGCGAAAAAAGATATGGCTTATGCACGGGCCATGTTGGAGAAAGCGTTGCAACTCGATCCGAACTACTTCTTCGCTGTCAACGTGCTGGCGCGTATGGACAAGGCGGATGGCAAGGGGCCGGAGGCGCTGAAACGGCTCGAAGACTACGTCAAAAAAAATGACAAAGATACCGCTGGCTTGCTGGCGTTGGCTGAACTGAAGTTGCAGCTGGGGGCGTCACCTGAAGATGTGCTGGGCGTCTTGCAACGTGCGCAAGCCAGCGATCCGAAAAAAATCAGAACCAGTGCCATCCTGGCGCGTTACCTGATGTCTCTGGGCAAAGCCCGGGAAGCCATGGAAGCTGTACAGACGGGTTTGGCCACCTCACCCGATGCACCAGAATTGATCGATGTTCAGGGCGGCATCAACATGAGCCAGGGCAAGACCGCCGATGCGGTGGCCAACTTCACGCGTCTGACCATTCTGCAGCCACGCTCGCCGGTGGCGTGGGCCAAACTCGCACAGGTGCAAAATGCCGCAGGCGACAAACAAGCCGCGATCGCTTCGGTGGAACAGGCGCGCGCGCTCAATCCGCAGGATATGAGCTTGATGGAAATGGCGATTTCACTGCGCCTGACGAACAAGAACTATAGCGAAGCACTTGCCTTGGCACAGAAAGCGCAGAAGGACTATCCGAAATCCAGTTTTGGCTATGTTCAAGAGGCCAATATTCGCGCGACCCAAAAGCAGTACAAGGAAGCGGTGGACAGTTACGACCGCGCATTGGGTACCGAACCGCTGTCGGCCACGTTTGTACTCAAGCTTCACGCACTGGAATTGGCGGGCCGCCAGGATGACGCCGACAAGGCATTGGATGTCTGGCTTAAACGTAACCCCAAGGATATTGTGGCACTGACCTATGCTGGAGAAGTCCAGCTCAGCAAGAAGAATTATGATCGCGCCATTGCGTATTACAAGACTGCGCTGGAATTGCAGGCGAATAACCTGCCCGCCCTCAATAATCTGGCCTGGTTGTTGAATGAAAAGCGGGATCCGGCGGCCCTGAGTTACGCTGACAGCGCCCTCAAACTCCAGCCCAAGCAACCTGCAGCACTGGATACACGCGGCATGATTTATCTGCGCCTGGGTAAAACCGCCGAAGCGGTCAATGATCTCAAAGCCGCAGTCGACTATGCGCCCAACAACGCTGCGATTCACCTCAACTATGCGCGTGCCTTGCTCAAGGCCGGCAAGCGCGATGAGGCGAAACGCGAACTGGAAATTCTGCGCAAGTTGGGAGCCGCAGGTGCAAAAGAAGTGGAAGCGCTGGCGCAGGAACTCGGCTAACCAGCGACTTAACCAACGACTTGGCACAAGTCTTATCATGCCTAGTCGGGTGGCTATGCAGAGCATTAAGACGACGCTGAGTTGCACAACAAAAAAAGCCCGCTGGATTTCTGGCGGGCTTTTTTTACGCTTGCGGGAGGTGTGGTGGCGGGCGGCACTGGGATCGAACCAGTTCGACACTGCGATTGCACATAGGTAAATCTTCTTGGAAGATGGAAGAGTCCATCAAATATAGGCTTCTTTGACGATGGGGCATTAAATCAGAAAATTCAACCAAAAGGTTTCATCCAGTGGAGTCCTAGATGTTGTTGGAATTCCTGGAACCTTGTGGGCCGCTTGGGCTAATCAACAGACCTACGAAGCTTGCGTTTGCCAAACAAATATGACAGAGTTTTTTTAACTTTGAATTTGAGTCTGCAGGTTGATCGTTTCGTAAGCTCCTCCGTCAAGCGGACAATCAGGGCAACCAGATCGACTACACCGTGTCACAGCGCCGAATCGACGATTTGTCGTGAACTGAAACAACGAAAACGAGAATACAAGGAGATTACGATGAGCAAAGGAATGACCATTTATCTCTGGGCCGTGAGCATCATCGCTATCGTGATCGGGAGTTTACCACTGGCAGTTGCTATGTGGATCCATGAATGGCCGGTCGTCGGGAAGCTCTTTCTGCATGCGCCGGGGCAATTTCTTTTTTTGGCTGCCTTCTTTCCTGCCGCTGCGGCGCTCATGCCCGTGGCGGGGAAAGCGGCTTTGCAGTGCATTGCGACCAATCCGGCGGCAAAAGCCGATCCGCTGTTTCAACGCGGCGCGTCCTGGTTTCCCGGCATCGCTCTGTTCCTGTTCATTGTCTCCAGTGCTTTCGCTCTAATGGACTACATGGGGGCGGCGATCGAGCTTCATGACCTGAGCCCGCAGTACGCGAAACGCGCCGTTAATTACAATTCCCGGTTACTTCAGTTATTAAGTAATGGCGGTGCCAGCGCAGAATTGAACGACCTGAAAGAGTTGCCAGTGTGCCGTGGCTTCTTTGACGAAACCGGGCAGATCAAGGCCGACTCGGCAACCAAGACTTTGAAGGAATGCGCCGGTGTCATCTTTCGTGACCTCAACCAAAAAAAGGCGACGGATCCTGCAATTCAGGAGATATTCAATCGCGATAGCACGTCAATGGCCGACGCCCTTCAATTCATGCAGATCGCGCTCAATCCAAAAATGTTGCAGCAACTCGACGCATCCGGAATGTTGCAGCCGGGGGCCATTGTCAAGCCAATGCGTTGGGCTATTCTCGCGCAGTTGGCATTGACGATATTTCTCGCGCTTCACTACGTGCTGTGGGTCATGACCTTGGCGGGTTTGAGGATTCGGGGGCTATGGAATGCAGCGGTCGGGGAGAGTGCAAAAAACGTTTTGTCACCGTTGGCGACGGGGCTCGCTATTTTTTCGGTATGGGTGGCGTTGCGCATTTACACTGTCGCGGAAATTAATTTGATCAGAGGTGAGCCGTTTCCCGATATCGGCGCGCAATGGCCCGTTGCCGTTGCCTTGGTAGTCATGTTGTTGTATCTGGCGTACGCCTTCGCCGAGGGCGGAGCGTTGAAGTTACTTCTGGACTATTGGCCGATACTTGGCGCGATGGCAACAGGTATCGCAGCGATGTCGAATCCAATCGCAACAAGTCAATACATTGGGACAAACGCCACTGCAGCCAAGGTCGCGGTTTATCTGATCTCCTACGCTTTATTGTTCACTTTATGGATTGGCTTTGCGTTGCTGAAAAAGCCTGCGCCGCCTGCTGCTGCCAATCTTCCATTGAAGGTCCCGGGGGTCATTGATACGTAATCAGGTAATGGACACCTTATAGAAGCAATTCCGCTCCCAAGCAAATCAATAGCAAATCAATAGGGTCAGTTTCACTGCTGTCCCATAGAAAGCGAGCAGGTCAAAGAGCCGGGGTCAAATCTTTCGTTAACACATTAAGAGAAATAAAAAAAGCATCTGCACTACTCGCTGCACGGGTAGCTGCTAAAGAAGAAGGGCCGCTGACGAGGCACTCATCCATGTTTCTGTACGTTCAGCCTGCGATTTTGTGTCGAATGACCGGGTTTAAATCGGATAGCCTTTGCGGCGAATCTTGAGCCGCCAAAAGTCACCACGTTTTTCGAGAGTTGCCATTGAGACCGTCCTCCAGATGACCTGCTGAAGGCTAAGTGTCCCAAAATTGTCCCAAAATGACAATTTTTAGTTGGTTTGAACTGGTGATCCGCAGCTAAGTTGTTGTTTTTATTTGGTGGGCGGTACTGGGATCGAACCAGTGACCCCTGCCGTGTGAAGGCAGTGCTCTACCGCTGAGCTAACCGCCCCAGCCGCGAAAGGCGCGCATTATAACAGAACAAATTTTGCGTCCTTGCCTTGCCGGTACAATTCCATCCTGTCTGCCGGCATGCGCTGTGTGCATGCCCCGTTCTCACCCTCTCCCTTTGGGAGAGGGCCGGGGTGAGGGAATGATCCGGCCAACTGTATTCTGACTTTCCGGATCACCATGGAACTCTTGCGACTCTCGAAACTGATGGCGGAACGTGGCCTGTGTTCGCGCCGCGAAGCCGATGAATACATCGAGCGTGGACTGGTATTCGTCAATGGTCAACGCGTTTCCGTGCTGGGCACCAAGGTGTTGCCGGATGTTGAAATTGCGTTGGCGGGTGAAGCGCAAAAAACGCAGGCGCAGCGCGTGACGGTATTGCTTAACAAGCCCATCGGCTATGTGTCCGGGCAAGCAGAGGACGGTTACCAGCCCGCTGTGGTGTTGGTGACGCCGGATAAATTATTTGCCGGCGCGCCTGCACCGCACGCTTTTCGCCGCGAACATTTGCGTGGCCTGGCACCCGCCGGACGACTGGATATCGACTCGACCGGCTTGCTGGTGTTGACGCAGGACGGTCGTATCGCGCGACATTTGATTGACGCGGATTCAACGGTGGATAAGGAATATCTGGTGCGGGTCGAGGGGCGTTTGTCCGACGCCGGGCTGAAACAACTCAATCATGGCCTGTTGCTTGATGGGCAGGCACTCAAACCCGCCAAGGTGAGCTGGCAAAACGAGGATCAACTGTGTTTCGTTTTGCGCGAAGGCAAGAAGCGCCAGATTCGCCGGATGTGCGAGCTGGTCGGATTGAAAGTGGTGGGCCTCAAGCGCGTACGTATCGGCAAGGTGCGCCTGGGCGATTTGCCGGTGGGGCAGTGGCGCTACCTATTGCCACATGAACAGTTCTGATCGGTGAACTTACTGCGCACTGTTAAAATGCGCCTCTTTCCCGTCAGGCATCTCTCATCATGGTTCGTACTCGTTTTGCTCCCAGCCCCACCGGTTTTCTGCATGTCGGCGGTGCACGCACGGCTTTGTTTTCCTGGGCCTATGCGCGCCATCATCAAGGCGAATTTATTTTGCGCATTGAAGATACCGATGTCGAGCGTTCCACGCCGGAAGCGGTGCAGGCGATTCTCGACGGCATGCGTTGGCTCGATCTGAACTGGGACGAAGGCCCGTTCTACCAGATGCAGCGCATGGAGCGTTACCGCGCAGTGATTGCGCAATTGCTGACCGAGGGCAAGGCGTATCACTGTTATTGCTCACCGGAAGAACTGGAAGCCATGCGTGAGGCGCAGCGTGCGCGTGGCGACAAGCCCCGTTACGACGGCCGCTGGCGACCCGCAGCGGGAAAGACGTTGCCAGAGATTCCGGCGGACATCAAACCCGTGGTGCGTTTTTGTAATCCGCCAGATGGCGAGGTTGAATGGAACGATCTGGTCAAGGGTACGATCCGCATCGCCAATGCTGAATTGGACGATTTGATCATCGCGCGCGGCGACGGCACGCCGACCTACAATTTCTGTGTCGTCGTGGACGATCTGGATATGCGCATCACGCATGTGATTCGCGGCGACGATCACGTCAACAATACGCCGCGACAGATCAACATTCTGCGCGCGCTGGGTGCTGAATTACCGGTGTATGGCCATGTGCCGATGATCCATGGCGCCGACGGCCAGAAACTTTCCAAGCGTCACGGCGCGGTTTCGGTGACGCAATATGACGACGACGGCTACCTGCCTGAAGCACTCAATAATTATCTGGCGCGCCTCGGCTGGGGCCACGGTGACGACGAAGTGTTTTCGCGTGAACAGTTCGTGCAATGGTTCGACGGCAGCAACCTGAGCAGCGCTCCGGCGCAATTCAATCCGGAAAAGCTGGCCTGGCTCAACAACCACTACATCAAGCAAGCCGACAACGCGCGCCTGGCCGCGCTGGTGCAACCACGCATCGAAGCGCTCGGCGTTCAGGTTGCGGGCGCGGACCTGCAAGCCGTCATCGCCCTGTTCAAGGATCGCGCCAACACACTCAACGAACTGGCACAGAGCGCACTGCTGTTTTATCAGTGGATCGAACCGGATGCGGGGTTGCTGGAACAGCATTTCACCGCAGAAATCAAACCCGCGCTGGCTGAATTTGCTGAGGCCTGCGCCGGCATCGAATGGCAGCGCGAAACTATCGGCGCGCAACTCAAACACAGCCTGACCCAGCACAACCTTAAAATGCCCAAGCTCGCTATGCCTTTGCGTTTGCTGGTGACGGGCCGCCTGCAAACGCCCTCGGTCGATGCGGTACTCGAACTATTGGGCCGCGATACCGTGCTTACACGCCTGCGACGCTGGCTGTAGCGGCAGGGTGCATGCTATTGCTACAGCGCGGAAAAGGGGGATAATGCAGCGAGGCTTGGGAGGGCCCTAGTATTTTTTTAGACACGCGCGTAGAACGCGTGGCCTATTTCCCCATTACGTCGTTGTGCTCCCTATTCTTCTGGTCTGTTCACGATTTCTTCCTATCATCATTCATAGGAGATCGACATGTGCCGTTGCAATATCGCTGCTCCAGCAATCATTTTTTTCGCTGTCATGTTTGCCTCGGCAGTCCGCGCTGAGGAACCCGCACCTGCAGAAGGCGGTTTCTTTGGCAAACTTGGCAACGCTGTAAAAAAAGGTATCTCCGACGGAGTCGACAACGGTGTGCAGATGTCCGGCAGCGTCAAGGTGTTGGGTTACACCATGATCTACAGCAATCTCGCCCGCAGCGATCAGCCGGCTTTCTGTTTGGCGAATGCGGATACAGGAAAACTGATTACCGTAGCCCCCGTGTTTGGTCGGCCATTTCAGCGCGCCGATGGCACCACTGGTTTTACCCAGATGGCGCAACCGGTCGATGCACATCACAGCAAAATCGAAGTGAACGTGGCGCATGTTCTGCCGGGGTTGAACTGCGCTGATCTAGTGGCAAAACACGGTTTGAACCCTTACGCTGTTTCGGGGCGCATGGGTAACAGTGGCGCATCGGAAAGTGTTCCTGGCAAGGTGACCGCGGCCAGCGAACTTGAATTTTCGGATTGCTATGGACGTTACCTCGAACCCGCCGAAAAGGCACAAGTATCCAAAGCACCCCAGTGGCGCGAATCGGATGGACACAAACTTTGCCTGAATAAAGTGACGGGCAGACCTCAAAACATTCTCAATTTCACGACCCACCATCTGGAAGATTTGCCGAAAGGGTTTACGACGGTTACGGGCCTGCGTGCCGATGGCAGCGCCGCCCCTCAGGAAAATGTGCAAGCGGGATGGAATAAGGTCGACCAAACACAGCGCGAGGGGATGGCAAAAAATGAAGCCGATAGCGCTGCACGCCAGTCCGCCAGCGCCGATCAATCCATGCTGCGCAAAGCCGCCTATGAGAAATGCAAACCCCTTATTGGCAGCGACAATTCAAAGATGGAAGCCTTCAAGAGTTGTTACAACAACGCGCTCAAGTGACGGCGAATACATATTCCAAGGGCACACGCTTAGGCAAGGTTAGCGAGAAGCCGCTGTGGCACTGACTTCGCACAAGTGCCTGCCCTACAGAATTGACGCAACGCTGTTATCCCTCGCGCCCGCTGCGCACACTCACGGCAACCGCATCAGATGCAATGCCGTTGGCCACCACGAATAAATCGGAAGCACCGTGATCGATATCGGACGGGATCGTGACCTGCGTCGTAATGACCGCACTGCCGGTTGCTACTCCCATCGACGTCACCGTGCCGCCGCCGACCGCAGCCGTGGTGTGGTTGGCGGTGCGGCAGTAGCGCACGCGGCCGGAGGCTTTGTGGCGAATGCGCACCAGAGGATAATTGGTCGCGGCGGTGTAATCGTCGCCGTAACCGACTGCTTGCGATAGCCCGTTGAATTGTGTGCCCGAGATCGCCACCGTGCTGCCCGGTACCAGAACCGCAGGTGCGACCGTCACGACCGGCCGGAATGAATTCTGCGGTTGCCCATTCTCGGTGTAGGCAAAAATGCCGTTATCGTCTTCGCGCGCCCAAATGACTTGGCCGGTCGGAATCAACATCATGCGGCCGACGTAAGTGGGACAGTTGGCGTTCGACGGATCATTGACGCGCGCCAGATTGGTGCCATCGAATTCGAAGAATGAACACGGCGATAAATAATTGCCGACGCTGCCATCGACCGGTGCGGCCGGGAACAGCACATTCCCGCTCGGCAGCAACGCACCTGGGCCGTCCTTGCTGCCCTGATTTTGCTTGCCGTTGAGCGGGATGACCGGTCCGGCGGCCCAAGTGCCGGCGGCAGCCGACGTTGCGCCGGAAGTATAGAGCGCGGTGTTGCCGCCATTGGCACCGACAAAAAAGGCGCGTTTGTCGGTGAGCAGAATACCGGGACCGATCTCCAGCGAAGCGGTCTCGACGATATTATTGACCAATGCACCGGCCGATACCCAGCTGTCGCTGCTGATCACGTATTTTTCCGCATTGGGGGCGCTGTTGCATTGTGGCGCGATGATAGTGCCGTCGGCCATCAGCACCCACGATTCTTCCGAACCGCTGTCGCCTTTGGAGGCCGCGGCAGTCCAGGTACTGGTCGCGGGATTGAAGATGGAAACGGTAGTGCTGTTGAAACTGCCGAGCAGAAAACGTCCGTCAGGCAGCAGGCAACATACCGAATCGCCGATTTGTGTGATACCGGTGGGCGGCGAGATACTGGTCCAGGTATCCGTCACTGGATTGTAGATTTCGCTGTTGGCGGTGTCGTCCTGTGTATTGCTGCCGGAAGCGTCGCTGTATTCGCCGCCGCAGATCAGCAACCGGCCATCGGCCAGTACTGCCGCAGCAAAATATTTTCGGCCAGTGATGCTATCGGCGATGCGCGTCCACAAACCGTTGACGTAGCTACCGGTGGCATCGGGCGTCAGTTTCCACCAGCGCCGGGTACCGAAGCCGCTGGCGCATTCATTCATCAGCACGGTACCGTCGGTCAGCAAAAATAGTGGGCCACCGTTGCCGCCGGTACAGAAAAGAAAGAAGATCCACTCCCACGCCAGGCAAATCCATTTGGCAATCCAGAACCATGCTAGGCAGACCCACTTGGCCACCCAATACCAAGCTTGGCACACCCAGTTCGCGACCCAATACCATGCGTGACACACCCACTTGGCGACCCAATACCAGCCGACGCAAACCCAGTTGGCGATCCAGTAAAAAGCATCGCAAAGCCAGGAGCACGGCCACCAGTCGCAACATTCGTTGTGACCGTGATCGGCCCACGCGTTGCATTCACTGGTTCCTTCATCGGCCCATTGGTTGCATTCGTTGTGACCGTGGTCGGCCCATTGCGAGCATTGGTTTGAACCTTCATCGGCCCATTGCGAGCAATGCGCTGAACCCTCGTCGGCCCACGTGGTGCATCGGGTAAATGCCACCGTGCGCCGCGATCCGCAGATCGAGACCACATTACTCCACGATCCAGCCATAGCTCATTCCTTCTGTGTTTGATTGGTCAGACAATCAAAAAGAATATCAATCTCCATCTGTAGCCGTCGGCGAGCTGCGGCGATTCCAAGCGCCTTGCCAAGGCCGGCAAAAAACAAGGTGGCTGCCAGCAGGATCGGCAGCCGCCACAACAACGCCGTAGTAAAAAACCCGTAATGCGTGATCAAGCCGGCTGCCGTGACAACAAATGCGCACACCATCCCTTTTGCACCCAGCGAACAACCGCAATCGCTGCGCTGCCGATTGAGGCGCTCGCTGATGGCAAATGCGTCTGCCTCCGTCAGCTCCGGCAGGCGCAGCGCGATGGGCCGCTTCGAATACCATTTCGCACCGGCCCACGCGCGCAGTTGTTCGAGGTTGTCGATCGCCAAAATGTCAGGCGCGACGTTACGCTGTGGCTGATTCAGACATCGTCCTTTCTTGTAAACGTCCGGGTATTTCAAGAACACGTTGCGGCGACTGTGGTCGTGGTTTTGATTTCTCCTCCGCGCGTGCAATTGCGGCTTCTGAAGCGCATTTGCGTTGTTTCACCGGGCGCAGCTCGCTACGGTGATCTCGACGATCTTCCATTGCGAAGCTTTTCTTCTTCGCGATGGATCCGAAGATCTGGCTCCACCGGCCATTTTTATAGACGATCTGGTAGCCGCCACTGAGCAGCTCAAATGGTTTTTTGACCTGGTTGAGATGATCCAAACGTACTGAGCCTGGCTTGTGGAAGACTTCGAAGTAGGAGGGATAGACAAAATCACTCATCTCGATGCCGTCGATGGGAAAACTGAGTGCTTCGACCGGATCCGCGCTTTCATAAGCGTAGACCAGTTTCGGATCGGGACCCGTGGTCATCATGTTGATGGCCGGATCGACCAGCATTTCGACCAACTCATGCGAGGCCGACACACTGACCAGGTCGTGGTTGTCGAGCGTGGTTTTGACGAAAACCTTCGACTGCGGCATGCCTTCAGGCGTTAGATCATGGTAGGCAAGCGCACCTGGCTGATCGGCGTTGTCGAGAAAGATCATCGCCCATGCGCCTTTCACATACCCTTTGGATTTAACCAGCTTGGCAGGTGTGCCCCACACCGGGGCCACGTGCTTGTCCACGAATACCTGCATGGCTGCGATCAAGGCATCGAACTCGACCCCGAGCGGAACCGTCGATTTGTTGAAACATGCAATGGTGGGGGTTTTCCCCTGGTTGAATGCGCCGAGTGTGGGTGCTGTCGTATTCATATGGTTCTCCTTTAAAGGCAGTAGATCATGATGAAGATGGTCGATGAGCAAGGTAACGCACGCTGCAAAATATTGAATGGAAATTTTTCCCCCTGTAAAAACAACATTACATTTCGTGTTGCCTGAAACGGTTCAATAATGCGCACACAAATAGCGTCGCACACATCAACACAGAATGTGCCCGCGCAAATTGATCCGCCGCATGTGTAAAGTTCTTGTGCCCCTCCCGGAAGCGCGTGAACAATGACTAGACCATCAGAAGTGATGTCGAATGCAAGCGATTGTGAGAAATGGTTTTTTTATGAATTGTTGATACGACGTTGGTCGACTTGCATTCGATGTTTTAACCAGGTATCAAGCTAGCAGCTGCAAATAAAATTGCAAGATTTACTTCAATAAAAAAGCAGCCGGTTTTTTTAGTATGGTTTCGTCGCCAATTATGATTTGAACAGAGAGCTCATTCGGTTTGATTTTGCGTTGCAGCCGGGAAAGAATGAACTGCTACACCACTGCGATTTCATCAACCGCGACATGGCACGGGCGGCAATCTTTGACTACATCGAGATGTTTTACAATCGCCAGCGGCGGCATCAGCGCTTCTGGTGATGTCAGCCCCTTGAAGTTTGAACAGCAATGGAGAGAGACTTAATTGGCGTGTCCGAAATACCCGGGTCAACTCAAAATGGCATTAAATTTTTGTTGCGATTTGTGACATTTGTGGTTTCATAAACCCCTATGCTATGATGCGCGCCTTTGCTAGACTACAGGCGCGTAGCTCAGCTGGTTAGAGCACCACCTTGACATGGTGGGGGTCGTTGGTTCGAGTCCAATCGCGCCTACCAAAGACCCGATTTTCGCAGTATATTTTTTGCAGTACCGATCCTAAAGTGGGGACCAGGCCATGACGGCACGCACTACAATCGATTTGCGCAAGCACGGTTAAGTTCGTTCTTTCACCAATGGTTCTCTTTTGAAAGTGCGGCTAGTCCGCACTTTTTTTTGCCCATTTTTTGCGGAGATAGCTGGCATGCCGGTGATTCGTTTGCCCGATGGTTCGGAGCGTCCATTTGATCAAGCCGTCACGGTGGCGCAAGTCGCTGCGTCCATCGGCCCCGGTCTGGCCAAGGCCGCGTTGGCCGGCAAGGTCGATGGCAAGCTGGTCGACACCTCGTACCTCATCACACAAGACGCCACGCTTGCTATTGTCACCGACAAGTATGCCGACGGTCTGGAAGTGATCCGCCACTCGACCGCGCATTTGCTGGCCTATGCGGTGAAGGAATTGTTTCCCGAGGCGCAGGTAACGATCGGGCCGGTGATCGACAACGGTTTCTATTACGATTTTTCTTACAAGCGCCCCTTCACGCCCGAAGACCTGGAAGCCATCGAGAAAAAAATGGTCGAGCTGGCGAAGCAGGATGAGCCGGTCACGCGCAAGGTGTTGCCGCGCGACGAGGCGGTGGCCTATTTCAAATCCATCGGCGAACATTACAAGGCAGAAATCATCGCCAGCATTCCGGCCGGTGAGGATGTGTCGCTGTACACCGAAGGCAAGTTCACCGATCTGTGCCGCGGGCCGCATGTGCCGTCGACTGGCAAGCTGAAGGTGTTCAAGTTGATGAAGCTGGCCGGCGCCTATTGGCGCGGCGATTCGAAAAACGAAATGCTGCAGCGTGTCTATGGTACGGCTTGGGCGAAGAAGGAAGAACAGGACGCTTATCTGCACATGCTCGAAGAAGCCGAAAAGCGAGATCATCGCCGGCTGGGCAAGGAACTCGATCTGTTCCACATGCAGGAAGAAGCGCCAGGTCTGGTGTTCTGGCATCCGAAAGGCTGGGCGATCTGGCAGGTGGTGGAGCAGTACATGCGCCAGATTTATCGCGACCACGGCTATCGGGAAGTGCGCTGTCCGCAGATTCTCGACAAATCACTGTGGGAAAAAACCGGCCACTGGGAAAACTACCGCGACAATATGTTCACCACCGAATCGGAAAAGCGCGATTACGCGGTCAAGCCGATGAACTGTCCCGGTCACATTCTGGTGTACAACGCGGCGCTGCATTCCTATCGCGACCTGCCATTCCGGCTGGGCGAGTTTGGTTCTTGCCACCGCAACGAGCCGTCCGGCGCGCTGCACGGGCTGATGCGCGTGCGTGGTTTTGTGCAGGACGACGGCCATATTTTTTGCGCGGAAGAACAGATTCAGTCCGAAGTGACCGCCTTTAATGCGCTGGTGCTCAAGGTGTACAAGGATTTTGGTTTTGAGGAAGTGGCCGTCAAGCTGGCGCTGCGTCCGCAAAACCGCGTCGGCAGCGACGAAGTGTGGGACAAATCGGAAGAAGCACTGCGCCAGGCGCTGCGTGCCAGTGGCATGCATTGGGACGAGTTGCCCGGCGAGGGCGCGTTTTACGGTCCGAAGATCGAATTTCACATCAAGGACTCGATCGGCCGCTCCTGGCAATGCGGCACGATGCAGGTCGATTTTTCCATGCCGGCGCGTCTGGGCGCAGAATACGTCGCCGAAGACAACAGCCGCAAGGTGCCGGTGATGTTGCATCGGGCGGTGCTTGGCTCGTTGGAACGCTTTATCGGCATGTTGATCGAGCACCACGCCGGTGCCTTGCCCGCCTGGCTGGCGCCGGTACAGGTGGTGGTGGCCTGTATTTCCGAGAATCAGGCCGACTACGCCGAGCACGTTGCACAAATGCTGAAAAAACAAGGCGTTAGGGCCGAGTCCGATTTGCGCAACGACAAGATTACCTATAAAATCCGCGACCTCAGCTTGCAGAAGTTCCCGTACATCCTGGTGGTGGGCGACAAGGAAAAGCAAGCGCAAACGGTGGCCGTGCGTGCACGCGGTAACGTCGATCTCGGTGTGATGCCCCTCGCGGATTTCATGGCCCGGCTTTCCGGGGAAATCCTGCAGCGCCACTGACGACTTATTTGCGGCACACGGCCTTTATTAATTTTTTGGAGAACGCAGCATCGCTACGGATAAATCGCATCGCATCAACGGTGAAATCAATGCGCCGCAAGTGCGACTGGTAGGTGTGGACAACGAACCCTTGGGGATCGTCAGCGTGGAAGAAGCGCTGAGCAAGGCGCAAGCCGCCGATGTCGATCTGGTCGAAATTGCACCGCAGGCCGAGCCGCCCGTGTGCCGCCTGATGGATTTTGGCAAGTTCAAGTATCAGGAACAAAAGCGCGCCCACGAAGCCAAGTTGAAACAGAAGGTGATCCAGGTCAAGGAAGTGAAATTCCGTCCCGGCACCGACGATGGCGATTACAACGTCAAGCTGCGTAATCTGACCCGTTTTCTGGAAGATGGCGACAAGGCCAAAGTGACCTTGCGCTTCCGCGGCCGCGAAATGGCGCACCAGGAACTGGGCATGCAAATGCTGGAACGTATCAAGGCCGATTTGGTGGAATTGTGTCAGGTCGAGCAGATGCCGAAGATGGAAGGGCGCCAGATGATTATGGTGTTGTCGCCCAAGAAGAAGTAGTTGGTAGTAGGAATTCGGATGCAAGGCTCAAACCCTTGTGTCCAGAACTAGCGATCTCAGGTTTCAAAGCGTTCCGGTGGAACCACCTGCAGAAGCAGATAAAACTGGAGTAAGTCATGCCCAAGCTCAAAACCAAGAAGAGCGCGGCCAAACGCTTTCGCATTCGCGCGAGCGGCAGCGTCAAACGTGGTCAGGCGTTCAAACGCCACATTCTCACCAAGAAAACCACCAAGAACAAACGTCAATTGCGTGGCGCAGTCACTGTGCACGCAACCAACATGGCCAGTGTTCGCGCCATGATGCCCAATTGATCGCTGTCGTCACGAATTAGGAGCGCACTATGCCAAGAGTTAAACGTGGGGTTACTGCCCGTGCCCGTCACAAGAAAGTTTTAGAAGCTGCCAAGGGTTACCGCGGCCGCCGTGGTAATGTCTATCGCATCGCCAAACAAGCGGTGATGCGCGCCGGTCAATACGCCTATCGCGACCGCCGCACCAAGAAACGCGTGTTCCGCGCTTTGTGGATCACCCGGATCAACGCCGCTACGCGCGAGTTGGGCTTGTCCTACAGCGTGTTCACCAACGGTTTGAAACGTGCCGCCATCGAGATGGATCGTAAAGTCCTGGCCGATCTGGCTGTGCATGACAAGGCGGCTTTTGCTGCCATCGTCAACAAGGTGAAGGCAACGATCGCAGCGTAATTGCGCTGGCCGCATTGCAGCGGAAGATCGAACGACGGAGCCTCATTGTTATGGTGAGGCTCCGTTTTTATTTGTTGAAATTAATAATATGAACCTTGATGAATTAATCGCGCAGGCAGAGCAGGCGTTTGGCGCAGCGGCGGATGCGGCCAGTCTGGAAAACGAGAAGGCGAAATTTCTCGGCAAGACCGGCGCGCTTACCGAGTTGCTGAAAGACCTCGGCAAGCTACCGCCGGAAGAAAAACGTGAGCAGGGCGGGAAAATCAACGGCGCCAAGGATCGCATCGAGGCACTGTTGAACGCGCGCCGTCAGGCGTTGGCCGATGCGCAGATGAATGCGCGTCTGAATGCCGAAGCCATCGACGTCAGCCTGCCCGGCCGTGGCCGCAGCCGCGGCGGCATTCATCCGGTGATGCGTTCCTGGCAACGCGTCGAAGAGATTTTCCGTTCGATTGGCTTCGATGTGGCCGACGGTCCCGAAATTGAAACCGACTGGAATAATTTCACTGCACTGAATAATCCGCTCAACCATCCGGCGCGTTCGATGCAGGATACTTTTTACGTCGAAGACAAGGACAGCGACGGTCTGCCGTTGCTGCTGCGCACCCACACCAGCCCGATGCAGGTGCGCTATGCGCGCCATCATGTGAAGCATGGGCAGCCGCCGATCAAGGTGATCGCGCCGGGCCGCACTTACCGTGTCGATAGCGATGCCACGCACTCGCCGATGTTTCATCAGGTCGAGGGCTTGTGGATCGCCGAAGACATCAGCTTCGCCGATCTGAAGGGCGTGTACACGGATTTTCTCAAGCGGTTCTTTGAGACCGACAATCTGCAAGTGCGTTTTCGCCCTTCGTTTTTCCCGTTCACTGAACCGAGCGCCGAGATCGACATGGCATTCACCAGTGGCCCGATGAAAGGCCGCTGGCTGGAAATTTCCGGCTCTGGTCAGGTGCATCCGACGGTGGTGCGCAACTACGGCCTCGATCCTGAAAAATATATCGGCTTCGCTTTCGGTAGCGGCCTTGAACGTTTGACGATGCTGCGCTATGGCATCAGCGACCTGCGCCTCTTCTATGAAGGCGATCTGCGCTTCCTGAAACAATTTAATTGATATGAAATTTTCCGAAACCTGGCTGCGTACATTTGTAAATCCTCCGCTTTCAAGTGAGGCGCTGTGTCATGCGCTGACCATGGCGGGATTGGAGGTGGAAGAGTGCGCCCCGGTCGCGCCGCCATTCAGCAAGGTGGTCGTGGCGCAAGTGATTGAAGTCACGCGCCATCCGAATGCTGACCGCTTGAACGTGTGCAAGGTCGATGTCGGTAGCGGTACGCCGTTGCAAATTGTCTGCGGCGCACCCAATGTTGCGCCCGGACTCAAGGTGCCGTGCGCCATGCTGGGCGCGGAGTTGCCGGGTGATTTCCATATCAAGCCGGTGACGATGCGCGGTGTCGACAGCCAGGGCATGTTGTGTTCCGCCAAGGAATTGCGGCTGTCGGAAGAAAGCAGCGGCTTGCTGATCTTGCCGGACAGTGCTCGTGTGGGCGACGATATTCGCAGCGCGCTTGATCTGGACGACCACATCATCGAACTGAAACTGACGCCCAACAAGGCCGATTGCCTGAGCGTGCTCGGCGTGGCGCGCGAAGTGTCGGCCTTGACCGGTGTACCGATGCAGGCGCCTGCATGCGATCCAGTGCCGCCTGCGCATCAGGATAAATTGCCGGTGAAAATTTCTGCTCCGGATTTATGCGGCCGTTTCGCCGGACGCATCATTCGCGGCGTCAATGCGAAAGCGGCGACCCCGGCTTGGATCAAGCAACGTCTGGAACGCAGCGGTCAGCGTTCGATTTCCGCATTGGTCGATATTTCCAATTACGTCATGCTGGAACTGGGGCGTCCCTCGCATATCTTCGATCTGGATAAGGTCGCCGGTTCGTTGGAAGTGCGCTGGGGCCACGCCGGTGAGCAGGTGCGCTTGCTCAACGAACAGACTGTGACCGTCGATGAGAGGGTTGGCGTGGTGGCCGATGCCAACGGTGTGGAAGCACTGGCCGGCATCATGGGCGGTGACGCCACGGCGGTTACCCTTGAGACAACAAATATCTACCTCGAAGCAGCGTTCTGGTGGCCGGAAGCGATTCAGGGCCGGGGCCGCCGCTTCAATTTTTCTTCCGATGCGGCGCATCGTTTCGAACGCGGCGTCGATTTTGCGACGATTCCCCAACATCTTGAACGCATCACGCGTTTGATCCTGGATATCTGTGGTGGTCTGGCCGGTCCGGTTGATGATCAACAAGTCAATCTGCCGCAACGCAAACCAGTCTCGCTGCGTGTCGCGCGCTGTCACAAGGTGATCGGCGTGACCATCGGCGCGCAGCAGATCGGCGAAATTTTCACCCGCCTGCAACTACCGTTTACCTTGCAGAGTGATGTGTTTACTGTGACGCCACCGTCGTATCGCTTCGACCTCGAAATCGAAGAAGACTTGATCGAAGAAGTGGCGCGCATCTATGGTTTCGAAAACATTCCCACGCACCCGCCGCGCGCACCCGCGGCCATGCTGCCCAACACCGAGACGCAGCGCAGTCTGCATGCCTTGCGCAATCTGCTGGCCGATTGCGACTATCAAGAAGTGGTGAACTTCAGTTTTGTCGAACAGGAATGGGAAAGCGATCTGGCCGATAACCAGAATCCGATCAAGTTGCTCAATCCCATCGCCGCGCCACTGGCCGTGATGCGTTCGACCCTGTTCGGCAGTCTGATCCAGAACGTGCGCTACAACCTCAACCGCAAAGCCAGCCGTGTGCGCGTATTCGAGATCGGGCGCGTGTTTTCGCACGATGCGCAAATCGCCGATGGCGATTTCTCGGTGCGCGGCATTGCCCAGCCGATGCATATCGGCGGCATCGTCTACGGCCCCAGCGTGGAAGAGCAGTGGGCAAGCAAGCCGTCGCGGCAGGTAGATTTTTTTGATGTGAAGGCCGACCTTGAAGTTCTGCTCGTACCGGCGCAGGCAAAATTCATTGCTGCCGAACATCCGGCCCTGCATCCGGGGCGCAGTGCACGCATTGAGCTGAACGGTCAGCCCATTGGCTGGCTGGGTGAGTTGCATCCGCGCTGGCAACAAAAGTATGAATTGCCACAAACGGCAGTATTGTTCGAGCTGGATGCGTTGGCGTTGCAGCAGCGCGACGTACCGCACTTTGACGAAGTGTCCAAATTCCCCTTGGTAATCCGTGACCTTGCCGTGGTGGTTGAGCAGGCACTCCCCGCACAGGCATTGATAGATGCCGTTGTCGAAAAAATTGCCACCGATCCTGCCTTCAAAACCCTGCATAGCGTGGCTTTGTTTGACGAATATCGACCTAAAACAAATCTTCAAGAAAGCGCTAAGGGCTTGTTACACAACGAAAAAAGTCTTGCCTTCCGTTTTTGCTTGCAAGATACTGAGCAGACTCTCAGTGACGCGCAGGTCGAGTCAACGATGCAAGCGGTCACCCAATTGTGGCAGCAATGTTTCAATGCCAAGCTGCGTCAATGAATGCCTGAGCATCACACACAACGATGAATCTGAATCACGCAATGACAGGATTGATGACAACAACAATGGCTGAACCCGCTGCCGATAAAGCCATGCAAGTGACCACGCATATCGATCATGGCGCGGTGACCTACACCCTGACCAAGGCCGAGCTGGCTGAACTGTTGTTCCAGCAAGTCGGCTTGAACAAGCGCGAAGCGAAAGACATGGTGGAAACCTTTTTTGACGAGATATGCGAAGCACTCATCAAGGGTGACACCGTCAAGCTATCCGGCTTCGGCAATTTTCAATTGCGCGACAAACCGCAGCGCCCGGGACGCAATCCGAAAACCGGCGAAGAAATTCCCATCACGGCGCGCCGCGTCGTCACTTTTCACGCCAGCCAGAAGCTCAAGGCCGCAGTTGAACAAAGCATTCGTAACGGTGCGAATTGACTTGCATAAGCCATGGCCAAAGACTCCGCTGCGGCAGCCGCATTGCCCCCCATCCCCGCCAAACGCTACTTCACCATTGGTGAGGTAAGCGATCTGTGCGGCGTGAAGCCGCATGTACTGCGCTACTGGGAACAGGAATTCACCCAGCTCAAACCCGTCAAACGGCGCGGTAACCGTCGCTACTACCAGCACCACGAAGTACTGCTGGTGCGCCGCATTCGTGAATTGCTCTACGACGAAGGCTTCACCATCAACGGTGCGCGCAATCGGTTGGAAGAAAGCAACGGCGCCAAGCGCCTCAATGGTAGCGAAGCGGTTGTCCCACTCGGGGTGCAAGCATTGCGTGAAGAGCTCGAAGAAGTATTGCGCACCTTACGCACGACTTAGTGCAAAAATTGCGCATGGCAGCGCAGAAATCCATGCGACGTGTTCTGCTATAATCCGCCGCTTCGTCGGGGCGTAGCGCAGCCTGGTAGCGCACTTGCATGGGGTGCAAGGGGTCGGAAGTTCGAATCTTCTCGCCCCGACCAAATATTCATGCGACTTCACACTGAATTCGCATCGACTCCAAAAAAACCTGCCGTAAGCACGGCAGGTTTTTCTTTTTTGACGCGCTGTTTCAGAGAAGTCTTGCCCTTGTTCCAAGCTGGAAGTTAGACTCCATGCCTGTCTCTTTGATAGATGACATATGGCAAGGATTGGATCGACCTTGATGTTGACGAGGATGGCGCAATGAAAAAATCTGCCGGTGGCTGGTCGGCCATTGCCTACAGTTTGAAAAAAGCGCGTCAGGCGGGCGGCTTGTTCAAGATGTGGCAAGCCTTGCGGCGGCCGAATGTGTGCAAGACTTGCGGCCTGGGCATGGGCGGGCAGAGCGGCGGGATGGTGAACGAAATCGGCCGCTTTCCGTCGGTGTGCAAAAAATCGATTCAGGCGATGGCGGCCGATATGCAGGGCGCGATTCAGCCGGAATTTTTTGCGCAGTATTCACTCGACGCGCTGAAGGCGTTTTCCTCGCGCGAACTGGAAGCGATGGGGCGGCTGGCGCAACCGGTTTATGCGGGCCCCGACGATACCCACTACCGCACGATTTCCTGGGATGAGGCGCTCGAAAAGGTGGCGGCCAAATTGCAGGCGACGCCACCGGATGAAAGCTTCTTCTACTTCAGCGGCCGTTCTTCCAATGAAGCCGGTTTTCTCTTGCAGTTGCTGGCGCGCTGCTATGGCAGCAATCACGTCAACAACTGTTCCTACTATTGCCATCAGGCGTCTGGCGTGGCGCTGGGCCGTGCGGTGGGTTCCGGTACGGCGACGTTGACGCTGGCGGATGTTGAGCAGAGCGATCTGCTGTTCATCGTTGGCGCCAATCCGGCGTCCAATCATCCACGGTTGTTGCACACAATCCTGCACATGAAGCGCAAGGGCGGCAAGGTGATTGTCGTCAATCCGCTGAAGGAATTGGGTCTGGTCGATTTTCGCGTGCCGTCGGATGTGCGCAGCATGTTGTTCGGCAGCAAGGTGGCCGATCTCTACGTCCAGCCGCATATCGGCGGCGACATTGCCTTTTTCCATGGTGTGGCCAAGATGCTGCTGGAGCGTGGCGCGGTGGATGCGGACTTCATCGCCGCCGCTTGCGAAGATTGGCCGGTCTTGCGTACGCAGCTTGAAAGCATGGCGTGGTCCGATCTTGAACATGCGTCCGGGGTGACGCGCGCGCAGATGCAACAGGTGACCGAGATTTATATGCAGTCGGAGCGCGCTGTGTTTTGCTGGGCGATGGGTATGACGCACCATGCGCACGGCGTGGACAATCTGCTTGCGCTCACCAATCTGGCACTGATGCGCGGCATGATTGGCAAGCCCGGCGCGGGGCTGATGCCCTTGCGCGGTCACAGCAATATTCAGGGCATGGGGTCGGTCGGCGTCGTGCCCGAACTCAAGCCCGCCATGCTGGAGCGATTGCAAGCCCGTACAGGCATCGCCCTGCCGCAGATGCAGGGCTTGGATACCATGGGCTGCATGCAACGCGCGGCTGAGGGCCGCATGCGTTTTGGCTGGTGTCTGGGCGGCAACCTGTTCGGCTCCAACCCGGATCGCGATTTTTCTGCGCAAGCGTTGAGTCAAGTCGATTTGATGCTGTATCTGAACACCACGCTTAACACCGGCCACACCTGGGGGCGCGGCCGCGAAACGCTGATCCTGCCGGTGCTGGCGCGCGACGAAGAAGCGCAAGCGACGACGCAGGAATCGATGTTCAATCGTGTGCGTTTGAGTACAGGTGGACCGCGCCGTTTGGACGGGCCGCGTTCGGAAGTGGAAATCATTGCTACGCTGGCGCAATGTATCTTGTCTTCTACAGCCGGACTTGATTGGCACAAGCTGGCCGATCATGCAGAGATTCGTCAATTGATAGCCGCAGTGGTGCCCGGTTATGCGGATATGAAATCGATGGATAGCACGCAGGGAGAGTTCACGGTGGCCGGCCGTGTGTTTCACACGCCGCGCTTCCCCACGCCCAGTGGCAAGGCGCGTTTTCATGCCGTGATGCTGCCACCCGCGCGTGCCTCAGTAGCGAACCAGTTGTGCATGATGACCATCCGTTCCGAAGGGCAGTTCAACACGGTGGTGTATGAGGATGAAGATCTCTATCGGGGGCAGGAACGGCGCGATGTCATTCTGATGCATCGCGACGATCGCATGCGCCTGGGTTTGGACATCGATCAGCAGGTCAACGTCAGCACGGCGACCGGCACTTTGCGCAATATTCGCGTGCGCGAATTCGACATCCGTCCTGGCAACGCCGCTATGTACTACCCCGAAGCCAATGTCTTGATTCCTCGCAGTCTTGACCCCGCATCGCGTACGCCAGCCTTCAAACAGGTCTGGGTGACGATTGCGCCGGCGGCGCCGCTGCCGCGTGTGATCAAGCTGGCGGCGCGCGCGGTATGACCAGTAGGGTGAGTTGGACGCGCCCTGCCGCTTTCCGTTAAAATTTGCAGGTTTTAGAATTTCACGCCGTTAATTCTTCTTTTTCACGAACATTTTCCTATGACAAACTTACTGATCAAATCGCTGCGGATTGGGGCGATGGCGTTGGGCTTGGCCCTGTGCGCTGCCTCGGCGCAGGCCGTCGAAGGCGACGCCGCGCGTGCCACGGCCAAAAATTCCATGTGTATCGGTTGCCACGGCATTCCGGGTTACAAGGCCAGTTTCCCGGCCGTGTACAGCGTGCCCAAGCTGGGCGGTCAACGCGCTGATTACATCGTCAATGCATTGCAGGCCTACAAAAAAGGTGAGCGCAATCATCCGACGATGAAGGCGATTGCCGAAAGTTTGTCCGAGCAGGACATGGCAGATCTGGCCGCGTATTACAGCGCCAGCGGTTCAACACATTAAGGCGGAGACCGGACAATGAAAACCTTGAAATTGATCGGCACCGTATTTGCCTTGACCCTGGCTCTGCCCGCCATCGCCGCGGATGTGGGTGCAGGACAGAAAATTGCCGAAGCGACGTGTGCCGCCTGTCATGGCGCCCAAGGCAACAAGCCTGCGATTCCCGGCGCGCCTCGCCTCGCGGGTCAGCATGAAGATTATTTGCTGAAAGCGCTGAACGATTACAAATCGGGCGCGCGCAAGAATGGCGTGATGGCGCCGATGGCTGCCAATTTGTCGAAGCAGGATATGCAGAATGTTGCAGCCTACTTTGCTGCGCAACCGGATGGTTTGGTGCTGAAAAAATAAACGAAAGCTTGCTGATAAAAAGCCGCGCATTGCGCGGCTTTTTTTTGGCGTTTTTCTATTTGAGTTGCCGCCGCAAGCACTCCAGATAAGCTTCGTTATCGGGCGCAGTGCCATCGCGTTGCGCCTGCCATAACACGGCCCCCAGACACTCCATGACGATATGCGCGGCGTGATGCGGGGTTTCACAATGCGCGCGCAATTGTTCGTACAATGTGCGTATACCCGGTGGTTGGTCGATGGCGAGTTGTTCTTCAATCGCCAGATGCATGGACAGATGCAGGAAGGGGTTGGTGCGTCCCGCCTCGGGTGAGAAATCACGCTCTTGCGCATCGGGATCTTCCAAATCGGATTGATACTCAGGATGCTCCAGCATCCAGCGCAGCGCGATGGATTCCTGCGGGCTGATGAGGGTCTTGCTCTGGTGCTTGCGCCAGGTGTCGCAAAAAAACTGCCGCACCTGGGCGCGCGAGGGATTAAACATGATGCGCTCGTCGATCGGTACGGAGATGGGCGAATACCAGGAGATTGTGATCCGCTGAAATGTGGTGCCTTATTTGCGCACTGTCTTGTGGGCTGCCTGACTGATTGGGAAAGGGTAGCACATGACCCGCAGCACCGGGGTCAAACAGACCGAGCAATGGCAGGCCAGGATAGCTGTTGCGCAACTGTGACAATTGCCGGTCGAGGGCGTGTACATCCGACAGCACCATATCGATTTTTGGAAATAGAAATCCGAAGCGAGGTGGGCCATCGAGTTGCTCTGGCATAGGGACGGTGTTGTCAAAGCCGCACAGTTCGAACGGATCGAAAGCCAGCGCCAGCGGTGCATCGCTAGCAGCACGTTGACGGCCGGCGTGCCAGAATTGCACATCGTTGGTGAGACTGCCAAAGCGTAACTGGCTGCCCTGATTCAGCCAGTGAGTGTTCAGGGCATGTGGGGCACCTACCAACATCAGACAGTGCGCATCGTCTGGTTTGGCTAGGTGCATATGGGCACCACTGAAGACCATCGCGGCTGCGGCCGGACTGTCCATCACCCAGCCATGTTCATTGAGCAGACCTGCACACAGCGCGCCACTGATATTGGTAGAAGAGGTGGTGTGCATTGCCGTCTGCAATGCGGCCGGTATGAGTGGTGCAAAAGCTTCGCTGAGAAACAGCAAGACGCCGCTGACGGCATCCTGCCGTGGGTCGATCTGCGCATTATGCAGCGCTGTCAGGAGCGCTGCTTCAACCAGAACGGCGCTGGCCTGGGAGTGACGGATCAGTGCGGTACCGATTTTCATCAACGGTTTTCTGGAGCCGGAGTTTTGGGATGATAGCGGCACAAATCGGCAATGACACAGTTCCAGCATTCCGGTTTGCGCGCCTTGCAAATATAGCGGCCGTGCAGAATCAGCCAATGATGGGCATCGTGGCGGAATTCTTCCGGCACGACCTTGAGCAATTTGTTTTCCACCGCCAGCACCGTCTTCCCGGGGGCCAGTCCGGTGCGGTTGGCGACACGAAAGATATGCGTGTCGACTGCAATGGTCGGTTGGCCAAAGGCGGTGTTGAGAATCACGTTGGCCGTTTTGCGACCGACGCCGGGTAAGGCTTCCAGCGCAGCGCGATCAGCAGGCACGGTGCTGCCATGCTGCTCGATCAAGATGCGGCAGGTTTGGATCAAGTGTTTTGCCTTGGATCGGAACAGGCCGATGGTTTGAATGTATTCACGCAGACCTTCTTCACCCAACTGCAGAATTCTTTCCGGTGTATTGGCGACGGGAAATAGTTTGCGCGTGGCGAGGTTGACGCCTTTGTCGGTGGCCTGCGCCGACAGTACCACGGCGACCAGCAATTCAAACGGTGTGGTGTATTGAAGCTCGGTGGTGGGCTTGGGGTTTTGCGCGCGCAAACGCTCGAATAGCTGCTGACGTTGGGCGGGTTTCATTTCATCCCCTGGCGTTGCTGGGCGCGTGCTATCGCAGCTTGCACGATGGCGCGCTTGCGCTTGAGGGCGAGATTCAGTGCCGCATCTGGCGCAACTTGCGTGGCGATCTCCTGTTCCAGCCCGGCCAGTTTCTGCGCCGCTTTTTCTGCCAGCCGCGCTTGCTGTTCGATGGCTTCGCGTTGCTGCCGTTTTTGCCGCGCTTGATAACGGAGACGCGCAGCGTCGGCATCAGTACGCGTCCAATCGGGGAGTGGTGCTTGCGGCGCGATCATGTCGATGCAATCGACCGGGCAGGGCGGCACACACAAATCGCAGCCGGTGCACAGATCTTCGAGCACGACATGCATTTGTTTGGGCGCGCCGATAATGGCATCGACCGGACACGCCTGGATGCACAGCGTGCAACCGATACAGCGTGCTTCAATGATGCGAGCGAAGCGGCGCGGGGCTTCCTGACCATGTTGCGGATTCAGCGGCAGGGGCGCGCGTTCAAGGAGCTGCGCCAGCGCGGCAATGCCTGCTGCGCCGCCGGGCGGACATTGATTGATTTCGGCGCGGCCATCGGCGAGCGCTTCTGCGTAGGGACGGCAGCCGGCGTAGCCACATTTCGTGCATTGCGTTTGCGGCAGCAGGGCGTCGATGCGGTCGATCAGCGCGGGAGTGGCGGACATGGTTCCGATGATGCTGGAAAAAAGCCGAGTATAGAGCAGCGGGCCGCGCCGTTAGTTTTCGCCGCCAAGGCTCGCCGTTATCGTTTTGTCTCAGCGAAGGCGAAGGCGCTGTTGCGGCCCATCTGCTTGGCCTGATAGAGGGCTTCATCCGCCTGCAGCAACAGCGCATCCGTGGTGATGTCCTGTGCCGGATTGCAGGCGATGTAACCGACGCTAATGGTGACGTAGGGCGCCACTGCAGAGAAGGCATGCGGAATCTTCAAGTCGGAAACCGCGCGCAGAATATTGAGCGCCAGTTGTTCGGCACCTTCGGCCGGCGTGTCGGGCATGACGAAGGCAAACTCTTCGCCACCGTAGCGGGCCACCAAGTCACCCGGGCGTTTGCAGATTCCAGTGAGCGCCTTGGCAACCTTGCGCAGGGTTTCGTCACCCGCGAGATGGCCGTAGTTATCGTTGTAGGGCTTGAAGGCATCGACATCGCACATCATCACCGATAACACGGTGTTGGAACGTTTGGCGCGCATCAATTCCTGGCTCAGATAAAAATCAAAATAGCGCCGATTGGCCAGACCCGTGAGGCCGTCCTGGTGGGAAATTCTTTCCAGTTCGCGGTTGGCCACGGCGAGTTGGCGCGAGAGATACAGCAGTTTCTGGCGCATGTCGTCGATGCGTTGCATGGCGCGGATCTTCGCGCTGAGCACGATGTGGCTGACCGGCTTGACGAGATAATCATCGCCGCCGGCTTCGATGCCGCGTTCCAGATCCTGATCGTCATCCTTGGCGGACAGGAAAATGATCGGGACCCATTCATCGACCTGCAGTGCACGTATCTTGCGTGCCACGGTGTAGCCATCGATGTCGGGCATCATGACATCGAGCAAGACCAACCCTGGGCTTTCCTTACGGTAGAGTTCAATCGCCTGCATACCGCCCTCGGCGACAATCGGACGATGGCCCATGCGTTCAATGCTTTTCGTCAGCGCAACGCGCGACGTTGGGGAATCGTCAACAATCAGAATCTGCAGCATGGGTGCCGTGGTTACTTTGGTTAGGGTAATGCTGATTTAGTCATGTCGAAAGAAATTGTGCCGCGCGGTCATTTCATTATTCGCTTTTATTTTTGATGTTCACGCGCGGCTGCTCTTGGTACAACTCGTGTATTTTAAGCGTGTCTTTACTCGTGTTTCTGAATGAAGTCCTTGATTCTTGGGTAGACCACCTCACGCCAGCGTCGGCCGCTGAAAATGCCGTAATGGCCGCATTTGGGGGCGGTGAAATGCTGCTTGCGTTTGCTCGGAATATTCTTGCACAGGGCATGCGCTGCTTCAGTCTGGCCGCTTCCCGAGATATCGTCCAGCTCGCCTTCGATGGTGAACAAGGCGACGTTCTTGATATCTTCCGGCGCGACACGTTGATCGCCCACAAACCAGGTTCCTTCCGGCAAGGCGAATTCCTGAAACACGGTCTTGATCGTGTCCAGATAATACTCGGCAGGCAGGTCGAGCACAGCGTTGTATTCGTCATAGAACTGGCGGTGCGCGTCGGCGCTTTCGCCATCACCCTCTACCAGATGCAGATAAAAATCCCAATGCGATTGCAGATGGCGATCCGGGTTCATGGCGACAAAACCGGTATGTTGCAAAAAGCCGGGATACACGCGACGCAGATAACCGGGGTAATTATGCGGTACCGTGAAAACGACGTGGTTTTCAAACCAGGAATAGGGCTTCTCGCTGGCCAGCGTATTGACGGCGGTTGGGCTGCAACGGGCATCGATCGGCCCGCCCATCATCGTCATCGACTTGGGCAAATGCGGATCCTTGTTGCTGGCCATCAATGACACGGCCGCCAGCACGGGAACGGTGGGTTGGCAGACGGAAATCAAATGCAGATTCGGCCCGAGCAATTGAATGAATTCAATGCAGTAATGAACGTAGTCATGCAAATGGAATGGGCCTTCGGAGAGCGGAACCAGACGTGCATCGATCCACTCGGTGATATAGACGTCATGCTCTTGCAGCAAGGTGCGCACGGTGTCGCGCAACAGGGTGGCGTGGTGGCCGGAAAGCGGGGCAAAGATGAGGACGGCGGGATCCGGTTTGCGTTTTGCTTGTGATGCGGTGAAGTGGCGCTTGAAGTGCAGCAGACGGCAGAACGATTTTTCCAGCACGACTTCTTCGCTGACGGTGACAGTCGTGCCATCGACAACAACATTGTGAATGTTGAACTCGGGCTTCCCATATTGCTTGCCGAGCCGGTACAGCAATTCATATCCTGCTGCGGCGCGGTGTGAAAAAGGCAGGTAGGCAAACAGGCTGTACGGATGGCGCAGCAACTGCGCGTTGGTTTCGGCCCAACGCGTCAGGGGGGTCAAGAACGCTCGGTTAAACTCATGCAACTGGTACAGCATGGGAATCCTTTATTGCGATGCAATACTCGTCACTTTACACTGTAATTGTTAAGTTTACGGAAGCAGGTAAGGAAAATAGAGAGCTCTATCCCTCTGTTCTTGTTTAAAGCAAGGAGTGTTCCGTTTACCAATAGTTTTCAACCGCCATATTGCCGGGTTGGCCGCGGCGGCTGGTGGTGTAACCCTTGCCAGCTAACATTTTACGGATATCGTCCACCATGTCCGGGTTGCCGCAGATCATGATCCGTGAGCGCTCCAGATCGAGCGGCACCCCGGTAAATTTTTCCAGTTCGCCATTGTCGATGACGGTCGTGATGCGCTGATGCAGGGTTCCCGGCAACTGCTGGCGTGTGACCACCGGCACGTAAATCAGTTTTTGCGGATTGCCTTGGCAGAATTCGCCAAAATATTCGTGGGTCTTGAAGCCTTCGATGGCGTCGCGGTAGGCCAGTTCCTGCTCATCGCGCACGCTGTGCACGATGATGATGCGTTCGTAATCTTCCCAGGTTTTCATATCCCACAAAATGGAAATGAAAGGCGCCAATCCAGTGCCGGACGAGAGCATCCATAAATCCTTGCCCTGTTCGAAACGGTCGGTAGTGAGAAAACCGTAATTCATCTTCTCGACATAGACCGTATCACCTACCTTCAGACGCGCCAGTTCGCTGGTGAATTCGCCATCGGGTACGACGATCGAATAAAACTCGAGGAATTCATCGTAGTTGGCCGAGACGATGGAATAGGCGCGCCAGGCAATGTATTCGCCCTTTTCCGGGTGATGTTTCTTGACCCCCAGACGCGCAAACTGGCCAGGCGTGAAACGATAACCCTGATAGCGCGTGGTGCGGAAGGAGAACAGTTTGTCCGGCACCCAGGTATCGATCCAGGTGATGGTTTCAGCGGTGTACTTATCGGATTTGTCGGTTGCTGCGGTCATGGTCATTCTGGCGCATCGGCAGAGTTCCGCTGCGCTGTTTAGGGTTGTTCAGGAGAGGCGCGGTGGTTTATTTTTCCAGCAAGTGAAGTTTGTCGGCGACATCCTTCCACTCTTCCGCAGCGGGATCGTGTTCTTTCATGCGCGTGATGCTGGGCCAGACCTTGGACAGTTCGGCATTGATCTCGAACAGACCCTTGGCGCGCTGGTCGTCCGGCACATCGTCTTCGGCATAGATGGCGTTGACCGGGCACTCCGGAATGCAGACGGCGCAATCGATGCATTCGTCAGGATCGATCACCAGGAAATTAGGCCCCTCGCGAAAGCAGTCAACGGGACACACGTCCACGCAGTCGGTGTACTTACACTTGATACAGCTTTCGGTCACGATGTGCGTCATTTGATGCCTACTTCCTCACTTGCATGAAAGGAGCGAATTTTAACGCAGGCCGCTCCCGTCTTCAAACCAAATAACCTTGATTTGGCAAGGTTTATAGACTTTTTGGTTATTTACTTATTGGGCGGCGGTTTTACCGCACGCGGCTGTCACGCGCTCCGCCTTTATACTCGCCGCCCAGGAAGATGTCTTGAGAGGTGGTCATGAAAGAGAAGCAGCTCAAACGCATTGGGATCGTGCTGGCTAGCACGCTACTGGGGTTAGCTGGCGCTCATGCGGCGCCGATTGCGGTGGCGGTTCCCGATGCGCCGACGGGGTTCGGCATTCCGGTCGAATTTTTTCTGTTTACCCTCACCTTGCTCGGTGTCGCGCTGTTTCACCAGCGCGCCATGGAAATCGCACTGACTTCGGCTGTAGTGACTGCGCTCTACAAGATCCTGTTCTCGGCTTTTTCCGGCGGCATCGGTGTGGCGGGTTTCCTGCACCACCTCGGGCATGAATGGGTGATTCTGGTCAACCTGTTTGCGCTGCTGATGGGGTTTGAGTTGCTGTCGCGGCATTTTTCCGAGAGCCACGTGCCGGCCGCATTACCGCGCTTTTTGCCGGGCGACTGGAAAGGCGGTTTTGTATTGCTGGTGCTGGTGTTTGTCATGTCCGCTTTCCTGGACAATATTGCTGCCGCGATCATCGGTGGCACGATCGCTGCGACAGTGTTCCAGCGACGCGTCCATATCGGTTATCTGGCGGCCATTGTGGCGGCGTCGAATGCGGGTGGTGCCGGATCGGTGATTGGCGATACGACCACGACCATGATGTGGATCAGCGGGATTCCGCCGCTGCAAGTGGTCGAGGCGGCGCTTGGTGCCTTGGTCGCATTGATGATTTTTGGTATTCCGGCATCGATCAAGCAGCACACCTACTCGCCCATTCTCAAGGACGAAGCACCGGGAAACCGGATCGATTGGGCGCGGGTCGGCGTGGTGGCATTGATCCTCGGCGCGGCGATTGCGGTCAATTTGTTGCTCAACATGCATTACCGTGTCTATGCCGACGCATTCCCTTTCATCGGTGCGGCCGTCTGGGCGGCCTTGCTGATTGCGGCCCCGCTGCGCAGGCCGGATTGGACCGCACTGCCCGAAGCCTTCAGAGGCTCGGTGTTTCTGGTTGCGCTCGTGCTGTGTGCCTCGATGATGCCGGTGGAACATTTGCCGCACGCCTCGTGGACGACCGCCTTGGTTCTGGGGTTCGTTTCTGCCGTGTTCGACAACATTCCGCTTACCGCATTGGCGCTCAAGCAGGGTGGCTACGACTGGGGGTTTCTCGCCTATGCGGTCGGCTTCGGCGGGTCAATGATCTGGTTTGGTTCGAGCGCCGGGGTTGCACTCTCAAATTTGTACCCCGAAGCACGCTCGGTGTGGCAATGGTTGTGCCACGGCTGGCCTGTCGTTGTGGCGTATGTCGCCGGCTTTGTGGTGATGCTCACGGTGATTGGCTGGCATCCGCGGGAACCCGTTGAAAAGATGCCGGCCATTGCTGTGAGCGTGCAAAAATAGTCTTGCCTGGGTGCAGATGGCCTGTTTATGGCGCGGTCGTGTGGCTGGAGAGCAACTGCGCGACCTGTGCTTCGTGTTTGCGCTTTTGGTAGGCTGGGGAGAGGTTGTACTGTTGCAACATGGTTTGAATGATTCCAGGCGGTACCGGTTTGCTGAAAAAATAACCTTGCACACGATGGCAACCTTCGTGGGCCAGGAATTTGTATTGCGCCGGAGTTTCCACACCCTCAGCCAGTACTGAAATACGCATGGCCTTGGCGAGCGCTGCGATGGCCCGTACGATGGCGGCGTCTTCACTGTCAAGCGTGATGTCGTGGACGAAAGACTTGTCGATTTTCAGAATGTCGATGGGGAAGCGTTTCAGGTATGCCAGCGACGAATAGCCGGTACCGAAATCGTCAATCGAGATTTGCACCCCGTGGGCTTTTAATTGGCGCAACACTTCGATCGTGTGATTGACATCGTGCATCGCCACGCTCTCAGTGATTTCCAGTTCCACATGCTCAGGCTTGAGCCCGGATTCGCGCAGAATGGGAAGGAAACGGTTGGCCAGATGCTCTTGCTTGAACTGGGTGGCGGAGCAGTTGACGGCGACTGAAATATCGTCAAAACCCATGGCGTGCCATTGGCGGGTCTGGGCACAGGCGGTACGCAGCACCCATTCGCCCAGCTCGATGATGAGGCCGGTTTCATCGGCAATCGGGATGAATTCGCTCGGCGGAACCGAACCGAATTCAGGATGCTGCCAGCGTGCCAAGGCTTCGGTGGAGACAATACGGCGGGTATTCAAATCGAGGATGGGTTGATAGGCAAGATAAAGTTCGTTGCGTTCGAGCGCATGTCGCAATGCGTTTTCCAGGCGCAGCCGCCGTGAGACAGTAGTGTTGGTTTCGTGCGCATAGAAATGATGGCGATTGCCGCCTTGACGTTTGGCGGTAAACATGGCGCTTTCGGCATTCTTGATGAGCGTAACCGCATCATCGCCATGATCGGGGCAAATGCAGGCCCCGACGCTGAAGGTCAAAAAGAATTCCTGGCCGTTGATACTGCAGGCTTCCTCAAAGCGTTGCGCGATTTTCGCGACAAATTGCTGAACGTCTCGCTCGCCTTCGATGTGATCCAGCAGGATGGCGAATTCATCCTGGCCCAGACGGGCCAGGATATGCGCGCTCGCGATTTCCTTCAGGCGTGTCGCCACGATTTGCATCAGTAAGTCGCCGGTCTGATAGCCAAACGAGTCATTGATACGCATGAAGCGATCGAGGTCGAGATAGAGCAGTGCCAGCTTGTGCTTTTCGGTACGCGTTTCGCGCAACGCTTCTTCCACCAGCTCGCGGAAAAAATGGCGGCTGGGCAGTCGTGTCAGATCGTCATAACGCGATAGCGATTCGGCAAACATTTCTGCTTGCTCTTTCGCGCGGCGCAGGTGGACGGTGGACAGTTCGCGCTGAATGACGGGCAGCAGGCGCGCAGGGTTGTCCTTCTGAATGAAGTCGCGCGCACCCATCTGCATGGCTGCAATGCCCTGCTGTTCATTGTATTGGCCGGAATAAATAATGAAGGGAATGTCGGAACCGAGTGCCTTGACAATCTCCAGTGCTGCACGCGAATTGAATTGCGGCATCGCATGATCGCAGATGATCAGATCCCAGTGCTTGCCTTGCAGTGCTTGCCGCAAGGCGGCGCTGGTATCTACACGCAGAAATTCGGTATTGCGCACAACGCGACTGATCTGTGCCGATACCAGGAGTGCGTCGTCCTCCGAGTCGTCAACGATAAGAATATGGGTCGTGGTTTCCTGCATTGCTGAAATCGTGCGGAGCTTTCCGCACACTCCTCCCAGTAGAATGTCAATCCACCCTTGCGACGATCAGTTTACGTTGTATCACACGGAAAGTGATTTACCCATCTGCGAGTCAAACTTTTTTAAACCCCTCGGAAACTAACAAGGGTAGCGCTATTCAACGCTGTGTGAGAATAACGGCCCGCAGTGTGTTTTCCTGAGTGCGGGGTTTACAAAATATGTGCAGAGCATAACTTATTGTTTGAAAAAGAGTAATTGTTGTGAACCTGGGAATTTGTTACTTAAAGTTACATATCATTTAAAATATGAACAAAGCATTCGTCAGTGAAATCAATGACGGTGACGATGAGGAAATCTCGCCGGCCATGCCGTCTGAGCAGAAAAATTACTTGACCCGTGCAGGTTATCAGCGCATGCACGCTGAACTTTTGCATTTGCTCGACAAGGAGCGGCCGGAAGTCGTGCAGGTCGTTTCCTGGGCGGCGTCAAATGGCGACCGTTCCGAAAACGGTGACTATCTGTACGGAAAAAAGCGCTTGCGCGAGATCGATCGGCGCATTCGTTTCCTGACCAAGCGGCTCGATCTGGCCGAGGTCGTCGATATCAGCCAGCAGGAAAATACCGATCAGGTTTTTTTCGGCGCGACGGTGCGCTACGAGAATAGCGCGGGCGAAGTGCGCACGGTGCGGATCGTCGGCGTGGATGAAGTTGACCCGCTGAGCGGGCACATCAGCTGGATCTCCCCGGTCGCGCGCGCGTTACTCAAGGCGCGGGTGGGCGATGTCGTTTCGGTGCTGACGCCGAATGGTCTGGATGAACTGGAAATCGCCAGCATCGACTATATCGAGGACTGATCAGCCTTTCGGCCGCACCACGCGGCTGACGGCTTTCATGCGATGCACGGCGCGGAAGATGCTGGCCAGATGCTGGCGGTCATGGACTTGCAGTTTGAAGTGCAGGATCGACAGGCTTTGGTCGGAGCCGGTGTCTTCTTCGGTAGCCACGCTGACGATATTGCTGCCCGCTTCGCCAATTTCGGCGGCGATTTTTGCCAGCACGCCGCGTTCATTGTGCGCGGTCATATCCACGCGGGTGGTGAACAATTTGCGCAGGTCGGGTGCCCATTGCAAATCGATCCAGCGATCCGGGTCGCGTTGACGGTTGCGCTGCACTTGCGGGCAATCGTCGGTGTGCACCGCCAGCCCCTGGCCGGTCGGTAGGTGGCCGATGATCGGGTCGCCCGGAATCGGGCAACAGCAGGGCGACAACTGAATGGCGATGCCTTCCGTGCCATGAATCACCAGCGGCGCGATACTTGAATCGGTATGAACATCGGTGCTGCTCTCCGCATTTTTATCGCTTTCAGAAAACATCAGCAGCCGGCGCGCGACAACCAGTGCCAGGCGTTTACCTAAACCGATTTCTGCCAGGATGTCTTGCTGTCGAACGTTGTTGTTTTCCTTGAGCATACGTTCCCAGGCTTCGGGGCTGAGTTGTTCCTGCTTCATCTGCAGATTGATCATGGCTTGCCGCAGAAGTTGCGTGCCCAGTTCCACCGATTCATCAAAACGCATGGTCTTGAGAAAATGCCGGATCTCGGAACGCGCCTTGCCGGTGCGCACAAAGGTCAGCCAGCTTGGGTTGGGTTTAGCGTAGGGCGCAGTGATGATTTCCACGATATCGCCGTTCTTCAATTCCGTGCGGATCGGGGCCGTCGCATTGTTGATCTTGGCCGCGACGCAATGGTTACCGATGTCGGTGTGTACGTTGTAGGCAAAATCCACCGGCGTCGCACCGCGCGGCAGGGCCATGATTTCGGCGCGCGGGGTGAACACATAAACTTCATCGGGGAACAGATCCACCTTGACGTGTTCCAGAAATTCCGCCGAGTCGCCCGTTTGGTTCTGGATGTCGAGCAGGCTTTGCAGCCACTGATGCGTGTGTTGCTGCAATTCATTCAGGCTGGTGTCGCTGCTCTTGTACAGCCAGTGCGCCGCCACCCCGGCCTCAGCGACGCGGTGCATGTCGTTGGCGCGGATCTGAATTTCCACCGGCGTACCGTAAGGGCCTACCAGCGTCGTGTGCAATGAGCGATAGCCATTCAGCTTGGGGATGGCGATGTAATCCTTGAACTTGCCCGGCACCGGTTTGTACAGGTTGTGGATCACACCCAGGGCCAGATAACAATTCGACAGGGTGTCCACGACGATGCGGAAACCATAGATATCGAGCACTTGCGAGAAACTCAGATTCTTGGCGAGCATCTTGCGGTAGATGCCGTACAGTGTTTTTTCGCGGCCAAAAATTTCAGCCTGAATGCCGACCTTGGCCAATTCCTTCTGCAAGGTTTCCAATACCTTGCTGACAAAATCACGGCGGTTGCCGCGCGCCGACAGCACAGCCTTGCTCAACACGCGATAGCGATAGGGATACAGATGTGAGAACGAAAGATCCTGCAGCTCGCGGTAAATGGGATTCAGACCCAGGCGGTGCGCGATCGGGGCATAGACATCCAGCGTTTCGTGCGCAATGCGGCGCCGCTTCTCGGCTGAAACGGCGCCCAGTGTGCGCATATTGTGCAGGCGGTCGGCCAGCTTGATCAGAATCACGCGCACATCCTGTGCCATCGCCAGCAGCATCTTGCGGAAATTCTCCGCCTGCGCTTCGGCACGGCTCTGGAATTCAATCTTGTCGAGCTTGGATAAACCATCCACCAGTTGCGCGACCGGTGCGCCGAAACGTTCGACCAGTTCCTGCTTGGTGATGCCGGAATCTTCCATGACATCGTGTAGCAGGGCGGCCATCAGGGCTTGATCGTCCAGCTTCCAGGCGGCGCAGATTTCTGCCACCGCAATCGGGTGCGACACGTACGGCTCGCCGCTGGAACGGAACTGACCCAGATGCGCTTCATCGCTGAAGCGGTAGGCTTCGCGCACGCGCTTCAATTCATCGGGCGTGAGATAGGCGCTGACGGTTTCCATCAGATGCGCCAGCGAAGCGACGGGTGCGGGCGGCGGCGCAGCTTCCGTGGGCGCAAGCAGAGCAGCCTTGCCGCGGCGTGTGCCTTTTTTTGAGGAGGGTGTTTTTGCCGGAGGAGTGAGTGCGTCGGCGGGTGCAGTGGCGGCAGGGGGCGCGGGAAGTGTCATCGATTGTTCAGGGCGCCGCCTGCCTCACACGTGGTCAGGTGGGAACTTTTTTCAGCATTTCCAGGCCGGTTTTTCCTTCCGCAATTTCACGCAATGCCGTGACCGTGGGTTTGTCCTTGCTGTCCACTTTGGAGGCATGACCTTGCGCCAGCATGCGGGCGCGATAGGTCGCAGCCAGGGTCAACTGAAAGCGGTTGGGAATCTGTTTCAGACAATCTTCTACAGTAATGCGGGCCATGGGTGTCCTGTGCTGAAAATAGGGTGGGTTGAAAATTAATTGCCGCCTTGCAAGCCCAGTTGAGCAAACAACGCGGCATGCCTGGAAGCCTGATTGGCATAGCGCAGACGCGCTGCACTGACGATGTGGGAAAGCTCCTGCAATGCAGTTGCAAAGTCTTGATTAATAATAACATATTCAAACTCGGACGCATGCGCCATCTCGCTGCCTGCCGCCAGCAGGCG
The DNA here is from genome assembly GCA_004298905.1 of Burkholderiaceae bacterium. Taxonomy (GTDB): domain Bacteria; phylum Pseudomonadota; class Gammaproteobacteria; order Burkholderiales; family Burkholderiaceae_D; genus SCTK01. The sequence continues at coordinate 143,995 of SCTK01000011.1, read as the reverse complement.
GCGGTTAATGACTTGCGGCGAGTCCTGGCCGCGTTTGTGCAAGCGGGCTTCCAAGGCCTCGATGGAGGGCGGCAGAATGAAGATGCCCAAGGCTTGTGGAAATAGCTTGCGCACCTGACGTGCGCCTTGCCAGTCGATTTCCAGCAAGACATCGCGGCCGGTGTGCATCAATTCTTCGATGTGACGACGCGAGGTGCCGTAGTAATTGCCATGCACTTCGGCGCTTTCAAGGAATTCTCCCGTACTGCGGCGCTGTACGAATTCTTCCACGCTCAAAAAATAATATTCACGACCATTCTGCTCGCCGGGTCGCGGTGCGCGTGTGGTGCAGGAGATCGACAGGGCGATGCTCTGATCGTTTGACAACAGGGCGTTGACCAGCGATGACTTGCCGGCCCCTGAGGGTGCGACGACCATGAAAAGATTGCCCGTCATACGCATGTCGTGTGCTCGCGTTCCTGTAGTGTGACTGTCGCCTTGCTGCTCAAGGCTATTCGAGGTTCTGCACTTGCTCGCGCATCTGCTCAATCAACAGTTTCAATTCCATCGATGCATCGGCCAGTTCCTTGACGACGGCTTTCGATCCGAGCGTATTGGCTTCGCGATTCAATTCCTGCATCATGAAGTCCAGCCGCTTGCCCACCTGGCCGCCTGCGTCCAGTATATGCCGGGTCTCCGTCAGATGGGCGGCGAGCCGGCCCATCTCTTCGGCGACATCGATACGGATGCCGAACAGCGTCACTTCCTGACGAATCCGCTCGGCTGCTTCACTCTGGCTCAAACTGGCGCCGCCCTGTGCCGCAGCCACGCCGAGCGCTTCCAGCATGCGTTCCGTCAATTTCTGCTGATGCGCGGCAACGACTTGCGGCAACAAGGGTGTCAGTCGCGCCACGATGGCTTCCATGGCGATCACGCGTTCGAGCAAGATAATTTTCAACTTGTCGCCTTCGCGTTGCCGGGTGTGCTGAAATTGCTTAACGGCGTCCTGCGCCAGTGCTTGAATGTGCGCAGCCATTTGCTCGGGCGTCAGACTACTGTCCTGCACGACACCGGGCCAGTGGAGAATTTCGCCGCTGCGCAGAGGTTCCGCATTTGGGAGTACCGCATGAATCTGGGTCTGCAAGTGCGCCAGTTGACGCAGCACGAGTGGGTTGAGTTCGAGGTGCGGCTCTTGCTGCTCCTTGCGATTCAGATTGAGCCGGCACTCCACCTTGCCACGCGCAACCTGCTGTGTGAGCAATTCGCGCAAACCGGCTTCGGCATGACGCAATTCTTCGGGCATGCGGAACTGAATGTCGAGGAAGCGCGAATTGACGCCGCGCAATTCCACGCTCAGGGTGGCGTTGGGCAGATCACGGGACAGGCTGGCATAGCCGGTCATGCTGCGAAGAGTGGGTTGGCTCATGCGGTAGTGAAGTCAGGTAGGGGTTAATAAGGGAGTTAAATAAGTTGACAATTGGGACAATGTACAGCGGCCTGACTTTACAAACTGTCAAGAAACTCTGACAATCTGCCGACCGCTCTACCGAAAAGTTTCCAGTACATGGCTTCACAAACCAACGCGCCACTTCCCGACAGCATCGAATTGGCCGGATATCGCATTGTAAAGAAGATTGCCAGCGGCGGCTTCTCGATTGTCTATCTGGCCTATGACGAGCATAACAATCCGGTGGCGATCAAAGAGTATCTGCCCAGCTCGCTTTCCCTGCGAGCCGAGGGTCAGCTCGCGCCGATCATTTCTTCCGAGAATGTGGCGGCGTTTCGCAGCGGCCTGAAATGTTTCTTTGAAGAAGGCCGCGCGCTGGCGCGCATTCTGCATCCCAATGTCGTGCGCGTGCTCAACTTTTTCCGCGCCAACGACACCGTCTACATGGTGATGAATTACGAATCCGGCCTGTCGCTGCAGGAACACATCCTGCGCAACCGCGAAAAGAGCGGCGGCATGGGGCACCGCCAGATCGTCAGCGAGCGTTTCATCCGCAAGGTGTTCAAGCAAGCCATGAACGGGCTGCGCGAGGTGCATACCAACAAGATGCTGCATCTCGATTTGAAACCGGCCAACATTTATCTGCGCCACGACGGCACGCCGATTCTGCTTGATTTCGGCGCCGCGCGGCAAACCCTGACGGCCGATGTCAAGAAACTGTTTCCGATGTACACCCCCGGTTTCGCCGCGCCCGAGCTGTATCAAAAGAATGCGCAGATGGGCCCATGGACCGATGTCTACAGTATCGGCGCCAGTATCTTTGCCTGCATGGCGGGTTCGCCCCCCCAAGCCGCCGATCAGCGCGTCATGAACGACAAGATGAAGGGGGCATACAAAGCCCTGCGCGCAGTGTATTCTGCGGAATTGATCGATTTGATCGAGTGGTGTTTGCAATTGAATGCCGCCGAGCGGCCGCAGAGTGTGTTTGCCTTGCAGAAGAAATTGGCGGAACGTCCGTACAAGGCGCCGGAGCCGACGGTACGCGAGAATCTGGGTCAATGGTTGAAGAAGTTGAGCAACTATGCGCCCGGCTGGCGCCGCCCGGAAGAGGCCACCACTGAAGCGCGTTGAATCCTGAGCCGTACTGCTGACCGACCGTACCCAACGACCACACCATGCGATTTACCGTTTATCAGGAAAGCAATATCGGCAATCGCAAGATGAACCAGGACCGCATGGGGTACTGCTTCTCGCGTGATGCCGTGCTGATGGTGCTGGCCGATGGCATGGGCGGGCACTTGCAGGGCGAGATCGCCGCGCAGATTGCCTTGCAAACCGTGGCCTCGCTGTTTCAAAGTGAAGCGCGCCCGCGTTTGCAAGACCCGCGCAAATTTCTGCAAGACAGCTTCTTCATCGCCCACAAGGAAATTCTGCGCTACGCCAGCACCAACAAGCTGCTGGAAACGCCGCGCACGACCATCGTGGCCTGCATCGTCCAGGACGACGAAGCCTACTGGGCGCACGCCGGCGATTCACGGCTGTACTGGATGCGGCGCGGCAAATTGCTGGGCATGACCAAGGATCATTCGCGCGTGCAAAGCCTGATTGCCCAGGGCATGTTGCGTGAAGCGGATCGTGAAAAACATCCGGATCGCAACAAGCTGGTCAATTGCCTGGGTTCACCCGCCGACCCGATGGTCGAGGTCAACAAGAAATCCGAACTGCTGCCGGGCGATGTGCTGTTCCTCTGTTCCGACGGCCTCTGGGCCAAGGTGCCGGAAAAAGTCATCTGCGCGATTTTCGCCAACAAGACCGTGATGCATGCCGTGCCGGTGTTGATCGCGCTGGCCTTGCAGGAAGCGCAAAACAAATCCGACAACGTCACCGGTCTGGCCATGTCGTATCACGGCAGCACCGCCGGCGCCAAGCGCAGCGGCGTGTCCACCAAAACCTTGCCGGTGGGCGCCTTTACCACCACCATCCGTTCGCCGCATTTCGAAGATACCGAGCGCGGCCCGCTGCTCAGCGAACAGGAAATCGAAGACGCCATCAGCGAAATCAACGTCGCCCTCGACAAGTCCACGCAAGCCGGGGGCTAGTCAGAGTAGAGGGTGCGATGTGATGATGAAAGACTCCATTTTCTCTTGGGTCGAAAAAAAGGGCCCCCACAGGGGGCCCTTTTCCCGAAATTCACATGCGCGTCTAGCGTGAGAGACGACGCGCAAATCCAAGCATGCCAAGGCCGAGCGCAATCAGCGCCGAACTCAAAGGCTCCGGAACGCTGGCCCCGGCGCCGCAAGTGAGATGCTGGTCCGCCGACCACGCCTGCTGCGCGAGCGCACAGGTTGCCGAGGACCCGTCGCTCCAGCCAAGCGCCACGTATGCACCGACGAGGCTGGATCCCGTATTGTCCAAAATGCTGCTCGAAACGTTCGAACCCGCAAGAGATACGATCAAGTCGATGTCCAGGCTGGCAAACGAGAATACCCCGCCCGGTGCAACACTCACCAGCCAATTCGCGGTCTGGAACCAGTCGCCGAACGGCAGGAAATCCGTCTGCGAGGTCGAGCCGGCCAAGGACGTTCCCCCGTTGACTTCCCATGTAGCAATTCCGTCGCCTGCTGGCCCGAGGGAATATTTGATCGACGTCAGATTGGCGCCGCTTCCGGCGTCATTCGCGATGGACCCATCCTGGATGAAGCTCGACAGATTCACCGTCGCCATCGGCGACGCGAAAACCCAAGACGATGCTCCAAGCAGTCCGATTGCCACAGCGGCTTTCAGGGCATTTTTTTTCATTGCAGGCTCCATTTCGAAGGAAAGTGGTACAAAACGTCACCCGGTCGAGGGGTGCTAAGCTGCAACCCGCAGCGTGCGGTACTTGCGCTCGCGCAGAACAAAGAGCGATTCTCGTGCCAGGTCTGTTGGCTTGTTAAGAATCAATGGCTTGTAACGAAGGGCCCGCTTGGGTTCGCGCAATCTGTAAAGATTTCCGACGCGCGTGGGGCTTCAATTCGTTCGGACGCGCTTACGGAATTCGACCCATCGCCCCCTACGCCCTCTCGAAAATCGCCGCCAACCCCGGGACGCTACGGGGTCAGGTCTTTCGTTATCACATACGCTCCGCACCGATACACACCCCACTCCGCGATGCCGCGAAAAAGGGGTCAGACTCCATATTTTCTGTGCTGTTGAATTTCGTAAATACACCTCGGGGAAAAATGGAATTTGACCCCATTTTCGCTAGGTAATCGGTGCCCAAGCCGCAATCTTGCTCTGAAATGTTGAGCTGGCTGAAAATCACGCGGCTCTGGCAACGTTTCGTTGGCGACGTCACCATCGGCAGATCTGCCGGGAGCTGACAGCACGCGTGGCATGGACGCACGCTACAATTCCCCCATTGTCATAGGGGGCCTCATGTCCGAACCACAGCATTCATCGCAACAACGTCCGAGCGGACGCCCTACACACACCTTGCGTCCGCTGCGTATCACGCGCAGCTACACGCGTCACGCCGAAGGTTCAGTGTTGATCGAGTGCGGCGATACCAAAGTCATTTGCACCGCCAGTGTGGAAGAAAAAGTGCCCGGTTTTCTGAAGGGCAAGGGGCAGGGTTGGGTGACGGCAGAATACGGCATGCTGCCGCGCTCGACGGGATCGCGCATGGATCGCGAAGCGGCGCGTGGCAAGCAGAGTGGGCGCACTCAGGAAATTCAGCGTTTGATCGGGCGCAGTTTGCGCGCGGTGTTTGATCTTCAAAAACTGGGTGAACGCACCATCACGCTCGATTGCGATGTGATTCAAGCCGATGGCGGCACGCGCACGGCCAGCATCACGGGCGCGTTCGTTGCCGCCAGCGATGCCGTGGCGGCATTACTCAAGCAGGGCTTGCTGGCCGAATCGCCGCTCGTCGATCATGTGGCGGCGGTTTCGGTCGGCATTTATCAGGGCATGCCGGTGCTTGATCTGGATTATCTCGAAGACTCGGCCTGCGACACCGACATGAACGTCGTCATGACCGGTCGCGGCGGCATCATCGAAGTGCAGGGCACCGCGGAAGGCACGCCGTTCTCGCGCGCCGAGCTGGGTCGGTTGATTGATCTGGCGGCGCAGGGTATCGCGCAACTGGTGGCGGCGCAGAAGCAGGCTTTGCACGACGCATGAAACCGTTGGTGCTGGCTTCCAATAACGCAGGCAAATTGCGCGAATTTTCCGCCTTGCTGGCACCCCTCGGTTGGCAGGTACAGCCGCAGTCGCACTGGAATGTTCCCGAGGCCGACGAGCCTCATCTCACCTTTGTCGAAAATGCACTGGCCAAGGCGCGCCACGCGGCGCAGTTCACCGGCCTGCCCGCATTGGCCGACGACTCGGGGATTTGCGCGCCTGCGCTCGACGGTGCGCCCGGCGTGCACTCTGCACGCTTCGCTGCGCTGACCGATGGCTTGCCGAAATCCGATGAACGCAACAATGCGCGGCTGGTGGAATTGCTGCGCGGGCAAAGTGATCAACGCTTGTTTTATGTGTGCGTGCTGGTGTTGGTGCGTCACGCCGCCGATCCGCAACCCTTGATTGCACAAGCCAACTGGTGGGGCACGCTGGCCGCGCAGCCTGCTGGGACGGGCGGCTTCGGCTACGACCCATATTTTTATTTGCCCGATTTGCGCTGCACGGCGGCAGAACTGGTGCCGGAACAGAAGAATCAAATCAGCCATCGCGGTCAGGCGTTGCGGATGCTGTTGCAACAATTGCAACACGACGTTCCGCCGATTGCATCCTCATGATTCCCATCAAACCCGCGGGCACGACGCGCGACGCGATCAGTGCCACGGCGCAAGCCAGCGACGACCCTGCATTGGCTTATCTGCGCCCCGGCCCGTTGCATCTGGCGGCGTTGCCGCCGCTCGCACTTTACGTGCACATTCCCTGGTGTTTGAAGAAATGCCCTTACTGCGACTTCAATTCGCACGCGGTCGATCGCCTGCCGGGCCAACAGGTTCCAGAAGCGGAGTATCTGGCGGCGCTGCAGGCCGATCTGGAAACGGCGCTGCCTTTGATCTGGGGCCGCAAAATTGTTTCGGTATTCATCGGCGGCGGTACGCCCAGCTTGTTTTCCGCGCACGGCATCGACCAGTTGCTGACGCTGCTGCGCACACTGTTGCCGTTGGAGCTGGATGCCGAGATCACGTTGGAAGCCAATCCCGGCACGTTTGAGGTCGAGAAATTTCGCGCTTATCGCAGTGCTGGCATCAACCGTTTGTCGATCGGCATTCAGAGTTTCAATCCGCAGCATTTGCAAGCGCTGGGCCGCGTGCACGACGATGCGCAAGCGCGCTTCGCCGTGGAGGTAGCGCAGCAAACCTTTGAGCGTTTCAATCTCGATCTGATGGTCGCGCTGCCGCAGCAATCGCTGGCGCAGTTGCAGCAGGATGTGCAGACGGCGCTGTCATACGCGCCGCCGCATCTGTCGCTGTATCACCTGACGCTGGAGCCCAACACCCTGTTTCACCGCCATCCGCCGCCCTTGCCGGACGACGATGCGGCGGCGGAAATGCAGGAGTGGATCAGTGCAACGATGGCGCAGCAGGGCTATGAAAATTACGAAGTGTCGGCCTATGCGCGTGCCGGTTTTGAGTGTTGGCACAATCTGAATTACTGGCAGTTTGGCGATTACCTCGGCATCGGCGCGGGTGCGCACAGCAAGATCAGCTTCCCGCATCGCATCGTGCGGCAGATGCGTCACAAGCAACCCAAGGCTTATATGGAAGCAGCGCAGCGGCGTGCGCCGGTGCAGGAAGAACACGAAGTGGGTCTGGCCGACTTGCCGTTCGAGTTCATGCTGAATGCCTTGCGTTTGCGCGCAGGAGTGCCGGTCAATTTGTTTGCCGAACGTACGGGCATGACACTGAAAGAGATTGAACCGCAGTTGCAGCAAGCGGAGCTAAAAGGTTTGCTGTACCGCGATCACGCCGTGATCCGGCCGACTGAATTAGGGCTGCGTTTTTTGAATGATCTGCAAGAGATGTTCTTGAAGTAACCGCCGACCGCTTCACCCCTGTACCCAAGGCAAGCCGGCCTTGCGCCAGCCGTTGAGATGGCCGCGCTGACTCTGCGCATCCTTGTCGCCCTCGAAGCCTTCCAGCACATTGAAACAGTATTTGAAACCGGCCTGCGTGGCACGGATCGCGGCGTTGTGAGAACGCGCACCGCTGCGGCAAAGAAACAAGAGGGGCGTATCCGGCTGCACGCGTTGCGCCAGTTGTTCGAGAAACCCTGGATTGGGCACGCCGCCAGGATAACGATTCCATTCGATGCACAGCAATTGGCCCTCGGCGATATGCGGCCGGCCGACCCAATCCCATTCTGCTTGCGTGCGTACATCGACGAGATGGGCTTGCGGGTTGTGTTCCAGAAAAGCATAAGCTTCTTTCGGCAACAGCGCGCCCGCATAGGGAAGTTGCTGTGTCTGGGCCCGTTCGGCCGCAGCTTGCATGATTTGCTCTGGGTTCATGGAATTATCCTGTGTCGATTCAGGCTCATTGTAGCGTTCTGTCTGGAATAAGCGTTTTGCGTAAATGGGCAGGGTTGATCTGACTTGGTGCACTCAACGTTGTGAGCACCAGACAGGTGCGACACGGTAACCTGCGGGTGACTTCTGCTCCGGTTGAAAAAACCGCTCTGGCCAGCAGGGGCGCGCTCTGGGCTGAGTTTCCTGATTCTTTCCGGCTGGCATAATTTCTGCTCCAAACTGGCCTCAGTATCCCTCGCGTTCCTGCAAGGGTGCCGAAATTTAGGGTATTCTCTCGGTTCTCGTAATACCCGCCCTTTGTTCATAACATTCAGAGATCAGGAGATTTGCATGGCAACCGCCAACGACGTTCTAAAAATGGTCAAGGAAAACGAAGTCAAGTTTGTTGATTTCCGTTTTACTGACACTAAAGGCAAGGAACAACACGTTTCCGTCCCCGTCAGCCAGTTTGGTCAGGACAAATTCGACAGCGGCCACGCCTTTGATGGTTCTTCGATCGCTGGCTGGAAAGGCATCGAAGCTTCCGACATGTTACTGTACCCGGATGCCGATTCCGCGCGCATGGACCCGTTCCGTGACGAAGCGACCCTGATCCTGTCCTGCGACGTCGTCGAACCCTCGACCGGCAAAGGCTATGACCGTGATCCGCGTTCGCTGGGCAAACGCGCCGAGGCCTATCTGAAATCCTCCGGCATTGGCGACACCTGCTTCTTCGGTCCGGAACCCGAATTCTTCATTTTCGACAGCGTCACCTGGGGTGACGACATGTCCGGCAGCTTCTGCAAGATCAAATCGGAAGAAGCCCCCTGGTCCACCGGCATCGAATACGAAGGCGGCAACCTGGCCCATCGTCCGGCCAAAAAAGGCGGCTATTTCCCCGTGCCTCCGGTTGACTCCTTCCAGGACATGCGTTCGGAAATGTGTCTGCTGCTGGAACAGCAAGGCGTGCCGGTTGAAGTGCATCACCACGAAGTGGCGGCCCCCGGCCAGTGCGAAATCGGTACCATGTTCAGCTCGCTGGTCAAGCGCGCCGACTGGATCCAGATTCTGAAATACACGGTGTGGAACGTTGCGGCGGCCTACGGCAAAACCGCCACCTTCATGCCCAAGCCTGTGGTCGGCGACAACGGTTCCGGCATGCACTGCCACCAGTCGATCTGGAAAGACGGCAAGAACCTGTTCGCCGGCGAAGGTTATGCCGGTCTGTCCGACTTTGCCCTGTACTACATCGGCGGCATCATCAAGCACGCGCGCGCGCTGAACGCCATCACCAACCCCGGTACCAACTCCTACAAGCGTCTGGTGCCCGGTTTTGAAGCTCCGGTGAAACTGGCTTACTCGGCCCGCAACCGTTCCGCTTCGATCCGTATTCCTTACGTGTCGAACCCGAAAGGCCGTCGTATCGAAGTGCGCTTCCCGGATCCGCTGGCCAACCCGTATCTGGCGTTCTCCGCCATGATGATGGCCGGTCTGGACGGCGTGCAGAACAAGATTCACCCTGGCGATCCTTCCGACAAGAACCTGTACGATCTGCCGCCGGAAGAAGATGCCAAGATCCCGACCGTGTGTTCCTCGCTGGATCAAGCGCTGGAATACCTGGACAAGGACCGCGAGTTCCTGACCCGTGGCGGCGTGTTCAGCAACGAAATGATCGATGCCTACATCGCGCTGAAGATGGACGAAGTGACCCGCTTCCGCATGACCACGCATCCGGTCGAATTCGACATGTACTACAGCTCCTGATCGGTTCGCTGTCGTATGACAAAAGAGGACGGGCTTGCCCGTCCTTTTTGTTTTGGGGCGACGCGGTGTTTGTCATTGGCGCAGGTCTCCCTTACACTGTTCCTGTACTCTTCCCTTTCTCCTTTTGCAGAAGCAAGACGACCATGATGCGAAGATCCATTGTTGTGTTGGGTGTTGCCCTGATTCCCGCTCTGGCGTCAGCGCAATCGACTGGCATGTACAAATGTGTGGACAAGAGTGGCGCCGTCACCTATCAAAACATCGGCGTGACCAAGGGTATGGAATGCACCAAGACCGAAGGTCAACCCATCACCACGGTTGCGCCTCCGGCCAAGCCGGCGCCCAAGGCCGCCGACAAGAATGCGACACCGGCGAATTTCCCGAAAGTCGATGAACGTCTGCAACGCAACCGCGACGAAGAGCGCAAGAAAATTCTTGAAGATGAATTGGACCAGGAAGAAAAACGCCTGGCCGATTTGCAGAAGGAATACAAGGGCGGGCAGCCAGACCGTTTGGGCGGTGAACGCAACTATCAAAAATATCTTGATCGTACCGAGCAGTTGAAACAGGATATCCAACGCAGCGAACAGAATATCGAAGCACTCAAAAAAGAACTGGCCAAGTGAGACCTGGCGTCGTGCGCCCCCCACCTTCCCCGATGGACGACAATCCTTTGCTGGCGGGACTGGATTTGCTGGGTTCGGCCGTGCTCGTACTCGACCAGCAAGGAAGGGTGACTTTTGCCAACTCGGCGGCTGAAGCTCTGCTTGAAACCGGGATGCGCATGTTATTGGGGCATGCCTTGCCCACTTTGTTTCAGGATCCCGCACAAGTTGAGGGCATCCTGGCCGATGCCCGTCAAAACCGTTTCAGCGATAAGCGCCAGGAATTGGTGCTGCTGCTGTCTGGCGGGCGCCAGGCCGTGGTTAACTGCACCTTTTCAGTTCCGGCGGTCAGCCATGCACCGTTTGTTGTCGAATTACAGGAAATCGACAAACAATTGCAATATGAGCGGGAAGAGCGTTTGCTGAATCAGGCGCGGTTGAACAAGGAATTGATCCGCAACCTCGCGCATGAAATCAAAAATCCCTTGGGTGGCCTGCGCGGCGCCGCCCAATTGCTTGAAGCCGAGCTGCCTGCGCCGGAGTTGCGCGAATATACCCAGGTCATCATCAAGGAGTCGGATCGCCTGCAAACCTTGGTGGATCGGCTGCTGGCGCCGCACCGGCGGCCGCATATCGTGGGCGATGTCAATATCCACGAGGTTTGCGAACGCGTGCGCAGTGTGATTCTGGCCGAATATCCAAAACAGTTGAAAATTGTGCGGGATTACGATCTTAGTGTGCCGGAGTTCCGTGGCGATATGGAGCAACTGATCCAGGCGCTGATGAACATTGTCCGTAATGCGGCCGAGGCGATGCACGGGGCTGGCCAGATCACGTTACGTACTCGGATCGCGCGTCAGATCACTCTGGTGAAAAGGCGCTACCGGCTGGCATTGGACTTGCATATCACGGACAACGGTCCGGGTATCCCCGAGGACATTCGCGACCGGATCTTCTATCCCCTGGTCTCTGGGCGGGAAGGTGGTAGCGGCTTGGGCTTGACCCTGGCACAGACCTTTGTGCAACAACATGATGGTTTGATCGAGTGCACCAGCCAGCCCGGTTTGACTGATTTCCGGATAGTGATTCCATTGCCTTAGAAAGCATGAAAAATGAATGATGATGACTCGCTTGCGCTCGCCATGAAAAGATACTGGCGTTGCGATGCGGGCCGGAACATTTCATCTTTCATCTTTCATCTTTCATGCCTTTGAAAATGAAACCAATCTGGATTGTTGACGACGACCAATCGATACGCTGGGTGCTGGAGAAGGCGCTCACGCGGCAGCAGCTGGAGTGCCGCACGTTCGATAATGCAGGCGATGCGCTGCGTGCATTGGACGATGGCCCACCGCGCGTGCTGGTGTCGGATATCCGCATGCCGGGTGAGTCCGGCCTTGATTTATTGCAGCAAGCCAAGACCCGTTATCCGAGTTTGCCGGTCATCATCATGACGGCGTTTTCCGATCTGGACAGCGCGGTCTCTGCGTTTCAGGGGGGTGCGTTTGAATACATTCCCAAACCTTTCGATGTCGATCATGCGGTTGAATTGATCCGCCGTGCCGTGCAGGAAAGCGAGCACGAAAGTGCCGTGCTGGTACAGGACGAAGATGCGCCAGAAATTCTTGGTCAGGCACCTGCTTTGCAGGAAGTGTTTCGCGCTATTGGGCGACTCTCGCAATCACATGTGACAGTACTGGTGACGGGCGAATCCGGCACCGGCAAGGAATTGGTGGCGCGTGCCCTGCATACACACAGCCCGCGTGCCAGCCAACCCTTCATTGCTCTGAATACTGCGGCGATTCCCAAGGACTTGCTGGAGTCGGAATTGTTCGGTCATGAACGCGGCGCTTTTACGGGCGCGCAAGCGCTGCGGCGCGGGCGCTTTGAACAGGCCGAGGGCGGCACTTTATTTCTCGATGAGATCGGCGATATGCCGCCGGAATTGCAAACCCGTTTATTGCGGGTGCTGTCCGATGGCCAGTTTTATCGTGTGGGCGGCCATCACCCGATCAAGGCCAATGTGCGTGTGATTGCAGCGACGCATCAGGATCTCGAACAGCGCGTGCGTGCCGGGCTGTTCCGCGAAGACTTGTTCCATCGTCTCAATGTCATCCGTCTGCGCTTGCCTCCCTTGCGTGAGCGCAAGGAAGATATTCCGATTCTGGCGAAATTTTTCCTGCAGAAAAACGGGCAAGAGCTCGGTGTCGATCCCAAACGCCTGTCCGAGAATGCAATGCAGACCCTGGTAAATTTGCCATTTCCCGGCAATGTGCGGCAATTGGAAAACCTGTGCCGCTGGTTGACGGTGATGGCACCGGCGCAAGTGATCGACATCAAGGATCTGCCCGCAGACATGAAAACTGCGGACGGCGTCGCTGGAGCGTCGCCGTCGGTCACATCAGCGCTGCCAGTGGCTGAAACACTGTCAGGCAAGCCTGCAGTTGTCATTCCGGCACGGCACCACGACACGAATGGAGATTGGCTGATCTTGTTGGAGAAGCAAGCCGATCAGCTACTGCATCAGCAACCGGGCAGTGTGATGGATACGCTGACCCGCGAATTCGAGTCCACCCTGATACGCTGCGCCTTGAAGCAAACGCGCGGGCGACGGATTGAAGCGGCACAGAAACTGGGGATCGGCCGCAACACCATCACGCGCAAGATTCAGGAACTGGATCTGGATGCAGAAGAGGGGCAGTAGTGGCGCAGATGCCGGGGAAATTCAGGTGATGACAATCGGGGTTGCCGTTGCCGAGGCTTCCGGCAGCTTGCTCGAGACGCAGTTGCGACCGTTACGCTTGCATTCATACAGCGCCTCATCGGCCAGTTGCACCATCGTTTCATGGCCTGGCATGCCATGCACGTAAATCGTCACCCCGAGACTGGCAGACACGGGGATTTGCTGGTTACCGAATTGCATGGGCTCGGCGCAAATGGCGCTACGGATCCGGTCGGCAACAATGACGCCGCCTTCCAGATTGGTATCGGGGAGGAGAATGCAGAACTCTTCGCCACCATAGCGGCCGAACACGTCCTGGGTGCGCAACAGATCTTTGACGCGTTTGGCGACTTCCTTGAGCACTTCGTCACCCCCCAGGTGGCCGTAGGTGTCGTTGATTTTCTTGAAGTGATCAAGGTCGAACATGATCAGCGCCAGCCCGGTCTTGCCGCGTACGGCACGAGAAAACTCACCGTTCATGCGCTCGGTCAGGTGGCGGCGGTTGAAGATCTTGGTCAAGCCGTCCGTGATGCTGCTTTCTTCCAGTGTCTTGAGAGCCTCGGCCAGTTGCGTTTGATAGATGGCATTGTCGGTCGCGTCGAAAATGGTTACCGAGACAAATTCGACCTCCTCACTGCCCGGGCCTTTGAGTGGCACAAAGACACAGTTCTGACGCATGTAGTCAATCCCGCCCGTCATCGGCCGGTTGTGCGAGAACTGGAACAGCCAGGGACGTTGTTCCCAGGAGGTGAAAGAATAATTCTTCAGGGTCGCAACCGAGTCGAGTTTTTTCTCCAGCCATTTCTGCGGCAAATCGGGAAACAGTTCAAACAAGGGTTTGCCAATCACTTCTGCCGCAGACCGTCCGGTTTTTTGCGCCATGAATTTGTTCCACAGCACTACCCGGTGTTCAAGGTCGACAATGAACACGCCGGCATCGAAAAAATCGACCAGCTCAGGCAGGTGAACGGCGGGGTTCCAGGCTGTCATGGTTTTCACAGTGAAGCCAGGAAAAGATCGAGCGATTCGCGCAGAACCATCAGCGACGATTCCGGCATTAATTGCGTCAGGTGGCAGGTGAAACGGCGTTCTTCCAAAGTGAAGTTGACTTCTACCACCAGGGCATACTCCCAGTCCTGGTTGTTGTTCTTGAGCAGCGCGCCGATTGGCGTACCCTTGGCCAGGACCGCGGGTGGCGCAAAGGTCAGATCCATGTTGAGCAGCCGTGCGATGCCGCTGACACAGGCGCCGACCAGCAGGTTGGATGTGTCCAGCAGGAGTTCCTGCTCGGTGTCCGGCGTGAGCTCTTCGTCATAACCCAGCAGATCGGCCAGATCGTGGTGGCCATGGCGGTCGTCGAAAATGGTGATGGCTTCGCCCCGGATCGGCCCGCTATAGGCCTGTCGCACGGCGGAAACGATGGTGTCATTGCCGACGATCATGGCCAGCGCATGATTGATCTCGGTCATTTCGACCAGATTGACCTGCGGGATCGAGAGTTTGATAAAGACCCCCAACAGTTGCGCCAGCTTCGCGCCCGCCTGGCCCATGGCGATGTTGGTGACTTCCTGCATGGTCTCGCGTTGATCCTGGGAAAGAAGATGGTTCGTCATAGCGCGACTCCATATTGTTTCAGGACCGCCTCGATTTCCCCCGCGTTCACGGGTTTTTTGATGAAGGCGAGGGCGCCCAGTTGCTTGACTCGCTCTTGCGCAAGCGGTTGCACGTCGGCGGAAACGACGATGACAAAGGTGTTCAGGTCTGCCTTGCGCAAATGTTCCAGTACGGTATAGCCATCCATTTCCGGCATTTGCAAATCAAGAAACATGACATCGGCACGGCCGGCCTGATAGGCAGCCAGTGCTTCCTGGCCATTGGATGCTTGCGTGATTTCGACATCCCAGCTGGCCGGCAGCGCCTTGATCAGCATCTTGCGCGCCATGGGGGAGTCGTCTACCACGAGAATCGGTGTTGACATGTATTTTCCTTGTGCAGGGTCGCGGCAATCAGCCTGCGTCCCCTTTCAATTGCCGTAACCAAGTAGATCTACCAGCACTTTATCGGCTGCACCAGATTCAACTTGAATGGAATGTGTGTAACATTTGCGCGTTTTTTTTGGCCCGCGTCGTGTGGGATTTCGGGAGGGAATACTTGGTTTATGCACCGTTGGTGGGCGGACCCTTGCGGGTGTGGCCAGACAGGTCACGCAGCAACAGGTAGGTCATCAACCCGTTGGACAAGGATAATGCCAGAGCAACGTTGCCTTACTCCATGACTTTTGTTCGGGCCGCCTTCACCGCACCGCGTTTGATCTTGTTCTCCACGCGTTTTTTCTGTGCGGCCGCACTCGGCTGCGTGGCTTTGCGCGATTTTTGGACGGCGACGGCGCGTTGAATCAATTCCTGCAAACGCGACAGGGCCGCACTGCGGTTCATTTCTTGCGTGCGATGTTCCTGCGCCTTGATTACGATCGTGCCGTCCTTGGTGATGCGTTGATCCGCGCAGGCCAGCAGGCATTGCTTGTGAATTTCCGGCAGGCTGGAGGCGGCGATGTCGAAACGCAAATGAATCGCCGACGCGACCTTGTTGACGTTCTGTCCACCCGCCCCTTGGGCGCGAATCGCATGCAGTGTAATTTCGCGCAGGGGAATACTGACGCGGCTGTTGATGCGCAGGCACGCTTCCGGTGCGGTACTTGTTTCATCTGCGGCGTGCGCGCGGGCAAAGGCGCGTTTTTCCGCTGGCGACAATTGCTTGATCGCATATTCCGCCTGTGATGCGCTGGAACGATCGGCAAATTCAAGCACGGCGAGCAAGCGTTGCGGCGGATGCATGCGCGTATAGCGCGCGCCCGTGCCCGCCGCATGCGCAGCATAACGCGCCGCTACATCCACTGTGATGCCAGTGTAGATGCTGCGGTCGTCGCATTCGATCAGATAGAGAAACCAGGACATGACAGCACAGCGTCAAACTTCGAGTTGCTTGATCTGAAACGGCGCAAACACCTGGTATCGGACAACTGCAAAAGTGTTTGGCTTTGCCTTTACTCCCCCCGAATTCCCAGTCGCGCAAACAATGCATTGTCGCGTGCGTTTTCCGGGTTGTCGGTGGTGAGCAGTTTTTCGCCGTAGAAAATGGAGTTGGCACCGGCGAGGAAACACAGGGCCTGCATTTCATCGGACATGGTTTCGCGTCCCGCTGACAGGCGCACGCGGCTGGTGGGCATGGTGATGCGCGCGACCGCGAGGGTGCGGACGAATTCGAAGGGGTCGAGATCTTCGGTGTGGTCGAGCGCCGTGCCTTCGACCTTGACCAGGGTATTGATCGGCACCGATTCCGGTGGCGGATTCATGTTGGCCAGCGTGGCGATCAGTCCGGCGCGATGGCGGCGCGATTCGCCCATGCCGACGATGCCGCCGCAACACACATTCAAGCCCGCATCGCGCACTTTGTGCAGCGTGTCGATGCGGTCATTGAACTGACGCGTGGAAATGATGTCGGCGTAAAACTCCGGCGCGGTGTCGATGTTGTGGTTGTAGTAATCCAGCCCGGCATCGCGTAGTTTTTCGGCCTGACCGTCTTTCAACAGGCCAAAGGTGCCGCAGGTTTCCAGACCCATGTCCTTGATGGCCTTGATCATCGGCAATACGGCGGCGACATCGTTGTCGCTCGGGCCGCGCCAGGCCGCACCCATGCAGAAACGGGTGGCGCCGTTTTCCTTTGCAGCGCGCGCACTGGCCACCACATCGTCCAGCGCCATCAAGCCTTTGTCTTCGACAGGTGTGTCGTGATAGGTCGATTGCGGGCAATAGCCGCAGTCCTCGGGGCAGCCGCCGGTCTTGATCGACAGCAGCGTGGAACGCTGCACGCTGTTGGCGTCGAAATGCTGACGATGCACCTGCTGCGCTTCAAATATCAAATCGTTGAAGGGCTTGTTGAACAACGCCTCGACGGCATCGACCGACCACGGGCCGTCGGTTGTGCTGCGGCTGTTGCACGATTTCACAAACTGTAGGGGTTGTACGTTGCTCATAATCTTCCTTCAATCATTAAGGCATTTTAGCGCGAGTCAAAATCCGGTCGAGACCGGTGTGCTGCCTTTGCTATCCAGGCAGCGGTCGAGAATCTTTGTCAGGGTGTCATAGGTGTCTTGCAACTGTTCCGGGGTCAGGCAATAGGGCGGCAACAGATAAACAGTGTTGCCGAGCGGGCGCACGATCAGGCCTGCGTCGAGACAGTGCTGTTGTACTTGACGGCCGAGGCTGGCGTCGTAGGGCGCATGCGCGGCATCCAGATTGAACGCTGCAATGCTGCCCAGCACACGCGGGCAATTGACGCGCGGATGCTGCGCCAATTTTTGCAAGGCGTCACGATGGACGTGTTCGAGTGCAGCAATTTTCTGCAAGCTGCCTTCCTCGTTGAAGAGGTGCAGCGAAGCCAGCGCGGCGGCGCAGCCGAGCGGGTTGGCCGTGTAGGAATGGCCGTGCGCAAAGGCGCTGGAAAAATGTTCGCCGAGGAAGGCTTGATAAATGGCATCGGTGGCGACTGTGACGGCCATGGGCAGGAAGCCGCCGGTCAGGCCTTTGGACAGGCAGATCAAATCGGGGGTGATCCCAATGTGTTCGCAGGCAAACATCTTGCCGGTGCGGCCAAAGCCGGTCATCACTTCATCGAAGATCACCAGGATGTTCATGGCGCGTACCCGCTCGATCACGGCGCGCATGAATTGCGGACGCACGCAGCGCATGCCGCTCGCGCCCTGAATCAGTGGTTCGACGATTAGCGCCGCAATGCGGTGGCCATCCTGTTGGAGCACTGTATCGAGGGTGAGCAGTGCCTGTGCCTCGCGGGTTTCAATGTCGTGATCGCCGATCCAGGTATGTGGCCAGGGCAGGGTGCGTGTTTCAAACAGGAAGGGCTGGAACGGATTGAAAAAACTCGACGTGCGTCCGGCCGCCATCGCGCCGAAGGTATCGCCGTGATACGCGCCGTCGAAGGCGAGGAACAGCGTGCGCTGCTTCTCGCTGCGGTTGTACCAATACTGATAACTCATCTTCAATGCGATCTCGGTGGCGGTCGAACCATTGTCCGAGAAGAACACACGCTCCAACGGGGCGGGCAGCGCGGCCGTCAATGCCTGCGCCAGTTCGGCAGCAGGCGCATGGGTGAAACCGGCGAACAGTACATGCTCCAGCGTGCGTGCTTGTGCTGCGATCGCTTCGGCAATCGCTGGATGGGCATGGCCGTGCAGATTCACCCACCAGCTCGAAATCAGATCGCAATACGCCTTGCCCTGTTCATCGTAGAGATACGCCCCCGCGCCGCGCACGATGGGCAGCGGCGCAGGCGCGGTGTGCGCTTGCGTGAAGGGGTGCCAGACGTGGGCGTGATCGAGTTCGGCGACGCTCTTGACAGGATTCATGACAGTAGCTGCCGCAAGGTTTTCGGCAGGGGAATGCTTTGCAAGGCCGCGCGGGTGACTTCATTTAGCAGGTGGAATTCAGCCAGCACCTTGGTCTGGCCATAGTGTTCGATGGCTGCCTTGTTATCGGCATGCTGCGGGCCGCACATGATGACGCCGAGGATGGGAATGTTGCGCGCACGCAAGGCGTGCAGCGAGAGACAGGTGTGATTGATGGTACCCAGCGTGGAGCGCGCAACCAGCAGCACCGGCGCTTCCAGGTGGGCGATCAGATCGAGCACGGTTTCGCGTTCATTCAATGGCACCAGCACGCCGCCCGCGCCTTCGATGATGAGGCGGTCGGCAGTCGGCAGTCGGCAGTCGGCGGTGCTGATCGTCACGTCTTCTTGTGCAGCCGCGAGATGCGGCGAGGCCGCCAGTTGTAAGCGATACGTTTCGGGCCAGGTCTTGACACCGCTCAGTTGCGCCACCGTGTCGCTGTCGGTGGCGGGCGTGGTACCGCACTGAATCGGTTTCCAGTAATCGGCTTGCGTATGCAGGCACAGCCAGCTGCACACGAGGGTCTTGCCCACATCGGTATCGGTGCCGGTGACGAAGATGTTCATGCCGCCCCCGTTTCCACGATGACGTAGGCGATGCGGTATTCGGCATCGACGCCATTGGGCAGGGCGCGCAGGATGCGGCGCAGCGAGGCGGGGCTGTGTTGGCGGTGCGGCTGGCTGGCGCCGATGGCGCGCAGGGTGCGGGCGAAATCGAGCGCATTCAGGTGATGCAGGGTTTCGGTCGCGATGGAAAAATGACGAAAGGTGCCGAGGCTGGCACAGCATTTTTGCAGCGTGGCTTCATCCGGCAATGGGTGCAGCCCGTCGCGCTGGCCGGTGCGTTGATGGGCGTCGCGCCACTGGCTGAAACTGCCTTCCAGTGGCACGCTGAAGGCAATGGTGCGCGCCTGTTGCGCCCAGCGTTGCAGGCAGTCCGGCCACTGGTCGAACCATTGCAGGCTCAGGCTGCTGACCAGCCAATCGACCGCGCTGGGCAGTTGCAGGGTCTGCGCATCTTCGACCTTGCAATGGAGGTTGGGATATTTCTGCAAACGGTTTTGACACAGCGCGATCATGGTCGGTGCGATGTCGAGCGCGAGCAGCGGCACATCCGGAAATTGTTTGCACAGCGATTGTGTGAGGAAACCGGTGCCGCAACCGACTTCGATGATGTGTTGCGGCGGCGGCAGTTCTTGCAGCAAGGCAAAGAGTTTTTCCGCGACGCGCAGTTGTACGATGGCCGCTTGATCGTAGGTGAGCGCGGCATCGTCGAAGCGCTGGGCGATGGAGGCGGGTTGCTTCATGTCGCATGCTCCTGCGGCGGCAGGCTGTTCACCCAGGCAGCAATTTTTTCCGCACACCATTGCGGCGCGTGCCAGCCCAGCGCATGCCCGGCGTCCGGGTGCCAGTGTTGCGGATGACCGTCGAAGCAATAGCGTGTCAGTGCAGCTGGCACCACGGCATCGTTTTCCGCTGCCAGTGCGAGCAGCGTATTGGGACAGACTTCATCGCATTGCCCCAGCTCGGTCAACTCGCGTTGCAAGGCTGCGAAAGGTAGATCCTCTGCCGGGCGCAGCGTCGATGGCAAACCGCAGAGGCGGTAAAAACGCCGCACGGTCGCGGCGGGGTCGTGGACCATGCCGTCCTGCAATTGCTGGAACATTTCACGTGCGACGCCCGGTGCCTGTGGCGTGGCGCAAAAGTGCGTAAAGCCATTGATGCTGACCAGACCGCGCCAAGGCTGGGCGCTGCGCAGTAATTGCACGAAGCCCCAGGAATGGCCGATGCCGATCCAGTGTTGTGCCGGCGCAGTGGCAAGCAAGGGCGCTGCCTTGAAATAATTCAGGTCGATAGTGCGCATGGGCGCAGCGGGAAAATGCTCGGCCAGCGCAGCTTGCAGCGGTGCCAGAAAATCGCGCGGTAGGGCCCAACCGGCGCAGAAGACAAAACCGAGTGATGCGGGTGTGCTCATGCGCCGAATCCTTCCAGCAGCGCATCGATCTGCGCTTGCGTGTGCGAGGCCGCCAGCGCAATGCGCAGGCGCGCGCCATTCGGCGGCACGGTGGGCGGGCGAATCGCAGAGACTTTGATGCCGCGCGCGAGCAGGGCGTCGCGCAGGGCCAGCGTTTTCCCGTCGTCACCGAGAATGACCGGCAGGATGTGCGTATCCGACGCGCCGGTGTCGTAGCCTGCGGCCTGCAAACGTGCGCGCACGTCAGCAGCGGTGCGCAGCAATTGCGCGCGCGTTTCGTTGAGCGTCGGCAGCAGCTGCCAGGCGGCACGCGCGGCGGCGATGGCGGCGGGTGCGGGTGTGGTGGAGTAGATGAAACCGGTGCTGTGGTTGACGAGATAGTCGGCAATCGTCTGGCTGCAGGCCAGATACGCGCCCGATGCGCCAATGGCTTTGCTGAACGTGCCCATCACCACCGTGTTGGGATGCGCGTTGCCGAGGCCGTAACCCTGCGGGCCGAAGATGCCGGTGGCGTGCGCATCGTCCAGATACAGCAGGGCATCGTAGCGCTGCGCCAGCGCGGCGAGGGCGGTGACATCAACGCGGTCGCCATCCATACCGAACACGGTTTCGCTGACAATGAATTTCGGCGCGTTGGCATCGCTCTGTAGCAGCAAGGTTTCCAGATGGTCCAGATCGCAATGACGGTAGCGTTGCTGCCGCACGCCGGCGAGCTGGCAGGCGTGATGCAGGCTGGCGTGGTTGAGGCGGTCGGCAAAGACTTGCGGTGCCGCGCCGAGTATCTTGGCGTCAAGAAGGGCCGACAGCGCGGTGGCATTGGCTTGATAACCGGAGACGTAAATCAGCGCAGCTTCGCTGCCCTTGCTGCGCGCGATCTCGGTTTCAAAATCGGCCAGCAAGCCATAGTCGCCCGACAGCAGACGCGATCCGGTGGCGCCTGCACCCCAGCGCGCGGCGGCTTCTTGCGCGGCGTGTATCACCTGCGGGTGCTGGCTTAGACTGAGGTAATCGTTGTGGGAAAAATCCGCGCGTAACCCAGCATCGCGCCCCGGCAAACGGCGCAAGCGATCCTGACGGGCACGCTGTGCACAGGCTTGGCGGTAGGCTTGCAGAAGGTCGGCCATGAATGAAGGCGGCACTGTAGTGGTTTCAAGTGATTGAATTTTATGAGGTTTGTCCAGTTTTCAGAAATTCCCGGGCGCGTCAATGCGGCCCCGCTTGGCCCCAAGAGAATGACCGGAAAAGCCAGATGATGAGGGTGTTTTGCGCGCAGAAATTATGATCGGTTCGGCTATGGAATCAGGTAACAATAAAGCTGGGTATTGCGCCGGTCACCCACCTCCAGAATGGTTTCTGCTCGTTCGGCGGGGATGGGGAAGCTGTTGCTGACCAGCAGCGTGCCGCTGCGCATTTCGCTGCACGCCTTGCCCCACAGCGCGGGCATGGGCACGGGGGAGAGGAAAGCGTAGACCACATCGTAGGGGCGCAGATCGTGTTGCCAGAAATCGCCATTCTGTAAATCGAGATTTTTGCAGTGCCGCCCCAGTTGGCGCGACAGCCAGTAGGGCGCGGGCGCGTCTTCGATGCCGACGATGTGCCAGTCCGGGCGCAGTTGCGCCAGCGTGCGTGAGAAACTGCCGGTGCCGCTGCCGAGGTCGAGCACTTTCAGCGGCGCGTCCCTGCGCAGCCAGTCGGCCAGATACTGAACCGTCTGACGGTTGGACAGAAACAACGGCACTTGCCCGCGCAAGCTGTTCCAGAACACCAGCACCAACACAATAAACGCGAGCAGGTAGATCCAGCTCGGCAGTTGCAATGACAACATCATCACTAACATCGGTGCAAACGTCAGGTGAATCAGGCGCCACCAGGCTGCGCTACCCATCAGCGTGGCTAACAGTGCTGCGGTGACGCCTTGCAGCGTCGCCAGTACCAGGAGATCCTTGGGCGGCGTGAAAGGCAGGATCCCGCGCTGACTCAACAGCATGACAAGCAGCAGCGCAATGGCTTGGGACAGGATGGCTTTGAGAAGGTGCACGGACGGCTTGTGGTGATGGAGTTGCCGCGATTATGCCGCGAGAAGAGTTGCCGGTGAACACCGAATACCGCTGCTTATTTAGCTTAATTATTCAGCTCAATTTTTCTGTCCACCGCTTACAGCAGATTGAGGGTGGCCACGACCGGCGCATGATCCGAAGGCTGTTCCCATGCGCGCGGCGTTTTGTCGACGGTGCAGGCGGTGCAGCGTTGCGCCAGCGGTGGCGTGAGCAGAATCAGATCGATGCGCAGGCCATGATTGCGGCGAAAGCCCATCATGCGGTAGTCCCACCAGGAATAACTTTTCTCCGGCTGCTCGAATTGGCGGAACACATCGACCAGACCGAGTTGCGCCAGCTTGAAAAAACGTTCGCGCTCCGGCGGCGAGACATGCACCATGCCTTCCCAGGCGGCCGGGTCGTGCACATCGCGATCTTCCGGTGCAATGTTGTAATCGCCCAGCAGCGCCAGTTGCGCATGCTGCTGCATTTCCAGCGCGATCCAGTTGTGCAGGGCGTCGAGCCAGGCCAGTTTGTACTGATATTTTTCCGAACCAACGGCTTGCCCGTTGGGAAAGTAGCCGCAGATCACGCGCACACCGTTGACGGTCAATGCCAGCAGGCGCTTTTGTTCGTCGGCAAACAGAGGATTGTTGGCGACCAGCGAAGCGGTGTCGATGGCATTCCCCTCGCGCACCAGAATCGCCACACCGTTATAGGTTTTCTGTCCCGCAAAAAAGGAACGATACCCCGCTGCTTCCAAAGTTGTGATGGGGAATTTGTCATCCGTCAGCTTTAGTTCTTGCAGACACAGCACATCGACCGGGTTGCTCTGCAGCCACTGCAATACTTGCGGCAGCCGTACCTTCAGCGAGTTGACGTTCCAGGTGGCGAGTTGCATCAGAGGTGGAAATCAGAAGCGGAAACCAGGCGGAGCATTATCGGGCTTGGGCACGGGATTGTCCGTGATGGACTGGCCACCCGAGGCGGCGCGACTGCCCGGCTGTGGTGTGGCCTTGGATTCGCCTACCAATGGGGTGGCGGGTGGATTGCTGTAGGTACGCGGGAGTTGATTGTCTTTCGGGTAGCCCGCCAGGTCGAGCATCTGGCCCCACTGGCCAGCTTCAAAACCCGTCTGCTTTTGGCTGCCCACACTCAGAACCGGGAAGTTGTTTTCGCTGCTGATTTTTTTCATCGCGTCGGTATCGGCGCGTGAATCGATGGTTTTTTCGCTGTAGGGCACACCACGGGTTTTCAGAAAATTGCGCCCCTGATCACAGGGGGAGCAGTCCCTGATCGTGTAAAGGGTGACGGGAAAATTCTGTGCCGCGCGTGCGAGCGCATAGGGCAGGTTGGGACTGCTGGCGTTGCTGGCGCCAGCAGTAGGGGCCGGCAGATTTTCCTTGGCATCGCCAGCGGGCGGCTTGTCAGAATAGACGGTCCGGCCGTCCGGGCCGATCCATTTGTATTGCGCTTGCACTGGCAGGCAAGTCAGCAATATCGACAGCAACATCACTTGAGCGGAAATGCGAGTCATGGAGGAACCCCGTGTTTAAGCCATGTTTAAGAAGTGGTTTCAATCATACCCTGATGACGCAGCAGCGCGTCAATACTGGGATCGCGGCCGCGAAATGCGCGGAACGATTCCAGCGCCGGGCGCGAACCGCCGACTTGCAGGATTTCCTGCAGAAAGCGCTGGCCGGTTTCTGGATTGAGCACACCGGTTTCCTCGAACAGGCTATAGGCATCAGCCGATAGCACCTCAGCCCATTTGTAACTGTAATACCCAGCTGCATAACCGCCGGCGAACACATGCGTGAACGCATGCGGCGTGCGCGAGAAAGGCGGACTGGGGAAGACATTGATGCGATCGAAGGTCGTGCGCGCGAGATCGGCCACGCTGGTCTCGCCGCCAGGCTGGAAGTCGACATGCAGATGCATGTCGAACAGCGAAAAAGCCACCTGGCGCAGCGTTTGCCAGCCACTCTGAAAATTCTTGGCGGCGATCATCTTGTCGTACAAGGCGCGCGGCAGCGGCGCGCCGGTATCGGCATGGGCGGTCATGTGCCGCAGCACATCCCATTCCCAGCAGAAATTTTCCATGAACTGGCTGGGCAGTTCGACAGCATCCCACTCGACGCCATTGATGCCTGCCACACCGAGGTCGCCAATGCGCGTGAGCATGTGATGCAGGCCATGGCCGAACTCGTGGAACAGGGTGATGACTTCATCGTGGGTGAAGAAGGCAGGGCGCGCATTTCCATTGGTAGCGACGGGCGGCGAAAAATTGCAGGTCAGATAGGCCACCGGAGTTTGTGTCTTGCCGTGTGCAACACGGCGTCCGCGTGCGTCGTCCATCCAGGCGCCGCCGCGTTTGCCATTGCGCGCATACAGGTCGATATAGAACTGGCCAATCAGCGCGCCATCGGGATGTTCGATGCGGAAGAAACGCGCGTCGGGATGCCAGGTCGGTGCCTGGTCCGGTTTCACGCGCACCGAGAACAGCGTTTCGATGACGCGAAACAAACCTTCCAGCACCTTGGGTTCGGGGAAATATTGTTTGACTTCCTGTTCGGAAAACGCATAGCGGCGTTCGCGCAATTTCTCCGAGGCGTAAGCCACATCCCAGGCTTCCAGGTGCGTGATGCTCAGCTCCTGCGCGGCAAACTCGCGCAGTTCGGCCAGATCGCGTTCACCATAGGCGCGGGCGCGCTGCGCCATGTCTTCGAGGAAGGTCATGACGTTTTCCGGCGAGGGCGCCATCTTCGGCACCAGCGAGAGTTCGGCGAAATTCTTGTAGCCGAGCAGGTGCGCTTCTTCGGCGCGCAACTGCAACAACTCGGTCATTAGCGCTGTGTTGTCCCATTGCGGCGGGCCAAGCTCGGAGGCGCGCGTGGCATTGGCGTAATAGAGTTCCTGACGCAACTCGCGGTGATCAGCAAATTGCAGCACCGGGAAATACGACGGGAAATGCAGCGTGAATTTCCAGCCAGGCTTGCCATCCTTGATGGCGGTTTCTCGGGCGGCGGCGATCACGTCTTCAGGCAAACCTTGCAGCTGTGCTTCATCTTCCACCACCAAGGCATAGTCGTTGGTGACGTCAAGCACGTTTTCGGCAAACTTGGTGCTCAGCGCGGCGTGGCGTTCCTGAATTTCGGCGAAGCGTTTTTTCTGCTCGGGTGGCAATTCGGCTCCGCCGAGGCGGAAATCGCGCAGGGCGTTGTCTATGATTTTCTGGCGTGCGGGGGAGAGCGCAGCGAACGACGCGGATTGATGTAGCGCCTTGTACTTTTCATAGAGTGCCGGATTCTGCGACAGCTCGGTCCAGAACTCGGTCAGCTTCGGTTGGTTCTCGTTATAGGCAGCACGCAATTCCGGCGTATCCACCACGGCGTTCATATGACCCACGGCGCCCCAGGCACGCGACAACTGTTCGGTCGCATCGTCCAGCGGTTCGATCAGATGTTCCCAATCAGTGGACACATCCGACTGTGTCACCTGCGCGATTCGTGCTCGCGCAGCTTGCAATAGATAATCAATGGCCGGGGTGACGTGCTCCGGCTTGATCTCGGCGAAGCGCGGCAGGTCGGTGAAGTCGAGCAGAGGATTGTTCATGGATGCTGGAAAAGAGTTTTTAACGACGGAGAAGACCTGAATCAGGATAGGCGATTTTCTGCGTTCCCCCTGTCCTCGGCGGTGAGACAGATTTCTACAACGTGCGTTCGGCCGCTTCGATGGTATTGACCAGCAGCATGGTAATCGTCATCGGTCCCACGCCGCCGGGAACCGGTGTAATCCAGGACGCCACTTCGCTGGCGCTCGCAAAATCGACATCGCCGCACAGCTTGCCGTCGGGCAGCCTGTTGATGCCGACATCGACCACGACCGCGCCGGGCTTGACCATGTCGCCGGTGATCATGCGTGGGCGGCCGACGGCGGCGACCAGAATATCGGCTTGCAATGTCATCGCCTTCAAATCCCGGGTGGCGCTGTGGCAGATGGTGACGGTGGCGCTCTCTTGCAACAGCAACATCGCCATCGGTTTGCCGACGATATTGGAACGTCCGACGATCACCGCATGGTTGCCCTTGATCGGCACTTGCGCCGCCGCCAGCATTTTCATTACGCCGTAGGGCGTGCAGGGACGGAACAGCGGATTGCCGGTCATCAGCAAGCCAGCGTTGGAAACATGGAAACCATCGACATCTTTTTCCGGGGCAATCGCCTCGATCACCTTGTGTTCATCGATGTGCTTGGGTAAGGGGAGTTGCACCAGAATGCCGTGAATGGCTGGATCGGCATTCAACCGCGCGATGTGCCCCAGCAGCGCCGCTTCACTTAAAGTGGCTTCATACTGCTCCAGCACCGAATGCATGCCGCAGTCCAGACAGGCCTTGACCTTGTTGCGCACATATACCTGCGAGGCCGGATTCTCACCCACCAAAATCACCACCAGCCCGGGTTTAACCCCCCGTGCCGTCAGTGCCTGCGCACGCTGTGCGACTTCTGCGCGGATGGTTTTGGAAAGGGCGTTGCCATCGAGAATTTGAGCGCTCATGCGGGTTTCAGAGGGGAGGGCTGTATGATGAGCTGGATTCTAGCATGTGAGTTTTTGTTGCCTGGATGGGTAAAGCCAAGGCCCAGTGAAAGCAGTTAATTTCATAATATGAGAAATTAAACCGCTATTTGAAAAAAAACTTGCCATGCCTAATTTCCTTCCATAGAATCCCGACCGTGAACCATCAAAAGATGGGGCCGAGGGGTGTTGCTGGCGTGAGCCATTCCGATAACACTCGCTACAACAAAGGAGACAAGACATGTCAGCGTTGCCCGATAATTCCGCCGCCGGCGATATTGATTCGACTGAAACCCAGGAGTGGCTGGATGCGCTCGATGCGGTGATTGATCGTGAAGGCCCGGATCGCGCCCATTACCTGCTGGAACAATTGATCGACAAGGCGCGCCGTTCCGGTTCGCATATCCCGTACACGCCCTACACCGCTTACGTCAACACGATTCCGCCCGGTAACCAAGGGGCCACGCCGGGCAATCTGGAATACGAAGAACGCATTCGCAGCTATGTGCGCTGGAACGCGATGGCGATGGTGGTGCGTGCCAACCGTTTGAATCCGGCCGATGGCGGCGATCTGGGCGGCCATATTTCTTCCTTTGCCTCGCTGGCGACCATGATCGGCTGCGGCATGAACCATTTCTGGCATGCGCCGCATGAAGGCCATGGCGGCGACCTGATCTATTACCAAGGCCATTCCTCGCCCGGCATCTATGGCCGCGCTTTCGTCGAAGGCCGACTGACCGAAGAGCATCTCGACCATTTCCGTCAGGAAGTCGATGGCAAGGGCCTGTCGTCCTACCCGCATCCGAAGCTGATGCCGAATTTCTGGCAATTCCCCACCGTGTCGATGGGCCTGGGCCCGCACATGGCGATCTATCAAGCGCGCTTCCTCAAATATCTGCACGCACGCGGCATTGCCGATACGAGCAACCGCAAGGTCTGGGTGTTCTGCGGCGACGGCGAGATGGACGAGCCGGAATCGCTGGGTGCGATTTCGCTGGCAGCGCGCGAGAAGCTCGACAACCTCGTGTTCGTTGTCAACTGCAACCTGCAACGCCTCGATGGCCCGGTGCGCGGCAACGGCAAGATCATTCAGGAACTCGAAGGCGAATTCCGTGGCGCTGGCTGGAACGTCGTCAAGCTGATCTGGGGCAGTTACTGGGATGCGCTGCTAGCCAAAGACAAAAATGGTCTGTTGCTCAAGCTGATGAACGAAACCGTCGACGGCGAGTATCAAGCCTACAAGGCCAACGACGGCGCCTATGTGCGCGAACATTTCTTTGGCAAATATCCCGAGTTGCGCGAAATGGTGTCACGCATGTCGGACGACGACATCTGGCGCCTGAATCGTGGCGGTCACGATCCGCACAAGGTGTTTGCCGCGTTTGCCGAAGCCAGTTCGCATGTCGGTCATCCGACCGTGATCCTGGCCAAGACCGTCAAGGGCTTTGGCATGGGCAAGGCGGGCGAAGGCAAGAACACCGCGCACCAGACCAAGAAACTGGAAGACGAAACCATTCGCGAAATCCGCGACCGTTTCAATATCCCCATTCCCGACGACAAGCTGCACGAGATCCCGTATTACAAACCGAGCGAAGATGCGCCGGAAATGAAATACATGCACGAGCGGCGCAAGGCGCTGGGCGGTTATCTGCCGCAACGGCGCATGAAGGCCGACGAGCAGTTCACCGTGCCGCCGCTGGAAACCTTCAAGTCTGTGCTCGAACCGACCGCCGAAGGCCGCGAGATTTCTACCACGCAAGCCTACGTGCGTTTCCTCACGCAGTTGCTGCGCGACAAGGAACTCGGCCCGCGCGTGGTGCCGATTCTGGTTGACGAGGCACGTACCTTCGGCATGGAAGGTCTGTTCCGTCAGATCGGTATCTACAACCCGCTGGGTCAGCAATACACGCCGGTCGACAAGGATCAGGTGATGTATTACCGCGAAGACAAGGCCGGTCAGATCCTGCAGGAAGGCATCAATGAAGCGGGCGGCATGTCGAGCTGGATCGCGGCGGCGACGTCGTATTCGTCGAACAACCGCATCATGATTCCGTTCTATGTCTATTACTCGATGTTCGGCTTCCAGCGCGTCGGCGATCAATGCTGGGCGGCGGGCGACATGCGCGCACGCGGCTTCCTGCTCGGCGGCACTGCCGGGCGCACGACCCTGAACGGTGAAGGCCTGCAGCATGAAGATGGTCATAGCCATCTGATCGCCGCCTCGGTGCCGAACTGCGTTTCCTATGATCCAACCTTCGCGCACGAAGTCGGCGTCATCATGCAGCACGGCCTGAAGCGCATGGTCGAACTGCAGGAAGACGTCTACTACTACATCACCATCATGAATGAAAACTATCCGCAGCCAGGCCTCAAGCCGGGTCAGGAAGAGGGCATTCTGAAAGGCATGTATCTGTTGCAGGAAGGCGGCAAGCACAAGACGCGCGCGCAACTGCTCGGCTCCGGCACCATCCTGCGCGAAGTGATCGCAGGCGCTGCCTTGCTGGAACAGGATTGGGAGATTTCCGCCGATGTGTGGAGCTGCCCGAGCTTTACCGAACTGCGCCGCGAAGGCCTGGATTGCGAACGCTGGAATCTGCTGCACCCGACCGAGCCGCAGAAAGTGCCGTATGTCACGCAGCAATTGAGCAAGACTGCGGGCCCGATCGTGGTGTCGACCGATTACATGAAACTGTTTGCCGACGGTATCCGCGACTTCATGCCGAAGGGACGCGACTACCGCGTGCTGGGCACCGACGGTTTCGGCCGTTCCGATTTCCGTCACAAGTTGCGCGAACACTTCGAGGTCAACCGTTATTTCGTTGTGCTGGCCACGCTCAAATCGCTGGCTGATGATGGCAAAATTCCGCTGGCCAAGGTGGCCGAGGCCATCAAGAAATACGGTATCAACCCGGAAAAATCCAATCCGCAATACGCCTGAGGGCGATCTTCACTGATCGAACGGAGAGAGAAAAAACATGAGCCAGTTAGTCGAAGTGAAGGTACCGGATATCGGTGACTTCAAGGATGTCGAAGTTATCGAATTGCTCGTCAAGCCGGGCGATACCATCAAGGCCGATCAATCCTTGCTGACCGTCGAATCGGACAAGGCCAGCATGGAAATTCCTAGCACCCACAGTGGTGTGGTGAAAGAAATGAAGGTCAAGCTGGGCGGCAAAGTGAATCAAGGTTCGCTGATTCTGATGCTGGAAGAAGCGGCTGGCGCAGCGGCACCGGTTGCCACAGCGGCTCCGGCCCCTGCACCCGCTCCCGCACCGGTAGCGGCCGCCCCTGCGGCAGCACCTGCACCGGCAGCCCCCGCACCCGCCGCGCCGAGTATGGTACCGGCGGGCGACAACAGCGCTGCCGGCAAGTCGCATGCATCGCCCTCGGTACGCAAGTTCGCGCGCGAACTGGGTGTCGATCTCGCCAAGGTACGCGGTACCGGCCCCAAACAACGCATCACGCAAGACGACGTACGCAACTACGTCAAAGGCGCGGTAGCGCAGGCTGAATCCGGTGGCGCAGCAGCAGGCAGTGGCGACGGTTCAGCATTGGGTCTGCTGGCGTGGCCGAAAGTCGATTTCGCCAAGTTCGGTCCGGTCGAAACGCAACCGCTGTCGCGCATCAAGAAAATCTCCGGCGCCAATCTGCACCGCAACTGGGTCATGATTCCGCACGTCACCAATCACGACGAATGCGACATCACCGACCTCGAAGCTTTCCGCGTGCAGATGAACAAGGAAAATGAAAAGTCCGGCATCAAGCTGACGATGCTGGCCTTCATGATCAAGGCCGCGGTGGCCGCGCTGCAAAAATTCCCCACCTTCAACAGCTCGCTCGATGGCGACAGCCTGGTGGTCAAGAAGTATTACCACATCGGTTTTGCCGCCGACACGCCGAACGGCCTGGTCGTCCCGGTGATCAAGGATGCCGACAAGAAAGGCGTGTTCGAGATCGCGCAGGAAATGTCCGATCTGGCCAAGAAGGCGCGCGACGGCAAACTCGGCCCGGCCGAAATGACCGGCGGCACCTTCACGATCTCCTCGCTGGGCGGCATTGGCGGCACTTATTTCACGCCGATCATCAACGCGCCTGAAGTGGCGATCATGGGTGTATGCAAATCCACCACCAAGCCGGTGTGGAACGGAAAAGAGTTTGCCCCGCGCCTGATTTTGCCGTTATCCCTGTCCTGGGATCATCGCGTGATCGATGGTGCGGCTGCCGCAAGATTCAACGCTTACTTCGGTAGTCTGCTGACTGATTTCCGTCGCGCGATGCTGTAACAGCCTGCGGTCAAGTATCGGCTGTGTGCTGTCAACATCAACTCCTGCCGGAGGGGTGAACATGACGACGATAGTAGTGGTGAAGAAGGACAACCAGATCGCGATTGCTGCCGATTCGCTGGTGACGTTTGGCGATACGCGTTTGTCGCATGCCTATGAGTGCAACGACAAACTGGTCAAGGTGGGCGAGTCCTGGGTCGGTCTGTGCGGCAGCACGGCGCATTTTCCGGTGATGCGCAGTGTGCTCAACACGATGGATAATTGCGTGCTTGGCACGCGCGATCAAGTGTTTGAAACCTTTGTCCGTGCGCACCAGATTCTGAAGGAAAAATATTTTCTCAACACCAAGGAAGATGAAGACGATCCGTATGAATCGTCGCAGATCACGGCCCTGATCGCCAATCCGGGCGGCATCTTCGGCGTCTATTCGTATCGCGAAGTGTTCAGCTTCGAGCGCTTCTGGGCCATCGGTTCCGGCAAGGCATTTTCGCTCGGGGCCATGCATGCGGTCTATGAAAAGAGTGGCATGACGGCGCGCAAAATTGCACAAATGGGCGTGGAAGCGGGCGCCGAGTTCGACAAGAATTCGGCGGGCCCTTTCCGGGTGGAAGTGATTAAAGTAGCAACGAAGTGACATTCCCATCCCCTCCCTTTCAAGGGGAGGGTTAGGGTGGGGATGGGTTTAAGAAAAGCGAAGCGGGGCGTGGGAAACCCACCCCCATCCCGACCTTCCCCCTGAAGGGGAAGGTGAGATCAGAGGAGAATCATAAAGTGATCGAAATCAAAGTCCCTGACATCGGCGACTTCAAGGATGTTGAAGTCATCGAAATTCTGGTCAAGGTGGGTGACACCATCAAGGCAGAACAATCACTGATCACTGTCGAATCCGACAAAGCCAGCATGGAAATTCCCAGCAGCGATGGCGGCGTGGTCAAGGAACTCAAGGTCAAGCTGGGCGACAAGATCAACCAAGGCACGCTGCTGTTGATGCTGGAGGCGGGCGACGCCGCAGTCAGCGCAGCGCCCGCCGCTGTACCGATCCCTGCGGCGCCCGCAAAAGCTGCGGTACCCGCACCCGCTGCCGCCAGCTTCGGTGGCAGTGCCGATGAAGAATACGATGTGCTGGTGCTCGGCGCCGGCCCCGGCGGTTATTCCGCCGCCTTCCGCGCCGCCGATCTCGGTTTGAAAGTTGCACTGGTCGAACGCTACGCTACCCTCGGCGGCGTCTGCCTGAATGTCGGCTGCATTCCCTCCAAGGCATTGCTGCACACCGCGGCTGTGATGGATGAAGTGAAATCGCTCGCCGCTCACGGCATCAGTTTTGGTGAAGCAAAAATCGATCTCGACAAATTGCGCGGTTTCAAGGAAGAAGTGATCGGCAAACTCACCGGCGGTCTGGCCGGCATGGCCAAGGCGCGCAAGGTCACGACGGTGCGCGGTTACGGTAGCTTCATTGACCCGCATCATGTCGAAGTCGAACTCACCAGCGGCGATGGTCAGGACAAGACGGGCGAGAAGAAAGTGCTGCGCTTCAAGCAAGCCATCATTGCTGCCGGTTCGTCAGTCGTGCGTCTGCCGTTCATCCCCGACGATCCGCGCATCTTCGATTCGACCGGCGCACTGGAACTGCGGGAAATTCCCAAGAAAATGCTGGTACTCGGCGGCGGCATCATCGGCCTGGAAATGGGCACGGTGTATTCCACGCTCGGTACGCGTCTCGATGTGGTCGAGATGCTGGACGGCTTGATGCAGGGGGCCGACCGCGATCTGGTCAAGGTTTGGTTGAAGATGAATGAAAAACGTTTCGACCGCATCATGCTCAAGACCAAGACGGTCGGCATGGAAGCCAAGAAAGACGGCATCTACGTCACCTTCGAGGGTGAGAATGCACCGCAAGGCCCGCAGAAATACGACGCCGTGCTGGTGTCGGTGGGCCGCTCGCCCAACGGCAAGAAAATCGGCGCCGATAAAGCGGGCGTGGCCGTGGACGAACGCGGTTTCATTCCGGTCGACAAGCAAATGCGCACCAACGTCCCGCACATCTTTGCCATCGGCGATCTGGTCGGCCAACCCATGCTGGCGCACAAGGCTGTGCACGAAGCGCATGTGGCCGCCGAAGCAGCTGCCGGAGAGAAGTCGTATTTCGATGCACGCGTGATTCCCTCAGTCGCCTATACCGACCCCGAAGTGGCGTGGGTGGGACTGACCGAAGACGAAGCGAAGAAGCAGGGCATCAAGATCGGCAAGGCCGTCTTCCCTTGGGCCGCTTCCGGCCGCGCGATTGCCAATGGCCGCGACGAAGGTTTCACCAAGCTGCTGTTCGATGAGGAAACCCATCGTATCGTCGGCGGTGGCATCGTCGGCACGCATGCCGGCGATCTGATCGGTGAGCTGTGTCTGGCCGTCGAAATGGGCGCAGATCCCACCGACATCGGCAAGACCATTCACCCGCATCCGACGTTGTGCGAATCGGTGGGTCTGGCGGCCGAAGTGTTTGAAGGTGCGTGTACCGACCTGCCGCCTCAGCGGAAGAAATAAGCGGAAAAAATAATCTCCGGCCCGGCCGCCCTTATAATCGAGGAAATCAATATTGGGTGGCCGCATGAATCAGCAGGAAATGAAACAGGCCGTGGCGCAAGCCGCGCTGAAATACGTGGTGCCCGATGCCATCGTCGGCGTCGGCACCGGTTCCACCGCCGATCTCTTCATCGACGCCTTGGCGGCGATGAAGTACGACATCAAGGGCGCGGTCGCCAGCTCCGAGCGCAGTGCGGCGCGTCTGCGTGGTCACGGCATTGAAGTATTCGATTTGAACCAGGTCAATGACTTGCCGGTCTACGTCGATGGCGCCGATGAAATCACGCAGCATCTGGCCATGATCAAGGGTGGCGGCGGCGCATTGACGCGCGAAAAAATTGTCGCTGCCGTCGCACGCAAGTTCATTTGCATTGCCGATCAAAGCAAGCTGGTGCCGGTGCTGGGCAAATTTCCTCTGCCGGTTGAAGTGATTCCGATGGCGCGTGCCTATGTTGCGCGCGAACTGGTCAAGCTCGGCGGCGAGCCTGATTTGCGCATGGGTTGCACCACCGACAATGGCAACATGATTCTGGATGTACACGGTCTGTCGATTCTCGACCCGGTCAA
The DNA here is from genome assembly GCA_004298905.1 of Burkholderiaceae bacterium. Classification (GTDB taxonomy): domain Bacteria; phylum Pseudomonadota; class Gammaproteobacteria; order Burkholderiales; family Burkholderiaceae_D; genus SCTK01. The sequence continues at coordinate 109,499 of SCTK01000011.1, read as the reverse complement.
ACTGGAGTCGGATATCAACCAGATCACCGGCGTCGTATGCAATGGATTGTTTGCCCGGCGTGGCGCCAATGTATTGTTGCTCGGCCGCCCGGATGGCGTCGAAACAATTGCGTTGTAATGCTTCTGTCACAATGGCAGAATAGATTGATCGTTTCCTAAGGGTGGGCCTTGCTATGCCGGAACATATTTCAAAGCAGTTTGATCAGGAACTCGAAACCATTCGCTCGCGCGTATTGCAAATGGGCGGGCTGGTGGAAGAGCAAATCCGTCACGCCATGCAGGCGCTGCACACCGGTGACAACCTGCTGATTCGCGAGGTCATTCAGAATGAAAACAAGGTCAACGACCTTGAGATCGAAGTGGATGACATCTGCAACCACATCATCGCGCGCCGTCAGCCGACCGCCGGCGATTTGCGCATGGTGCTCACCGCCATCAAGATGGTGCGCGACCTTGAGCGCGTCGGCGACGAAGCCGAAAAAATCTGCCGCATGGCGCAACTGATTCACGAAGCCGAATGCCAGAATCTGCCGCGCGTCGAACTCGCCCACATGGCCGAAGTCACCGTCAACATGCTGCATAAGGTGCTGGATGCCTTCGCCCGCATGGATGTGAAAGCCGCGATGGACGTGGTGCGCGAAGACGCCGCCGTCGACGATGAATTCCGCGCTGTCCTGCGCCAGCTCATCACCTACATGATGGAAGACCCCCGCACCATCTCCCGTTCAATCGAACTCCTGTTCGGCGCCAAAGCCATCGAACGCATCGGCGACCACTGCAAGAATATGTCCGAACACGTCGTGTATCTCGTGCGCGGACTGGATGTGCGGCACAAGGACATCGACGATGTACAAAAGGATTTAGCCGCACGTTGAGACCTTATGTCCCAAACAAAAAAGCCCGCAGCTGCGGGCTTTTTTATTGCTGTGAAATTCGGCGTAGCGAAAACGGGGTCAGATTCGATTTTTCTCCGAGGTGCTATTGCGAAGTTCGAAGGCGCAGAAAATATCGAGTCTGACCCCGTTTTCGCGGACCACGAAGTGCAAAGGTTGCCGGGGGTTGCCCGGCAGCAAGTCACTTTTCTTTGCTTCGCCAAAGAAAAGTAACCAAAAGAAAGGCGACCGCAAGGACGCTGCCCCTTCGGGGTTCCCGTCAAAATCCAATCCAAAACGGGAAACGAAAGAACTCGCCCTCTGCGAGGGCTCAGACAGCTTTCGTTTCTGATCCGTTTTGAATTGAATTTTGACGGCAGCGCCCAAGCGGAATTGAAAATCGTTATGCGACGATGTTCGCAGGGGTGGGTTCCTCAGCGTAGCGAAAATGGAGAGAAAATGGGGTCAGATTCGATTTTTCTTCGGGGTGATATTTCGAAGTGCAATGTCACAGAAAATATCGAGTCTGACCCCATTTTCACGGGCTACGGAGTTCGGTTAAGCAGCCACTTCCCCGTTGGCAGGCCGCCCCTGCACACTGATCTGCCCATTATTTTCCAGTATCGCAAAGTGAACATGGTCGATGCATGAAACACCAGCGGCACGTAGAGCGGCATCCAGTTCATGTTGCGTCAGTTTTTCCTTGCGCATCACTTCGGTGTACAGATGGCCGTTGTGAACCAATACCTGGGGGCGGCCCTCGATCAATGCCGCGATGCGTTTGCTGCGATAGGTGAGGAAGCTGAGCGTATAGTTGGCAGCGACCAGCGCAAGCGCCGAGATGAAGCCGCCAATCAATGAATTGTCGCCACCGTTAATCGAGTTCTGCACTGCATTGCTGAGGATGAGCAGCAGCACCAGATCAAACGGCGCCAGTTGTCCCACCTGACGTTTCCCCGTGATGCGCAACAGCACGATCATGAAACCGTAGGTGAGCAGTGCGCGCAGGATCAGTTCCCACCAGTTGACGGTCAGGTTAAACATAGGATCGTTTTCCTTTGATTGGTTTTATCAGAATTGTATTGTTGGTTAGTGCGGTTTAACTTACCGCCTCAAAAGCCGCGTGGGCAAGAAGTTGCCCACTCTACCTCGCTTGCTCTTGGTTTATTTCTTCAAAGTGGAAATCAAACCGATAAAAGCACCGATTACCCCAATGATCATTGATACCCAGAAGCCGAAAGCTTCTCGACGAATTTTCTTCTCTTCTCGGATTCGGGTCCGAGCAACGTGCATGCCACGCTTGGTTAGAATTCTTCGATCACCTTCAAGGTCATCAAAATTGAACTCAAAGTAATATTCGCCGGACTCAGTATTTTCAGGCATTGGGATGATAAGAGCATCACAAATTGAGCTTAGATACTGTGTTTGGTGGAATCGGATCCAGTTCTCAGTTTCCTCATTTTGTTGTTCTAGGAACGAGAGAGTTCCATCATCATATCCGGCTCGTTTAGCATTCTCCAGTGCGTGCTCTAGTTCATTTTCCTCTTTGGACAGGATTTTTCTTAGCTTAAACAGCTCTAGCCTGTATTTTAGATAGCGAAACATAGGGAGCGAACTATCGATTAATTACTCGGCGGCACATACCCCGAAGCCGCATCCGCACCTTCCCCAAAGAAATGTTTCTCTGCCTGCTTGATCAGGTACTGACGCGCTTTGGCATCCGCGAGGTTGAGGCGGTTTTCGTTGACGAGCATGGTTTGGTGTTTCATCCATTGCTGCCAGGCTTCTTTGGAGACGCTTTCGAAAATGCGTTTGCCGAGTTCGCCGGGGTAGGGGGGGAAGTCGAGGCCTTCGGCTTCGCGTCCGAGTTTGATGCAGTTGACCATTCTTGCCATTGCGGTTGCTCCGTTGATTGTTTACTGAATGCTGGTTGAGGCCCTCACCCCAACCCCTCTCCCGCCTGCGGGCGAGGGGCTTATATGTCTTTGATGAGTATCTGTGACTTGCGTTGCGTGTTGTAGGATTTTTGCCGGGCGGGCGGCAGGTCGTTGATGTCACCGATCCGAAAGCCTCTGCGCTGGAACCAGTGCATGCTGCGGGTGGTGAGGACGAAGATTTTTTTCAGGCCGCCGGCCTTGGCGCGCTGTTCGATGCGTTTGAGTAATTGGTCGCCGTAGCCCGTGCCCTGGCGGCTGTGCTCGACCACGAGGCAGGCCATTTCGCCGGTTTTCACTTCAGGCCAGGCGCGCAGGGAGGCGCAGCCGAAGACGACGCTGTCGTGTTCCAGCAGCGAGAAGGTTTCGATTTCGCGTTCGATCACGTCGTGGCCGCGTGCGACGAGGATGCCGCCTGCTTCGAGCGGAGCGATCAGATCGACGATGCTGCCGACGTCATCCACCGTGGCTTCGCGCAGCGCTTCCAGCTCTTCGTTGACCAGCATGGTGCCGGTGCCTTCGTGGGTGAACAGTTCGACCAGCAGGCTGCCTTCTTCGGAGAAGGGAATCAGGTGCGCGCGGTTGACGCCGTTGCGGCAGGCTTTGATGGCGTAGTTCAAATAGAAACCGTCGGCCGTGTTGATGGTGTTGGCCTTGACGATTTGATCGGCGTCGTCGGCGGTCAATTCGGTGATGACTTCGCCGTCCGCATCCAAGAGCCGTGGCAGCTCGGTGATGAAGATCAGCTTTTCCGCCTGCAGGGCAATGGCGGTACTGGTGGCGACATCTTCCATGGCCAGGTTGAAGCCTTCGCCGGTGGGCGAAAAACCGAACGGCGACAGCAGGACGATGTTGTCTTCCTGCAGCGCGCTGTGAATTTTGTTGACGGCGACCTTGCGCACGACGCCGGTGTGGCGGAAATCGACGCCGCCGACAATGCCGACCGGGCGAGCGGTGATGAAGTTGCCAGACACGACGTGAATGTCGGCGTGCGCCATCGGCGTGTTGGGCAGCCCCATCGAAAATTCCGATTCGATATCGAAACGCAATTCGCCCGCGGCTTCCTTGGCGCATTCGAGCGTGCCGGGGTCGGTGATGCGCATGCCTTGCACGTATTGCGCCTGGATGCCGCGCAGTTTGAGCTGCTCGTTGATTTGCGGGCGCGAGCCGTGGACGACGACGATGCGGATATCCATCGCGTGCAGCAGGGCTATGTCGTACACCAGTTCGGCGAGTTTGCCCGCCTGCACCAATTCGCCGCAAAAACCGATCACAAAGGTTTTGCCGTGGAAGGCGTGCATGTAGGGCGCGACGGTGCGGAACCAGTTGACGAACTGGATGCTGTCGACAGCCGGGCTGTTTGCGGCGGACGCTTCGTCAGCCTGCGGGTTCGGTGCGGAGGGGGTCGGGATTGCGCTCATGGCCGCATTATAATTGGCGCGCCGTCATTATTGACGTTCGCTTGATTCACTTTTTCGGCTTTTTGCGCATATCCCCACAGTGCTTGCAACTCCGCCCGCGCGGCATCCTCTTCCAGTCATCTCCTATCCCGCCGAACTGCCAGTGGCCGAACGGGCCGACGAAATTGCTCAGGCGATTGCTGCGCACCCGGTAGTGATCGTGTGCGGCGAGACCGGCTCGGGCAAAACCACGCAGCTGCCGAAAATCTGTCTGGCGCTGGGGCGCGGAAAAACCGGATTGATCGGCCACACACAACCGCGCCGTCTGGCTGCGACAGCCACCGCGCGGCGCATCGCACAAGAACTGAACACGCCACTGGGTGAGGTGATCGGCTACAAGGTGCGCTTTAACGACAAGCTGGAAAAGGGTGCCTGGGTCAAGCTGATGACCGACGGCATTTTGCTGGCGGAGACGCAGGGCGATCCCTTGCTGCGTTTGTATGACACGATCATCATCGACGAAGCGCACGAACGCAGCCTGAATATCGATTTTCTGCTCGGCTATCTCAAAGAGATTCTGCCGCAGCGGCCCGATCTGAAAATCATCATTACCTCGGCGACCATCGATGCGGATCGCTTTGCGAAGCACTTCGGCAGCGAAGAGAAGCCAGCCCCGGTGGTCAACGTTTCGGGACGGCTGTATCCGGTGGAGGTGCGCTATCGGCCGATTCAGGAAAACGAGAAGGACAAGGAGCGCGATCTTTACGACGGCATCGTTGATGCAGTGGCCGAGTTGAGCCGTCTGGGTTCTGGAGACGTGCTGGTGTTCCTGCCCGGCGAGCGCGAAATTCGCGAAGCGGCCGAAGCGCTGCGCAAACATCACCCGCCGCATGTCGAGATCCTGCCGCTGTTTGCGCGCCTGTCGGCGCAGGAACAGGAACGCATCTTCCATCCCACCAACACGCGCCGTATCGTGCTGGCGACCAACGTGGCGGAAACTTCGCTCACTGTGCCGGGCATCCGCTACGTCGTCGATAGCGGCTTGGCCCGCGTCAAACGCTACAGCTATCGCAACAAGGTGGAGCAGTTGCAGATCGAGCCGATCGCGCAGGCGGCGGCCAATCAACGTGCCGGGCGTTGCGGGCGCGTGGCGGCGGGCGTGTGCATTCGTCTGTACGACGAAGCCGATTTCAATGCGCGCGCAAAATTCACCGATCCGGAAATCCAGCGTTCCTCGTTGGCGGCGGTGATTCTGCGCATGAAAGCGCTGCGCTTGACTGATATCGAGGCCTTCCCCTTTATCGAGCCGCCCAGCGGCAAAGCCATCGCTGACGGTTATCAACTATTGCAGGAACTGGGCGCGCTGGATGACGACAACACGCTGACGGACATTGGCCGCGCACTGGCGAAGTTGCCACTCGACCCGCGCATCGCGCGCATGGTGCTGGCCGCGCAAGAGCAACATTGCCTGCACGAAGTGCTGATCATCGCCAGCGCGCTGGAAGTACAGGATCCGCGCGACCGTCCGCTGGAAGCGCAGGATGCGGCGGACAATGCGCACAAGAAATTTGCCGACGACAAATCAGATTTCCTGTCGTATCTGAAACTATGGAAATGGTTCGAGGAAGCAGTCGAGCATAAGAAATCGAATCGCCAGTTGATGCAGCATTGCCGCGAGAATTTTGTCTCGCAATTGCGTCTGCGCGAGTGGCGCGATGTGCACAGCCAGTTGCACACCACGGTGGCGGAGCAGGGCTGGAAATTGAATGCGACGCCCGCCACCTATGAACAGATTCACTGCGCGCTGCTGAGCGGTTTGCTCGGCAACGTCGCCTGCAAGATGGACGACGATCCGCAATACCTCGGGGCACGCGGTATCAAGCTGATGGTCTGGCCCGGCTCGGCGCTAGCGAAGAAATCGGCGCAGAGTGCGCAGGCAAAAGGTAAGTGGATCATGGCGGCTGAGCTGGTCGACACCAGCCGCCTATTCGCACGCTGCGCCGCGCGCATCGAGCCGGTCTGGATCGAACGTCTGGCCGGACATCTGCTGAAGAAATCGTATTCCGATCCGCACTGGGAAAGAAAAGCAGCGCAAGTGACCGCGATGGAACGCGCGACGCTGTACGGGCTCACCGTCTATGCACAGCGCCGCATTGATTTTGGTCGCATCAATCCGACGGAGGCGCGCACGCTGTTCATCCGCGAAGCGCTGGTCAATATGCAGTACGACAGCCAGGCGCCGTTCTTCCAGCACAACCGCAAGCTGGTGGCGGACATCGAACAGCTGGAACACAAGACGCGCCGCCCCGATGTGCTGGTGGATGAAGCGCTGATTGAGGCGTTCTACGATCAGCGCATTCCACAGGAAGTGCACAGCGGCAGCAGCTTCGAGGCTTGGCGCAAGTTAGCCGAAGCCGACAACCCCAAGCTGCTTTATCTGAATCGCGACGAGTTGATGCGCCACGAAGCCGCCGGTGTGACGACCGATGTGTTTCCCAAGACGATGGTGATGCGCGGTTTGACGCTGGCACTGAGTTATCACTTCGAACCCGGCGTGCCGCGTGATGGTGTGACGATGGCGGTGCCGCTGGCGGCGCTCAATCAGATCGACCCGTTGCGTTGCGAATGGCTGGTGCCGGGCATGCTGAAGGAGAAGGCGCATCTGCTGCTGAAATCGCTGCCGCAGAAATTACGGCGGCATTGTGTGCCACTGCCGAATTACGCCGCGGGTTTCGTCGAGCGCCGGACGGCAGAGTCGAATCAATCCTTGACCGATGCCTTGATTGCCGACATCCGCGAGCAAATCACCCTGGTCGTGCAGCCCGCCGACTTCAAGCTGGAAACGTTGCCGCAGCATCTGTTCATGAATTTCAAAGTGGTGGATGAACAAGGCCGCCAGTTGGGTATGGGCCGCAATCTGGCCGCACTGCGTGCCGAACTGGGCGGCAAGGCGCAGCAGGCATTTCAGCGCGTGGCGGAAACCGCATTGGAGGTCCAGCCTCAGCCGGATACCGATGCCACACCGGCCGGTCTGGCTTTGCAGCAAGGACTGACGGGCTGGACCTTTGATGCCTTGCCGGACATCGCTGAGATTCAACGCGGCGGGCAGACCTTGATCGGCTACCCCGCGCTAGTCGATCGTGGGTCGCATTGCGACATCGATCTCTTCGATGAAGAGCACAAGGCGCGGCAGGCGCATCGTCTCGGCTTGCGCCGCCTGTTTGCGTTGCAATTGAAGGAACAGTTGAAGTTTCTGGAAAAAAATCTCGCCGACCTGCAAACCATGGGCATGTTGTATCTCTCTCTGGGCAGTCTGGAAGAATTGCGCCAGCAATTGCTCGACGCGGCACTTGAGCGCGCGTGTCTGAGCGAGCCGTGGCCGGCCACGGCTGCAGCGTTCGGCGAACGGGTGCAGCAAGCCAAAGGGCGGCTGGGTCTGCTGGCGCAGGAACTGGCGCGGCAAACGCTGGCGATCCTGCAGGAATATGTCGCCTTGCAAAAGAAGCTGCCGCAGATCAAATCCTTTGCCGAGGCGCGTGCCGACATCGCGCAGCAGCTTGAGGCCTTGTTGCCGAAGGAATTTATTTTACGCACGCCGGTCAACCAGTATGGCCACCTCGCGCGTTACCTCAAGGCACTGTCGCTGCGTGCCGATAAACTGCGCAGTGACCCCACACGGGATGCGCAGCGCATGGGAGAATTGCGGCCTTTGCTGCAACAGTACCAACGCACCGTGGCCGGCCGCAAAGGTCAGCCGGACAGTCAGCTGGACGAGTTTCGCTGGTTGCTGGAAGAGTTGCGGGTATCGTTGTTTGCGCAGGAGTTGCGCACGCCGATGCCGGTATCGATTAAACGTTTGCACAAGCTTTGGACGTCGATGCAGTGCTGACGTGACTTTGCCTGGCGGCACAATCTTGAATGATGGAAACCTGTATGGGCTGGCGTAAGAGTGGTTGGGTGTGGTTGCTGGTGACGATGGTGATGACGGCAGCAGCGCAGGCGAAGACGGTGGTGGTGCTGAATTCGGACGATGCGACGATTGCACTGATCGATCAGCAGACATTCAACGTGCTGAACGTAATTCCGACCGGCAAGGAACCGCATCATCTGATTCAGACACCGGATGGCAAGTCGCTGATCGTGGCTAACTCGGCCGGCAATCAGCTGATTTTTCTCGATCCCAGCAACGGCCAGTTTCAGCGCCGTGTCGGTAACATCATCGATCCTTATCAACTGGCTTTTTCGCCCGACCGGCAATGGTTTGTTACGGCGGGTAACCGGCTCGACCGCATCGACATTTACCGTTGGGATGGTGAAAACTTCACGCACTTGAAAACGCTGGCAGCGCCACATGTGCCCAGCCATATTGCTTTTTCGCCGGACAGCAAGCTGGTGTTTGTCACGCTGCAGAATTCGGATGAGCTCGTCGCTATCGATCTGGAAACCCAAACCGAGAAATGGAAGATCAAGACGGCACGTCTGCCGGCCGGTATTCAAATCACCGGTGATGGCAAGTATCTGATGCTGGGCATGACGGGCGAGGATTTTGTCGACTTCATCGATTGGCAGAGCGCAAAATCCGTGGCGCGGGTGGTGACGGGCAAGGGCGCGCACAACTTCCGCCCGGTGGGCGATGGCCGCCATGTCTTTGTCTCCAATCGTGTGTCCAACACGATTTCCTATCTGGATACGCTGGAGCGCAAAGTGTTGTACGAGATCAAGGTGCCGAGCGGGCCGGATGACATGGAACTATCGGCCGACGGCAAGACGCTGTGGCTGACGGCGCGCTGGGCGCGCCTGTTGTGCGTGGTTGATCTGGAAACACGCAAAGTCATTCAGCGCATTCCGGTGGGGCGTTCGCCGCATGGGCTGTATTTTCAGGATCGGGCGCCATGGCAATGAGAATATTGAAACGACTTAACCGCAGAGACGCAGAGCGCGCAGAGAAACCCTGGAAGCAATCAAGGCGCTTGAGATTTTCTCTGCGCTCTCTGCGTCTCTGCGGTTGCTTGTGCCTTATCTTCTTTGTGCCTTTGAGCGCCAGCGCCTGTACGGGCACGGTCTATCTGACGCTTGATACCGGCAACATGCGGCATGCGGAGTTGATCGCGGAGATACTCAAACGCCAGCAGATCAAGGCCACCTTCTTTCTGGCCAATGAAAAAACCACGCAGGGCGATTACGCGCTGGATGCGCACTGGGCGGCGTATTGGAAGGCGCGTGCGGCTGAGGGCCATGCGTTTGGCAGCCATACCTGGAACCACGGCGTGTTCAGCAACGACCTCCCTCAGGGGCGGGTGCACTATCGCCCGCTGTTCGGGGCGCAAGCGGGCAAGACACTGGTGCTGGATACGGCGGCCGTTTGCGCGGAACTTGATCACGTGAACCGCCGCTTCGCCGAGATGACCGGGCAGGAACTCGATGGCTATTGGCGTGCGCCGGGTGGGCATACGACGCCCAATGCGCTGGCAGCGGCGCAGTCCTGTGGCTATCAGCATGCAGGCTGGTCGCCCGCCGGGTTTCTCGGTGATGAGTTGCCCTCGGAAAAATTTTCCAATCAGATGTTGCTGGACAAGGCACTGCGTGACATTCGCACTGGCGATATTCTGCTCGCGCATCTGGGCATCTGGTCGCGCAAGGATCCGTTTGCGCCGATGCTGGAACCGTTGATCGCTGCGCTGAAGCAGCGCGGTTTCTGTTTTGCGACTTTGCGTGAGCATCCCGCTTTCAAATGATGTCCACCTGGTTCCCTTGGTTTAACACCGTCCACGTCTGGTTGTTTGAGCAACTGGTGCAACCGCTGTTGTTTGCTACCGGCAACATGGCGCTGGCGGAGGATGCCTTCGATGGTCTGGAGTGGACGCTGCTGGGGGCGATTGAAATTTCTTTTCTTGCCCTGGTGTTGCGCACGATCGAGCGGCGCTGGCCACTGGAGCCGTTGACCGACCGGCGAGCGGTGCGCACCGATATCATTTACACCGCCTTGCATCGGCTGGGTGCGTTTGGCCTGATCACCTTTGCGCTGCTGTCTGCGCAGAGAGATGAACTGGCGGCGTGGCTGCACTTCAACGGCATCACGCCTTTCAATCTGGAACAACTCTGGCCCGGCGTCACGGACATCCCGTTGATCAGTTTCATGCTGTATTTGCTGGTGCTTGATTTTGTCGATTACTGGGTGCACCGCGCCCAACATCGCTTCGGCTGGTGGTGGGCATTGCACGCTTTGCATCACAGCCAGCGGCAAATGACTTTATGGACGGACGACCGCAATCATTTGCTTGACGACTTGCTGCGCGATGTGATTGCAGCAACGGTGGCGCTGTTCATCGGCGTGGCGCCGGGCCAGTTTGTGCTGCTGGTGATTTTCACTCGCGTGCAGCAGAGCCTGCAACACGCCAATCTGCGGTGCAGCTTTGGCCGCTGGGGTGAAAAAATCATGGTGTCGCCACGCTTCCATCGGCTGCACCACGCCATCGGTTTTGGCCATGAAGGCGTGGCGCGCGGCTGCAACTTTGCCGTGCTGTTTCCAATCTGGGATATGCTGTTTCGCACGGCGGATTTTCATCACGCCTATCTTGCGACCGGGATTCGCGATCAGTTGAATGGACGCGATTATGGTCAAGGTTTTTGGGCACAGCAGTGGCTCGGACTCAAGAGATTGTTTCGCTACGGATAGTGTTCAATGAACGACGTCATTCGCGCTTTTCTGCGCGCCTTCCGGGATCAGTTGCATCCGTCCATGTTGATGCTGGCATTGCTGCCGTTCTTCGGCGCGTTGCTGCTGTGGGGTGGTCTGCTCTGGTGGTATTGGGATCCCATCTCCACATTCTTGCGTGAATGGCTGCTGGCCTGGTCCTGGCTCGATTGGTTGAACCATACGCTGACGGGCCTGGGTCTGGAGAGTTGGTCGCACTTTCTGGTGCCGCTGCTGATTGCGCTGGTCTTGCTGCCACTGGTGCTGGTGACGGCGATCCTGCTGGTGGGCGGACTGGCCATGCCCACGATTCTGAATCATATCGACCGGCGCGAGCATGAAGCGTTGACGCGATTGGGCACGGGACGTTTGAGTGCCAGCATCGGCAGTACCTTGAGTGCCACTGCCATTTTCCTGTTGGGTTGGCTGGTGACGTTGCCGCTGTGGCTGATTCCCCCTTTGTCGCTGGTGCTGCCGTTCTTCTGGCTGGCTTATTTGAACTTGCGCATCATGTCGTTCGACGCATTGGCCGAACATGCCAGCGATGAAGAGCGCAGGCTTATCCTGGAGCGTCACGCTGGCCGCTTGTGGATGCTGGCAATCTTTGTCACGCTGTTTTGCTCGATTCCCCTGATGTGGCTGGTCGCCCCGGTCTTCAGCGCGCTGGCGTTTGCACATTATCAACTGCATGCTCTGCGCGGCTTGCGCAGTGCGCGTGCCCAGGGCGAGAAGGTCATTCACTGACATGGCCTTCGGTCTGATCGTCGTGGGCGATGAAATCCTGTCCGGGCGGCGCAGCGACAAACATTTCCCCCATGTCGTCGAGATGTTGAATCAACGCGGGCTGTCGCTGGCCTGGGCAGAATTTGCCGGCGACGATCGCTCGCGTTTAACGGCGCTGCTCAAGCGCACCTTGGCCAGTGACGAGATCGTGTTTTGCTGTGGCGGCATTGGCGCCACGCCCGATGATCATACGCGGCAGGCGGCCGCAGCGGCGCTCGATGTGCCACTTGAACTGCATCCTGAAGCGGCAGCCTTGATTACCGAACGTTGCGCTGCGCTCGCGGCGCAAGGTTATGGCAGCGCCGATATGAACACGCCGGAAAATCAGCAACGTTTGAACATGGGGCGTTTCCCCGCTGGGTGCGCCTTGATTCCCAACCCGGTCAACGGGATTCCCGGCTTCTCAATCCATCGGCATCATTTCGTGCCCGGCTTTCCAGAGATGGCCGCGCCGATGCTGGCGTGGGTGCTCGATACACATTATGCGCAGCTGTTTCATCAGCAACCTTGGCGAGAAATGTCGTTGCGCGTGTTCGATACGGCGGAGTCCCTGCTGACACCCTTGCTGGAAGAGATTGAACGTGACTGTGCACCAGTCAAGACGTTCAGCCTGCCGATGTTGCGCACGCACGAACGGCGTTCGCAAATTGAAGTCGGGGTAAAAGGCCCGGCCGAGTTGGTACCCTCAGCCTATGCGCGGCTGATGCAAGGCGTGATTGCCTTGCAATGTGAGGTTCAGGAAGAGTCGATTCAGGAAAATCCGAAATAAAAAGCCCGCCCGGTATGACCCGGGCGGGCTCGCCAACAATCACCACAAGAAGCAGATTAAGCGGCTTTCTTGGCGGTACGCGGCGTGGCGGCGGCAGCGGCTTTGACACCGGCGTTGGCAGCAGCGGACACATTGGCTTCGGTCATTTCAGCTACTTGCTTGGCAACCTTGGTCATGCTGTCGTAGGCGCTGTTGGCGGCAGAGATTGCCGACTTGACCATGGCGACCGCGGTTTCAGAACCAGCCGGAGCATTTTTGGTTACGCTGTCCACCAGCGAGGTAAAGGACTTGTTGGTTTCAGCCAGTTGCGCTTCAGCCAGTTTCTGAATTTCGGTTTGGGTGCTGGTCGCAATGTCATACACCGAACGCGAGTAGGACAGGGCTTTTTCCGCGGTGGGCTGAGCCAGCGAACCTTGGAACGAAACCAGCTCTTGCACATCTTTGACGTTCAGCAGCGATTGCAGCGTGCTGGCGGTTTCTTCAAAATTTGCCTTGGCAACGCTCAGGTTCAGATCGACCAGTTTTTCCACGCCTTCGAAGGCTTTGGCGCTGAAGGCAAGAATGCTTTCAACACCGGCTTTTTGAGCAGCGCTGATTTGTTCAGGGGTTGCAAACATCATATTTCTCCTGTGTGTGAGGTTGAAAAATTGCAGCAAGACACATGATTCGGAACTGATATTGCGCTGCAACATGAGCCACATTTTATGCTTTTTTTCATTTGTGTCAAGCGTTTTGTGCATCGCACAAATAATATTTATTCGTTTTAAAAACAACATGTATGTCATTGATTATTAACAATTTACATTACGCTATCAAACCAATAAGTCTAATTAAATCAAGTCTTTTCTGTTGCGCTGCGATTTTTGGGTTTCATTTTCTCTGTTTTAAGACGTAATTACCCGTAATCGGGCGGATTGTGCGGAGGGGGTTTTGTGCTTCGCTGAGCCGTTGTTAGCGCGCCGGAATATTCTTGTTGGTTTGTTGTCGCGGAATCTTGCAAAGTGCTGATTCCATGAGAGAATCGCGAGCAGTGTGTAGAACGGCTGGGTAGCGCGCAGACTCTTGTTGGTACATGGATATGTGAAGAAGTGAAGTGAAGAACGTACGCAAGCAATTTCATTGGACAGTATTGCCCTGGGTCTTTTTACTCGCTGGCACGATTTGCATTGTCGGCCAGGCGCGTGCTTCAACGTCCACCAAAAAAAGCGTGGTCAGAGTGTCGCATAGCGGAGCGCGTGCTTCCTATGGACAGCTGGCCGGTTTGCATAGCGTGGATGATCCGCTTTCGTTGCGTTCCAGCGTCGCACTCGTTGAGGACGAATCCACGGCCGATATTTTGTTTGCCAAGAATACGCATGCAGTGTTGCCGATTGCTTCGATCACCAAGTTGATGACGGCGCTCGTTGTGCTGGACGCGCAGTTACCGCTGGATGAGATGTTGCGTGTCAGTGATGACGATGTAGATACGGAAAAATATACGCGTTCGCGTTTGCGTGTGGGGACCGAATTAAGCCGGGGCGACCTGATGCATCTGGCCTTGATGGCTTCGGAGAACCGTGCCGCCAGCGCCTTGGGACACAACTACCCAGGGGGAATCGAAGCTTTTGTGGCGGCAATGAATGCCAAGGCAGCCGAGTTGGGCATGTTGAATTCCCATTTTGTCGATTCGTCTGGTTTGCACAGTTCGAACGTATCCAGCGCCGGCGATCTGGTACGCCTGGTGCGGGTGGCTTCCTTGCGGCGCGAAATCCGCGAGTTCACGACCTGTGATCAATACGAAGTGAGGATCAATGGCCGGCGTCAAATGTTCAACAACACCAACCGGCTGGTGAGAAGCGCGTCGTGGGATATCGGTTTGTCTAAAACCGGCTTTATCAACGAGGCGGGAAGTTGTCTGGTGATGCAGGCAACCATCCTCGGGCGCAAGGTGGTGATCGTATTGCTCGATTCCATCGGCAAGTACAGCCGTCTGGGCGACGCTAACCGGATTCGCCAATGGCTGGAAAAATCACTGCCGCAAAAAATCAGTCAGTCGAAATTGGAACCGAGCGCTCAACTCGCGTCCGGCACGTAGCCGATCGTTGTCGAAATTTCCAACGCCACTTTCAGCAATTCCTTTAACCAACCTTCCTGCAGCCGATCCGTCGGTGTACTGAGCGACAGGCCGGCAATGATTTTTCCGCTGTCATCGCGAATGCCCGCTGCGATGCAACTCACGCCCAGTTCCAGTTCTTCATTGTCGCGCGCATAGCCATTGTCGCGCACCTGATTCAATTCGCGCTCCAGTTTCTGTAAATCGGTAATGCTGTTCTGCGTATGCCCGGCCAGCCCGGTGCGCATGGCATAGGCGCGCACCTGTTTGGCTTCGTCGGCGGAGAGAAACAATTTTCCGGTCGAGGTCAGGTGTAGCGGAGCACGGCCACCAATGGCGCGTACCACCTGCATGCCGGAACGTTCTGAAAACGCACGTTCGATGTAAATGATTTCATCGCCCTGGCGTACTGAGAGATTTATGGTTTGCCCGGTGCTGCGATGAAGCGCACGCATCGGCTCCAGCGCCGCTTCGCGCACGTCGAGCCGCGCCTTGACCAGATTGCCCAGCTCCAGCAAACGCATGCCGAGGCGATACGTTCCCGGCTGGCTGCGCTCGACGATGCGCGTCGTCACCAGGTCATTGAGAATGCGGTGGGCCGTCGAAGGATGCAGTCCGGTGAGCTCCGACAGCGTTTTCAAGCTGACCGGTTCTGAACGTGCAGCGAGGGTGTCGAGCAGGGACATCATGCGCTCGATCACCTGAATGGCGATGGTGTCGTGATTCTTTTTCATCGGGACAATGTAATGGACTGGGATGAAATTGTATCCCACCAGATGAAATGACGTCGGCGGTGCGCGCTTAGCCTATGGCCCGCACGCATTCCCGGACCAGCGCCGGACCGCGGTATATCAGACCGGAATAGAGTTGGATCAGGCTGGCACCCGCTGCGATCTTGGTCACAGCGTCGTCCCCGCTCAGAATGCCGCCCACGCCGATGATGGGCAGGCGGTTTTTGAGCAGCGCATGCAATTGCGCGATCACGGCTGTCGAGAGATCGCACACTGGTGCGCCGCTCAGGCCGCCAGTTTCGTCGGCATGCGACAAACCCTGCACAGCGCTGCGTGCAAGTGTGGTGTTGGTGGCGATCACGCCATCCATGCCGCATTCCAGCAAACGCTGGGCAATCCATTCGATTTGTTCGTCCTCAAGATCGGGCGCAATTTTCAACAGCAAGGGCACATAGCGGCCGTGTTGCTGGTGCAGTGACCCTTGCGCCGTTTTCAATTGATCGAGCAATTGCGTCAGATCGTCGCCACTTTGCAATTGGCGCAAATTTTTGGTGTTGGGCGAAGAAATATTGATCGTGACGTAGCTGGCGTGGGGATAGACCGCGCGCAGACAAAACAGATAATCGTCTGCCGCACGTTCGATTGGCGTATCGGCATTCTTGCCGATGTTCAGCCCCAGGATGCCGCGATAACGGGCTTTCTGGATGTTGGCAAGAAAAGCATCCACACCCTGATTGTTGAACCCCATGCGATTGATCAAGGCATGCGCTTGCGGCAGCCGGAACAGCCGTGGCGGCGGATTGCCCGCTTGCGGGCGTGGCGTGACGGTACCCACTTCGATAAAACCAAAGCCCAGACTGGCCAAGCCATCGATATGCGCGCCATCCTTGTCCAGCCCCGCAGCCAGACCCACCGCATTGGGAAAGGTGAGACCAAGCAATTGGCGGGGTTGTGCCAGCGCAGGTTGACTGGGCAACAGGTTCAGCGCGGCCAGCCGATCAAGCGTGAAGAGTGTAAAGCGGTGCGCAATTTCCGGATCGAGTGTAAACAGCAGCGGGCGGGCGAGAGAATATAAATCCATGTGCGAAGCGATTATTCAGTGGGAGATTGCAAGGGCTTCCATTGGCCCGCTTGCAACCCTTCAAGTGGACGAAAGCGCGCTTTGTACGCCATCTTCTGGCTCTGTGCAATCCAGTAGCCGAGGTAAAGGTAGGGCAGGCCCAGTTGCAAGCATTGTTCGATCTGCCACAACACGCTATAGGTACCGTAACTCGCGCGCGTTTGGTCGGGATCGTAAAACGTGTAGACCGACGACAAACCATCGTTGAGCATGTCGATGATGCTGACGATGCGCAATGCGCCGTTCGGTTCGCGAAACTCGATCAGCCGTGTATTGATGCGGCTGGTCAGCAGAAATTGCGCGTATTGCTCGTGGTCGTCCTGGTCCATGCCGCCGCCCGCATGACGCGCGCTTTGATAGCGGACATACAGATCGTAATGTTCCTGCACAAATTCCAGGCGCGTGACCAGGGGTTGCAATGTCTGATGCTGTTTGGCGCTGCGGCGTTGCGTGCGGTTGGGCGCAAAGTCGCGCACCGGCACGCGCACGGGAACGCAAGCCTGGCAGCCATCGCAATGCGGGCGATAGGTGAACGCGCCGCTGCGGCGAAAGCCGATTTTCACCAACTCGCTGTACACGTCAGTGCTGATCAAATGCGCCGGTGTGGCCACTTGCGAGCGCGCCTGATGCGCGTCGAGATAGCTGCACGGATAGGGCGCCGTGGCATAAAACTGCAAAATCGAAAACGGCAATTCTTGTGGATGGCTCATGGCGTGATTATCGGAAAGGGATCACAGATCATGACGGCTAAAAAGTACGGTGCAATTGTGCGGGCCAGATAATTTGCGGCTCCGCAATCAAACTTTTCAACTGTTGCAAAAAATCGCTGCGCGGAATTTCGTGCGCGCCCAGTGATGCGAGATGCGCGGTGTTTTGCTGGCAGTCTATCATTCGACAGCCTTGGTTGCGCAGAAAAAAAACCAGATACGCCAGTGCGATTTTTGAGGCATCGGTGACGCGAGAAAACATCGATTCGCCAAAAAACATGCGCCCGAGACTGACGCCATACAAGCCGCCCACGAGTTCATCCTCGCACCAGGTTTCGACTGAATGCGCCAAGCCTTGCTGATGCAGACCAGTGTAGGCGGCAATGATTTCAGCGGTGATCCAGGTGCCGTCTTGTCCGCTGCGTGCGCTGGCTGCACAGGCTTGCATTACACCGCCAAAGTCGCTGTCGATGCGGATTTGCCAGCGCGTATCGCGCGCGATCCGGTTCAAGGTTTTGCGCAGCGAGCGCGCGCAGACAAAGGCCTCGGGAAACAACACCATGCGCGGATCGGGACTCCACCAGAGCACCGGCTGGCCCGCGCTGTACCAGGGAAAGATGCCTTGCCGGTAGGCTTCCAGCAAACGCGTGGCAGAAATATCGGTGCTGGCTGCGAGCAAACCATTGGGTTCACGCAGCGCCTGCGCGGGCGGCGGCAAGGGTGTGCCGTTGTCCAGCCAGGGAATCATGCCGTCGTGTGTGCCGGATGGCCGGGTGCGATGATCGCCTGATGCAGACCGAACGCGCCGCGCGCCCGGTCGGCAAAGAAACGCTGCAAGGTCAGGCGTACCGTTTGAAAGGCGAGATCGTCCCACGGAATTTCCGCCTCACTGCACAGACGCGTTTCCAGAGTTTCACTGCCGGGATTGAAGTGCAACGAGTTGAGTTGCGCCAGAAAAAACACATGCACTTGTGCGATGCGCGGCACATCGATCATTGAGAACAGCGCGCCCATCGTGATATCCACACCGGCTTCTTCAATGGTTTCGCGCTGCGCACCTTCGACGATGGTTTCGCCGCACTCCATAAATCCGGCCGGCAAAGTCCAGTAGCCATGACGTGGTTCGATGGCGCGGCGGCACAGCAAAATCTTGTCTTGCCAGACCGGAATCGTGCCCAGCACCAGCTTGGGATTTTGATAATGCACTGCACCACAATGACTGCAGCAATGGCGTTCCCGAGCGTCGTCGGGAGGAATGCGCAACTGCACCGGATGACCGCAGTGGGAACAGAATTTCATGCGCCCAGTGTAATCGCGGTGGCGTGAATTTGCTATTTGCGGCGGCACTCCCTATAATTCGGGCCTTGCTGACGCGGGGTGGAGCAGTCTGGCAGCTCGTCGGGCTCATAACCCGAAGGTCACAGGTTCAAATCCTGTCCCCGCAACCAAAATTTGGCGCATCAAGCACTAAAAATAATTCTGCCTGGTTGATGCGTGTGCTCATGAAAGTGTCCGGCAAACCACTGATCCGCGTCATCCTGCGGACAGATACGGTAAATGGTCCGGAGTGTCGTCCCGAATATCCAGAGAAGTTGTCACGCTGTCCATATTGATTGCATGAATACCGCTGAAGTCAAACTGGTGCTGGAAACCGCGCTTTTATGCGCTCAGGAACCCTTGCCGTTGAATGAAATGCGCAAGCTGTTCCAGAATGAATATCCAGCCGAACTGCTGCGTCCTTTGCTGGACGAGATCCGCGACGATTGGAACGACAAGGGCATCGAGCTGGTGGCACTGGCATCCGGTTGGCGTTTTCAAAGTCGCCCCGCCATGCTGCAATTCCTGGAGCGTTTGAATCCGGAAAAGCCACCGAAGTATTCGCGCGCCCTGCTGGAAACGCTGGCGATCATTGCCTACCGGCAGCCGGTGACACGCGGCGATATCGAAGACATTCGTGGTGTGACCGTTTCCAGCCCGGTGATCAAGACATTGGAAGATCGTGGCTGGATTGAAGCGATCGGCCATCGCGATGCGCCGGGCCGCCCGGCCTTGTTTGCCACGACAAAGAATTTTCTCGACGATCTGGGCTTGCGCGCTCTGGAAGAATTGCCGACATTGATTGCCGCAGACGGCACGCCCGATATTACCCCCCTTGAACAGAAGGTCATCAACTTTGCTACGACGTCGCCAGAGATCCAACCGACGGCAGGACCGGACGCCATCTGACGTGGCCGATCTGCCGGCCGGCATCCCGGACTTTACCGGCGATGACGCGACGGCGGCTGGGCAAAATGCGCCGGGTCAGAATCAGTCTTCTGCCAATCCACCGCGCCCGCGTGGGGTGCGCAGTCATCTGACGCGCCGTCGCAACCCGCGCCCGCAGAACACAGCGGGCACACCCGAGACCGGTGTGCAGGAAATTACGGCCGATGAAGGCGATGCCTTGCCCGGTTTCATGCAGAAAGCCGATGGCCCGCGTGTGCAAGGCGTCAACCCTGTGAAAGCCAAGGGTGGTGGTTTTCGTGCGCGCACATTCGATAGCGCCGAAGAAGCGCCCAAGTTGCACAAGGTGCTGGCGGATGCCGGTGTCGGTTCGCGTCGCGACATGGAAGAGATGATCATTGCTGGCCGCATCTCGGTCAACGGCGAACCGGCGCACATCGGCCAGCGCGTTGCCGCCACCGATCAAGTGCGGGTGAATGGAAAACTGTTGCAGCGCAAGGTTGTACAACGTCCGCCGCGCGTCATGCTGTACCACAAGCCCACCGGCGAGATCGTTTCGCAAAGCGATCCCGAGGGCCGGCCCACCGTGTTTGAAAGCATCCCCATGCTCAAAGGCGCGCGCTGGGTCGCGATTGGTCGGCTTGATTTCAATACCGAAGGCTTGCTGATTTTCACCAACTCGGGTGATCTGGCCAACCGTATGATGCACCCACGTTACGGCATGGAACGCGAATACGCCGTGCGCCTGCTGGGCGAACTGACGCCGGAACAGCAAAAACAATTGCTCGAAGGAATCCCGCTCGAAGATGGCCCCGCCAGCTTCACGTCGCTGGAAGAAGCCGGTGGCGAAGGGGTGAATCGCTGGTATCGCGTGGTCATCAACGAAGGCCGCAACCGCGAAGTGCGGCGCATGTTTGAAGCGGTCGGGCTGACCGTCAGCCGCTTGATTCGCACCCGTTTCGGCAATGTCTGCCTGCCGTCCATGCTCAAGCGTGGCCGCTGGATCGAGCTGGAGCAAGATGAAGTCGCTGCCTTGCTGGAAAAATGCGGCGTTCCGCAGAAGAAAGCGAGCGATGAAAAAACCGGCCGACGCGGACGTGGTGCTGGCCCGGCCAACGGCAATCGCGGTGAAGTGAATGGCAACAGCATCCACCATCAACCGCGCGGGAACTATCATCAACCGCATTCCGCAGTGCTGACCTCGGCGCTGTATGGCGAGCCGAACGGCAACAAGTTTGGTCGCAGCAGCAAACCCGGCGTCGCAAAAAAACGCGGTCCGCGCGTTCCCGGCGCAGGCAGCCAGCTGCGCCCGGACGATTTTGGCAACCGTGCTCCGGCGCCACGCCGACGCAAGCGCCCCTTCGGCGAATAATTTGGCTGGCACGAGCGTGTTGCCCGTGCAACAGTCGCGCGCCAGGCCCGCAATACGCTGGATTTGACGTGTTTTTGCGCTATAATCCGCGCCACAACGAAGTTTGAACGTCTGCTTTTTCTCTGCAAGGAGAGGGGACGTACAAGAAATGGGCTGGCAAGGCCCATTTTTTTTTGCTGTCAACGAACGCATATGGATTTGCATCAATTGATCGAAACGACTGTCACGGGCATGGACTACATGCTGGTCGATGTCGAGCGCGGCGCCTATGGCTTGCTGCGCGTGACGATCGATCACATTGACGGCATCCGGGTGGAAGATTGTGAACGCGTCAGCCATCAGTTGACGCGGTTGTTTGAAGTGGAAGCGGTGGATTATGGCCGGCTCGAAGTGTCTTCGCCGGGCTTGGATCGGCCGTTGCGTAAGGCGGAAGATTTTGTGCGTTTCTCCGGCTATCCGGTGCAATTGAAGTTGCGCATGGCTGTGCAAGGGCGCAAGAATTTTGCCGGGATCTTGCAGGCTGAAAATGCGCAGCAGATGTCATTGCTGTACAGCGAGGAAGGACTGGAAAGTTCGACGGCTGCGGTGAAGAAGGGCAAGCCGGCGCGCAAGGAACCCAAGCCGACCCATGTGTTGAATTTTGAATTTGCGGATATTGATGCGGCCCGCTTGGTGCCGCAGGTTGATTTTAGGAGCAAGAAGCAATGAGCCGGGAGATCGTATTACTCGTCGATTCTCTGTCGCGCGAAAAAAGCGTGGACAAGGAAGTGGTGTTCGGTGCGCTGGAATCGGCGATCGCATCGGCGATGAAAAAACGCTTCAATGAAGAAGTCGATATTCGCGTCGCCATCGACCGCGAAACCGGCGCGCACGAAGCGTTTCGCCGCTGGCTGGTGGTCCCTGACGAAGCCGGATTGCAGCAGCCCGATGCAGAGATTCTGCTCTACGAAGCACAGGAACAGATTCCCGATATCGCCGTCGGCGATCACATCGAAGAAGAACTGGAGCCGATCGACTTCGGCCGCATTGGCGCGCAAGCCGCCAAGCAGGTGATTCTGCAGAAAATTCGCGATGCCGAGCGCGATCAAGTGCTCAATGATTTTCTCGAACGTGGCGACAGGATTCTGACCGGCACGGTCAAACGGGCTGACAAGGCCGGCTTGATTATTGAAGCGGGCCGCGTCGAAGCCCTGCTCAAGCGTGATCAGATGATTCCCAAGGAAAATCTGCGCGTCGGTGATCGCGTCCGTGCCTACATCATGGCGGTGGATCGCACGCTGCGCGGCCCGCAAGTGCTGCTCTCGCGCACCGCGCCCGCTTTCATCATGGAACTGTTCCGTCTCGAAGTGCCGGAAATTGAGCAAGGCTTGCTGGAAATCAAATCGGCCTCGCGCGACCCCGGCGTGCGCGCCAAGATCGCTGTGCTGGCGCATGATCGCCGTATCGATCCGATCGGCACGTGCGTGGGCATGCGCGGTTCGCGCGTGCAGGGCGTGACGCAAGAGTTGGCGGGCGAGCGTGTGGATATCGTGCTGTGGTCGGAAGACCCGGCGCAATTCGTGATCGGCGCCCTGGCCCCGGCTAACGTGATGTCCATCGTCGTCGATGAAGACAAGCACGGCATGGATGTCGTGGTCGATGAAAACGAATTGGCGGTGGCGATTGGCCGCAGCGGTCAGAACGTGCGCCTGGCGTCCGAGCTGACCGGTTGGCAGATCAACATCATGACTCAGGATGAGTCGGTGCAGAAATCCGCACAGGAGCAGGATCAGATTCGCGCCGTCTTCATGGAAAAACTCGACGTCGATCAGGAAGTCGCCGACATCCTGATTCGCGAAGGCTTCACCAGTCTGGAAGAGATCGCTTATGTGCCGATGACCGAGATGACCGAGATCGAGGAATTCGACGAGGATACGGTCAACGAATTGCGCGATCGCGCCCGCAATGCCTTGCTGACCGAAGCGATTGTGCGCGAGGAAAAAGTTGAATCGGCGTCCGACGACTTGCTCGATCTGGAAGGCATGACCAGCGAACTGGCCGGCAAACTGGCGGACGGTAATGTGCACACGCGTGATGATCTGGCTGAGTTGGCTGTGGACGAACTGGTTGAGATGACCGGTGTCGATGAAGGGCTGGCCAAGGATTTGATCATGCGCGCACGCGCGCATTGGTTCGCTGAATAGTTTTGAAAATTCGTTTCAAATTTCGATTCAAGGTTAAGAGGAAGATTGCATGTCGAGTATCAACGTTGCTGAATTTGCGGCAGAGCTGAAAATGCCGGCCTCCGTGCTGCTGGAGCAGTTGCGCGCAGCGGGAGTGAATAAAAGCAATGAGAACGACGCGTTGACCGAAACCGACAAGGCGCAATTGCTCACGGCGCTGCGCAAGGCGCACGGCGCCCAGGACGGGGAAAAGAAAAAAATCACCCTGACGCGCAAAAGCACCAGCGAAATCAAGCAAGCCGACAACACCGGCAAGGCGCGCACGATTCAGGTGGAAGTGCGCAAGAAACGTGTGTTCGTCAAACGCGACGGCGCCGAGGCTGAGCCGGTGGTTGAAGCTCCGGTAGCAGGCGCTCCGATCGAAGTCGTCGACGCCGAACAGCGTGCCCTCCGCGAAGCCGAAGCGCGCAAGTCTGCCGAGCTGGCCGAATTGCAAGCCAATGAGTTGAAGGAAAAGCAGGCACTTGCCGAGCGCGAACGTCAGCGCGAAACGGAAGCACAGGAACACGCCAAACAATTGGAACAGACGGCGCAGGAAAAACGCGCTGCTGCCGATTCCGGCAAGAGCGCCGCGGCCAAAAAGCAGGCGACCGCCGCCGAGAAAGCCGCCAAGGAAGCACAGGAACAAGCCGAAACGCAGCAGCGCGCGCGCGAATTGGCAGAGAAGGAAGCCGCTGCATTGAACCGCATGATGACGCAGCCGCGCCGCGTCGCCAAAGCGCCTCCTCCCCCTCCCGCACCGGCGCCGGTGGCGGCAGACAAGGCGGCTTCGGAACGCACGCTGCACAAACCGGTTGCCAAACCGGGTACGAAAACCGAGGGTGCGGACGCCAAGCCGAAAGACAAGAAAGCAATCAAGCAGAGCGATTTGTCGTCTTCCTGGAAAGACGATTCCGCCAAGAAACGCACGATCAAAACTCGTGGCGACAGCAGTGGTGGCGCGGGTGGCTGGCGCAGTCCGAAAGGGCATCGCAACAAGCATCACGAAGACAATGTCAACAGCAATTTCCAGGCGCCGCTGGAACCGATGGTGCATGAGGTGCATGTGCCGGAAACAATTTCCGTTGCCGATCTCGCGCACAAGATGTCGGTCAAGGGGTCTGAAGTCGTCAAGATGCTGATGAAGATGGGTCAGATGGTGACCATCAACCAGATTCTCGATCAGGAAACCGCCATGATCGTGGTCGAGGAAATGGGCCACAAGGCGCACGCGGCCAAGCTCGACGATCCCGAAGCGTTCCTCGTCGATGGCGAAGTTCAGCTGGATGCCGAAGCCCTGCCGCGTCCGCCGGTGGTGACCATCATGGGTCACGTCGATCACGGCAAGACCTCGCTGCTCGATTACATTCGCCGCACCAAGGTGGCTGCGGGCGAAGCAGGCGGCATTACGCAGCACATCGGCGCCTATCATGTCGAAACGCCGCGCGGCATCATCACCTTCCTCGACACGCCCGGTCACGAAGCGTTTACCGCCATGCGTGCACGCGGTGCCAAGGCCACCGACATCGTGATTCTGGTGGTGGCCGCCGATGACGGCGTGATGCCGCAAACGATCGAAGCGATTCACCACGCCAAAGCGGCGGGGGTGCCGATCGTGGTGGCGGTCAACAAGATCGACAAACCCGAAGCCAACCCTGATCGCGTCAAGCAGGAGTTGGTCGCACAGGAAGTGGTGCCGGAAGAATACGGTGGCGATTCGCCGTTCGTGCAAGTGTCGGCCAAGGTCGGCACGGGCGTGGATGATTTGCTCGAACAAGTGTTGTTGCAGGCCGAGGTGCTGGAATTGAAAGCACCGGTACAGTCTCAGGCCAAAGGTCTGGTGATCGAATCGCGTCTCGACAAGGGCCGTGGCCCGGTGGCGACGGTGCTGGTGCAAAGCGGCACGCTCAAGCGCGGCGATATCATGCTGGCGGGTGCTGCATTCGGCCGCGTGCGCGCCATGCTGGATGAAACTGGCAAAGCCATCAACGAAGCGGGCCCGTCGATTCCAGTCGAGATTCAAGGCTTGTCCGAAGTGCCGCCCGCCGGTGAAGAAGTGATGGTGTTGCTGGATGAACGCAAGGCGCGCGAGATCGCGCTGTTCCGCCAAGGCAAGTTCCGCGACGTCAAACTCGCCAAGCAGCAGGCCGCCAAGCTGGAAAACATGTTCGAAAACATGGGCGAAGGTCAGGCCAAGTTGCTCAACCTGATTATCAAATCCGACGTGCAGGGTTCGCAGGAAGCGCTCACGCATGCCATGCAGAAACTGTCCACCGACGAAGTGAAAGTGAACGTTGTGCATGGTGCCGTCGGCGGTATTTCCGAATCCGACGTCAACCTTGCCACCGCCTCGCAAGCCGTTATCATCGGCTTCAACGTGCGGGCCGACCACTTGGCGCGCAAGCTGGCCGAGAACAACGGCATCGACATTCGCTACTACAACATCATTTACGAAGCCGTCGATGAAGTGAAAGCCGCCATGTCCGGCATGCTGTCACCGGAACGCAAGGAAGAAATCATTGGCCTGGTCGAAATTCGTCAGGTCTACCGCATCTCCAAGATCGGCGCAGTCGCCGGTTGTTACGTACTCGACGGCCTCGTCAAGCGCACGTCGCAAGCGCGCCTGCTGCGCGACAACGTGGTGCTCTGGACCGGCGAGCTCGATTCGCTCAAGCGCTTCAAGGACGATGCCAAGGAAGTCAAAGCCGGCTTCGAGTGCGGCCTCTCGCTGAAAGCCTTCAACGATATCAACGAAGGCGATCAACTGGAAATCTTCGAGGTCAAGGAATTTGCCCGGTCGCTGTGACTGATATTCCCTCCCCTTCAAGGGGCGTGCTGTGCATAGCCATTCGACTAAGCGCCAAACTACCGGCGCTAAGTCGCTGGTTAAGATCAGGTGGGGGATGGGTTTCTGTGAGGCACTGCAATAACCCATCCCCACCCCAACCCTCCCCTTGAAGGGGAGGGAGAAATGCCAAATGAAACACTCCAAATCCATTCCCAATCGCGGTTTACGGGTTGCCGATCAGATCCAGCGCGATCTGTCGGAAATCATTGCGCGTGAATTGCGCGATCCGCGCGTCGGGCTGGTGACGCTCACCAGTGTTGAAGTCACGCCGGATTATGCGCACGCAAAGATTTATTTTTCCACGCTCACTAGCGATACCGCAGCTGCTGTGGAAGGTTTGAATCACGCGGCCGGTATGTTGCGCAATCATCTCTTCAAGCGTCTGCACATTCACACCGTACCCACGCTGCATTTTCTGCACGACACTTCGCTCGAACGCGGCGCCGATTTATCGCGGCTGATCGACGAGGCCAACGCGACACGCGCCAAGGAGTAGGGCGGGTGGACGGTCGGCAGCCGCGTGCTGCGCGCCAGGCGATCTCCGGTGTCCTCTTGCTCGATAAACCCGAAGGTCTTTCCAGCAACACCACCGTGCAAAAAGTGCGACGCCTGTTCAACGCACAAAAGGCCGGCCACACCGGCACGCTCGATCCCTTTGCCACCGGCTTGCTGCCGATCTGTCTGGGCGAGGCGACGAAATTTTCCGCCGATCTGCTCGATGCCGACAAAACCTACGAGGCCATCGCACAGCTGGGGGTGACCACCACCACGGGCGATACCGAAGGCGAGGTGCTTGAACGCTTGCCGGTGGTCAACATCGATGCCACCGCAGTGGCAAGTGTCTTGCAGAAATTTCGTGGGCCCATTCAGCAAATCCCCCCCATGCATTCCGCGCTCAAGCGCGACGGCATCGCCTTGTACGAATATGCGCGCAAGGGCATCGAGGTTGAACATGCACCGCGTGACATTCAAATTCACGCC
Source organism: Burkholderiaceae bacterium (assembly GCA_004298905.1). Lineage (GTDB taxonomy): Bacteria > Pseudomonadota > Gammaproteobacteria > Burkholderiales > Burkholderiaceae_D > SCTK01. Next base: position 82,772 of record SCTK01000011.1, on the reverse strand, counting down.
CTGGAGCTGCTGGCGCTGGAACACGATCAATTGAAGTTCCGGGTCTGCTGCAGCAAGGGCACCTATGTGCGCGTGCTGGCGGAAGATATCGGTGCGGCACTGGGCTGCGGCGCACACCTCATCGCGCTGCGCCGTCTCCAGGTGGGGCCGTTGCTGCTGGAGCAGGGCGTCACGCTCGAACAGCTGGCGCAATTGTCAGCGGCGGAACGTGTACACCTGTTGCATCCTGTCGATCATTTACTGCAAACCCTGCCGCGCCTCGATCTCGACGATGCGTATGCCGCGCGCTTCCGGCAGGGGCAACGTCTCATGGTCACGGCCAACGTCAGCGGCCGCGTGCGCGTCTATGGCGGCGACCGCTTGCTCGGCAGTGCGCTGCTGGAAGAATCCGGTCGCCTGCAACCCGAACGTCTGGTCGTTGAAGCAGCGTAGATTTTGCATTTCCGCGGCTGATATTTTCTGCGCCAGGGTCTAAACTTGGGGTGTGTTTTACGGCGTCCGGTGGTATCCGTGTCTGGTCGTCGCCCGGAAAATAAAGCAAGGATTTGCGATGGCAACAGTAGCCGCCACCTCGGCAATTTCTCCCAGCGGTTTTTTAGCCCTGCTCGGAATCGACGCGATCACGCCGTCCTTTCCTCTGGGCACGGCCGATGCTGTGCAAGCACTCGGGCAAACATCCGGCCTGGATTTATTGTCCAGCAACAGCCCGGCAAGTTTTGTCGACATTTCAACGCTGGGTTCGCTCTTGTCCGCGTCGGCAGCCTTTCAGACCCAGCAGGCCGTTAGCAATACCGCTCCCGGCAGTAGCAGTTTTGATAATTTGGCGACGGCCACCCAGTTTTTTGTGAGCGCATTCAACACCTTTCAGGCCAGCGATGCGGGCCTGCAAAACCCGCTTGACGCACTAGGCTCGGCGACGACCAGCGATGGCGCATCGTTGCAAACCAGTCTGGAACAGGCCGGCATCACATTCCAAGCGTCGGTGATACCCGGCGCCAATCCACAGATCGCGGTCGATTTCACTACGCTGCAATCGGCCTTCAACACCAACCCGGCCGGGACGATCGCTCTGCTGGGACAAGGTTTTCAAGCATTGACACAAACCGCGGTGACATCGGATGCGACAGGCGTGTTCCCGCTGGGCACAACAACAGTGACTGTACAACCCGCTGCAGAGTCGGCAACCCCGGTGACGGTTGCAGAGGCGGCAGCCTCAACGACCGCTTCAACGATTGCTGCAACGCCAGCGGCACCGGCCGCAACCGCTACGACAGCCACGGCGGTCACTCCGGCTACCGTCCCGTCGGACAATCCAGACGCGGTGCTGGCAGCAACGTTGCAGGCGGAACAAGCGCTCGCACTTGATACAGGAAATTCCACGGCAACGGCTGCCGTGGCAACGCTTCAACCTGCCACCACACCGGCCAACGTACCCGCAGCTGTGCCAGCAAATACGACCACCACCGCAGCCGCCAATGCCGTGCCGCAGCTTGGCGATTTGCGCGCGCAAGCGGCCGACCCCATGGTTGCCGCAGCGGTGGCCGCCTATCGCGTGGTTGAACAGATGCTGCGCAATCCGTCCATCGCGGGCATCGAACCCGCTGCGATTCCCGAAGTGGGCACGCTGGCCCGCGTCTTGCCGATCACCCACGGCGAACGCGGCCTGGCCTGATTCCCCTGCCCTGTTGAACATATAGCTATGTGCGGGCGCGCGATGTTGCGACCGCATATTGCCTTTTGCGTGACACGGGGGAGATAATGCAGCGCAGTTTGCGAAGTGGGTCTGGAATTTTTGGGGTGTGGTGTTCTCAATGTTGTTGGTGGAATGTGATCATAAAAGACTTGACCCCAAGTTTCTGCACAAGTTTCTGCAAGTTTCTGACCCCAAGTTTCCGCAAATTTTTATACTCTTCTTGACGTGTTATTTTGCGTCAAATAGGATGTCTACTTCTAGTTAGGTTTCTAAAATGCGAGGAGTGCAAATGCCGCACGCGTTCAACGGTACCGGAACGATGTACTACGGGAAGGCATTTCCAGAAACGGATGGATCCTACGTTGTGACGGAGTGGATTACGTTGTTGTGGTTGCCAATTCTTCCGCTTGGATCAAAACGAGTATGGTTCCAAAGTGCCGAATATATGCGATGGGGAAATCAAAGTACTACAAACTATAAAGTCCTTGCCGTTCCGCTCCACCTTCCGCATATCGTAAAAGGATATGCATTTACTTTGGCTGTTTGCGGCACGGTTACCGCTTTGGACCCCCATTCTCGCTATGAGATCAAAGAATTTTTTCGCCAGCTTTTAAGATGAGACGAAACCTAACATTTAGGTCGAGCGGACGCGGCGGGACAACGGCGCGTTTCCTGATATCTCACGGCCCGCGCCGCTCACCAAAACGTTAGGCCGCACAGCACCCGCCCACTCCCGTCAAATGAAAAGACAGAATCCGAAGTCCACGCGACCACAACCTCTCCTGCCAAAACTATCGAGGTTTTTGAGTGCACTCGGCCTCCTAACTTTAAGTGTCGGGCAGACCTTGGCGATGTCGTTTGACGTTGTTATTGTAAGTGGTCAACCAGCAATTCGCGCGAGCGGGGAGATCGTCGAAGGTGACTCTACCAGGCTACTCGCAGCCTTCACACCAAAAGCTAAACACTCCTCCGGGTACTACGCCCTAGTTCTTGACAGTCCAGGAGGCAGTGTTGGGGCCGCCCTCGAAGTTTCGAAGGCTATCGATTCTCAATACGTAAACACCTACATTGCGCCGGGCGGCACCTGCGTCTCGGCGTGCGCCGCCATAGTCTTCATTGCAGGGCGTGAACATGTCGCCGCTGACGGAGGCCTCCTGGGCTTTCATGGTTGCTTCAACGCGAAGACCAAGAAGATCGAGAGTCTATGCAATGAGGTCATTGCCAATCATGCGTTTGCACACGGAACCTCCTATGGGGCCGTGATGGCGCTGATCAAAGACGTCCCTTACGATCAAGTTATTTGGGTCGATCGCAAGCAAGCCGATTGCTGGGGAATTAGTCGATATGACATTAGCCCAGAGCCGTCGAATTATTTGCAATGCGTAAGGAATATGCTGAGGCCCCCGAGTAAAAGGTAGACAGGACAAGGCTAGCTCTTCGTGCAGGGACGATCCATTTCAGCCTCCAGAGATTGCGGCCTAACCCGTCGCTCAACGCGGACGTCCCGCATGCGGGGCTTCGCCCCGGCAGCGGGCCGCCGGTTAGTTTGTTTCGTTAGGCGTCTCAAGTGACAAAGCCTACCCCGCAAGAGCGCGAAGCCAAGTTGCAGAAACAACTTGAAGGCATGTCGCGCGGTAGCGTTAACCACGAGCCACTGACGCGCGAGCTCATTCTGTTGAAGCTCGATAGATTGAAGAAGCCTCACTGGAGCGTAGCGCCATCCTTTGTGCTGCTTGTCCTGGCCGTCGTCCTTGCTCTCTTAGCCCTTCCACAGGTTCAATCGCTATTGCCCGAACGCTTGCAGATTCAGCAATCGCCTTCCGCGCCGCAAGGCAGCGCATCGTCGCCAGAAGGGCAAGATTCAAATGCCGACAGGAGGTAGTGGTGCAGCATCACTGCACATGCCGAGCACATGCCGAGGGTCAGGTCTTTCATTATCACATTCCTTAAGTGAATCTCCGGTTCATGGCGAGCCCTCCCTCGAGACTAAAAATCAATCGAGTCAACCCCATTGATGATCGTAGAATCAATCGTCAATCCAGCGTGCGCTTGAACGTCTTCAGACCCAGTGCTAGCACCACACTCATGAACAGCAAAATCGGCCAGACGTGATCCCACAGCAAGGCGGGGCCGATGCCTTTGAGGAGAATGCCGCGCACGAGGACGAGGAAGTGGGTGAGGGGCAGAACGTTGCCGATGGCTTGCGCCCAGCCGGGCATGCCGCGAAACGGGAACATGAAGCCGGACAGCAGCATCGAGGGCAGAAAGAAAAAGAAGGTCATCTGCATCGCCTGTAGTTGATTGCGCGCAATCGAACTGAAGGTGATGCCGAGCGTGAGGTTGGCGCAGATGAACAGCAGCACGACGACATAGAGCAGCGCAATGCTGCCATGCATGGGTACGTTGAAGACCCAGCGGCCCGCGAGCAGAATCAATGAGACTTGAATCAGACCGATGAGGATGTAGGGAACGATCTTGCCGGTCATCACTTCAATCGGCGTGGCGGGCGTGGACAGCAGATTTTCAAAGGTGCCGCGTTCGCGTTCGCGTGTCATTGCCAGTCCGGTCATCAGGATCATCGTCATCGTCAGAATCACACCGAGCAGACCGGGGACGATGTTGTAGGCGGTGATGCTTTCCGGGTTGTAGCGGCGCTGCACGCGCAGTTCGATGGTTGCGGGTGCAGGTGTATGCACGCCGGGCAGTTCAGCGGCAAACACTTCGCCGCCGAGATGATTCAACACCGAGATTGCACCGCCCACTGCAACGGGATCGCTGGCATCGGCTTCGACCAGCAGCACCGGCGATTTGCCGCGCACCAGGTCGCGCTGAAAACCGGCCGGAAAGGTGACGACGAATTGCACTGCGCTGCGGTCGAGCAGCCGGTCGGCTTCGCGTGCATCAACGCTGCCGACGATGGTGAAGTAATCGCTGTTCTGCATTGCGGCCACATAGGCGCGCGCGAAGGGGCCGGGCTCGGCCACGACAACGGCGGTGGGCAGATGCTTGGGATCGGAGTTGATGGCAAAACCGAACAACAGCAATTGCATGATGGGGATGCCGACGATCATGCCGAAGGTCAACCGGTCGCGCTTCAACTGAATGAATTCCTTGATCAGGATGCCGAGCCAGCGCGAAAAAGAAAAAGAAGCGGAAAAGGTGTTCATGATGGTTCATCAGGCTTCTGTGTGGGTATTCCTTGGTTTTCTCCCCTCGCCCGCATCAGCGGGAGAGGGGCCGGGGGTGAGGGCAAACGATGACTGAATCGGCACCTCCCTTGAACCGCGACCATTGGCCCTCACCCGGCCCTTCGGGCCACCCTCTCCCGCTGATGCGGGCGAGGGTAACTTCCTCACCGACTTTTTGGTCCACAGACAATCCGAATGAACCTTCATGATTTCACTGGCGCAAAGGGTCGGGGCTGTCCTTCATCATGTGGATGAAGGCGTCTTCCAGCGAGGTCGGTACGGCAGTCATCGTCAGCGTGGTCGCTTGCAGAAAATCCGTCAAACTCTTTTGCAGCACGGCTTCGTCTTTGCCGCTCACATGCAGGGTGGCGCCGAAGCTGGCCACCAGTTCGGCGCCCGGGAGTTGGCGCAGGCGTTCCGCCAGACCGTGCAGATCGGCGCCACTGATTTCCCAGGTGTGGAGTTTTTGCTGCGCTACGACTTCGGCCGCAGTGCCGGAAGCCAGCAGCGTGCCGTAGGAAATGTAGGCGAGGCGGTGGCAGCGCTCGGCTTCATCCATGTAGTGGGTCGACACCAGCACCGTGACGCCAGCGGCGCTGAGGCGATGAATTTCTTCCCAGAAATCGCGCCGCGCTTTCGGATCGACGCCCGCCGTGGGTTCATCGAGCAGCAGCAGTTTGGGGTGGTGCAGCAGGCAGGCCGACAAGGCGAGGCGTTGCTTCCAGCCGCCGGACAGTGTGCCCGCCAGTTGATCGCGGCGGCCGCTCAGGCCCAGATTGTCGAGTGTTTGCGTCACCGCCTCACGGCGATCTTCGATGCCGAACATGCGCGCCACGAAATCCAGATTTTCCGCAATCGTCAGATCGTCCCACAGCGAGAACCGTTGCGTCATGTAGCCGACCTGGCGTTTTATTTGCGCGCTCTGCGTCAACACATCCAGACCCAGGCAAGTGCCGCGCCCATTGTCCGGCGTGAGCAGGCCGCATAGCATGCGGATCGAGGTGGTTTTGCCGCTGCCGTTGGGGCCGAGGAAACCGTAGATTTCCCCGCGCCGCACTTGCAGCGTCAAATCCTTCACGACGTGTTTGGCGCCGAAATGTTTGTTGATGCCAGCAACGTCGATGACCAGATCGTCGGCCATCTCAGGGCGCTTTCTGTTCCAGCAGTTTCACATCGACTGGCAGGCCGGGATGCAATGTAGCGGCCTGTTCCGCGGCGGGTACGGCTTCGATGCGGAACACCAGTTTCTCGCGGCTGCCGCGGCTGTAGATTACGGGCGGTGTGTATTCGGCTTGGGGTGAAATGAAATTCACGGTGGCGCGGATCGGTTGCGCGCAGCCATCACATGTCGCTTGCACCACTTGCCCCAGTTGAATGCGGGCGACCACGGTTTCCGGCACGAAGAAACGGATGCGCCGTAAACCATCCGGCAACAGGCTCGCCACGGGCTGTCCGGCCGGCACCCATTCACCGGGGCGGTAAAACGTATCGGCGATTTCGCCGTTATTGGGGGCGGTGACAATTTTCTTTTCCACCTGCCAACGTTTTTGCGCCACATCGGCTTGCGCTGCCTGTGCCTGCGCTTGCGCGGCATTCACTTCCGGTGCGCGCCCCAGTGTGGCGCGCGCGGTGGCGAGTTGCTCGCGCGCTGCTTCCACTTGCGCGGCATCGCGCGCGCGCGCAGCGCGTGCCGCATCCAGTTGCGATGCTGAAATAAAACCCTTGGCAGCAAGCGATTCCTGCTGCTGCAATTGCCTGTCCGATAAGTGCAGGGCCGCTTCAGCGACTCTGAGTTGCGCTTGCAAGGTGGCGATTTCGCTTTGGCGCCGCGGGGTGCTGAGGTTGCGCAATTGTTCGTCGGCGGCGCGCGCCAGTGCTTCGGCTGCTTGCAGTCCGTGCTGCTCCGTGTCAGCGGCAATTGAAAAGACAGGTGCGCCGCTGACGACACGACTGCCGCGCGGCGTATGCAAGGTGTCCAGATAACCGGCCAGCGGCGCGGCGAGGTACAGATACTCGCCTTCAACGTAGCCTTGATAACCATTGTCGCTGCTGCGGCTGCAGGCAGCGAGCCAGGCAACCAAGGCAAGCAGGATGGCACTGCGCCATCGGGATATGTGCGTGTGGTTCATCGTGCAGTCTCTCTTTTGCTGGCTTGGTGTACGGATGTCACTGCGTTGACAGGATATTACCCCGGTCTGCGGTTGTGGCGTAGTGATTGGCCAAATCGGTTCGGGTCAATCCGGTAGAATCGGCCCATGCGTATTCTTGTATCCAATGACGATGGTTATTTCGCGCCTGGCATCGAGGCCTTGGCCAAGGCTCTGCGTGCGTTTGGTGAGGTGACGGTGGTGGCGCCGGAGCGCGATCGCAGCGGGGCCTCCAATTCACTCACGCTGGATCGGCCGCTGACCGTGCGCACGGCCGCCAACGGCTTCATGTATCTCAATGGCACGCCGACCGATTGCGTGCATACGGCGGTGACGGGTTTGCTGGAGCACTTGCCGGACATCGTCGTGTCGGGTATCAATAATGGCGCCAATATGGGCGACGACACGATTTATTCCGGCACGGTGGCGGCGGCGATGGAGGGCTATCTATTGGGTCTGCCATCGTTCGCGTTTTCGCTGGCAAGCCGCGATATGACGCATCTCGATAGCGCCGTGCGTGTGGCGTGTGAACTGGTGGCACGGCAATTGGCGCAGCCTTTGCCCGAACCTTTCCTGTTGAACGTCAACATTCCCAACCGGCCATATGAAGATCTGCGCGGCATGCGCTGCACGCGGCTGGGTAAGCGCCATCATGCCGAGCCGGTGGTGCGCACACGTAATCCACGCGGTGAAGAAGTGTTCTGGGTCGGCGCGGTGGGCGGCGAAAAGGACGCGGGCGTGGGCACCGATTTTCATGCCGTGTCCGAAGGTTATGTCTCGCTCACGCCTTTGCAGATCGATCTGACGCGCGCCGAGCAGATGCCGCGCGTGGCGCACTGGCTGCAGGCGGAACCACAATGACAGCACGTTTTTTTGGCAAGGCGGCCGCCAAGCCTCAGCCGGGCATGGCATCGGAGCGCACCCGTCAGCGCATGGTCGAGCGCATCCGTCAGTTGGGGGTGCGGCATCCACGCGTGGTGCATGCCATGCAGGCCATTCCGCGTCATTTGTTTGTCGATGAGGGTTTCGCCAGCCGCGCCTATGAGGACACGGCGCTGCCGATTGCGCAAGGTCAAACCATTTCGCAGCCCTATGTGGTCGCGCGCATGATCGAGCTGGTGCTGCCCGCTGCGCAGGCAGCGTCCGGAATGCAAGGCAAGGTATTGGAAATCGGCACCGGCTGCGGCTATCAGGCGGCCGTGTTGAGTCAGGTGTTTGCCGAGGTGTATTCGATTGAGCGTATTCGTGCGTTGCACGAGGTCGCGCGCAACAACTTGCGTCCGCTGCGGATTCCAAATATTCGTTTGGCATTTGGCGATGGCATGCTGGGTTTGCCGCAAGCCGCGCCATTTGATGCCATCATTGTTGCTGCCGCCGGATTGGAATTGCCGCAGGTTTTGCTTGAACAGTTGCAGATCGGTGGCAAGTTGATTGCGCCGGTCGGCGATGCGGATCAATATCTCTTGCTGGTCGAACGCACCGGGCCCGCGCAGTGGCAACAAACCCGGCTGGATGCGGTACGATTTGTACCATTGTTGGCAGGAACGTCATAAATTTTTTTCACACGAACAATGCAATCCACCCCAAGATTTTTTCTCTCTGCGCTGATCGTTCTCCTTTCTGGTTGCGCCAGTAATTTGCCCGCGCCCGTGATTGATCGTTCTGAGAAGAGTGCCCAGCCGTCCGCCAGCGTGCAAACCGTTGCTCCCGGCGAACGTCAGGCTGCGGGTGTGCCGCAAGGCGACAACCCTGGTTTCCATACCGTGCGTAAAGGTGAGACCTTGTATTCGATCGCGCTCGAACATGGACAGAATTACCGCGACGTTGCCGCCTGGAACAATTTGTCCGATCCGACCGCCATCAAGGAAGGCCAGGTCTTGCGCGTTTCTCCCACGAATGAGGCGGCGAATGAAACGAGGAATGCGGCAGCGGTCACAACGCCGGTAACATTGGAGTCGGTGCAGGGGCGCCCCTTGAATGAAACGCGGCCGGTGGTGATCGGCCCCAACAGTGCCACTAGCAAAACCAGCCCGAAAGGTGAGAAGATCGCCTACTCCGACCGTACGTATGCCGAGCTGACAGGTACGCCGGTACAGCCGCAGGCACAAACTCCTGCCGTGGTTGCGCCGCCGGAAACCAAGCCCGCTGTTGCCGCGCCCGGCGCCTTGTCGTGGGCCTGGCCGGCCGATGGCAAGGTGATCGAACCGTTCGATGAGTCCCGTCACAAAGGTCTCGCCATCGCGGGCAAACGGGGCGATCCAGTGCGCGCTGCGGCCGACGGACGGGTGGTTTATGTTGGCAACGGCATGCGCGGTTATGGCAACATGATCGTGGTATCGCATAGCGATGGTTATCTGTCGGTCTATGCACATAACGATAAAATCCTCGTGGAGGAAAAACAGGTCGTCAAGCAGGGGCAGAAGATTGCCGAAATCGGTGCTTCAGACACCGATCGGCCCAAATTGCATTTTGAAATCCGTTATCAAGGCAAGCCCACCGATCCGGCCAAATATTTACCGGAGCGCAAGTAGCTCAACCGCTGACTGATTGAATAGACGCCATGCAACCACTCGAGCCCGATACCCTGAATTCTGCCGATGAGCCGCAGCGTGATTCCAACGAAGACTATGTCGATCAGGACAAACCGGAAACTTTCGCCGAACCGCTAGCCGAGGGTGAGAGCGCTGCTGCGGTCGTGGCGGATACGGCCGACGAGCCGCGCTCGCCGGCGGAAGAATTCAGTGTTGACACCACCCAGCATTATCTGCAGGAAATCGGTACGCGCCCCTTGTTGACTGTGGCGGAAGAGTTGCACTATTCCACCGCAGCCAAGGCGGGCGATTTTGCCGCGCGCCAGGTCATGATCGAACACAATCTGCGGTTGGTGGTGAGCATCGCCAAGCACTACATGAATCGCGGCGTGAATTTGCTCGACCTGATCGAAGAAGGCAATCTCGGCCTGATTCACGCCATCGAGAAATTCGAGCCGGAACGCGGTTTCCGTTTTTCCACTTATGCGACCTGGTGGATCCGGCAATCGATCGAGCGTGCCATCATCAACCAATCGCGCACGGTGCGCCTGCCGGTGCATGTGGTGCGCGAATTGAATCAGGTGTTGCGGGCGAAGCGGTATCTGGAACAGCATCCTGCAGATGGCGGCCCTTCCGCGCGCGAAGCCAGCATCGAAGACATTGCACACCTGGTCGGGCGCACCACCGACGACGTGGCCGAAATTCTGCGCCTGAACGAACATACCGCGTCGCTGGATGCGCCGCTGGATTTCGATCCGACCATGTCGCTCATCGATTTGCTGCCGGATGAAACCGGCAAGACGCCGGAATCGAATACCATGCAGCACGAACTGGAAGCCCTGCTCAATGGCTGGCTGGAACGTCTGACCGACAAGCAGCGCGTGGTGGTGGAACAGCGCTTCGGCTTGAACAACCAAGACATTGCCACGCTCGAAGAACTGGCCGACAAAATGGGCCTGACGCGCGAACGGGTGCGCCAGATTCAACAGGAAGCGCTGGTCAAACTGAAACGCACCCTGGCTTCACGCGGGGTCGCACGCGACGCCCTGCTCTAGTTTTATCTGCATGACACCGATTCTCTGTTTCGATATCGAAACCATTCCCGATGCGGCTGGACTGCGCCGCTTGCACGATTGGCCCGACAGTCTCGACGATGCTGAAGTGGCGGAGCGCGCTTTTGCGGCGCGGCGCGAGAAAACCGGCCACGATTTTCTGCCGCATCATGTGCAACGGGTGTTGGTGATTTCCTGTCTGTTCCGCGACGATGACGGGCTGCGTGTCAAATCACTGGACGGCAGTGGTGGCAATGAAGGCAAGGCGATTGGCGATTTTTTCCGCATCGTCGACAAATACACGCCCACGCTGGTGTCCTGGAATGGCGGCGGTTTCGATCTGCCGGTGTTGCACTATCGCGGCATGATCAACGGTGTGCAGGCGCCGCGCTACTGGGATCTGGGCGAAGACGACCGCGACTTCAAGTGGAACAATTACATCAGCCGTTATCACTCGCGTCATACTGATTTGATGGATCTGCTGGCGCTGTATCAGGGCCGCGCCAATGCGCCGCTCGACGATCTGGCCAAGCTGTGCGGTTTTCCCGGCAAGCTGGGCATGGACGGCAGTCAGGTATGGGCCGGTTTCCAGCGCGGCGAACTGGACGCCATTCGCGACTATTGTGAAACCGATGTGATGAACACGTATCTTGTGTACTGCCGCTTTCAACTCATGCGCGGCGCGTTATCGGCCAGCGCCTATCAGGTGGAAATGGATTTACTGCGCAGCACCCTCAGCGGCTGGGAACAGACGCATTGGAAAGAATTTTTGGCGGCATGGAAAAACTAGAAGAATTGGAAATCCGCGCGCTCGACATGGAAGCGCGCGGGGTCGGACATCGGGACGGCAAGGTGATATTCGTGGAAGGCGCCTTACCTGGTGAACGGGTGACTTTTCGCAGTCTGCGCAGCAAGAAAAAATACGAAACGGCGGTGGTGAGCGAAGTGTTGCACGCCAGCAGCCAGCGCGTGACGCCGCGCTGTGCCTACTATGAAAAATGCGGTGGCTGTTCGATGCAGCATCTGGACGCTGCCGCGCAGGTCGCCATCAAGCAGCGTGTGCTGGAAGACAATCTCTGGCATCTCGGACGTGTCAGGGCCGAAACCATTTTGCGGCCGATCCATGGGCCGACCTGGGGCTATCGCTATCGCGCGCGCCTGGCCGTGTTTTACATGGACAAGAAAGGCGGTGCGCTGGTCGGCTTTCACGAACGCAAACGCAGCTTTGTGGCCGACATGTCCGACTGCCACATCTTGCCGCGTCAGGTGGCCGATTTGCTGCCCTTGTTGCGTGTTCTGGTGAATGGTCTTTCGATCCGCACGCGCTTGCCGCAAATCGAATTGGCCGTCGGTAGTCAGATTACGGTGCTGGTGTTGCGGGTGCTGGCACCGCCCAGCGCGGCGGATGAAAACCTGCTGCGCGCCTTTGCCGATCAACACGGCATTCAATTCTGGTTGCAGCCGCAGGGGCCGGATTCGGCGGTGCCGTTTCATCCGCTCGACGCGCCTGCACTAAGTTACGCACTGCCGGAATTCGATGTCGTCATGCCATTCCGTCCGACCGATTTCACGCAAGTGAATTCCGCCATCAACCGAGTACTGGTGACGCGGGCGCTAGCCTTGTTGCAAGTGCAGCCACAGGATCGTGTGGTGGATTTTTTTTGCGGGCTGGGCAACTTCACGCTGCCGCTCGCGCGGCAGGCAGCGTGGGTGCTCGGCATTGAAGGCAGCGAGGCCTTGGTGGCGCGGGCGCGCGACAATGCGACGCATAATCGCATCGGCAATGTCGAATTTGCCGCGCGCAATCTGTTCGACTTCACGGCTGCCGACTGGCAGGCATTGAATCGCACGACGCCCATCGACCGCATCCTGCTCGACCCGCCGCGCGATGGCGCGGCGGCAGTGGCCAAGGCGCTTGCCGATCCGGCTTCGCACAAGCCGCAGCGGCTGGTCTATGTGTCCTGCAACCCGGCCACGCTGGCGCGCGATGCGGCGGTGCTGGTGCATGAGGCGGGTTATCGCTTGCAGGCAGCGGGGGTAATCAATATGTTCCCGCACACCTCGCATGTGGAATCGATGGCGGTGTTCGAACGTGTCGAGCAAGCATAAAAAAACCGCAGCACAGCTGCGGTTTTTTTATGCTACGCGTTGACGTTCAGTCGCGGCTGCCGCCTGCCAGCGCAATCAGAATCTGCAACAGACTGACAAACAGGTTGTAGATTTGCACCACCAGCGTCAGCGTGGCGCTGATGTAGTTGGTTTCCCCGCCGGTGACAATCGCGTTCATCTGCCACAGAATGACTAGCGCCGAGAACAGCATGAACAGGCTGGCAATCACCAGCTGCAGCACTGGCATGTGCAGGAAAATGTTGGCGATCATGGCCACGATCAACACCACAGCGCCGACGGTGAGGAATTTTCCCAGACCGGTCAAATCGCGCTTGGTGGTGGTGCCGATGGCCGCCATGGTGAAGAATATGACCGCAGTGCCGACAGCAGCGTAGGCGATCAGTGTGCCGCCATTGCTCAAGTGCAGTGCGAATTGCAGCAAGGGCCCGAGCATGACGCCGAGCGCGCCCGTAAAGACGAGCAGCAGGGCGGCGCCGACACCGCTATTGCGGTTGGCTTGCACGGCAAACATCAAGCCGTAAATCACGGCCATCATGCCCAGCACACCGAGGATCGGGCTGCTGCGCAGAAAATCGAAGGAAAGTTGCGTACCGATCAAGCCGCCCAGACCCATTGGAATCAAGGCCAGCGCCAGCAGCCAATAGGTATTGCGCAGTACACGGTTGCGCTGACTTGCCAAATCGAGACCTGTGCCGGCAGAGTTGCCAAAGCCGTAGGTGCCGGAATTTTGCAAATTGTCCATAACTTGTTTTCCCTTTTGAAGCGAGCGGATTGCTCAGGCGTGAGACTACGCAATTCCGGGCAAAGTTTCAAACCTCGAACCCAGCAGGCATAACGGTTGTCATCGTTTCCGGCACCGTGGCGTGATAAAATCTGCCGTTACGCAACATTCCCAGCACTTGTCTCGGGTTTCAGCTAGTTTTTTGATTATTTTGATATTTTTGGAGTTTTAACATGGCGATTGAACGCACCCTGTCGATTATCAAGCCGGATGCCGTAGCAAAAAATGTGATTGGCCAGATTTACAGCCGTTTTGAAAAAGCGGGCTTGAAAGTGGTCGCTGCCAAGATGGCGCATCTGTCGCGTGGTGAAGCCGAAGCTTTTTATGCCGTACACAAGGAACGCCCCTTCTTCAAGGATCTGGTGGATTTCATGGTGTCCGGTCCAGTGATGATTCAAGCGCTGGAAGGTGAGAATGCGATCATGCAGAACCGCGACCTGATGGGCGCGACCGATCCGAAAAAAGCCGCGCCGGGCACGATCCGCGCCGACTTTGCTGACAGCATCGATGCCAATGCCGTACATGGTTCCGACGCCGTTGAAACCGCCAAGGTGGAAATTGCCTTCTTTTTTCCGGGCATGAATGTGTACAGCCGCTAAGGGCTGACACTGTGATTGATGAGCGCGCGCACCGAACCGACCAACCTGCTGGATTTTGACCCCGCTGCACTGATGGCGTGGTGCGGTGCGCGAGGCGAAAAGGCGTTTCGTGCGCGCCAGTTGCTGCGCTGGATTCACCAGGCGGGCGCGAGCGATTTCCAGGCCATGACCGATCTGGCCAAATCGTTGCGCGAAAAACTTGAACATGAAGCCTGCATTCAAGCACCGGCGGTGTTGAGCGACCACACCTCGGCCGATGGCACGCGCAAATGGCTGCTCGATGTGGGGCAGGGCAATGCGATCGAGTCGGTCTTTATTCCCGAAGCCAATCGTGGCACGCTGTGCATTTCCACCCAGGCGGGCTGCGCCGTCAATTGCCGCTTTTGTTCCACCGGCCATCAGGGTTTCAACCGCAATCTGTCGGTCGGCGAAATCATTGGCCAGTTGTGGTGGGCCAATCGCGCACTGGGTGCGAATGAAAAAGACGAGCGCGTGATCAGCAATGTCGTGCTGATGGGCATGGGCGAGCCGCTGCTCAACTACGACCATACAATTTCCGCGCTGCGCTTGATGCTGGACGATCACGCTTATGGCTTGTCGCGGCGGCGCGTGACGCTGTCGACTTCCGGCGTGGTGCCGATGATGGATCGGCTCGGCGCCGATTGTCCGGTGGCGTTGGCGGTTTCGCTGCACGCGCCCAACGACGCCTTGCGCGATGTGCTGGTGCCGCTCAACAAGAAATATCCGCTGCGCGAATTGATGGCCGCGTGTCAACGTTATCTGGCCTTTGCGCCGCGCGATTTCATCACCTTCGAGTACGTGATGCTGGATGGCGTCAATGACAGTGACGATCATGCGCGTGAATTGATTGCACTGGTGCGTGATGTGCCGTGCAAGTTCAACTTGATTCCCTTCAATCCATTTCCCGAGTCAGGCCTGCATCGTTCGGCAGCGGCACGTATAAAAACTTTTTCACTGCTGTTGCAAGATGCGGGCATCGTTACCACCGTGCGCAAGACGCGCGGCGATGACATCGACGCCGCTTGTGGGCAGCTGGCGGGTGAAGTGCAGGATCGGACCCGCTTGCAGCAGCGGTTGGAGCAGAGCACAAAATTCGGGCGCATCGTGGGGGTGAACGCATGAGGATCGTACGGGCAAGGTGGGTAGTCTTGATGTTGGCGGGGTTCGCGCTGCTGGCAGCCTTGAGTGGCTGCGCGACGAAACCGAGCGGCAGTACTGACGGTGACAACACTTCAGTGGATATCAAGAACCGCAGCGATGACACCGATGGGCGTCGCCGCGCGCGGATTCGCCTGGAGCTGGCGGTCAACTACTACAGCGCGCAAAGCTACAAGGTGGCCCTGGATGAGCTGCGGCTCTCGCTGCAAGCCGATCCAAATTTTGCCGATGCGCATGGCATGCTGGCGCTGGTATATATGGCATTGAACGAGCGTGGTTTGGCCGAACAAAGTTTTGAGCGTGCGCTGCAGTTGAGTCCGCAGGATTCCAACATCAATACCAACTATGGCTGGTTCCTGTGTCAGTCCGGGCGCGAAGCCAAATCGATTCCCTATTTTCTTGCCGCCATTCGCAATCCGCTGTACGCGACACCCGCTTTGCCCTTGCAGAATGCCGGGGTGTGTTCCATGCGTATCGGTGATGTGAAGCACGCGGAAGAGTATCTGCTGCGCTCGTTTCAGGCGGACCCCAAGGCCCCGGTCACGATGTATAACCTGGGGCTGCTGTATTACAAAAAAGATGACTATGAGCGCGCCAAGTTTTACGCGCAACGTTTGATCAACAGTGTGCAACCCAATGCCGAAGCGATCTGGCTGATGCTGCGCATCGACCGCAAGCTGGGTGATCGCGCTTCCGTGTGGGCACTGGCGACGGAGTTGCAGAATCGTTTTCCCGAGTCGCCCGAAGTGAGCAAGTTGAGGAGTGAAAAGTTCGATGAGTGAGGAAAGCACTATGCCCACGGAGAAGGAAGGCGCAGCTGCTGTAACGGCATCTGAGATTGCTTCGGAGCAAACCACAGTTGACGTTGCCGACGCAGCCGAGATATCCGCTGCGGAGCCCGTTGCATTGCCGCTGGCGCAGAGGCTTGTGCAGCAGCGGCAGAAGCTCGGCTACAGCATTGAGTTCGTCGCCAATCACTTGAAATTGTCAGCACGCAAGATTCAGCAAATGGAAGAGGGCGATTGGTCGGTTTTTCCGGCGGGACCTTTCCTCAGCGGTTTTGTGCGCAACTATGCACGCTTGCTCGAACTGGATGCAGAAGCCATGGTGGCCTTGTTGCCCAGTGACATGAGCGCGCGGCCTGCCGCCGCAGGCGAGATTTTCCAGGGCTCTACTTTTCGCAGCGCGACGCGTTTCATGCCGCAATCGACGCATCGTTCCTGGTGGCGCTGGTTGGCGATCGCTGGGGTGGCGCTGGTGTTGTTGCTCGTGCTGTTGCCGCAGGATACCGGCCAGCGTTTGCGCGAGTGGAGTGCGGAATTGAATCGGGTCGAGGAGGCTGCGCAGAAACCCGTGCTGACGCCGGTTCAGGCGCCGGTTCAGGTGCCCGTCCCGGTCGCTGCTCCGGAGCCGACACCCGCACCCGCACAGGCCGCTATGCCAGCCAAAGTGGAAAAAGTTGTTGAGGCGTCGACAGCACCGAGCGCAGCACCTGCGCCGCAATTAAAAGCCGAGACCGGCACTGTCAGCGCCGGACAGGTTACGGTGCATTTCAACTTCGGTGCCGACTCCTGGGTCGAAGTCACGCAAAAGGATGGCCGCTCGGTGTTCTCACAACTGAATGCATCCGGCACGGAAAAAACCGTGGCGGGGGTGGCGCCGTTGAGTTTGGTGATCGGCAATGCGAGTCAGACACGGCTGGAATACAAGGGCAAGGTGGTCGATCTGAAACCCTTCTCTTCGCGTGATGATGTTGCGCGCATTACGCTGGAGTGATGCGCTGAACCGATGAAGCCTGCTCTCATGGATTGCCTGCCTGCTCAATTGAATTCTGCGCCGATGTCTGCGGGCGCTCTGCCACGCCGCCGTGCGCGGCAAGTGCAGGTGCGCTGGCGCGATCAAGTGGTTGCAATGGGTGGCGGCGCTCCGGTGGCGGTGCAGTCAATGACCAATACCGATACCGCTGATCCGATTGGCACGGCGATTCAGGTCAAGGAATTGGCGCAGGCTGGATCGGAACTGGTGCGCATCACCGTCAACTCGCCGGAAGCGGCGGCGCAAGTCGCCGCCTTGCGCGAACAACTGGATCGCATGGACATTCATGTCCCCTTGATCGGCGACTTTCACTACAACGGTCACAAGCTGTTGACGCAATATCCCGAGTGCGCGCAAGCGCTGTCAAAATACCGCATCAATCCCGGCAACATGGGCAGCGGCAGTGGTGCGGGCAGCAAGCGCGACGACAACTTTGCGCAAATGATCGAAGTTGCTTGCCGTTATGACAAACCTGTGCGCATTGGCGTCAACTGGGGCAGCCTGGATCAAACTTTGCTCGCGCGCATGATGGATGAAAATAGTCAGCGCGCCGAACCGTGGACGGCGCAGCAGGTGATGTATGAAGCACTGGTGCGTTCGGCGATTGAAAACGCGCAGCGTGCCGAGGAATTGGGCCTGGCGGGCAACAAGATTTGCCTGTCAGCCAAGGTCAGTGGCGTGCAGGATTTGATTGCTGTGTATCGTGGTCTGGCGGCGCGTTGCGATTACCCGCTGCATCTTGGTCTGACCGAGGCGGGCATGGGTAGCAAGGGTATGGTCGCTTCAACCGCTGCGCTGGCGGTGCTGTTGCAGGAAGGCATTGGCGACACGATACGCGTGTCGCTGACGCCGGAACCCGGTGCGCCGCGCAGCAAGGAAGTGATGGTCGCGCAGGAAATTCTGCAAACGATGGGGCTGCGTGCATTCACGCCGATGGTGATCGCCTGCCCCGGTTGCGGCCGCACCACCAGCACATTTTTTCAGGAACTGGCGAGCCGGATTCAAAGTTATTTGCGCGAGCAAATGCTGGTGTGGCGCAGCCAGTATCCGGGTGTGGAAAACATGAACGTCGCCGTGATGGGTTGCGTCGTCAACGGCCCCGGCGAATCGAAGCACGCCAACATCGGCATCAGCCTACCCGGCACCGGTGAGACGCCGGTCGCGCCGGTGTTTGTCGATGGCGAACGCACGGTGACGCTAAAAGGCGAGCGCATCGCCGAAGAATTCCAGGCGATCGTGGAAAATTACGTCAAAACAAAATACGGCGCGAACAAAATAGCCGCTTGAACATTCAATGACTCAACCAAACGACAGCAGCAAACCCAAGGCAGACAGGCTCCCCAGCGTACGCGGCATGAATGACATGCTGCCCGCCGAGGCCGGGTTGTGGGAATTTTTCGAGGACAGCATCCGTGCCTGGATGCATTGTTACGGCTACCAGCAGATTCGCACGCCGATTCTCGAACACACGCGCGTGTTCACGCGTGGCATCGGTGAGGTCACGGATATTGTCGAGAAGGAAATGTATACCTTCAACGATGCACTCAACGGCGAATCACTGACGCTGCGCCCGGAAAATACCGCGTCGGTGGTCCGTGCCGTGATTGAACACAATCTGTTGCACGAAGGCCCCAAGCGCCTGTGGTATTACGGCCCGATGTTTCGACACGAGCGGCCGCAGCGCGGACGCTACCGTCAGTTCTATCAAGTCGGTGTCGAGGCACTGGGCTTTGCCGGGCCGGATATTGACGGTGAGATGCTGCTGATGTGCAACCGCCTGTGGGAAGACCTCGGGCTGGAAAACATTCAATTGCAGTTGAATACCCTGGGCAACGCCGAAGAGCGCGCCCAGCATCGGCGTGCGCTGGTCGAGTATTTCACGGCACATCACGACGCCCTCGACGAAGACAGTCAGCGCCGCTTACAGACCAATCCGCTGCGCATTCTCGACAGCAAGAACCCGGCGATGCAGGCATTGATCGAAGGCGCGCCTAAATTGCTCGATCTGGTCGGCGCCGAATCGCGCGCGCACTTTGAAGGCGTCCAGAAAATTCTGCGTGATGCCGGGGTACCGTACAAAATCAACCCGCGTCTGGTGCGCGGGCTGGATTACTACAACCTCACCGTGTTTGAATGGGTGACCGATCAACTAGGTGCGCAGGGGACGGTGTGCGGCGGTGGCCGCTACGACCCGCTGATCGCCCAGATGGGTGGCAAGCCTGCGCCGGCCTTGGGTTTGGCGATGGGCGTGGAGCGCATCCTCGAATTGCTCAAGGCCCGTGGGGAAGAGGGTTACAAGCCGCAGACCGATGTCTATGTCGTGCATCAGGGCGCAGGCGCGCAGGCCGCCGCGTTCCGCGTGGCGGAAGGCTTGCGCGATGCCGGGCTGGATGTGCTTCTGCATTGCGGCGAAGGCGGTTTCAAGGCGCAATTCAAGAAAGCCGATGCCAGCGGCGCGGCTTTTGCCGTGGTGATCGGCGAAGACGAAGTCAAGCAACAGAAAGCCAGCGTAAAATCGCTGCGCGAACAGTCGCACGACGGCCAGCAGGTCAAAGTGCCATTCAAGGATTTACCCGATTACCTGTCCGAGCAATTGCTTGGCAGCGAAGATGACGATAGCGACGAAGCATAAACAAACTTACTACTGAAGCAGAAAAACCATGGCATACAATCTGGAAGAACAGGAACAACTCGACGCACTCAAGGACTGGTGGAAGCAGTACGGCAATCTGGTGATTACCGTCGCCACCATCGCCTTGTTTGCCTTCTCCGGCTATATGGGCTGGAAATGGTACCAGCGCACGCAGGCTGCGGAAGCCGCGCAAATGTACGAAGCCTTGCAAAAAGCGGCCGAGCTCAAGGATGTGGGCAAGATCAAGGCAGCCAGCGCCGTCATGTTCGAGAAATACGGTTCCACGCTGCACGCCCAGTATGCGGCGCTGCTGGCCGCCAAAGCTTTAAGTGAAGCGAAGGACGATGCTGCCGCCAAGACGCAATTGCAGTGGCTGGTGGCCCACGCGAAAGAGGAAGAATTCCAGGACATCGCGCGTCTGCGTCTGGCCGGTTTGCTGCTGGATGAAAAAGCCTATGACGAGGGCCTGAAGCTGCTGGCGATCGATCCGCCCGCACCTTTCGTGGCCTTGTTTGCCGATCTGCGGGGCGACCTGCTGGCTGCACAGAACAAGAGCGATGAAGCGCGCAGTGCCTATGAGCAAGCGCTGGCGGTACTCAAACCGGAAGATGGTTTGCGCGGTGTGATCGAATTGAAGCGCGATGCGCTGGGTGCACCGGCCAAATAAGCGCTGTTTTCCCCTATAACGTTTTTCACACATTAAGCTCTGCGCTCACTTACCATGGCCCTCACTGCTTCCGTCTCTTCGGTACTTCGCTGCTTGACGCTGTTCCTCGCCGGTCTGATGCTGACGGCCTGTTCCAGCATGAACCCGTTCAACTGGTTTTCCAGCAGCGGCCCCAAACCGGCTGAGCTCAAGGACATCAAGACCACGCTGGCGGTCAAGCAGGCGTGGTCGGTTTCGGTCGGGTCGGCAGGAAAATTTTCGTTTCAGCCCGCAATCAGCGATGGTGTTGTCTACACCGCCGCCACGGATGGCACGTTGAACAAGATCGATCTGAAGAGCGGCCGCATCCTCTGGCGCGTACAAGCCAAAACCAAATTAAGTGCCGGGGTGGGAAGCGATGGCCATATCCTCGCGGTCGGTACCAGTGACGGTGTCGTGCTGGCCTTTGATGCGGCCGATGGAAAATTGCGTTGGCAGGCGCAGACCAGCAGTGAAATCATCAGTCCGCCGGCTGTGAATGGCGAGCTGGTGCTGGTGCGCAGTGTCGATGGCCGGGTGTCCGCATTCGATGCCGGCAGCGGCAAAGCGCGCTGGATTTCGCAGCGCCCGTTGCCGGTACTGACCTTGCGCAATCCCGGCGGCATGCTGGTCACCGCCACCACCGCTTTTGTCGGTTATCCCGGTGGCAAGCTGGTGGCGTTAGCGTTGAACAATGGTGTGGCGCGCTGGGATGTTTCAGTGGCCAGCCCGAAAGGTGTGACCGAACTGGAGCGCATCGCCGATGTCACCGGCACGCCGCAGATACAGGGTCGAGAAGTCTGCGCCGCGACCTATCAAGGCCGCGTTGCCTGTTTCGATGCCGTGAGCGGAGAAACCATCTGGGCGCGCCCGGTGTCTACCGGCAATGGGCTCGGCCTGGATGTGCTGTATGCCTTTGTCAGCGATGAAACCGGCAACGTACTGGCGTTTTCGCGGCAGGGCGGCGCCAGCGTCTGGCGGCAGGATCAATTGACCTATCGATCGCTTACGCAGCCGGTGTCGAGCGGGCGCGCGGTGGTCGTGGGCGATCTGGAAGGCGTGGTGCACTGGCTGTCGCGCGATGATGGCGCCTTCATCGCGCGTGCCCGTACCGATGGCAGCCCCATCGTCGCTGCGCCGCAAACCGTCCTGAATGGTGTGCTGATTCAAACCTCTGGCGGTACGCTGACCGCCTTTACCTACGAATAAATGAAACCTGTCATTGCCCTAGTGGGTCGTCCCAATGTGGGCAAATCGACGTTGTTCAACCGGCTCACGCGCTCGCGCGATGCGCTGGTGGCGGACTTTCCCGGTCTCACGCGCGATCGTCACTACGGCAATGGCCGGGTCGGCAATCGTCCCTATCTGGTGATCGACACTGGCGGTTTCGAGCCGGTGGCCAAAGAGGGCATCATGCATGCGATGGCTCAGCAAACGCTACAAGCGATTGCTGAATCGGACATTGTGATTTTTCTCACCGATGCGCGCCAGGGCCTGAGCAATCACGATCACACGATTGCCGATACGCTGCGCAAGAGCGGCCGCAAGATATTTCTTGCCGTCAACAAGGCCGAGGGCATGGAGCGTGCCGTGGTCGCGGCCGATTTCTACGCCCTGGGTCTGGGTGATCCGCTCGCGATCTCCTCCGCACACGGCGATGGCGTGCGCCAGTTGATCGACCATGCGCTGGATGAAACCTTCGGCGTGCTGGAAGAAGACGAAGACGAGGAAGAATTTGCGGCCGCCCCCACGCCGGCGGAACTGGAGGCTGCGGCGGCGGAAAAAATCAGCGCGCCCGCGCTGCCGGATAAAACGGTCGAGGCAGGCAAGCGGCCGATCAAACTCGCCATCGTCGGCCGTCCCAATGTCGGCAAATCGACGCTGGTCAATGCCTTGCTCGGCGAGGAACGCGTGATTGCGTTTGACATGCCGGGCACCACCCGCGACAGCATCTATATCGATTTCGAGCGCGGCGGGCGCGACTACACCCTGATCGATACTGCCGGCCTGCGGCGGCGTGGCAAAGTTTTTGAGTCGATCGAAAAATTCTCGGTCGTCAAAACCCTGCAATCGATTGAAGATGCCAACGTCGTCGTGTTGCTGCTCGATGCGCAGCAGGATGTTTCCGATCAGGACGCGCATATCGCCGGTTTCATTCTCGAATCGGGTCGCGCGCTGGTGGTCGGCATCAATAAATGGGATAACCTGGACGAGTATCAGCGCGAAACCATCAAGCGCGATTTGCAGCGCAAGCTGGGCTTTCTCAGCTTTGCTAATTTCCATTTTGTGTCCGCCTTGCAACAACAGGGCATCGTGCCTTTGATGCGTTCGGTGGATTCGGCCTATGCCGCCGCGATGGCCAAACTGTCCACGCCCAAACTGACGCGTACCTTGATCGAGGCGGTCCAGCAACAGCAACCGCCACGTCGTGGCATGGGCCGTCCCAAGTTGCGCTACGCCCATCAGGGCGGGCAGAACCCGCCCGTGGTGGTGGTGCATGGCAATGCGCTGGACAACGTGCCGGAAACCTATCGCCGCTATCTGGAAACGCGTTTCCGCGAAACTTTCAAGCTCAAGGGCACGCCCTTGCGCGTCGAATTCCGCAGCAGCCGTAATCCCTATGTCAGGAACGACGATTAATTTATGTCGCAATGCCGCTTGAAATTTTGCGCTTTGGCTTAAACTCACATATAGTTTCACTGCCTTATTCCCTATAACAACATCCCGGAGTCATCATGAGTAATAAAGGGCAACTGCTACAAGACCCGTTCCTGAACGCCTTACGCAAGGAACACATTCCGGTATCCATCTACCTCGTCAACGGCATCAAGTTGCAAGGTCAGGTCGAATCCTTCGATCAATATGTTGTGCTGCTGCGTAATACGGTCACGCAGATGGTCTATAAACATGCCATTTCCACGGTGGTGCCGGCTCGCGCCGTGAACATCAGTAGTGGTGTGGAAGCGGGCGCCGCCCCCGAAGCCTGAATTTGACGCATAGCTACCCCGCGGTTCTGGTCAGTCTTGCGATTGGCCGGGACGCTGCTCCCTCGCTGGAAGAGTTGACCCTGCTGGCTGAGTCGGCCGGTTGCGTCGTTGTGGCGCAGGTAGAAGGCAAGCGCGCCGCGCCCGATGCGGCGCTGTTCGTCGGCAGTGGCAAGGCCGAAGAAATCGCTGCGCTGCTGGCGCAGCATGAGGCCGAACTCGTCATCTTCGACAATACCCTGTCTCCTGCGCAACAACGCAATCTCGAACGTCTGCTCAAAGTGCGCGTCATCGACCGCACCGCACTGATCCTGGATATCTTCGCCCAACGCGCGCAAAGCCACGAGGGCAAGGTGCAGGTCGAGCTGGCGCAACTGCAATATCAATCCACTCGGCTGGTACGCGCCTGGAGCCACCTGGAACGGCAAAAGGGCGGTATTGGTTTGCGCGGCGGCGCGGGTGAGAGCCAGCTTGAAATGGACAAGCGCATGCTGACCGACAAGATCAAGCGCTTGCGCGAAAAATTGAAAAAGCTGCAACGTCAGCGCAGCACACAACGGCGGGCACGCATGCGGCGCGGACAATTCACCGTATCGCTGGTGGGCTATACCAACGCCGGCAAGTCCACGCTATTCAATGCGCTGACGCATGCGCAGGCCTATGCCGCCGATCAATTGTTTGCCACACTCGACACCACGGTACGGCGCATTTATCTGCCTGAGGTGGGGCAAATCACCGTGTCCGACACTGTCGGTTTCATCCGCGATCTGCCGCATACGCTGGTCGCTGCGTTTCGCGCCACGCTGGAAGAAACCATCGACGCCGATCTGCTGTTGCATGTCGTCGATGCTGCCAGTCCGCAACGTTTCGAACAGATCGAACAAGTCAATCAGGTGCTGGAAGAAATCGGCGCCCAATCGATTCCGCAAATTCTGGTGTGGAACAAGATCGATCTCACTGACATGACACCGCAAAGCGAGCGGGATGACTGTGATAACATTCATCGCGTTTTCGTGAGCGCGAGAACCGGCGGGGGTTTGGAGCAATTGCGCAGTGCCTTGGGAGAAGCGGCGCTGCGGCACAAGGCGTTGCTTGAAGCAGGTCTTGAGCCCCCCGAGCTGACCCTTGCGGCGCATGAATCTGGCGGTGAATCGCCTACAATCATCTGAAATTTCCCACGAAAGAAAGCACATCATGCTAGGCACTCTTGGCGTATTGTGGAATCTCGGCGATTCCGTTTGGGGACGACGCCGCGGCAATCGGAGCAGCACTGCTGCGCAACCGCTGCAGCGGCACGAACCTGTGCGTCAGGACGGCCCGCCCGATCTGGATGACTTGTGGCGCGACTTCAATCAAAAACTGAACAATCTGTTTGGCAGAAAGCGTCCCGGCGGTGCTACGGGCAATGGTGGCAACGGCAACCGGGGTTCAGGCCCCGACATGAAGGGCGCAAGCATTGGCGTCGGCTTGATTGTGGGCCTGGTTCTCATGCTCTGGTTTGGCAGCGGTTTCTTCACCGTGCAGGAAGGCCAGGTCGGCGTGATCCTGCAATTCGGCCAATACAAAGCCACTACCGGTTCCGGTTTCCAATGGCGCTTGCCGTATCCGTTTCAATCGCATGAAATCGTCAACGTGTCCGGGGTGCGCAAGGTCGATATCGGTTATCAGGGCAACGTGAAAAACAAGAACGCGCATGAAGCGCTGATGCTGACTGACGATGAAAATATCATCGACATTCAGTTTGCCGTGCAGTACACCCTCAAGGATGCCGGCGCCTATCTGTTCAACAATCGCGACCCCGATGATGCGGTGAAGCAGGCGGCCGAGACGGCGATGCGCGAAGTGGTGGGCAAGAGCAAGATGGACTATGTCCTGTATGAGGGGCGCGAGGAAGTGGCCGCACGTGTATCCAAGTTGGTACAGGAAATTCTTGATCGCTACAAAACCGGTGTACTGGTGATGAATATCACTTTGCAGAATGCGCAGCCGCCGGAACAGGTACAAGCGGCATTCGACGATGCCGTGAAAGCAGGGCAGGACAGGGAACGGCAAAAAAGTGAAGGCCAGGCTTACGCCAACGACGTGATTCCACGCGCGCGTGGCGCTGCCTCGCGTCTGCAGCAAGAGGCCGATGGATATGCACAGCAAGTGGTGGCCAACGCCGAAGGCGACGCCGCGCGCTTCAAATCGGTCATGGCCGAATACAGCAAGGCGCCGCAGGTCACGCGCCAGCGTCTCTATCTGGAAACCATGCAGAAAGTATTTGAGAGCACCACCAAGGTGATGGTCGATTCGCGTGCCGGCAGCAACTTGCTGTATCTGCCACTGGACAAGCTGATTCAGCAAACAGCGGCGCAAGAGGCCAATGCCGCTGCGGCCGAGACTGATGCTGCCGCAGCGCCTGCGTCTGCTGCCGCCATCCAGAACAATCGCTCACGCGATGCACTGCGCAATCGCGATCGGGAGAACCGCTAATGAACCGCTTGCTACCCATTGGCCTGGTGGCCTTGATTATCCTGATCGTTTTTTCGACCTGTGTCTTCATCGTCGATCAACGCGAATATGCGGTGCGTTTTGCGCTCGGCGAAGTCAAGGAAGTGATTACCGAACCTGGTTTGCACTTCAAGATGCCGCCACCGTTCCAGAATGTGATCTACATGGACAAGCGCATTCTGACCATCGACACGCCGGACACCGATCGCTTTTTGACGGCGGAAAAGAAAAATCTGCTGGTCGATTCCTTCGCCAAATGGCGCATTGCAGACCCCAAGCTGTATTTCGTCAGCTTTACTGGCGACGAGCATCGCGCACAGGATCGGCTGGCGCAAATCATCAAGACTGCGCTTAACGAGGAAATTACCAAACGCACCGTGCATGAAGTGGTTTCCGGTGCGCGCGATCAAGTCATGCAGGATATTGTCAGGAAAGTCGAGGAAGATGCCAAACCGATCGGCATTGAAATTGTTGATGTGCGCCTCAAACGGGTCGATATGTTGCCCGAGGTGAGTGAATCGATCTACCGACGCATGGAAGCAGAGCGCAAGCGTGTGGCCAATGAATTGCGTTCAACGGGCGCCGCCGAATCGGAAAAAATTCGCGCCGATGCCGACCGTCAGCGTCAGGTCATCATCGCCGAAGCCTATCGCGATGCCCAGCGCGTCAAAGGCGCGGGCGATGCCAAGGCCACCGCCATCTATGCGCAAGCCTTTGGACAGAACCCCGAGTTCTACGCCTTCTATCGCAGCCTGGAAGCGTATCGCAACAGCTTCAAGAATCGCAGCGATGTGCTAGTCGTCGATCCCTCCTCGGAATTCTTCAAGTACATGCGCAACGGCCCCGGCCACGGCAGCAAGTAGATCAGAGGCCACGGCATGACCATGTGGACCACGCTGCTCATTGCTTTTGCGCTGATGCTCATCATGGAAGGGCTGCTGCCCTTCCTGTTTCCCGACAAATGGCGGCAAGCTTTTTTGCGTCTGACCACACTCAAGGATGGCCAGATCCGTTTCTTCGGCCTGACTTCGATGATCGTCGGTTTGATACTACTGGCACTCTTTATTTAAGCCGACCAGCTTGTCCATGGAAAACAATAAAGAGACCTACAACGAGAAACAGTTCCTTGCGGCTCTCATCGAGACTCTGACTGAGTCCGCTTCTAGTCGAAAAATCAAACAGATAGTCCGCTTGTGTCTGCTGGGAATATTCATACCTTTGTTGGCGTATTTTTATCTGTACACTGATTTTTTTCACGCGAAGCCAGGCGCTGCTTTGGCGCTCGGCTGGCTGTTGGCATTAATTGTTTATAGCGGTATCAGTTCTCTGAGTATCAAATACTTAACCCCCTATGCTGATATCGAGGGGATGAAAGAACGGTATGTGGCATTGACTGGAAAGGCTATAGACAGTGCTTCCTCGACCAAACGGTTTTGCAAGAGACTTCTCTTGGGGCTGCTCTTGGGTGCGCTTCTGATAACAATTTTCGAGAATATTCCGGCAGGCCGTAAGTTGGGATCATGGTCAAGTGGGGATGGGAAATGTACTAGTGGCGGATGTTCTTGCACAGTTGATCGCTCTGGAAACAAGGGGACGCTGGAGTGGCGTTGGGATGGCGGGCACGGTTACTACGAGGGCGAATTGAAGTCCTGTCAGCGCC
Organism: Burkholderiaceae bacterium; assembly: GCA_004298905.1. Lineage (GTDB taxonomy): Bacteria > Pseudomonadota > Gammaproteobacteria > Burkholderiales > Burkholderiaceae_D > SCTK01. Next base: position 55,203 of record SCTK01000011.1, on the reverse strand, counting down.
AGGGCCGGGGTGTTACTCAGACTTACCTGGATACTGGGAAATCATGGCGTTGTGAGGGCGAGTATTCAGCCAACATGATGAATGGCCAAGCTACTTGCGAAATCCGAGAAGCTGATGGGGTCGCTTGGGAACGATATACGGGCAACCATGTAAATGATCTGCGCGACGGGGAAGGATTATTGGAAGGTCAAACGGAATCGGGCCGGTTGAAGAATTGTAAGGGCCAATTCAAGCGTGGCGACTTAAACGGCAAGGCTGTTTGTGAATGGCGTCGGGACCCCGAAAAGAAATGGTCTCGTTGTCAGGGAATATTCCGGGACGAAAAAATGGAGGGTCCTGGGGAATGCGAATGGCACGAAGACGGCAAAAATACTTGGAATCGTTATCGCGGGAATTTCAAGAATAATTTATTCGACGGAAAGGGCACCTTCGACTGGTACGAGAACAAGCAGGAATGGTGGGCTCGCTACACAGGGGAGCACAAAGAAGGTGATCGAGAAGGTTCCGGCGTGTATGAATGGAAGAATGGGACATACTTTACGGGTCGTGTAGAACAGGGTGATAGCAAAAATGGCTGGTCTGTTGCGTACCATGACCCCAAGAGCAATAAATGGTGTGTTGGACGTGATTGCGAAACTCAGCCGCAGTTCGCTGGTTTGCAATTTGCCATCATTCACAGAGTGGGAGCAGAAAGCAGTGATGTCGGGATTTTCCCTTGTGGCGGGGATGCCACCGAGTGCCGCAAGAAATTGGTGCAAATGCGACACGACAATACAAACCACAATGCTCCGATATCAAAAAATGACGGGAGCCTTGATCAGGCTGATCAAGGGTTATCAAAAGAAAATAGTAAAGATTGATCTCTTGTCCCGGGCGGTTGTTCTGTTACGTTTCACGTAGGGGCGCAGTTTTCAAGCCAAGTCTAACCCGGTATAATGCGCCGTCAAGCGGCTACCAAGTCTGAATCTCTTGGCAGCCGCTTTTTATTTTGTGATCCTGAATGCCTATGCCTGCCTGGCTATTACCCGAGTCGATTTCCGATGTCTTGCCCGCCGAAGCGCGCAGGATTGAAGCCTTGCGCCGGCAATTGCTCGACTGTTATCGCACCTATGGCTATGAGCTGGTGCAGCCGCCGCTGCTGGAATATCTGGATTCGTTGTTGACCGGCACCGGGCAGGATCTCGATGTGCGCACCTTCAAACTGGTCGATCAAGTCAGCGGCCGCACCATGGGGCTGCGCGCCGATATCACGCCACAAGTGGCCCGCATCGATGCGCATCTGCTCAACCGCCAGGGCGTGACGCGGCTGTGTTACGCCGGCAGCGTACTGCACACCCGTCCGGCGGGTTTACTGGCCACGCGAGAACCCCTGCAGATCGGTGCGGAAATCTATGGTCACGCCGGGCCCGAAGCCGACCTGGAAATTCTCGAACTGGTGATTGAATCTTTGAAAGCCGCGGGGATCGGGCAGTGGCGCGTCGATTTGAACCATGTTGGTGTCGTGCGCGCGATTCTGTCCAGCGATGCGGGCGCGCAAGCACGGCAGGCCGAGATTCTGGCGCTGTTGCAAGCCAAGGATGCCGCTGCGTTGCAACAGCTTGCGTCCACGCTGTCCGCGCCGACGGGTCGTGCCCTGTGTGCCTTGCTCGACTGTTACGGCAGCGTCGCCGATGCCGCCGCACTCGCACACGTGCAAGCGGCTCTGCAAGCCATGCCGCAGGCGCGTGAAGCCTGGCAAGCCTTGCTGCAACTGACACAATCGTCGCTGCTGCGCACGCATCCTGAATGCGAATTGATGTTTGATCTGGCCGATACACGCGGTTTCGATTATCACAGCGGCATCACCTTTGCGGCCTATTGCAATGGCCTGCCTAATGCGGTGGTGCGCGGCGGCCGTTATGACGATGTTGGTCAGGTGTTTGGCCGCGCGCGCCCGGCCACCGGTTTCAGTCTGGAATTGCGCGAGCTGGCCGGTCTGATGACGGCGGCGGCGCCGTCCCCCGCGATTGTCGCCCCCTGGCTGGATGCGCCGGATTTGCGCACGGCAATTGCCAAGCTGCGCGCACAGGGTGAGATTGTGGTCCAGACTTTGCCTGGGCATGAGCAGGAACAGCAGGAATTCGCTTGCGATCGTCAGTTGGTCCAGCGCGGCGGGCAGTGGGTCGTCGAGAAACTTTGATTTGGAGTACGGTGTGGTAGCGAATGTTGCAACTCAGGTAGCTAGAAACGTAGTGGTGATCGGTACCCAATGGGGTGACGAGGGCAAGGGCAAGATCGTCGATTGGCTGACGGATCACGCGCAAGGCGTGGTGCGCTTTCAGGGCGGCCACAATGCCGGTCACACGCTGGTCATCGGCGGCAAAAAAACCGCATTGCATCTGATTCCCTCCGGCATCATGCGTCCCGGCGTGGCGTGCTACATCGGCAATGGCGTGGTGCTGTCGCCCGCCAAGCTGCTGGAAGAAATCGGCAACCTCGAAGCCAACGGTGTGGAAGTGCGCTCGCGTCTGTTCATCAGCGAAGGCTGTCCCCTGATTCTGCCGTACCACGTCGCGCTCGATCTGGCGCGCGAAGAAGCGAAGGTGCGCAAAGGTGTGGAAAAAATCGGCACCACCGGCCGCGGTATCGGCCCCGCCTACGAAGACAAGGTTGCACGTCGCGCCTTGCGTGTGCAGGATTTGAAAGACCCCAAGGCATTTGCCGATAAGCTGCGCGAGTTGCTCGACTATCACAACTTCGTGCTGGAAAAATACCTGCACGCGGCACCGGTGGATTTTGCGGCGGTCTATGACGAAGCCATGCGCCACGCCGAACAACTCAAGCCGATGATGGCCGATGTGTCGCGCCGTTTGTACGAGGCCAATGCCGCCGGACAGAATCTCTTGTTTGAAGGCGCGCAGGGTGCTTTGCTCGATATCGATCACGGCACCTATCCTTTTGTGACCTCCAGCAATTGCGTGGCGGGCAATGCTGCGGCTGGTGCGGGCGTCGGCCCTGGCATGCTGCACTATGTGCTGGGCATCACCAAGGCGTATTCCACGCGCGTCGGTTCGGGCCCGTTCCCGACCGAGCTGCCGATGGATGAAGCGGGCAGTGTCGGTCATCACCTGTGCAATGTTGGCATGGAGCGTGGCACCACCACCGGGCGCATTCGTCGCTGTGGCTGGTTCGATGCCGCTGCGTTGAAACGTTCGATCCAAATCAACGGTGTGTCGGGTCTGTGCGTGACTAAGCTTGATGTGCTCGATGGCCTGTCGGAATTGCAATTGTGTGTGGGCTATGAACTCGATGGCGAACGCACCGATATCCTGCCGCTGGGTGCGCCTGAAGGGGCGCGCTGCAAGCCGATTTACGAAACGCTGCCGGGCTGGGATCAATCGACCGTCGGCGTGCAGGTGCTGGACGATTTGCCGGTCAATGCGCGCCGTTATCTAGATCGCCTGGCCGAAGTCTGCGGTGTGCCGGTGGACATGATTTCCACCGGGCCGGATCGCAAGGAAACCATTGTCTTGCGGCATCCCTTCAAAGTCTGAACCGTCTGCACGGGCCCATGTCCAATCCGACCACCACACGACCAGAAAAATTATTTGTCTCGTGGACGGAGTACCACCAGTTGATTGAGCAACTGGCGTTGCAGATTCATCGCTCGGAATGGCAGTTCAATCAGATCGTTGCGCTGGCGCGTGGTGGCTTGCGGGTTGGAGATGTCCTGTCGCGCATGTTCGATGTGCCGCTGGCGGTGTGGTTTGTCAGTTCTTACCGCGAGCACGCGGGCACGACGCAGGGCGCGTTGCAGATTGGCGGCAGCATTGCGTCGGCCAATCCGGTGCTGGGCGATCGTGTATTGCTGGTGGATGATTTGATCGACACCGGCGCGACCTTGCAGCATGTTTTGCCGGTATTGCCGCAGCGCTTGCCGCATCTGCGCGAAGTGCGCAGCGCGGTATTATGGACCAAGGCGCATGCGCCGATTCGTGCCGATTATGTGGCGCAGGCGTTGCCCGGCAATCCCTGGATCGTGCAGCCGTTTGAAGTTTATGATGCCGCTGAGCTGTCTCAGCCGGTACAGTCGGGTGAGAGTAATCGTAAAAAATAAAAAAGCCCGCCAAGCGGCGAGCTGTTTTATTTGGTGCCCAGGAAGGGACTCGAACCCCCACAGTGTTGCCACCGCTAGGACCTGAACCTAGTGCGTCTACCAATTCCGCCACCTGGGCAATTCAGGAAGACGCGCATTTTAACCAAGTGAGTAATTTTGTCAAACAGAAGAAAAACGACGAATGATGCAGCCGCGCCGGATTCCAGTGCGACGGGGCGCTATGCCTATGCGATTCCCAGCCGGGAGGACATGCTGGGCGTGCTGCGCAGCGCACCGATCCCGCTGACTTCGGCGCAGCTTGCGCTCAAGCTGAAAGTCGGCGAAAGCGAATTGCCCGGATTTGAAAAACGTCTGGCGGCGATGGAGCGTGACGGCCAGCTCATGCCCAATCGCAAGGGCGTGCTGCTGCTCGCGACCAAGCTCGATTTTATTGCCGGCAAGGTGACCGGCCATCGCGACGGCTACGGCTTTCTGGTGCGTGACGACAACGGCCCGGATGTCTATCTCGGCGCGCGTGAAATGCTCAAGGTCTTGCATGGCGACCGCGTGCTGGTGCGCATTACCGGCACCGATAAACGCGGCAAACCGGAAGGCACGATTGTCGAAGTCATCGAAAGGCGCACCAACAAACTGGTGGGCCGTCTGCTCAGCGAGCGTGGTGTGTATGTGGTGGCGCCGGAAGACCAGCGCATCAAGCACGACATTCTGATTCCGCCGGGCGAAGTGCGTCATGCGCAGCCGGGGCAGGTGGTGACGGTGGAAATCCTCGAACAACCGAGCCGCTATTCGCAACCGATGGGCCGTGTGGTGGAGGTGCTGGGCGAGATTGGCGATCCCGGGATGGAGATCGAAATTGCCGTGCGCAAATTCGATGTGCCGCATGAATTTTCTCTGGCGGCTGAAAAACTGGCCGAGAAACTGCCGAGCGAAGTGCGCAAGAAGGATTTGTCTGGTCGCATCGATTTGCGCGACGTGCCGCTGGTCACCATCGACGGCGAAGACGCGCGCGATTTTGACGATGCGGTGTATTGCGAACCGATTGAGCTGACCGAGGGCAAACGTAAATCGGCGGGCTGGCGGCTGCTGGTGGCGATTGCCGATGTCAGTCACTATGTGACGCCGGGCGACGCGATCGATCTCGATGCGCGCGACCGTTCGACCTCGGTGTATTTCCCGCGCCGCGTGATTCCGATGTTGCCGGAGAAATTGTCCAACGGTTTGTGTTCGCTCAATCCCGCCGTCGATCGCTTGACGCTGGTGTGTGACATGGTCGTCAACATGGCCGGTTTGGTGAAGGGCTATCAGTTCTATCCCGCGGTGATTCATTCGGCGGCGCGCCTGACCTACAACGAAGTGTGGGCGGCGCTGTCTGCGCCCGAAGGACAGATGGCGCAGAAATACGCCGCCCTGATGCCACAGTTGCAGAATCTGCATGCGCTCCACAAAGTGTTTGCGCAAGCACGCACGCAGCGTGGTGCCATCGAACTGGAAACGGTTGAGACCTATATCGAATGCAACGAGCTGGGCAAGATCGAACGCATCGTCCCGCGCACGCGCAACGATGCGCACAAGCTGATCGAGGAATGCATGCTGGCCGCCAATGTCTGTGCCGCCGACTTCATGGAACGCAGCAAGCACCTGGGCTTGTTCCGGGTGCACGAAGGCCCGACGCCGGACAAGTTGAACAATCTGCGTGCCTTCCTTAAAACCATCAACCTGCAACTCGATGGCGGCGACGATCCGCAACCGTCCGACTATGCGCGCCTGATGGACAAGATCAAGCGCCGTCCTGATGCGCCGCTGCTGACCAGCATGATCCTGCGCTCGATGCAGCAGGCGATCTACACGCCGGACAACAGCGGTCACTTCGGCCTGGCGTATCAAGCCTACGCGCACTTCACGTCGCCGATTCGCCGTTATCCCGATCTGCTGACGCATCGCGTCATCAAGGCACTGCTCGCGGGCAAGCACTACGTGCCGCAACCCTTGCGTAACAGTGACGAGTACAGCGCGAACGGGGGGGCTCAGAATGACCAAAAGGAAGTGTGGGAACAGCTCGGCATTCTCTGCTCGGCCAACGAGCGGCGCGCCGATGATGCCTCGCGCGATGTCCAAGCCTGGCTCAAATGTTTCTACATGAAAGAACGGGTGGGCGAGCAGTTTGCCGGTACTGTCACCGGCGTGGCGCCGTTCGGCGTGTTTGTCACGCTCAACGACTTGTTTGTCGAAGGTATGGTGCATGTATCGGAACTGGGCACCGAATACTTCAACTTCAACGAAGCCATGCACGAATTGCGCGGCGAGCGCAGCGGCTTGCGTTACCGACTGACCGATGCGATTCAGGTGCAGGTCGCGCGCGTCGATCTGGAAGCGCGCAAGATTGAATTTCGCCTGGTCAAGGGCTTGAGCTACAAACAGGTCATGAATGGTGTCACCGAAGATGAAATCGATCAACCGATGCGCCGCGCGCGCAAGGCTGCACCACCGAAGCCGGATCACCTGAAAACCACTAAACCACCGGCCAAGGTGGTGCGCGGCAAAGCACGCGGCGCCAACACCGCCAAAGCCGGCACACCTGCGCGACGCAAAAAGTAATTCATGAAAAAAGCAAAAACCCTCTACGGCTTCCACAGCATCACCGCGCGTTTGCGTCACGCTCCAGCCAGCGTGCATGAACTGTATGTCGACGCGCAGCGCAAAGACCGGCGCATGCAGGATTTGCTCGAGCTGGCCAAGCGTCTCGAAATACGCGTGTTGCCGGTCGAGCGTGCCCGCCTCGATGGCTTGTCGCAACATCAGAATCACCAGGGCGTAGTGGCGCTGGCCGATGAAATTCAATTGCATCAACATCTGAACGAATTGCTGGAGGATTTGCAGGAGCCGCCGTTTCTGTTGGTGCTCGATCAGATCACCGATCCGCACAACCTCGGCGCCTGCCTGCGCGTGGCCGATGGTGCGGGTGTGCACGCCGTGATTGCACCCAAGGATCGCGCCGTCGGGCTGAATGCGACGGCCGCCAAGGTCGCCTCCGGGGCCGCCGAAACCGTGCCTTACATCACCGTTACCAATCTGGCGCGCACCCTGCGCGAGTTGAAAGAGCAGGGCATCTGGATTGTTGGCACCGACGATGCTGCGCATAAAACCCTATATCAAGCCACCTTCAAGGGCCCGATCGCCTGGGTGCTGGGCGCCGAAGGCGAGGGCATGCGCCGCCTGACGCGTGAGCATTGTGACGAATTGGTCAGCATCCCCATGCACGGCAGCGTCGAAAGCCTGAATGTCTCGGTCGCCAGCGCCGTCTGCCTGTATGAAACGGCGCGCCAGCGCGCGCTTTAATCGGTAGATTTCCCCTGTGCTGCCCGGTTTTCCGTGCCGATAATGGGGTATGCCCGATCCTGCTCAATTTGCCGCCAGGCTTCTGGAAAACATGGCCGTGCCCACCTTTGTGCTGGATGCGCACGGCTGTGTGCTGATCTGGAACCAGGCATGCGAACGATTGACGGGCGTGCGCGCCGACACGCTGCTGGGCACGCGCCGGCATTGGCAGGCTTTCTATGACAAGGAACGCCCCTGTCTGGCGGACCTGGTTTGGCAGCAGCGTCTGGACGAGCTCGAAACACTCTACCCCCATGGCGAGGAATTGCAGCGGAGCGAACATGCGGTGCAACTTCAGGCCTGGTGCAGGATGCCGCAATTGTCCGAGCGTCTGTATCTGGCGATCGATGCGGCATGGATCTGTGACACGACCGGAACCCTGGTGGCGGTGGTCGAGACCTTGCGCGATCTGACGATGCACAAGCAGGCGCAGATGGCGTTGCAGCAACTGGCCAGCAAGGACGGGTTGACTGGATTGGACAACCGCCGCCGCTTCGATGCCGCGCTCGATCAGGAATGGCGGCGCGCGATGCGGCAGAGCAACCTGTTGTCACTCATCATGCTGGACGTGGATTGCTTCAAGCGTTACAACGATCACTACGGTCATTTGCAAGGGGACGCCTGCTTGCGCGCAATAGCCGAAGTGCTGCAGTCAGCCGTGACACGCCCCGGTGATATGGTGGCGCGTTTCGGTGGCGAGGAATTTGCGGTGATTTTGCCGGGCGTTCACGTCGAAGGAGCCACCGTGGTGGCAGAACGAATTCGCGCCCGGGTGTACGGTTTGCTGTTGCCGCATGCGCGTTCGGAGGTCGAGGAATATGTGACCGTGAGCCTTGGGGTAGCGAGTCTGCTGCCCAATGCGCGGAATGTCCCGGCCAATCTGTTGATGGCAGCCGACAATGCACTCTATGCCGCCAAGGCCTATGGGCGCAATCGCTGCTGCATTGACGGGACAGTCCTGCCGGTTGGCAGCGAAACCTGATACAATGCGCGCCTTCCTGGGGTTCCTGAGGGAATTTCCCGGGATTCACGGCACTGGCCATCCACCGGTGTTCGCCTGTTTAATCAAGCTTATTAGGGATGCACAATGACGATCGTCAAATCCGAAGTGATGGCGCAATATCAACGCGCCGCCAACGACACCGGCTCGCCGGAAGTGCAAGTCGCGCTGCTGACCGCACGCATCAACGACCTGACCGGTCACTTTAAAGAACACAGCAAGGATCACCACTCGCGCCGTGGCCTGCTGCGCATGGTGAGCCGCCGCCGCAAACTGCTCGATTACCTGAAAGGCACCAAGCCGGATGCCTATCGTGCCTTGATCGAGCGCCTCGGTCTGCGCAAATAATCAATGGATTGCACAACAGTTTTGTTGTCCACTCCCAGATGAAAAATGCCTGCGTTGCTTTGCAACGCGGGCATTTTGCTTTTTGAAATTAGAGGGAAAATTAAATGGGGTCAGACTCCATTTAATTGAGAGATTCTCAACCTAGTAGTCAAAGGCCAAACAATTAAATGGAGTCTGACCCCATTTAATTTTCCCTCTAATTTTGAATTTGTAGTGTGTTGCGAAGGTGAACCAGCCCCCCTGGAAAGTGCTGGGTTCAATGAAAGGAAACGTGATGTTCAATATCGTGAAAAAAAGTTTTCAGTATGGTCAACATGAAGTGACGCTGGAAACCGGTGAGATTGCTCGCCAAGCCAGCGGTGCCGTGGTGGTGTCGATGGACGAAACTGTCATTCTGGCGACCGTTGTGGGCGCCAAGAAAGCCAAACCCGGCCAGGATTTCTTCCCGCTCACCGTCGATTACATCGAGAAAACCTATGCTGCCGGCCGTATCCCCGGTGGCTTCTTCAAGCGCGAAGGCAAGCCTTCGGAAAAAGAAACCCTGACTTGCCGTTTGATCGACCGTCCGATCCGTCCGCTGTTTCCCGATGGTTTTTACAATGAAGTGCAGGTCGTGATTCATGTCCTGTCGGTCAATCCGGAAGTCGATCCCGATATCCCTGCGTTGATTGGCGCATCGGCCGCGTTGGCGATTTCCGGTTTGCCGTTCAATGGTCCGGTGGGCGCCGCGCGCGTGGGCTACATTGAAAACCGTTATGTGCTGAACCCGACCAAGACACAACTGGCGGAATCCAAGCTCGACCTGGTGGTCGCCGGTACCGAACAAGCGGTGTTGATGGTGGAATCGGAAGCCGATCAACTGCCGGAAGATGTGATGCTGGGCGGCGTGGTGTATGGCCACGAACAGATGCAGGCCGCGATCAATGCGATTCACGAATTGGTGCGCGATGCCGGCAAACCCGAATGGGATTGGAAGGCTGCACCCAAAGACGAAGCGCTGTTGTCGCAGGTGCGTGAACTGGCCCAGGCCGATTTCCAGGCCGCTTACCAGATCAAGCAAAAACAGGCCCGCACGGAAAAACTGAAAGCGGTGTACAGCAAGGTCGAGGCCGCACTGGCCGAGCATGCGGCTGCCACCGGCAAGGATGCGCCGGATGCGAACACCGTCAACAACATGCTGTTCGACCTTGAAGCGAAAATCGTGCGCAGTCAGATTCTCGATGGCGAGCCTCGTATCGACGGCCGCGATACGCGCACCGTGCGTCCGATCAGCATTCGTCTGGGCGTGTTGCCGCGCGTGCATGGTTCCGCGCTGTTCACGCGGGGCGAAACGCAGGCACTGGTGATCTCTACCCTGGGTACGAAACAGGATGAGCAAATCATCGACGCCCTGCAAGGCGAGTACCGCGACCGTTTCCTGTTCCACTACAACATGCCCCCGTTTGCCACCGGCGAAACCGGCCGCATCGGCGTGCCCAAGCGCCGCGAAGTCGGTCATGGCCGTTTGGCCAAGCGTGCCCTGGTGCCGCTGTTGCCGGCCGCGGATGAGTTTTCCTACTCGATCCGTCTGGTATCCGAGATCACCGAATCAAACGGTTCGTCATCGATGGCGTCGGTCTGCGGCGGCTGTCTGGCAATGATGGATGCCGGTGTGCCAGTGAAAGCGCACGTGGCCGGTATCGCCATGGGCTTGATCAAGGAAGGCAGCAAGTTTGCCGTCCTGACCGACATTCTTGGCGATGAAGATCACCTCGGCGACATGGACTTCAAAGTGGCCGGTACGGCCACCGGAGTGACCGCGCTGCAGATGGACATCAAGATTCAGGGCATCACCAAGGAAATCATGCAGGTTGCACTGGCGCAAGCCAAGGAAGGCCGCATGCATATTCTCGGCAAGATGCAGGAAGCGATTGGCGGTGCGCGTCAGGAACTGTCCGACTTCGCGCCGCGCTTGATGACGATGAAAATCAATCCGGACAAGATCCGCGAAGTGATCGGCAAGGGTGGTGCGACGATTCGTTCCATCACCGAAGAAACCGGCACCAGCATCGACATCTCGGATGACGGCGTGATCACCATTGCCAGCGTCAGCCATGAAGGTGCGGAAGCGGCACAGAAGCGTATTCGTGAACTGACCGCCGAAATCGAAGTTGGTCAGATTTATGAAGGCCCAGTGCTCAAGATGCTCGAATTCGGCGCCATCGTGCAAATGATGCCCGGCCGCGACGGTCTGCTGCACATCAGCCAGATCGCCAACGAGCGCGTGAACAAGGTCACCGACTTCCTGCAGGAAGGCCAGGTGGTGCGCGTGAAAGTGCTCGAGGTTGATGAAAAAGGCCGTGTGCGTCTGTCGATGAAAGCTCTGCTGGCCGAAGGTGGTGAGCCGGCGCAACAGCAGCAACAGTAATAGCGATAGTAATAATTTCTGTTGTCTGACAGAAAAGGCCGCTAGAATTTAGCGGCCTTTTTTTATTTTCATTTTATGCGCGCAATCGAAATCACATCCTTTGGCGGCCCCGAGGTTCTGCAAGTCTGTGAGCGTCCGGTACCGGTGCCGCAGGCGGGGGAGGTCTTGATCAAGGTCGCCGCCGCAGGCGTGAACCGGCCCGATGTCTTGCAGCGTCTGGGCAAGTACCCGGTGCCGCCGGGCGCTTCCGATCTGCCGGGTTTGGAAGTCGCCGGCGAGATCGTCGCGGGTGATGTTGCCGATTCCGGTTTTCATCTGGGCGACAAAGTCTGTGCGCTGGCGCCGGGCGGCGGCTATGCCGAATATTGCGCCGTGCCTGCGGCACACTGTTTGCCGATCCCAGAAGGGCTGAGTCTGATCGAGGCGGCCTCGTTGCCCGAAACTTATTTCACGGTCTGGAGTAATCTGTTCGATCAGGGCAGTTTGCACGCGGGCGAAACGGTGTTGATTCACGGCGGCAGCAGCGGCATCGGCGTGACCGCGATACAGCTGGCGAAAGCCTTTGGTGCGACGGTGTATGTCACGGCGGGCAGCGCTGCGAAATGTCAGGCGTGTCTGGCGCTGGGTGCCGATGCGGCGATCAATTACCACGAACAGGATTTCAGTCAGCAGGTAGGCCACCTGACGACCGGTCGTGGCGTCAACGTGATTCTCGACATGGTCGGCGGCGACTACATCCCGCGCAATGTCGAAGCACTGGCCGCCGATGGCCGGTTACTACAGATTGCTTTGCTGCATGGCGGCCGCGTGGAAATCAATTTTGCCTCCGTGCTGCTCAAGCGGCTCATGCTGCGTGGCTCAACACTGCGTCCGCGTTCAATTGTGTTCAAGGCCGCGATTGCTCAGCAGTTGCAAAAACGCGTATGGCCGTTGTTCGCAACGCGGCAGATCAAGCCGGTGATCGATTCTACTTATCCTTTGGCGCAAGCCGCCAATGCGCACCGGCGCATGGAGGCAGGGCAGCACATCGGCAAAATCGTGTTGACGCTGACACAATAAGAAATGCCAGCAGCACAATCCGTCAGGCGGGTTTGACCGCCGAGATCAGACCATAATCCACGCGCGTTGGAATATATCGTGTGGTTGGTTTCAGTCCCGCATCGGCGAGCCAGCGGCGGTATTCCTTGCGGCTGTAGGCGCGGCCCTTGGTGACCCAGAACAGCATCGCCGAATAATCGGTCGCCGCCAGCGGCCCATCCAGCGTATCGTCGAGAAACAGATCGTGCACCCACAACTCGCCGCCGGGATTCACCGCCTGCGCGAAGCGTTGCGCCAGTTTTTCGCAGGTGGGCTCGGGCCAATCATGAAACAGACTGGCCGCCAGCACGATGTCGGCACGCGGCAAGTCATCTACCAGCATATCGCCGGGCAACAGCCGCACACGATCGCGCAGTGTATTCGCACCCGGTCGGCCACTGTTTACGAAGGACTCGAGGAACTCGGCCGCCACCGCCAGTACCGACGCACTGTCGAGAATCGTGGCAGTCGATTCCGGATTGCGCAGCAACCACTCGTAGGCAAACACACCCGTGCCGCAAGCGACGTCAAGCAGGTGTCCCTTGCGCGCCGGTAGCGCTTCGGCGACCAGCGGCGACAGATAGAGCGCGCGGCCAGATAACGCCAGTGTCAGAAAACGCGCGGCCTCCGGGTCATCCATCGGCGAGGGTTCGTCGCCCTCCTTGGTATAGGCAATCCCTTTCGTCTTGTCGAGCGGGCCGTCGTTGCGCAGACGTTCCACCATCTCGACCACGGTGGGTTCATCTTTCTCCAGGCAAAGATAGCTATGCAGACTGGGCTTGCCGTCGGTGGTGAGGCCACGGCCGAGTTCAGTCAGCGACAGATTCCCCGCCGCGTCGCGCATGAGCATATCCATCCCACACAGAGCAGGAAACAAAACCATCGCTGGCCGATCCTTCAGTTCAAGTTCGCGTTGCAATGCGGCGCTAGATTTTGGGCCGTTGCTCAGTCGATCGAAGACATTGAAATAATGGGTTGCCGCGATGAGTAGTCGCGACGAATACATGGCACGCAGGTGGCGCGTGATGGGAGCCAGATCAATTGTTGGTTGCATGGAGCCTCTCCTGAGTTGTGTATTGATAGTGTGCCAGCACGATAGCGCACACACTTATCAAAGCATCTGAACTTTACAACGGGTCAGAGTGGCGAGGTACTCAGCGCTATCTTTTCATGCGCGGCACGCCGGTATTCGCGTGGCGTAACGCCAGTGTGGTCGCGGAAGAAGCGCGAGAAATTGCTGGAGGCAGAAAAGCCAAGATCCTGGGCGATCAAGGTCAGCGATTCGTCGCCCTGCATCAGACGGTTAATCGCCGCATCCAGCCGCAAGGCGTTCCAGTAAATCTGTGGCGGCGTGTTCAATTGTTCGCGGAACATCGCAAACAAATGCGGACGTGACAAGCCCACCTGGCGCGCCAGGACATCGACCGGGATGCGCGCATCGATGTGTTCGCGCATGAAGACAAGCGCGCGGCGTATGCGGAAATCCAGACTCGCGGGCGTGAGAAATTCTGCCACCGGACGCGCGCCGGTAATCGATGCATCGACGGCGGCATCGATCATTTGCTCAATCCGCTGTTCCCGCACAATCAATGTGCAGTGTTCGTCGAGCAGCGCATTCAGGAAATCCAGCGAGGCGTTGCGCAGTCTGGGGTCGATCTTGAGGAACGGGGTGTGAAATCGGAACGATTGCGTTGACGCTGCACTGCGGCGTGCCAGCCAATCCTGCGAAATATAGAGCGCAAGGCAAACTGCCGGCCGGTCACCGGCAATCCGCAAATCATGTGGCTCATAGGGATTGATGCCAACCGCTTCATGATCCACGCTACGCCAGAGGTGGCTGCCGACCTGCCCCTCGACCGGTGTCCCAGCCAGCCACCACACGATATGCGCTTCGGAATGCGCATGCGGCAATAATCCGGAATGCAATTTCAGCAACGCCGCCCGGCCAAATTCACCGCGATGTAATGCAAGTATCTGCGCCATGCGAGAGTACATCCAATTAAAAATTGAGGACTTTAATGCTCAACGAAACCACCGGCCGACTCCCGCCAGTCCGCAATGATTTCAGGATAGTAAACCACGGTCAGTGAATCAACCCGCCGGCGCGCGTATTTTCAGACGATTTGATCAAATACTGTGAATTTTGCATGCGAAGTGCGTTGCGCATTCATGCACGCATCGACCACCGGGCGCGGTAGAATTCTCGCAGTCCCTATCGAAGATGCGAGAAAACCATGCTGGTCTTCCGGCAACTATTCGATCCCCAATCTTCCACCTACACCTATCTGCTCGGTGACGAGAAAAGCCGCGAGGCGATTCTGATCGACCCGGTGTTCGAGCAGGCGCGACGCGACGCGGCCCTCATCCATGAGCTCGACCTGAAGCTGATCGCAACCCTGGAGACGCATATCCATGCTGATCACGTGACCAGTGCCTGGCTGCTCAAGCAGCAGCTTGGCAACAGGATCGCTCTGTCCAAATCATCTGGCGCTGAAGGGGCGGATATCACCCTTCAACACGGGGATCGGCTCGCGTTCGGCAAACGTTATGTCAGCGCCCGTGCGACACCGGGGCACACCAACGGATGTCTCAGCTACGTACTCGACGATGAGAGCATGGCCTTTACCGGCGACTGCCTGCTGATTCGCGGCAGCGGGCGCACGGATTTTCAGCAAGGCGATCCGCACCAGTTGTACCGTTCTGTGCGCACGCAACTGTTTACGCTGCCGGAGCGCTGCCTGTTGTTTCCCGCCCATGACTATCGCGGCCTGACGGTGACCAGCGTGGGTGAAGAGAAGCGATTCAATCCACGGCTCGGCGGCGAAATCGGCGAAGACGATTTCGCAGGCTATATGGACAACCTCAACTTGCCGCATCCCAGGCAAATCGATAGCGCGCTCCCTGCTAACCTGCGCTGCGGCCGCAGAGAGGGTGACTTCGACGTGGTGGATACACCGCAATGGGCACAACTCACCTACACCTTCGCCGGCATCTGGGTGCTACCCCCGCATGCGTACGAAGATGTCGCATCCAAAGTGCAGTTGATCGACGTGCGCGAAGCAGATGAATACCTCGGCCCGCTCGGCCACATCCACAACGCCACGCTAATCCCACTCGGCGAACTGAGCGGACGCATCAACGAACTCGACCGCACCCGCCCGATCGTCACCGTATGCCGTTCCGGTGGCCGCTCCGCGCAAGCTGTGGTGCTCTTGCAAAAAGCAGGATTCAAGGAAGTCGCCAACCTTGCCGGTGGCATGTTGCTGTGGCATGCAAGCGGTTATTCGGTAGAGGGAGGCGAGTAGATTAGGATTGAATGGCGGGTCTTTGCGGGAGGGCGGAAACGTGGTCTGGCCCCTTCTTGTTCCTTATTCACGCTTGTGGATTCAATTTCAAAGTGGACCGCCATGAAAAATTACCAATTGAGGAACTTAAATTGTAGTAGTTCCAACTTGATCTGGCAGATTATCGGAATTTGTTTCACTCTTTCCGAGCTACGCTTGCTGAACCAGGTTTCTGAATAGCGTAGAAAAGAATTACACCGATAAGGCCAAAAAATATGCCGAGCAGTGCCCAGACCCAACTCTTAAGAGCTACTAACCGTGCCTCAACGTAAAGCCAAACAGCTGCACCGAGATTAGTAAGAATATCAAAAATATCTGAGACATTCCTCCAAAACAATAACACCTGGTCTGGTATAACAGCACCATAGGTTCGTGCAAGATAAATTTCTCTTGCAAGACCACTGAGCCTACCCGCTAAAAGTAGCGCGATAACCAATAAGATAAGTTTTTCGTGTCTTGTCATTTGGTACATGCTCCAAAAAAGATCAGGTAAGGTAGTGCAGAAACAAAATTCTGCGTCATCGCGAATAAAGATGTGAGGGCTAATAATTGACTCACATTAATTGCAGAAATGCACTGCAATTATTTGAGGTTGAAAATCAGTGCCAGAGCCGAGGTTCTCTTCAGAAAAATCGGCTCCGGCAGATTCTGCCGGAGCACCGAATTACATCTGTGGCCGAGGCGGTTCTTTGGGAGGTGTAGTCTGCTCTGCTGACAGTTTGGCTGTATTCAGCAGCGTCGGTGTGCTGGTGTACCAGAATTCCGAGAACGTGTTGCGCATTTTTCTCTCGGCGCGCAATGCGATGAGGAAGAACACGGCAATCGCTATGGCCAGTCCATCGAACAGCCGATCGGTTTTTAGTGCGTTGATTACGGTGTCCCGAACATTGGCATCCATCGCGGCACTCAGCGCGCCCATCCCGCTACCTGACATGACGGGCTGATAGGCCACCCACAACGCCACCAGGGTCAGCGCGAAGTAAATGTGATGCGCCATGCGCCGCAGCCGTATCTGCGGGCGCACAAAATCCAGTAGCGATGTGTGCGCACCATAGGCCTTCGTCAGTGCTGCGCTGACGGTGGGATAACGCGCAACATTACCTTGGCTGGCGACAATCTCGGCTTCTCTGGGCAGATTGCCCGGCGCGTAGCCTTCGGTGCGCTGTGCAATGCGGTCGATCACGGTTTCATGAATTTTCGGTGTGGTCTTTGATGCCTTGCACATCTGATAAATATCCCGTGGTTTGTAACGGTAATACATGCCTGCTCCGGCACGTGAGTTGTACAGTTTGTCGTTCACGCTTTCGTGGTCGTAATAGCACAGCTTGTCGGGGGCCAGAATGCGCAGTCCGGCGTTTTCAGCTTCATTGATCATCCAGCTAAGCGCGGTGAGTGACATGCCCTGTTTGGGATAACCGCCGCCCACATTGGCGTGCACACCGGCAAACCAGACCTGCTTGATGCGATTGCTGTTTTCTGCCGTTTCATCCCACAGCAGGGGGTGAAAGGTATGGCGCTCATCGTCGATCGAGAGCGCATGACGCGCCTGTTCTACCTTGGGATTCAGGCTGTGGTCTGCGAATTTGAATGGGTAGATGAAATAATTGATCAGATCAGCTACGTGGGCGATTGGAAAACCGACTGCATCCACCGTATCCCAGGCACCGATGAAGGCAATCTTTACATCAGTATGAATCTTGTTCTTGAGCGCGGCATGAAAAGCGTCGCGTTTCTTCTCGAAACGTGACGGCTTGTTATTCGCTGGCCTGATTTTTTTGTACAGGCTGCGCAAATCCTTGTGCACACCCGTCATGTAGCGCGAACGGTAAACCTTGTAGGCTTGATTGACGGCTTCAACCAAGGCATCGTCGCTCTTGTATTCGTTGTGATTCAGGATTCCGCAGGAGGTGATGAAGCCGCCGATGCTGCGTGCCGTGAAGGCGCCGCGGCTGAAGCCGAACAGGTAAATACTGTCGCCTGGGTTATAGCTGCGCACGAGTGCGGCATAGAGTTGCTTGACGTTGCGCGACAGGCCCCAACCAAAGGCACCCCCCAGAATTTTCAACGGCTTGAGGCTTTCAGTACCCACGCCGTCATCATAGAAGGCAATTTGCTGTTTCAGCGGCGGGTTGTCGAAGTGGCCGTTGAGATCGACTGCCTCGAACATCTTGAACACATTGGTGCCGCGATCCTTGATGTCGCTGTTGCCGGTGCCGTCCGAAAAAATAACGATATTCTTTGCGGGTGCGGGAATTTGTGCGCTGCCATTCATGTTCTTCTCCTTGGTTTATGGAAATACAGCGAGCCGATGAAACCGGATTATTCTGCATCAAACCTGTCACTGCGGGGGAAATTATTTGACGCTGGAGATGCACTGCAAACGATGCTTTCCCGCGCAATCTGAACTTTCCGCCGACAACTATTTCAGCCTCGACCAAGAAGCGCGGTAAAATTCCCCCTTCAATGTTTTTGAAGGCGCTCCGCCATGTCCGGCAATACTCTGGGTCATTTGTTTACCGTTACTACTTTTGGCGAGTCGCATGGGCCGGCGATCGGTTGCGTGGTCGATGGCTGTCCGCCGGGAATGACGCTGGAGGCAGCGGAGATTCAATTGGAGCTGGATCGGCGCAAGCCGGGGACGTCGCGGCATGTGACGCAGCGGCAGGAGTCGGATACGGTGGAGATTCTGTCCGGCGTGTTCGAGGGCAAGACGACCGGCGCGCCGATTGCGCTGTTGATTCGCAATGAGGATCAGCGCAGCAAGGATTACGGCAACATCATGGATACCTTCCGTCCGGGGCACGCCGACTATACCTACTGGCACAAATATGGAATTCGCGATCATCGCGGCGGCGGCCGTTCTTCGGCGCGGCTGACGGCGCCGATGGTCGGCGCGGGGGCGATTGCGAAGAAGTGGCTGCGCGAAAAATTCGGCACCGAGATTCGCGGTTACATGAGCCAGCTGGGGTCGATTGCGATCCCCTTTGAAAGTTGGGATGAGGTGAGCAAGAACGCCTTCTTTGCGCCCAATGCCAGCATCGTTCCGCAGCTAGAAGAAGCGATGGATGCCTTGCGCAAGGAGGGCGATTCGGTCGGTGCACGCATCAATGTCGTCGCCTCTGGCGTGCCAGTGGGTCTGGGCGAGCCGGTGTTCGACAAACTCGATGCCGAGATTGCCTACGCGATGATGGGTATCAACGCGGTGAAGGGCGTCGAGATCGGCGCCGGGTTTGCCAGCGTGGCGCAGAAGGGCAGCGAACACGGCGACGAGATGACGCCGGAAGGTTTTCTCAGCAATAACGCGGGCGGTATGCTGGGCGGCATTTCCAGCGGACAGGACGTGACGGTGTCGATTGCGATCAAGCCGACTTCGAGCATCCGCACGCCGCGCCGCTCGATCGATAAAAACGGTCAGCCGGTGGAAGTGCAAACCTTCGGTCGTCACGATCCCTGCGTCGGTATTCGCGCTACGCCTATTGCAGAAGCACTCTTGGCGCTGGTGCTGATGGATCACGCGCTGCGCCAGCGGGCGCAGAATGCGGATGTGCGTGTGAGCACGCCGGTGATTCCTGCTAAACGTGTTTGACTCCCTCTCCCGCCTGCGGGAGAGGGGGGCTACCCGCGCGTTAATCAATGAATTCCACCTCCCTCACCACGCGCCACATCGCGCAATTCTTCTTTTTCTATTTCGCCTACGTTGGCCTGGTCTCACCATTCTTCAGCCTCTACCTGCAAGACCAGGGTTTCGCCGCCTGGCAGATTGGCGTGCTTATTTCGCTGGTGCAGGTGTTGCGTATTTTCGGGCCCAATCTGTGGGGCTGGTGGGCGGACCATACCGGTACGCCGGTGCGCATCATGCGGTGGCTGGCTGTGGGAGCCTTGCTGGGTTTCGCGTTTCTGTTGCTGCGTCCGGGTTTTGTGGTGCTGTTCATCATCATGGTCGTCGGCAATCTGTTTGTCAGTGGTTTGGTGCCGCTGTCCGAGGTATTAGCGGCGCAGTTTCTCAAAGGCGATTACGCGCTGTACGGGCGCTTGCGCATGTGGGGGTCGATTGGTTTTATCGTTGCCGTGACTGTGGCCGGCGAGGTACTGGGATGGACCCATATCCGCCATGTGCCGTGGTTGATGCTGGGGTTGCTCGCGCTGGTGCTGGTTTGCACGTACCGTTTGCCAGCCGTCACGCTGTTGCGGCACGACGATCGTGTGACAGTGCGGCCGCGTGTGCGCGATTTGTTGCGCCAGCCGGATGTACTGTTTTTTCTGCTCTCGGTGTTCTTCATGATCGCCGCGCACATGGCGCTCTATACTTATTTTTCGATTCACCTGGCCGCGCTCGGTTATGACAAGCAAGCCATCGGCTTGATCTGGGCGTTGGGCGTGCTGGCGGAAATTGTGGTGTTTTATTTTCAAACGCTGCTGTTTCGCCGCTTCACTGCGTTTGCGATGCTGGTGATGAGTTTTGTTTTGTGTGCGCTACGTTTTTTACTGATCGGCTGGCTGGCCGACATCTGGTGGGTGTTGTTGTGTGCGCAGCTGTTGCATGCGTTCACCTTCGGCGTGCATCACAGCGCCACGCTGGCCTATATGCAGCAATGGTTTGCGCACGGCGCGCAGGCGCGCGGGCAGGCTTTGTACAGCAGCGTCGGTTATGGTTTGGGCGGATCTGTGGGCGGGCTATTGTGTGCAGCGTTGTGGGGACGCATGGGTGCGCAAGGCGTGTTCACACTGAGTAGCGGATTGGCGCTGGCGGCGCTCATTTCAATGATATGCAGCCGTCGGTTACGCGCTGGAAAATGACCCCGCTATGGCATAATTCCGGCAGGTAGTCACGTTTTTGAAGCGAATGCGCACATGGCAAGAACTCTGTATGACAAGTTGTGGCAAGACCATTTGGTACACCTCGAAGAGGATGGCACTGCGCTGATTTATATCGACCGTCATCTGGTGCATGAAGTCACCAGTCCGCAGGCATTCGAGGGCTTGAAACTGGCGGGCCGTCCGCTCTGGCGCAACAGTGCCAATCTGGCGGTGGCCGACCACAATGTGCCGACCACGGATCGCTCGCACGGCATTGCCGATCCCACCTCGCGCCTGCAAGTGCAAACGCTGGACGCGAATGCCAAAAATTACGGCTTGACCTATTTCAGTATGCAGGACAAGCGCCAGGGCATCGTCCATGTGATCGGCCCGGAGCAGGGCGCGACGCTGCCCGGCATGACCATCGTCTGCGGCGATTCGCACACCAGCACGCATGGCGCACTGGGCGCACTGGCGTTTGGCATCGGCACTTCGGAAGTCGAGCATGTCATGGCGACGCAATGTCTGTTGATGAAAAAAGCACGCAACATGCGCGTCAACGTCGAGGGCGAATTGCCCGCCGGTTGCACTGCCAAGGACATCGTGCTGGCGGTCATCGGCAAGATCGGCACCGCCGGCGGTACTGGCTATGCGATTGAATTTACCGGCAGTGCTATCCGCGCCCTGTCGGTCGAAGGGCGCATGACGATTTGCAATATGGCGATTGAAGCGGGCGCCCGCGCTGGCATGGTGGCGGTCGATCAAACCACGCTCGACTACGTCAAGGGCCGTCCCTATACACCCTCGGGCGCGCAATGGGATGCGGCAGTCGCTTACTGGAATACGCTGCATTCGGATGCCGATGCGCAGTTCGACGCAGTCATCGAGATCGACGCCAGCACGCTGCAGCCGCAAGTCACCTGGGGCACGTCGCCCGAAATGGTGGTGACCATTGCCGACCGCGTACCCGATCCGGCGCAGGAAGCCGATCCAGTCAAGCGTGATGGCATGGAACGCGCATTGAAATACATGGGTCTACAAGCCAACACGCCGATGCAGGACATTGCCATCGACAAGGTGTTTATCGGCAGCTGCACCAATTCGCGCATCGAGGATTTGCGTGCCGCAGCGGCGGTGGTCAAAGGTAAAAAGAAAGCCGCCAGCGTCAAGCTGGTGCTGGTGGTGCCGGGTTCGGGTCTGGTCAAGGCACAGGCTGAGGCCGAAGGCCTGGACAAGGTGTTTACCGAGGCCGGGTTTGAATGGCGCGAGCCGGGTTGCTCGATGTGTCTGGCGATGAATGCCGACCGTCTGGAACCGGGCGAACGCTGCGCTTCCACCTCCAACCGCAATTTCGAGGGCCGCCAGGGACCGGGCGGGCGCACCCATTTGGTTAGTCCGGCAATGGCTGCAGCCGCAGGCATCGCGGGACATTTTGTTGATGTACGTCAATGGAGATGAAGATGAAAAAATTGTTTGCACTGATGGGCGTGATCGTGTTGCTGGCCGCAGTGGCTGGTTGCAATACCGTCAAAGGCTTTGGCCAGGATCTGGAGAAGGTCGGCGATAAAATCGAAAACAAGGCGTCCAAGTAATGCAGAAGTTCACGCAGCATCAGGGCCTGGTGGCGCTGCTGGATCGCGCCAACGTCGATACCGATGCGATCATTCCCAAGCAGTTTCTGAAATCGATTCAGCGCAGCGGCTTCGGCCCCAACCTGTTCGATGAGTGGCGCTATCTCGATCATGGCGAGCCGGGCCAGGACAACAGCCGCCGTCCGTTGAATCCCGACTTCGTGCTGAATCAACCGCGCTATCAGGGCGCCAGCATTCTGCTGACACGCAAGAATTTCGGTTGTGGTTCCTCGCGCGAGCATGCGCCCTGGGCGCTGGATCAGTACGGTTTCCGCGCCATCATTGCGCCGAGCTTTGCCGATATTTTTTTCAACAACTGCTACAAGAATGGTTTGCTGCCGATTGTCTTGTCCGAAGACGAGGTGCAGGCACTGTTCGAGTTGGTTGAAGCGCAGCCGGGTTACCAGCTCACCATTGATCTGGAGCAACAGCAGGTCAAACGTCCCGATGGCGTCAGCTACGGCTTCGATATTTCGGCGTTCCGCAAATACTGCCTGACCCATGGCCTGGATGATATCGGGTTGACGCTGCGCCATGCTGACAAGATTCGCGCTTTCGAGCAGCAACGCTTGCAAGCGCAACCTTGGCTGGCTAATACCATTTAGAAAGCGCGATCCGCATGGCAACGACGCAGGCGACGGC
Source organism: Burkholderiaceae bacterium (assembly GCA_004298905.1). GTDB lineage: Bacteria > Pseudomonadota > Gammaproteobacteria > Burkholderiales > Burkholderiaceae_D > SCTK01. The sequence continues at coordinate 32,486 of SCTK01000011.1, read as the reverse complement.
ACTGAAAAAATTTCTGATGCGTCACCCCTTGCTGACGTTTGTCTTGATGGGCGCGAGCTTTCTGGTGTTCGGTCTGATCAGCCTGAACCTGATCTATATCTTTCATGCCAATCTGGAGTTGCTGCTGGAGCACGGCCAAATGGCTCTGTGGGACGGTGGCCTACAGCAATTGATCGAGCTGCTGGTCTCCGGCTACCTGGCCTTGATGTTCTACCTTTTGTTCAAGCTGTGCGAAAAAGTTCTGGTCGATCGTGTGACAGAACGTCCCTATGTGTCACCGGATGAGGATCTGCCGGGCGCTTGAGCAGCGCATAATGTTTTTTCTGAACTGAGTTCGGCACCCGCGGTTTTCGGCATAGCAACGCAATAATATTTTCCGGCCGCTGCAGTGGCCGCAACAAGAGCGAGGGGAAACACGATGCAACGTGAATCGATGGAATTCGATGTCGTCATTGTCGGCGGTGGCCCCGCAGGATTGGCGGCGGCGATTCGTCTCAAACAGCGCGCCAATGAAAAAGGTCAAGAGCTCAGTGTCTGCCTGATCGAAAAGGGTGCCGAAATCGGTGCACACATTCTGTCCGGCGCCGTGATGGACCCCAAGGCACTGTCGGAACTCATTCCCGATTGGAAAGCCCAAGGTGCGCCGCTGAACACGCCGGTGGCCGAAGATCATTTCGTTTTTCTCACCGAAAAGAGTGGCCTGCGCGTGCCCAATTTTCTGTTGCCGGGTTGCTTCGTCAACCATGGCAACTATGTGATCAGCCTGGGCAATGTGTGCCGCTGGCTGGGCCAGCAAGCGGAAGCGCTGGGTGTGGAAATCTATCCCGGTTTTGCCGGTGCCGAAGTGCTGTATGACGAGAAAGGCGCGGTGCGTGGCGTCGCTACCGGCGACATGGGCGTGGGGCGCGACGGACAACCGACTGCGCACTTCCAGCGCGGCATGGAGCTGCTGGGCAAGTACACTTTCTTCGCCGAAGGCTGCCGCGGCAATCTGGGCAAGCTGCTGGAAGAACGCTTCAAGCTGCGCGATAGTGCCGATCCACAAGCCTATGGCCTTGGCATCAAGGAAGTGTGGCAGATCAAACCGGAACATCACACGCCCGGTCTGGTCATGCACACGGCCGGCTGGCCGCTCAAGGACGATACCTATGGCGGCTCTTTCCTGTATCACTTCGATCAGGACAAGGTGGCCATCGGTTTCATCGTCGGCTTGAGTTACAGCAATCCCTATCTGTCGCCGTTCGAGGAATTTCAGCGTTACAAAACGCATCCACGCATTCGCCGTTTTCTCGAAGGCGGCAAGCGCCTGTCCTACGGTGCGCGTGCGATCACGGCTGGCGGTTTGCAGTCCCTGCCCAAGCTGGTGTTCACCGGCGGCGCGTTGCTCGGCGACGATGCCGGTTTCCTCAATGCTTCACGCATCAAGGGCAGCCACGCCGCGATCAAGTCCGGCATGATGGCCGCCGATGCTGCCTTTGACGCCATCACAGCCGGGCGCGCCTACGATGAATTGTCGGCCTACCCGCAAGCCTTCCGCGACAGCTGGCTGCATGCCGAGTTGCGCAAGGGCCGCAACTTCAAACCGCTGATGAGTCTGGGAACGATGCTGGGCTCTGTGCTGTTGTGGATCGATCAAGTCATCCTGCGCGGCAAGGCGCCCTGGACGTTGCCCGTCACCGCCGATCACACCCAGCTGAAACCAGCCAGCGCGTGCGAACCGATTGCCTATCCGAAACCGGATAACGTGATTTCCTTCGACCGTCTTTCTTCCGTGTTTCTGTCCAACACCAATCACGAAGAAGACGAGCCGTGCCATCTGCAACTGAAAGATCCCGCAGTGGCAATCAAGATCAACCTCGCCCTTTACGACGCGCCCGAACAGCGTTACTGCCCGGCCGGTGTGTATGAAATCGTGCGCGATACGAACAACACGCCGCGCCTGCAAATCAACGCGCAAAACTGCGTGCACTGCAAAACCTGCGACATCAAAGACCCGACGCAAAACATCAACTGGGTGACGCCGCAGGGCGGTGAAGGCCCGGTCTATACAGATATGTAATGCGGGATATGTGACATGAACGGCATGGAAGGCGCAATGACAGCACCAGACGACCAGGGCAGAACCGTGTACGAGGACGAGGGCGTGCGCCTGTGGCAATCATCCGGCCCAAGCGACGATGGTGTGGCCATACTCTCGTTCAAGAGCAAGGGCCATACATTGGGACCCGAAGTGCTGGAGGGCATCGTTGCAGCCGTTGCCCATGCCGAAGCCCATTGCAAGGGCATGGTGATCTGGCAGTCGAAAGCGCCGTTTTCATTCGGCGCGAATCTGAAATCGATGGCTGCGATGGTGCAGGCAGGCGCGTTCGAGCAAGCCGATCAATACATCGCCCGCTTCCAGCAGATGACCGCAACACTCAAATATGCGCGCGTGCCGGTGGTGGCGGGGGTGTATGGCATGGCGCTGGGCGGCGGCTGCGAAGTTGTTATGCACTGTGCACGCGCAGTCGCGGCTGCAGAATCAAACATCGGGCTGGTCGAAGCGGGGGTGGGTCTGCTGCCGGCCGGTGGCGGTTGCAAGGAGTTTGCCCTGCGCGCAGCGCAGGCAGCCGAGGAGGGTGATTCATGGGCCTGCATCGAAGCCGCCTTCGCTACGATTTTCAGTGCGACGGCTTCACGCGATGCGCAGCAGGCGCTTGAGAAAGGCTTCTTGCGCGCGGCCGATCTGATTGTCCCCGATGTCGCAGCCGTATTGCCGACGGCCCGGCAAGCCGCGCTGACGCTGTCAAACGGCGGCTACACGCCGCCGTCACCGGCGCGCGATATCCGGGTGGCTGGACGCGATGGCATCGCCCGGCTTGAGGCAACGCTGGCGGCTCGGCGCGAAGCCGGCGAGATTTCGGCACATGATGTCCGCGTCGGCCGGGCCATCGCCGCGGCCCTGTGCGGCGGCGATGTGGACACGGGCACACGCGTCAACGAAGACGACCTGCTGACGGTTGAACGCCGCGCATTTGCGGAGCTTCTGAAAACAGAGGAAACGCAGCAACGCATCGCCCACACAATGGCAACCGGCAAGCCGCTGCGGAATTGATGTGCAGAATTTTCCCTCTCCCGCATCAGCGGGAGAGGGTGGCCCGCAGGGCCGGGTGAGGGCCAACGGTCTGTGATTCATGCGGGTGCCTGTTCAGGTCGCGCTTCCCCTCACCCCCGGCCCCTCTCCCGCTGATGCGGGAGAGGGGAGCAAGACGAATCAAAATTTCAGAATCAGGAGACCAGCATGAGCTACCGCGCACCGCTGCAAGACATGAAATTCGTGATGAATGAACTGGCTGGCATGGCGCAGGTGGCGCAACTGCCGAGCTGCGAAGAAGCGACGCCCGATCTGGTCGAGGCGATTCTGGAAGAGGGCGCGAAGTTCGCCAGCGAAGTGTTTGCGCCGCTCAACTTCAGCGGCGATCAGGAAGGCGCGGTGTGGAATAACGGCGTCGTCACCATGCCCAAGGGTTTCAAGGAGGCCTATCAGCAGTTCGTTGAAGCAGGCTGGAACGGCATCGCCGCCGAACAGGAATACGGCGGTCAAGGGCTGCCCAAGCTGGTGTCCACGCCGGTGTATGAAATGCTCAAGGCGGCCAACATTTCATTTTCGTTGTGCCCGCTGCTGACCACGGGCGCCATCGAAGCGCTGGTGCTGTGCGGTTCCGACGCACTGAAAACCAAGTTCTTGCCGAAGATGATCGAAGGTTCGTGGACCGGCACGATGAACCTGACCGAACCGCAAGCCGGTTCCGATCTGTCGCTGGTGCGCACGCGTGCTGAGCCGCAGGGTGATGGCAGCTACAAGATTTTCGGCCAGAAAATCTTCATCACCTACGGCGAACACGACATGACCGACAACATCATCCACCTGGTGCTGGCGCGTCTGCCCGATGCGCCCGCTGGTGTGAAAGGCATTTCATTGTTCCTCGTGCCCAAGTTCATGGTCGGTGACGACGGCGCGCTGGGCGCGCGCAACGATGTGCATTGCGTGTCGATCGAACACAAACTCGGCATCCACGCCAGCCCGACGGCAGTGCTGGCGTATGGCGATCACGGCGGCGCCATCGGCTATCTGGTCGGCAAGGAAAACGAAGGCTTGAAATACATGTTCATCATGATGAACGCGGCGCGTTTTGCGGTGGGCATGGAAGGCATCGGCATTGCCGACCGCGCTTACCAGCTGGCGCTGGCCTATGCGAAAGAGCGTGTGCAGGGCCGCGACATTGGCGATGCCAATGCCAAGGGCCCGACCACACTGATTCATCACCCCGACATTCGCCGCATGCTGATGCTGATGAAGTCGCAGATCGAAGCCGCGCGTGCTGTCGCCTACGTGGTTGCCGCCGCGCACGACACGGCGATTCATCACGCCGATGCCGAAGTGCGCAAACAGAACCAGGCTTTCGTCGAGTTAATGATTCCAGTCGTCAAGGGCTGCAGCACCGAAATGTCCATCGACGTCGCCTCGCTCGGCATCCAGATTCACGGCGGCATGGGCTTCATCGAAGAAACCGGCGCCGCGCAACACCTGCGCGACGCGCGCATCACCACCATCTACGAAGGTACCACTGGCATTCAGGCCAACGACCTGATCGGCCGCAAAATCGCCCGCGAAGGCGGTGCCACCATCAAAGCCGTCATCGGCCAGATGAAACAGGTCGAAGCGCAACTGGCCCAGCAACCCGGCGACGACTTCGCCGCCTTGCGCAGTGGCCTCGCCAATGGCATCGCCGCACTGGAACACGCCGTCGATTACATCGTTGCCAATTTCAACGCCGACATCAAAGGCGTCCACGTCGGCGCCGTCCCCTTCCTCAAACTCTTCGGCATCGTCACCGGCGGCTGGCAAAGCGCCCGCGCTGCATTGGTCGCGCAAAAGAAACTTGCGGCAGGTGAGGGCGATGCCGATTTCATGAAAGCCAAAATAGTCACCGCGCGTTTCTACGCCGATCATCTGCTGTCACAGACCGCAGGCTTGGCACAGACAGTCATCGGTGGAGCGGCTGGTGCGCTGGCATTGAGTGAAGCGCAATTCTGATTTCGATTTTTGCGGAACAATTGATTTTGATTCGACAGGTCTATACCCTGGTCTGGGCTAAGTCCATTCGCAGGAGAGTGTCATGAAAATCGAGATCGATTCCTAGGTGGGCAGTTGAGCAAGAACAGAAGGAGGGGATAAAAACCTCGGCCAAGAGCATCGCAATACTTGCCTTGCATTGCGCAAATGCTGCACACTATGCGCATGCATCAAAAATCGAATCAGTGCTGTGAGAACACCATGCATTTGCTCGCCTTGCGGTGGGGAAATGGGGTTTTTATACAGCCTCGTTAGCCCCCAATGGAATTCACGCTCACCTACAGCAGTTCTAGAGCCGAGGTCATGCGCCTCTACTGGCGCCTCTGGAAGGCTCGCCTCTGGAGAGTTCACCTCGTAGTTTTTTCCATTTCAGCTTTCGGTGCGTACACGCTTCTTGAAGGGCACGAAACCTTCCAAGGTCGTTTGGTAGGTTCCGCGCTAGCCGGAGCCGCCTGCATTGCGTTGTTCATTGCATATCCACTCCTGGCGTTCAAGAGTCAATCCCGCGTTGTCGTCGTCAATGAAGTTGGTATCAGCACATCCATTGGTACAAAACACGGGGCTCTAGCATGGAGCGACGTGCAGTCTATCGAGCGCACAAGCGAATGTGTCTACATCATTCGCAAGACTCTCAACGCCTACATCATTCCAAACAGGGCATTCAAGTCGAATGCCGAAGCTAATGAGTTCTTTCGTGCCATCAGTAGCTGGCTTCGGCCTGGGGGCTAACTCAACGCCTACATCATTCCATTGCCCTACAAAACCGAAATAATTGAGTTTGAACGGACTGGTGTATTTACTGGTCTGCGTCAAGTTGGCATCGCAGGAGACATTCATGAAGATCGAAATTGATTCATATGAAGCGAAAACAAAGTTCCCCGAATTGTTGCGGCAGGTGAAAACCGGCAAAAGTTTTACCATCACCTATCGCGGTGAAGCCATCGCCGATTTAGTCCCCAGCCTAGGTGCGCGGGCCAAAGACAAAGTTGCGGCAGCGGAAAAACTCAAAGCCTTCATGCGCGCCGACCCGATACGTAGTGTCAACATCAAGGCGCTCATCGAAGAGGGGCGTGCGCGAGTTTCGTCCTCGATAACTCAGTGACCATGCGCTGGTTCTTTGGTGACGGCAAGCGGCAGCTCGCGTAGGGAAAAGCGTAACGCCTTCCGCCCGACAGAGGCTTTGGTTTTGTTTGATAAAATCTGCCCTCTGCTGAGTCTTGTTTGATTGGAATTGCTGTGAAAATTGCTGTGTTGCCGGGCGATGGGATTGGCCCTGAAATTGTTGCGCAGGCCTTGCGTGTGCTGGAGGTGCTGAAGGCCGATGGGCTGAAGCTGGAACTGGAGCATGCGGACGTGGGTGGGGCGGGCTATCGGGCGAGCGGGCATCCGCTGCCGGAGGCGACGCTGAAGCTGGCCAAGGATGCCGATGCGGTGCTGTTTGGCGCGGTGGGTGATTTTTCGCTGGATACGCTGCCGCGGCATTTGCGGCCGGAACAGGCGATTCTTGGGCTACGCAAGGAATTGCAACTGTTTGCTAATTTCCGTCCGGCCGTTATTTATCCCGAACTGGCCGATGCCTCCACACTCAAACCGGAAGTGGTCGCGGGTCTGGATTTGTTGATCATCCGCGAACTCACGGGCGATATTTATTTCGGTCAGCCGCGCGGCATCCGCACGCTGGAAAACGGTGAGCGCGAAGGTTTCGACACGATGCGTTACAGCGAGAGCGAAATCCGCCGCATTGCGCACACGGGTTTTCGCGCGGCGCGCAAGCGCAACCGCAAGCTGTGTTCGGTGGACAAGGCCAATGTGCTGGATACGATGCAGTTGTGGCGCGAGATCGTGATCGAGGTCGGCAAGGAGTATCCCGATGTCGAGCTATCCCATATCTACGTGGACAACGCGGCCATGCAATTGTTGAAAAATCCTAAACAATTCGATGTGATGGTGACAGGCAATATGTTTGGCGATATCCTGTCAGATCAAGCTTCCATGTTAACGGGTTCCATCGGTATGTTGCCTTCTGCTTCGCTCGACGCCAATGACAAAGGGTTGTACGAGCCGATCCACGGTTCGGCCCCTGATATCGCCGGCAAGAACCTCGCCAATCCGCTGGCGACGATTCTGTCCGCCGCGATGATGCTGCGCTATTCGTTCAATCTGGAAGACGCTGCGCTGCGCATTGAGACCGCCGTGAAGCGCGTGCTGGCCGATGGCATTCGCACCGGCGATATTTGGACCACGGGCACCACCAAGGTGGGCACCAAGGAAATGGGTGATGCTGTGATCAAGGCGCTCACCGCCTAGCAAGACCAAGGAATGGAAAAAGAAAAACCCCTTGGCAGCACACCAAGGGGTTTTTTGTTTTGCAGCAAGAATTTTTAATTTGGAGTCTGTGATGAAAAAAGTAGGTCTGGTCGGATGGCGTGGCATGGTCGGCTCGGTGCTGATGCAGCGCATGCGCGAAGAAAACGATTTTGCTCATATCGAGCCGGTGTTTTTCAGCACCTCCAATGCGGGCGGCGCAGCGCCGAATTTTGGGCAGCAGGGCGGCGACGCCAATCTGCACAATGCCTTCGATATCGAGGCGCTGAAAAAACTCGATGTCATCATCACCTGTCAGGGCGGCGATTACACCAACGAAGTGTTTCCTAAGCTGCGTGCCACCGGCTGGGATGGCTACTGGATCGACGCCGCTTCGTCGCTGCGCATGAAGGACGACGCCATCATCATTCTCGATCCGGTCAACCTGAATGTGATCAAGGACGGCCTGGCCAAGGGCGTGAAAAACTACATCGGCGGCAACTGCACCGTCAGCCTGATGCTGATGGGCATGGGCGGCCTGTTCCAGAACGATCTGGTCGAGTGGGTGTCGGCGATGACGTATCAAGCCGCGTCCGGCGCGGGCGCGCAGAACATGCGCGAACTGATCAGCCAGATGGGCACGATCCACAGCGCGGTGGCCGATCTGCTGGCTGATCCATCGTCGGCGATTCTGGAAATCGATCGCAAGGTCGCCGAAGTACAGCGTTCCAGCGATTTCCCGACGAAAAATTTCCGTGGCGTGCCGCTCGCCGGCAGCCTGATTCCCTGGATCGACGTGCCGGTGCAAAACGGCCAGAGCAAGGAAGAGTGGAAGGGTGGCGCGGAGTGCAACAAGATTCTCGGCAAGCCCGCGTTTCGCTCACCCGGCAGCATTCCAATTGATGGCCTGTGCGTGCGCGTCGGCGCGATGCGCTGCCACAGCCAGGCCTTGACTGTGAAACTGAAAAAGAATGTGCCGCTGGACGAGGTGAGCGACATCATCGCCAAGGCCAACGACTGGGTGAAAGTGGTGCCCAACGAGCGCGAGATTACCGAGCGCGAATTGAGCCCGGCTGCGGTCACCGGCACCTTGCAGATTCCGGTTGGGCGCCTGCACAAGCTGGCGATGGGCGATGATTTCCTGGGCGCGTTCACGGTGGGCGACCAGCTCCTGTGGGGCGCGGCAGAACCGCTGCGCCGCATGCTGCGTATTCTGCTGGCCGATTGAGTTAAGCGCTGGAAACGTACAAATGGAGCCGAAATGGCTCCATTTTTTTGCTTTAAATACGTGCAGAAAGCACTACACTCGGCCGTAATAGCCTAGCTGCGAGCCAAATTTCACACTTATTTGCCGTTGCTGGCCCGCAACGAAGGGGATGTGCGAGTCGGGTGTAAATTGACTTGCGACACAGGATAAACTTGCCTGTGTAAGTCCATGATGTTATTTTACTTTCTCGAAAATCACACCATAAGGGGTTGGGCGTGTTTACAACTAAACCAGCGCGATCCGAATTTGACCAAGTGACCTCAATAAAATACACACAAAAAGCCGTGCGCCACGCAGCGCAAAAAGTTCACTCATTCATGCGCAACACCGCGCAGTTGCTTGTGTTTGCGCTGATCGCTTTTGGCGCGACCAGTGCGCAAGCCGCCGGGTTGGGCAAGCTGACGGTCTTCTCTGCACTGGGCCAACCACTGCGCGCTGACATCGATCTGAGCGCGATTGACAAGACTGAAATCGATTCGTTGTCGATTCGTCTGGCGCCGGTCGAATCGTTTCGCCTCGCCAATATCGAATTCAATGCCGTCCTGCTGCAACTGCGCTTCGAGGTCGACAAAGAGAACGTCTCGCACCCCGTCGTGCACGTGACTTCGGCGCAACCGGTCAACGAACCCTTTGTCGACATGCTGGTGGAGTTGAACTGGACCAATGGCCGTCTGGTGCGCGAATACACCTTCCTGCTCGACCCGCCCGAAATGAAGGCCAAGGTGACGGAGTCGATTGCTCCGGCCACAGTCAGCAGTTTGCCTGCGGCTACCACACGACCGGCTGCTGCGGCGCCAGCGCCCTCTGACGAAGCATCGGCTGCGCCTGAAGCGCAACCGGTAGCACAGCAACCCACGCCGCAACACGGCAGAAAAGCAGCGCCCGCCGCCAAACCTGCCGCAGTCGCACCCGCGCCGGTCAAGGCCGCTGATGGCCAGGAAATCAAGGTGGCGCAGGGTGATACGCTGAGCAAGATCGCTCTGACCGTTAAGCCGGAAAATGTCACGCTCGATCAAATGCTGGTGGCGCTGTATCAGGCCAATCCGGACGCCTTCTCGGGCAAGAACATGAACCGCTTGCGCACGGGCGCCATTATCAAGGTCGAGCCTGATATGGACTTTGCGGCCAGCGACAAGGGCGAAGCACATCGCATGGTGGTGGCGCAAACGGCAGACTTCAATGCTTATCGCGAGAAGCTGGCCGGTGCCGTTGCCAGCCAGAGCACTGCTCCCGTGTCCGCTGCGAAAGGCGATGCGGCCAGTGGCAAGATCAGCACTCAGGTGGATGAAGGCGCGTCGGCCAAACCGGCCGGGCAGGACAAACTGGTGCTGTCCAAACCCGGCAGCGCCGCTTCGTCTGCCGAGCAAAAAATTGCCAAGGACAAGGCGCTGAAAGAATCCGAAGGCCGCGCGAAGCAGCTGGAGAAAAACGTCACGCAGATCCAGAAAACACTGGAAGCGAACAACAAGGCGCTCGCCGAAGCTCAGAAGAAAGCTGAAGAGGAAAAAGCGGCTGCCGAGAAAGCCGCTGCTGAAAAAGCAGCTGCAGAAAAAGCCGCAGCCGATCAGCTGGCGGCACAGAAAGCCGAACAGGAACGCGCGGCTGCCGACAAGGCTGCGCTCGAACAAGCGGCTGCAGCCGCGGCCAAGCTGGAAGCGGAGAAGGCGGCTGCCGCCAACGCAGCGCCTGCGCCGGCTGACAAGCCAGCAGAAAAGCCGGCCGATCAGCCCAAAGCTGCCGTGCCTGCACCGGGTCCGCAAACCGGCTTCCTCGACAGCTTGATGGAAAATCCGACGGCGCTTTATGGCGGTCTGGGTGCCATTGGTCTGCTGCTCGCCTATGCGCTGTATGCGATGGCGCGCAAACGCCGCTTCAAGAAATTCGAAGACAGCATCGTCACCGGTGGCGATCTGCGCGCCAACTCGATCTTCGGTTCCACGGGTGGTCAGAGCGTGGATACCAACAGCGTTTTCAACACCAGCTTCTCGCCCAGCCAGTATCAAGCGGATACCAACGAGGTTGATCCCGTGGCGGAAGCGGATGTGTATATCGCTTATGGCCGTGAAGCGCAGGCTGAGGAAATTCTCAAGGAAGCCTTGAAAATTCAGCCCGATCGTCAAGCCATTCGTCTGAAATTGCTGGAGATGTATTCCACGCGCGGTGACAGCGCTTCGTTCGAGACGGTCGCGGGTGAAATGTATTCCATGACCAATGGCGAGTGCGAAGAATGGCCCAAGGCTGTGGCGATGGGTATCAAACTCGATCCAAACAATCCGCTGTATTCGGGCGAGGCTCAGCCAGCCGCTAATGCGAGCGACGCGAGTGCCTATGTTCCACCCCTCGAAGTTGCCGGGGCTGACGGACACGATACGCTGCCACCGACCATGCCGATGGAAGATACCGTTTCCGAGGGCACGCCTGAAGATGTGGTGGCACTGGATTTTGATCTCGGCTTGGGCACTGCTGAAGGTGCACAGAAAGTGGTGCACGAAATGTCGCAAAGCGCTCCTGCTGCGGCAATGCGGGAAGAGCCAAAAATGGTTGAGCCCGAGATCAGTCTCGATTTCGACCTGGGCGAACCTTCCGCCAGTCCTGCCATGGCGGCAGCTTCGGCACCCGCAGCAGCACCTGCACCGCTGGATATGTCTGGCATTGATTTGAATCTTGATGCCGGCATGGCCAGTGATGGGGATGATGACCAATCCGAGTCTTGGCAGGAAATTGCGACCAAGCTCGATCTGGCCAAGGCTTATATTGAAATCGGTGACAAGGAAGGCGCGCAGGAGTTGTTGGAAGAGGTGGTGGCTGCAGGTTCCAACGAACAGGTTGTCCGCGCCAAGGGCATGCTCGCGCAAATCTGATTTGACTGCGATTGTTTTGAGTACAAAGGCCAAGCGAAGCTTGGCCTTTGTTTTTCTGGTGATGAGCAATGAAAATTGCACTGGGTATTGAATACGATGGGTTCCCCTGGCATGGCTGGCAAAGTCAGCCGGATGGCTGCACCGTACAGGATCAACTGGAAGCTGCGCTGAGCCGGTTTGCCGACGAACCGGTGCGGGTGCATTGCGCCGGCCGCACCGATACCGGCGTGCACGCGTTGGGGCAGGTGGTGCATCTGGAAACGGAAAAGCTGCGCGAGAACCATGCCTGGGTGCGCGGCGTCAACGCGCATCTGCCCGACAGCATTGCAGTGCGCTGGGCGCTGCCGGTGGCGGACGATTTCCATGCGCGCTTCAGCGCCACCGGGCGCAGCTATGAATACTGGCTGTACAACCATCCGGTACGCTCGGCCTTGCATGTCAATCGTACCGGCTGGACCCATACACCGCTAGATACCGGGCGGATGGCGGAGGCTGCGCAAAGCCTGCTTGGTACGCATGATTTCAGCGCGTTTCGCTCGTCCGAATGTCAGGCCAAATCGCCTGTGCGCACCCTGCATCAACTCGACATCGCGCGTTTCGGCGATCTGATTCGCTTGCGCCTGAGCGCGGACGCTTTCCTGCATCACATGGTGCGCAATATCGTCGGAACGTTGATTTACATCGGCAGCGGACGGCAGCCCGCGGCATGGGCAGCGGAGATTTTGGAGAGCCGCAATCGCATACGGGCAGCACCGACGTTTGCTGCGGCCGGGCTGTATCTGACGCAGGTAGAGTATCCTCGCCACTTCGGCATTCCATCACAGGCTGCATCGCCTTTTGTTCTGTCATGAAAGCACGCACACGCATCAAGATTTGCGGCATCACCCGTCCTGAAGATCTGCACGCCGCGGTGGACGCAGGGGCTGATGCCATCGGTCTGGTGTTTTACGCAGCCAGTCCGCGCCACGTCACCGTGGCGCAAGCGGCTGCGCTGGCGCGCGCCTGTCCTGCTTTTGTCACGCTGGTCGGCTTGTTCGTCAATGCGGATGCGCAGACCGTTGCCGATGTCTGCCGGCAAGTGCCGCTCGGTCTGCTGCAATTTCACGGCGATGAATCCCCGCAGCAGTGCATCGACATTGCGCAGCACGTGCAGCGTCCCTTTCTGCGTGCCGCGCGGGTCACACCGAAACTGGATTTGCTAGAATTCGCCCGGCACTATGCAGCCGCCAGCAACCTCTTGCTCGATGCCTTTGTCGACGGTTACGGCGGTGGTGGAAAGGTATTCGATTGGTCTCTGATTCCCGCACCGCTCGCACCTCGGGTCGTTTTAAGTGGTGGCTTGAACGCGCAAAACGTGGCTGAAGCCATCACCCGCGTGCACCCCCACGCCGTTGATGTTTCCAGCGGCGTCGAATCTTCCAAAGGCATCAAGGATCATGCGCTGATACAGCAGTTTGTTCAGGCTGTGCGTGATGCCGATGAACATTGAGTTATGCCGTGTATGCAGCGGCCTTGCGGCACAGCCGCATTCTCTGAGAGTTTTGTATGAAACCTTATGACTTGCCTGATGCCACCGGCCATTTCGGCCCTTATGGTGGCTCGTTTGTTTCCGAAACGCTGATTCACGCGCTGGAGCAGTTGAAGGAAGCCTATGCGCATTATCAGAACGACCCCGAATTCGTCGCCGAATTTCGCGATGAGTTGAAACACTTTGTCGGACGCCCCAGCCCGATCTATCACGCCAGACGCTGGTCCGAAAAACTGGGCGGCGCGCAGATTTATTTGAAGCGCGAAGACCTCAACCACACCGGCGCGCACAAGGTCAACAACTGCATCGGTCAGGCTTTACTGGCACGGCGCATGGGCAAGCCGCGCGTGATTGCCGAAACCGGTGCCGGTCAGCACGGCGTCGCCACGGCCACCGTCGCCGCGCGCTACGGCATGGAATGCGTGGTGTACATGGGTTCGGAAGACGTTGCGCGTCAGGCGCAGAATGTGTTTCGCATGAAGCTCCTCGGTGCCACGGTGATTCCGGTCGAGAGCGGTTCCAAAACGCTCAAGGATGCCTTGAACGAAGCGATGCGTGACTGGGTTGCCAACGTCGAAAACACGTTCTACATCATTGGCACCGTTGCTGGTCCGCATCCCTACCCGATGCTGGTGCGCGATTTTCAGTCGGTGATCGGTGAGGAATGCCTGCAACAAATGCCCGCACAAACCGGGCGCCAGCCAGATGTGGTGGTGGCCTGTGTCGGCGGCGGTTCCAATGCCATGGGGATCTTCTATCCCTACATTCCGCACGCCAACGTGCAATTGGTTGGCGTTGAAGCAGCGGGCGATGGTCTGGATACGCCGCGCCACGCGGCGTCACTGACCGCGGGCTCGCCCGGCGTGCTGCACGGCAATCGCACCTACCTCTTGCAGGATGCGCATGGTCAGATCATCGAGACGCATTCAGTTTCCGCCGGTCTGGACTATCCCGGCGTTGGCCCCGAACATGCTTATCTGAAAGACTGCGGCCGCGCGCAATACGCCACCATCACTGACAGCGAAGCGCTGCAAGCCTTCCATGATTGCTGCCGCACCGAGGGCATCATCCCGGCGCTGGAATCGAGCCACGCGCTCGCGCATGCCGTCAAACTGGCGCCGACGCTGGCCAAGGACAAAATCATCCTGGTCAACCTTTCCGGCCGTGGCGACAAGGACATGCATACCGTGGCGCAACGCAGCGGGATTGTGTTCTAGGCTTAGCCGCGAACTCAGAGGCCATTGATTTCATGCCATGACCATTGAAATTCATCACGCCGATTTTCTGGAACAGGTCGATGGCATTGCCGATGCGTCGATCGATCTCATCATTGCCGATCCGCCTTATGGTCTGGGCAAGGATTTCGGCAATGATTCCGATCAGAAATCGGGTCAGGAATTTTTGCGCTGGAGTCAGCAGTGGCTGGAAGCGGCGATTCCCAAGTTGAAAGAGAGCGGCAGTCTGTATGTATTTGCGAGTTGGCAATACAGCCCGGAGCTGTTTGCTTTTCTGAAAACGCGCCTGACGATGATCAATGAAATCATCTGGGATCGACGTGTGCCCAGCATGGGCGGCAGCACGCGCCGCTATTCCTCGGTGCATGACAACATTGGTTTGTTCGTGCGCTCGCGTCAGTATTATTTTGATCTCGATGCGATTCGCATTCCCTACGACGAAGAAACCAAGAAGGCGCGCTCGCGCTCGATTTTCGTCGGCAAGAAGTGGCTGGAACATGGCTATAATCCGAAGGACGTCTGGAGCGTGGCGCGCCTGCACCGGCAGCACAGCGAGCGCGCCGATCACCCGACGCAAAAACCGCTGGAATTGATCGAACGCATGGTATTGGCGAGCTGTCCGCCGCAGGGCCGGGTGCTCGATCCCTTCGCCGGCAGCGGCACAACCGCCGCGGCCTGTGCTCGGTTGGGGCGGCAGTGCCTGACCTTTGATATCAATCCCGAATACGTTGCCATCGCGCGCGCGCGTGTGGCGGCAATTTTGCAACCGCAGCACCCCCGAATTTTTCAAGAATCGTCATGTCCAGAATAAAGCAGTGTTTTGAATTGCTGGCCCGCGCGCAGCGCAAGGGCTTGATTCCCTACATTACCGCGGGCGACCCCAGCCTCGCATTGACCTTGCCGCTGATGCATGCCCTGGTCGAGGCGGGCGCCGATGTGATCGAACTGGGCATTCCGTTTTCCGACCCAATGGCCGATGGTCCGGTAATTCAGCGTGCCAGCGAGCGCGCGTTGCTGAACGGGGTGACGCTCGATGATGTGTTGCAGACGGTGGCGCAATTTCGTCAGACCAATATCACGACCCCGGTGGTGTTGATGGGCTACGCCAACCCGATCGAACGCATGGGCACTGCCGTTTTTGCCGACCGGGCGCGCGCCGTCGGCGTCGATGGCGTGCTGGTGGTGGACTATCCGCCGGAAGAGTGTGCAGACTTTGCCGCGACTTTGCGCGCGCACAATATTGACCCGATTTTCCTGCTTGCGCCGACGTCTACCGATGACCGTATTGCGCAAATCGGCAAGATCGCCAGCGGTTATGTCTACTACGTTTCACTCAAGGGCGTGACCGGTTCCGGCGCGCTCGACCTGGCAGAAGTCGCACAACGGATACCGAAAATCAAGCAGCGCACGAATCTTCCCGTCGGTGTAGGATTCGGCATCCGCGATGGGGCGACGGCCCGGGCGATTGGCGCTCAGGCCGATGCCGTGGTGATCGGCAGCCGCATCATTCAGGAAATCGAACAGGCCGGAGCGGCAAAGGCAGTAGAAGCCGTCAAGACTTTTGTGTCCGGCATTCGCACGGCACTGGATACAAAGTAAGTAGCAGGAGAAAACACGATGAGCTGGATCGAAAAATTACTTCCACCCCGTATCAACAAACGGGTTGAGACCACCGAGCAGCGGCGCAATATCCCCGAAGGTTTGTGGATCAAATGCGCGGCGTGCGAAGCAGTGTTGTACCGTACCGACCTGGATCGCAACCTCAACGTTTGCCCCAAGTGCGACCACCATATGCGCATGAACGCGCGCCAATGGCTGGATTCCTTGCTTGATGCTGAGGGCCGCTATGAAATCGGCCAGGAAATTCTGCCGGTCGACAGCCTGAAATTCCGCGACAGCAAAAAATATCCCGATCGTCTGCAAGACGCCATGAGCGGCACCGGCGAAACCGATGCGCTGGTGTCGATGGGCGGCGCGATTCACACCATCCCGGTGGTGGTCTCCTGTTTCGAATTCGATTTCATGGGTGGCTCGATGGGCTCGGTGGTCGGCGAGCGTTTCGTGCGCGCCGTGCGCAACGCCATCGAACAGAAAGTGCCGTTTATTTCCATCACCGCCTCTGGCGGCGCACGCATGCAGGAAGGCTTGTTGTCCTTGATGCAGATGGCCAAGACGACTGCTTTGCTGACCAAGTTGTCCGAAGCCAAACTTCCCTACATTTCAATTCTGACCGACCCCACCATGGGCGGCGTCTCGGCCAGCTTTGCCTTCCTCGGCGATGTCGTGATCGCCGAACCCAAAGCCCTGATCGGCTTTGCCGGGCCGCGCGTGATAGAGCAGACCGTGCGCGAAAAATTGCCGGAAGGTTTCCAGCGCGCCGAATTCCTGATGCAGAAAGGTGCGGTCGACATGATCGTCGACCGCCGCAACATGCGCGAAGAAGTCGCCCGCTTGTTGGCGCTGCTGCTCAACCAGCCTGCTGATGCGGTGGCTTGAGTTCGTAAACGCAAGTTAATCACCGAGAACACAGAGACCACAGAGAAATCAAAAATTTCTCTGTGGTCTCTGTGTTCTCGGTGGTGAAGGTTTTTGTTTTCCATGTCATCTCCCCAATCGCTCACCGCTTGGCTGACCCTGATTGAGTCGCTGCATCCAAAATCCATCGAGATGGGTCTGGAGCGGGTGCGGGCGATCAAGGAAAAACTCGGCGTCCAATTTTCCTGTCCGGTCATCACCGTGGGTGGCACCAATGGCAAGGGTTCGACCTGCGCTATGCTGGAAGCCATTCTGCTGCAGGCGGGATATCGGGTCGGCTGCTATACCTCACCACATTTACTGCATTTCAACGAGCGCGCGCGGATCAATGGCGCACCCGCGAGCGATGCTGCCCTGTGCGAACAATTTGCTGCAGTGGAAGCGGCACGTGGCACGGTATCGCTGACGTATTTCGAGTTCACCACGCTGGCGATTTTGCGTTTATTCCAGCACGAGGCGCTGGATGTCGTGATTCTTGAGGTCGGTCTGGGTGGGCGGCTGGATGCCGTCAATATCGTCGATGCCGATTGCAGCATCGTCACCAGCGTCGATCTGGATCACATGGATTATCTCGGTGCGACGCGCGAGCAGATTGGCTGGGAGAAAGCGCATATCTATCGCGCCGGAAAACCAGCGATTTGCTGTGATCCTGCGCCGCCATCGAGCCTGGTGCAGCAGGCCCAAAAGATCGGTGCTGATTTATGGCTGTTCGGGCGCGATTTTAATTACTCAGGTGATAAACAGCAGTGGAACTATGGCGGCCGTCACCAGCGTCGTCACAGCCTGGCGTATCCCGCCCTGCGCGGTGTCAATCAACTGCTCAACGCCAGCGGTGCGTTGGCCGTGCTGGAAGCCTTGCAACAGCGCTTGCCGGTATCGCAGCAAGCGGTGCGCCAGGGCCTGGCGCAGGTTGAATTGCCGGGCCGGTTTCAAACCCTGGCGGGGCGGCCCACCGTGATCCTGGATGTCGCGCACAATCCGCATGCGGCGGCAGTGCTGGCGCAGAACCTCGACAGCATGGGGTTTTATGCCAACACGCACGCCGTGTTCGGCATGTTGAACGACAAGGACATTGGCGGTGTGGTGCAACAACTTGCCGGGGCGATCGATCACTGGCATTTGGCCAGTCTGGAGGGGCCGCGCGGCACCCGCGCCGAACAGTTGCAGAGCATACTGGCTGCGCAGGGCCTTGTGGCACAGGCGCCGGACAAAAGCGGTTTGCATGGACGCACCATCCAGTGCTACGACAGCCCGGCTCAGGCCTTTGCCCGTGCGCGTGAGTGCGCGCACGAGAATGATAGAATTCTGGTCTTCGGATCCTTCCATACCGTCGCTGAAATCATGGCGACGAACAAATCCTAAATGTGGCCATTCTCATCCCGCGCAAATGAATCGACGGACCAGGAATTGATGGGCCGGAGCAAGGGATCCGGCCGCGATAACGACCCCACACTGGCGCAGAAAAAGCGCGCCCGGCGCCGTCTGATCGGCGCGTTCACGCTTGCACTGACGGCTGTGATTGTGGTGCCGATGGTGTTCGACTCCAAGCCCAATCTGCCGCCCCAGGATCTCGTCATCAAGATTCCCGATCCAGACCACGCCACGCCGCTGCCCGATACCAAAGAGAGCAACACTGAAGCAACCGAGCCGGCCAAACTTCTCGAAACGCCAGCAGCGGAAGTGCAGACCGATGTAAAGACGGATATCAAGCCGGATACGCCAGCGCAAACGGAGCTGAAGCCGGAGCCCAAGGTGGAGCCCAAGGTAGAAGCACCCAAACCTCCTCCGGTGGCCACTGTGAATGCCAACCCACAGGCTACCGAAGCCAAACGTGCGCAAGCAGCACTGACTGGCAAGCTCGGTTCGGCGGAAGCAAAGGTTGAGGCCGGTCAGTTCGTGGTGCAGTTGGGTGCCTATTCCAGTGCCGATAAGGTCAAACAATTGCAGGGTAAACTCAGCGCTGCCGGAATTGAGTCGTTTACCCAAAAGGTTCATGCCGACAAGGGTGAAGTGATCCGTCTGCGCGTGGGCCCGTTTGCCGATCGTGCTGCGGCGGATACGATGGTTAAAAAGGTTAAAGCGGCCGGTTTGAACGGCACCGTGATGGCCGCCAAGTGAAACGAATCACGCGAAGTGAACCAAGCGAAGTGAGCGTCTCGTCATGACAGAAATTGACTGGCTGGTGGTGCTGATTCTTCTCTGTTCGATCGTCATCAGCTTGCTGCGCGGACTGGTGAAGGAAGTGTTGTCGCTGGTCGCCTGGGTGGTGGCATTTGTGTTGGCCAACGCCTATGGTGAGACTGTGGCGCAGTGGCTGCCGGGCTCGCTTCCTGGGCAACTGGTGCGCATGATGGTGGGCTTTGCGGCCGTGCTGATATTGGTGTTGCTGCTGGGTGCCTTGGTCAACAAGGTACTTGGGGCTTTGATTCAAGCAGGTGGGCTGAGTTTTGCCGATCGCGGTTTGGGTGGTCTGTTTGGTTTGGCGCGTGGCGTCGTGATTGTGTTGATTCTGGCCCTGTTTGCCGGCATGACAGAATTGCCGAAACAACCAATCTGGCGTAACGCCTTGCTCACGCCGTTGATTGAGACCTCGATGCACACACTCAAACCGTGGCTGCCCAATACGGTGGCCAAACGGATTTCATTTTAGTTTTTTCATGTGACTGGATTATGTGCGGAATCGTTGGCGTCGTAGCAAAAACACCGGTCAATCAACTGTTGTATGACGCTTTGCTGCTGTTGCAGCATCGTGGTCAGGACGCGGCAGGCATTGCCACTGCGACCGAGAATGCGTTCAACATGTACAAGGGCAATGGCCTGGTGCGCGACGTGTTCCGTACCCGCAATATGCGTTCCTTGCCAGGCAACTCCGGCATTGCGCAGGTGCGTTATCCCACCGCCGGTTCCGCCGCCAATTCGGAAGAGGCCCAGCCGTTCTATGTCAGCGCGCCGTTCGGCATCATCCTCGCGCACAACGGCAACCTGACCAATGCGATCCAGCTCAAGGACGAAATGTTCCGCATCGACCGTCGTCATGTGAACACCGAGTCCGATTCCGAAGTTCTGCTGAATGTTTTTGCGCATGAACTGCAGGAAGCCACCAGTCATTTTTCCATCGAACCGGCCAGTGTGTTCAAGGCAGTTGCGGGTGTGCATCGGCGCGTGCGCGGCTCGTATGCGGTGGTGTCGGAAATCGCTGGTTTCGGGTTGGTGGGTTTTCGCGATCCTTATGGGATTCGTCCACTGGCGATCGGCAAGGCGGAAACCGAACGGGGCACCGAATACATGTTGGCGTCGGAAAGCGTGGCGCTCGAAGGCATGGGTTTCCGCTTTGTGCGCGATGTGGCGCCCGGTGAAGCGGTCATCGTCGATCGCGACGGCAATTTCTTCAGCCAGCAATGCGCGGAAAGTTTCAGCCTCAATCCCTGCATTTTCGAATACGTTTATCTGGCCCGGCCCGATTCGGTGATGGATGGCGTCTCGGTCTATGCGGCCCGTCTGCGCATGGGCGAATATCTGGCCGAGAAAATCAAGCGCGAAGTTTTTGCCGGCGACATTGATGTCGTGGTGCCGATTCCCGATTCCAGTCGCCCGGCAGCGATGCAACTGGCACTCAAGCTGGGCATTGATTATCGCGAAGGTTTCATCAAGAACCGTTATGTCGGCCGCACCTTCATCATGCCAGGCCAGGCCGCGCGCAAAAAATCCGTGCGCCAGAAACTCAACCCGATGCCGGTCGAGTTCAAGGGCAAGAGTGTGATGATCGTCGACGATTCCATCGTGCGCGGCACCACCAGCCGCGAGATCGTGCAAATGGCGCGCGAATCGGGTGCGCGCAAGGTGATCTTCGCTTCGGCCGCGCCGCCGGTGCGTTTCCCCAATGTGTATGGCATCGACATGCCTACGCGCGGCGAATTGATCGCCAACGGCCGCAGCGACGACGAGATCTGCCGCGAGATCGGCGCCGATTTTCTCGTCTATCAAGACATTGAAGATATGAAACGCTCGGTGCGCGACGTCAATCCGGCGCTGACCAATTTCGAAGCATCCTGCTTCGACGGCCACTACATCACCGGTGATATCACACCCGAATATCTCGACCGCATCGAGTTTGCGCGCCTCAACCCTTCCGAGCGCGAAGGCGGCGGCACGCAGTTGAATCTGGGCTTTACCAGCAACGACGCTTGACGCCGATGATGGCAGGGCATAGCATGTTGCCATGCGCCGATTTGAATTCAGCTTGCGGGCGCTTGATAAATTCAGCTAAAGCGAGTGGTCAGCAAACCCGCTTCGCTTTATCGCAAGCGGGTTTTGTTTTTTGGAAATCACATCATGAATAAAGACTGGGATATCGATACCTTGGCGGTGCGTGCCGGCACGGAGCGCTCGCAATTCAACGAGCATTCGGAGGCGCTGTTTCTCACCTCCAGTTTCGTGTTCGATTCAGCTGCGCAGGCGGCCGCGCGTTTTTCCGGGGCTGAGCCGGGCAATGTCTATTCGCGCTTCACCAATCCCACGGTGACGATGTTCGAGCAGCGTCTGGCCGCGCTGGAAGGCGGCGAGGATTGCCTGGCCACGTCGTCCGGCATGGCCGCGATTCTGACCACCTGCATGGCCGCACTCTCGGCAGGCGACCATATCGTCTCGTCGCAAAGCATCTTCGGCTCGACGGTGAATCTGTTCAACACCATCCTGAGCCGTTTCGGCGTAACGACGAGTTATGTGGCGCTGTCCGATCCCGCGCAATGGGAAGCGGCGATCCGGCCCAACACCAAATTGTTCTATGTCGAAACGCCTTCCAATCCGCTGATGGAACTGGCCGATATCGCCGCGCTGGCAGCGCTGGCCAAACAGCGCGGCATTGTGCTGGTGATCGACAATTGTTTTTGCACACCAGCGCTGCAACGCCCGTTTGAATTCGGCGCTGATGTCGTGATTCACTCGGCCACCAAATATCTGGACGGGCAGGGCAGGGTGCTGGGCGGCGCCGTGGTGGGCACGCAGAAATTCATTCGCGAAACGATCCTGCCTTTCTTGCGTACCGCGGGCCCGACGCTGTCGGCGTTCAATGCCTGGGTACTGTTGAAGGGACTCGAAACCCTGAGCCTGCGCATGGAACGTCAGTCGGCCAGTGCGCTGACACTGGCGCGCTGGCTGGAACAACAGCCGCAAGTGCGACGCGTCTATTACCCCGGCCTGGAATCGCATCCGCAACATGCGCTTGCGTTGCGGCAGCAGAAATCCGGCGGCGCGATTGTGTCGTTCGATATCGAAGGCGGGCGCGATGCGGCGTGGCGCTTGATCGACCAAACGAAACTGTGTTCGATCACCGCCAACCTCGGCGACACCAAGACCACCATCACCCATCCGGCCAGCACGACCCATGCGCGCATCACGCCGGAAGCGCGCGCCGCGGCGGGCATCAGCGAAGATTTGATTCGCGTGGCCGTGGGGCTGGAAGCGGTGGCAGACTTGCAGCAGGACTTGCAAGGCGGAGTGCGCTGATGTTGTACCGTTGGCGTGTGTGCATGTTGGTGGCGTTGTGTCTGCCACTCCTCGCGCATGCTTCGCCGGAAACCCTGCTCCAGCTGGGCCAGATGGCCGAACATGGCGAGGGCGTGGAGCAGAATCTGGATGTGGCGCAGGCCACCTATTGCGAGGCGGCCAAGGGCGGCAATGCGGAAGCCAATTACCGGTTGGGCTGGATGTATTTCAACGGTCGCGGCGTTGAGCGCGACAACTGGATTGCAGCGACGTTGTTCAAGCGCGCTGCGGCCGATGGTCACGAATACGCGCAGAACAGTTTGAAATTCATTCCACCCATCAACGAAGAAAAACTGCCGCCGTGTTTCAGTCCGAAAGAGGTGCTCACGCAGAAGCAGCCGGGTCTGAAGCTGGATTCAAAAACCGATCTCGATCGTCTGGTGCAACAGCCGCAAAATACCTTGACGGTGTTGCTGGTGCGGCAATGGGCGCCGCGCTACAACATCGATCCGCGGCTGGCGCTGTCGGTGATTGCAGTCGAGTCGGGTTTCAACAGCCACGCGCAATCGTCCAAGGGTGCGCTGGGTTTGATGCAGTTGATGCCGGGTACCGCAGCGCGCTTTGGCGTGCGCACGCCCATGGGTGTGCAGGACAATATTCGCGCCGGGCTGGCGTATTTGCGCTGGCTGATGGATTATTTCAACGGACGTCTCGACCATGTGCTGGCGGGCTACAACGCGGGTGAGGGTGCGGTCGATAAATACAATGGCATCCCACCCTATCCCGAAACGCGCATGTATGTGACCAAGGTGTTGGGGCTGTACGGCTATCGGGATATGACACTGATTCAACAGCGGCTCAACAACCCGCACCTGCAGGCCAAGCCGTTCAAATAGTCACGTGGTGTGTTGCGGCCGTGCCAGAGACAACATCACGGTTTCCAGTTCCTGCGCTTTTTGTTGCCAGCTGTAATGACTCAACGCGGTCGTGCGCGCATTTTCAGACAATCGTTGCCGCAGCACTGCATCGGCAAACACGCGCAGCACTGCATCGGCAAAGGCTTGCGGCGTGTCGGCGACGACGACATTCTGTTCCGGCTCGGCTTTTAATCCCCCCAGCGTGATCGAGGTCGCCACAATCGGCAGACCGATGGACCAGGCTTGCAGCAACTTGTTCTTGATGCCCGCGCCCTTGCGCAGGGGGCAGACAAACACCGTGGCTTGATCGAGATAGGGACGCACGTCATCGACAAAGCCGGTGACGACGATACCCGGTTCGCCGATGCGCGCAGTTGCCAGCGCTTGAATTTCTGCTGGCGGATCGCGGCCGACAATATGCAGCGCGACATCGGGACAGCGCGCACGAATCAGCGGCAGGATGTCGTTGCAGAAATAGAGCAGGCCATCGTAGTTGGGGCCGAAGCTGATGTTGCCCTCGAAGATGACCGTATGCGCGCGTTTGGGCAGACCCAGCGGCGCAAAGTAATCGGTATCGACACCGTTATGCACGACGAACACTTTGGTGTGCGGCGCGATCGCCTGAAACGAAGCGGCATCGCGTTCAGATACAAACAGCACACCATCTTGCGGCGCGAAATAGCGTTTCTCAAACCGGTAATTCATCCACAGCAATTTCAAGGCATGCAGACGGCGTTTCAGTGTGGGCGCGGTGTGCACTTCGCGGCGGTGTTCCAGCAAACCGTCGTCCACGGCATCCATCAGCACCGGCACCTGCAAACCTGGCGGCAGATTGACCACCATGTCCCAGCCGGAGATCCAGATCAGGTCGTACGGTTGCTCCCGTTGCCAGCATGCGATTTGTTCGGTCGTGCGCGGGCACTTGAGCACGAACTGCTCCATGTCGAACGCGGACCACAGCTTCCGCACGCCGCTGAATTTTTGCGCGCGCGGTCTGGCCGTGCAATCGATGCGGCCAAAGAGTGTGTGAATCTCAGGTGGGATCGCCGCTATATCACCATAGCAGAGCAGATCGAATTGATGCCGCCCCTTGAGCGCGTTGACGTAGTGATAGATCCGCAGATTCTGACCATTGGTCAGCGGCCAGGGAAAGCGGTCGCACAGGACAAGGATACGCATGAAAGGTGGGTGTTTTTTTGGAAATTTTGCAGACTATGCCATGTTAAACTCGCCACGCAAAATCCAGCCACCAGCCATGTCATCCGATCCCCAGAAAATTGTCATTGCTTCGCGTGAAAGCCGGCTCGCCCTGTGGCAGGCGGAGCATGTGCAGGCTTTGCTGCGGACACTGTATCCGCAGTGTGACGTGAGCATTCTGGGCATGACTACGCGCGGCGATCAAATCCTCGATCGTTCGCTGTCCAAGGCCGGCGGCAAAGGCCTGTTCGTCAAGGAGCTCGAAGTCGCGCTGCTGGAAGGGCGCGCCGATCTGGCGGTGCATTCGCTCAAGGATGTGCCGATGCAGCTGGAGCCGGAATTCACTCTCGCAGCCGTCATGGAACGCGAAGACCCGCGCGATGTGATGGTGTCGAATCAATATGGCCGGCTTGATTTGTTGCCCGCTGGATCAGTCGTCGGTACCTCCAGCCTGCGCCGTGAAGCGCAGATTCGCGCCCTGTATCCGCAACTGAAAATCGAACCCCTGCGCGGTAACCTCGATACCCGCCTGGCAAAACTCGACCGGGGCGAGTATCAGGCCATCGTGCTGGCCGCAGCTGGGCTGAAACGATTGGGTCTGGTCGAGCGCATCCGGCAGATCCTGCCGACGACCGAACTTCTTCCCGCTGCCGGACAGGGCGCACTCGGCATCGAAACCCTGAGCACGCGCAGCGATATGCAGGGCTGGCTCGCGCCATTGCATCACGCCCACAGCGCCAGTGCCGTCCTTGCCGAGCGTGCCGTATCGCGCGCCTTGGGCGGCAATTGCAGCGTGCCGCTGGCTGCGTATGCCACGGTGCTGGGCGATACTGTCAGCCTGCGCGCTTGCGTTGGCATGCCGGATGGCAGCCGTCTGGTGCAAGCCAACGCCAGTGGCCCGGCGGATCAGGTCGAAGCACTGGGCGCCGCGGTGGCCGCGCAATTGCGGGTACAGGGCGCACAAGACATTCTTGCTGCCTGCACTCCGCCCGCATGAATATCGAACTGCAACCACCGCTGATCGTCAACACCCGGCCAACGCCGCAGGCAGCGGCCTTGACCGCGCGTTTGCGTGCACAGCATCTGGAAGTGTTTGAAAGCCCGGCGATCGAGATCCTGCCGATTGAGGATCTGACACTGCTGCGGGCTGCATTGGCCAATCTGGCGCAATACCAGCTGGTCGTCTTCGTCAGCCCCAATGCCATTGCCCAGGTGCTGGCGCACTGGCAGGGGCCTTGGCCGGCGGCCACTGCGATCGGCGTGATGGGGCCGGGCAGCCGCGCCGCCTTGCAGGGGCGGGGCTTGACTGATGCGCACTGCACGATTATTTCGCCTCAGCATGTCGATGAGACCGATGCCGAGAATCTGCGCTTCGATTCCGAAAGTCTGCTGAAACAATTGAATCGCCCAGATGCCTTGCCGGTGCCGCTGGCACAGGCCCGCGTGCTGGTGCTGCGCGGCACGCAGGGGCGCGATCTGATCGTCGAACAGTTACACGCTCAGGGTGCGCAGGTCGATGTGGTGGCCTGTTATCAACGCCGTGCAGCGGTGTTCACGGCTGCGCAACAAGCGCAATGGCATGCGTTGGCGCAACGTGACCGGCCCCTGATTTTGATCGCCACCAGCAGCGAAGGCTTGCGCAATATGTGCGCTGCCGTCGATGCCTTGCTGGGGCAGACGGGTCGTGCCTGGCTGCGCCGGCAAACCATTGTGGCGCCGCATCCGCGCATTGCCGAGCAGGCGAAACAGTTGGGCTTTGCCAACATTCGATTGTCAGGCGCGGGCGATGATTCTATCGTGGAGAAAATTGTCGCATTGACTACACTGGCGGCTGCGCCGGCCCAGACAAATCCCGGCAAGTCGAATACGGGAAAAATTTCAAACCATCGAACCTCCTCCGCACGCGAGATGCCGCACATGAGCAACAAAATCAGGGAAGTATTGACGCAATGGAAAAGCACGCAATGGCTGCTGCTGATTTTGGTGGCGCTGCTGGTGCTGCAATTCATCTGGTCGCGCCAGCAGGTGGACAGCCTGCAACACGAGGTGGCGCGGCGCAGCCAGGAAAGCCAGAGCATGAGCATGGAAACGCAATCGTATGCGCGCACCGCGCAGGATCTGGCGCGTGAAATGCAAGACCGGCTGGCGGTGCTGGAAGCCAATATTGCGCAATCGCGCAGTCAGCAAGCGGCGCTGGAACAGTTGTACCAAGACCTTTCGCGTTCGCGCGACGAATGGGCGTTGAGCGAAATCGAACAGATCCTTTCGGTGGCCAGCCAGCAATTGCAATTGGCGGGCAATGTGCAGGGCGCGATCATCGCGCTGCAGGCTGCCGATGCGCGTCTGGCGCGCGCCGACCGGCCACAGTTCCTACCGCTGCGGCGCGTGCTGGCGCGTGATATCGAGCGCTTGAAAGTCTTGCCCTTTGTCGATCTGGCCGGTATCACGCTGAAAATCGACACGTTGATCGGCACGATCGACAACCTGCCCGCACTGGCCGATGCGCGGCCGCCGCAAGTGAAACCGAAGGAGAAGACACCTGCCGCACCACCCGTGAAGTCAGGTAAACCCGGCGACAAACCGGCGGCCGCCATCAGCGGTCTGGAAAACCTGTGGCAAAAAACGCGCGTGCAAATCGCAGCGGCCTGGGATGAAATGCAAGGCGATCTCTCCAACCTGATTCAGGTGCGCAAGGTCGAGCAAGACGATGCCCTGTTCCTGATGCCGGAACAGGTGTTTTATTTGCGCGAGCATTTGAAACTGCGTCTACTCAACGCGCGCCTGTCCGTGCTCTCGCGCAACGAAGCGGCGTATCGCGCCGATCTCAGGGCGGCAACCGTGTGGGTGGAAAAATATTTCGATACCAGTCAGCACAGCGTGATCGCCGCAGAAGATACGCTCAAACAACTGCAAGCGAGCACCATCGTCATCGAGCTGCCCAGCCTGTCCGACAGCTTGAATGCCGTGCGCAATTTCAAGCCGGTGCAAAACGAAAAACAAAAATAGGAACGATCATGCGCAATCTGTTCTGGACTCTGGCGCTGATCGCATGTGCCGTCACCGTCGCCCTGCTGGCGCAGAATAATCCTGGCAATGTCGTGTTTTTTGTGCCGCCGTACCGGGTCGATCTGTCACTCAATACTTTTGTGCTGGCCGCGGCGCTGCTGTTCATTGTGCTTTATATCGTCGTGCGTGCCACGCGCGCCACTTTGCGCCTGCCTTTGCAAGTGCGCGCCTGGCGCAAGGAGCGGCGCGAAGAGCAAGCCCGCGTCGGCCTGGCCGATGCGCTGACGGCGCTTTATGAAGGGCGCTTCGCCCGCGCCGAAAAGCGTGCCCAGGCCGCGATGGATTCCGAACAGTGGGTGGGGCTGGCGGCACTGGTCGCCGCGCGCGCCGCACATCGCATGAAGGAATATCAGCGCCGCGACCGCTGGCTCGAACTGTCGCGCCGCGACAAGGCGCTGCGTGTCGCCAGCCTGATGAGCACCGTCGAACTGGCCAGCGATGCCCGTGAAAACGAAGTGGCGCTGCAAGCGCTGGAAGAGTTGAAGCAGGCGGGCGGGCGTCACATCGAACCGATGCGTTTTGCTGTGCGCCTGCATCAGCGGGCCGGCAACTGGCGCCAGCTGTTGCGTCTGCTGCGCACACTCGACAAGCGTGATGCTCTGCACCCGGCCGTGGTGCGCAAACTGAAATACTTTGCCATCAGCCATCAATTGCACGAACTGGACGACGACGTCAACGGGCTGGAAAACTTCTGGCAAACACTGCCTGCCTACGAGCAAATGCAATCCGATATTGCGCTGGCCGCGATGCAAGCCTTCAACCGCAACCAGATGGGTGGCCGCGCCAGCCGTATCGCCGAAGAAGTGCTGGAAAAAGACTGGGACACGCGCCTGGTTGATTTATATGGCGATTGCTTCGACGAACACAGCAAACTTACCCAGGTTGAACGTGCCGAGAAATGGCTGATTGCACACCCCAATGACGCCACACTGCTGATGACGCTCGGCCGTCTGTGCGCCCGCCGCCACCTCTGGGGCAAGGCCGAACATTATTTGGTGGACAGCCTGCACATCCAGCCCAAACCAAAAGCCGCCTTCGCCCTCGCGCAACTCTGCGAAACCAACGACCGGCAGGAAGAAGCGGCACGTTACTACAAGCTTGCATCGGCACTCGCACTGGGAGTGCCGGCAGAGTAGGTAAGGATCTTTTCGGTGAGATGGATTGGCCCCGTGCTTCGGGTCTCGCTCTATGGCAGATAGCACACCGATAACGCTCCGTCGATTGTACGGGGGATGGTATTGTGAAAACGTGGCCTGTTTCCTGTTCAGGCAGCGTTTTCAGCTTGGGAACCTCGTGGCCGGGACAGTATCCAATGCTGCAACCATGAATACACAAAAATGCCCCCTATGCGGCGGAGATTTGTTGCGCGTGCCGCGCCGCCCACTCGATCGCCTGGTCAGCGTCGTCCGCCCGGTCGGCCGTTATCGCTGCATGGCGATGCAATGCCAGTGGGAAGGCAACCTCAGGCGGCCACGCAACGGCCGCGATGCGGCCTCCTCGCCCGCCCCCAGGCAATACCCTGGGCCTGAGCGCCGCCAGCGCCAATCATGATGACGATGCATTTCGAGGTCTTCTCGCATCGCGTGCGGCGCAATACGCTGCGCTACGATCAAAGAAAGTCTCCCGGTGGGATTGGCGCTCTACGGGGTATGACTTACGCGCCTTGAAATCGGTCTATTCCAGAAACGGCGAATATTCCTCGAACCGCCAGCGCATCGGCAAGGCTGCCGGAAGTTGCACCAGCCGGTCGATGTGAAAGCGCACCAGCCGTTGCGCTGCGGGGAAGGCCTCAACCTCATCGCCGTCCCAGATTACTTCCCCGCGACCCGATAGATACAGCATGTCGCCCGATTCGAAATCGGGAAACAGCAGTCCGGCACGAGGATTGAGCATCAGGTTGCCCAGCGTGTTGAAAAGAAAATTGCCGGAGTAGTCGGGCCACGTGAGGGTATGTTCGTCGTCGATGCGAACGAAGCCGGGTTTGCCGCCGCGGTGAGAGACATCGGCGCCATGAGAGCGCTGTGAAGGTGTCTCCGAGCAATGCGTCGCAATGAAGAATGTATCCGCGCTTCGAATCTGGCCCGCGCTAGAAGCATCGAGTCGATCCGATATGCGCGGCGCCTGCGGCGTTATATTCTGCGGGCCAATAATTTCACAGCTTCGCTTGTTGATGTACTTGGGACAGTTGCCGAAGCTCTGCCGCACCTGCAACGTGAAGCCGTGCGCATCCTTGCCCACGATCGGCCCGTTCACACGGTTGCGCCGACGCGTATGGAATTCAATTCCGAGGAGCCCAACATCGGCGCCTTCATTCAGCGAATCAGCCAACGGATCGCCCGCCAGAAGATGCGCATCAATATGCAGCAAATGCGAATCCGGCGAAGAGATGAAACTCGGTGCGCCCATCAGCATGGAGGCCCACGGGCTTCCCGTAGCATCGACGGCACCAATCACAATCAACGGCAGTTGCCCGAAGAACTCACGATGCTGCTCAGGCATGAAATCGCGGATGACGCGCTCGCCGAACGACTGCATTTTGTCGCGCACGCCAACACGCGTCTGCACTGCTTGCTCACCGCGATGAAACGGTGAGTCGTCCTGCGGATGTTCGGATAAAGTCATCGGTACGACTCACGCCGCCAAACCGACCCGTGTTACTTCCATCGGCACGAATCCGACCAGCGCCTCAATACGTGAAAGCCAGGCCCGCAGCGCGGGATAGGGATCGAGCGACACGTTACCTTCCGGCGCATGCGCGATGTAGCTGTAGCAGGCGATATCTCCAATAGTCGGCGTGGCACCGGCAAGAAAATGTGACGCGGCAAGCACCTTCTCCATCACGAGAAACAAGGCATTGGCGCGCGCGATCGCATCACCGGCATCGGGTGCTGCGCCAAACACCGTGCTGCGGCGAGCGGCAGCGGGTCCATAAGCCACCGGGCCCGCCGCCACCGAAAGCCAACGCTGCACGGTTGCCGCGCCGACAGGATCACACGGCAGCCAATAACCGTCGTCGTACTTGCCGGCAAGATAAATCAGGATGGCGTTGGAGTCGGTAACGATCACGCCATCGTCATCGATCACCGGCACCTGGCCGAAGCAATTCATTTTGAGAAACGCCTCGGTCTTGTGCGCCTTGGCGCGCAGATCCACCTCGATCAATTCATACGGCAGACCGAGCAAGGAAAGGAATAGCTCGACGCGATGCGAGTGGCCGGACAGGTGGAAACGGTAAAGCTTGATTGGGTGCGCGGGGCGGGCATAGGGCGTGGTGGTTGTTGTCATCGGGATTCCTTGTGAGTTGATGCAGTCATTCTGGCCGTCAGAGCCGCATTAATAAATATGGTGTATTGGATTTGACTACTCCGATAATCGGTGTAATGCTCCCGCCATGGATAAACTTCGTTCGATGCACACCTTCGTCCGAATCGTTGATGAAGGCAGCCTCACCGCCGCCGCAAATGCACTGCGCTCCTCCTTGCCCGCCGTAGTCAGAACGCTGGCAACGCTGGAAGAACACCTGAACGTGCGGCTGCTCAATCGCACCACGCGCCGGATATCGCTGACCGAGGAAGGCAAGGTCTACCTCGAACGTTGCCGCAGCATTCTGGCGGAAGTGGAAGAAGCGGAAGCGGCGCTGACTGCGGGTCAGGCTGAACCCAGCGGCACGCTCACGATCACAGCGCCGGTTCTGTTCGGCCAGTTTTATGTCGCGCCGGCGGTGACGCGCTTCGTGCAGCGCTACGACAAAGTACGTTGCAAACTGGTGCTCGCCGACCATATCGTCAACCTGCTGGAAGAAAACATCGACGTCGGCATCCGTATCGGACATCTCGACGATTCCTCGCTGGTGGCTCAGAAGGTGACCACGATTCGGCGTCTGGTGGCTGCGAGTCCAGCGTATCTACGCAAGCACGGCGTGCCCAAACACCCCAAAGAGCTGGCCACCGCCAACTGCATTTGCTCCACCGGAATATCAAGTTCGCCGTGGGCGTTCCGCGACGGGTCGCGCGAGTTCACGGTACCGGTATCGGGCAACCTCGAGTTCAACCAGGTGGCCGCAGCAGCCGAGGCCTGCGCTGAAGGAATGGGATTCGGCCGCTTCATCGCCTATCAGGCAATGCCCTATATCGCGCAGAAGCGTCTACGTATCGTGCTCGATCAATTCGAGGTGGCACCACTGCCGCTCAGCATCGTCTACCCACACGCACGCCTGCTGCCGTCGCGCACGCGCGTGTTCGTGGACTGGATGAAAAAAGAACTGAAGAGCTTACGCGCGTAAAAACCCCTGTCGTTGCAAATTAGCGTTGGTAGGGCGGCGGGTGCTCAAAGACTGCGCCCATCGAAATGCCCTACCTTGATAGCTGACAAGTCGACACCATCCAAGCAACGGGCGTTAATAGCAACCATGTAGTTACCAGAAGGCGCGATACCTTCGCTATAGGGCGCACACCCGCACTTTGGGCAGTAGCGATGTTTAATGACGTGCTTGTTGAATGTGTATGTGCCCATGCCGTCCTCGGGGCTGAGCAAACGAAAATTCTCGCGGGGAATAAACCAGTGAAGTGAACCACGCTTGCTGCAAATTGAGCAATTGCACTCCACAACTTTCTCTAGATTGCCTTCGGCTTCGAACGCGACCTGCCCGCAGTGGCAGCCACCCTTGTACATCATTGGATCGCTCCTTTCGATGATTTTGTTTCAGGGCCTTAGTATTCCAGTGGCCCATCGGCAACGATGGGGCTTTTTGCTTTGGAACTTCTGGAAAACGTGGTCTGTCCCCATTTATTCTACCTGTGATGCTTGATGACGCTGATGTACGTGCTTCGCGGCTGATTGCTGGGTTTGCAACCCAACCTTGTATCTTGTTCACTGTGATGATTAGCTATTATCACAAGAGGTGAAGAGAGCTTGGGCCCACCCTGAGGATGGGAATCTTGTCGCGTAGATGAAGCCCTTCACCTCACCTTCCACAC